>CAURZM010000033.1:0-3031 GCA_963529625.1 uncultured Campylobacter sp. | reverse complement strand
GCGCCGCGCCTAGTTTTAAAATCTGTTTTAGCTTCATGCTAACTCCTTTTATAAAATTTGAAAATAAAATCGTAAAAATCGCGACCGCGATATAAATTTAAATTTGCCGCACCGATAAAAAGCCGACAAAACCCGCCCAACCCAAAGCCCTTAACCTTCGCAAAGCTTGCCGCACGCGTCGGCGCGGCATCTGCTGCAGTGAGTCATTTGGTGAATGGAACCGCCGATTAGCCTTCGCATGCTGCGAATTTCTTCGTTTGAGGGCGATTTGATATTTGCAAAAGGGGTGTCATGCACGGGGATCATCGCCATGCAGTTCATGATATCGGCCTGCCACTCTTTGGCCTTTTTCGCGATACGTGGGACGTGATCCATATTGATGCCGGGGATTACGACCGTATTGATCTTTACGATCATGCGGGCTTCTTTTAGTTTGCGAATCCCTTCCTCTTGGCGCTCCCCAAGAATTCTAGCGCCCTCTTCGCCGCGGTAAATTCTATTTCCGTGGCGTACCCACGCATAAATTTTGCCGCCCACTTCGGGCGTTACGGCATTGACCGTTACCGTCACGTGGCTCACGCCGATGCGGACGATATCATCCACGTGCTCGGGCAGAGCTAGACCGTTTGTGGACAGACAAAGCAAGGCGTGAGGGAAGCGGGCTTTGCATTTTTCAAAGGTAGACAAAGTCTTGTCGGCATCGCACATAGGATCTCCGGGGCCTGCGATACCGATGACCGAGATGTCTTGTCTAAATTTAAATAGATTTTCCACGTACCCTACGGCCTCGTCCGGGCTTTGCACCCTCCCGGTTACGCCGGGGCGATTTTCGTTTGCGCAGTCGTAGATGCGGTTGCAAAAATTGCATTGGATATTACAATGCGGTGCTACGGGAAGGTGCACGCGCCCGTAGCTCGCGGACGCTTTTTTGCTAAAGCACGGGTGGTTATCGAAGGAGGGTTTGGCAAAAAAATTCATCAATCTTTTTTCCTTCCAAATTTGATGGCGTCCGCGTGGCAAACGTCCATACAATCGCCGCAGTTCGTGCAGTTCATCTCGTCCGGTCTCGTGCCCATTTCGCATTTGCGCAAACAGGCGTTGCAGTTATCGCAGGCGCTCGTTTTATAAACGCGAAATATTGAAATTTTACGCAGTAGCTCCATTATGCCGCCGCTAGGGCAGGCGAAGCGACACCATAAATTTGCGACGATCAAGGATGCGGCGATGAGGCCTACGACTACGGCAGTGCGAACCGCCCAGTACCAGTCGGAAAATTTAAAGGACATGATAACGGCGTTTAGATACTCGTCGCTGGTGCGGATAGGGATCATAACGCGAGGATTGCCGTAGATAAAATACACGCCGAGGCAAAGTAAAACGGTTAGAAACATGCCTATCTGCGCATATCGTAGCTTCCTGTTATTTTTTAGCTTGAGCTTAAAAGCGGCAAATTTGCCCAGCATTTGATTTACGAATCCGCCCGGGCAAAGCCAGCCGCAAAACGCGCGCCCGAGGAAAATAACCAGCACGGGTATAAACAGCCAAAAGCCGAAAAACACGGTCGCGATCCGCCCCCAGCACGTGACGATCGGACAGGATTTGCAGTTTACGAAAGGCACTATAAAAGGGCATCTAAAAATTCCGTAATAAGCCCATTGCCCGATCGCACCGATAAAAATCAGCTGCACCAATCGACGAATTTTAGTTAGCCTAGAGACTTTTTTCATCTTTGCCATATTTACGATACTAAACATCTTTTACACCAAACCTTTCTATGAGTTCAAGCCCGCGCGCCGAATGGATGGAGGTAAAGCCGTGCTGCTCGAAAATTTCCTGCCCCTCCACGGAGCAAACGAAGTCCGCGAAGTCGTCGGCTAGCTTCTCGTCCTTTACGTATTTCATGATATTTAGCGTAAAGGTAAGCGGCCCGGGCGGAATTAGTTTCTCGTCGATAGGCATATATTCGATCTTGTCTTTAAACCTATCGTGCGTCGTTAGGCGCTTTTCGATGATGGACGCATCGCCCTTGCCATCTACCAGATCGCACATCATCTGGATGACGCATGAGCCGTTGGCAATCATATTTTTCATAACGGGCCCCGTGAGACCTGAATTTTTCAAAATTCCCTTTACCGGTCCGCTACCCGGAGGCGATGCCCTTAGCGGTAGCATCACCCGCACGCCAGGCTCTGCTAGATCCTTCAGATCGCGAATGCCCGCGGGGTTGCCTTTGGGCACTACTAAAACGTAGTCGGTAAAACATAACGGTCTAAAGCGAAGGCTAAGGCCAGCCTTGCGTAGTTTTTGAGAGAGCTCCAAAACGCGAGCGCCGAAAACCTCCGTCTTGCCCTGCAAGGCTAGCAGCGACTTTCCGAGCGCACCCGCAAAGGCGCCGGTGTATTGGATATTGTGCCCCGTCCTTGACTCATAAATGGCGTTTAGCTCGTTAAATGCTTCGGACAGTCCTCCGCACGACCAAACCTGCAGCGAATCTGGCTTAAACGGCGTATAGCCAGCAAGCATCGCTTCCGGTCCGGCGATGGCGGCTGCTGCCAAAGCTCCTTTTAAAAAGCCACGACGAGATTCGTCTATCTCCTTAAATTTCATGCAACCTCTCCTTTCTTTGGTTTGTTTTTAAATTTAGAAAATTCTTCATTTTAAAATTTCAAACAGCATCGATTAAAGTAGCTCGATAAATGCTTCCAAGCGCGTGCGTATCTGCCCGACATCCTGTTTTGAATAATCGGTCTCTAGCGACATATAGTTCGCTCCCGCTTCGCGGCTCGCCTCCTTTATTTTATTCGTCTCGATCGCGTAGGTGTGGCAGCCGCTTAGCACGACGTCGATGACGCCGTCTGCTTGATATTCGCGGATAAATTCCTTGATAATATCCGAGCGTGCGTCGTTTTGATACATCACCGAACAGGGGATTTTGAGGTAGCGCTCGGCGATATTTGCTACCAGATCGCCCTTTGCTTGCGCTTAGCGAGACGATCTCGCTTTCTGCAAAAACAGTGCACATTGAGCTAAT
>CAURZM010000032.1:0-4261 GCA_963529625.1 uncultured Campylobacter sp. | reverse complement strand
GCCGCGATCTTAAGCGGCGTTAAAATTTCATCCAAGCTAAAGCCGATCGCGCCCTGTTTAGAGTATTCGCTAAGCGGAGTACTGACGCTTAGCGCAAGCTGCAAGACCTTGCCTTTAAGCGCGCCGGAACCCACCAGCTCGTGCGAAAAGACGATATCGATATAAGCTTTTAGCATAGGCGGCACGTTTAGCCAGTACATCGGGTACAAAAATACGATGCGCTCGGCACTCGCTAGCGCATCTTGCTCTGCGCGGGCGTCTATGCGCGCGATATCTAGGCCGTAAAGCCCCTCCAAATGGCGCACTTCGACGTCCGCAGCAGCCTTTGCTACCTGTGACAAGGCTTTGTTTACGCGCGATGCGGCGAGATTTGGGTGCGATAAGATAACTAGCGTTTTCATGTTGTTTCCTTTGTTAAAATTTGCAGAATCATATCCTTAAAAAGCTAAAAGTAGATTAAGAGGGCTTGCCAGAGCGAAGCTTTTGCAAGCAAGAAAGCAAAATTTACAGGATTAAAACACGCCCGCTCGGCAATTGCAGCGATTAAATTTAAACGGCTCCGGGCCGCCTAAACTCCAACCAGGCGGCTACCTGGCGGGTGTGTCAAGCGGCGATCTTGATGTGATTGCGAGGCATCGCTAGAGCGAGTAAATTTAGCCGACGAGAGGCTAAATTTGCCGGCGACGCGCTTGCTAGCAAAGAACGGCCGATTTTTACTCTGCCGGCTTATGCTTGCGTGCTTTTGCTATTTTGCACGCTAAATTTACCGTCCAAAACATCAAAATCATTCGTTCAATTTTTGTCCGTCATTATGCCGTAGTTAGTCGAAATTTAAAGACGAATTTAACTGCAACGGATTAAATTTACGGTCCAAATTCGACTCCGAAATCCTCGCCGTCAAATTTAAAACGCAAATGTCGCCCACGCTAAAAATCAAATTTCGCGGCAAATTTTACGACCCAAAATAACCAAATTTTAGCGGCAAAGTCTCGAAAAATTTGCCATAAATTTAAATCTCACTCAGGCGGCTTATAGCCCTTTTCTTTACGGCGCAGCTCTAGCTCATAGGCGTCGTTTAGCGCGTCTTCGTCGTCAAATTTCGTCCCGTCCAAAAACTTTCGCTCGTCGTCAAACTGCCTGGTCTTTAGCCCCCACAGCAGCGCCGCCAGCCCACACGCGCCAAGCAGCGTCGAGACCCCGATCATCATCGCCACGACCGCCCCGCTCATCGATCGCTCCTAGCCCGCATCGCATTTAGCACGACCGCGACAGAGCTTAGCGACATCGAGAGTGCGGCCACTGCGGGCGCTACGTAGCCGGCCATAGCTAACGGTATCGTCACGGCGTTATAAACGAGCGAAAAGGCTAAATTTTGCCGCACGATGCGGTAGGTCCTGCGCGCGAGCCTAACCGCAGCCGCGAGCGAGGCGGGGCCCTCACTCATCAGCACGACGTCGCTTTTTGCGATACTTACGGCCGCTCCGCTACCCATACACACGGCCACGCTTGAGAGTGCAAGCGCGGCGGCGTCGTTGATCCCGTCGCCTACCATCAGCACGTTTCGCCCCTGCTGCGCCAGTCTCTCCACGTAGGCGGCCTTGTCCATAGGCAGAGCATTTGCGACCGTTTCGTCGATGCCAAGCCCTTCTGCCACGCGCTTTGCGGCGTATTCGTTATCGCCCGTTAGCATCGCCACGCGCATGCCCGCGTTTTTTAGCGCGGCTACGCACTCTTTGGCGCCATCTTTTAGGCTCTCTTCTAGCTCAAATACCGCCGCGATCTGCCCGTCTGCGGCGAAAAAATAACAAGTCCCGCGCACCGCTGCGCCGTCATAAAGCCCCAGCTCGCGCATAAATTTCTCGCTCCCGCCGGCTAGCTTTTTGCCGCCAAATTTAGCCTGCGCGCCGCGTGCTGCGATATTTTCAAAGCCGTTTAACTCTAAAAGTTTTAAATCCTTAAAATTTGCGCGCAGATACTCTCCCACGGCGCGGCTAACGGGATGATCCGAGCCGCTAACCAGCGAAAAAAGTGCACTTACATCAAATTTATCCGAGTGCGTAAATTTGCTAACGCTAAGCCACCCCGAGGTGAGCGTGCCGGTCTTGTCAAACACGGCCGTATCGCACTTAGCGAGGCTTTCGATGATGCGCGCCTCTTTAAAAAGTATCCCGCGCTTAAAGCCCGCCCCAAGCGCAACGAGCGTGCTAACGGGCGTAGCAAGCCCCAGCGCGCAGGGACACGAGATTACCACAACCGAGATCGCGACGATGAACGCGGCGGAGAGCTCGCCAGTGCGCCAGAACCAAAACGCAAACGTCGCTAGCGCCAGCGCCGTGATAGCAGCCGAAAACCTCGCCGCGATAGCGTCTGCGAGCGCCTGAATACGCGGCTTTTTGGCTGCGGCGGTTTCGAGCAAATTTATGATACGCGCTAGCACCGACTCGCTAAATACGGCGCCGACCTCATAAACTAGCGTGCCGTCTACGCACACCGAGCCGCTTTTTATCTCGTTTTCGCCCTCTTTTGCACTAAGATACGCAGGCGCGCTCTCGCCACTAAGGCTAGAGAGATCAAAGCTCGCCGCGCCGCTGATGACGATGCCGTCTAGCAGCACGCGCTCGCCGGCTCGCGCGACCACGAGCTCGCCCACGCGCACCTCCTGCGCGCTTTTTAGGGTTATCTCGTCGCCGTTTTTGACGCTAACGGAGTTTAAATTTAACGAGTTTAGGTTATCGAGCGTGTCGGCGGCCTTTTTCTTGCTCAAGATTTCTAGATATTTGCCGATAAATACGAAAGTGATTATCATCGCAACCGAGTCGAAATACACCTCGCCGTGCCGCGAAAACATTGCGTAGACCGAGAAAATATAAGCCGCCAGCGTGCCCGTAACGATGAGACTATCCATGTTTTGTGTTTTGTTTTTTAGCGCGCTCCAAGCACCCCTAAAAAACCCGCTTCCCGTATAAAAAAGCACCGGCGTAGCAAGGATAAATTCGGCGAAATTTATGATAGAGCGCACGTCCTGGCGCATACCCGTGAAGTAGCCGCCGTACTGCGCGACGGCCAGCCACATGATGTTCATCGTGCAAAATATCCCGACAAGTAGCCGCGCATAAAATTCGCGCCTCTGCCCCGAAAGTCTTTGCTCCTGAGCCTGCGTGTCGTATGGGTAGGGCTCGTAGCCGATAGAGCGGATGAGGGCGAAAATTTGGGCCAAATTTACCTCGTTTTCGTCCCAGACTATGAGGGCTTTGTTATTAACCGAATTTATATTTACCTCTAAAATTCCCTTTTGAGCAAATAAAACCTTCTCGTTTAGCCAGATGCAAGCCGAACAGTGGATACCCTCGATGATGAGCGAGATTTTGTTAAATCCGTTCTCGTTTTTGACGTAGTTTTGATAAATAGCCACGAGGTCCTCTTGCGACTTTTGCACCGCATTTTTTGCGCCCCGGGCCGGATTTAGCGTAGTTTTGCCAAGCCTTTCGTAAAACTCGCCAAGCCCGCTTGAGTTAAGTATCTCGTAAACTCCCGCACACCCCTCGCAGCAAAACAGCTCCCCGCCGTGTTCTATCAGCGCCTCGCGATCAAATTCGCCCCTGCAATGCGCGCACTTAAATTTGCCCATAAATTACTTTTTTCTTTCGTTTTAAGATTTTAGATTATACGAAAAAATTCTAAAGCCTCGCTTGATTTTGCGAGCTTTGACGCGGCTGAGATTTGCATCCGAATTTGACGGTAAATTTGATCAGATTTAACCAAAACCCGTATCTTGAAAACACCGGCAAATTTACGAGAGAATTTTTAATGTTTGCAAATTTCAGCTTCTAATTTTAACTATAAAAAACAAATTTAAGGCGCATAATCCGCCAAATCAATCGTTTCTCACGCACCGAACGAATTGGCAAATAGAAAGATCGCTCCAGTAACCGCTGCCGAACGCGAAATCCACGACCCATGCGCTAGACGGGCCGTCGGCGTATGTAGTCTGGCTCCAGTACCATGGATATGCTATGTATTTAAAAGCGGTATTTAGAGCGGGTTTATACCTACTCTTATCCGCTATGCTTAGTAGCTCCACTCTTGTAGGCAGCCGCCAGTCTTTATGCCCGGCTAGGTTTACTAGATTGCAGTACTCCTGCGCCTGCTCCCACGTTCCTTGAAAATTTTGATTCTCATCCTGCCACATTAGTCTTCCCAGCTTCTTTTCGCTACATATCACTACGTTTTTATCGTTATCTCGGTAGCACGTAGGACTTAG
>CAURZM010000031.1:0-9318 GCA_963529625.1 uncultured Campylobacter sp. | reverse complement strand
CGCGCCAAAGCGCCTCTATCATCGCGCCGCCCATATTTCCGCCGCCGATGAAGCCGATTTTTACGTTTTTCATTTCGCCGCCTTTCTTAGAGTGCCGATTTTGACCGCCTTGCCGGCAAGCGCCTCGCGTACCGCCGCACTGTCCGCCCAGATAGCCCCCGTAACCTGCCCCGGCGTCAAGGTATAAACGCCGCCCGTCTGCGCCTCGTCGCTAGCCTTAAACTCGTTGCCCACGACCAGCTCATAGACGTCCTTCGTGTCGTTTTCAAATTTGATCGCTGCTTTTAGCGTCAGCGCTTCGCACTGTTTCGCCGCGCCCGCGTACTGATCGAGCATGTTTTTACTGAGCTTGCCGTAGACGTCGCCGTCTTGGCCTAGATATATCCGCACGGCGCGCTTATCCGAGTTTTTGCCGCCCTTTTCGCCCTTGCCGGCGCTAACGCTCATCTCGTAGGCGGTTTCTCTCGTCGGGAAATCCTTAAATTTAGCGTCCGGGACGAAAACCCGCACGTTGTCAGTTACCGTTTTCGTCTCGTGCGTCTGCGGCGTTATACCCGTTAGAACGAGCGTGGACTTCACGTCCGAGCTTTTATCCGAAACAAGCGCGGAGATCGGCATGCGCGTAAGCAGCGTCGTCTCGTAGCAGCCGCTAAAAATAAACGCCGCGGCGAGAACAAAGATAAATTTTAGTTTTTTCATCGGTTTCCTTTAAATTTACGCCGATTTTAGCATAAATTTCGCCTTTGCGTGTCTGTGTGCCCGCTCGCGACGGGTCAAATTTCATCGCCGAAAAAGTCGCCGCGGGTGTCGCAAATTTCGATGTTTTATCGCGCCACGAAAATGCAAATTTGGTTTTCAAATTTGACTCCAAATTTGAACGTAAAACGACAAGGCGAAGTATTTTTGTCATAGACAAGGCGGATGAGCAAGGGCAAAGGAGCGTATATGTAATACACGACTACAGCCCGCAGCGAAATCCAACGAAGTATATGACAAAAAGACAAGCCGCTAACGAATTTGCCCGCCTCCGCGGACAACGTATTTGTAAGTCGTCAGCTCCCTCACCCCCATCGGCCCCCTGGCGTGCAGCTTTTGCGTGCTGATGCCGATCTCGCCGCCAAATCCAAACTCGCTTCCGTCGCTAAAACGCGTCGAGGCGTTGGCGTAGACGACCGCGCTGCCCACTTCGTTTAAAAACCGCTCGACGTTTGCGTAATCCGCGCTTAAAATCGCATCCGAATGCCCGCTGGAATGCGCGTTTATAAAGCTAATCGCCTCGCCCGTATCCCGCACGGCACGCACGGCTAGCACGAGATCCAAAAACTCGGCGCCAAAGTCGCTCTCGCCTGCGAGCTTGACGTTTTTCGCGCCTCGCAGATCCGACTCGCACGCACCCAAAAGCTCCGAGCTCACGCGAAACTCGACTTCGGGCATCTCACGCACAAGCTCCGGTAAAATTTCGCCCGCCACGCCCTCGTGTAAAAGCACGCACTCAACGGCGTTACAGACGCTTGGGCGCTGGGTTTTGGCGTTTTTGATTATTTTTGTTACCTCGCTAAAATTTGCGCTCTCATCGACGAAGATGTGGCACACCCCCGCACCCGTCATAATGATCGGTACGGTCGCGTTTTGCGCGATAAAATCTTTTAAGCTCTTGCCGCCGCGCGGTATCAAAACGTCGATATACTCGCTCATTTTCGCCATTTGCGCCACTACTTCGCGTTCGGCGCTCTCCACGAGCTGCACTGCGCCCGTCGGTAAGCCGAATTTCACCCCCGCTTCATTAAATAAATTTACTAAAAAGATGTTTGAATTTAGCGCGCTGGCGCTGCCTCGCAGGATCGCCGCGTTGCCGCTTTTTAGCGCCAAAGCCGCCGCGTCGATGCTTACGTTCGGGCGGCTCTCGTAGATGATGCCCAGCACCCCCAGCGGCACGCGCACGCGGCTGATTTGCATGCCGTTTGGATGGCTCCAGCCGCCTAGATTTTCACCCACGACCTCTGCAAATCCCGCCACTTCCCGCACACCCTGCGCCATAGCCTCGATTCGAGCGTCCGTTAGTCGCAGACGATCGAGCAATGCCGCGCTAAGGCCCGATTTCTCGCCATTTGCAAGGTCTTTGGCGTTTGCCGCTTTTATCGCGTCCTTTTGCGCGAGCAGCTCGTCCGCCACGGCGTTTAAAATTTCAAATTTAGCCCTGCTATCAAGTCTTAAAAGCTCGCCGCAAGCGGCCTTTGCGCGCTTACAAATCTCTAAAATTTCATTCATTTTCGCTCCTTAATTTATAAAGCGCCCTCTCTTAGACGCAAAGGGTAATACGACAAAGCAAAATTTAGCGATGCGTCTACCAAATTTTAGCTTTAAATTTGACCTGATTATAGCTAAATTCGCCCGAATTTTATGCGAGCGTAAAAATACGCTATAATCGCCAAAATTTATAAAAAGGAAGCAAAATGGGCGGAATAAAAGAGTTTTTAAAACACGAAGCCAGCGGCGGGATTTTGCTGATGATCGCTACGATCGCGGCGCTACTGTGTCAAAACACGTTTTTGAGCGATTTTTACAACGAGTTTTTAAAGACCAAATTTACCGTGAGCTTCGGCGAATACGGACTAAGCAAACCCCTGATCTTGTGGGTAAACGACGGATTAATGGCGGTATTTTTCTTTCTCATCGGACTCGAGCTAAAGCGCGAGGTTTTGGAGGGCGAGCTAAAAAATCCGTCGCAAATCGCGCTGCCTGCCATCGGCGCGGTAGGCGGCCTGATAGTGCCCGCGGTTATCTTCTATCTTTTTACGAAACACGACTCCTTCGCGCTTGGCGGCTGGGCGATACCGACGGCGACGGATATCGCGTTTGCTCTGGGGATTTTGAGCCTACTTGGGCCTCGCGTACCGACTAGTTTAAAAATTTTCCTCATGACGCTGGCGATCGTCGATGATCTTTGCGCGATAGTGATTATCGCGCTATTTTACACGAGCGAGCTTAGTGCCCAAATGCTTGCGGTCGCGAGCGTTTGCCTAGCCGCGCTTTTCGCGCTAAACAGACTCGGCGTAAAGAGCAAGGCAGCCTATCTAATCGTAGGCGCGGTGATGTGGGTAGCTGTGCTAAAATCTGGCGTTCACGCCACGCTTGCCGGCGTCGTGGCGGCCTTTTTCATACCGCTTAGCTTTAAAGACGAGCCGGGCAAATCTATGCTAAAAAGCATTGAGCACGACCTGCACGGCTGGGTGGCATTTGGTGTGCTGCCGATATTTGCCTTCGTAAACGCAGGCATCTCGTTGCGAGGCGTCGGACTGGACGAGATTTTGTCTCCGGTCGCGCTAGGCACGGCGCTGGGGCTTTTCGTCGGCAAGCAAGTCGGGGTATTTTCTTTTAGCTTTTTAGCGATCAAATTTAAGCTAGCCAAGCTACCGGAGGGGTCAAATTTTATCCAGCTTTACGGCATCGCCGTGCTTTGCGGCGTAGGATTTACGATGAGCCTTTTTGTTAACGGCTTAGCCTACGACGACACGGACGTATTTGCATACACCGACAAGCTTGCTATCTTGCTAGGTTCGGTAGTTTCAGGCGCCGCCGGGTTTATATTACTTAAATTTAGCACCAAAAATCCGGGCGCGATAGAAAAACGGTAGCGAGCAAAACGGCTCACTACCGCCGGCCGCTGCGTAATCTATAAATCAAATCGCAAACTACGCCGGCAAACGCCGCAAAAATAGCGCCGATAACAAGGGCTACGGCAAGATTATAAGGCGCGCTGTCGTTTACAAGCGCGTAGGTGTCAAACCGCACGTAAACGCCCCATCTGCCGCCAATTCCCTCGGGCGCAAAGAGCAGTCCGCTAAGCGCGAGAAAGCAAAAACCGCCGAGTACGACGAATTTCGCGGCCACGACGATCAAATTTGCCCCTCCGACGTCCGCGCGGCCGTAGTTTAGACAAAAGACGGCGGCGAAAAAGCAGATCCAAAACGGCGCGGCGCAGGCGTAAAAAGCAAGCACGTTTAGGCTCGCGCCGTTGTTTGCAAAATCATCTAAAAACGGCGCAAACACCCGCACGCCGCGGATAAAAGGCAGCCAAAATTTAAGCTCTAAAATCTCGTCCGGGCTCAAATTTAACGCCCAAATCCCAAGCGCCGCAAAAAATAAGACCCCGAGCGAAAACGGCGCCCAGCCTGCTAAAATCGCTCTCTCAAACAAGTTTTTACACGCCGCAGAGTCGTGCCCGAATTTCGCTTTCGCCGCTTCTTTTTCGTTCATTTTTTTTCCTTAAATTTATCCATATTTTAAAGCGCGCTCAAAAATCAACCGTAAAATTTAACGGCAACCGCACAGTTGGTTTTGGTAGTCAAATTTGATCAAATTTGGCCGCCGTATCAGCTTTAAATTTTACCGCCGCATAGCGAAATTTGCCTCAAATTTGACGTAAATTTGACGCCGCTACGACCAAATTTCACCGCAAAAAACCGCCAAATTTAACCTAAATCAGCGCGATGTTGTCGATATGTAGCGCCTCGTCCTCGTATTTGTAGCCAAGAACTGCCTCGATCTCCTCGCTCTTGCGCCCTTTTATGAGAGCTAGCTCGGCCGATGAGTAGTTTGTTATGCCGCGAGCCAGCGTCCGGCCGCTTGCGTCTTTGATAGCCAGCGTTTCGCCTCGCTCAAACTCGCCCACGACCTCGCGGATACCGACTGCTAGCAGGCTTTTGCCCTCTTTTAGCGCCTTTGCCGCGCCTGCGTCGATAGCGACCGTGCCCTTGTCCGCGGCGGAGTAGGCGAGCCAGTATTTACGCGAATTTATCCTATTTTTGCCCGCCAAAAAGAGCGTCCCGACCTCGCAGCCCTGCGCAGCTCGCACGATATTTCGAGGATCCGCGCCGTTTGCGATGATGAGGTGCGTGCCGTTTTTGGTCGCCATCTGGGCTGCGGTGATTTTGGTGCGCATGCCGCCGGTGCCAAATTTGCTGCCCTCCGCGCCCGCGGCCGCCCTGATGCCGTCATCTAAATTTTCGACCAAATTTATAAATTTAGCGTCGACAAAAATGCTAGGATTTTTATCGTATAACCCGTCTATATCGGTCAAAATCACGAGCAAATCAGCCTCGATTAGCCCAGCTACCAGCGCGCTTAGCGTGTCGTTGTCGCCGACTTTCACGCCCCTTATTCCCTCGCCCACGACGGGGTCGTTTTCGTTGATGACGGGGATGATTTTTTTGGCAAGCAAGGAGCGTAGGACGCTGCGCATATTTAGGTAGCGGCGGCGGTCGCTAAAGTCGTCCTTGGTCAGCAGTAGCTGCGCGATCGTCTTGCCGTGCGCCCAAAATAAAATTTGATAAAGATGGATGAGCGAAACCTGCCCGATGGCCGCCAGTGCTTGCTTTTCGACGATGGATTTTGGCTTGTGCGTGAGCTTCATCTGTCCCATGCCCGCACCCACGGCGCCCGAGGTTACGAAGACCACTTCGGCGTTTTCGTTTAGCTCACTTAAATTTGCCACGATTTGTTTGATTTTGTCCTCGTTTAGTGAGCCGTCCGCGTTTGCCAGCGTTGAGGTGCCGACCTTTACGACGATGCGTTTTACGCCGCCTAGAAGCTCTTTTCTGTCCATTTTATCGCTCCGAAATTTTTGAAAATTATACCCAAAACGGCTTATTTTAAATTTTAGCTTTATAGCGCGGCGATGGAGCGAAATTTAGGTAAATTTAATCAGGCGGCGCGGAGGTCAAGATCGCCTCTCCGCTCGAGCGGGTCGCTACGATCGACGACGGCTTTGTCGAGAGCGTCATGACGCATCTTGGCGTGATCGCCAAGGTCAAGCTCATCGGCTCGTGGCCTATGAAGAGAGACTACAAATACGACTTCACCACCAAAGCGGGCGAAGCTTACACTCTTCGCGGATGGAACGTAATGAAGTATCTACATCCGTGGCTAAATGACCTGCCTTGCGTAAATTCTCCGCAAGGAAACGTCGTAAATTTCGAGGCTTTAGCAAACGAAAATCCGCAGCTAGTGATCCTTCGCATCGGAGACTGCACACTGCGCGGCTCAAATAAAGACGCCGTAGAAAAAACGATCGCCACTATCGAAGCGCTAGGCATCCCGCTTGCCGTGATCTATGCTCCAAGAGGCGCTGAAATCGCAACGATGCAAGAGGAGATGCGAGTGCTTGGAGAGATATTCGGGCAAAAGGACAAGGCGCTAAAGCTCTTTGAATACCTCGACAAAACCCAAAAACTCGTACAGGAGCGCACGGCAAATTTAAAAGAGGATCAAAAGGTCAGCATGCTCTACATGGGGCTTAATCCAAATATCCGCAAAAACGGCGGCGTAGCGAGCGCTTACGGCGTAAATACCCCCGAATCCTTCATCATCGAAAATATCGCGGGCGCTAAAAACGCATTTAGAGGCGACGGCTCAAACGTGATCTTAAGCACCGAGCAGCTCTACGCGATAGATCCCGACGTCATCGTGTTGCCGACCTCAAACGGCTACCATCCCGCAAGTGAGCTTTTAAATTCGGCAGATTTTGAAAAGCTAGAGGAGCTAAAAGCGATCAAAAACAAGCGCTTTTACGCTATGCCGTGGTCGCCGATGAACTGCGCGCGCCGCGTGGAGTATCCGATCGATATCCTAATAATCGCAAAAGCGGCCTATCCGCAGCTCTTTTCTGACATCAAAGTTCATAAATTCGTCCTTGATTTTTACAAAGACGTTTACGGCGTGAGCGAGGAGCAGGCAAAGGCGCTTAGAAGCGAGCAAATTTTAGACCGGACGGTAGAGAATGACTTTTAAGCCCGGTGCTTTTAAGTCAAATTTACTATTTTTATTCGTTCTTTTGGGCGCGCTTTTAGTTTGTATGATCGCGGCGCTCATGCTCGGGGATTATAAAATTTCGATCGCTAGAATTTTAGACGTTTTAAATTTGAAAATTTTTGACATCCCCGCCGCAGGCATCTCTAAGATGGATCAAACCGTCATCTTTGAAATCAGAATGCCTAGAATTTTAACCGCCGTGATAGTGGGCTTCGCGCTTTCAAATGCGGGCGCGATATATCAGGCCTGCTTTAAAAACCCGCTCGTTGAGCCCTTTATACTGGGAGCTAGCTCAGGCGCGGCTTTGGGCGCGGCGATAGCGATACTATTTTCCGGCATATTTTTTAATATCGCTTTAAGCGCGTTTGCTTTTTCGTTTTTCGCGGTGTTTTTGTCCTACACGCTCGCAAAAAACGGCGGTATAGTGCCCGTGGTGGGGCTTATCTTATCGGGCGTCATCGTAAGCTCGATATTTTCGGCGTGCGTGTCGATCGTAAAATACGTAAGCGAGGACGCGCAGCTAAGAGAGATCACATTTTGGATGATGGGCGGGCTGTACTACTCCAAATGGCAAAGCCTAGGCGAGATCGCCTCGGTCACGGGAGTTTGCTTTTTGGCGCTCTGCACGCTTGCGTGGAAGCTAAATTTACTAAGCCTAGGCGACGATCAGGCAAGAAGCCTCGGCATAAATCCCGAAAAATACAAGCTTATTTTTATAACGATCGCTACCTTGATGACCGCCGTATGCGTGGCAAACGTGGGCATCATCGCGTGGATAGGGCTCATCATGCCTCACGTCGCGCGCCTCATAAGCGGCCCGGATAACAGATGGGTGCTGCCGCTATCGGGGCTCATAGGCGCTCTGTATCTGCTCGTATGCGATACGCTCGCGCGCACGGTAGCGATGGCTGAGATACCCGTGGGCATCATAACCTCTTTGGTAGGCGCGCCCTTTCTCATCGCGCTTTTAAGAAGCAAGGCAAAGGAGCTGTTAAAATGATACTGCAAACGAAAAATTTATCCTTTAGCTACGGCGGATTTGGGCTCGAAGACGTAAGCATCGAGATCAAAAGAGGCAGCATATGCGGGCTTTTGGGCACAAACGGCAGCGGCAAGAGCACGTTTTTTAACTGCTGTATGAAATTTCTAAGTATCAAAGGCGGCGAAATTTACGTCGATTCGCAAAACACGAAGCACAAAAGCCCCGCATGGATGGCTAAAAACATAGCCTACGTCGCACAGCACACCGAGCTGCATTTTCCGTTTTTCGTAAGAGACATCGTCCTGATGGGGCGCTCCACGCACGTAAAGAGCCTGTTTGGCTTTAGTAAGGATGATAAAAGGGCGGTGAGCGAGGCGATGGAGTTTATCGGTATCTCGCATCTAGCGGATAAAAAGATGAACGAGCTTAGCGGCGGGCAGCGGCAGCTCGTTTTTATCGCTAGGGCGCTCGCGCAGGATACGCCGCTGATACTGCTTGATGAGCCGACGTCCGCGCTTGATTTTAAAAACCAGATCACGCTTTGGAAAATTTTAAAAAAGATCGCTGCGGGCGGCAAGACGATCGTCATCTGCACGCACGAGCCAAACCACATCCTTTGGTTTTGCGACGAAGTGATAGTGTTTAAGGGTGGGCGGATCGTCTCAAAGGGTAGCGTCGCACAGGTTTTAAACGACGAACTGCTGGTTAAAATTTACGGCGACGTCTGCACCTTTGAAAGGCTCGCGCAAAAAGAGGTGATCCTGCCTAAGCTCTAGCTACTCCTCTAGGCTATACCCGATACTGCGCACGGTTTTGATTAGCTCAAAGGGTAGCTTCGCGCGTAGCTGGCGCACGAGCGAGCGCAGGCGATCGGACGAGACGTTTTCGTCCTTGTAGATACTCCACTCAAGCTCCTGGATCGTTACTACGTGCGGGGCGTTTTTGGCCAAAATTTCTAAAAACAACCCCTCTTTTTTGCCCAGCATTATACTTGTGCCGTTTATGTGTAGCGTGAGGCTGTTTTTGTCGTAGATAGCGCCGTTTTTTAACTCAAATTTGCTCCCGAGTAAAATTCGGCAATTTCTAAATACGCGAAACAAAAACTCCTCGGGCAAAAACGGCTTAACCATAAAGTCGTCGTATTTGGCGTAGTAAATTTTCTTGTAAAGCGCGGGGATGGCCTTATCTATAAGGATCATAACGGGAGTTAGACTCCCGTTATCTCGCAGAAATTTGACCGAGTCGAAATTTGCCAGATCCTTCGTCTTTACGTCAATAACGTAAAAGATGTAGCGGTTGCCGCTATAATAATCCTCTTTTAACTCGCTTAAATTTTCAAAGCGAACTATGCGGATGTTAAAGCGGTAAAGCGCGGCGTTGAGGTTTAGCTGCATCTGAGCGTCGTCGCTAACGAGCAAAATTTTCTTCATTTTAGCCTACTTTTTGGTGGCATTGCCTTCTTTATTTTCTACTTTCGGCTCCACATAATCCTCCCCGAAATATGCCTTCTTTATCTCTTCTTTTTT
>CAURZM010000030.1:0-11097 GCA_963529625.1 uncultured Campylobacter sp. | reverse complement strand
ATGCACCAGTCGCCAGCCCACTTAGTATCAAAAACACCCAGTTACGAGGGGTTAGTGTTGTAGCATTCTATAGCACAAAGTTAATCGATCCTCAATTATGAATCATCCCGCAGTATAGATATAAATCGATCAAATCCTCATGGTTTGCGATTTATAGGCATACGATTCGTTTATCGCGTATAGCAGCTATTCAATATAATAATTTGAGATGCGAGCTAACCCAGTAAAAGAAGTTAGAGCTCTATCATGTTTGATTTAGACGATATTGCTAAATCTTGCTTGTGATTGCCGCTAAATTCGCCCCGCATATATAGAAAAATCGCCTAAAGCGCGCTCTTGCTCCGCCTAACGCCAAGAGATATCTGTTTAATTCCACTTCGACGCTCCTCAAAAACAAATGCCAGCGACGCAAGCGCATCCATCGTCGTTTAAATTCCAATTCGATGCCCCTCAAAAAAGCAAACTTTAAGCCCAAACCTACTACTCTAAAAGTTCAAATTTTACAAATAAAGGATACTGAATGAAAAATTTCATATTTTCCGCACTTTTGGCTCTTGGCATCGCAGGCTGCGCCGTAAGCACCGCTCCGACGCCTGCAGGCAACTTACGCTCGCTAAAATCCGAGATCGTAAACTACACTCGCCAAAGCTCCACAGCTTACGTCTATACCTTTAGAGACCTATCCAGCGGCGAGCTCTACACCGCTCGCGCAAGCAGATATTATGCGGCTGCGGGCGATACTGCCTACATAAGTACCGCAGCAGGCGCTATCACCGATATGCGAATCATCTCGCGCAAAGTGGGTTCCGTTGCTCCGCGCGCTTATGACATCGGTAAAATCGAGACCAAACAAATGCATAAAAACGACGCTATTGCTGTGCCAGAGAGCGAAAATATCAGCTTTTAATCCTACGCGATTTTTAGCCGCTGCACTCTTTAAGGTAAGCGTGCCTGCTTTTGATTTGTGAAACGCTTTTGCATTCGTTCTCTACTCTTATGAATGCAATGGTTTCTGTTCTTAATCATAGCGGGCTGGCGCGATTTGCTTGCGCTTTAAAGTCCGCTGATTCTTTGCGCGATTGCCTGCATAAATTTTTATATTTTATAAGTTGTGGAATTTTGTATTTCACGAAATTCTGCGCTGCACATCTTGCTTATATAGCTCGGCTAGCATTTCATATCCAACTTGCTTTCGCGCTTAAAATTCCTTGCTGCATGGCGCTATTTTGTCCGCAAAATTCTATATTATAGAAATACAGCTACGCTAAAATTTTAATTAGAGGAATTCTGATAAATTTTCTTTCTGCGGTTTTTCGCGTACTGTGTGTTCTCGGTGCTTGTATTCTCTACTGATAAGATGCCGCGTAGATTTTTAAAACCCACGCTTTGCAAATTTTGTGTCTTGAAATTTTATTCATAAAATTTTGTATCGTAAAATTTTATCAAATTTCTCCCGCATGAAAGAGGTGTTGCCGTCTGTTTACCGCGGCCTGATATAATCCACACATCGAAATTAGAACTCCTTTCAATAATCGGCGAGGCCTGTGTGGGTCTCGCTTTTTTTATGCCCGTTAAATTTGGATTTTCGGTAAATACTCGGTAACAATTTGGTAAAATTTTAGTATTTTTCAGCCTATTTTAAGCATATAATTTGTCATTTTGTGCTACTATTGCGCTTACAAACTTTTAAAGGAGTTCAAAATGAAACTAGTTAAACTTAGTTTAGCGGCAGCAGTCGCTGCAGGTGCTCTTGCTATGAGTGCAAGTGCTGTTCCGTTAGAGGAAGCTATCAAGGACGTGGATCTAAACGGATACGCTCGTATGCGATATACCCATGATCGTGATAAAGATGCCGGAAATAGTAGCAAGGGTGTTTGGGAATTTAAATCCGAAGTAGATTTTAAAGCTAAAATTGACGATAATTTCTTTGGTGTAGTCGGTATTCGATTTATGGATAGAGATGGCGGCGAATCTCATTCCTCTTCAAATAGCCAATATCATGGCAATCAGAATAAATATGAGATAAACGGTAAGCGAGTAGAGCAAGACTCCGATTTTGATATCGCTAAAGCTTACCTAGGATATACTATCGGCGGTACCGTAATCGCAGTCGGTCGCCAAGGTATAGGTTCGTTCTTTACCGATGATATGTATGGAGACGGCGTTAAGATTACTAGCACCGATATCGAGGGCTTAACTCTTACCGGCTTTTGGATGGATTCTTTAGAAAATGATAGTGATATCGGAAGCCTTGATTGGGGCAGTACGGGTGAAATGAAAAAATTAACCACCGATCACAATCTATATGGTGTAGGAGTTGCGGGCTCATACGATCCGGTAGCTTTCCAACTATGGTATAACTCTTTAGAGGATGTAGCTGATCTTTTTGCTGCAGAGCTAGCGTTTAACTTTGATATTTCCGACGATTTTAGCCTTGGTATAAAAGGTCAATATGCATTCTCTGATTTGGATAGAGCAACTTATACTTACATAAGTCCAAGAACAGGTCTTTCTGTAAATACAGAAACAAGCGATGCAGATTTCTGGGCTGCAGAGGCTAGCATGGGTCTATTCGGTATCGATTTGGCCGCAGGTTATTTAAGATTCGAGCCTGATAACAAAGACCGCACTTCTTTCGTATCCTTTGAAGATCAAGGCTCTTTCATCAGCCCGGGTGAGCAGTTGCTAGATTATACGAACTTTACTGGTAAAAATCATTATTGGTATGCAGTAGCAGGTTATACTATTCCTGATACTGGTATCAGAATCGGCGCCGATTACCTAGACGGTAAATCAGATGGTCAAGATGCATACGAAGTAGTAGGTAGAATTTCTTATAAGTATAATCAGAAACTAAGCTTCAAAACTTGGTATTCACACTATAAGATTGATGGCGCTGCAGGTGCTGCTGATCAGAAAAATGATCGAATCAGATTCGAGGCCAAATACAGCTTCTAATTATTTACCTTATACGGGTAAAATTAGGGCGAAGCTTTTGCTTCGCCCTTTTTAAATTCTAAATCAAGGTTTTCTATGAAAATTTTTAAAATTTCTTTTTTAGCATGTTTTTTTGCCTTTAATTTAAATGCTGCAGATAAAGCAGGCGATGATACGTATGTATTCGAAGCCAAAGGTGAGTTTGCCAAAGAGCTAAAATCCCTGATTGAAAAGCATTCTAAAGATGAAAATGTAACCGTAAATATATATAAAAGCGCTCCGGTCGCAGGCAGTAAAACTCATAGCGGCAAAGTAAATCGAAATATAAATTCTTTAAAAGAAAGAGGTGGAGCTATCTTTGCTGAGAAGTGCGCTTCATGTCACGGCAAGAACGGGCAAAAAAAAGCTTATGGAGTATCGCGTAAACTCAAGGATCTAGATGCCAAGGAGATCTCGATAGCTATGTCGCAATACACTACAGATCTAAGTTACGGTGGCAAGATGAAAAATATTATGCAGCTGATCGCCGCTAAGACAAGCGCTACGGAGCTAGGTTATATTATTGCTTATTTAAAGGGCGACGATTCATTCCTATACGATACCCCATCTAGCAGAGGTGCGAATACCGAAATTTCGACTGCCCCTAGTGAGCAGGGCTCGTATCTAAAATAAGGGATATGCGATGAAAGTTGCTGTAGTTTTAGCTAACGGATTTGAGGAGCTCGAGGCGATAAGCATCATTGATATTTTAAGACGCGCGGATATTGATGCTCTAGCCGTGGGGTTAGAGAAAAAATGCGTCCGCGGTACGCACGGCATCGAGCTTGTGGCGGATGAAATTTTGGATGATATTAAGGTGTCTGAATTTTCTATGATAGTTTTACCGGGAGGCTTGCCCGGTGCGGAGAATTTAGCCAAAAGTGAGAAGCTCGGTAAGATTCTGCGCGACTTTGATGCAAATAACACAAAAATTGGCGCAATATGTGCCGCTCCGTGGGCGCTAGCTACCGCGGGTGTGCTAAAAAGCTCTTACACTTGTTATCCGGGTTTTGAAAATCAGATCGCTCACCCAGGCTATACGAATTCGGCGAATGTCGTAAAAGATCAAAATATAATGACTTCGAAAGGTCCCGCTACTGCGATGGAATTCGCACTGCAAATCGTCCGCGAGCTAAAAGGCGAGCGGGTTTATTCCAAACTAAAATCCGATTTGCTTTTTAAATAAAATTTCAAGTGGGAACCGATTCTAGCGCGCCTTATTTTGCTATTTGTAAAACGGGGCGTGCTGATTTTGTCGCGCTTGAGAACTACAAATTTTATCTTACTCTGCACGTATAAAATAACCACAATATTTATTCTTAGTATCCGTAAACGACAAATTGAATTCTCACAACTCAAATTTTAAATCGAAAAACGTAAAAGATTTTATGAGTAACATATAAAATTTTATTGGAGTAGTTGCTATTTTAAACCAAGCTTTACCGTCATAACGGCGTGAAGCGCAAGTATGAAGGATATTTTGGGTGTGGGCTCTCAAAAGGATACCCGGCTGAATAAATTTTAGTGCGGCACCTTCGCGATGCACTCGCTAGCAGAAGCTAAACAGATCGCGCAAAACGTGCTAAATAAGGGTATCGGCGTGATCAAAAACGACGAGATTGCGCTGGGTCAAATTTGATCAAATAGCGACGTCAATATATCAAGAAGCAAAACGGCGCAGTTTTTGAAGGTTTTGTTGGTAAAGCACAGATCTATCGGGAAGCAGATAAGCTTGTAGCGCGCGACGAAAGCGTTATTTAGAATTCCTAAAAAGGATAAAATTTAGCGCTTCTTTAAAATATCGTCGTTTAAAAATGCCGCGCTGCTTTGTATCATTTTGATAACGCGATCTTTAGAATTTTGCGTTTTGTCGGGTGCGAATCTGTGTGCGATCAAATTTACGCGCCCGATTTTCGCCGTGAAATAAAAAATCCCCAGTATTGTCGCGTTTAGAAATACTCCAAAATATATCCGTTCTAATCCCCATATCCCTATGCTGGCGGCATGAATAGGCACAAAAATTATCGCGACTAAGATCGGATAATAATCCGAAATTTTATTTTTGGCAAGGATTACGGTCGTAACGATGGCGTATGCGATGAGCGTAAAAGGAGAGATAAGCAAGAGTGCAAAAAGCGCGTTTATGCGCTGATAATCTTCGTGCCCGATTAAGACGCAAAAACTACAAAACGCGAGCGTTATGAGAAAAAATAAAGGTAAAATCCACCGCGTTTTCACATCGCGCCCTTTAAGCAGCGATAAAAAGAGCAGATGAGAACCCAGCGCAATACAATAATAATCAAATATAACCGATGAGCTTAGAAACGTGAGCGGTATGGCGAGCAGTGCACCCGGCCCGTCAAAATATACCCCACTAAACATGAGCCACGTGATAAAGAGCATAAAAGCATGTTTCAGACCCGCATAAGTGGCGCAAACACAGATACTAACGAAGATAAATCGTATAAATTTGCTCATTTGCCTTTTTCCTAAATTTAAGTGATTATAGCAAACTGCGACAAACGAACGGCGCAAAATTTTAAATTTAGCCGTGCGCTCGCCGAATCCGCTGCCGATCGCGAGCTCGTGCGCGATAGAAGCACGCCCAATGTCTTCGTATTATTTCATCCGCGTCCGCGCCGCAAGATAAAATTCATAAATTCTAAATCCGTTTTGCGTTATCATTGCGCTAAATTTAAAATTTTACGCAAAGGGGATCATATGAAAAATACGGCATTCATCACGGGCGCTACGAGCGGCTTTGGCGAGGCGATCGCTAGGGCACTTAGCGCACAGGGCTATAAGATCATTGCGCTTGGGCGTCGCAAAGATCGGCTACAGAAGCTAGCCGGCGAGCTAGGCAACACGCACATTATCGCCGCGGATATTCGCGATAAAGCTGCGGTATTCGACGCCGTAAGTGCGCTGCCGCAAAATTTCAAAGACGTCGAGGTGCTCGTAAATAACGCAGGCCTTGCGCTGGGGCTTGAGGGGATCGCGCAGACGCCCGTAGAAGATTTAGAGACGATGGTCGATACGAATATCAAGGGCGTGCTGTATTCGACCAAGGCGGTGCTACCGCTGATGATCGCGCGCAAAAGCGGCTATATCTTCAATCTCGGCTCGACTGCGGGCGCGTGGCCCTATCCGGGCAGCCACGTTTACGGCGCGAGCAAGGCGTTTATCAAGCAGTTTAGCCGCAATATCCGCAACGACCTGCGCGGCACGGGCATCCGCGTGACGGAGATCGCGCCCGGCATCTGCAAGAGCGAGTTTAGCGAGGTGCGCTTTAAGGGCGACGTAGCGCGCGCCGCAGCCGTGTATGAGGGGGTCGATGCGATCCTGCCCGAGGATATCGCGCAGATCGTGCTAAGCTGCCTAGCGATGCCCCGTCGCGTAAATATTAACGTCGTAGAGGCGATGGCGACGCAGCAGAGCTGGGCTGGGCTTTTTATCGAGAAGCATTAAATTTTAAGGCGAGAAAATGAAAAAAATTATATTACTAATGTTTTTATCGGTTGCCGCGTTTGCGGTGGATGACGCGACCAGACAGCATAATGCCGAGCTTTTCGGCATCTGGACGCTAGTGCCGCCCGTCGTGGCGATCGCGCTTGCCTTTATCACCAAAGAGGTGATCCTGTCGCTTTTCATCGGCGTTTTTAGCGGTACCTATATGCTTGCAGTCGTCGGCAACAATCCGATCTCTGCGCTTGTGGGCAGCTTTACGGATCTGGTCTCGCGCGTGGTGGGCTCGATGGCTAGCAAAGGCAACGCGGGCGTACTTTTGCAGGTGCTTTGTATCGGCGGCGTAGTCGCGCTGATTAGTAGGACGGGCGGCACGAAAGCAGTGGCGCTTTGGATTAGCAAGCGCGCTAAAACGGGGATCTCGGCGCAAATTTCAACATGGGTTATGGGCCTTTTCGTATTTTTCGACGACTACGCAAACGCGCTGATCGTAGGCCCCGTCATGAGGCCGATCACCGATAAATTTAAGGTCAGCCGCGAAAAGCTCGCTTTCATCATCGACGCTACCGCCGCGCCGGTTGCCGGCATCGCGCTAATTTCTACCTGGGTAGGTCTTGAAGTCTCTCTGATAAGAGCGGGGTATGATCAGATCGGCGCGCAAAACGTAAACGCCTTCTCGATCTTCGTGCAAACCATGCCGTATCGCTTCTACAATCTTTTCATGCTCGCTTTCGTGCTTTACGTAGCGTTCATGCGCAGGGATTTCGGACCGATGCTCTCCGCCGAAAGGCGCGCGGCGAGCGGCGAAATTCATTCTAAAAGCTCCAACATCGCAGAGCTCGAAGATAAAACGCTAGAGCCCAAAGAGGGGATCAAGCCGCAAGCTTCAAACGCCGTTATTCCGCTTATAGTGCTAATCTGCGGCGCGTTTGCGAGCTTTTATTTTAGCGGGCTAAGCAAGCTTGAGGGCGATGCTCTCGCAGCCGCAAAAGCCGCTCCGCTAAGCTTTACGACGCTTCAGGCGACGTTCGGAAACGCAAACTCGTCGGTCGCGCTCTTTCAAGCGGCGCTTCTTGCTACGGTCGTGTCTATATTTATGAGCGTTTACCGCAAAATTTTTGACGTCAGAGAGGCGATCTCTACATGGATCAAAGGGTGGAAGACGATGATCGTCACGATCGTGATCTTGCTGCTTGCATGGTCGCTCAGCTCAGTCATCAAGGAGCTCGGCACGTCGCGCTATCTGGTCGATATGCTAAGCCAAAATACGCCGAAATTTTTGCTTCCAGTAGCGATTTTCGTGCTGGGCTCGTTCATTAGCTTTTCGACGGGCACGAGTTACGGCACTATGGGAATTCTAATGCCGCTCGCCATACCTTTGGCAAACGCCGTGGGGCTACACTACGGGCTTTCGGGCGATGCGCTTCACGCCTATATGATCGTAAATATCTCTGGCGTACTTACGGGCGCGATTTTCGGCGATCACTGCTCGCCGATTTCGGACACCACAATCCTTTCGTCGATGGGCGCGGGCTGCGATCATATCGAGCACGTAAGGACGCAGATGCCTTACGCTCTATCCGTCGGCGCGGTCGCCGTGCTGGCGGGCTATCTTCCCGTAGCGCTAGGGCTTAGCGTCTGGATCGCGCTACCGATGGGGCTTGCCGTTACGTGGGCGCTCGTGCGATTTGCAGGTAAAAAGATAGAGGAGTAGTTTCCGCAAATTTTAAATTTGCTTTTAAATTTTGAATTCCGCAGCGATGCGGAATTCTGCCTGGCGAAATTCTAATCTGCCTCGCGGAATTTCACTCCGCAGAATTTCACCACGCGAGTAAAATTTTAAAACGAAATTTCAAAAAGAGCGAGCAAATTTTAAAAGCGGAATTTTAACTAGCTGCGTTAAAACGGCGCGGCCGCACGCAATTTAAAATTTTTAAAGTAAACGGATAGTAAAATACCGATAAATTTCAAACAAGGAGAATGAAATGAAAAATCCCAAAATGTTCCTCTGGGGGGGTGTTAGCTGCTTTATTAGTAGGCTGCGGTGACGATACCGAGGTAAAGACCAAAGAATATTACGATATTCATCTAAATGAGGCTAAAGAGGTTTATGCAAAGTGTGATTTCAATACCCTTAAAGACGGAAGCAACTCATACAAGAATTGCTTGAATGCTAAGGAAATCGTAGAATTTTATGCTGATCAAGAGAAAATGCTCGGTTCAGCAATCGTAAAAAGGCAAAGAGCCGAGAGGGGGCTTAAAGATTAATTAGATTAAAATTGCAATAAATTATTCCTCTCTTAATACATTTTAATTTACTCTACGCCTTCGGCGCAGAGTAAATTTGCCCTGCTCAGCGCCGAATTTTGCGGTATAAATCTTGCCTGCTAAATGATACGGCGCGAAATCTTGCTTTACGGATTTTGGAATTTCAAATTTTAAAGCCTACGAGCTTTTGGCTACCGCAAAAAAGACTTGCGGGCTTCGCGGCGCTTTGAAATTTAATCATTTTAAAATTTACGCCGCGCGGCTAGTCTAAATTTCACTCGGCGGCGATTTGCACGGCGCACTAAATTTAACTTCGCGCGCCTCTTATCCGCGCCCTAGTCGAAATTTAAAATTTCAAATTTACCGCGACAGTTCGCGCGGCGCTAGGAATTCCTTACATACAGCAATCTTGACTTACGCTATTAAATTTAAAGAAGCAACGGCGTCTTTCTCGCGCTATGCTGCTTCAAGTCGTACGGCGGCGTTGTGCGTTAAATCTTAAATTTACGTGCCGGGCGGCGGAAGGCAGCATTTGCCCCGTAAAATTTTAACTTTCGCGCACCGGGCGGCTGCGAAGCGCCATTACTCGTATGCCGTCGTGAAGCTGCTTCTAAATCGCCGAGCCGAGTTAAATTTTAGCGCGCCGGAATTTTAATCTATGCGGCGCGATTTACAAAACGGCGAATTTAGCCCGCCGAAATTTTAGTCTGCATTACGACGCGCCAAAATTTTAATTTGCGTTGCGATTTATAGCGCATTGAAATTTTAACTTGGGCAGAGTGGTCCACTACGTATCTAAATTTTAAGTCGTGTGGTGCGATTTGCGCTGCGATAAAATTTTAACCCGCGCTGCGGCTCACAGGCGCGTAGCCTAGTCGATTGCTCTCATCGCATCGAGCCGCTTTAAAAATATCTCCACCTTGCACAGCTGTGCCGCATCTAGCGCCCTGCCCGAGCAAAAATACTCCACGCTGTTGCCGTTTGGATAATTCACTCGCGAAATGCCCGTTCCTTCGTCTCTCGGCTCAAATTCCAAGGACAAATCCGCGTCGCCTCGAGAATAAAGCTTGAGCTGCGAATTCGCATCTACGGCGCGCGGCGACATGCGGCGTTTGTCTTCGTCACACTGCCCTACGCCGCGGGCATCAAGTTCGCCCGTTTGCGAATTTGTGTTAAATTTTATATCGCCGTCTGCGCCAAATTTATCCGCACAAACCTGCGATTTTACGTCGCGCGAAGTATCCATGCCGAAGCCGCGCTCATCCGCGTTAGAAAACTCATCGCACTCATCATACCCCACTGCGCCGTTTTTTCTGGCGCCGCACGACACTGCACGAAGTTCGCTAATACCTTGCTCTATCATATCGGGCTTGCTCTCGCCGCAACTTTCTGTGTCGCGCCCGCCGCCGCTATTATCGCGACCTTCTACGCCCCGCTTGTTCTTGCCTTTTATGCTCTCACTGCCCGCGTTAAATTTAGGCATCCGCGATGGCAAATCCTCGCCGCACGCAAGCTTCAGCCCTCCGCCCAGCTCGCTTGCAAGGCGGTTTAGCGTGCCGTCTATGCCGTCGATGATGCGCACGTGAGACGGCAAAATTTCGCGCAAAACGTCCTTAAAATAGTTAAAATGCGTGCAACCAAGCACGAGTGAACCGAGGCGCTCAAGCTCAAATTTAGCTAGCTCCTCCCGCAGATAAGCCCGAACCGCGGGCGAGTCAAACTCCAAATCCTGCGCAAACTCCACAAGGCGAGGCAGCGGCAGGCTCCACGTCTCGCACTCCAGCCGCCCCACTAGGCGCGCGAGCTTTTCGCCCGAGATCGTTAGCGGCGTGGCGATGAGCAGCGTCGGGCGCGCTCCGAAGCTGTCTGCAGCGAGCTTGACGGCGGGCTCCATGCCGATAACCGGCACGCTAAATGCGCTGCGAAGCTCCGAAATAGCCGCGCTCGTGGCGGTGTTGCAAGCAACGACGACCGCGTCCGCGCCACGCGAGACCAAAAACCCCACCGCATCAAGGCTTAGCCGCACGATCTCGGTCCTACTTTTCGTGCCGTAAGGGACGTGATCCTCGTCGGCAAAATACAAAAACTCCGCTCCGCTAAACCGCCGCAGAGCCTCAGCCAGCACGCTTAGCCCGCCGATACCAGAGTCAAAAAACGCTATTTTCAAATCTTTAATCCAAGGTTAAATTTCAAAAAAGGGATTATAGCTCAATCCAGGTAAAATTTAAATTTTGAGCGGGTTTGGCGGCTCCGCGGCCGTTAAATTCTCGCCGCCTTTTTAAAATTCGCGGTAAATTTAATCAATTTTTTAGGGGGGGGGGGGGGGAAAATTAAGCAAAATTTACCCCGAAAGGATAATAAATGAAAAAAAGGCAATTTGCGGAAGCG
>CAURZM010000029.1:0-12404 GCA_963529625.1 uncultured Campylobacter sp. | reverse complement strand
GATTTATAATATCATATTTCTTAATACCATCTTTAGAAATATATTCTGCTACAAACGCCATTCTCTACTCCTTAAAATTTAATTCTTGGATTATACTACGATATATTTATACCCATCTATACGCTAATATATAATGTATTTAAAATTTAAAACTGCTTTGATCTACTCAATTTTAGGGTCTTTTGCTACTCTAAATTTTAAAATTTAAAATCTGCAAAGGACGGGTAAAATTCTAAATTTCAAAGTCTCCGCGCTACGCTAAATTTTAAAATTTCGAACGGGCAAAGGCGAGATAAAATTCTATCTCCTACGAGCTACATAAAATTTTAAAATTCTGCGTCGATGCTACAAGCTCAATTTTAAAATTTCAGACTTACGGAAGCGGATAAATTTTAAAATTTTAAACCTATGGAGGCTAAATAAAATTCCAAGCCCGCGAAGGACGGGTAGAATTCTAAAATTTTATAATTTTAGAATTCCATCTTACTTCGTTTTATTTGCGCTATCTTTGCTAGTCGTTGCGTTGGCGTCGATGTAGCCCATCTGGACGAGCTTTTCGTAGATTTGCATTATCACGGGTCCTGCCGCGCTTCCGCCTCCGCCTCCGTGTTCTACGAGCACGGTTACGGCGTATTGCGGCTTGTCGTACGGCCCGAAGCTCGTCATCCAAGCGTGCGAGCGGTGGAAGTAGTCCATATCGGCCTCTTTCATTCGCTTTTTGGCGGTCTGCGAGATGCCCACGACCTGCGCAGTGCCGGTCTTGACCGCTAGAGGCACTACTGCGGTATGGATGAGCTTGTAGGCGGTGCCTCCGTCGGGGTTATTGCCGACCTCATACATCCCGCGTCGCACGAGGGGCAGCTGAGCCTTTTCTTTCGGCGTGAAAAGCTCGGTAGGGGCAAATTCCACCGGCTTGCCGTCGATGCTTTTTAAAAAATGCGGCGTGATAGCCTTGCCCGAGGCGATCTGCGCGGTGTTTTTAGCCACCTGCATAGGGGTGACGAGCACATCGCCCTGGCCGATCGAGGCATTGACCGTCTCGCCCTGATACCATGCGCGCTTAAATTTCTGCATTTTCCAGGCCTTATTAGGCATCGTGCCTACAAACTCATTGGGTAGATCGACGCCTGTTTTACTACCGAAACCCAGACGCTGCAGATACGCGGACATATAGTCGATCCCCACCAGCAGCGAGCCTTCGTAAAAATACACGTCGCAGCTGCCTTTAATCGCCTCTACTAGGCTCACGCGGCCGTGACCCCAGCTCTTCCAGCAGCGAAATTTACGCCCCCCTAGCTCTATCGCGCCGCTGCAAAACACGCTCCAGTTTTCGTTGATCTTGCCGCTGTTTAAAAAGCTCATCCCTACGGCCATCTTAATGACAGAACCGGGCGGATAGAGGCCATTTACGAGCTTATTTGTAAACGGATGGCGCGGATCTTTTATCAGCTCGTCCCACTGCGCCTGTGAAATTCCGCCCACGAAGGTGTTTAGATCGTACTCGGGGAAGCTGCCCGCCGCGATGATAGCGCCGTCGCGCAGATCCATCACGATCGCTACGCCGTCCTTGTCTTTAAAAATTTCCTCGAGGTATTTTTGCAGCTCAAGATCGATGGTAAGGGAGATTTCGCTGCTGCTGGGCTCTTGCATCGAGATCTCCTCTACGACCTGATTCAGCGCCGTAACCTTCGTCTTGCGCTCGCCCTTGCTGCCCTGCAAAAGCTCGTTATAATACCCCTCGACGCCGCTTCTGCCGTTGTATCCGGTAAGCGCGCTTAGGGGGTTACTTTGGATATCCTTTTTATTGGCGCGGCCTACGTAGCCGATGATGTGCGAAGCGAGTGCGCCGTAAGGGTAGAAGCGCTGCGAAGCGGGCGAAATTTTAATATTTTCGTGTAGGCTTAAGCTCGCAAAATGCTCTATCGTAGCGTTGTAGTCCAAAAACGGCACGACTTCGATAAAGTCTTGATTATAAGCGGAATTCGCGTCCTTGTAGCTCTTGCTCATCGCGGTGACGTTGAGATCTTTGAAGTAGCGCGAGATGTTATTTAACTCACTTTGCAGGGCGGCGTCTTTTAGGTGCGGCGCGATGGATAGCGAAAAGCCGAGATTATTTATCGCGAGCGGGCGGCCTTTGGCATCTAAAATTTGACCGCGCACTGGCGGGATGTATTCGGTGGAGATGACGTTGTTTTTAGCGACCTGCTCGTAGAATTCATTCGATTTGATCGAAAGATAATAAATTCTCACCAAAAGCATGGTAAAAAATAGTATCACGAAAGCAAATACAAACTTCAGCCTCATACCAACCGCCCCTTAAAAAAGAGCAAAGCGAGCAAAATTTCAATCACGATATAATTTAAATACTCGCCGCTTAGAGGCAGATACTCGCTCTTTTTAATCGCCGAGATCGCGTTGCTCACCACAAAGACCAAAACATAGCTGATCATCACGTAAAAGCAGATCAAAAAATTTCTAAATTTAATATATTTAAATGAGTTTTCATAGACCACGAAATAAAATATACAATACGCGATAGCCACGCTAAATAGGTTAAATCCGTGGATCTGCTCGGCGCAAAACAGATAAAAAATAGAGAAAAACCAGCTAAATCCGAACTTTTTAAATTTTACGTCGTTTTCGTATTTTTGCACCACCATCGCCGTGAAAAAAAATCCGATCAGCGGCGGCAGCCCCCTATACACCGCACTTAGAAGCAGGTAGAAAAGAACCCCCGCGCTAAAAAGCGTGTCCGCTATAAGGTATAGATAAGTGCGATTTCGTTGCATACCGGAAACTTTTTGCATTTAATACAATCAGCCCAAATTTTTTGCGCGGGCAGCTCGTCCTTTGGGATTTCGATAAAACCGAGGCGCTCAAAAAATTCCTTTTGATAGGTGAGCGTAAATATGTTTTTCAGCCCGTAAAATTTCGCTTCGCCGAGCAGCTCGTTTACGATAGCTCTGGCAATGCCGCGCCTGCGAAACTGCGGAGCGACGATGAGCGAGCGCACCTCGGCAAGATCGGCGTTAAAAATTTTAAGCGAAGCAAAGCCCGCCAAAATTTCGGCATCTTTTGCGGACTGCGATTCGCAAAGCCGCGAAAGATCGTTCTGAAAAACGCCTGCGCTTTGCGAATATTCGCTCAGTAAAATTTGCTCTTTGCCCGCTTGCGCGCAGCCCGCCTCGGATAAGGCTTGCGCTTCGCTTTGCGGCGTAGCTCGTTGCAGCGCAAAATTATCCGCGATATTTTCGGCGGAATTTTCAGTAGAATTTTTGGCAAAATTTGCGGCGGAGCTTTGGATTAAATTTAAATCGGCATTGCGCGCTAAATTTGAATCGGAATTCCTGGCTAAATTTAAATCGGAATTTTCCTTGGAATCAAAACTCCTATCCGCCTTAGAATCGCAGCCGAACGCCAGCACGTATGAGCGGATATTGGCAGCTATCTCATCGCTTTCAAGCGGCAAGATCACGCCGTTTTGCACCTCCTCTTTTACGAGCTCCTGCATACGCGAAATGTCGCAAAGGCGCGCTTTTTTTAGCCGTATCATCTAAAATTTTCCCTAATCTTGGCGCAATTTTCGCGGTGCATTTTATATCCGCTAAATTTAATTATTTTGAAATTTTGCGCTGCGAAATTTAACGTATTTAAATTTAGAAATTTCATAATCCAAACGCCCTGCGCACGATAATCTCGCGCGCTTTTGCAAGCCCGCTGCCCTTTAGCGTAGAGACCAAAATCGCCTGCGGATCGTGCCTCAAAAGCTTTGCGCGCTCGCTTTGATTGAGCTTGTCGGCTTTGGTGTAGAGCCTCACGACCTTTTGATCGCCGCGCAGAAAACTAGAAAGATAGTTTTGTAAATTTTTATCTATTTCAAGATCAAACTGCCTCGCGTCGATGAGATGGACGAAAAGCTTGATATTTAGGCGCTCCTTGATAAATTCGTCGAGATTTTTCTGCCAGATATAATGCAGTTTTTTGCAGACCTTAGCGTACCCGAACCCGGGCAGATCTACGAAGATCAAAGAGATATTTTCTCCCAAGCTAGCAAGATCGGCAAAGGCGGGATTGCCCGCTAAATTTAGCGCGGATCTGCTTGTAAAATTTAATTCAGAAATTTGCGCGGAATTTGGCGTCAAACCTGCTGTAGGATTCGTCTCGCGATCCGATCCAAAATCCGCCGAAACGCTTTTTAAATTTAAAATAGAGTTCTGCTTTAAATTTCGCTCAGACGCCGTAGCGTCTACAAAATCTCGCGCGCAATTCGCATCCGAGCTTAAATCCCCTTTACTCGCTAGATCGGGCGGTGTTTCGGTTTGTGAGCCGTCCGAATCTGCGGCAAGCTTTTGTTTAAATTTAACTTCAAAAAAATTTATCAGCTGCGTTTTGCCGGGAGTCGAGCTTGATTTGGCTAGATTTTTACGCCCGGTAAGCGCGTTTATCAGGCTGCTTTTGCCGACGTTTGAACGCCCCAAAAACGCCACTTCGCTCATCGCAAACTCGGGCGCACCCGCGATATTTGCGGCGGAGGTGATAAACTGCGCGCTGCTAGGATAGATCATTTGTTTTGATCTTCGACCTGAAAGATCAGACGCACGGGCTTTTTCTCGCTGCCGCCGCTTTTTACTTCGTAGGTGCCCTTTTGGCGATTTACGATGATTTTATCACCGTAAACCTCCTTTTTGGTCTCGGCCTCGTGCAGATAGGCGTTGTTTTCAAGCGTGTAAGCCTCGATAGTCGGATCATAGGTCAGCACGCCGCCTTTGCCGTCGTAATGCTTCTGATTGAGTAAAATTTTAAAATTTGCATTTCCCGTCGCGACGTATTTGGTAGGCTGACGCTTGGCGTCGAAGTAGATCGTCACTTTGTCGGAATTTAGCGTATCGTAAGCGCCCTTTTTGATGCGAACGTTGCCCGTCAGCACGCTGATCTGCTTGATCTCGTCGGCGAAAAAATTATCCGCCGTGACCTCGACCTGCTCCTGCGCGGCGCTAAGAGTAGTCGCGCTAAAGCCCGAAATTAGCGCGGCTGAAAGTATTAGTTTGTGGAGTTTTGATCTTTTATTAAATACCATGCGTGGATTCCTTTTGAGTTTGTTTGTTTGGTTTTGGTGTCGTAGCTGATGCTTGCGCCCGTGATGCGGTCGCCGCCTTGGCGCAGCACGTACGGCACGTCGGAGCGGACGATCTTGCTGCTCGTATCGTAGATGATTTCCTGCGCCGTGTAATCAAAGCCGTCCGTGTTGATATAATGCGCGTCGCCGTTAAATTTTATCAGCTCGCCGGCACGCGTCGCAGTTTTTGAAACCAAAGTGTGATTCAGATCCGCGCTAATCTCCTCGGCTTTAAAATTTACAAACTCGTCGCGATCCTTATAGCGCGTGCCGCCATCTGCAGTAAATTTAGCATCCACGCGCTCGCCGATCTGATAATCGACGATCTTTTTCATCTCCATATTCGCAATGCTTAGATCCTGCCTAAACATATCGCTAAAATACGGCGTCTGCACGCTTAGAAAGACCATCGCGACGCAAAAGATCGCAATCGCGACGTAGAAAATTTTTATCACCATCGCTCGGCTCCTTTTGATCTACGCAGAATTTTGCCCCTCGCGCGCGCTTGCAAAATTACAGCCATTTACTATTCCACTCTTCGCGCATGCCGTTTTTATCGACGAGTATTTCGATCATCTCGCGCACTACGCCGCAGCCGCCGTTTTTGCTTAGCGTTACGTCCGCTTTTAGCGAGCTTAGCGCATCGGCGGGCTTGAAGCTGATCGCGACCGCATTTAAAAGCTTCGCATCATTTATATCGTCGCCGATCGCAGCGGCCTCATCGAAACTTAGGTTAAAATTTTTTAAAATTTGCTCCGCCCTTGAAAGCTTATCTTTTTCGCCTTGAAAGAGCGTATCGATCTTTAGCTCGCGCGCGCGGTTTGCGACGATTTGCGAGCTTTTGCCGGTGATGATCGCGACCTTTAGCCCCAGCCGCTGCCACTCCTGGATGCCGAACCCGTCTTTTACGTTAAATTTCTTCATCTCTTCGCCGCCGTTTGAATGATACAACCCGCCGTCGCTAAGGCAGCCGTCTACGTCTAAAAATATGATCTTTATCACTTCGTTTTCCGTTTTTTGAAATTTTGTGATTTTAACGAAATTTGGCTGAATTTTTGGCAAACGCCGTATAAATTTAAGCTGCGATCTTAGCCCTTAATCGGCATGTAGCCGCTATTTTCGATGATGCTTTGCCCCTGCGGCGAAAGGATCCAATCTATCAAGATGCGGATATTTTCGTTTTTGTTATTTTCGTCGTAAACCGCGTAAATTTCAGCTACGAGCGGGTATTTGCGGCTAGCGATATTTTCTTTGTTCGGATACGCGCCATTTAGGCTAAGCATCTTCACGCCGCCGTTTCGCACGATCCCCTCGACGTAGTATCGAAACGAAAAGCCGATCGCGCTACCGAAAAAGCCCGTGATCTTGCGCTTAGGCTGCGTCTTACTCATAAATTTCAAAAACGCGCTCTGGCTGCCGCTACCTGCATTTCGCTGCACGGCATCTATTCGCATGCGCTCGCCGCCGAGCTGCGACCAATCGTCAAACTCCCCAGAATAGATCCCTCGCACCTGATCCACGGTTAAGCTTGAAATTTTATTATTCGCATTTACGATAAAGACGAACGCCTCTAGCCCGATCGGCACGAAGCGCAAGCGCACGCCCTTTTCCTGCGCATAATCAAGCTGCTGCTTCGAAGGGGCGGCGACGAAAATGAGATCCGCCTCGCCGTCGCTTATGGCCTTGTACGCGCCGCGGGTATTGCTAAATTTAAGCTTGCTAGCACTCGTGAAATTTTGCCCGTCAAATTCCACGCTGTCCTTCGGATAGTTCGCCGCTACGAATGCCGAAAATACCGGATATAGCGCGGCTGCTCCGTCGATTATCGGCAGATCGCCGCTAAGTTTTAAGCTAGAGCTGGCGCGCACGATCTGCGAGCCCTGCTCAAACGGCAGAAATTTATGCAGCTCGATCGATTTGGCCTGCATCTCGGCGCTGCTTTGATTTACGTATCGCTTCACGACGAGGCGGTAAAACGCAAAATCGAAAGCCGCCAAGATAAACACCAGAAAAATGGCGATAATTGCACGCTTCATCTTAGTTTCCGTTTGCGATATAGGAGATGATCGAGCATTTGCTCTGAAGATATAGCGCCGCTGCGACTAACGCGCAAACGCTAATCGCCCAAGCCGTAAATATTACGGCGATAGTTTTTTGAAAAATTTCATCGCTCATTTTGCGCCTCACATATGCGCAAGCGCGCTGTTAAGCAGCCATAAAAAGCCTATTAGGGCGGCTGAAAAGATAACAAACAAAAACGCCGAGAGGATCAGGAGATTTCTAATCTTTCTGCGCTGCTCGGGCGCGCTTTTAGCGGATTTAATAAATTTTACCAAATACACGATGAGGAAAATAAACGAAATTATCGGCAGCACAATCAAAACCGAGATCGAGATGAATAGATCCGGCAACCACTCAAAATATACCAGCGGAGCAAGAGTACACAAAAATACAACCGTCGAAATAATTAGAAATTTTTTATCTCTTTTATGGCGCTCCGGCTCATCTTTTGATCTGATAAATTTAATCAAGCACGCGACAAGCCAAACAAAGCAGATCAAAAAGAGCACATTTAAAATCTCCATAAGCGATCCGAAAATATTCATTTTTTACCTTTAAATTTTAATGTACAAAGCGGCATTTTAGCGCGCCGATTAAATTTACGCGCCCGTCAGCAAGAGCGTAGGCGCAAATGCGCCTAAAGCAAACTCTTAATAAAGCAGCGATCCTCGCCCGAGCAAAAGCGAAATTTTGCAAATTTCAAGCAGCGGCGAGAGTAAAATTCCAAACGCCGATAAAATTACAAAACCGCGAATTGCCAAATTTACTAAATTTAGCGCGCATTTACCGCTATAAAACGCCCTTCGTGCTAGGCACGCCGGCGCGCTCGTTGATACTTATCGCGCGACGAAATGCGACGGCAAATGCCTTAAACGCGGCCTCTGCGACGTGATGCAAATTTTCACCTCGGATCTGGCTTATATGCAGCGTGAAATTTGCGTTGAAAGCCAGAGCGCGGAAAAATTCCTCCACGAGCTCGGCGTCGAATTCGCCGATCTTGCCGCGCTTTAGGCTCGGGCAATCAAATACCAAAAACGCGCGGTTGGAAAAATCAAGCGCCGCAGAAACCGCCGCCTCGTCCATCACGACGACGCTATCGCCGAAGCGCTCGATGTTTTGCGCGGGATAGATCGCCTCTTTGATCGCGCTTCCGAGCACTATGCCGCAGTCCTCGACACTGTGGTGAAAATCGACCTGCAAATCGCCCTCGCAGCGCAAGCTCAGATCGATCCACGCGTGCTTGACAAACGCGCTAAGCATATGATCAAAAAAACCGATGCCCGTTTGTATCTGCGCCGAGCCACGCCCGTAAAGCTCTAGCTCAAGCTCGATTTTGGTCTCTTTCGTAGCCCTATTTTTGCTTATCATCGCGCAATCCTTAAAACTAAATTTTATTTGAAATCTATCTAAATTTCACTAAATTTCGCTTAAAATTTGAGCCAGCTTTTCAGAATTTACGCTGCCGATCTGACGCAGGCTCGCAATCTCGGCGCCCTCTTTAAAAAACAGAATCGTAGGCGGACCGAATACGTTAAAATGCGCTTTTATCGCCCTATTTTGCTCGCTATCTTCGCTAAGATCGATCTTAAAAAGGCTAAATTTATCAAGCGCGCCGGCAAGCGCAGGGTCTGCAAACGCCCGCTCGCTCTGCTCGCAATTTTTGCACCAGCTAGCCCAAAAATCGACTATCACGGGCTTTTTAGAATTTTCTATTTCGCCCCGTAGCTGCGCAAGATCGCGCACAAACGAAAAATGCGCGCCGCCAAAATTTTGAGCGCTAGAAATTTCGCCCGCTTGCAAGCCCTCGCCCAAGCCGCCCGTAGAATATCTCGCATTTTGCGGAATTATATTACCAAGCGGCCTGGAAAAATCTTTCGCACCGCTGGCAAAGCCCGCGAGCAGCAGCGCCGAATATAGAGCGATTATGAGGGCTAAAGCGCGCTTGATACCGCCCGCGCCGCCGTCAAACAGCCCCAAAAATCCTGCGAAGATCGCGCCCAAAACCGCGTAAATCAGCAGGCTTAAATTTTCGCCGATGAGCGTGCGCGAAATCCACACCGCTGTAAAAAGCAGCAAAAAGCCGAAAATTTTAGGCACCGCCTCCATCCAAGCTCCGGGTCTCGGTAGCGCGCCGCCAAGCCCCACTACAAGCAGCAGCGCGCCGCTTCCGAGCCCCAGCGCAAAAAGAGCCGCCGCGCCCAGCAGGACGTCGCCGCTGCCTGCAATGTAAACGAGTGCGCCCGCAAGCGGAGCGGAGATGCACGGCGATACGACGAGCGCCGAGATAAGCCCCATCGAAAAAACTCCGATCAGACCGCCGCTTTTTTCGCTTTTGCTATTTAAGAAGCTTTGAAAACGCGCAGGCAGGCGGATCTCGTAAAATCCAAACATCGAAAGCGCGAGCGCGGCGAATATAAGCGAGGTTAAGATCAGCGCGGGCGGAGTTTGCAGCAGGCCTTGTAAATTTTGCCCAAAAATCGCCACGAAAGCCCCTAAAATCGCATACGAGCTCGCCATCCCAAAAATATACGCAAGGCTTACGGCGAGGCTCGTTTTCGCGCTCGGCTTAGAGGAGGTTTTTGCCACTATGATCGACGAGAGGATCGGGATGAGCGGATAGACGCAAGGGCTTAGCGAAAGCAACACGCCGTAGCCGAAAAACAGCGCGATCGCCGCGATGAAGCTCTTGTCGCCAAGAACGTTTAAAATTTTATCCTGCTCGGAGATGGAATTTGCGCCGCGTGGGTTTTTGTGCGTGGAAGCTTCGTCGGAATTTAAAGCAGCGTTTTCAGCCGAGCTTGCCGCGGAATTTCCCGCTGCGTGTGAGTTTGCCGCAGAATCTGTCTCTGCGCCCGCTGCTGCAGTATTGCTTTTAAAATTTACAGCCCCGCTTTGCGCGCTGTATGCGGCAGAAATCTGCGCGGAATTTACGCCGCTTCGGTATTTTTTCAGCTCGGAGTTTGAAATTTTACCGATCTCATAGCCATCTACCGTGCGCTTGAAACTGAAACCGAACTGCTGCGGCTGGTAGCAAAAGCCCGATTTCGTGCAGCCCAAAAAATCGCCGTTAAGCACGAAATCATCGCTGTCTGCGGCATTTGCAAGCACAAGGCCCAAAGGTACGGCGATGCTAAATTTGCCCTCATAAATTTTATAATCCTTGTATTCGGTCGCGGCGGGCAAATTTATTAAATTTGTCACCTCCGCGCCGCCGATGAAAATTTTTATCTCGTTTTGATAGAGATAGACCCCGTCCGCGATATCAAAGCTTAGCGTTACGCTATCGCTTTGCGCCGCCGCGCTAAGCTTAAACGCATCGGAGGGCTTTAGGGGCTCGGCGCCCAAGCCTAAAAGAAAAAACGCCGCCAAAATAAGTGATCTGATCAAATTTTATCCTTTGAAATTTTTTCCTACATTCTAACGTAATAAGTATGAATTTATAGTGTAATCTAAAGAACTTTTTTGTAAAATTCCTTAAAATTTTTAGGAGGCGATATGAGCAAAGAGATCAAAACAGAAACAGGCGAAATAGCGCTGAAAGAGATAGAATTTAAAAGCTCAAAGTACGAAAAAATCTCGTTCAAAGACTACGAAATGCTGCTTGAAAAATATCAGATCGAGCTTTTGAAGCTGCAAAAATTCGTAAAAGAAAAAGGCTTAAAAATTTTGATTTTGATGGAGGGGCGCGACGCGGCGGGCAAAGGCGGCACGATCAAGCGTTTAACCGAGCATCTAAACCCGCGCGGATGCCGCATCGTAGCGCTCGAAAAACCGAGCAACGTCGAAAAAACGCAGTGGTACTTCCAGCGCTATGTCGCGCACCTACCAAGCGGCGGCGAAATTGCGATCTTTGACCGCAGCTGGTACAACCGCGCGATGGTCGAGCCGGTGATGGGCTTTTGCACTCACGCCGAACATAAAGATTTCCTGCGCCAAGTGCCTAAATTTGAGGAGCTTTTGGTAAGCGCAGGGATAATTTTGTTTAAATTTTACTTTTCAGTTTCTAAAGAGGAGCAAAAAAGGCGCTTCGAATCGCGCCGCACCGACCCGCTGAAGCAATACAAACTCTCGCCGGTGGATGCGAGATCGCAGGAGCTGTGGAATCAATACACGCTCGCAAAATACTCGATGCTGCTTGCTTCAAATACCGAGTTTGCGCCGTGGACAATCCTTGATAGCAACGACAAAAAGATCGCGCGGCTAAACGCCTTCCGTTGCATCCTCTCGCGCATAGGCTATCCCGAAAAGATCGACGCGAAGGAACTTGCGGTGGATCCAAACCTCGTGCGAAACGGCGCCAGGGAGATAGTGCTAATGGAGGATAGCCAAAAAAGCGAGGCTTGGCGCAAGCTGGAAAGCCCCTCCCGCAAGAACAAGAAGGATAAGAAAAAGAGTTAAATCTTGCCAATGAAGATTACTCGCTAAGAATTGCCATGGAGGCTTGCTAGGAATTGCCTCATTATGGATTATTTCCCAATAATAGAAAGGCATTGAATTTTACAGCTTTTCATTTAAAATCTTTAGTGGGATTCCATCCTGTTGAGAATTGAAACCGCTTTTTGTGAGACGGTAGCCGATCTCGCCGAAGGGTAGAATTCCATCCCGTTGGGAATTGAAACGAGCGTAACCCAAAGCCCGCGCGTTCAAAAAAGGGTAGAATTCCATCCCGTTGGGAATTGAAACGCATAAATAGGCTTATTACACGATTTGCGTAGGCGGTAGAATTCATCTTGTTGAAATCAAAACGGATTTACGCGATACACCTTTTGCGGCAGGAATGGGTAAAATTCTCGTCTCGCTATAAAATTTAAAAAGATTAGTTGTGGCTGGGATAGGATACAGCATGGGGCACTTATGCGAAATTTCATTCGGTTTCAATTTGCCACCAAATATATTAAATTTATAGGTTACGAATGAAATTTTGGAGTTACTCACAAATTAAAATTTTAACGAACTGTATATTTGCCACAATATAAATAGATTTAAATGCAACTCATTTAATAGCAAATTCAAAATATTTGTAAAAATACATACTAGGGATATTAAAAGCTAATTTAAAGTAAGAATTCCGCATTAATTTCAATTAAATTTACGCTACAAATTTAAGATCATGTGTCAAAGTTAGAATTTAAAATTAAATTAGATGATGTCAAAGAGGCAGAAAGATGGAAAAAATTTTAGGCTCAAGATAAGTTAAAAACTTTAAAAGGAGTTTTTAACTATGATC
>CAURZM010000028.1:0-14747 GCA_963529625.1 uncultured Campylobacter sp. | reverse complement strand
CCGCTCTTTAAGCTGGCTAAGCTTGCGGCTCTGGTTTCTGCGAAGGATTTGGTATCCTCTTTTACCCTTCTTTTGCCGCTAAATCTAAGATCTAGCGCTCTTCCGTTTGCATCTACCATACCGTAGGTCTCATACTCTATGGTAGCTCCTTGCTGAACCCTGGTTTGTAGATGCGAAGGATCAGGAAGTAGTAATCGTCCGCTTCCTTGCTTATCTATTAGATGGATCGTGCTGGTATCTCCTACATCGGTATTGCCGCTAATGTAAGCGGTGATCTTACCTCTCATATTGCTTAGATCGGTATTAGCCGTAGGATCTGTTAGCGTAATCATAGAATCGCCGTCTTTAATGGTAGGAGGCATAAAGATATTGATATCGTCAAACCCTCCGATATTTCTAGCGGTTATAGAGTTAGGAGCTGCCGGATTGGTAGGGTTTTTACCTACGTTTAGAGTGCTTCCCGCTCCGCCGATGATATCTCCGATATTATTGCCGCCGGTTAAATTTACGGTAGAGTTGTTGCCGCCGTTGATATTTAATCCGTTGAAATTCGTAGGACTATTTGGATCTTCGTTAACTACGTTTATTACAGGATTAGGGATAGGATTGTATCTATTGATCTCATCGTTTCCAAACTCGCCGCCGGTGATATTTCTAGACGTAAGCTTGCTTCCTTGAATCAAGATAGATTGATCGTCGCTGCTCTTAATTAAGCCTTTTAGCATTATATCGTAGGTGGTAGAGCTTTTAAGCGTAAACTCCCTTGTTGTTTGCTTAGCCTTCTCTGTAAAATTCGTAAAGGTATTGCCCGCATTGCGGATAAGGTGATACTCCTTACCCTCCTCGATATTTAAAGAGCCGTAGCTATCGTTACTTGGATCGTAATCTATTCCGTTTAGTTGGAACTTAGCGTTATTGATATTGGTATTGCCGGTAGTGGTTAAATTTAAAGCTGCGGCATCTGCGCTACCGTTAGCGTTTGAAATTCCATCAAAGTTTAATACGTTTAGATTTGCTATATCGCCTGCTGTTTTTTGAGTAGAGGCGTTATATACGTTTAGGCTATTGTTAGCTCCGCTTGTATTAGATAGACCATATATCGTTCCTCCTACGCTTCCGCTATGGAAATTTACGCTGTTGCCGCTACCGCTAGAGGCATCTGCAGCATAGACGTTACCATCAACTCTAGCAGTACCTTTTAAATTTACTACGTTATTGGTTGCAGAGCCGCTAGCTTTTGCACCTTTTACGTCGCCGGTAACCTTACCGTCATTTAGAGTTATGGTGTTGGCATCCGCATTACCGCTAGCTGCTTCGCCGCCGTAAGCGTTTCCGTTAATAACGGTATCGTTTGTAGTTACGGTATTATCATGAACGTTTCCGCTTAGGGAATAGCCTGCGCTTATGTTTCCGTTTACTACAGCACCTTTTGAGCTATCTTCAAAGCTTAGCTCGTTGTGGTGAACCTCTTGGGTTCCGCTATCGCCGTAACCTGCATTTACGTTACCGAAATTTGTTCCGCCCTTAACTATGGTTTTATTGTTATAGACGGTATTTGGAGTTACGCTATCGCTAGCATCTGCTCTACCCGAGCTTATATTCTTACCGTTTAGATCTCCTGCGCTTTGAGATACGTTTACGGTGTTTCCTTTATTACCGAATAGCTTATGAGCTCCTACTTGGGCTGCATTGTTAGCTTGATTCTTGGTTAGCTCCGTGCTATCGAAGCCGTTATCTATCCAAGCATCCGTAATAGTGCCCTTTCTATATACGAGCTCTTTATCTGCGTTTTGTTTACGGAAGGTTTCGCCATCATATTGGTAATGATCTTTATCGGTAATGGTATAGACCTGATCTTTTTGGGTGCTTCTGTCTTGGAAATTTATAGTACCGTTATCCTTGCTGATTAACTTATAGTCTTTGTTATCATCAAGGTTATTGGTATTTACGTTAACATTCGTCTGGCTAAGATCGGTAATAGTACTTCCGGTAAGCTTAAGTGCGGGATTGCTTCCGTTGTAGTTGTTAGGAAGGTTGAAATCGATCTTCTTAAAGCCTGCGATGTTTTCGGCTTCTATACTTCCTGGGGTCATAGAGCCGTCATCTTTACCTATCTTTAAAGTATCGTCATCATCGCCGGTAATGGTTCCTATATTATTTCCCTCTACTAGAGTAACGGTTGCTTTTATAGGTTTAGCAGGATCGGTATTTACCGTATTTATTTTAAGTCCGTTAAAGTTCTTATTCTCGCCCGCTTTACCTACGTTGATTATAGTACCTGCGCTAAGATCCGGATCATATTTTAAAACCTCTTCGCTATCGAAGTTTTTATCGGATGAGATATTGCGTTTGGTATCTTTTACCCCTTGGATAAATATGGAGTGGTTATCCGTACTCTTTAACATACCCTTTAAAGAGATCTCATAGGTAGAAGCATCGGTGATATTAAATACGTTTGTTTGCTGCTTGGCTTTCTCTTTGAAATTTGAGTAATCGCCTCCGTTTTTAATTAGATAATACTCCTTACCCTCCTCTATATTTAAAGAGCCGTAGCTATCGTTACTTGGATCGTAATCTATTCCGTTTAGTTGGAACTTAGCGTTATTGATATTGGTATTGCCGGTAGTGGTTAAATTTAAAGCTGCGGCATCTGCGCTACCGTTAGCGTTTGAAATTCCATCAAAGTTTAATACGTTTAGATTTGCTATATCGCCTGCTGTTTTTTGAGTAGAGGCGTTATATACGTTTAGGCTATTGTTAGCTCCGCTTGTATTAGATAGACCATATATCGTTCCTCCTACGCTTCCGCTATGGAAATTTACGCTGTTGCCGCTACCGCTAGAGGCATCTGCAGCATAGACGTTACCATCAACTCTAGCAGTACCTTTTAAATTTACTACGTTATTGGTTGCAGAGCCGCTAGCTTTTGCACCTTTTACGTCGCCGGTAACCTTACCGTCATTTAGAGTTATGGTGTTGGCATCCGCATTACCGCTAGCTGCTTCGCCGCCGTAAGCGTTTCCGTTAATAACGGTATCGTTTGTAGTTACGGTATTATCATGAACGTTTCCGCTTAGGGAATAGCCTGCGCTTATGTTTCCGTTTACTACAGCACCTTTTGAGCTATCTTCAAAGCTTAGCTCGTTGTGGTGAACCTCTTGGGTTCCGCTATCGCCGTAACCTGCATTTACGTTACCGAAATTTGTTCCGCCCTTAACTATGGTTTTATTGTTATAGACGGTATTTGGAGTTACGCTATCGCTAGCATCTGCTCTACCCGAGCTTATATTCTTACCGTTTAGATCTCCTGCGCTTTGAGATACGTTTACGGTGTTTCCTTTATTACCGAATAGCTTATGAGCTCCTACTTGGGCTGCATTGTTAGCTTGATTCTTGGTTAGCTCCGTGCTATCGAAGCCGTTATCTATCCAAGCATCCGTAATAGTGCCCTTTCTATATACGAGCTCTTTATCTGCGTTTTGTTTACGGAAGGTTTCGCCATCATATTGGTAATGATCTTTATCGGTAATGGTATAGACCTGATCTTTTTGGGTGCTTCTGTCTTGGAAATTTATAGTACCGTTATCCTTGCTGATTAACTTATAGTCTTTGTTATCATCAAGGTTATTGGTATTTACGTTAACATTCGTCTGGCTAAGATCGGTAATAGTACTTCCGGTAAGCTTAAGTGCGGGATTGCTTCCGTTGTAGTTGTTAGGAAGGTTAAAATTTAACTTACCGACTCCCTCTATATTTTTAGCGGCGATATTGCCCGGTACCAGCGGATCATTGCCGTCTTTGCCGACATTTACAACGTCATTGGCGTCGCCTTTTATCGTCCCGATATCGTTACCGCCGATCAAATTTACGGTAGCGTTAGTTACATTGGTAGTGTCGATATCTAGTCCGCCGAAATTCTGCGGTGCATTTGGATCTTCACCTACGTCGATAGTAGGATCGCCTGCAGGACCGGAGTATTTAGTGATCTCTCCGCTATCGAATGCTCCAGTGATAGTGCGGTCGGTTTTCTTTTTACCTTGGATTACGATGGATTTTCCGTCATCATCTTTCATCAGACCTTTTAAATTCATCGAGTAGGTGGTGGCATTTTTGATCGTAAATACGTTATCAGTGCGCTTGGTCGTTTGCGTTTCGTCAAAACCGGTAAATCCGTTTTCATTATGGATCAGATAGCGCTTCTCGCCGTCGCCTATCGCGTAAGTATCTACATTATAATCAGCGTTGTCTAATTGAAATTTAGCGTTATTTATATTGGTTTGAGCTCCACCTGTGATTTGAAGTGCGGCCTTACTTGCATCGGAATTCGCATTTGATATACTTAAGAAATTTAAAACGTCAAATCTAGCGATATTGCCTGCTTTATTAGGAGCAATGGCGTTTGAAGCATTTATCAAGGTATTGCCGCTGCCGCTGCCGCTACCGAATAATCCGTAAATCGTGCCGGTAACGGTGCTATTCGTTAAATTTACCGTATTGTTATTGCTGCCCGCAGCGGTAGCCTCCGCGCCATAAACTACTCCGTTTATCGTGGAGCCTTGCAAAATTACGCTGTTATTGGTTGCAGAGCCCGCCATAGCGTTACCGCCTTTTACTTGGCTATTTCCGTTGACTGTAGAATTTACCAAGGATAAAGCGTTTTGTACGGCATTGCCGCTTGAGGTAGTTCCGCCAGAAACGTGGTTATTGATAGTTGTTCCGGTCGCGAAGAATTCATTGCCGCTGACGCCTTGTTCGCCGCGTCCGCCCAGAGCAGGACCGTTTAGTGTTCCGCCGGTTATTTGGACGTGGTTATTGTTTGCCGTTCCGCTGCCGCTGCCGATTTTATTAGTTCCGCCGATTACTTGAAAGACGCTTTTTCCGGTTAAATCCGCTACTACCCAGTTAGCCTCGGCCTTGCCTTTTTCGCTTCTACCGCCGATGATATCGTGGCTCATCGTAGCGCCGTTTGCGATCTCTACTCTGGCGCCCGTAACGTCGCCGTTAACGCTGTTTCCGCCGATGACGTCGCGACCTACTTCACCGCCGTTTAGAATTACTTTGGTATTTGAAATTTTGCCGTTCAGGCTGTTTCCGCCGATAGTATCTTGTGCTACTTTGCCTCCGCTCATTTCAACGTAGCTACTTTTTATCTCTCCGTTTACGTTACGGAAGCCGTAAGCGCTACCTCTGATCTCGCCGCCTTGTATTTCCGCATGATCGCCCTCGCTCGTAGCGACGTGAGTAAGATTAGGAGTTGCGACGTGGTTGCCACCGAAGCCTCCGTGTACATCGCCTATAACCGTTCCGCCGGTAATCTTAGAATAATTGTTTTTAGATACGGCAGCCATATATGAGCCTGTAGTGGACTCGACTTGTCCCGCTTTTAACTCTACCCAGTTACCAATTGCCGTAGCGTTGCTTCCGACGTCGATACCTTTTTTCGTAGAATTAGCGCCTGTTATATTTCGAAGCTTAGCGCCGGCGTTATTTATGACGACATAGTTCTCCTCTAACGTACTAGCGAAATTTGGAGTTACGGATACCGCGCCGTCTATTTCTTGATCGGTATTTAAGACGACAGCACCCGTGATATTGACGCCATTGCCTTTCGCGGAGCCGCCTTGGTGTATGGTCGCGCCCTCTATCCTGCCCATATCTATCTTCGCCGCACCGGTGATATTTACCGTATTATTATTCGCAGAGGCACCATATCTAGCGCGACCTCCCGACACCATCGCTTCAAAGTTGGCTACACCCGCGCCATCTCCGATTATATGGCTATTGCCTTCGATATTTACGGTGTTGCCGACGGCATCTCCCGAATAGTTCTGCTGCCCGGCCCAAGTGCCGTTGCCGCCGAGGACGGCTCGCTTAATGGTTGCATTTATTATGCTTACGGTATTGCCGGTTGCACCTATACCTTCTCCGCCTATTATAGTAGTAGCAGTAGCGCCGTTTTGAACGATGATCCTGTTTCGATCGGCGGATTTCGTAGGTACGACATTAGGATCGCCCATGCCGCCGCCGTATATGGTGTATGAAGACATATCGACACCGCTAGGATCGCCCGTAATAGTTACTATATGATCGCTGGAAGCGCCCGATACCACACCCTCGTAACCACCGGAATAATAAGTAGTGGTGCCAGAGCGATGCAGTTTATTACTGCCGCCGCCGGTTACCGTCGCTTTTGCATTGTCGGCTAAAGCTTGCATCGGCATCAATGCTAGCGTAGCAGCGATGCTCAGACCTGAGATAATCGGTATCTTAATATCTTTCATAGTTGTAATCCTTCGTAAAAAATAAAAACTATCCATTATACTATAAAAATACCTATTTACAATAAATTTAATAAAATTTCTAACGAAAGGTAGCTTAACGCGAAAAAATGGGTATCGCGATGCAACGTTTTCGATAATAAAGTAAAATTTCAGCTTATTTTTGTTATCGAAGCTTAAATGAAAAATTACGATTACAAAATGATGGAATTTTAAAATTCCGACCTTAAAATTTAGCCAGCGGAATTCCCAAGAAGTGACGTAGCTGGAAAAAGTGATAGAATAAAAAGGTGGTAGTTTCTGGTAGCAGAAATATGGTAGGGCACAAATTTTATAAATTTGGATTTGTAAAATTTAAAGTGAAGCAATATACGAGAGGAATTAAAATTTGAAGTAATTTTAGGCTAAAAGCACATACTTCTACGGTATGTCGTTAGCAAAGAGATTAAAATTTTAAAGCAGTTCCAGGCGAAGCGATAAAGTAGCGGCGCGGAGAGTTAAATTTTAAAAATTATAAGTGAAAACAAAAGCAAAATTCTAAGAATTTCAAGCGAAATCTGGGCTTTCAGCGGTGTTTGAAATGGCAAAGAGCTTTCGGAGCTGTTTGAAATAACAAAGGGCTTTCGGCGGCTTTTAATGCTCGCCAAAAGCCCATTTTATAGTTTATGTATCTTTTGCGCTCGAAAGCTCGAAATCTCGCTTGCAAAAAGTCCAAAACCTCAAAAGATTCTGCTAGTTTATTCGCAATGCTCCGCTAATGCTTTGAGCTGGGCTTGCCGCGGTTAAATTTTAACGCTTTCGCGTTTCTCGCCGCTAAAGCCTCGCGGACCAAGCTTAGCGGATTACAAGACCTTGCGGAATTCCGCGTCTGATAACCCAGACTAGGGTCTTTTTGCCCTTGTAATCTTTGATATATCGATCGAAATCGTCTGAGCTTTTGACATCGTTTTGACCGACTTGGATGATCACGTCGCCTACTTCAAAGCCGTAATCATCGGCTTTTGAGCCATCTTTGACGCTTAAGACGAGGGCGCCCGAGACATCGTCGTCGAGGTTATATTTGCGGCGCAAACTGTCATTTAATGTCCTTAGCTTTAGCCCCTCTATCGCGCTTTTTGAGTCCTCGCCGGCTGAGCCTAAGGTGGTGGAGTCGGATTTCATCGCGTCTAGCTTGATAGTCGTGCTCTTACTTTTGCCGTCGCGCTCAAATTCTACATCCACTGAGCTTCCTGGAGCCATTGAGCCGATTAAATTTTTTAGCTCATTAGCGTTTTTGATAGATTTGCCGTTTATTTTGGTAATCAAATCGCCGCGCTTGATACCTGCTTTATCGGCTGGCATATCCTTTTCTACGCTTGAGATTAGTGCGCCCTCTTTGCTTTCATAGAGCTCTTTTTGATCTTTAGACATATCTGAGATCGTAACGCCTATAAAGCCACGCTCGATCTTGCCGTTTGTGATGAGCTTTTCAGCGATCTCTTTTACCATATTTGAAGGGATCGCAAAGCCTACGCCGTTATTTCCGCCGCCGCGACTTAAAATGGCAGAATTTATTCCCAAAAGCGCGCCACGGCTATCCACTAGTGCACCGCCTGAGTTGCCCGGGTTGATCGAAGCGTCAGTTTGGATGAAATTTTCATATTGATTTAGCCCGATGTTGTTTTTATTTAGCGCCGAGATGATGCCTTGAGTTATGGTGCCGCCCACACCGAAAGGATTTCCGATAGCAAATACAATGTCGCCCTCCATAGCCTTGGACGAGTCTGCAAATTTAACCGCAGAGAGATTTTTTTCGTCGATTTTAATAATTGCAAGGTCGGTTTTAGGATCGGTGCCGATTACCTTGGCTTTATACTCTTTATCGCCTTCTAATAGCGTAACTACGATTTCGTCGGCGTTTTCTATTACGTGATTATTTGTGACGATATAGCCGTCTTCGGAGATGATGACACCAGAGCCTAGCGAGCTTCCCTCGCGCTCCTGCTGTTGCGGAATGTCAAAGTCGAAAAATTGCTTAAAAAACGGATCGTCAAACATCTGCGACATCGGGCTGTTGCCTGCTTTGATCTTGGTTTTAGTTGCGATATTGACGACGGATTTTTTTACGTCCGTAAGCGAGCTGTGATACGAAAGCACCACGTCTTGATTAAAGCCAGGATTTACGCGTTCATAATTGCTTGGAGCTTCTTTAATGTCGATACTAGCGCCAAAAAGCGCACCTGCTAAAGCTATCGATATGATGATCGATTTTTTCATTTTTGCTTCCTTTGTGATAATGAAATTTTGGCGGAATTATAAATTTTGTCCGCTAATATATTCTTAACGCAAAATTAAAATTTATAAATAGAATTTAGCAAACTTGATTGACACTCACTAAAGTTTTATGATATAATCTACATAAATTTTTAAGATTTTAAGGATTAAAATGGCAAGTACAAGCAGTTTATACGAAACCTTAGGCGTGGATAAATCAGCAAGCGCCGAAGAGATTAAAAAAGCTTACCGTAGGCTAGCTCGTAAATATCACCCCGATATCAATAAAGAACCAGGAGCTGAGGATAAATTTAAAGAGATCAACGCTGCGTATGAAATTTTAAGCGACGAGAAAAAGCGCGCGCAGTACGACCGTCACGGCGACGAGATGTTTGGTGGACAGAATTTTCACGATTTCGCGCAGGGCTCGGCGAACATGGGCGATCTAAACGATATCCTGAACAGCATTTTCGGTGGCTCCTTCGGCGCAAAAAGCGCAGGCTCGCGCGGTGGATTTAGTTTCAGCTCTTTCGGTGGCGGCGAAGGTTTTAGCGGCTTTAGCGGCAGCAGTTTCGGCGGCGGATTTGGCGGCACGCAGAGCCTAGATACGCACAGCTCGATTGAAATTCCTTTTGAAACCGCGATACAAGGCGGCGAGATGAGCGTGCGCGTGGGCGGCGAGACGGTTAAATTTAAAGTACCCGCGGGCATCAATGCAGGCGAGAAGCTGCGTATCAAGGGTAAAGGACAAAAATCAGGCGCTCAAAGTGGCGATCTAATTTTGGAAATAAAAATCGCGCCAAGTGCCGAGTACAGCCGCGAAGGCGACGATCTTTTCAAAAAGATTGACGTGCCTTTGAAAACGGCGCTGTTCGGCGGAAAAGTAGAAATTTCGACGCCAAGTAAAAGCGCAACGATAAAGATCGCAAAAAATACCAAAAATGGGCAGAAATACCGCCTAAAAGGCTACGGCGTGCAAAACCGCAAGAGTAAAATTTTAGGCGATCTATACGTGGTGGTAAATGTCATTTTACCCGACGTCGATTCGCTGGACGAGGACGTCAAAGCCGCGCTGCAAAAGCTATAAGGAGGCATCAAAATGCATGATTACGATGAGCCGGTTTATCTCATATCGATAGTCTCGAAGGTTCTAGATATTCATCCTCAAACAATACGTCAATACGAGCGCGAAGGGCTCGTGAGCCCGGGTCGCACCGAGGGCAATATGCGCCTGTACTCGGCGCATGATATGGACCGCATACGCATGATTTTAAACCTTACAAAGGAGCTTGGCGTCAATCTTGCGGGCGTGGACGTGATCTTTCACTTGCAAGAAAGGATCGCTGAGTATGAGCGCGAGATCGAGGAGTTGCGGACTAGAATTTTAGAGCTTGGCGGAGAGACAGACTAGGGATCTGCGAAATAAAAATTTTAAAGCTCAGCAAAAATCAGATCCTGGCGCTATAAGCTGAAATTTTAATACTATCAAAAAGCAAGATCGCCTCTTAAGCGTAGATTAAAGCGATAAATTTTGACTTTCAATGCGGATTTGTAGGCGCGTTAAATTTAAAGTTGCGCTAAGCAAACTCGGGCGAATTTTCTTGCGATTAAATTTAAAAACCGCCTTGATATAATTTAGCTTTAAAATTTAAAATTCCAAGCCGCGTTAGATTTTAAAATTTTGTCGCGAACCTCTAAATTTAGCGATAAAGTGCGACATAATTTCTCTATTTTTAAGCGGGATTTTAGTAAAATCACATTATAAAATTTACCCGTAAATTTATATGAAAAGATAAAATTTCATCGATTATCGCCTCCGATAAACGGTCGCGGATAATGTAAAATTTGACAATAAATTTAGCGCTAAATTTTACGCACAATCTTACAAAAAAGGGAGTTAATGGAGCTTGTTATAGAGCTATTTCTTGCGATCACCGCGCTTGCGATAGTGCTAAATATCGTCTTTAAAATTTTTGAAATTCCCACCATTATCGGCTATATCGTCGCGGGCGTGTGCTTTTCGCAGATCTATAGTCTTAGCAGCGTCGAAAACGCCCATATGTCTGAGCTGGCAGAATTTGGCATCGTCTTTTTGATGTTTACCATCGGGCTTGAGTTTAGCTTCCATCACCTGATGAGCATGAAAAAGGACGTATTTTTCAACGGCATACTCCAAGTGCTTGGCACCGGTATTATTCTAGCGCTCATCATCGATCAAGCTTTCGGCGGAAACATAAAAACCGTGATGATTATTGGGCTTGCGCTCGCGCTTAGCTCTACGGCGATCGTGCTAAAAACACTCAACGAAACAGGCGAAATCAACCAAAATTATGGGCGCAAGGTGCTTGGCATCCTGCTATTTCAAGACCTCGCCGTCATCCCTATCTTGCTTATGATTGACATATTCGGCTCGACTGACAATACCCCAGTGAACTATCTGATCTTAAAAACCGCCGTAAGCGCCGCCATAGTGGTAGTGATCCTTTTCGTGCTCGGTAAATTTGCTTTTAACCGCTTCCTCTACTACGTCGTAAGGACAAATTCTAAAGAAATTTTCATCGCAACCATCCTTTTTACCGTCGTGGGGGCTAGCTTTTTGGCGCACGTTTTCGGCTTTTCATACACGCTCGGCGCGTTCATCGCGGGCATGCTCATCGCAGAAACCGAGTATAAACACGAGATAGAAGCCGATCTGACGCCGTTTCGAGACATACTGCTGGGGCTTTTTTTTATCACTATCGGCATGCAGATAAATTTTGAAGTTATCGTCTCGCACTATGGGCTAATCCTGCTCGCTATTATCGTTATAATGGCGCTTAAAACGGTGGTGATTTACGCGATCTTATTTCTCTCGACCGGCAAAAGGATAGCGCTAAAAGCGGCGCTGTCGCTATGCCAGATAGGTGAGTTCGCGCTTGCGATCTTTTCGCTATTGATGAGCCGCGATATGCTAAGTAAGGAAAACGGGCAAATTTTAATTACAGTCGTAACCGCGACGATGATTTTAACGCCGTTTATCCTTAAAAATTTAAACAAAATCGCTAACCGTTTCGAGTCTAAGGTTGAAAAGCTCGAGGATGAGGAGCATAAAACTCAAATCCCGCCGATGAAAAATCACATCATTGTAGCAGGCTACGGCAGGATAGGGCAGGAGGTGGTGCTGCGCCTTAAAGATCAGGGGCTGCTATACGTAGTCGCCGAGAGCGATTTAGAGCTTGTAGATCTGGGCAAATCGCGCGGAGAGAATATATACTTTGTAAACATAATGCAAAAAACTGCGATCGACGAGCTGCATGCGCGCGATGCGTCGGTCATCATCCTAACGATCGCAAATCAGCAAAAGCTCGACATTGTCGCCAAGATGCTAAACGGCTCTAATTTAAAAGCAAATATCATAGTGATGCATACGGGCGCCGATCCGCAAAGCGAGTTGCAGAGCGAATACGGCGAAAATTTTATCTTTGTAAAAAAGGAGAGAGTAGTAGCCAATGCGCTTTTACAAGAGGCGCTGAAATGCAAGCTAACGCAGTAGCCTTGAGCGTTTAAGATCAAATTTAAACGCATTTGCTATGCCTAAAATATCCACGCTTCTTTATTCTTACTTCTACACTCAGCTAATTTAAAGCGTTTTAATGAACGCAGATAATAGATATATTTATAATAGCTGACTTGCAAATTTTAAAGGTGCAAAGTGCTGCTTTGGATTGATTTAAATTCTAAATTTAAGCTGTCATTCCACAGCAAAAGGATACTCCGACAAGGAGCCGATGAAAGAGATTTGAGCGATAAAGTTATTTAAAAATTCGTTTAAATTTTACTAATTTCACTCTTTTATCTCTTTATAAACGCTTAAGTTGCGTACTAGGCAAACGATGGTCGTTATAAACAATATCGGAGCTATCGGCAAATACAGATACCCAAGAATTAGAGCCATATTATCGTAACTTCGTCCTTGAGAAAAGAACAATTCCGAGAGTGGGAGATACAAAACTAGCGTCACAATCGCAAAATTTTCTATCGCGAAAATCGTATTGCTTTTTTTGGGATTTTCTACGAAAAGTTTGCTGTATCTGCGCTTTGAAAAGAAAAATATAATCGTGCAAACGGCGCTAACTATAAACGCCCAGTGTAATTCGTACGAATTTGGTAAAAATAAAATCAAAAAAACCGTTGTCGCAAAACTCACGAAAGCAAATCTGATCAAACGGTGAAGTTGATATTTTTGCTTTAAATTTTTTTGCAATTCGTGCTAGAGCTTTGCTGTACTCTAGCGCCTCCTCTTTTCTTTGGATAGATTCTGTTTCAAGGCTCGCGTCATTAAATTTTTGCTCAAATTTAGCGGCTTCATCTTGGGCGCCTTGCGCCTCGCCGTTTGTTTTGTTAAAATTTTGCTCGCCGGAAATTTTATCAGCGATGACTCCGCCGATTTTTGTCTGCGATTTTGGCGCCGGTAGATACACGGTCTCATCGGCGTCAAAATCCGGATTTGCGTTATATGTTATTATCGCCACCGGAATAGCGATAAAAATAGCGGGTATAATCTGACGCGTATCCCAGTCTATGTGATATTTTATCTGTAAATAAAATCCGACAAAAGCATAAAGGACGTAAAATATCGCAGCCACATGTATCCATATAAGCATAAATGCCTTATCTGTATCACTAAATAAAAGCAGGGCGTATTTTTTATACTTCAGCCTGTTTAGGCAGACGAGTATATTTATCGCAGATAGCGCGAGCATGCATAAAAACGACATTATGGGCGCATCACGTACAAACGTAAGAAACACGACGATATAAATCAGGAAGGTCAAAAGCGTCCCGAAAAACAGATATCTACAAAAGCGAAATCTATCGTAGCTTTTTAAAATTTCTTGCGGAATTTTGCTGATGTCCGCGGGGATTTTGTCTTTTTGCATTTTTACCGCTCTTCTTGGTTATTTTAGCTCAAATTTTGCTTTTTTTACTCCGTGGTGTTTTAAATTTAAAGAAGCAAGCTTTTTTGACTTGCTTCTTTTTTTGGCAGACAAGCGATCCCGATTTCTCATTAAATTTTAAAAGCGAATACTTACCGGCTCTCGCAATTTAATCGATAAAATTTTTAGCAGGCTAAATTTACGCTTCATTTCTAGCTAAATTTAGCTTCAAAATTATCCTGCTTTATTCATAAAATAAGGCAACCAAGCTAAGGCTCATCCGTTTTATCCACCCGCACGAATGCCCAGTGCATAAAATCTCGCTTTGGCTCGTATTTGCCGCTGTTAAAATACTCCGCCAGCCGTGCTTCCTCCGCTTCGTTTAGCTCGCCGCCTAGCATCCAGCGCGTCTTTTGCACAAACTCCTCCGCATTTTTCGCTCCGCCGCCGTGGCACCAGGCTTTGATATAGCTGAGGCTCGGCAGATAGCCCATTTGAAACAGGATGTTTAAAAGATAGACGAAGTCGGGCTTTTGCTCCACTTCGCGCCCTATCGCATCTAAAATCTCCTCGTCCACGAAGCTGCCGCCTACCTTAAACGTGATGTAAAGCGCCTTTTTGGTCTTTGAAAGAAGCTTGCCAAGCGCGGTTTTTAGATCGTCCACCTCAAGGCAGCGCGAGGCAAAAACCACGTCGCACGCGGGCACGTCCGACCAGTCGTCCTCAAAGGCCTTTTGCGCAAATTTTGCGTTTTTTGCGCCGTAAATTTGAGCGTTCTCGCGGGCAAATTCCAGCATTTTGGGCGAAAAGTCATAGCCGTAAATTTGATCCACCTTTTCCGCCGCCAGCACGCTTAACGCGCCCGCTCCGCATGCAAAATCAAGCAGCGTAGAAACACCCGTAAAATCGACCTTGTCTATAAACTCGCGCGCGTAGGTGCTTTTCATCACGCCCTCGTTGAAGCTCGGCGCCTTTTTGTCCCAATGCTCGGCCAGCTTTTTGCCGAATGAGCTTTTTGCCTTTTGCGCCTTATAAAGCGCGTCAAAGTCGATCTCATAGTAGTTTGAAGCTAAAATCATAATTATCCTTTCTAAAATTTAGCGGGCAGATCGCACCGATTTTCGTTAAATTTTAGCGCAAATTTATACGCCACGCCCAAACCCGCCTAAAATTTCAAACTACCCGGCGAGAAGTGCTAAGGCAAGCCCACCCCTGCGTATTTTATCTGCTCGAAATTCTTTAAATTTTTATCGAACGATCGAAGCTAAATTTTAAAAGCCTCTTCATAAATCAAAATTTT
>CAURZM010000027.1:0-17000 GCA_963529625.1 uncultured Campylobacter sp. | reverse complement strand
AGAATTTTAGAATTTTAGAATTTTAGAATTTTAGAATTTTAGAATTTTAGAATTTCGCGGCGCGCAGATTAATAAACAAATTAAAACGCGCCGCAGCAAGTGGTGCTAGCAGCTAGTTTGCAGCGTCTTGAAGCTCTTTTTCGATCTCGGAGTTGCTTTTTACGACCATGCCTGAGCCATGAATGACGCTAGGCATGCAGGATGTGCAGATATGCACTGTCTCGCCGTTTTTATGCGCCTTGATAAAGACCGCATTTTCATCGTCGCTGCTTTTTAGCGAACATATATTGCAAATGTAAATATCGCCTGATTTCATAGAAATCCTTTCTTAAAAAATTTCGCACTATTTTATGAAAATTTCAAAATTTTTCATTGATTTTAGTTAATCTTTAGCGATTTTTATTGCGGGCGCTTTCGTCTATCAGCACTACGTGCGTCAAAAAGATGATGAAAAATAGCTGGAAAAATAATCCTACCAGCGGGATCAAACACAGCAGGTAAAAAATAAAAGCGCTTAGGGCAAATTTATATCCGCCACCCATTTTATAAGAGCGCTCGAAGCTTTTCGCGCTTAACGCGTTTGAAGCGACGTCGATTAGAACCAGCTTGTAATAGATATAAAAAAACGGCACGTTGATTATGAATAAATTTATTACCGGCACGAACAAAAGCACCGAACAGATAAATAAAATCGCTAAAAATTTTAAAATTTCAACGCTCATCAGCTTTAGCACTCGCGCCGTGCTCGCTTCATCCGCGCGGCTTAGATGGTAGTGGCGCGCGTTGATCTCTTTAGTGACTGCAGGCGTCAGAAAGGCCGCGATGATAAGTGCGCAAAATACGCTAAGCATCAGCACCGCAAAGCTGGCAAATACCGAAAAAATCGCGCCGATAATCCACTTCGTAGCAGCAAAGCTTAGAATTTTTGCAATTACCGGAAAGCGCTGCTCGTCCAAGAAGCTAAAATCGCCGCTTTGCGCGCCCTGCGAAAGTGCGTCAAAAAGCTCTTTGCCGCCGAAAAATGCGAGCGTGCCTAAGATTATGATCGAGCACATAAGCGGCAATAGCGAGAGCAAAATAAACTTGCGCGTAAAAAAGTCCTGCTTTGCCAAATTAAAAATTCTACCCATGTATGCTCCTATTTGCGTTATTTTAGCGACTTTTGCGACGGAATTTGAGCTGAGATTTATTTTGACTGCCGCACCGCGCCTCATTGATCCGTCCGCTTGGCTCATTCGCTTGCTTTAGCCGGCTCATCTCGCTTTATAATACGAAATTTATGTTTTGATCGCTCGCCTGCGTTTAATCTGCTCATTTATCGTGCGTAAAAAGAGGCCAGATCTAGCTATATTTTTACCTGCTGAGAATATTTATTTGCTTGCTACGTGGAATTTTGCCACTTATAAATAAGCTGACATTGCGTAAAATTTTAGGCACAAAACTGCAGAATTTCAAATCAAACCTCTTTTTTAAAATTTGCCTGCCGAAATTTTATAGATGGAATTTTAAAATCTTAAAGATAAATTTCGCAAGCAAATCCATGACTTTACTTCGTCGCGTCGTAGATCTTTTGCAATTGCTCGTAAATTTCGTTTGCGCTTACCGCGCCTTTTGATAGCACCTCTATTAGCACTTCGTTATCCTCAAGATCTCCCCAGATTTTGCGGTAGTTGCCCTCTTTGTAGCCGTTATTTTGGCGGAATTTATTTAGCACGTTTTTGCCGATATATTTGGCAAAAAGTATGTCTAAGCTCACTCCGCATTTGATCGCGACGCGAAAAAAATCGGTCAGCAGCTCGCCGATTTGCAGCTCAAAGCCGCTCGTTTCGTGGATTATGAGCTCGATGTCGTTTACGATCTCGTAGATGCTGTATTCGCGCACGTCGTAGGCGTAGGAGCTAAACTCCGCAAATCCGCTTACTGCCGTGACGTCGCTTACGATGTGATCGATGTCTTTGCTGCCGTAATATTGCTCTAAAATATAGCTCATTACAAAGTGCCAAATATCAACGATCTCGATGACGATATTATTCACGTCCGGCGCTGCAGAGATATTTTTCCAATGCTTCCACGCAAAGCTATCGATGAGCTCTGCGCATTCCATGTAAATGCAGCGCTTCCAGTTGATAAGTTTGCCGTTTTTTGTATAGCCGTCCTCCCAGCCCACGCCATTTGTTTCGTCGTTTAGGGCTTGCTGCATCAAAAACATCTCTTTTACTTTTTTATAATTTTCCATAAAAATTCTCCTAATTTTGGCTCGCGATTATAGCTAATAAAAGAAAATCATTGTATAATTTAGCAAAAAGGAGGCTTAAAATGTGTGCCGCTCAGGATAAATTCGACGAGTTTTTAGGCAGGATGAAACTCCTATCTCTCGGAGTTTTGCGCAATAATCTGCCATATTGCTGCAGTGCATTTTACGCCTACGATCCGCAAAATAAGGAGCTCATCATCGCAAGCGCGAGCGACTCCGAGCATATCAAAGCAGTCTTTGCCAACCGCGGAGTTGCAGCTACGGTCGCGCTGGATACGAAATTTGTAGGTAGGATCAAAGGCGTGCAGATTTGCGGCCATATCCGTAGCGCGGATGAGCGCGAAACCTCGCTATATCTTAAGCGCTTCCCGTTTGCGCGCGCGATGCAGACCGATTTTTTTACGATCAGAATTGATTGGATGAAAATGACCGATAATACCCTAACTTTCGGCAAAAAGCTAATTTGGGAACGCTAGTTCGCTAAGAAATCGTCTATTTATTTTTACGAAATTTTAAACTTTGCGAGGATTAAATTTTATCTGGTAAAATTTTTAAAACTTGCATAAATTCTATCTTGTCTATTTTTCAAAGAATTTCACTATTAGACCCGCTTTAAAATTTCCGCTCGGTTGGTTTTTTGAATTTTACAGCATGGAATTTAGCGTAAAATTTCATCTTGCAAGCGGGGATTATCGCAAATTTTATTCCCTTAGAAGCGGAGCCTGCCGCGTAGAATTTCGCATGAAAATTTTAAAATTCTAAAATTTGGCTTTTCAAATTTAGCTTGACGCGCGAGCTTAGCTCTGCCGCTTTCTGATTTCGCTTACTAGCTGCCCGCCGATCGCGTAGTCGTCAGTGGATATTTCGTCTATCGTAACGACCGTGGTTTTCTCGCCCCTGCCCAGCACGGCTACCAGGGCATCGGTTAGGTCTTTTACGAGCTTTGCTTTTTGTTCGCGACTTAAGCCGCCATGCTCTTTGGTAATTTTGACGTTTATGTAGGGCATTAATTCTCCTTAAAATAAACGTAATTGTAGCCAAAATTTCGTCTGTGCGCCTGAAAGTGCGAAATTTTATGTTAAAATCGCCGCGATCTAAATTTAAGGAGAAAATATGCCATTGTTAGATAGTTTTAAGGTCGATCATACCCGCATGAATGCCCCGGGCGTGCGGCTCGCAAAGAGTATGCGCACCAAAAGCGGCGATAAGATCAGCGTCTATGATCTGCGGTTTTGCCGCCCGAATTTAGAGATCATGAGCGAGCGCGGTACCCACACGCTGGAGCATCTTTTCGCTGGCTTCATGCGCGAGCACCTAAATAGCGCGGACGTCGAGATCATCGACATCTCGCCGATGGGGTGCCGCACGGGCTTTTATATGAGCGTGATCGGCGCACCTTGCGAGAGCGCCGTCGCGGCGGCGTGGAGCGCGAGCATGAAGGATATTTTGGACGTGGGCTCTCAAGCAGAGATCCCTGAGCTGAATAAATTTCAATGCGGCACCTTCGCGATGCACTCGCTAGCAGAAGCCAAACAGATCGCGCAAAACGTGCTAAATAAAGGGATTGGCGTGATCAAAAACGACGAGATCGCGCTGGATCCAAGCAAGATAAAATAATTTTGAAATTTAAGAGATAGCGCAAAATTCTAGTGCTATCTCTTTGAGCACCGATTGTTCCGCGATCAGTGTATAACGCACCATAAAATATTATCGTAAAATATGCAAAAATTTGAGACACAAAATGCGTATTTGCTAAAACAAGCCAGAGGCAACATCTATTTATAAGCCGATTTAGTTTTATAAACCGACTTAGCGCTTGTTGTAAAGTCTGCGCCACGCGAGGTCTTTGATAAAAGCTACGATTTGGCTTTAATCTGGGTAGCAAAAGCGCGTAAGCAAAGCTCATATCAAATTCAATAAATTTATCTCGTAGGTCGGCTTTAAATTTATAAGAATTTTTAAAATTTCGTCTTAAATTAAAGCCGAAATTCTATCCGCAAATACCATGCTTATGCGCCTCTTACTTTTAGATGCGATCTCAATCCTCCAAAAAATCGTATAGCAAAACGAGAATTTAGAGTTTTTATTTAAGGTTACGTTGCGAGTTTGGCGCTTGAAATTTCACTTTCGCTCCACGAAAAGGATGCTAAAATTCCGCCGAAACCGCACCGGATGCGGTGAACTTCAAGGAGAGAAAATGCAAAGAATTTTTCATATAAAAGATGCTATTTGTAGCGACGAGCGAGCCGTAAAAACGACATTTTTTACTACGGAAACCACTTGCAGCGCGGTTTGGATCGTCAAACGCGGCCAGGTCGTAGCGCCGCATATTCACCCCGGTGGCGATGATGTGTGGATCTGCTTAAGCGGACGCGGCGTGTTTTATCCGAGCAAGGGTGAGGAGGTGCCGATCTGTGCGGGTGATCTAATCATTTCCAAAAGCGGGGAGTGCCACGGTATGAAAAATACGGGCGATGAGGATTTTGTGTTTGCAAGCGTTACGGCGCCGATTCCGTGCGGCTACGAAGCGCTTTGAATTAAAATTTGCCAGAGATTTTGTGGTATTCGTAAAATAAATTAGCGCCGCAAAGAGTTGAATCAGAATTTGTCCGTAGCGTTAAATTTCATAAATTTAGCCGCGCTTTTGTACAATTTCAAGTGCCGCGCAATCTGCGGCGAGATTAAATTTGAGGCAAAAGATGTATGAAGATTTTACGCAAGAGCCAAAGGATGAGCGCGCGCAAAAGAAGCGCAAAGCTAGGGCGCGCAAGGTAGAAGCAGATCGTAAGCCGGCGCGAGACGCGCCTCGGGGCATGCCGCTTTGGCGCAAGATCGTGCTTGGCGCGATATTTGTATTCGCGGCTTTTAGCGTGCTTATTCTGGCGGCTGTTATAAATTCCAGCGACGACTACTCGCCGCAAGAGCAGATCAAATACAGTGATTTTTACAAAAAAGGAGACGAAATTTACGCTCTCGTGGTGGGTGCGGGCTATTTTGCGATATCTGGCGCGGACGCGGCGAGCTTTCGGGTTTTGGATTTCGGCTCCGGCTACCGCTCTAACGTCGCGGCGGATAAAAACGCCGTATATTGCGGCAATATCGCGATGAGCGAGCTAGAGCCCGCGCGCACGAAAGCCGTGGCGTTCGGATACGTAAGCGACGGGCAAGTTAGCTATTTTTGCGACGGCGAAGCGGTGCGGAACGACGCGCTGGGAGCGCTTAAGCTCACTTATCAAACCTTGGCGCATATTTTTTGGGATGCGCCCAAACCGCAAAGCTACATTTATAAATTTAAGCGAATGGACGCTACGGATCTGCGCCAAATCGCGGGCGTGTATTACGCTGCGCAGGGCCCTCGCGCGTTTTATAAGGGAGAGGTTTTGTCCGGCGCCGATGCCGCGAGCCTGCGCCAGATAGAGGGAAGCGACGGCAGGGCAAGCGAAGTTTATGCCGCGGACGGCGCGGGCGTGTATTTTAAAAACTTCCGCCTTGACGCGCGCGATAACGGCGGGCATTACGAGCTTTTGAGGCAGTGGTTGGACTATTTTTTGTGGGATGCGAAAAGTGGCGACGTTTTTGCGAACGATTTAAAATTTGACCCCGCCGCCGCGCCCTATACTCCGCTAAATAGGCAGCTAGCGCACTCAAACCATCTGCTTTTTGCCTCCCCTGGCGGCATCTATTATTTCGACGAGAACGACGGAAAGCAAAAGCGCGCGGCAGACAATAATCCCTTTGCGGGCGAAGTTCGCGCGCTTAGCGGCAGCGTATTTCAAAGCGGCGAGCGGATATATTTTTTAGAAGGCGCCGAAGTTTGGGGCGGCGGTCGCAGCACTCGCAGGCTGGTCGCTCGTAAAAGCGGACTTTTCGCGCTTGATCTGCCGCACGAATGGCGCAGGGTAGGCGGCGTGCACGGCGGGCTATACGGCTGGGTCTATTCAAACGGCGGGCGATTTTTCTACTTCGACGATCTGGGCTCTTCGCAGCTGATAGATCGGTGCATTTATGAGATCAGGGATCTAGACTTGGTTGAAATTTTGCTTCAAAAAAGCAGCCTTGGCACGAGTAAAATTCGCGAGATGATAAAGAGCGGCGGGCTTGAGGCGGTAGACGGCGAGCTGCTTTTTGAGGTAAAGACGCGAGTGGAATTTTAGCCGCGATTTGAGCACAATTCGAGCGTAGAAAGCGCTGCTAAATTTTAAAATTTTAATTTTATTTCGGCATAAATTTATAAAATTTAAATGTCGTCGTGGGCTCTAGCGTAGGTTTAGAATTTCATCGCAAATTCCTTTAGAGCGGGTGCGCAAATTTCGTTTCGCGCCATCGCGACAGCTCGCGAAATATTTTGTATCGATCGCGATCTTTGCGTCGCGTCGCGCTTAGATAAGGCGTCGCCGTAAATTTTATTTTAGCACCGCAACTTTTGTAAAATTTGGCTAGCAGTGTAGGCGTATACAGCGACAGAGCGTAAATTTAAAAGGCTGAAATCGCAAAGTTGCACGCATAAAATTTGCATGCTCAAACTTATGAGATAAAATTTAACGGCTTGGATTCAAAAGCGTAAATTCCTTTTTTGATATGAAATTTAACAGAGTGAGTGCATATCAAACGGCGCGATCAAAGCGCCGTTTTACAGACCCGCGAGCTTTAAGTAAAGCAAAATAAAGCGCTATTTTATAAATCCGCTTGCCACTACGCGGTCGCGCTCGTCATAAAAAACCGCGAGCTGTGCCGGAGCGATGCCCGCTGCGGGCGCGGACAGCACGGCATGCACGCCGTCCCCTTCGCGAGGCGAAATTTTAACGGGGAGTTTGGCGCTGCGGTAGCGGATCTTAACGCCGAGCCCCGGCATATTTAAAATTTCATCCCTGCTTAAAAAGGCGTTGAAATTTTTGGTGTCGAACTCGTAGGTCGCCAGCTCGTCCTTGCCGCCCACGACGATCTCGTTTTTGTGCGGGTCGATGCTTAGCACGAAGTGCGGCTCATGCGCGCCGTGCACCGTAAAACCGCGGCGCTTGCCGATCGTGTAGTGCATGTAGCCCTCGTGAGTGCCGATGGCGTTGCCCGCGCGGTCGCGCACGATGCCGGGCATTTTGGTGCCCGTATGACGGTTCAAAACGTCGATGTAGGTGGTGTCCACAAAGCAGATCTCGCTACTTTCGCTCGCAGAAGCGATCTGTGAAAGCTCCTCATAGGCGCGCGCAGCCTCTTTGACGTCCTTTTTATACATCCCTCCAAGCGGAAAGAGCATAAACTCAAGCGCGGCGGGATCGATGTTTGCTAAAAAATAGCTCTGATCTTTGCTAAGATCGGTCGCGGCTTTTAAAAGCCCATCCTCGATACGGACGTAATGCCCCGTAGCTAGGCGCTCAAAGCCCTGCTCGCGCGCAAATTCCAAGAGCTTGCCGAGCTTTATGCGGCGGTTACACAGCGCGCACGGATTTGGCGTAAGACCGTCGATATAGGCCTGCACGAAGGGCTCGTAAACATCGCGATTAAAATCATCCTGCAGATCCAAAATGTGGATTTTTATGCCCAAAAACTCGCCTACTTTGCGAACTTTGGCGATGTTCGCCTCGTGATAGCCCGGCTTTGCGTGCAGTTTCATATAGCAGCCCTGCACCTCGTGCCCCGCGTCCTGTAGCAGCTTCGCGCACATCGAGCTATCCACGCCGCCGCTCATCGCGACTAAAATTTTCATTCGTTCTCTCCCGTTCGCACATCCGTTAAAATTTCATCCACGCTGTCGCAGAGCTTGAAATTTTGCAGATCGCTTTCGTTTATCGCTCCAGATTTTAGCAGTGAAGTGTGGAAAAACTCCATTAGCGGTGCGTAGAATTCCTCGTCGTAAAGATAGATCCGTGCGCGTTTAAAGCCCGTCTGCACCAGCACTAAAATTTCAAAAAACTCATCCAGCGTCCCAAAGCCGCCCGGAAATATGACGAAAATTTCGCTGTTTTCGATAAGTGCGCCTTTGCGCGGCGCAAATGCCGAAAATTTCGCGCCCTGCGTCAAAAAGCCGTTGCTTTTTTGTTCAAACGGCAGCATGATGTTAAAGCCCACGCTGTGCGTCCTCGCCCTCGCAAATGCGCCTCGGTTGGCGCCTTGCATAATGCCACCACCGCCTCCAGTGATGATCGAGTATCCTAAATCGGCGAGCCCCTCGCAGAGCTTTTGCGCGTCTTTTACGTAGCGGTTGTCCTCGCTAAAGCGTGCCGAGCCGAAGATCGTGGCGCTTTTGCCCACGTTTTTGAGATTGTCGCGGGCGATTTTGATGTCTTTTAAAATTTCTTTCAACTGCATGATTAATCTATCTTTTATGTATATTATTTAAAATTTTAACTTTAAGAATACCATTAAATTTTTAAAATTCCGTTTAAAAAGGCAGAATCTACGTGATTTAAAATCTCGTCGTAAATCATACTAGATTGCTAAGCTTTCTTAAAAATCCGCCGACGCCGCGATAAGCGCTCATATCGATCGGCTCGCAGCCCTGTTTGCCCAAAAATCGCGAGACGCTCTGCTTAAGCGCGATCGTAGCGGGCGAAAACGGATAGTGCGAGTTAAAAAGCGCGCGATTTTGTGAGCAGATGGCTACTTGTTTGCAAAACGGCACAAAGCCTAGCAATTTAAAGCCCAACTCGCTTATATTGCGGTGCGCGACCGATTTTAGATTGTCGTAAATCATCACGGCATCATCCTCGCTCGAGGTAAAATTTAGCAAAAACAAAACCTCTTTTTTGCTCGCCCCAAGCGTCTTTAAAAGCGCGTAGGTGTTACTGATCGAGCAGGGTTCGTTCGCGCACAGCACGATATTTTCGTCGCTGATGCTCAAAAAATCTCCAAGATACTCAAGCCCCGCATCGATCAAAATAAAATCGAAGATTCCCGCCTCTTTTAGTTCGCTTGCGAAGTGAGCGGGGCTTTCGTGAGCCTTTGCGTTTGCGGAATTCCCGGCTTCTTCGGGATTTGATGAGCGGGCGGAATTTTTCATTTCATTTTCACTCGCGGAATTTTGAGAATTCTCGTCAGGGATTGAATTTTGCTTGGTGAAATCATCGCTTTTAAAATTCTCTAGGCTTTCTGATTCTGTAAAATTCCATCCATCTTCGCAATTCTGCGGCTTTTTGGCTACACAATTCGTAGAATTTTTTGTGGCGTTTTCTATCGAATTTAAAGCGGCGGAATTTTCTGAGTTGTTTTTGCCATCAGAGCTCGTGAGTTTTTGCGCGTAATTGTGCGAGCCGCCACTTTCGTCGTCTTGCGAGCCTTGCGCGCTACCTATAGAATTTTGTATGACGTAATCGTCCGCACTAGAGTTTGCGTTTTTGATAGAATTTTGCGAGGACGCGGGATTTTGTGAAGCAAGCGCGGGCGAGACGAGAGTTAAATTTTGAGAAATTTTTACCGCGACGGCGCTTGGCAGCGAAATCCTCTTTCTTTGCAAAGCGTTTAAAATGATCTCTTGATTGTTTAAATTCGGCGCTTCGATGATCGCCGTGCGGTAGCCCTGCTCGCTTAGAATTTCGCCGAAATTCGCTACGATCACGCTCTTGCCGACTCCGCCCTTGGCGCTTAAAAAATTTACGATTTTAGTTTGCATATCAGTCCTCTTTTAAATTTCATCTCTCCAAGTGGCAAAATCACGCTTATGCGCTCGCAAACACCCGGATGCGGCAGCACGAGCTGCTCGCAGGCACGCACTTTCGCGCTTGCATATAAGATATCCACGTCCAGCGTGCGCGGCGCGTTTTTAAAGCTTCTTTTGCGCCCAAATCGTAGCTCCGCGCGCTGCATAATTTTAAGCAATGTAAGCGGCGGCAGAGAGCTTTGCACGAGCATTACGGCGTTTAAAAAATCGGGCTGATCTAAAAAGCCGAACGGCTTGTTTTTTAAGATCAAGGAATTTTGCGCTACGAAAAAGCGCGCGTCGCTTTGCAAAACGCGATAAAATCGCTCGAAGCGTCGCCTGACATCTCCTAAATTTCCGCCGAGCCCAAGCAGGTATAAATTTTTAAAATTTCCGCGCTCGCGACGTCTCATCGGAAAAACGGCGCTTTTTACGACGCACAGCGCGTCCGCGCACTCGTAAAATCCGTTTTTCTTAAGCCGCATGTTCACCCGAGCTACTCTCATAAAATTTCAGCCCCGTTTTCGCGCACAACCACGACGTCCTCGATGCGCACGCCAAACTCGCCGGGTAAGTAAATCCCAGGCTCCACGCTAAAGACCATGCCCTCTTTTAGTACGGTATCTCCGCGCTTTGAGATGAACGGAAGCTCATGGATATCGACTCCGACGCCGTGTCCGGTGCTGTGAAAAAACGCCTCGCCGTAGCCCTGAGCGGCGATAAAATCCCTAGCTGCCACGTCGATCTCGCTCGCCTTTTTGCCGGGCATGACCGCAGCGATCGCCAGAGCTTGCGCCTCTTTTACGATCTCGTAAATTTCTTGCCGTTTGGCGTTTTTAAAATTTTGCTCCTTGCCGAAGTTAAAATTTTCGTCAAAGCACGCCGTACGCGTCCTATCGGAGCAGTAGCGATTAAATTTAACCCCCGCGTCAAGCAGGAGTAAATCGCCCCGTCGCAAACGTTTTTTACCGGGCAATGCGTGTGCCTTGGCGGCGTTTTCGTTGATCGCGACGATAGGCGAAAAGCTAAGCGCGAGCTCGCCCTTTTTCTTAAAGATGAGCTCAGCGTTAAAAAACAGCTCCTCTTCGCTCATGCCTTCGCCCTCGGCGCGCACGAACGCGGCAAATTCGTCAAATCTTTCCGCGCCTAATTGTGCCGCGCGTTTTAAAATTTTTATCTCATCCTCTGATTTTATTATGCGCAAAATTTGCGAAAAATTCGCCCGCGCCCTAAATCTTATCCCAAGCTCTTTACTCAGCGCTTCCCACTCGCCCGCACTAAAATCGTACGGGTTGTAGCTAAGCTCCTTTACGCCGGCCTTTCGCAAAAACAGCCGCGCGTCTTTTATCAAATTTCGCTCGACCTCGACGACCTCCGTATCTTGGCAAAGCTCGCGCGCCTCGATGCTATAGCGCGCATCGGTGAGGAAAAATTTGCGCCCCGCGAGACTTAGAAATATCGCGTTGTCGCAGCTGTATCCGCACTCGTGGTAAACGGCATTTTCGTCCTTTAGGATAAAATTTTTCAAATTTAACCCGGTCCTACTTGGCTTTCTGCTCAGCCCTGGCAGCTTTGATCTGCTCAAAAATTTGAATCATTCCGATCATTGCCAGATGGTATCCCACGGGGCCGAACCCGATTATCTGACCCGCAGTAACGGGCGCTATTAGACTTTTTTGTCTAAGCTCCTCCCTGCGGGCGATGTTTGAGATATGCACCTCGATCACGGGCAGACTGACTGCGGCGAGAGCATCGCGGATGGCGAGCGAAGTGTGCGTGTAGGCGGCGGGATTGATGATGATGCCGTCGCAAGTGCCGAAGCACTCTTGGATCTTATCGACGATCTCGCCTTCGAAATTGCTCTGGAAAAACTCGATCTCGTTGCCGCTCTGATCGGCGACCGCCTTCATCTGCTTATGGATGTCCTCCATCTTCATAACCCCGTAAATAGCGGGCTCCCGCATACCAAGCATATTGATATTCGGTCCTTGAATCACCATAATTTTCATTTTTGCGTCCTTGTTTTGAAATTTAAGCAAAAATTATAACCAAAGCGAGCTTATTTTTTACTATGGCGCCAAATTTGCCCGCTCAAGCCCAAGCGATAAAATTTTATCTCTAAATTTAGCGCGAAATAGAATTTTATGCTAAAATCACGCGCTGTTTTAGATAAGGAAAACGATGAGAATTTTAAGGGCGAAGTGGGTTCTTGCCTGCGATGAGAATTTCAAAATTTTAAAAGAAGGCGCGATCGTCTTTGATAAAAAGATAATCGAGGTTTGCGCCTTTGCAAGCGCGGCGCGCAAATACCCGCAAGCCGAAATTTTGGACTTTAGCGGCGACATAGCGATGCCTGCGTTTATAAATCCGCACGCGCATTTGGAATTTAGCGCAAACAGAGGCACGCTGCATTACGGAGATTTTTTAGACTGGCTAGGCAGCGTCATCGCCTCAAGGCAGCAGCTGGACGCCGCGGCGCGCGGACGATTGATCTTGGAGCAGATCGCCGCGATGATGCGAAGCGGCGTAGGTACGATCGGCGAAATTTCAAGTTTCGGCGGCGAGGCTGAAGCTTGCGCGCAAAGCGGCATTAGAACCGTATTTTTTAATGAAATTTTAGGCGCGAGCAAAGACGCTGCGGCGGAGAATATTGTGAAATTTAAAAAGCGATTTGAGCGCGCAAAGGCGCTTGCAAGCTCGCTTTTTATCCCCGCCGTATCGGTGCACTCGCCGTATTCGGCCCACCCGCAGATTACGAAGTTTGCGACGAAGCTTGCCCGCGAAAATGGGCTTGCTATAAGCACGCATTTTATGGAGAGCGCGTATGAGCGGCAGTGGCTGTGCATGGGTCGCGGTAAATTTAAAACTTGGCTTGCTAAATTTAACCCAACGCCTGCGCCTTTTTACTCGCCGCAGAGCTTCGTAGCGCATTTTAGCGGGCTTCGCACGCTCTTTACGCATTGCGTGTGGGTGGATGATTTTAGCATCTTTGATCCGAAGCTTCACTCGATCACGCACTGCGCGCGCTCCAACCGCCTGCTTAGCAAAAAGCGGCTAAGCTTTAAAAAGCTGCTCGCAAGCGGGCTTAATTACAACATCGCTACCGACGGGCTTAGCTCAAATTTTAGTCTAAGCTTTTTAGACGAGCTGCGTGCAAATTTAATGATGCACGACGAGCTGGGCCTGGCGGAGCTGGCGCGGGCGTTACTTTTAGGCGCGACGAGAAATGCAGCCGCCGCGCTGGGGCTAAGCTTGGGCGAGCTGAGAGCCGGCAAGCTCGCCGACATCGCCGTTTTTGAAGGCATTGAGTGCGAGCAGAGCCAGCTAGCGCTACAGCTCATTTTACAGAGCAAAAACGTAAAATCACTTTTTATCGAAGGAATGAAATGCAATTTCTAAAAAACATCTTTGCGCCGATCGGCGCCGTGCTCGGGTTTATCAACAAATACTTTAAATCCCTGATTTTTCTGCTTATTTTGTTTTTGATTTTTGCTGGCAGCGAAAGCGCGCAGCAAAAGGGTGCGAATCTCGCTCAGCTTTCGCTAAGCGGCGCGATAATGGACGATAGCGAAATTTTAGAAAAGATCGAAACTCTGAAAAACGACGAGGCGATTAAGGGGGTGCTTCTGCTGATCGACAGCCCCGGCGGCGCGCTGAGCCCGAGCGTGGAAATTTCGCTGGCTATCAAATCCCTAAACTCGCGCAAGCCGGTCGTCGCCTACGCCAAGGGCACGATGGCTAGCGGCAGCTACCTGGGCGGCGTGTGGGCGAGTAAAATTTACGCAAATCCGGGCAGTTTCATCGGCTCTATCGGCGTAATCATGCAGGGCCTAGATGTGAGCGAAGCGGCCGCTAAGCTAGGCTTTGCCGAACAGATCGTCAAAGCGGGCGAGCTCAAAGAAGCGGGAACGATGATGCGAAAATGGAGCGATGCGGAGCGCGCCAGTCTGCAAGCTCTGGTGGATGAGAGCTACGAGCTATTTACGCGCGAGGTGGCGCAGGCGCGCTCGCTAGATCTTAGAAAGCGCGATGCGTGGGCGAATGCGCGAGTATTTTTGGCTAGCGGCGCCAAAGGCGTCGGGCTTATCGACGAGGTGGGCTCTTTAGAGGATGCTAAGAGCGCGCTCATAAAGGCTAGCGGTGTAGCAGATCCGATCTGGCAGGAACCTTCGGCGTATGAAAAGATGATGGATAGGCTAGCAAATAAAAGCGAGAGCTTGGTGCGCGGTGCATTCGGCGCCAAGCTGATGGCGTATTAGAATTTTAGAAATGTCGCATAAATTTTAAAATATGAGGGAATTTGAAGAGTAGAATTTTGTATGCGAAAGCTACAGAATTTTACTATTTTAAATTTCCTCGCTTTTTCATTTGGCGTTTCTTTAAAATTTTATCCTTTTGTGAATTTTTTCTTCGTTTAAGAACTCATAATTTTTCACCAATTATTCAGCCCCCTTTAAGCATCGCTCTTGTATAATCACAATTCTGTTTCGCACCGAGCCGAACCTGCTTTCTTAACTCTTAAGTCCTAGTAGTTTTAGCCTTTTAGCGAACGCGTTTTTTAAAATTTTAACTGTTAAAAACAAATATCTTTAGTCAATCTTTGAAATCTAAACAAGTGATCGATTGAGCCTATGGATTAAGATTTAGATTGCCGGATCGAATGTTAGATTATTTTTTACATCCGTAACGAATATCTAATTAGCATCTAGCTTTAAACTAAACCTATCCATAAAAACAATGTTACAAAAACATAAAGTTTTTAGATTAAAAACTTCATAATCGTATCTACCTGTATAAGTATAAAGAGTTTAAATCATAGATTAAATTTAAGATGCAGAATAAGACCTGAGCCAAGCTCTGGTTTTTTTAATGCTATCCTTAGAAATTTATGATTTGCGAAAAACTTGTTTTTTCGCAAATCTTTGTAACTTTAGGTGGGTGCAGGGAGCGAAAGCTCCCGCTCGCAGTAACGGCTTTGCCGTTGCGAGAAGTATAAATATGGAGAGTTTGATCCTGGCTCAGAGTGAACGCTGGCGGCGTGCCTAATACATGCAAGTCGAACGGAATTTAAAAGAGCTTGCTCTTTTAAATTTAGTGGCGCACGGGTGAGTAATATATAGCTAATCTGCCCCTTGCTGGAGGACAACAGTTAGAAATGACTGCTAATACTCCATACTCCTTTTTACCATAAGATAAATCGGGAAAGAATTTCGGCAAGGGATGAGACTATATCGTATCAGCTAGTCGGTGGGGTAACGGCCTACCGAGGCTATGACGCGTAACTGGTCTGAGAGGATGATCAGTCACATTGGAACTGAGACACGGTCCAAACTCCTACGGGAGGCAGCAGTAGGGAATATTGCGCAATGGGGGAAACCCTGACGCAGCAACGCCGCGTGGAGGATGACACTTTTCGGAGCGTAAACTCCTTTTGTTAGGGAAGAATAATGACGGTACCTAACGAATAAGCACCGGCTAACTCCGTGCCAGCAGCCGCGGTAATACGGAGGGTGCAAGCGTTACTCGGAATCACTGGGCGTAAAGGACGCGTAGGCGGATTATCAAGTCTCTTGTGAAATCTAACGGCTTAACCGTTAAACTGCTTGGGAAACTGATAATCTAGAGTAAGGGAGAGGCAGATGGAATTCTTGGTGTAGGGGTAAAATCCGTAGATATCAAGAAGAATACCTATTGCGAAGGCGATCTGCTGGAACTTAACTGACGCTAATGCGTGAAAGCGTGGGGAGCAAACAGGATTAGATACCCTGGTAGTCCACGCCCTAAACGATGTCTACTAGTTGTCGGGGATTAATTTCCTTGGTAACGCAGCTAACGCGTGAAGTAGACCGCCTGGGGAGTACGGTCGCAAGATTAAAACTCAAAGGAATTGACGGGGACCCGCACAAGCGGTGGATGATGTGGATTAATTCGATGCAACGCGAAGAACCTTACCTGGTCTTGACATGTACGGAACCCTCCAGAGACGGAGGGGTGCCTTCGGGAGCCGTAACACAGGTGCTGCATGGCTGTCGTCAGCTCGTGTCGTGAGATGTTGGGTTAAGTCCCGCAACGAGCGCAACCCACGTCATTAGTTGCTAACGGTTCGGCCGAGCACTCTAATGAGACTGCCTTCGTAAGGAGGAGGAAGGTGTGGACGACGTCAAGTCATCATGGCCCTTATGTCCGGGGCGACACACGTGCTACAATGGCATATACAATAAGACGCAATATCGTAAGATGGAGCAAATCTAAAAAATATGTCCCAGTTCGGATTGGAGTCTGCAACTCGACTCCATGAAGCCGGAATCGCTAGTAATCGTAGATCAGCCATGCTACGGTGAATACGTTCCCGGGTCTTGTACTCACCGCCCGTCACACCATGGGAGTTGATTTCACTCGAAGCCCAAATACCAAACCGGTTATGGTCCACAGTGGAATCAGCGACTGGGGTGAAGTCGTAACAAGGTAACCGTAGGAGAACCTGCGGTTGGATCACCTCCTTTCTAGAGTACAAATAGATATCCTCTCACAAGGTATCTATCATAAAGTTTTAGCGCTAACATATGTTTAGCTCTAAACATACTCAATCGAGCTTGTTTAGGTTTGAGAGATTGACAGACAAGATTAAAATTTTAATCTTGTATTTTATAAGCTATTTTCCTTAATATATTGAAGAAAGAATTAATTGCTTAATACAATCTATTTTATATTTTTAAAATAGATTTGTTTAGATTTTTTTCTTAGACGAGGATGTTTTAAGAAAATCAAGAAGCGTATTTAGATATACCTGGCGCCGATTTTTGCAAAAACTTACGGAGTATAAGGAAAAAGATAAACGAAGATGGGGAATTAGCTCAGCTGGGAGAGCGCCTGCTTTGCACGCAGGAGGTCAGCGGTTCGATCCCGCTATTCTCCACCATAAGATATTTGCGCCATATTTAATTCGATGTTAGATCTAAATAGAGAATTTTAATTCGGTTTTACCCAAACAGATTTGGTTTGTTAAATTTAACAAATTTGATCAAGCCGCCATAACTTAAAATTTTCTATTTAGGTTTAACCTAAACGTTCTTTAAAGTACCATTGTTAAAGTCACAATCAAGTTTTAATAAAACA
>CAURZM010000026.1:0-19572 GCA_963529625.1 uncultured Campylobacter sp. | reverse complement strand
CCCATCCCCCCCGCCCCCCCCGACACCCCCCCCCCCACCCCCCCCCCCCCGCCGCCGGGGCGGGGCCCGAAAAAGTAGCCAAATTTGACCCGGAAAGGATACTAAATGAAAAAATCGCTATTTGCGTTAGCGCTCGCCGCCTGCTTTGCATTCGGCACGTCCGAACTTGAGACGCTAGAGAAAGAGTGCAATGGCGGGAATATGAAATCTTGCGCCGAGGCAGGATTGCAATGTAAGGATAACGCAAAAAAGCTAAAACTATTTGAAAAGGCTTGTAACGGCGGAAATAAGCTCGGTTGTCTCGGAGTCTCGGGCGTAATGATGCAAGAAGATCCAAAAAAAGCCGTCGAGTATTTTGAAAAAAAATGCGACTCCGGAGACGCTCGTGATTGCGCATTATTAGGGGCCATGTATAAGGATGGAGACGGAGTCGAAAAAGATATATCAAAAGCGGTAATTTATTATGACAAAGCTTGCGACGGAGGAGACGGAGTAGCGTGCGGTATGCTAGCGGATATGTACGGTAACGGGAACGGCGTAGCAATGGATAAAACAAAAGCGGCGGTTTATGATAAAAAAGGTTGCGATTTAGCAGGCGAGCTAATGAGTTGCTTCAATTTTGCGGCACTTAACTACAATGCTAACGATAAAAGCAAAGCCGCGCAGTACTTTAAAAAAGCTTGCGATCTAGGCAAAAATAAAAATTCTCTTTTTATGAATCTGCCCGAGTTTAAAGAAACTTGGCAAAAATCCTGCGATATGTATGAGCTGCTAAAATAGCGCGCCGAGCTGCGGCTGGTATAATATGCATCGGCTGCGGCTTAAAATCCGCTGCGTTTAAATTTAAATCGCGGCGGTAGCCACTAAACTCAATGATAAAATTTTAATTAGTCGGGCGATATGCGACAGAATTTAGCGTAAATTTACACGGATCCTGCACAGATTTTAACGCGAGCAAAGCGCTAAAGTAAAGACGCGGCTATCACAAATAAAAGGAGTGCCAAAAGCGTGGATTGGTACGCAGCAGAATTTTAAGTTAGGATTACGAAGCCTTATGTGCTTGCGCCTCTGCACGGATCGGACGAAAGTAGAATTGCAAGGTTGGAATTTACGCAGTCTCAAATATAAAGCTTAGCGCCGATTTTTTGATGTGGAATTTAGAATTTTAAAATTCCTAGAGCTTTGAATTTGGTGCTGAGCCTTAAAATCTCGTAGCGATAGAATTTTAAAATTTGCCGCCGCATCGCTTTAAAAAACTTGCTTGAAAATTTTAATTATGCAGCGTAAAATTTTTCATTTCTGCCGGGGCGCTGCGTTTTTGCAATAAAAATTTTTGCTCTTTTGCTATGACGATGTATTTTCGTCGTAGAATTTTGCGACTTTTTGCGGCGCAGAATTTTTAGCGCGAAGTTCCTCATTATTTTTGCTTGTTAAAATTTAAGCGATAAATCCCACGATGTTAAATTTGCACGACATAAGGCTCTTATCGCTGGCGCCACTTTGAAGCGAAATTATATAAATTCTACGTGGCGCAAAAGGCCCCGGTTAGGCTTTGCGGCGTCCTTGCATACTTCGTAAAAGTGCGATCTCCTTCGCCCAGAGGCTATCGTCGATCGTTTCTAAAATCAGCGGGATCTCGTCGATGTTCGGGTCGTTCATGATGTTTTCAAACGCTGCGAGCCCCAAAAATCCGCGCCCGAGGCTCTCATGCCGATCTTTGCGCACGCCAAGCTCGTTTTTCGTGTCGTTAAGGTGCATGCCGCTTAAAAATTTATAGCCGATCGCGCGGTCAAACTCTCTCATCGTGCGCTCGTAGGCCTGCTGGCTGCGGAGGTCGTATCCTGCGGCGAACGCGTGACAGGTATCGATACAGACGCCGATGCGATCTTTGTTTGAAATTTTATCGATCACGTAAGCAAGCTGAGCGAAATCATAGCCGAGATTGGAGCCCTGCCCGGCGGTATTTTCGAGCACGAGCTTGACGCCTGCGGTGTTTGCGATGGCGAAATTTAGCGACCCTGCGATATTATCCAGGCACTCTTGAGCCGAAATTTCATTTAGATGCGAGCCCGGATGAAAGTTCAAAAGCTTAAGCCCGAGCGCTTCGCAGCGGCGTATCTCGTCTATGAAGGCGTTTAGGGATTTCTCGCGCTCCGCCTCGCGCGGATGGCCCAAATTTATGAGGTAACTGTCGTGCACCAAGACATGCCCCGCGCGGATGCCGCTTTGCTTCAGAGCGTCCTTAAACGCGATGATCTCCTCCGCGCTAAGCGGCGGCGCGTCCCATCTGCGCTGATTTTTGACGAACATCGCAAACGCATCCGCCCCGATCTTTGCGGCGTTTAACGGCGCGTTAAAAACCCCGCCGCTAGCGCTTACGTGCGCTCCGATCCGCTTCATTCTGCCTCCTAAATTTTATTTTACGCCGCGTGCGGCAAATTTCATAAACCCGAGTTGCGCGGATTTTTAAATTTAAATACGCACTTTTTCTTTCGCACATACGTGCTGCTTAGTAAATTTCGCCGCGAAGAGCCGGCGCAGAGCGCCAATAAAACCGCGCCGTTTGCGCAGCTTAGGCGGTACCCCGCATAGTAATGGAATTTTGACCGCTCGCGCCGTGTTTTGGGCGGCTACTAGAGCGCATTATTCTCGTGCGCTTACAAGGCGCCTCGCCGCGCGAGATTTTATTCGTTCGTGATTTGCTCGTGCCGCCCGCGGAATCGCATCTCACGTGCTACAAACATTGCTCGCGGCTAGCGTAAAATTTTACTGCAGCTCGCGGATTTTGATCTTTACGCCGCGCTTTGCATCGGCGAAGCTTATAGATCTTCCGCCACCGTCCTTGTCGCGGCAAACCTTATAATCGATAGAGCCATCTTGCAGGCTTTGCGTGAGGCAACGGCGCTCGCCTGCGTCGCTGCCGCCGAAAATCGGCTTGCCGTCTAGGATTTGGCCGAGAAGCCCGCGGTAGTGCTCGGCGCCGAAGAATTTTTTATTGAAAACGAGCTCGTCGTCGCACGCGCCGTTCATGCAAATTTTATCGCCTTTTAAAACCAGGCTCAGCACGCTGATGCCGCTTGCGTAAATTTGAACCTCGGTTTGATTTTTAAATTTGCGCATAAAGCCCGCGTCGCTGGTGCGGGTAAGCGGCGAAATGACGGTGAAATTTACAGCTTGCGTAGAAGCGGGCTTGAGTGCGGTGGTAGCGCAGCCTGCGAGTAGAAGCGAAAGTGCAAGCGGCGCCAGAAAAGAGCATTTCATAAATAATCCTTAAATTTAAGTTGGGTTTAAGTGCGTCTTGAGTAGAATACCGCCTTTAATCTTAATACCAGATTAAGTGGCCCCTTCGTCTAACGGTTAGGACATCGCCCTTTCACGGCGGTAAAACGAGTTCGAATCTCGTAGGGGTCGCCACTTCTAGTTTTAAAATTTTTTTGACGCAAATTTTAGTTTTTAAAATTCTGAAATTTTATCTAACTTCTAAATTTCAAAATTATACGCTTTTGCTGCTTCCTGCGCTACAAAATTCCAAGACTGCAATAAATTCTACTTGATGGAATTTTAAAATTTAGCACCGCTGAATTTACGTAATAAATTTTATGCGGACATATGAAACTTAATAAAATAAAACTCGCAAATTTAGCTCTTTCTAAAAAAAATTCGCTAAATTTATTGAATGCAAAATTTTAAAGAATACGTAAATGAAATTCTAAAAAATCATCCTGGCGAACGCGTCACGAGCTTTAGTTTTGAGGGTGAGAAATACTGGCTCAAGCAGCCGGAGCTGCGCATTCGCGGCGGATTGCTTACGAAAATATTCAAAGCAAATCCGAAAGCCGCTTTCGATTACGAAGCGCTAAAATGCGAGGGTCTGTATGCAGCCGGCGCGCCTGTGCCGCAGCTGGTGCTGCGAGACGAGAGCTTTTTCGTACTCAAAGACGGCGGCACGCCAGTGGACGAGGTGCTAAAAAGCTCGGATGAGGCGGCTTGCGTGGCGCTTATTGAGGGCTATGCTGCGGCGTTAGCGCAGCTGCATTCGCGCGGCTTTATACACGGCAGACCCGCGCTGCGCGACGTCTTAGTAAAAAATGGCGAGATGAAATTTATAGATTTTGAAAATCGTGGCGAGCGCGGTGATCTGCAAAAAGCCAAAATACGAGATTTTTTACTGTTTATCTATGATCTGTGTCGTGAAGGGCTGAGCGAAGGCTTGGTGCGCGCAGGCATTTGCGCCTACGCCTCAAGCGGCGGGCAGGACGTAGTACAAAGTGCGTGGGCTACGGTACTTGCGCTGCGTCCGATATATTTTATTGCTAAGCTTTTGCCGCAAAAATTTAAGGATCTAAACGCGCTCGTGCGCACATTTAAGCTCTGCCTAAAAATAATTGAGAAAAACGATGAACAAAGAAAAACAAAGTAAATTCGCTAAATTTAAGCTGGTGATTATACTCGCCTATATGTCCGCTCTGGCGCCCTTGTCTACCGATATGTATCTGCCTGCGCTGGAAAAGGTAAAGGCAAGCTTTGCTACGAGTGAGTTTTACACTCAGCTATCGGTTGCGAGCTTTTTCATCGCTTTTGCGCTAGGACAGCTCGTTTATGGACCGCTAAGCGATAAATTCGGTCGTAAAAAGCCGTTATACGCGGGTATTTTGCTTTTTATATGTGCGTCGCTTGCTTGTGTGAGCTTTGATAGCGTTTATGCGTTTATATTCTTTAGATTTTTACAAGCTTTGGGCGGGTGCGCGGGAGTGGTACTTGCGCGAGCCGTAATTAATGATAAATTTGAGCTGCACGAGGCTGCGGCGATGTTTGCGCTGATGATGGTCGTGGGCTCGCTAGCGCCAATGCTAGCACCAACTCTAGGTGGATTTGTGCTAGATTTTTTCTCGTGGCAAGCGATTTTTGCGATTTTGTTCGCGCTTGGAATTTTACTTTTTGCATTTATATTTTTTGGACTTGGCGAGAGCGCGCAGATAGACGAGACTGCTACACTTAGCGTAAAAGGCGTGCTTGGCGAATACGGCATAATTTTGCGAAATAAAGAATTTATGCGCTATACGCTAGGATTTGCGGTTGCGATGAGCGCGCTTTTTGCTTATATCACGGGCTCTAGCTTTATATTTTTGGGCTATTATGGGCTGGGCGAGCATGCCTTTGGCGTAATATTTGGCGTCAACGCTCTTGGAATGACCCTCGTTTCGGCACTAAATGCCAAACTCGTGCAAAATCGCGAACCCGCAGCTTTATTAAATTTCGGCATAATAGCGATGCTTGCGATGAGCCTGATTTTGCTCGCATGCTCTATGCTTGACCTTCCTTTCATCTGCTTTGAGGCTTCGCTTTTCGTATTGCTTTCGTCTCTTGGCTTTGTTGCGCCTAACGCCACGACGCTTGCGATGGCGCTGTATAAGGACGGCAACTCGGGCGCAGCTTCGGCGGTACTCGGAACTACGCAGTTTGCCATCGCCGGGGCTATTTCGTTTATCGTGGGTGCAGTAGGAGCAAATAAGCCGTTTTTGCTCGCAAGTGTGATGGCGATTTGTGCTCTTTGTGCGAACGCCGTGTATTTTTTATTGCGAGAAAAGAATCAAAAATTTTAATTTTAATATTTTTTAAATTTATCGTTAAGGATTGATTAGCTAAAATTAGCTCTCGTTCTTTCAGTGTAAGAAAGACAATTTGGTAAAAAAGGAAACAAGCCAATGGGCGATATTATCGCATATAAACTTAACGGTGAAATTTACGATACTCAAAGTATCGGCGAGCGCGCAAGCGAGGCGCAGCCGATATATTTCGATAACTCCGAGGACGCGCTAAAGGTGATTCGCCACTCCTGTGCGCACCTTTTGGCGCAGGCGGTGCGCGAGCTCTATGCGGGCGCTAAATTTTTCGTAGGGCCTGCGATTGAGGATGGGTTTTACTATGATATGCGCGTTAGCAAAAATGGCGGCGAGAAGCTTGGCGAAGAGGATTTGGGGGCGATCGAAAAAAAGATGCGCGCGCTTGCCGAGGCAAATTTAGAGATTAAAAAGATAGCCTCCACAAAAGAGGCGGTCGCGAAAAAATATGCAAACGACGATCTTAAGCAGGAGGTTTTAAAGCGTATCCCCGACGGCCCGGTGAGCTTATACGCGCAGGGCGAGTTTGAGGACATCTGCCGCGGACCGCACGTGCAAAATACGAAATTTTTGAAAAATTTCGCCCTTACGCGCATCGCGGGGGCGTATCTCGGGGGCGACGAGAAGCGCGAGATGCTAACTCGCATCTACGGCGTCGTATTTGCCGATAAAGATAGCCTTAAAAAGCACCTTACGATGCTAGAGGAAGCTAAGAAGCGCGATCATCGAAAGCTCGGAGCCGAGATGAAATTTTTCACCTTCGACGAGCAAATCGGCGCAGGACTTCCGATCTGGCTTCCTGCGGGCACGAGGATGCGTATAAAGCTCGAGGAGCGCCTTTATAGGCAGCTTCGCAAGCGCGGCTACGAGCCGGTGCGTGGCCCTGAAATTTTAAAATCCGATGCATGGAAGATCAGCGGGCACTACAGCAACTACAAAGAAAATATGTATTTTACGACGATCGAGGAGCAAGAATACGGCATCAAGCCGATGAACTGCGTCGGTCACATCAAGGTTTATCAAAGCGAGATCCGCTCATATCGCGATCTGCCGCTTAAATTTTGCGAGTACGGCGTCGTGCACCGCCATGAAAAAAGCGGCGTCTTGCACGGGCTTTTCCGCGTGCGCGAGTTCACGCAGGACGACGCGCATCTGTTTGTGATGCCGAGCCAGATCAAAGAAAACGTCTATGAAATTTTAGATTTCGTTGAACTTCTGATGAAGGCTTTCGGATTTGAATACGAGCTTGAAATTTCAACCAAACCGCAAAAGGCGGTCGGCGACGACGAGGTTTGGGATATCGCGACGAAGGCCTTAAAAGATGCGCTTGACGAAAAGGGCTTAAAGTACGGCCTAGACGAGGGCGGCGGCGCTTTTTACGGACCTAAGATCGACATCAAAATTACCGACGCGCTCGGTCGAAAATGGCAGTGCGGCACGGTGCAGGTCGATTTTAACCTGCCTGTGCGCTTCGAGCTTGGCTACATCGACGAAAATAATGAAAAAAAGCAGCCCGTGATGCTGCATCGCGCGATTTTGGGAAGCTTCGAGCGCTTCGTGGGGATTTTACTCGAGCACACTGCGGGCGAGCTTCCGTTTTGGATCTGTCCTACGCAGGTATCGATCGTGCCGATCGGCGAGGCGCACGCAAGCTATGCGAAAGAAATTTTAAATTTGCTGCGCGAGGCAGGCATTGACGGTGAAATTTTAGATAAAAACGAGACGCTAAATAAACGAATCAGAACGGCTGAAAAGCAGAAGGTGCCGCTCATCATCGTCCTAGGCGATAATGAAGTTTCGGCTCGCAGCGTGGCCTTGCGCGATCGCAGGGCGCGCGAACAGCGAAATTTAGGACTGGATGAGTTTTTAAATTTCGTAAAAGCTAAATTAAACGAGGTGAATTTTTGAGCAGAGGCAAAGAGGTTTTTCTAAACGAGGACATTCCGGCTAGCGAAGTCAGGTGCATAGGCGACAACGGCGAGGTTTACGGCATAATTTCAAAGGCGCAGGCGCTGCAGATCGCCGAGCGGGAGGGCGTGGATCTGGTTTTGATAGCGCCCGATGCAAAGCCGCCCGTTTGCAAGGTCATGAACTACAGCAAATTTCGCTATCAGCAGGAAAAAAAGCTCAAAGAGGCGAAAAAAAAGCAAAAAATCATCGAGGTCAAAGAGATCAAGCTGTCCGCCAAAATCGCTCAAAACGACATTAATTACAAAGTAAAACACGCGAAAGAATTCCTTAGTAGCGGCAAACACGTCAAGCTTCGCGTATTTTTAAAAGGGCGCGAGATGTCAAGCCCGGAAATCGGCGTAAATTTGCTCAATAAAATTTGGGATGAATTTTTCGCAGAAGTTGCCGATCGCGATAAGGCACCCGCGCTGGAGGGTCGCTACGTAAATATGCTGATCACGCCGAAAAAGGCGTAGCGTAAATTTAGCTATGCTATAAAAATCGCAGCGATAAAATAGTGGAATTTTAAAATTCCACTATTTTAAGTTTGCTCCTAGTTAAAGAATATTACATTAGAAATAAAAGGTGAGGGAGTTTAAAATTTATCTAGTTATATTCTTATCTAAGTTTTATTTTGATAAAAATAAAGACAAATAAATTCTCTCTACGACGACTTGCTATAAAGGAAGTAAACAAAGGAAATGAATATATGAAGGTTTTAATTTTAGCTGGCGGCTTTGGCACTAGGCTTGTCGAAGAAACTAGCATCAGACCTAAGCCAATGGTTGAGATTGGTGGCAGACCGATATTATGGCATATTATGAAAATTTATAGCCACTATGGCTTTAATGAATTTGTGGTACTTCTTGGGTATAAAGGCTATTATATAAAAGAGTATTTTGCAAACTATTTCCTGCATAGAAGCGACGTAACGATTGATATCAAAAATAATAATATGAAGATTCATAAAACTTTAAGCGAAGATTGGAAAGTTACTTTGATTGACACCGGGCTAGATACTATGACTGGCGGTAGAATCAAGCGCGCGCAGGAGTATGTGGGAGATGAGAGTTTTATGCTTACTTACGGTGACGGCGTTAGCGATGTGAACATAGATGAATTGGTAAAATTTCATAAGTTTCATGGTAAATCTGCCACCATGACGGCGGTTCAGCCGGAAGGTAGATTCGGTGCTTTAGATATTAATAATTCAAGCTTAATTACATCTTTTTTTGAAAAACCTAAAGGTGACGGAAATTGGATAAATGCCGGTTTTTTTGTGTGTGAGCCTAAAGTTTTTGATTATATTACTGATGGTGATGCGACGGTGTTTGAACAGGCTCCACTTTCAAATTTAGCTAAAGACGGCGAGCTTTGCGCCTTCAAACACTGTGGCTTTTGGAAGCCGATGGATGCTTTGCGCGATAAGCAAGTGCTAGAAAAGCTATGGGATAGTGGCAATGCTCCGTGGAAAAAGTGGTAGCAATGCAAGATATGCAGGATCTATACTCCGGAATTTATAATGGCAAAACAGTTTTGCTTACCGGGCATACCGGTTTTAAGGGCTCATGGCTTAGTCTATGGCTGCAGCGCTTGGGCGCGAAAGTGATAGGGTATTCGCTTCCGGCGCCTACAGAGCCAAATCATATAGGACTTTTAAATTTAGATATCGTCCAAGTGATCGCCGACATACGAGATCTTGCTAAATTAAACGAAACCTTTGCGACTTATAAACCAGACATCGTATTTCACTTTGCCGCTCAGGCGCTCGTGCGCCCATCTTATGCCGATCCCATCACAACCTACGAAACCAATGTCATCGGCACATTAAAAGTCTTTGAAGCCTGCAGAAAAGCTGGTGTTAGCGCGATCGTAAATATCACCAGCGACAAGGCTTATGAAAATAAAGAATGGGTTTGGGGATATCGCGAGAGCGATCCTATGGGCGGATATGATCCATATAGCTCGTCGAAAGGCTGCGCGGATCTTCTGGCTAATTCATATCGAAACTCCTTTTTTAACGAAAAAGATTACGGCACAAAGCATCAAACGCTGCTTGCCACGTGTCGCGCAGGTAACGTTATAGGCGGTGGAGACTGGGCGCAAGACAGATTGATTTGCGATATTATGCGCGCAGCAGCTAAAAATGAACCGGTAACGATCCGCAACCCGCATGCGACGCGCCCTTGGCAACACGTGCTCGAGCCGCTTGGCGGATATTTACTCGTGGGGCAAAAGTTGCTTGAAGGGCGAAAGGAATTCGGCGGTGCGTGGAATTTCGGACCTAGCGATGATGGTGCGATTAGGGTGCTTGATGTACTAAAGAGCGCCAAGCGATATTGGGATAAGATAGAATTTAAAATCGGCTCCGACACGGACCAGCCGCATGAGGCAAATTTATTAAAGCTTGATTGCTCCAAAGCACATGCGCTGCTTGGCTGGAAGCCAGTTTGGGATAGTGAAACGGCATTTGAAAAAACTGTAAAATGGTATAAAAATTTCTACGAAAACGGCGCGATCGATACCGAACAAAATTTAAACGACTACGTAAAAGAGATGATGCGATGATAAAAGTTAGCGATTTTATAGCAAAATTTATAGCCGAACACGAAGATACTGCAAAGACCGTATTTATGGTCTCAGGTGGCGGCAATATGCACCTGATAGATTCGCTTGGCAAAAATGAAAATTTAGAGTATGTCTGCAACCATCATGAACAGGCTTGCGCGATAGCTGCAGAGGGCTATGCACGCGTCTCAAATAAGATCGGTATCGCGTATGTTACCACGGGTCCTGGCGGGACGAACGCGATTACTGGCGTTTACGGTGCCTGGGTGGATTCGATCCCTACGATGATCATATCGGGGCAGGTTAAATTTCAAACGACCATTGCTTCGCAACCCAAGCTAAATTTGCGTCAGCTCGGCGATCAAGAGGTTAATATCGTTGATATTGTAAGACCTATCACAAAATACGCCGTAATGATAACGGATAAAAATAGCATAAAATTTCATCTGCAAAAAGCTGTTTATGAGGCTAAACACGGCAGGCCCGGACCCGTATGGCTAGACGTGCCGCTAGACATACAAGGCGCGATGGTGGACGAAGCGGATTTGATAGAATTTAAAATTCCAGAAGAGCCGAAGTTTGACACAAAAATCCCGCAGGTTCTAGATACGTTAAAAGCTGCTAAACGCCCCGTTATCATTGTGGGTAACGGAGTGAGGTTAGCCAATGCAAAAGATGATTTTAGAGCCTTGATTGACGAGCTAAAAATCCCTGTTTTGACTGCTATTTCAGGAGTTGATTTAATAGAGACTTCAAATAAGTATTTTTTTGGTAGACCTGGAATTTTAGGAGAGAGGACCGGAAATTTTGTAATTCAAAATAGCGATTTGGTAATAGTATTAGGTACAAGATTAAATCTTAGAATTTTGAGCTTTAATTGGGAATTTTTTGCGCGAGAAGCCAAAAAAATTATGATTGATATAGATGAAAACGAACTTAATAAAAAAACTTTTATTCCGGATATAAAAATTAAATCCGATGCAAAGGTTTTTATAAACGATCTTAGAGAAAAAACTAGAGATTTAAATCTGGAAATTGGAGACTGGCTTAAATATTGCAATAGAATAAAAATGAAATATCCTGTTTTTGATAAGTCCGTATTGAAAGAGAAGAATTATGTCAGTTCATATTATTTTCCAAGATTACTTTCGGAGAAATTACCAAAAAATTCCCTCTTGCTTACCGGCAATGGAATAGCATATACATCAACATTTCAGAGCTATCCGGTACGAGCAGGTGATAGGCTTTTTGCAAATGTCGGATGTGCTTCTATGGGCTATGATTTGCCGGCTCTAATTGGTGCATGCGTAGCAAATAATAAAAGACAAACTATATGCTTAACCGGTGATGGAAGCATTCAGATGAATATCCAGGAATTGCAAACTATTATCCATTATCGACTTCCCGTTAAAATTTTTATGTATAACAATAATGGATACCTCTCTATACGCATAACTCAACATAATTATTTCAATAACAATTTTGTCGGCGAAAGTCCTATAAGTGGTGTAAGTATACCGGATATGAAGGCGCTCGCTAAAATTTATGGCTTTAAAGTATTTCAAATTAAAAATAACGATGATGCCAATGCAAAAATAGATGAAATTTTATCATGTGAGGGATCAGTGTTTTGCGAAGTAATACTGCCGCCTAATGAAGTCATAGGGCCAAAAGTTGCATCTATGAAGCTTCAGGATGGGACTATGATATCAAAACCATTGGAAGATCTTGCTCCATTTTTACCTCGAGATGAATTTTATAAAAATATGATAGTAAAGCCTTTGGATTGATATGAGATTTTTATTTTTGGACTTTGACGGCGTCCTTTTTGATACTGTACGTGAAGCCTATGAGGTTTGTAGATCTACGCCAAGTTTTTTAAGGCAAAAATTTGATGAAAAGCAATATGCCGAATTTTTAAGATTTAGACCTCTTGTGGGTCCGGCATGGAATTATTATTTCGTGATGACAGCTATAACTAATAACGATAAAGAGCTTTTAGTTTTTGATTATAACGATGAAGCCAAAAAATTTGAAAAAGACTTTTTTGAGACTCGTAAAAAATTAAAAGCAAATAACTATGAAAATTGGTTGGCTTTGAATAGGCCATATCCGTTTTTATTGGAGCTATTAAATATGAAGTTGAATCGGCAGACTTTTATTGTAACTACTAAAGATAGTAAAACCGTATTGGATTTAGCCAAAAGATTTAATATTCAATTTATAGATAACGATAATATATTGGGAACAGATATATTTGCTAAATTTAATTCAAAAGCTAATATAATAAATTCAATTTTAAAAGATGGCGATAGCGGGATTTTTATAGATGATTCAGAAATGCATTTAAAAAAATGTGAGCACATAAAAGGACTTAAGTTATTACAGCCCGATTGGGGATATGTAGAGAGGAATAGTAAGTATATGGGCGATATTAAAATGATATTAAGCGTATTGGAGGAAGAGGTATGAATATAAATGAATTTGAGATGATAGACGTACTTAAAAGGCTTAAAAACGAATATGGCGTATTTGAGTTAAAGGCCGAGTTTGAAGCCGAGGGAAGTCGTATGGAGGAGATGATGCGTTTGCGAGATATTGCCAATCGAGCAGATTTGCCTATCATCTTAAAGATTGGTGGAGCTGAGGCAGTTACGGATATTTATAATGGTATCATTTTGGGCGTAGAGGGGCTTATTGCGCCTATGGTAGAAACCCCGTATGCTGTTTATAAATATCTAGGAGTTATAGAAAATTTGATAAATCCAGACAACCGAGATTATATAGATTTTGCTATAAATATCGAGACAAAAACCGCAGTAGAAAATATAGATGAAATTTTAAAATTAGAAAAAATTTCTCTACTAAGAAGCATTACATTCGGTAGAAGCGATTTTGCACAGTCATGGGGTTTGGCTAAAAAAAATGTAGATAATGAGAAAGTTTTAAATGCCGTTCAGCGAGTATCTCGCGCCGTAAAAGCGAAAGGTTTAAAATTTGCAATAGGCGGAAATATTACGACTAAATCTATTGATTTTATCAAGACTTTAAAAGCAGAAAATTTAATAGACAAATATGAAACCCGCAAAGTAGTTTTTGCTATAGACTCTATTAATGCCAATCCGCGCGAAGGAATCGACGCGGCATTAAAATTTGAACTGTTGTGGCTAAAGTCGAAAAGAAGATTTTACGCAAGGATAAAAGCTGAGGACGAACAGCGTATAGAAGATTTAGAAAAAAGGCTAAGTAGCAGATGAATCTTTTCATCACGGGCGGTAGTGGTTTTATCGGCTCACATCTAAAAAAGCGTCTTGCGCTAAATGAAAATTTAAACGTTTTTGCTCCAAAAAGTAGCGAGCTAAATTTGACTGACGAAAGCGCAGTTGACGATTTTGTCCGTGCGCATAAAATCGATGCTATCGTTCATCTAGCCAATCGCGGCGGCGGTCGCGATACGCTGGATATGACAAATGTGACCGAGTATAATTTACGAATCTTTTTCAATATCGCCAAGCAAAAAAACAAGGTCGCAAAGATTATATCGTTTGGAAGCGGTGCAGAGTACGGTAAACACAAGCCGATAATAAATGCTCGCGAGGATGATTATAAAGAGGCGCTTCCGCTTGATGAATACGGTTTTTACAAAGCTATCACGTCGCATTACATTGAGGATTGCGCGGATAATATCATCCAGCTTCGTTTGTTTGGAATTTACGGCGAGATGGAGAATTACCGCTATAAATTTATTACAAATGCCGTAGTAAAAAACCTACTGCGCCTGTCTATCACGATCAATCAAAATGTATTTTTTGATTATATGTATGTCGATGACCTGTTAAACGTAGTGGAATTTTATATAGACAATGACGCACGGCATAAAATTTACAACGCAAGCAGCGGGACAAAAATCGATCTGCTTAGCCTAGCTGCGCTAGTAAATGAGGCGAGCGATTTTAAGTCCGAGATAATCGTGCTAAATGAAGGGCTGAACAACGAATATACTTCCGACAACAGCCTGCTAAAATCCGAGATGGGAGATAGGTTTAAGCTCACGCCGCATGCGGAAGCGATCGGTAAAATTTGCAAATATTTTAAGCAAAATTTTACTAGCCTAGACTTAGAGACAGTCAAAAAAGACCCATATTTGGGAAAAATCAATGAAATTTGGAAAGGCAAAAAATGACGCCGCAAGAATTAAAGCAAGAAATTTTAGAAAAGACGAAAGAGTATTATAGGCTGGTCCATGAGCCGGCACAGCACGCCAAATTTGAACCTGGTAAAAGTCGCGTAAATTACGCAGGCAGAGTCTTTGACGAGCACGAAATGGTAAATTTAGTAGATAGTTCGCTTGATTTCTGGCTCACATACGGCACATATTCTAAAAAATTTGAAAAAGAATTTGCCAAAATGCTTGGCGTAAAATGGGCGTTTTTGGTAAATAGCGGTAGTAGCGCAAATTTGCTTGCATTTTTTGCGCTCACTTCGCCACTTTTAAAAGAGCGCCGAATAAAAAAGGGCGACGAAGTTATAACCGTAGCGGCCGGCTTTCCTACGACAGTTGCGCCTATCGTGCAATACGGTGCCGTTCCCGTTTTTGTTGATATGGAGCTTGAGTATTTTAACATAGACCATACGAAGCTTGAGCTTGCGCTTAGCCCAAAAACGAAAGCCGTCATGGTAGCTCACACTCTAGGAAATCCTTTTAATATAAAAGCCGTGAAGGAATTTTGCGATAAGCACGATTTGTGGCTTATCGAGGATAACTGCGACGCGCTGGGTTCTCTGTATGACGGTAAGCCGACCGGCAGATGGGGGGATATAGGTACGAGCAGCTTCTATCCGCCTCATCATATGACGATGGGCGAGGGCGGCGCCACATACACAAACAATCCGCTGCTTAAAAAAATTATGCTAAGTATGCGTGATTGGGGACGCGATTGCTGGTGTGAGAGTGGCGTAGATAATACCTGCGGGAGGCGCTTTTCGCAAAAATTTGGTGAGCTACCGCTTGGATATGATCATAAATATGTTTATTCGCACTTCGGATTTAATTTAAAAGCCTCCGATATGCAAGCTGCGGTTGGATGTGCCCAGATAGAGAAATTTCCTAACTTCGTGCAGCATCGTAGGCAAAATTTTAAAAAGCTTTATGATGGCTTAAAAGATATAAAGGAGCTTATTTTAGTTAAGGCCCAGCCGCATTCCGAGCCTAGCTGGTTTGGCTTTATGATGACGGTTGTAGACGGGGCAAAATTTAGTAGAAATGAGCTTAGCGAGCATCTAGAGAAGGCGGGTGTGCAAACAAGAAATTTATTTGCGGGCAATATGATCAAGCATCCGCTATTTGCAGACCTTAAACTCGGAGTCGATTATAAAATTTCAGGCGAGCTAAAAAATACCGATAAGATAATGAAGGATAGTTTCTGGGTCGGCGTATATCCCGGTATGAGTGATGAGAAGATAGGGTATATTATAAAAGTAATTAAAGAATTTATATCCACTAAGAACTAAGTCGGATTTGATGAATTGAAAGAATTTTAAAAATAGGAAATATAAAATATGCCAAATAAAGCTGTTTTAAAGCTATCTGTATTATTTTGTATCATTAGTTGGAAATATTATCTAAGCTATTTGATGAAGTCAAGGAGGATTATATTTTAATTGAAAAGGGAAAATTAATAGATGTATACCGAAAAAAATCAAAATAAAATTTTTGAAGATTTTAAAAGAAACGGTTTTATAGATTTTTTGAAATTTATTTTTGCCATTATAATACTAATTCATCATAGTTCGCAATTTTATCCAATATTACCAATAGGGTATATAGGTGTAGAATTTTTTTTCTTGGTTACGGGTTGGCTTATGGCTAAAAAATTTTATAATTTTGAGGTTAAAGTTAATGAAAATATATTTGTTATTACTAGAAATTATATAGCCAGAAAAATAAAAGTATTTTATTTAGAATACCTTGTAGCTATCGTTATAGGCTTTATTTTTATATGCTTATTTGCTTGGAATGAAATTCCATCCATATCAAATATGCTAGCATTGACGATAGGGGATATGCTATTATTGCAAATTTGGGGTTTCCCAGTAAGATCCATAACCGGAGTTATGTGGTATTTATCTGCTATGATAGGTGCCATATTTATATTGCTTCCAATTATACTTAAAAATCAAAGAATGTTTATAAATTTCATTGCTCCACTTGTTATATTGATTTCATTCGGATCTATAGCGTATCAATATAACTATATGGGCGTCATTATGGAACCACTCGGTGGCGGCTTTATTCATATGGGATTAATTAGGGCCATTGCAGATATTTCTTTAGGATATTGTCTATACTTTGTGACAGAAAAGATTAATTCAATTAATTTCACAAGAATGGGGCTTATATTAATAGCTATGTTAGAATTTCTTTTATATGCTACAATTTTTTATCTTATCATTTTCGTAAAAAAACCGAGCAATGCTGATTTTATTATAGTATTATTTTTATCTATATCTCTTAGCTTCTCTTTTAGCAAGAAATCATTATTGGCTGTATTATTTCAAAAAAAATTTTTTAACAACTTAGGGCTACTAAGCCTCAATATCTTTTTAAATCACTTCTATGTAGGCTGGGTAATTATGACTATAAAATCTAAATATTCTATAGAGGCATATCAATCTGTAATTTATTATTTTTTAGGTTCTTTATTTTGTATTACTTTGAATTTCATCATATCGAGATCTTTAAGAAAAATCGAATATAAAAAGATAATTGACGCTTCCTTGGTTAAAGAAGAATAACTTGAATGCTCAAATTATAAAATTTTTTCTCGTCGGTATCCTAAATACTGCCTTTGGGTATGGGCTATTCGCCCTTTTTATCTATTTGGGTCTATATTATCCTCTTGCTGTATTGTTTTCTACGATACTAGGCGTATTGTTTAACTTTAAAACTATAGGCAAGCTGGTATTCGGTAGCAGCGATAACGGCCTGATATTTAGATTTATACTAGTTTACGTCATTACTTATTTTTTAAATATATTTTTTCTATGGCTTTTCAAGTGGCTTGGATTTGATAATATGTATATAAACGGTTTTGTGCTTTTGATCCCGCTAGCTGCGGTATCATTTTTATTAAATAAATTTTTCGTCTTTAGGAGATGATATGAAAAAGATCAGTATAGTTACTGCCTGCTTTAACGAGGAGGAGAATGTAGAGGAAGTCTATGCGCGCGTAAAAAAAGTTATGGAAGGATTTTCGGAGTATGCCTACGAGCATATCTTTATTGATAATGCTTCGACCGATAGGACGGTTGAAATTTTAAAACGCCTAGCAAAGGATGATAAAAATTTAAAGATCATCGTAAATTCCAGAAACTTCGGGCATATCAAATCGCCAACCTATGCGCTTTTGGGTGCAGACGGAGATGCTGTTATCTCTATCGTAGCCGATTTGCAAGATCCGCCCGAGATGATTGCGCAGTTTATAGAAAAATGGCAAGAGGGCAACGACTTGGTTTTGGCTATTAAGCGAGATAGCGAGGAGCGCGGCGTGATGTTTAAAATCAGAGAATGCTATTACGAGCTTTTATCAAAGTTATCTGAGATCGAGATTTTTAAGAATTTTACCGGCTTTGGACTTTTTGATAAAAAGGTCATCGCGGCTCTTAGACAGATGCATGATCCATATCCGTTTTTTCGAGGAATGCTCGCGGAAGCCGGTTATAAGGTAGCTAAGATCCCTTACGATCAACCGGTAAGAATTAAAGGAGTTACCAAAAACAACTTCTACACGCTTTATGATATGGGGATACTCGGTATAATCTGCAATTCCAAAGTACCACTTCGGCTCGCAACCTTTATAGGTATGATAACGGGTATTTTAAGTATAATAGTAGGACTTGTGTATTTTATACTTAAGCTAATTTATTGGGACGAGATGAGCGTGGGCATCGCGCCTCTTATCATACTTTTTTCATTCGTTTCATCTGGAATTTTGTTTTTTATCGGTATAATAGGCGAATATATCGGTGCAATTTATACACAAGTGTTAAATCGCCCATTGGTATTTGAAAAAGAAAGAATAAATTTTGACTGAGGATATTTTTTAAGCATTGCAGCACCGACTTATAATAGAGCAAAATTCTTAGATAAAAGTCTAAATAGTCTATGTAAAAGTGTGTATAAAAGCAAGCGAAGAGATATTGAAATTTTAATTTTAGATAATGCTTCCAGTGATAAAACTTCGGATATTGTAAAAAAATATATTGATTTCGGACTTGTAAAATATATAAAAAATAGTGAAAATACTGGTCCAGATAATAATTTCAAAAAAAGCGATTTCTTTGTCGCGCGGAAAATATATATATGGATATTCGGCGATGATGATTTAGTATTTGATGATACGATTAAATATTTAATGAGGATACTAGATTCTTCTTCGAAATTCGGTATCATTCATTTAAAGGCACAAAATTTCATAGACGAAATTAAGCCAGTAGAATTTAAAGAATTTATTAATTTTAAAATTTATGATGATGATAGAGTGGAGTTTATAAAAGAAGCCCATACTAATTTAACTTTTTATAACTTCTAATATAGTAAATAAAAGTTTATTTGATAGAATCGATTTGGACGCAATAGCAAATAACAATCTTCCGCAGCTTTATTGGAATATCGCCTGCGCGATTTTATCTGATAAGCAAGTCGTGGTATTTGATAAAATTTATGCAGCAAGGCAGTTTAATAGTGGAAGATATAATTTTTCAGAGGTATTTGGTACAAATTTAAATGATAGCCTAAGCGCTATTGAAAAGAATTTTGACGCAGATTTCGTGCTTGAAATTTTTAGAAAAAGGCTTTTAATATATTATTATCCCGCCAATATAATTAGGATACGAAACGACCTTTCTGCGGTTAGGAACGAAAACTGCTTTTGTAATTTATATAAAATTTATAAGAAATTCCCTTCTTTTTGGATATTCACGGTTAGCGCGATGTGGATACCAAAAAAGCTAGGTCTTTTAATAGTTAAATTTATGCAAAAGACGATTTAGGACGGAATTTGCTATCTAAAATTTCATATATGGCGCTAGCGCAGATATTTTTTGCGTTTGTATCCGCAGTATCGATCTTAGTTCTACCGAAGCTTTTATCTTTATAAGGCTTTGGATACTATCAATTATTTATATTTTTTGCCAATTACGTAGAATTTTTACATTTTGGACTATCTGATGGTATATATCTAAGATATGGCGGTAGGCGATATGAATTTATTTCTAAAAGAACTCTAAAATCTCAAATTTGTACGATGGAGATTTTATATATTCTAGAATGCCTAATTATATTTTTTACGGTTTGTGCGTTTTCGTTCGATAAAAGGTTATTTTTATAGGCTCAAGATAAGTTAAAAACTTTAAAAGGAGTTTTTAACTATGA
>CAURZM010000025.1:0-21248 GCA_963529625.1 uncultured Campylobacter sp. | reverse complement strand
AAGAATTCCAAGAATTCCAAGAATTCCAAGAATTCCAAGAATTCCAAGAATTCCACTCAGCTCAAAAAAATCATAGTTAAATTTTAGCAAACTCTGGACCCGATTGCTAAAATTTTATAAAATTTATATAAAAACCTTGACATCTTGCCACTCAATGTTGTATAATACTGGCAATCTTACCGAAAGAGTGCTAAAAGTGAAAACGAATAAACGCGATATGATCCTGGAATCCATCATTTCCGCCTATCTCGATAGCAACACCCCGATCGGATCTTCCGAGCTGGGTGAGCGTATGGGCGTAGCGATGTCGGCATCTACGATCCGCATTTATTTCAAGCGCTTAAGCGACGAGGGGGCTTTGACGCAGCTTCATGTAAGCGGTGGTAGAATTCCGACGGTTACGACGATGCAGGATTATTGGCGCGCTAGACTTAGCTTCGACGATGAGTTGAAAATAGACGATGCTCGCGAGCTAGAAGCGGTGCTTGAGGATTTTGAAATTTACTGTATGATTTTCAACGCCGAAAACGAAGCCCTAAGCGAAGTCATCAATCACGATGATCGCTTCATAATCCTTGCATTTAGAACGGATGAGATTATCTTAAAATACGATTTTAGAGTTTTTAAATTCCTATCAAATTTAATAGGAATTTCACTCGGTGATTTGGAGCTAGCTTCGATGCAGATCGGTCTGCGCGAGCTTAGCACCAAAATTAAGGAGCTAAAAAATTCTAAAATCGAATTTCTTTGTAACGAGGTCGTGGCGTATAAAATTTTCAAAGACGAGCGGTTTAAAATTTTACTTAACCCCTCGATCGCCGTAAATTTTACTAAAAATTTGATCTTTGCGCCCTACTTCGAGCACGGATTTATGGGGATCAAACGTCCCGTAAAATTCGAAGGCGAGGACGCCACGATGATCTGCGCAGGCAGCGTTTACGAGAATTACGAAAAATTTTTTAACTACGCTAAAGGAGTAGCATGAGCCATAAATTTAAAGAGCACGGCGATAAAAATGCAGCGTGCGATAGTGAAGAAAAAGAGGTTTGCGAGCAGTGCGCGTCAGAGGCGAGCGAGCCGCAAGAGGCGCAGACATGCGACGATACTGACGCGCAGATACAAAAGCTTCAAAACGAGCTAAGTGAGATTACCGATAAATTTTACCGCGCCAATGCGGATTTTGAAAATCTCAAAAAACGTTTGGAAAAAGAAAAAGATAGCGCTGTTGCTTACGCTAGCGAGAGCTTTGCGAAGGATCTGCTGCCGATAATCGACGCGCTTGAGGAAGCCGCCAAAATTGATGTGGAAGGTAATGAGCTTGCGGATAAAATTGAGGTCGGCGTAAAACAATGTCTAAGCCTTTTTACAAAGACTTTTGAAAAATACGGTATCGTGCCAATAGCGACGGATGCGGGATTTGATCCTAGCGTGCATAACGCTATTTCGATGATTGAAGCCGAAGGCGTTAAAAAAGGCGATATAGTTCAGGTCTATCAAAAAGGCTATATGTATAAGCAGCGCGTTTTGCGCGCCGCTATGGTAGTAGTGGCGAAATAATCGTCCAAATTTTAAAATTTTAAATTCAATACAAAGGATAACAAATGGCAAAAGTCATAGGCATCGACCTAGGAACAACAAACTCGTGCGTAAGCATATTCGAACGCGGCGAGAGCAAGATCATACCGAATAAAGAGGGTAAAAACACCACTCCGTCGGTAGTAGCTTTCACCGACAAAGGCGAGGTTTTAGTAGGCGACAGCGCCAAGCGCCAAGCAGTCACTAACCCGGAAAAGACGATCTACTCGATCAAGCGCATCATGGGTCTTATGATGAATGAGAAAAACGCGCAGGAAGCCAAAAAGCGCCTACCGTATAAGATCATCGACCGAAATGGCGCGTGCGCGGTAGAGATCGCGGGCAAGGTTTATACGCCGCAAGAAATTTCAGCCAAGGTGCTGATCAAGCTAAAAGAGGATGCTGAGGCGTTTTTGGGCGAGCCCGTCGTAGATGCGGTCATAACCGTGCCTGCGTATTTCAACGACAGCCAAAGAAAGGCGACGAAAGAAGCAGGAACGATCGCGGGTCTTAACGTGCTTCGCATCATCAATGAACCTACCGCAGCGGCGCTTGCGTATGGACTGGATAAAAAAGAGTCTGAAAAGATCGTCGTCTACGATCTGGGCGGCGGTACGTTCGACGTAACCGTGCTAGAAACCGGCGATAGCGTCGTAGAAGTTTTAGCTACTGGCGGTAATGCGTTTTTGGGCGGAGACGATTTCGATAACAAACTGATCGACTTTTTAACCTCGGAATTTCAATCTGAAACAGGCATCGATTTGCGTGGCGACGTCATGGCTATGCAGCGCCTAAAAGAAGCTGCGGAAAACGCCAAAAAAGAGCTAAGCAGCGCGATGGAAACGACGGTAAATTTACCTTTCATCACCGCAGACGCCACCGGACCGAAGCACCTGATGAAAACCATCACTAGAGCTAAATTTGAAAGCATGATCGATTCTTTGGTAGATGAGACCATAAGCACTCTAAAAAAGGTCGTAAGCGACGCGGGACTAAGCATGAACGACATCAAAGAAGTCGTCATGGTAGGCGGCTCGACGCGCGTGCCTTTAGTGCAAGAGGAAGTCAAAAAGGCTTTCGGCAAGGAGCTAAATAAGAGCGTAAACCCTGACGAAGTCGTAGCAATCGGTGCAGCAATCCAAGGCGCGGTCATCAAAGGCGACGTAAAAGATGTGCTACTACTCGACGTGACTCCGCTAAGCCTCGGCATCGAAACCCTGGGTGGCGTGATGACCAAGATCATCGAGAAGGGAACTACGATACCTACGAAAAAATCTCAAACCTTCTCAACTGCAGAGGATAACCAAAGCGCCGTTACGATCAACGTCTTGCAGGGCGAGCGCGAGTTTGCGAAAGATAACAAATCGCTAGGAAATTTCAATCTTGAAGGTATCATGCCCGCTCCTCGCGGCGTACCGCAGATCGAGGTGGAATTTAACATCGACGCGAACGGAATTTTAACCGTTTCGGCAAAAGACAAAGCCACCGGCAAAGCAACCGACATCCGCATCACTGGCTCAAGCGGCTTAAGCGACGCCGAGATCGATAAGATGGTCAAGGATGCCGAGCTTCACAAAGAGGAAGACAACAAGCGCAAAGAGACCGTCGAAGCGCGCAACCAAGCCGATAGCATCGCACATCAAACCGAAAAGAGCCTAAGCGAGATGGGCGAGAAGGTGCCGGGCGATCTACGCGCTAAGATCGAGGGCGCGCTAAATGATCTAAAAGCCGTGCTAAAGGATGAAAGCGCGAGCAAGGAAGCGATAAACTCTAAAGTAGAAGCCCTAAGCAAGGTCGCCGAGGATCTATACAAGGCTGCCAGCGCAAATCAAGGTGCGCAAGGCGGATCGCAAAGCTCCGGCTCAAACGGCGATAAAAAAGACGACGACGTCATCGACGCCGAAGTCGAGTAACCCGCCGCAAAGTGAAATTTTATAGCCGCGCGCTCGGTAATTTTGCTAGAGCTTGAAAGGCAATTTTACCGGCACGCGGCAGAAGCAACCCCATAAACCGCACATAAAATTTCACAGCTTCACAAGCTTGGGCGTTTTTCATACGCCCGAGCTTAACTGCTACTTCAAATTAAATTCCCAACAAACTAAAATTTTGAGTCACACATAAATACTACTAAATTTTGCGCTGTATAAATATTGCTAGACATTAAAGCATATCCGAACGCGATCGAAATTTCCCCGCACCGATCTCAAATATAGCTGAAATTTTAAGCCTATCACCTACAAACAAAGCTGCGATAAATTTAAACGCATGGCTAGAAAGTAAAAAATGTATCGTAAAAAGACGCAGTAAAAAAACGCCCGCTAAATTTAGAAGCAAAAGAGCTAAATTTAAAGGCGCGTAGATTGATTTATTAAAAAGCAAAAGCCCAAAGGCGACGCTTTGCCTTTGGGCTTTAAATTTAGCCTTATTTAGCTAGAGCTAATTCTTGCGAGTATTCGCATCAGGGGTGAAAAGCGGCTTATTTAGCAGCTTGAAATCGCCTACGAACTTCTGCCCCTTCTCACTAGTGATCCATTTGATGAAGCGCTGCGCGTTTTCATAGTCGGCTTTTGGGCAGTGCTTCGGATTGACCGCGATTACGGAGTAAAAATTCTTCAGATCGTTATCGCCTTCATTGATGATAACCATATCGGGATTGCCCTTTTTATTGTCCTCGTATTTGATGTAGGTGCCGCGATCGGTAAAGGTCACGCCTTTTTGCTCGGCGGCTGCGTTGATCGTAGCAATCATGCCTTGACCGGTTTGGTTATACCACGCCTCATTTTCAGGCACGGCGCCCTCAACCTTTTTCCAAATACCTTTCTCTTTGTTATCGGTGCCCGATTTATCGCCGCGAGAGAAAAATTTAATCTTCTCCGCCTTAATTAGCTCAAACGAACCCTTAAGATCCTTGCCTTTAAATTTAGGCGCGATGGATTTATCGGCGATGAGGATAAAATCATTATACATAACGGGCGTGCGGTCAACGCCGAAGCCTTTTTCTACAAATTCTTTCTCGACCTTCGGCGAATGCACGAAAAGTATATCCGCATCGCAGTTCTCGCCAAGCTTTAGAGCAGCACCGGTACCTACCGCCGTCCATTTGATATCGACGCCTGTTTCCGCCTTATATGCAGGATAGATAGCGTCTAATAAGCCCGTATTATCGGTGCTCGTAGTGGTTGCCATCACCAAATCGTTATCGGCGGCAAAAAGGCTCGCACTAAGAGCAAGCGAAACAAAAAATATTTTTTTCATGTTATCTCCTTTAAAAAATATGCTATTATAGCATATAAATTTGCCAAAATAGAACATTTAGGACGCGATCTTGGACTTTATTTTAGAAGGAATTTTAAGCGCATTCGGACTGCTTTTTAGCGGAGATGCGGAGACCTTTTCGGCGATTAAAGCGACGCTTTATACTTCTAGCATCTCGATACTTTTCGCTATTGTAATCGGCTTTCCGCTAGGATTTATCCTCGGATTTTATGAATTTCGCGCTCGCAGAACGCTTAGGCTTTTAAGCGACGTAGCGCTTGCGATGCCCACGGTAGCGATAGGACTGATCCTTTACGCTTTCATCTCCAGAAACGGCCCTTTTGGCGAGCTGGGGTTGCTTTTTACGCTTAAAGCCGTGATGCTCGGACAGTTTGTCTTGGCGCTCCCTATCATCGTCTCGCTAAGCGCCAGCGTCATCGAAAATATGGATAAGAAGCACTATCTAAACATTATGAACTACCGCCTAAGCCCGCTAAATTTAATCCTTTGCGTGCTTTACGAGCTGCGCTACGCCCTACTGGTCGTCATCGCCACCGCTTACGGGCGGATCGTCGCCGAGGTGGGCGTAGCGATGATGATCGGCGGCAATATCAAATATTTCACCCGCACGATCACCACGGCGATCTCGCTTGAGACCAATAAGGGCGAGTTTGCGATGGGTATAGCGCTCGCGCTGGTGCTGATTTTAATAGCGTTTGCGGTAAATTTAGCCATCCACGCGCTAAAAAGGTTAGATCGATGAGTGCAGATAAACTAAAGCGTCCGAGCAAAAATTTCACGGACAAAAACCGGGCGGAGCGGGAGAACGAAAATTTTATGAGCGAAAATTTAACGGACGTAAATTCCGCCCCCGAGAATTCTATGCGCGCAAATTCTACGCGCGTAAATTTCGCTGCCGAGAATTCTGCGAGTAAAAATTCCAAGAGCGAGAATTTCGCGAGTGAGAATTCTGCGAGAAAGAATTTTGCAAATGAAAATTCTGCGGGTAAAAATTCCAAGAGCGAGAATTTAGCGCGTGAGAATTCTGCGAGAAAGAATTTTGCAAATGGGAATTCCGCCGCCGCGCGAGCTGTACCCCATAGCGAGCAAATTTCGGTGCGAGATCTAGTGCTACACTACGGACGGAGCGAAATTCTAAATATCCCTAGCCTAGATCTAAATACGAGCGGCATCACGGCGCTTTTGGGTTCCAACGGCAGCGGCAAATCCACGCTACTGCGAATTTTGTCCTTTTTGCAGCATCCAAGCAGCGGCAGCGTGGAGCTTTGGGGGCAGCGTGCGCCATCTTTGCAGACGCTGCGGCAGACCTGCTTGCTGCTGCCCGAACCCGTGCTTTTAAAACGCAGCGTGGAGCAAAATTTTAAATTTGCGCTCAAAAGTCGCGGCGCGCTTGCGGAATTTGACGAGCGAGTGGATGAGGCGCTCAGCCTAACGGGACTTGATAGAAGTTTTTTATCAAAGAAGCATTTCGAGCTTAGCTCGGGGCAGACGCAGCGCATCGCGTTTGCGCTCGCTCTGGCGCAGCGCGCGAAGCTCTATTTGCTCGACGAGCCGACCAACAGCCTCGATCTTGCCGCCTCCAAGCTCTTTGCGCGCGCGATTTTATTTATGCGGAGTCGCTACGGCTGCGGCTTTATCATCGCCAGCCACGATGAGAAATGGCTCAGCGCGATCGCGCAAAGAAGCGTATTTTTGCATCGCGGCAAGATATGCGAGTTTGAATACAAAAATATCTTTGACGTGCAAAACGGGATTTTAAAATTTTCGGATGAAATTTCGCTGCGCCTTGAAGAGGGGCTCGCACGCGCTCGCAAAATCGCGATAAATCCGAGTAAAATTTTATTATCACAACGCCCGTTTGAGCGCTGCTTCGCGGGGGTTTTGCACTCGGTTTCGCTTCAGTACGGCTCCTCGCTGCTCATCAAGATCAAGGCGGGCGACGTGCTGCTAAAATGCGTCACGGCGCAGGATGAGCGGCGCTGGAGCGCGGGCGAGAGGGTCTATTTCGGATTTGAAAACGGCGCGTTTTTGGGACTGGAGTAATTCTGCGCGGTGCGGATAAGCTTTATTTTGCTTTAGAATTTTTATTCGCGCGGCACTAATAAATTTCATTTCTACCTCAAATTTTCACTGCGAACCATCTATCGCGGCGTACCCGGCGAAACAGAGCGCAAAAATTTGCGTCTTTAAATTTTAAAATTTACAGGCAGGGCTTTACCGAATACGGCGCAGCGTGAAATTTTAAAATTCCATTGCTAAGAAATTTTAAAGCTTAGCCGCGAATACAGCTAACGGGATTTTGAAATTCCACAATTTCTAGGCGCGGAATTTAAAATTCTAAATTTTAACTATGCAGAGCGTGTCGTTTATTTTATCTATAATGCAAAGGCGGAAAGATAGCAAGAATTCCGCGGCGCAAAACCCGCGCAAAATTCCAAAGAAACGGCGCAGAATTCCGATAAAATTTAAAAACGGCGTGGGATTTTATAAAATTTCACGAGCTCAAAAAAGCGGCAAACCCCTAACCTGCGCTACTTAAATTTTCCCGCCGAACATCTCGTACATCGCCTTTTCCTCGCCCCAAAGCTCGCGGTGTTTTTTGATGCAGGATTTTATCGCGCCAACTAGATAATGCACATCCTGCTCGGTGTGCGTGTAGTGCAGGCTCACGCGCACGAAGCCGGGCTTACTTTCTGGCATGCGCCCCTCCTTGATACCCAGCAGATCGTGGGCATACGGCCCAGCACACATCACGCCAGCGCGAGTCTGGATACCAAAGTCGTTGCTAAGGCTCGCGGCGAAATCATACGCCGATACGCCGCGCACGTTAAAGGAAATTATCGGCAGCCGCGGCGCGCCCTTTGGAGCGTAGTTTATGATCTCGTCAATGCCTGCTAGCTCGCTCTCAAAAAGCTGCGCCAGCTCGTCTTCGGCGCTTTTTATCCTCTCAAAGCCCACCTCGTTTCGCAGCGCGTAGGCCAAATTTGCCCGCATGAGCCCGATGATAGGCGGCGTGCCGCCCTCCTCTAGCTGCTCGGGATTTTTCAAAAACACGTGCCCCTCGCGGTTAGCGTAGGCGACCGTCCCACCCGCGGCAAATGTTGGCACGTCGCTGTTAAGCAGCTCCTTTTTGATCGCCAAAAGCCCGCAGCTTGCAGGCCCTCCTAATAGCTTATGCGGCGAGAGGAAAATCGCGTCGAAATGATCGCAGTCTAAATTTGCGTGCGAGCTCAGCGCCGCGCAATCAAAGGCGACGATGCCGCCCGCGGCCCTGATTAGCTCGCTGATCTTTTTGTAATCGCTGATGACGCCCGTGACGTTTGAGGCGGCGCTAAACGAGCCGATGATACGGCGTCCGGCGTTTAGCTTCAAGATACGCTCGAGTGCGAGCAGATCGATCTCGCCAGACTCGCTAAGCGGCACGCGCAGGTAGTCGCAAAGCCCCTCGCGGAAGCTAAGCTCGTTTGAGTGGTGTTCGTAGGGCGAAACGAGAACGAGCGGAAGCTGCGCGGCGCGTAAATTTGCCTCGCCGATCGCGCTTCTGGTTGCAGGCGGCAGATAGATGCCGAGCAGCTCCTGAAATTTCTTGATCGCAGCCGTCGCGCCCTGCCCGCAAGCGATGAGACAAAACCGCTCGTCAAGCCCCAGCAGCTTTTTTAGGCTCTCTCGCGCTCCCTCGTAGCGCCGCTGCGTGATGATGGCGCTAGAGCTACTGTCGGAGTGGGTGTTGGCGTAGGTTTTGAGAGCGTCTGCTATCTCGCGCTCTACGGGCTCATAAGCAAGCCCCGAAGCCGTGAAATCAAAATAATGCACGCCCGGTTTTAGGATGATATTTTTTCGAATTTCCTCTAAGCTTAGCATTCGCGGCCTTTAAAATTGAAGTGATTAATTATAGTGAAATTTGGATTAATTTAGGGCCTGGCATGGAGGAATTTTAACGATTTAGCAAGCGCTCGTAAAATAACGCAGCGCGGTGGATAAATCTAATTGCAAAATCTCATTAGAATGGATTTGCGTAATAAAATTTGACTAACAAATTTAACAAGCCAATGTCGCCTGATATGAAATTTAACGCAATGAAATTTTATAAAATGAAATCTACTGCGACTTTTATTAAGATCGCGCTGTAATTCATAAATTTAAAAGCTCGGCGCAGTAAAATTCCAGCCGACAAATTCTATCTGATGCCAAAATTCTGCTATGTCAAATTTTAAAAATTCTAAAAATTCGGCTCCACAAAATTTTGCAAATTCCGAAATTTCTAAAATTCTGCAAGCTCTCCTTAAAAGTGCAGATCGCCCACAACTTATAATTACGCCGGCGGACGAGCAACCTTTGTAGTATCACAAAAAGAGTTGTTTTACGGATTCGTCTGCAAGCTGCTCGCGCGGCTATGAAGTGTGCCTCGCGCCTATTTGCCGATAAAATTTTTCTGCAGCCACTCCATCGCTTTTTCTTCGCTTTCAAATCTCCCGCTTTTGGCGACTTGAAACTGCCCCTCATAGAAGCGAATTCTAATACCGTCCTGGACGCTATCTACCTTGATGCGCGTGATCCTGTCTTTATTTAGATAGGTTCGTTCGTTTAGCTTTACAAACATCGTTTCTCCTTTAAATTTAATGGTTTTTATCTTTTGCTTTGCTAGCGTCTTTCTCGCCCTCTTTTTTCAAAAAAAGCTCCTTAAAGCGCTCGTTTGCGTAGTTTTCTATATCGCTTTGCAGCTGCTTATACGCGGCGATCAGCTCATAGGCGCGTACATTTAGCGTCGTGCCCGCGGCATTGCCGCCGCCTTGCTTGGTACTAAAGAGCTCCTCTTGCAGATTTTTTTGTAAAATTTGCAGATGGCTCCAGCACTTTTTATAGTTCATCCCCAAAACCTCGGCGGCCTTAGAGATGGAGCCCGTCTGAGCGATCACATCCAGCACTTCGGTTTTGCCCTTGCCGAAAATGAGCTCGCCCTGCGCATTTTCAATCCAAGTTTTTGTTTTTACCCTCATTCTTTTGCCTTTCTTCTCCTTAAAGCAGCCCAGCTGACAATATTTCACGTCTATGGCGTGCTCCTTAAGCGTAGAGCGCACGGTATCAAACCCAACTCCGCCGCTAGCTACGGCGCGGGCGTCGCGGCAAAAAATCCGCCTTTTCTTATCCAAAAACGGATTTAGCTTTTTCAGCGCCTTTATGCTGCCTCCGCTACATTGCAGCTTGCCGAACTGTCCGAGTTCGCAGCGATCTATCCGTATCCCTTCGCGCGCCGCGAGATCTCCTACGACGCTCGCGTCTACGCCTAATTTGGCGGCGATCTTAAACGCCGCGCCGCAATCGAGCTTGCCGCTTGGATTTAGTAAATTTAAAATCAGCCTTTTGATCTCGCTTGCTTTTTTATCGTCTATCCTGATATCTATCTCCATGCCGCCTTCTTAACTCAAAATTCTCTCTTCGCCGCTATAGACGTTTAAATTTTCGCCGCGCGCGAAGCCGCAAAGAGTAAGATCAAATTTACGCGCGATCACGACGCCGAGACTCGTAGGAGCCGTGCGCGAAACAAGCGCGCTAACGCCGCTCATCACGGCTTTGGCGACCATTTCGGAGCTTAGCCTGCCGCTTACCAAAAGAAGCGAGCCCTGCGTATCGTGCCCCGCCAATACTGCCTTACCGACGGATTTATCGATGGTATTGTGCTGGGCGATATCCTCGCCGATAAAATACTCGCCGCCCGCGGTAAAGAGCTTTGCGGTATGCACGCAGCCGGTCATCTCGTAAAGCTCGCACTGCGTGTAAAACTCGCTCATCAAATTTAAAATTTCATTCTTATGAAATTTAGCGTCCGAGCGGACTTTACGCGCCGCCATCGCTGCAGGATCGATATTTGCCGTAGAGCTGCGCCCACAGCCGCTGATGATGACCTTTTCGGTATCGAAGCTATTTAGCCGCTTTTCGTTTATCTCGCCGCATACATTCACGCTAAGTCCGTCGGGCGCGAGCTCGATGCTTTTTATGCCGCTTGGATCCGAGATTAAATTTTCGCTCAGCAAATAGCCTACCGCAAGCGCCTTTAAATCGCTCGGAGTCGCCATAAGCGCGCCGAAACGCTTGCCGTTTAGTAAAATTTCAAGCTTGATCTCGCGCACCAAGATATCGCTTACGATCCTTCTTTCATCCCCTTTAAATTTAACTATCTCCGCCCTATAAATCGGCTCCATAGACCTTCCTTATTTTAATTTCGCCGATATCGTAGTGAAATTTTGCTTAAATAGCCTTAATTCGCCGAAGTAAAGCCGAAGCGGCGTGCGTAAATTTAAAACGCTCGTAATTTTGTATTTAAAAAATCGCGTGGAAAATCCACGAGCCGCTCGCACCGTGAGCACAAGCGGCCATGAAGCGCCCGCAAAGATAAAATTTCATCAAATTTTGCCGCAGCGGCGATTAAATTTCATCTTTGCAAAGCGGGCGGAGCTTACCGCCCAAACTACCTATGCACCGGCGATAGATAAGGTTTCTCGGAGTGCATTGACATCTCGTTTTGTCTTCTGAACTCGATAAACTCGCTCTCGCTAAGCTTTCTGATATTTGCGATCGTCATCTTTAGCGGTGGGATGCCCGATAGCGGATCCAGATCGCCCGCATGCACGAGCTCGTTACCGTCGGCCTCGCTGTAATGGAAGGTCGTAAATATCGTGCCCTCTTTCAGATCCGGATTTATGCGAAGCTTCGCGGCGATCTGACCGCGCTTATTTTTAACAAGCGCGTAGCAGCCTTCGGTAAGCTCACGTTCGCGTGCGATGTCAGGGCTTACCTCGATGAGCGCGCCTTCTGCGCCTGCACCGTACTCTAGCGCGCGACACTCCCTAGTCATCGTGCCAGTATGGTAGTGATAAACCTTGCGCCCGGTCGTAAATAAGCACGGATAAATTTCATCCGGAATCTCGCTAAGCGCGCCGCTTCCCACCGGATAATCATCGGGGATTTTCATCTTGGCTCTGAAATCCGCCTCAGCTTTAGCGCGATCGTTTTTATCGTCCACGTAAAGCACCGGCACCATTCTAAATTTACCGTCAGGCAGCATCGATTTATGATCTGCGTAAAGCACCGGCGTGCCCGGATGATCTTCATCAGGACATGGCCAGCTGATACCGCCTAGCTTATCTAGCCTATAGTAGCTAATACCGCCGAAAAATTTAGGCATTAATGCACGCACTTCGTTCCAAATTTCTTCCGCGCTTAAAAAATCAAACCCTTCAAGCCCCATTCTTTGCGCGATATTGCAAACGACCTTCCAATCAGGCTCTACGCCAGGAGCCGGCTCGCTAGCCTTGCGCGTGCGCTGGACGCGACGGGAAGTGTTTAAAAAGGTGCCGTCCTTCTCGCCCCAGCCGGCAGCAGGTAGTACGACGTCGGCCTTCTGTGCACTCTCGGTAAAGAAAAGATCCTGCACGATAAAGCAATCCAGATGATGCGTTGCATGCACGAAGTGTTCCGTCCAAGGATCGCTCATTACGGGGTTTTCGCCGTAAACATAGAGCAGCTTCAGCTCGCCGCTATCCATCTTATCTGGAGCAATCGTAAGTTTAAAGCCTGGAGTTGGATTTAGCTCGAAGTGCCATACTCTGCGCGCTTGCTCCTGAGCATAAGCGGAATTTACCGCGCCTGCCGGAATGACGTTAGGTAGAGCGCCCATGTCGCATGCGCCCTGGACGTTATTTTGACCGCGCAAAGGATTTACGCCTGCGCCTCGTTTGCCTAAATTTCCCGTCAAAATGGCTAAATTTGAAAGCGAAAATACATTTGATGTACCGTCGCTAAACTGCGTGATACCCATCGTGTAGCAGATCGCCGCTGCGCCTGCTTTAGCATACATTCTAGCAGCTTCGATTACGAGCTCTTTTTTCACGCCGGTCTCGCGCTCGAAGCGCTCAGGCGTAAAGTCCTTAACCGCTTCTTTTAAATACTCGTAGCCGTGAGCGTAGTTTTTGATAAACTCGTCATCTTGCAAATTTTCGGCAATGATAACATTCATAATGGTATTTAGCGTCTTAATGTTCGCGCCCACCGGGATTTGCAGATAGATATCGGCTTTTTTCGCCATATCGGTGCGCTTCGGATCTACTACGATCATCTTGGCGCCGCGCTGCAAGCCTCGCTGCATCTGCATAGCGATGATCGGGTGACACTCACTCGTGTTGGTGCCGATGAGTAAAAATACATCCGTATCGGTAGCGAACTCTACCAAATCGTTCGTCATCGTTCCGTTTCCTAGCGTGTTGGCAAGACCTGCCACTGTAGGAGCGTGTCAAAGACGGGCGCAGTGATCGACGTTGTTACTGCCCTGAGCGCGGAAAAATTTCTGAAAAACGTAGTTGTCTTCGTTATTTGAGCGCGCCGAGCTAAAGCCCATTATTGAGCTTGGGCCATATTTAGCGACGGTCTCTTTAAATTTAGACGCTACAAAATCGTAAGCCTCTTCAAAGCTTACCTCCTCAAGCTTACCGCTTCTATCAAATACTCCGTTTTTCTTACGGATCATAGGTTTGGCAAGGCGTTTTGGAGAGTTTACGAACTCCCAGCCGAACATCCCTTTTAAGCATAGCTCGCCGTCATTTACGTGATGAGCCTGCGTAGGGCGCGCGTTTACGATCCTGCCGTCTTTTACGATAAGATCGATACCACAGCCGGTGCCGCAGTAAGGACAAGTCGTTTTGACAATCTTTTCTCTGGATTGCATAATATTCCTTTCAAGAATTTTGGTTTGCACGGCTATTATACTTTCTAGATTATAAAAAAAATTTTAAATTAGTGAATTTTTTTAAGCGAAATTTAAGCAATATGCAAATATCGCATATTAAATTGAATAGTTAAATTTTACGATTTTGCCTCGATAACGACGGTATTTGCGCGTAAAATTTATCGCTTATCGCAAAATACGCTTTTTAAGCTAAGTTTTATAATTTTAATAAAATTTCGAAATTCTATTACGCTCCGTTTTATTTCAAAGCACGATTAAATTTTTATGAAATTTTAATGCTAATTTATCGGTATAATATATTAATTTAATTAAATGAAAATATATATTAAAATTTATCAAAAACTCGTTGTCCTGATAAAATTTAAGCCACTAAATTTAAAATTTATAAAATTATTATTTTATATCTGAAATTCATTGCAGAAAAAACCTTGATTTTAATCTAGACTAATCCGTTTTTTTATGCTATTATTCAAAATGTAGAAATTAATTCTAAACGAAAGGTTAATCTCATGGATAGACGAGACTTTATAAAAAGCTCTGCGGCAGCGGCTGCCTGTAGCGTTGCAGGCATCAGCTTGCCTAGCAGTCTTAGTGCTGCGGACGAAGCCGAAAAAGGCTGGCGCTGGGACAAGGCGGTCTGTCGCTTCTGCGGCACCGGCTGCGGCATTATGGTAGCCACCAAAGACGGCAAAATCGTAGCGGTCAAAGGCGATCCGTTAGCGCCCGTAAATCGCGGTCTAAACTGCATCAAAGGCTATTTCAACGCCAAGATCATGTACGGCGCAGATCGCATTACCAAGCCTCTTTTACGCGTAAATTCCAAAGGCGAATTCGACAAAAAGGGAAAATTTATCGAAATCAGCTGGCAACGAGCGTTCGACGAAATGGAGAAGCATTTTAGGCGAGCCTATAACGAAGGCGGTCCCGAAGGCTTTGCCGTGCTAGGCAGCGGTCAATACACGATCCCGGAAGGTTACGCCGCAGCAAAGCTAGTAAAAGCGGGCTTTCGCTCCAATAATCTCGATCCTAATGCTCGCCAGTGCATGGCCAGCGCCGCCGTAGGTTTTATGCAAACCTTCGGTATCGACGAGCCTGCGGGTGTTTTCGACGATATCGAGCTAACCGATACCATCATCGCTTGGGGCGCGAATATGGCTGAGATGCACCCTATCCTTTGGTCTCGCGTCTCCGACCATAAGCTTCGCAACCCGGACCGCGTAAAAGTTATAAATCTCTCGACATACTCTAGCCGCACTTCAAACATCGCCGATATTGAAATTATATTCCGTCCGAATACCGATTTGGCGATATGGAACTACATAGCAAGGGAGATTGTCTACAATCACCCGGATATGATAGATGAGAAATTTATTAAAGAGCACTGCGTGTTCGCTACAGGCCCTGTGGATATCGGCTACGGCTTGCGAGAAGATATAAATCATAAAAAATACCGCAAGACCGAGCTTGATACCGCGGCTAAGCAAAAATCTAAAATTCTAAGCAAATCCGAGGGCGTTACCTTAGCATATCTGGGTATGAAAGAGGGCGACGTACTCGAAAACAAACACTCTGACAAATCAGATGCTCACTGGCTCATAAGCTTCGAAGAATTTAAAAAAGCGCTGGAGCCTTACACGTTAGAATTTGTAGCGCCTTTGGCTAAGGGCGATGAAAGCGAGGATTTAGAGGCGTTTAAGACCAAGCTAAAGCAGCTGGCAGATTATTACATCGAAAAGGACCGCAAAGTAGTAAGCTTTTGGACGATGGGCTTTAATCAGCACTCAAGAGGAACCTGGGTCAATGAGCAAAGTTACATGGTACATTTCCTTCTCGGCAAGCAAGCCAAGCCCGGCTGCGGAGCGTTTTCGCTTACCGGTCAGCCTAGCGCTTGCGGCACGGCTAGAGAGGTGGGCACGTTTTCTCACCGACTACCTGCTGATATGGTCGTGGCAAATCCCGCTCACAGAAAGGTTTCCGAAAAAATTTGGAAGCTTCCCGAGGGCACGATAAACCCAAAACCGGGTGCGCACTACGTGCAGGCTCTGCGCAATCTCGAAGATGGCAAGATAAAATGGATATGGGTACAGGTCAACAACCCGTGGCAGCAGATCGCCAACGCAAACCATTGGATCGCCGCGGCGCGCGAGATGGATAACTTCATCGTAGTAAGCGAGCCATATCCGGGACTAAGCGCGAAGGTAGCCGATCTAATCCTGCCGACCGCGATGATCTACGAAAAATGGGGCGCATACGGCAATGCCGAGCGTAGAACTCAGTGGTGGAGACAGCAGGTCCTTCCTGTGGGCGACGCTATGAGCGATACGTGGCAGATGTTAGAGTTTTCCAAGCGCTTCAAACTCAAGGATTTCTGGGGCGAGGTTAAAGTGAATGATAAGCTTACGCTTCCAAACGTATTGGATAAAATTTCAGAATTCGGCTATACGCCAGAGACTACACTATTTGAAGTGCTCTTTGCAAACAAAGACGCTCAGGCTTTCGCTGCAAAAGATCCGATTATGGCAAGCTTCGATAACTCCGAAGTAAACGGCGACTCTCGTGGCGTCATCGGTAGCGACGGCAAAGAATTTAAAGGATACGGCTTTTTCATCCAAAAATATCTCTGGGAGGAATATCGAAAATTCGGCACCGGTCACGGACACGACCTAGCCGATTTCGATACATATCACCGAGTGCGCGGTCTTAGATGGCCGGTCGTAGACGGCAAAGAGACACTTTGGCGCTTTAACGCCCAATACGATCCTTATGCTAAAAAAGCAGCTCCGGATAGCGACTTCGCCTTCTATGGCAACGCCAAAGCGGCGCTTCCTAGCGGCGATCTGAAATCCGCTACTTCTGGCGAAGAAAAAACTAGCCTTGCCAATAAAGCTAAAATTTTCTTCCGTCCATATATGGATCCTGTAGAAGTGCCAAGCGAGGAGTATCCTTTCTGGCTATGTACGGGTCGCGTGCTAGAGCACTGGCATACGGGCACTATGACTATGCGCGTGCCGGAACTTTATCGCGCGGTGCCTGAGGCAAGATGCTATATGAACGAAGCCGACGGCGCCAAAATCGGCGTACAACAAAACGAGATCGTCTGGATCGAGTCGCGTCGCGGCAAGGTAAAAGCGCGCGTGGATTTTCACGGACGCAACATTCCACCGAAAGGGCTTATTTTCGTGCCTTTTTTTGACGAGAAGGTTTATATCAACCGCGTCACGCTCGATCATACCTGTCCGCTTTCAAAAGAGACCGACTACAAAAAATGCGCGGTTAAAATTTACAAGGCGTAAATTATGAATAGGCGTGAAGTCTTAGGTATTCTTTCTTTAGCTGCGGGCGTAGGCGTTCTGGGGCTCGGAGTCGCAAACTCCGGCGAGCACGCTAGACTCCGCCCGCCCGGAGCTATAAGCGAGAAAGAATTTCTTAGCAAATGCCTAAGGTGCGGACTTTGTGTCGAGGCGTGCCCCTTTGATACACTTAAGCTTGCGAGCTTTTGCGATCATGCTATTGCAAACGGCACGCCGTTTTTTATCCCGCGCGAAATTCCGTGCTATATGTGCGACGACATACCTTGCGTCGCAGCCTGTCCTAGCGACGCACTAGATAAAAGCCTGGTAAGCGAAGACTCCAAGCTTAACGTGCGTCTATCCAAAATGGGCGTTGCGGTCATAGATACCGAGCATTGCATCGCTTATGCCGGTATCCAATGCGACGCATGCGTGCGAAACTGCCCCGTGATGGATAAGGCACTCAGGATCGATTACCGCCACAACAACCGCACCGAAAAGCACGCCCTGCTCGTGCCCGTCGTAGATAGCGACTACTGCACGGGTTGCGGTAAGTGCGAGTTTGCCTGCGTCACGAAAAAGGCGGCTATCAGCGTCGTGGAGCGCGAGCGCGTCATAGGAATTTCAAGCGATAACTATGTCAAAGGCTGGATCAAGGGCGACGACGCGAAACTAAAGGACGCAGACACCAAAATCAAGCTCGATCCGCAAAAAAGCAGGGATTACTTAAACGAGGACGATCTAATGGAGGGGGCTAGGCAATGAAATATATTATTTTAAGGCGTTTGAGCCAAATTTCTATTCTAGTCCTTTTTATTTTAGGAAATAATTTCGCCTTCAAAGCCGCGAGCGAAAACGGAATTTTATCCGGAATTTTAAAGGGTAATCTAAGCTCGTCGAAACTTTTCGGCACGATTAATCTAAGCGATCCGTTTGCGACGGCGCAGATGCTGCTAGCTAGCTTTTCTTTGGGCGCTACGGCGGTTATCGGAGCGGTTATCGTAGGCGCATTTTATGCGCTCATAGCGCCGCGAGTATATTGCTCATGGGTCTGCCCGATAAATTTACTGACCGATCTTGCCGCGTGGCTTCGTAAGAAACTTGGCATAACGACTAAGATCGTTAGCGTAAACCGCAAGGCTCGCTACGTCCTAGCGGTGCTGGCGCTCATTTGCAGCGGAGTTTTCGGCTTTGCGGCGTTTGAGAGCATAAGCTTTATCTCGCTTTTCGCGCGCGCCGTCATATCAATGAGTGCCAGTGCGTTTGCAATCGCGCTACTGATCGTAGTTTTTGAAATTTTCGCAGGCGATCGCACGATCTGTTCGCGGCTATGTCCGCTCGGCGGATTTTGGGCGGCGCTTAGCTATTTTAGCATCATTCGCATTCGCCACGAGGTTAATAAATGCACGATGTGCGGCAAATGCAAAATGGTCTGCCCCGAAGTTCAGGTGCTTAAGATGGTTGGGCGGGAAAACGGGCGCGTTAGCAGCGAGTGTATCAGCTGCGGGCGCTGCATCGACGTATGCGACGACGATGCGTTAAATTTTAGTATATTAGGAGTGAAAAAATGAAAAAAATGGTTTTAGGCTTGGCTCTTGCATGCTGTGCGGCGCTATTTGCCGCGGACAAGACGGCTTCTATAGATGCCGACAGCTTGGGCTTTATAAAAAGCGTGGACGAATCGGTGCAAAATAAAAATTCTCTGCCCGATTTCAAATATAGCGAGGACGCTCCGGGCGCAGCTTCGAAAATCGAGCGCAGCTTCGAAAACGCTCCGCCGCTCATACCGCACAGCCTAGAGGGGCTCGTGCCGATCACAAAGGATAACAATATGTGCGTAACCTGCCATATGCCCGATGTCGCTAAGGATGTAGGCTCTACGCCGATTCCAAAAAGTCACTTGGTGGACTTTCGCACAGGCGCGGATCTAAACGGCACGCTAGCCGAGCAGAGATTCAACTGCACGCAATGCCACGTACCGCAAGCCCAAACCAATCCGCTAGTTAAAAATAATTTTAAGGCTGATTTTAGCAGGTTTAGCGACGCAAATTCCACTTCTAATCTCATAGATACGCTAAATCAAGGCGCCGAGGTTGAGTAGGAGCGCACGATGAAATTTTTACCGCCGCTACTACTTTGCGCCTGCTTCATCTATGCCGGCAACGGCATCGCGGTACCTAGTGGCGCTGCGGGCATAGATGCACCTACAAAGACCAAACACGCTAGCTTCATACTAGAGCTTGACGCAAATGTCGCGGTGCTAAAAAATCTAGACGGCGAAATTTACGCAGGGCTTGACAACGGCAAGCTCTATAAAATCACCATTAACTCTGCGGAGAATTCCGCGCCAAATTCTGTCACCGGTCAAAATTTTGTAGATCAAAATTCCGATGCGGCGCAGAATTTCAATGCTAAAGCAAGCGTAAATTCCACGAGAGATTCTACTGCGAATTCCGCTGCCGTAAATTCTTTAGCAAATTCAACCGCAGCAAATTCTACGAAGCAAAATTCTGCCGAAAATTCTACGGCATTAAATTCCGCATCGGGCGCAATATCCAAAACACTAATTTTCGCCCTGCCCTCGTCCAAAAATTACCTAGACGAGCCGATGGGAGCTACCATATTCGACGTTGATAAACTAGGCGAAAAATATGCATTTTTATATAACGGCGACGCGTTTGAAAAGATGCTGGGCGTGTTTGCAGGCGGCAAGATCACGCACTACAAATTGCCAATTACAGGGATTAAAAACGTCTATTTCTACGACGAAAATACCGTGATTTTGCTAGGTCTTGGTAGCGAAATTTTATACTTCGACCTGTCTAGCGGCAAGGTAAGCTTCGAGCAAAAGCTCACCATCGCCTCTTTGGGCGGCAGCGCATACGACCGCGCCGGCGGAACGCTGCTAATCTCGTGCGAAGGCGGCATCGTATTTTATTTCGACGCGAAAGCGAAAAAACTTATGAGTCAAAAATCCCTGCACAAGGACGGGATCTACTCCGTGGCGCTGCTTGGCGATCGTATGATGAGCGGCTCGAACGATAAGGAGAGATCGTGCTACTACGAAAACGGCGATTTCGCTAAATTCTATAACGCCCATTTTGCAGTTTTTGCCGTGGCGCTAAGCCCAGAGCTGGGCGCTTTCACTGTCAATAACGGCGTGCGCGTAATCGATAAAGCAGGCGAGATCGTCCGCAGCATCGAGCTAGATAACGATATCATCAACTATCTGCTTTTCGAAGGAGATTATCTCGTGGGTTCGGGGTACAATAGATATATCTACTTTTGGGGGCTAAAATGAATATTTCAAGCGTCGTGATCTATCTGGGCGCAAATACCGACGTAGCGGCGTTTCGCAAGGAGCTGCAAAGTATCGGCGGCTGCGAGTTCGTCGCGTGTGAGGACGGTAAGGCGGTAGCCACGATTAGCGCGGAGAGCTTCGAGGACGAGATCGCCGCATTTCGCGCGATAGAAGCCATAGAGGGCGTAAGCGAGGCGATGATGATCTACTCATACTCCGATCTGGACGCAGATATCGCCGCGGCAAACTCCGACAACGGCGAGCAGATAATGCGCGAGCTGGACGAAAAAGACCCGAGCCAGATCAAATACGGCGGCAAGGTACGGGTCTAAACCGCCGCCGCAAATTTTAAAATTTTACCGCCAAATGTAAATTTTAAAATTTCAAATTTAACTATATAATTTTAACCGCGCAAACAAGCTTGGAATTTTTACAGCAAGTCGTTTGCTTCAAGCGCTGCGGATTATGGGCTCGTTAAGCTTGCATTGGATAATATAGCGCAATCTGCCCGAAGGAGTAAGCTTGCGCCTGAAGTACCTTTGTATAATAGTTTTTCTGATCTGGCTTTGCATATTTATCGCCTTGCTGCCCGCATATAGAATTTCGGCAATCTTAGAAGCGCTTGGTTTTGGCGATAAAAACCTGACGCAAAGAGAACTTGTAGAGCTAAATTTAAAAGATTATCTTTAAAAGCTTCACTACTTAGATAATTATCCGCAAATAGATTTTGGCAAGATGGCAGATATTCACTTAGACAAAAACGGCTATGAGAGAGTAAGATTTTCATGGTGTAACGGTGATAAATATCCTGATGATAGATGCGAATTTTGGAAACTGGATAAGAGGCTAAATTTTGATTATCTAATGAATCTGGGCTCTAAAATTTGCAAAGACGGCGAACCTATACAAAACGCCGAAGAGATTGTAGAAAACGACGAGGTTTTAAAGCTACGCCTCTTTTATCCTTGGGAGCAGGAGCATTTGATTGACGAAGATGGAAATTTTATAGAGAATTTTATATATATGAGGTTTGGAGATGGCGCCAACCACTCATTCGACCTATTTA
>CAURZM010000024.1:0-21544 GCA_963529625.1 uncultured Campylobacter sp. | reverse complement strand
AACACCGGCAAAAACGTCGGCAAGGGCACGCCGAGCGTATTTTGGGAGATCGTGCCGGGTAGCAGCGAGTGCGAGATACACACCTATATGGCTGGCGGCGGCTGTAGCCTGCCCGGCAAGGCGACCGTACTGATGCCGGGCATGGGCTACGAGGGGGTCGTGAAATTCGTCATGGACATAATGACCAGCTACGGCATAAATGCCTGTCCTCCGCTGCTAGTGGGAGTGGGCATCGGCACCTCGATCGACGTGGCGTCGCTGCTATCTAAAAAAGCGCTGATGAGACCTCTTGGCTCGCGCAATCCAAACGACCGAGCCGCGCTAACCGAAAAGCTGCTCGAAGATGGCATCAATAAAATCGGCCTAGGCCCGCAAGGCATGAGCGGCGCAAGCTCGGTCATGGGCGTGCATATCGAGAACTGCGCCCGCCACCCAAGCGTCATCGCCGTCGCCGTAAACGTGGGCTGCTGGTCGCACCGCAAAGGCCATATCGTCTGGGACGCGCAGATAAATTTCGACGTAAAATCGCACAAGGAGTTCGCGCTATGAGTAAGAAAATTTTAACCACGCCGATCAGCGCCGAGGATCTAGCGGATATAAAGATCGGCGACGTCATATACCTCACGGGCCACATCGTCACCTGCCGCGACGTACCGCACAGACGCGTCGTGCAGGAGGGCCGCGAGCTGCCGCTAGATATCAGAGGCGGCGCGATCCTGCACGCGGGGCCGATCATTAGAAAAACGGGCGATAAAAGCTTTGAGATGGTTTCGGTGGGGCCGACTACTAGCATGCGGATGGAGAAATTCGAGCGCGAGTTTATCGCTAAAACGGGCGTGCGCCTGATAGTGGGCAAAGGCGGCATGGGCGAAGGCACGATGAGCGGCTGCAAGGAGTTTGGCGCGATACACTGCGTATTTCCGGCGGGCTGCGCGGTGGTCGCCGCGACGCAGGTCGAGGAGATCGAGAGCGCGGACTGGACGGAGCTTGGGATGCCTGAGACGCTGTGGAAGTGCCGCGTGAAGGAGTTTGGCCCGCTCATCGTCTCGATTGACGTGCATGGAAATAATCTTTTTGAGCAGAACAAGGTCAAATTTAACGAGAAAAAGGACGCGGCGCTAGCTGAAATTTTACCGCAGGTGGGGTTTATAAAGTAGCTAAATTTTAGCGGCCCCCGCTTTAAATTCTACGCCTTAAATTCTTACGCCCTGTCGCTAAATTTTAAAATTTAACGCTGCAGTAAGGATTAAATTTTTGAGACACTTAGGTATAAAGTCTTTAAATTTATGAGAGTTCTAGTAAAATTTTAAAACGATAAAGGATCAATATGAGTACCGCCAAAGAAAATATCGAACAAAGATTAACGGAAATATTGCAGCGAGACAATGCCGCCTGCGTCGTTTTAGACGGTGAATGGGGCGTAGGAAAAACAACTTTTTGGAAAAATTTTTCTAATGAAAAATTTAAGGAAAATTCTGTTTATGTATCTTTATTTGGCAAGGAAAGCATCCAGGAAATTAAGCAAGAGATAAGTTTAAAATTTTATTACAAAAAGAATGAAGCCGTATCAAAGATATTAAAAAAATTTATTCCTGCAGGTATTTTTAGTTTCTTTACAAAAAGATTTGCCGATAATAAAATTGCAGAATTTAGTTTAATTATTCTGGACTCCCTGTATACAAATAAATACAAAGACGCAATAATCTGCTTCGACGATTTCGAAAGAATATCTGATAAGATAAATTTAAAAGAGATTTTAGGGTTGATTTCCGAGTATAAAGAGCAGCAAAATTGCCATATAGTCATGATCTTAAATCGCTCAAAGATGACAGCTCCTACTAAAGAAACACAAAAAGGAGATGAGGAAAATTTAGAAGCTAAAGAGCCCAAAAATACTAGCCAAATAAAAGAGGATAAAACAGAACTAGAAATAATTTTATCGGAATACAAAGATAAAATCATGGACTACGAATTTTATTATGATCCGACTCCGCAGGAATCTTTTAGTGTCATATCAGACAAACTAGAGGAAGTTTACCGAGATGCGGTATCGCGGTATTTTACAAAGCATACCATAAAAAATATTAGAGTGATGAGGCGAGCGATAAATGCGCTGAATGATTATAAGCAACATCTAGAAGATAAATTGCAAAAATATCAATCTATAAAAGACAACGCCATAACTTATATACTAGGAATATCAATCATAAATGCGATGAATTCTTCCGCCGAGATTAAACAATTTTTAGGAAAATTAGACCACCGTAGTAATTTAACGGATGTGTATGATTTGTATAAAAACAGAAAAAATATAAGCGACTCAAAAAATGAGCTTGAATTTTTAGACGATGCAGATTATTACCAGCTGGGTATGAATATATTATCATATACTAAAAAATCAATTATAGACGCTGAGGAATTTAACGAAATCGCAAGAAATATAATTACTAGAGAGTATAACAGTGAAAATAAGCAATATAAAGAAATCAAAAAGGAAATTTCGGATGAGTATTTTAAAGGCGTTTTAGATTTACGGTACGACAACGATGTTTTTATAAACAATCTCTTTGCTTATTTAGAAACAAATAAAGAGAATATAATAGATATAGTTGGGGTTAGCCCAAAAATACCATGAATTTGCGACTAAAATTTTACTAGAATATATAAGGGGTGTTTTCGAAAATGACCAATATCAAAATTTATATACCGAAATTTTATATGAAATGATAAATTTTGATGAGCGTGTTAAGGAACTACACGATAACCTTATAACAAAAAATGAAATATATAAAATATCGTCGGCAGAGAGAATAATAGAAAATATTTTTAACGCTAGAATTCTGACCCAAAAAGAATTAACCTCAAAAATAACGGAAGAAATTTTAGAAAAATATTGTTATGAAAATTTAGAATTTCTTCGTAGTGCGATAGGGTTTTTGCAAAGTAATGCTTCTTATCTCTCAAAGAATAAAGAACTAAGGCTTAAAATTTTAAACGTGTTTAAAAAGGTATCAGAAAACGGCGACGAAAACCAAAAACTAAAGATGAAATTTATACTTGAAGATTTGAAGGAAAAGGGTCATTTAGAATGAGCCTTTAAATTTTTATTTCAACTCGCCCCAATCTTTTGCCGTGATTAGCGAGGTTTCAAGTGGAATGAATGGCTCGTAAAATTTCTTGCGTCTTTCGGGCTACCTTTAGTTTTTCGCGCGCTATTTTTTCTCGGCGAATTTCACGCTTGCGTAGAGGTAGCTTGCAAGCCCTAGCGCGCCCAGTATCGCGCCCGCCTCGCCTATGTGCCAAAGCCCGAATCTCGTTGCGACTTGATGTCCTAAAAGCGCTCCGCCGCCGATGCCTACGTTATAGATCGCTGAGTAGATCGATATCGCGACGTCGGTGGCATCCGGAGCCAGCGCCAAAACCCTAATCTGCAAACAAAGCCCAAAGCCGAAAATCCCCACTCCCCAGACGAAAGCCGCGAGCAGTAGCGCTACGTCATTTGCGACAAAAGCTTTTAACGTCAGCACCGAGGCTAGGATAAAGAGAATCGCGCATATCAAAAATGCGTTTGGAAAAGGGCGGTAAAGCTTTGAAAAAAGCATGCTAGCAAGAATGCCCGAAGCGCCGAATGCAAGCAGGACGTAGGTTACAAAGTGATCGCCTGCGGGATTAAATTTCGCTACGAAGGGCTCGACGTAGCTGTAGGTCGTAAAATGCGCGCCTACGATCAAAAACGTCAGCAGATACAAAGCAAGCAACATCGGGCGCTTTGCAAGCATCGGCAAGCTCGCAAGAGAGCCCGCGCGGCGACTCGGTAAAAACGGTAAAATTTTCCAAAGAAACAGCGCCTCCGCCGCCGCAAGCGCGCCGATTGCAAAAAACGTAATCCTCCAGCCGAAAAGCTCGCCGACCACGCGCCCCAAAGGAAGTCCCAAAACCATCGCAAGCGAGGTGCCCAAAGCCAGCATGCCGATGGCCTGAGAGCCTTTATTTATTGGCGCTAGGCGCACGACGAGCGATGAGGTGATCGACCAAAAGATCGCGTGCGAAATCGCAATGCCAAGTCGCGCGATTACCAAAACGGCGAAATTCCACGCAATTGCGCACAGGACGTGGCTTAGCGTAAATAGCACGAAAAGTCGCAAAAGCAGCCTCTTGCGCTCGAGCTTTGAGGTTAGCAGCATTAGCGGCAGCGAGAGGATGCTCACCGCCCACGCGTAGATTGTGATGATTAGCCCCGTGCTCGTAACGTCCATCTTAAAATCCGCCGCGATGTCGCTTAGCAGAGCCACGGGGATAAATTCCGTAGTATTAAAAATAAAGGCGGCAAACGCCAGCGCGATAACTCTCGTGTAAGCGATTTTATGGACATTCATCGGCTTTCCTTTTTTGAGCTTTTTAAATTTGGCTTTAAGTTTAGCGCATTTAGCGGTTTTTAGCTTTTCGAGTTCTGCTTGAAATTTTAAAATTTTAAAATTCCGCGCCGTATATACGTGCCGCGTTTCGTGCCAAATCTAAGCGGAGGATTATAGCTAAATTTATCCTCCGCACAGCTTGCGGAAATAGAATTTACGCTCAAAACGTAAAGTCGCATGGGGTAAAATTCACATAGCGAGCGATCGATGAAAATTTAAAATGAAATTTGCGCTGCGCTCGTTAGGTGGCAATAAAATTTCTTATATTTGGCAGAATGCGTTGAAATTTTATATACCGCGATGTTATAAGCCATAAATAAAATTTCGCTACGTCGAGCTTGGATGCGTATAGCGGTTGAGGCTTTGTAGTGGTTAAATTTTTATTATCCAGTCTTGTTGCGATATGAGGTCTTTTCATCTTGTGGCAAGTGCATTTTTAAATTTCTTAATTTTCGCGCGCTCCCGTCATTTGATATTTAGGTTAGAATTTCAAGCTAGACAGCTAAATTTGCATTTAATCTCTACCCGCTGCTTGCGATCTGCGCTTAAAGTATGCAAAAATTTATTTTCAAGGCGGCGAAAGAGCCCATCTCAAATCGTCCTCAAGGCTCGCCTCAAACCGCCCGCAGATCGCGCTTGTAGCCCGCCTGCTGTGATAAAGCTTTAGAATTTTATTCGGTTTGCGAAGCATTTAAATTTTTAAGCAATAAATATGTAAAATTAGTGAAATTTGATAATTCCAAAGGAACTAAAAATGGCAAAAGTTATGAAAACGATGGACGGAAACGAGGCGGCGGCTTACGTCTCATACGCCTTCACCGAGGTCGCGGGCATCTATCCGATCACGCCTAGCTCGCCTATGGCGGATTACACCGATATCTGGGCGTCGCAGGGCAAGAAAAACCTCTTCGGCATGCCCGTTAAGGTAGTCGAGATGCAAAGCGAGGGCGGCGCGGCGGGCACCGTGCACGGCTCACTCCAAGCGGGCGCGCTTACGACGACGTACACCGCATCGCAGGGGCTTTTGCTAAAAATTCCAAATATGTACAAGATCGCGGGCCAGATGCTTCCGGGCGTCATTCACGTCGCGGCGCGCGCGCTTGCGGCGCAGGCGCTCTCTATCTTCGGCGATCATCAAGACATCTATGCCTGTCGCCAAAGCGGCTTTGCGATGCTTGCAAGCGACAGCGTGCAGGAGGTGATGGATCTGGGCGGTATCGCGCATCTTGCGGCGATTAAGGGGCGCGTGCCGTTTTTGCACTTTTTTGATGGATTTCGCACTAGCCATGAAATTCAAAAGATCGAGGTGATGGACTATGCCGAGTTTGATCGCTTGCTCGATCGCGAGGCGGTGCGTAAATTTAGAGCTGACGCGCTAAACTCCGAGCATCCTAAAACTCGCGGCACAGCGCAAAACGACGACGTATATTTTCAGACGCGCGAGCTAGTTAATAAATTTTACGACGCGCTTCCGGACATCGTCGCGGAGTTTATGAGCGAAATTTCAAAGATCACGGGGCGGCCGTACGCACCTTTCGTCTATTACGGCGCTAGTGAGCCGCAGCGCGTGATCGTCGCGATGGGCTCGGTCAATCAAGCCCTTGAAGAGGTGGTCGATCATCTAAACGCGAAGGGCGAGAAGGTAGGCGTACTAAAAGTGCATCTCTACAGGCCTTTCAGCCTCAAATATCTCTTTGCCGCGATGCCTAAAAGCGTGAAAAAGATCGCCGTGCTTGACCGCACGAAGGAGCCGGGCAGTCTCGGCGAGCCGCTGTATCTGGACATGAAAGCCGCATTTTACGGGCGCGAGGACGCCCCGCTCATCGTGGGCGGCAGGTATGGGCTAAGCTCTAAGGACGTTGATCCCGCGCAGCTAATCGCCGTGTATGAAAATTTAAAGGCGGACGAGCCTAAAAACGGCTTTACGATCGGCATCGACGACGATGTAACGCATCTGTCCCTTCCCGTGGGAGATAAAATTTCGCTCGGCTACAAGGATGAGACCGAGTGCTTATTTTACGGCCTGGGTGCGGACGGCACCGTAGGCGTGAATAAAAATTCCGTCAAAATCATCGGCGACAAAACCGATCTTTACGCGCAGGCGTATTTCGCCTACGATAGCAAAAAATCGGGCGGCTACACGCGCTCGCACCTGCGCTTCGGCAAAAGACCGATCCGCTCGACCTACCTCGTCTCAAATCCGCATTTCGTCGCCTGCTCGGTCGCTGCGTATCTGGACATCTACGATGTCATCGGGGGCATCCGCGAGGAAGGCACCTTCCTTTTAAATTCCATCTGGGATGCCGAGCAGACGGCGGCAAAGCTTCCGAACAAGGTCAAAAAAATTCTAGCTGCCAGACGGGTAAAATTTTACATTCTAAACGCCACCAAGCTAGCACGCGATATAGGGCTTGGAGGCCGTACGAACACGATCATGCAATCGGCGTTTTTCAAGCTTAGCGGCATCATCCCGTTCGAGCAGGCACAGAGCTATATGAAGGAATACGCCAAGAAAACCTACGCCAAAAAGGGCGAAGCGGTCGTGGCGATGAACTGCGACGCGATCGATAGGGGAGCGGACGCTTTAGTGCAGGTAGCGATCGATCCCGCGTGGGCAAATTTAAAGGACGACCCAGCGGGCGCGGACGACAAATACAAGGGCGACGATTTTATAGAAAAGATCGTAAAACCGATGAACGCAGCGCGCGGTGATAGTTTGCCGGTGTCGGCGTTTTTGGGGCACGAGGACGGCGGGTTTGATGCGGGCACGACGCGATTTGAAAAGCGCGGCGTAGGCGTCACGGTGCCCAAATGGATCGAGCAAAACTGCATCCAGTGCAACCAATGTGCCTTCGTCTGCCCGCACGCCGTAATCAGAGCGTTTTTGCTAGACGAAAAGGACGAGGCCGCCGCGCCTTCAAATTTAAAAGATCACCTACTAGAAGCTAAGGGCAGGGAGCTGAAGGGGCTAAAATATAAGATCCAAGTAAGCCCGCTAGATTGCACGGGCTGCGCGCTTTGCGCCGAAAACTGCCCGAGCAAGGAAAAATCACTCGTTATGGTGCCGCTTGAAGAAGAACTCGCAAAAGGCGAGCAAGAAAGCGCAGACTTTTTATTCGAGCACGTAAGATACAAAGACGATTTGATGGATAGATCAAGCGTCAAGGGCGTGGGCTTTGCGCGCCCGTATTTTGAATTTCACGGCGCATGTCCGGGATGCGGCGAGACGCCGTACATCACGCTGATAACGCGACTTTTCGGCGATCATATGATCGTAGCCAACGCCACGGGCTGTAGCTCGATCTACGGCGGATCGGCGCCTTCGATGCCGTACCGCAAGGACGAGAACGGCCGCGGCGTCGCGTGGGCGAACTCACTTTTTGAGGACAATGCCGAGTTTGGGCTGGGAATGAAGATCGCAAGCGAGACGCTGCGCCATAAGATCGAGGATCTGATGCTGGGCTCGCTCTCAAGCGTGCCAAATGCGCTAAAGGCGCTTTATCACGACTGGATCGAAAACAGAGACGATACGCTAAAATCCGCTCAGATTAGAGATAGGCTGGTGCCGCTGCTAGAACAAAATTTAGATGCGCCCGGGGTTCGTGAAATTTTAGAGCTGAAGCAGTATCTAAACAAAAAATCGCAGTGGATCATCGGCGGCGACGGCTGGGCCTACGACATCGGCTACGGCGGCCTCGATCACGTACTGGCTACCGGCGAGGACGTAAACGTGCTGGTGCTGGATACGGAGGTTTACTCAAATACGGGCGGGCAGAGCTCCAAAGCTAGCCGCCGCGGCTCTATCGCACAATTTACCGCAGGCGGTAAGCGCGTTCAGAAAAAAGACCTCGGTCAGATCGCAATGACCTACGGCAACATCTTCGTCGCGCAGGTAAATTCCAATGCAAACCAAGCCGCGACGCTAAAAGCGATCATGGCGGCGGAGGCCTACCCGGGACCTAGTCTCATCATCGCGTATTCGCCGTGTATCGCGCACGGTATCAAAGGCGGCATGGGGCTATCGGGCGATCAAGCCGAGCTTGCGAGCAAATGCGGCTATTGGCCGACCTACACTTTCGATCCGCGGCTCGCGGCGGAGGGCAAAAATCCGCTTAAAATTTCATCCAAAGAGCCCGATTGGAGCCTTTATGAGGAATTTTTGCTAAACGAGGTGCGCTACAACGCGCTTAAAAAGATCGATCCGGAGCACGCGGGCAAGCTTTATGAAGCCAACAAAGCCGACGCGATGAGGCGCTACCGCCAGCTAAAACGGCTTGCGAATGCCGATTTCGGCGATGAGGTTGCCTCTACGGACGCTGCGAGCGAGAATGCTTAAGCTTTGTAGTTAGTTTTTAGAATTCCGGGTCGCAGAATTTGTGACCCAGGAATTTCGTTAAATTCCAAAAGGAAAATCCATGAAAAAAATCGGACTAATCGGCGGCATGAGTTACGAATCTACGATTACCTATTATGATGGGATCAATCGCAAAATTAACGAGCGTCTAGGTGGGCTAAGTAGCGGCGAAATCCTGCTAAGTAGCTTAAATTTCGACGAGATCGAGCGGTGTCAAAGAGATAATGAGTGGGGCAGGGCGGGCGAAATTTTAGCTCGTCACGCGCGGGTTTTGCAAAGCGGCGGAGCGGATTATATTTTTCTTTGCACTAACACGATGCATAAGTGCTACGAGGCGATAAATGCCGCCATCTCCGTGCCTTTCGTGCATATCGCAGATACTACGCTAAATGAGCTGCGAAAACGTGGCGTGCAAAAAGTAGGGCTGCTCGGCACGATCTACACGATGACGCAGGATTTTTACAAACAGCGCTTAATAGAGGGCGGCGCAGAGGTACTCGTGCCAAATGCGGACGAAATGGAAGCGGTAAACGAAGTAATTTTTGACGAGCTTTGCTTTGGTAAAATCTTACCGCACTCCAAAGAGAAATTTTTGCAGATCATTGAAGGACTTAGAGCTCGCGGCGCGCAGGGCGCGATACTGGGCTGCACGGAGATCGGGCTGCTTGTATCGCAAGCAGATACCGCCGCGTGCCTATTTGATACTACGCAGATCCACATCGATGCCGCAGTAAGTCTAGCTTTAAGCAAGTAAATATCAAATATGAGCCGGTAAAATTCCGGCCTATAATTTCAAATTTTTATATATATTATCAGTTAAATTTAATCTTTCTCTGTTATAATAACGACTATCAATCATAGAAGGGGATGAAATGAACGTTTTAGTCATAGGAGCAGATGAGATTACACCCATTAAGGCGGTTTTAAAAGACCTCGGCGCGAGCAATATCGAGCACTGGGATGCACGAAACGAAAATCGCGTAAATCGCAAGCCGATCCCGCAAGATACCGAGTGCGTCGTGATGCTTACGAGCTTTTTAAACCACAATACGATGAAAAAGATCAAAGGCGAAGTAAAAAAGCGCAAAATCCCGCTCGTATGCGCTAAAAGAAGCGTTAGCTGCGTATTTTGCGAATACTGTAAGGTTTTCAATTTAAATCAAGAATTCGGTTGCAAGCCTTGCGAAGATGATTAAAATTCCAGGGAATTTAAGTAATGCCGGCAAGTCCAGGCAAGCGGTTAAAAAATCGTGCACTGCGCCGCGATCAAATGCTTACGATGATGAAGCTGGCGAGCTAAATTCCAAGGATTTTTTAAATTCTAGCAAATTTAACGCTACTTGCCTTGCACACGCCGAAAGCAAGAAATTTAGCGGCAAATTTAAAAAGTTTTCAAGCGATAAATCGGGCGCGCTTAATCATAATGCCTCTAAGCCGCATGCTGCAAGGAGTGCGCAAAAAGGCGGCGCGAATAGGAATTTAACTGCAAGGGCTTTTTACGACACTGGCTCAGCGCAAAAGATTTTTTCTGCACTAGGCGTTCGGACGAGAAATCGGCTTTATTACAAGATACTGCCGCGCCAAAACGAGATATCGCGGTGCGCGAAAAACACCAAAAAGCGGATCTGCGGCGCGATAATGAGCTTATTGATGATGAAATTTTAAATGCTGAAGTTTTTAATAAAAAATTCTTTGGCGGCGAGATTTTTGGTTTTGATGCGAACGGACGCGAGATTGCACCAGAGGCGCTGCGGGATTATGATGCGGCTTCGCGAGCGCAGGCGATGCTAGCTCTATATAATTTTAACGTTAATGCGGATTATAGAATTCCGCCCGCAAATTTAAAGGGTGCTTCGCAGTTTCGCACTGCGTTTTTAAATTTCATCGCCTCCGAGCTTGGGCGCGGAGCTTGTAAAATTTACCGTTTCAAGCCTGCCGTGAAATTTTGCGTGGCGGATAATGCGATAATCTTTTCTTATCTGCGCGATATGCCGCTGCCTGTATTTGCTGCCAAGCCCGTCTATAAGCTAACTCGCGCGATCGCGAGCTTGCGTAGCGGCGTACTGCTAAATGGAGACGATGCATTTCGCAATTTCGTGTTTTACAAAATCGCGCTTCGCAATGCAGGCGCACAGCTGCAGCTTGTGGGCAAATCAGGCGAGCTCATCGTAGTTCGCAAGAGCGGTTTTAGCCTAGGCGTGGTTACGAGCTTTAAAAAAATTTTACCTCAAAATACAGCCATTTATGATAATGATATAAAAAAAGCGCTAGAGCTTTGTCGCGGAGCAAACCTCGACGCCGTGTATATTGTTTATCCAAAAAATGAAAATTTTAACCGCCACGTCGAGATAAAAAGCGAATGCTTTAAGGGAAATTTCATTATGAAATTAGTACCATACAAGCTCACCGACAAAATTTATTAAAAGGATACCAAATGGTTGGAATTATTTTTGGAAGCTCGATGGGCAATACTGAGGACGCTGCGAAGCTGATCTCCGAAAAGCTAGGCATAGAAAACGAGCTTAAAAACGTTGCGGACATCGCGCCTGCAGATCTAAATAAATACACCGCGCTCATCATTGGCAGCTCCACGTGGAACGACGGAGAGTTGCAGGACGACTGGGCGGGCTTTGACTTTTCAGCCCTTGATGTCGCGGGCAAGACCGTCGCGATTTTCGGCATGGGCGATAGCTCAAGCTACAGCGATGCTTACTGCAACGCAATGCGCGAGCTATATGACAACTTCAAAAAAGCGGGTGCAAATATCGTAGGCGCAGTGCCTACCGACGGATATGAATTTGACGAGAGTAAGGCCGTGGTGGATGGCAAATTCGTTGGCCTCGCGCTAGATAATGACAATCAAAGCGACCTCACCGAGAGCCGCATCGAGGCGTGGGTAGCACAGATCGCTCCATCTTTTAAATAGTCCTCCTTTAAATTTGCCGTGGAGCGTGCGCTTCGCGGCTCTTTCATCTTTTTTAAAATCATTAAAATTTAGACCTCTTTAAAATTTAAACTCTGCCGACTTTGGTTAAATTTAAACGGCCTGGGCTTTGAAATTTTTAAATTTTATACCTGCGTGAATGAAATTTATCTTTCAAAATTTAGCTGCGCGGTACTTGCGCTAGCATAAATGCGCGCCGACTTGGAGGCGCACATAGCGCGAGTAGATAAAATTTAAGCCGCCGTTATGGCGGAAGGACGAAGCTGGGGTTCATATATTGCGCGCCGTTTATAAATTTCATCGACACGCACTCGGGAAATATAATTTGAAAATTTTTATAAGTAGCAAAGCGAAGGAGCGATGTCGCTAAAATTTATCGCCGCACATACGCTATTGAAATTTCTTTCCGCACGCACGCCGTTAAAATTCTTTTCGCAGCTCCGCCGTGAAATTTCGCCGGGCGCCTGATACAGAAATTTTGTCTATCCGCGCGGCGAGCGGCTAAATTTTGCTAGCAAAATTTAGCATATTTGACACCGCGACCGCGAGAAATCGTGGGATCAGCAGCAGCTCACCTCTGCAAAATTTAGCATATTTGGGGCTGCGACCGCACGCGGCTATCGCCTTAATAATTTCTACATTATGATTGAGTGATCTATAATAAATCACTCTAAAAAACAGTTCTATAATCGCTTTTTAGAGTGATTTGCCAAAGTTTTTAAGCCTTGGCAAAATTTATCAATTAGTTTTATTCTTTATTTTTTTCAGCTTCGTTTTTTAATTTCTTTTGTTTTCTTTTTTCTATTATTTGTGGTAAGTAATTTCTTATAAACATTCTTATTTGTTCGTCTCTCGTTTCCTTGTCTGTTTGGGGAAACGGAATAGGATATGTATCTTCGGGAGAATAATATCCTAAAACTTCATTATCTCTCATGTTTTTATGCCATAGGCATTTCCTTTCTATAAGATGGATTAAGTATAGCAGAACTTATATAAATTTTTGTTTATAGTTTACGTTTCGAATTCTATTCAAACTATTAAAAGTTATTTAACTAGCTTTCTTTATATTCTTTTCTACGATACGATTATAACAAGAATACTTGCACTTGACGGATCAAATCATCTTTTTGATCATGAGAACTTACTCTTGCATAAGCGATAGTTTTTAAATTGTCGTTACGAAATACTATATTGTGATTTATATTTTTAAGCGTTTCTAGTTTATATCTGCGCTCTCCACCACGAGTAAGTTCGTCAGGTTTTAATAAGTTTTTTATCCCAATTTCTAAGAGTTTGAATAGTAACGTCAAGAGCATTACTTGCTTGTTCGATTGGTAATAGTTTATTCATAATAGCAAGTATAGCAAATTTAAATTTAGTTGTCAAAATAAATATATAAAAAAATTACATTATTTTATATATTTTTATAGAATTAATTTAACTGAAACTAGCCCCAAATAAACCGCCGCTGCGACCGCGAGATCGCCCGCCGCTAAGAGCTAAAGCAGCAAAGCCCTGCGGCGCGACAAAGAATAAATTTAAAAGAGGAATTTTGCTCTTTACGCTACTTCGCGCAAATAGCGCGGCAAAGCGTAAATTTAAAATTTAGGGCGCAAATTTTAAGGCTTAAAATTTACAGCCCGAGCTCTATCGCCAGATCCTTTACCGCTTTGAGATTTACCTTGCCGCTGCCGAGCACCGGGATTTGCTCGACCTTTTTCACGACGCTTGGCTGCATTATCGGCGCTAGCGCGGAGTCCTTCAGACGGCGCGAAATTTCATCCTCGCTCGTCTCGCCCGCGTAAAGCAGAGCGATCTTTTCGCCCTTTTTCTCGTCTTTTAGGTTCACGCACGAATAGATCGCGCTCTCGCCTAAAATTTCGCCCACGGCGCTTTCTACTGCGCCGAGGCTAATCATCTCGCCGCCGATTTTGGCAAAGCGCGAAAGGCGGTCGGTGATAAATAAAAACCCGTCATCGTCGATATAGCCGATGTCGCCGCTTTTGTAGTAGCGCACTCCGTTTATTTGCGCGATCGCTTCGGCGGTTTTTGCCGGCTCATCGTAGTATTCCTTCATAACCTGATGTCCGCCGATTAAGATAAGCCCCTCCTGCCCGTTTGATAGCGGCTGAAGCGAGGCGGGATCGGTTATTTTTATGACCGTGCCTGCAAGCGGCAAGCCGACGCTTTTTTCGCGGTTGAAGTGAAGCTCTTTGAAAAAATCGGGTTCGAGGACATTCGGCGTATTTACGCTCACCACCGGCGCAGTCTCGGTCGTGCCGTAGCCCTCGTAAATTTCGATGCCGAATTTTATCTTAAATTCCTTTCGGACGTTTTCATTTAGCTTCTCCGCGCCCGCAATCGCTAGGCGGATGCTTGCTAGCATAAGCGGATTGAGCCTTTTATTTTTGGTGTAGAGCCTAAAAAACGTCGAAGTGCCGAACATTATTGTAGCGCCGTATTTTGCGCTCATCTTGCCTACGCTAAAGGCGTCCGTAGGATCGGGTACGTGGATACTTAAAATTCCGTCGTTTAGCGGAAATAGCGTCGTTACGGTAAGCCCGAAGCAGTGAAAGATCGGCAGCGACGCTAAAATCGCGTCGTGCTCGGTGGCGTTTATGAGCTCTGAAATTTGACGGACGTTCGCCATTATATTTTTATGCGTCAGAACCACGCCTTTGGGCTTTCCCTCGCTGCCGCTACTAAATAAAATGGTTGCTACGTCATCTATCGCGTGCGGCTTAAAATACAGCGCGCGAAATAAAATTTTAGGCATTAGCAGCGATTTTAGCGCGCAGGCTATGCGCTCGTTTTTAGAGACGCCCTCGCTTAGATCCTCAAGGTATACGAGCCGATCGCCGATCGAACCCTCCAGCTCAAAGCCCTTTGATTTGAGCTTTTCTACGAATTTGCGCGAGCTGATGATCGTGCGGATATTTGCTTTATCCGCGCAGTAGATTAAATTCTCCTCGCTTAGCGTGTAGTTTAAATTTACGCTCGTTTTGCCCATCGCAAAAAGCGTTAAATTTACGGCGCTTGCGATGACCGAGCTAGGCAAAATGATACCGACGTTTTCCTCGCTGCTTATGCGACTCTTTAGCCTTTTGCGAAGTATCAAAACGGCGCTCATCATCGCTAAATTTGTGAAGCTCACTCCAGTGCTATCGACCGCTACGCGCTTAAAAGGCGATCTTTTGGCTTGATTTAGCCAGTTGTAGGCAAGCGGCTTTAGGCTTGCGAGGTATTTGCCCCAGCTGAAAAACGACAGCTCCGTTACTGCACGCTTTACCTCGTGCGCCTTGGAATTTGCCTCAATCGGCGCGCCGAAGCTTACGCGAAGTGCGTTTTTGCCGCTTTGCGAGATCGTTCTTTTATAATGCTCGCTGGCGCGCGAAAACGTCGATCCCCAAAGCCCCCTGATATAAAAAGGCACGATTACGGAGTTCGTATCGTGCGCGGCTAGCTCAAACCCGCCTTGAAACTCGTCTATGCGGCCGTTGTAGCTGATGTGGCCTTCTGGAAAGAGCCCCACTACTTCACCAGCATTTAGCGCCTCGCGGATGCTTTCGATCGCGCTTTTGCTTACGCCCGCTCCGATCGGAATGACGCGGAAAATTTTAAAAAACCACTTCAAATACCACAGATCATAGTAGCTGCGATGCATCACGAAGCGCACCCCGCGCGGGCACGCAAGCTGCACCACCGCCCAATCGATCCAGCTGATGTGGTTGCCTAAAAGCAGTACGCCGCCTTTTTGCGGGATGTTTTCGATACCGTCTACGTGGACTTGGTAGCCGAATTTCATAAACGGAATGAGTAAAATTCTAACGAAAAGCTGCGGCAAATATTTCGCGCCGAAGATCCCGCAGATGAGCACGCACAGTGCCGCCATAACGAAAATTTCGCCGCTGGCGACCGCAAAATGCACCAAGATGATGGCGATGAGCAAAAACAGCACCATAAAGATATTTTGGATGAAATTTGAACCCGCGAGCACCCGTCCCATGCGCTCATCGGCGGTAAAAAACTGAATGACGGCGTTGAGCGGCACGATGAAAATTCCGCCGCTAAATCCGAAGAAAAACGATGCCGCACCGAGCCAAAATACCGAGTGCGCGTTGGCTAGCACCATTAGCGCGAGCGCAAGCCCGAATGCGCCGAACGGCACGATGCCGAGCTCGATATGTTTTTTGCAGTAGCTGCCCGCAAAGATCGAGCCTAGCGCGATTCCGATCGCACTAAGCGCCAAGATCACCTGGATCACCATTACGTTGTCGCTGCCGCTAAGGCTCTTGTAGTGAGCCGGGAAGGTCGCGATCACGAGCTGTGAGACCGCCCAAAACATCGAAAGTCCCAGCGTGCAGAGCAGGACGTTTTTGTCTTTTAGCACAAAATTGAAATTTTGCCTTAGATAGCGAAGCTTAAGATAGTCGTCTTTATTAAATTCCGCCTGTGGTTGCGCGGCGTCGAAGAATGGAATTTTATACGAGTAATATGTTTCAAGCACGGAGCCCGCGACCAAAAGCACGCCGATGAACCAAACCGAGCTCATCAGCTCGCCCGCGTCGCTGCTATGCGTCGCAAACAGCTCGAAAATCACCGAAAAAACAAGAGATGAAAGCAGAATCGCGATGATGGTAAGAGCCTGCACGAGGCCGTTTGCCGCGCCTAAATTTTTCGCGCCGACGATCTTTTTAATCAGGCCGTATTTTGCGGGAGAGTAGATCGCGCTTTGCGCCGCAAGCAGGATCGTCATAAAAAATGCAAAATAAAACCACCCGCACGCATAACCTAGCGTAATGAGCGCGGTAAGTGCGACGCCGAGTTTCGCGCAGATCCGCGTAATGCGGGTGCGCGAGAATTTGTCGTTGAGATAGCCGCTGGCGCTAAAAAGAAATACGTAAGGCAGCAAAATCAGCAAATTTACAAGCGATGTTAGAGCGATGAGAGCACCAGAATCGGCGCTTTTAACAAGGACGTTTTGAATCGTGATTTTATGGCCCAGATCGACGCTTGCGTTGATAAACATAATCGCCAAAAACGGCAAAAATCCTTTAATTTTTAATAAAGATTTCACGGGCGCTCCTTTAAAAACGGGATTTTATCTCACGGAAGTTAACGGACGCAAATTTAAGGCGGCTTCGCTACAATTACGCAAAAATTAAAGGAAAAATATGAAAGTACGTATCACCAATCGCGATGTCGATAACCTCAATAAATTTATGCTGCTTTACAGCAAAAAGGCGCGCAAGCAGCGCCTAGTAAGCACTTACGCCATACCGTTTGAGTTTTTGCTCGTTGGCATCATCATCGACGGGCTTTTAAAAACGGCGCCGATTGCGAGTGTGGCGTCGGTTATTTTGGGCGCGGCGTGGCTTATTTTTTATCCAAAATTTTACCGCCGCATGCTAAGAAAGCATCTGACTGCCGCCAAACTCGCGCAAAACTCAAACATAGAGATGGAATTTATCTCGGGCGAGGATGAAATTTCATTTTCAAAGGGCGAGCCGCGCGCAAGCGAGAAATTTGCCGCTCGCTCGCTAAATCGAATCGCTGCGGGTGGAGAGAATTTTTTCTTGGCGTTTGATCGCGGCTTTCATATCGTGCTTCCCAAAAATGCCGAAACGGACGCCGCGGTACAGCATCTCGCGGATCTGCGCGGGCTGCAGATCGAGCCCGTGGATATGGACGTTGAAATTTAACTCAGGCGCAGCCTGCACCGCTAGCGTCGTCGGGGGTTGGGTGGGGTTTTGGGGCGGGAAGGGGAGCGACCTCGCAATTCAAGCCCCCTTCCCGCCCCAGGATATATCAGGAATTAAAATTTAAACGGAATTTTATTTTGTAATAAATTTAAAATTTCCCTATATAGAATTTTGCCTCTAGAATTTAAGTAGTGGCGGCGTTTTCTCTTAAGGGGGAAGGGGCGTTACTTGCTCTGCTTCGCTGCGCTCGCAAGAAACGCTGCCAGGCTAAGAGCCTTGCGTCGCTACGCTCGTTTTGCAAGAGCGTGCAGTTTATATTCGCTACTTGGTAAAATTTAACGCGGACGCAGTCCGCACCGCTAGCGTCGCGCAGGTGGGGGTTGGTAAGGGGGCGGGCGCGCCTCGCAACTCCGAGCGCCGCCCCCTTACGGAAATATGTATCGTATAGCACGAATTCTTAGAATTTTCGACGTAAATTTAAAAGCGGCGCTTCGCCTTTATAAAATTCCGTTTAAATTTTAATCCATGATATGCATATCTTGGGGCGAGAAGGGGCTCCTATTGCGATGTCACACTTCTTGCAGGATGCCTCCTCCGCAGCATCGCATTGCTCTGCTCGCCCGCAGGCCCACCTAGCTTCCGACGACGCTTTAAGCGGTGCAGGCTACGCCTGGGGTAAATTTAAGCTGCGGCTGACGGCGTAAAATTTTGGCTAAAATTCTGCGTTCAGCTCGCCGTTACGCCTCGCACATCTCCTCTGCTAGGCGCTTTTTGTAGGCGTATCTAAAATAAGATGACAAAGCTGGCGGCCATATTAGCGCTAAACCTATCGCTAACACCACGCTAGCCCAGCGCAAGAGTACCGAAAATATTTCTGCATAGTTTGCCGTATTGATATCAAACCATGCCACTGGCATGAAGTTTTGGATTGCGATTAAATATATGAGAGCACTTGTTAGCATGGCGGGTAGAAAATAATTCAAGACATTTAATTTTTGGTAGTTTATATCCGCGGTAAGATAGCCTACCACACACGCAATAAAAATAAATGAGTATAAAGTAGCGCGCAATATTGCTAGGCGTTGTAACCCGAGAGCTTGATTGCTGGCGTTATCATCGTTTGTGTTTTGATTATTTTTGTTTGAGCGCCCTGCAGTAAAAGCAAAATGTGCACCTATTGCCACAAAGCAAACACATTGCGTAAAATCGTAAAGTAGACAAATAGAAAACCATTCCAATATATCTAAATCATGGTAGTCTTGAAGCCTCTCACTTACCAGATAAAGCCCTGATATTCTTATTACACAAAATGTCGCCGCAAGTAAAATCGGATGCAGCGCAAGCCTGCCGCTTCTTAAATCCGAAAGTAAATTTTTAAAATATCTCATGCTTTCCCTTTAAAATTCCGCGGAATTTTACTCGCTTCTCATGTTTAAGGCGCGGTTCGGAGCTGAAATTTTAAAGCCACTTTGCTCGTTCATTACTAGGATCCGTTTCGTTGCCGATCGCTTCGTAGCGCGAGTAGTAAAACTCCACAAACTCCCACACCTGCGCCTCTCGCGGCAGATACACGCCGTCGCTAAGCTCCGCAAAGCGCGACAAAAATTCCGCTGCGTCCTTTTTATCGCAATAAAGCCGCGCCAGCTCCTCGTAGTTTTGCAAGCACGCGGCTTTGAAGCTCTCATAGCCTGCGCGGTCAAATTTAACCGCCAGCCGCCCGCGCTCAAATTTCAAAACGCCCGATGCGAAAAGCAAGCTCAGATGTATCAAAGCCTCGCAGTAGTAGGGCTTTAGCTCCTCCACTCGCTGCCACGCGATGAGCCCCACGGCGCGGCGGATCAGCTCATCCAGCACCGGCAGGCAAAACTCCTCCTCCTCGTGGAAAAAGAAGCTCACGAGCCCGCCCGTGGTCGCTTTGTACTCCTCGATGAGCTTAAAAAGCCCCGAGCGATTCATCCGCGCCTCGGTGTCTGCGTCGATGAAAAATATGTGCCCGAACTCATGCCCAATCGTCGATATTTCGTAGACGCGGCGCCAAATTTGCGGCTTTTTAAATAAAATTTCGCGCCCGAAATTTAGATAGTGGGGCTCAAAAATTTCGCCGCTTAGCCGCATAAAAGGTCTAGCCTTGGCGCTTTCATAGACGAAATTTACGAAGGCGAAAATTTTCTTGCCGCAGTTGGTGCTTACGAACTCGTCGTTGGGTACGACCTGCGCCGAAAAGAGCCCGTTCAGATCGGCGCCGTAGTAGATCAGCGGCGCGCAAACGTAAAGCTGGGTTTTGGCGATGTTTGAGAGTACGAGCGAGTGCATGACGGCGTTGTTTGCGCCGATTTTTTCATACGCGCGCTCAAAGCTCTCGCTTACGTGCGCTTTAAATTCCTCCGCGCTAAACTCATACGCGCCTGCAAGCCTGACGTCCCATTCCAGCGCGACTGCGTGCGTGTAGGCGTCCTCGTAGTATTCGAGCGGATGCCCGATCTGAAGCGGCGTTTTTATATCCATCCACGCGATCTCCGCATCCCGCCACGCGCCGATCACCGCGCTGGCGTCCCTCTCGCAAAAGGCCTGCTTGAGCTTGGACAGATACGTGATGTAGGCTAGCTCGCTCTCATCTTCTGCAAGCGTCACCAAACGTTCCAAAAGATCGCTAAATTCGCTCTGCAGCTTCGCCGTCTCATCCGCGAAAGCCACGGCGTAGGGAACCATTTGGGATTTGCCGTCGCGCTGCACTATCGCGCCGTAGCAGCGCTCGCAGATCTCGCCGTGAGGCGTGCGCATAAACAGCTCCTCTTGCAGCAAAAATTCCTTCGCCTGCGCAAGCGAGCTAAATTCCTTTTCCCAGCGCTTGTTTGTGTCTTCGATGATTAGGGCTTGCCAGCTTTTTTGCATATCGCTTAGTACGAGCCCGATGCGGTGCACGCCTTTTAAAAGCTCCAGATAAAACGGCTGCAAAATCCCCTGCGCGCCGGCTTCGGCGATGAGAGCCGCATGCGAGCTCTCATGTATTTCGCGCGTGAAATCATACATTTTGCTCTTTAGCTCGCGCTGCCGCGCCTCATCGTAGCCTAAGCGGCGAAATTCCTGCAGCAGCGGATCCTCTTTGAGATCCACAATGCGGCGCAGTACGGCGATGCGCGCAGTATCGCTCGGCTCAAAGCCGCAGATCTCTAGCCCGCGCGCGATCAGCTCGGCGTGCGGCTCGTCGTAGAGGGCGTTTAGTCGTGCTTTAGCAGCAGCCGCCATCTCGCTAAGTTTTGCAAAATCGTTCATCGCGTATCCTTTTTGCCGTTTTTGCGAGCGGAATGTGTCTGCTTCGAGAGCAAAATTCCATCCTCACATCCGCTTAAAATTTTAAAATTTCGGCACAGATTTCTGCCGATTGTATCGAAAAAGTGTTAAATTTGCGCGGTTAAAATGCGAGATTTTTAAATTTAAGGAGTAAAAATGAGCGATTTAAACTTAGACGATTTCGGCGAGCCGCGCATCAAGGTCGTAGCGCTGCCTAAGGATACGAATAGCTCGGGCAATATTTTCGGCGGCTGGATACTAGCGCAGATCGATTTAGCGGGCGCGACGGCGGCGCGCGAGATAGCGCCCGAGCGGGTCGTGACGATCTCGATGCAGGAGGTAACTTTCAAGCAGCCCGTATTTATCGGCGATGTCATCAGCTGCTACGCAAAAGTCCTAAGTGTGGGAAATACCTCTATCCGCGTGCAGATCGAGGTCGCAGCGTTGCGGCTGGGTGAGGACGGATTTCGCGAGTGCTTGCACGTAACCAGCGCGATCGCAACCTACGTAAGTGTGACCAAATCAGGCCAAAAAAAGCCGATCAGCGCAGAGATTAAGCGGCTGCACGGATTTTAATTCCGACTGCTTAAATTTGAAATTTTAATTCGCTCGATGAGCGGCGTTTTCGCAACTTGAGCGTTTAAATTTGATCTTTTAATCAAATTTACACTCGCAGCTTTTAAACCACCGTTCTAAACGAGGGGCTTGTCACCGTGCTTTAAACGAGCTTTTAAACTTAGCTGCTTTGTACCGCAAGGTTTAGGCTTTAAATTTAGAACTACGAGAATTTTAGAATTTTAGAATTTTAGAATTTTAGAATTTTAGAATTTTAGAATTT
>CAURZM010000023.1:0-22771 GCA_963529625.1 uncultured Campylobacter sp. | reverse complement strand
TCAAATTTCGCTCCTAAAATTTTCCGCAATATACCTCACATAGACTTAATCCGCGGTAATTTTAGTATGTCTCAAATATCGTTGAATCAGGGCTTTTTTTGATCCGCTTCGGCAAATTTCATCTCAATGCTTCGTAGGTATTTGGCTCTCTTGCGCGCTCGTCGCACCTCTATCGCCAAAGTAAAATTTAGCTGAGCTTTTCTGACTTAAACGCCCTTTTTACCGTCATATAAAAGCCGCTAAAGATAAAAAGCGCCATGCAAAGCGAAACGAGCGACCATAAAATTTTACCCGCAAGCCCGAAAAAATAGCCCGTGTGAAGCTGGTAGTTCGCGTCTTTAAACTCACCCACGGTGATACCGTCCGTCTGCTTCTGCTGCGCGACCTTTCCCTCCTTTAGCTTCACGCTCGCGCCTTTTGGACGGGCGGTAGCGGGCGCATCGGGCGCATAATACCTGATGCCGATCTTATCTCCCGCCGCGAGCATTAGGGTAAATTCTTTATACTCTATGCCGCTTGATCTGAATATCTCATAAGCCCTCTGCACGTCGCTAAAATTATACGTATCGGGCTTTTTGCCCTCCTCCTTAGCAGGTGAGGTGGCGTGATCTTTAGAAGCGGCGGCTTTAGGCGCGCTAGCTTGCGGCAAATTTTGCGAGCTTACAAAAAGCTTCATCACGGCATCGTTATACCAGCTATACGACCAGCTAAGCCCGGTTAAACAGATGAGAAGGTAAATCACCGCACTCAGCGAGCCTAGACTCGTATGCAGATTGTAAAAAAGAGCGTATTTTTTGAGTTTAAAATTTGGTCTTATCGCTTCGATAAATTTACGCCTAAGCCTTGGGAAATGCAGCCATACGCCGCTTATTACGAGCAGTATCATCGCCACGACGCTCGCGCCTACGATCTGTTTACCGACCTCGGCTGCGGTTTTGTTGCCGCTTAGCGCTAGACCTAAATTTCGATGCAACGCCATCACCGTTAGTACAAAGCCCGTGCCGCGATCCTTGCCGATGATCTGCGCGGTGTACGGATCGACCAGATACGCATCATTTCTGTTTGCGTAAATGACGAAGGCTTCGTCATCGCTTTTGGGCACGACGAGCCTTACGGGCTGCTTAGCGCCCGTTTGCTCGCTAAAGCTTTGCAGAATTTTCTCCACGCTTTGCATTTCGCCCGTTTTTTCGACCTTTTTAGAGCCCGCGTTTATTAGCGCCTCAAGCTCGTGCTGATACGACAAAATCGCGCCCGTAACACCAATGATAAGCAGCGGGATAGAAAAAACGATCGACAAAATAAGATGGACGTTAAACAAAATTTTATTGCGCTTCAAAAGCGAGCTCATTGTAGATCCTTGCGAGATAAATTTAATCTTTATTTGATTGAGGTTCGCAATTATATTGTGCAATTTTAAATATTTAGATAATTATCATTAAGATTTAGGCTGCGAAATTTTAAGGCACGTTATGGCATCGCAAGAGCGCCTAGGCACCTCGTGCAACGTGATAAACCGCGTACTTCAGGATCTCAAAGCTAAAAATTTGATCCGCCTTTCGCGCGGCAAGATACCGCAAAATCTTGTGAAATTTAAAAATTTAAATCTGCGTCGAGCCGTATCTTAGGGCGCTTTAACCCGCATTGCGCCGTGTTTTGAGGAGCTTTAACCCGTAGCGAGACGCACATTCAAAGTACTTTATCCCGCGCGCACCGTATTTCAAAGCGCCTAGCCCGCATCTTGTGCGAGCTAAACGGCGAGCCGCTACGCTACGGCGTAAATTCTAACGTTGGGATCTTTTTCGAAAAACGGGCTTAGCTCACGCACGACGTCGTTTTTGAAAAGCTCGCTGCTAAGATAGGCGTTTGCACTCTCCACACTATCAAAGCCGTGAAGCACCTGCACGTCGTCCTCGCGCACCAAAAGCTCCTTAGATTTCGCGCCCGCGATGCCGCTTAAAAACGGCTCCTTGTATTTTGTATAAACCCCCGCCGCGGCGGCTCTGTTCGCATCTGCGATAAACATAGTTATCTGTAAATACGCCTTAATCATCTCTTTCTCCTTATGAAAAATTTCAACTTAAACTCGCGGCTTCGCAAGCTTAAATCGGACGGATTATACGCAAAAGCAAAAATTTTTTAAACAACATATGTAGCGCAAATTTAAGATATAATCACGCAAAAACGGAGGCGATATGCAAAATTTCGATTTTTTCGGCGTTTTAAGCGACGATGAGGCGCGCAAGCTAAAGGCGAAATCAAAGTTCGTGCGGCTGCAAAAGGGTGCGGTGCTTTTTTATGAAGGCGAAATTTGCAAGGAAATTTTATACCTGCTGCAGGGCAAGATCAGGCTCTGCGTCAGCGGCGAAGGCACTAGCGAGATCCCGCTTTACGACTTTTGCGAAGGCGAGCAGTGCGTCGTAAACATCGCAAGCGCGATCTCGCAAACCCCAGCAGTAGCCACCGCGGAAGCGATCACGCAAATAAGCGGCTGGCTCATTCCCGCTAGCGTCATTCAAGAGCTCATAGTGCGTAACCAAGAGTATCAAAAGATGATCTTTTCGCTATTTACGCTGCGCTACGACGCGCTTACGACACTAATCGAGGATATTAAATTTAAACGTCTGGATAGCAGGATTTTGGAGTTTTTGCGCTCATTCGGCACCGATGAGATCGCGATCAAAAACCGGCAGATCGCAGATCATCTGGGCACTTCGCGCAACGTGGTAAACCGCGTGCTGCAAGATCTAAAAGCCAAAAATTTAATCCGCCTTTCGCGCGGCAAGATCACACTGGTAAAGTAAAGCTTTAATTAACGCGCCCCTTTCGTAAAGCGCGCTAAAAATCTCGTAAATTTAGAAATTTTGCGCTAAAATTGCCAAAGACGCGAGCTTGCGTAATCCAAAAAACAAAGTCATTATTATGTCGCAGAGTATAGCCGAGTTTGCTACGATAATCCTTTATGTTACGATAGGCTTTTGCCTTCTTGTTTCATTGCTTCAGACAAACAGATCGTATAAAACCGTGTATCGCGGGACATTATTTATCCCAACTGATCCGCTTTTAAAAATACCTATGTTTATAATATGCCTAAGCTTCGGTGTAGTCGCTCTATCGAGCCCGCACGTAGCAAAACATAATGGCGAGCCGATACCCTGCTTTTACACCCACGATAAAATTTGCTCGCAGGAATACAAAGCGGCAGGCATAAATTTAAGATGCTTCGAAGAAGGCAATCCCAGATGCGTGGATGGGTATCTGCAAATAAGCAAGCCCAGACTAATACTTAGCAAAATCATATCTGCCTGCGCCATAATTTTTTCCTTCATCGTGCTAATTCAAAAAGGAATTAGAATAGATAAAAGCGGCATCTGCAAGGAATGGGAGGCCCTACCGTTTAAACATACGGAAAGGATAAACTTCAACGAGATGAGCTGCGCCGTAGGGTTTATAAGAGGCGTAAAAATAATCAGCATACGTGGCAAAAACAGCGGCATTAAATTCGGGGCGGGATTTTTATATGCACGAAGGGATATAGATTTTTTGCAAAATTTTATATTAGAAAAGTTAGCTGAAATTTCAAAAACTAAAGCAGCCGAGCAAAACGCCTAAATTTAAATATATCGTCGTAAAATATCCGAAATGAAAGGAGCTGCATGAGGCTTTTGTATTTTGTACTTTTTGCAAATGTAGTGCTATTTGTACTTTGCGGTTTAAAAAACTTTCTGTTTAAAAGCAGCGCTTCTTATAAAACCGTGCAAAATGGCGCCTGGCTCATACCGCCTAGCCCTGTAGCCAAATTTACGCTCGTCATATTCCTTTTATCTTGGGGGTCGATAGTGGCGTTTGACGAGCCCTGGATAAAAAGGATAAAAGGTAAAGGTAAAGTTACATGCTTTGACGCAAACGATCCTTTATGTATAGATGGCTTCTTGCACAGAAGTGGCGACGAGACCGTACTCGTGATCGTGATGGGTCTTGCAATGATGCTAATTGCCATACTGCCCTTATCTGAAAAGGGCGTCATCATAGATAGCCGCACCGTAAGGAAAGAGTGGAGATTTGTATCGTTTAAATTTATCACAAAGATCGATATAGAAAACGCCCTTACGGAGAAAGGGATGAGGGGCGAGATGCCGATTTTGATAGTAGAAGACGGGCAAAGCGGCAAAAATTTTATGCTCTCATTCCCATACGCGCAGCAAGATATAAAATTTATCGAAGCAGAGATAAGGGATAGGCGCTATAAGATGATGAAATCAAAAGAAGCAAAGCTCCCCTTAAATCCGCGCTCAAAAAAACTATAAGCTTAAAAGGCGCGAATGAGCGCGCAAACATAGAAATTCTAAAAAACGACAAAGAGGGCGCGGGCGATTAAATTTTAAATTTAGCCACGCGCGAGCAATAGCTGTGAAAATTTATGACAAGCCGTAGCAAAGCAGCATAATGATCGCGCGAGTAGCAGCTGTATTTATGACAAGTTGCGGCGAAGCGGTGGCAACAAGTGCGCGAGCAATCCCAACGCAAGCCCAAAAAGATGAACCCAATGCAAGCCAAAAAAAAGACGATCTAGGCGCTTAAAATTTAACTCGCGATCTTAAAAACCAAAATTCCAAACCGTTCCGTCAAAATCGTCAAAATTTAGCCTATTTTTTACCTAAAATTTCGTAAAATTACGACTTTAAATTTTCAAAAAGGACACTGATGAATAAAAGTTTGGAATTCAGGGCCGACATCGGGATGATCTTCGTGGCGATCGCTTTTGGGCTTGGGTATCTGCCTACCTCGCAGGCGCTTGCGAGCAATAACGTCTTCGTACTGCTATTTTGGCGCTTTTTTGCCGCGAGCATCATCGCAGGCGCGATATTTTTCCCCAAACTCAAAGCCATAACTTCGCGCGAGATCAAGCACGGCGCGGTGCTTAGCCTGTTTTTATTCGCGGGTTTTACGTCGCAGACCTTCGCTTTTAAATTTGCGCAAAGCTCCTCCGTGGCGTTCATCATCGGCCTAAACGTCGCGCTCGTGCCCTTCATCGCCGCGGCGCTGTTTAGGCATAAAATTTATTCCTACGCCTACGCAGGCATCGCGCTTGCGATCGCTGGGCTCTATCTCATCGGCGATACGCAGCTTGGGCTCGGCAAGGGCGAAGCGCTGGCGCTAGTTTGCGCGTGTGCGTATTCATTTCACATCGTGCTGACCAACCGCTTCGTGCAAAGCTGCGACGTAGCTGGCATCGCCTACGTACAGATCCTCTGCCTAAGCGTGCTTTGCTGCTTTGCGACGATCTTTTTTGAGAGGGTCAGCATCGTGCCGGTGATGGATAGAAGCTTTTTCGTCGCGATGGCGGTGATCTGCCTGCTGGGAACGGTTTTTGGCTTTTTTGCGCAGGCCTTGATGCAAAAATACACGACGCCCGTAAAAACCGCTCTGTTTTTCACGCTTGAGCCCGTAACGGCGGGCATCATGGGCGTATTCGTGGGCGGCGAGAGGCTAAGCGCGATGCAAATTTTAGGCGCGGCGCTCATCCTCGCAGGCGTCTTAGTAAGCGAGATCGGAAGCTACCTTAGCGCAAAACGGAGTAGATCCGCAGACGTTTGATTTTACGGCGCCATAAATTCCATGCCACGTGGAATTTTACGCCATAAAATTCCGTGCCGCATAAATTTGCACGCAAAATTCCATGCTGCATAAAATTCTACTCCTTTAAAATTCCACAGCGAAATTCTGCGCCATACAGAATTCTATGTCACGCCGAAATTTGCGGCGCCGTGCGCAAGGATACGTTAAAATTCCACGACAAAATTTCGTATTAAAATTTACGTAGCTGGGGCGTGCGGCGAAGCTTTACCGATAAAATTTCATTGATTAAGCGATGCAATAGTAAAATAATGAAATTTTAACAAAGGAGCCCCTATGAAAAAAATCATCCTTCTTGTTGCCGCGCTTGCGGGCATAATGTTTGCCAAAAGTGTAGAGTTCGCCACACCGCCCGATCATAAAGACGGCGTAAATCACCTGGAATTGGTGCTGATCCTAGATAAATCGGGCTCGATGAGCGGGCTTGAGAGCGATACGATCGGCGGATTTAACTCGATGATAGAAAAGGAGCGCAAAGAGGGCATCGACGCCAGCGTCACGACCGTGCTTTTCGATACGAAATTTAACGTCATCCACGACCGCACGCCGCTTAAAAAGGTCGAAAACCTAACGTCCAAAGAGTACTACGCCGGCGGCAACACCGCGCTACTGGACGCCGTCGGCAGCACGATAGCGCGTATCGAGCGCGTGCCCGACATCTATGCCAAAAACAATCGCGTGCTTTTCGTCATCATCACCGACGGGATGGAGAACTCAAGCCGCGAATACTCCAAAGCGCAGATTAAAAAGATGATTAGCGACAAGCAGGAAAAATACGACTGGGAGTTTATCTTTTTAGGCGCTAATATCGACGCCGCAAGCGAGGCGCAAAGCATCGGTATCAAAAGCGAAAACGCCCTAAAATACGAGAATTCCAAAGAGGGCGTGAGTAAAAATTTCGAAGCGGCAGCCGAGATATCCAAAGACGTAGCGACCGACAACAAAGCAAACTCGAAATGGCGCGACAAGGTGCTTCAGGACAAAAAATAGTGAGGCACAAAGCAATGCGCGCTAGAAATGAAGCGCCGCTTCGGAAACCAGTAGCGGTGCGAAAATATACGGCGCAAAACTAGCTTTAGTAAAAAACACTGGCGGCGGTGCAAACGAGATTTATCAAAAAAATGCGAGCGGCGGCACGGAAACAGAGACAGCAGCGCAAAACGGCTAGTGCGCCGGGTCGCTTGCCGAAAAATTTAACGCGAATATGTGCCGCAAGAAAAACAGGCGCGCGAGGAATAAAACGGCGTGAAGCGGAGCTAAAAATTCCGCGACCTAGCGGTACGGCACGCATATTGATTTTTACTTGGCGCATTTTAGAATTTTATTTTTACTTTTTCATGCGGCGCGCGGTATTGCTTTTACCAGCGCTGCTTTGTTGCGGTAAGAAAACGTAAATTTGCTCGCTAAATTTAGACGTTTCGCGAAGGGCGCCGATTTACGGCGAGCAAACCGCTATTTCGCAGAGAAAGCTAAATTTACGCGCGCAAATTCCATTTTTTGCGAGAAGCACGCAAATTCCGCTTTTCGCGAGCGACAGGTAAATTTCACTCTTCGCAGACGGCGCTAAATTTTAAAATTTCGCCGCCGCAAAACGGGTGCAGCCAATAAGCGCGGTTGCATAAATTTCGTAAATTTAAAGAGGAGGAAGCTTATGAAGGTATCCGAGATTGACACGCCGGCGCTGCTGATTGATCGCGAAATCGTGCTTCGCAACCTGCAAAAGATGCAAATCTACGCGGACGCCGCGGGCGTGAGCCTGCGCCCGCACACTAAAACGCACAAAATGCCCTATTTTGCGAAGCTGCAAGAGAGCATCGGCGCTGCGGGCATCACGGTCGCCAAAACGGGCGAGGCCTAGATCATGGCGGCAAACGGGCTGAAAGATATATTTATCGCAAACGAGATCGTGGGCGAGCTGAAATTTCGACGCATCATCGCGCTTTTGCGCGCGGAGATAAACTTAAGCTTCGGCGCAGATAGCATAGAGCAGGCGGGCCTGATAGAGCGCGCCTTTGAGCGTAGCGGCACGAAGGCCTGCGTGCTTGCCGAGATCGAAGTGGGCGAAAACCGCTCGGGCTTTGTAGAAAAGCAGGATTTCGCGGCGTTTATAAAATTTCTAAAAGGCTGCAAAAATATAGAATTCCGCGGCGTATTCTCCCACGACGGCCACTCCTACAAGGCCGCCTGCAAAAGCGAATGCGAGCGCATCCACCTAGCCGCGCAGCGCCGCACGCTGGAGTTTGCGGATATCGCGCGCGAGCTAGCTCTGCCTGCACGCGTCGTTAGTATCGGCTCGACGCCCTCACTCATCAACGATTTTGAAATTTTAAAGGGCATCACCGAGATCCGCCCGGGCACATATATCTTTATGGACGCCTCGCAGGCGCAGGCGTACGGCGATTATTCGATGAACGCCGCGAGCATCCTTACGACCGTCATCAGCAGACCTACGGCGGATCGCATCATCACCGACGTCGGCGCCAAGGGGCTCACGCAGCAAAGGCGCACCGAGGGCTTCACGGCAACGCCCGGGCTCGGGCGCATAAAGGGCACGGAGGTGTGGGTAAATGGCGTTTACGACGAGCATGCGATCATCTACGACAGAGCGCTGCGAGATGCCGTGCGCGTGGGCGATCGGCTCGAAATTTATCCGAACCACATCTGCCCCGTCGTAAATTTACACGAGCTTGCCTACCTCGTTAGCGGCGGCGAGGTCGTAGAAAAGATCCCCGTGCTATGCAGAGGCAAGTTGCAATGAGCGGACAAGCTCAAAGGTGCGGCGAGATAAAATTTAGCCTCTAATCTAGGGCGCGGCCAAATTTAAGGCGCGAATTTATCGCCGCTCAGGCTGCGGCACAAAGCGCGCCGAATTTGACGACGAAATTTAACGAAAGGCGAAAATGAGACTTTGGACGATAAGCTTTAAATATCTCGACGCAAAGGGGCTCGTGGCGCTGTGGCGCGAGGCGCTGCTAGCTAAAAACGTACTGGCTGGGCTTACTAAAGGCTACAAAAATCACCCGCAGCTTGGCCGCTTTTACGCACACGAAAACGCACTAAAGGCGGTAAATGCGTATCTGGCGGAAGTTTATGAGGAGGGCTGCGCTCGCGGGTATAAATTTGACGCCGCAAAGGTGGGCGAATTTGACGCGCGAAATTTGGCTAAAATCAGCGTCGCTCGCGGGCAGATCGAGTATGAATTTGCCTTTTTACAAAAGAAGTTAAAAATGCGCGACAGAGTAGTTTACGAGCGAAATTTAGATGTAAAAAATATAGAAATCGCAGGCGTTTTTGAGGAGGTTGCAGGCGGGATCGAGCCGTGGGAGAGGGTTAAAATTTAGCTCTGTTTCGCGCGGCGGCGGCGATGAGCAAACTCGGCTTATGCCGGCAAGCTTTTTGTATGCGGCGCTGCTTTTAAATTTATCGGTTTGCCACAACGTAGTATCGTGCAGGATCGCGCGCCGTGCAGCCCCTGCGGCGTCGCATACGCCGCGATCGATCAGCGGCGTAACGTGGCGGATCAGCGCTAGCGTCATTATCTTGCCTCCTAAAATACGAGCCCGCTAAGAGCTTGCGCCGTTATGTTTCCGCTCCTACAGGATACTTGATGTTTAGATTTGCGCTATTTATGCGAAATCCGCTAGGGTTCTTGCTCCGTAGCCACGACGAGCGCGAGGGTCTGCTTCAAAGCATGATGGATTTTCGCGGCTATTTAAGCCTTTCGTAGCTTTCGCATGAGTTTTTCCATATCTGCTCATGCTCCGCTACCGAGCTCATAAATCTATCCTTGCCGCCCAGCTCGCAGGCTTTTTTGTAGTACTGCACGGCTTTAACATTATCACTGCCCTCATAAAGACGCGCTAAATTTAAGCACGCAGCCCAGCTATCCGCGATATCCATATCGCAGCCGCGCACATAATAACCCATGCCCTTTATAGCGTCTTTGCGCACGCCTCTGCCTCCCATATACGCAGAGCCTGCGTTACTGCAGCCTATCGCGTGCCCGTCATCGCAGGCTTTGTCAAACAGCTCCGCCGCCTTCGCCTCATCGCGCGGCATCCCCTCTCCGCTTTGATACAAAATACCTAAATTTACGCACGACTCCGCATCGCCGCCTTTGCAAGCTTTGACGTATAACGGCGCAGCCTTTAGCAGATCTTGCGGCACGCCCCAGCCGTAATTATAAACCTGCGCCAACGCCCCGCACGCCTTAATATCGCCCTTATCGCAGGATTTTGTAGCCCTGCTTATATCGTCTGCGGTGGCTACGAAATCAGCTAGCGCGAAATTTACGGCAAACGCCGCGGTGAGCGCTAGAATTAAAATTTTATTTTTCATTTTCATCCTTTTTGGTTTTTTAAGATCACGCGTTAAGCCTAAGGCGCGGATTTATCGTTAAGGCGCAGTTTGATCGCTAGAGTTCGGGTTCGTTCTCACCTGCTCTTTGTTTTTTAACGCATCGTAAATTTCATCGACGTCGCTTAGATTTTGATCTAAAACCTCTCTCGCCTTTTTTAGAGTGCGTGCGCCAAAAATCCCGTCTTGCTTCACTCCGATGCTTTTTTGGATATATAAAATTTTATCCTTTTGCATCGCAGCGGAATTATTAGCCGCCCCGGAAGCGGAATTTGAAGCAGAGCTTTCAGAGCCGCTAGAGCTTGCGCTCGTAGAATTTTCGTCTGCAGAATTTACGCCATCACTCGCGGAAGCGGAATTTTTGTCCTCAAAAAATGCAGGCATCCACCCTCGCAGCAGCCCTGCTGCGCCCGTTTTTGGTACATAGCCCGTATTTGCCGCGCCTCCGTAGATTGCGCCAGCCAAAACGGCGCAGAGCAGAGCTTTACAAAAGCGAGCAAACGCCGCGCCGCCTCTGCCACAGCGATATTCTCGCGGAATTTTACGAGCTTTTACGACGCACCGCACTGCGCTTGCCAGCCACAGCGCCACACCACCTAACAGCCCCGCAGCAGCGATTGCCACGCCGCACGCAAGTGCCCAAAAATAATGCTCCGCAAAGATCATCTCGAAGCAGCCCTCGCACGCCAGCGCAGCCGCCGCGATGAGCGCGCCTCCGCCTATGCACCACACCGCGCGGTCATAGCGTGGGCTTAGCACGCCAAGCACCCCAGCCATCGCTCCGCCCAAATCGCGAGCGCATTGCTGCGAAATAAAGCCCTCGCAAACGCGCATAATCGCCGCGGCGAAACTCTGCGCGCAATCCTCGCGCAAAGAATGCGGGAAAAAGAATTTCTTTAATCGTGCAAAGGGCGAAATTTTAGAATTTGACGCAGGATCTTGCGTATTCGCGCGATTTTTAAATTTTGCAGCGGCAAGATTTTTGGAATTTGCAGAATTTATCGCAGCGGAGTCTATGGAATTTGTGGAATTTTCAGCACCCAAGGCGCTTAAGTCTCGGTAATCCTGCTCGCCGCGTAATTCGTAAAGACCCTCCGCGGCGCGATCAGAAGTGCCGCTTAAGCCCTCCTGCAAGCCTGCAAAATTAGATCCATTCTGCGCGAGAGCTTCGCTGCTTTGCTGCCTAGCCTCAAAATTGCAGACAGAATTCTCTCCACCTTCCAAAAGATCCGCCCCTGTAAATTTTATGCCGCCGCCCACTTCGCCTGCGAACCTGCCTTGCTCTCCGCGCAACCCCAGGCGATTATCTTCCGCGCCCATAGGATTTGCCGAAGCGCTCGCGAATTTCATGCCCGCAAATTTTACGCTCGCGCCACCCTCGAGTTTTTCTTTGCGCGAAGCGTCTTTTGCAAGGCTCAAAGCGTCGCGATCAGCCGTGCCGCAGGTAGAATTTACAGAGTTAAAATGTCCATCCGCGCCGCGCAACTGATCGAGATTTAGCGTCTCGCCGCGCAGCTTAGCGCTAGCTAGGCGCATCGCCGCATCCAGCGCAGGCTTCGCGCGAAATAGCGCAAAAAGGCTCTGCGCATCGTCCCGCCCTAGCCTAGCGGGTGCGCCGCGCACCGCCGCAAGCTCCGATGCAAAAATTTCGTCCAAAAAGTTAGGTCTTACGAATGTCACGCCACCAAAGCACGCCGCATCGTAAGCCTTGCCGCAGACGGCAAAACTCAAGCGCAAAAAATCATCCTCCGCGCTAAATACCGCTTCGCAGCCGCCCTGCGCCGCTCGCAGCGAGCATAGACGAAACAAAAGTCTGCGTGCAGCAAAGCCTACGCCCTTGCTGCATAAAAACTCCAGCAGCTCGCGCCCAAAAACCTGCGAGCTAGCGCCTATACTGACGCTCGGGCGGGCATAAACGGATACTTTGCCGGTGCGAGTGAAATACCCGCGCCCATCGCAGTGCTCGCAGCGAAAATCACCCGCACCGCCGCACTTTTCGCAGCGTAATCTGCCTGCGCCGCCGCAAGCGGGACAAATGCGCGAGCCGCTACCGCCGCAGCTAGCGCAGGGGATGAAGCGATAGCCCATAGAATTTGACGCAGAGCCTGCAGAATCGCCTCCAGAAAGGCCGCGCGCATGAGCGTCCGTAGAGCTTAATGCCGCGCGGCTATAGCCGCCGGTGCCCTTGCAAGCGGGACAGATCAAGCGCCCGCGTCCGCCGCAGTTAGCGCACGGCGCCTTGCCTGCGCCTTCGCAAGCATTGCAGCGCCTCCTGCCCGATCCGCCGCAATGCTCACAACGCAGCTGAACGCTAAAGGGCTTAAAATCGTGAAATTTTATGATCTGATCCGCATTCATAGCGGATTTTTGGGGGTCTGCGCGCAGGAGCAGCATAAAGGTCTCGCTTAGCTCCGCATCAGCGCTTGCCGCATGCAGACACTCGCGCGCATGAGCTTCGAACTGCGCGATGTCAGCGAAATGCAGCTGAGCACGCTCACCGCCGCTTATCTGCGAGACGCTAAACTTGCCGGCAAAGTCATAACGCACGCCAAGCCTCATGCTAAATCCGTAAAACTCGCGATCAAGCTCACGCAGATCGGCGCCACCGCTACGCGCTAAGGCTTTGAGCCTAGCGACAAACGCCGCCGCTAGCCCCTCTTTATCCAGCTTGTCCATGATCGCTCCTTTCTTACGGACGCGCCGCAAAGCCGCGCCGCATAAATTTTAAAATTCCTTTATTAAGATCCTGCGAATTTTAGCATTTCATACAATTATACCACGAAAGGGAATTTTAAAATTCCAAAATCTCACGCAGGATGGAATTTAGCGCCATTGCGCGCCGTAAAATCTCGCTGCAAATCAAAGCTCTAAAATATAGCTCGACGCGAAATCTCGCACTGCGACGGCGACGTACATAACTGCCGCAACAAATACGGCGCGAACGGATCGCAAAACGGAGTCGCCCGGCATATGGCGCCCGAGCGGTAGCAGCGAGCATGCAAGACTTTAATTTCCCAGCAGCGCATAATTTGGCTCGCGACGATGCACTACACAGCGTAACGCGAAACAAATTTCGCGGCCGCATGAAATTTTAAATTTCACGGCGAGCTCGTACGTACGGCATGTAATTTAAAATTTCACGACAGCCATGGCGCGGCGCGCAGCGATCTAAATTTTATGACAAGCAGCAGCGCGCAAATTTCAATCCCGCGCGACAATCAGGCGACGGGTGCGTGTAGTGCAATTTAATTTATAAGCACGCAGCGGCATATAGTCGTCGCGCAAATTCAGTTCGCAGCGGGTAGCACGGCGCAAAATTTCATTGCCGCGACGCGTCAGCTCGTAAAATTTAGCTCTACTGCCATGCAGCTATAGCCGCCTGCGCCTTTGCAAGCAGAGCGGATCAAGCATCCATGCCCACCGCAGGCGATGCACGGCGGTGCGTTAAATTTAATCCGGGCTCTGCAAACCTCCACCAACATGACTGATCGCGTGAGCGTAAAATTTAGCTTGCGATGCCGTATAATTTAACTCACGGTAATGCACGGCTAACACACTGCAATGATTTCGCGACCGTATCAAATTTTAAATTTCACGGCAAGCTTGCAAACTTGCGCGGCATAAAATTTAAAATCTCGCGGCGGCGTATAGCACTGTGCGGCGGCTGCATAAATTTAAAATTCACGGCAAGCCCACGCGTTATGAAATTTTAAATCTCGCCGCGATGAGCTCGCAAGCTCGCGGGCGGCTCGGTTTAAGATCTTGCGCTCAGTTTTTGCGCGGAATTTTGTGAGCGGAATTTCAAATGCAAACCCGCGCGGGTTTCGCGCCGAATTTCTGCGTAGATCTTGCGCGAAATTTAACGAAATTTCGCGGGCCGAGCCCGGCGCGCCAAAATCCGACTAATCCGACTAATCCGACTAATCCGACTAATCCGACTAACCAAAACTCGACCGGCTAAAACCCGGCGCGATAAAGCTCAAGCGTAGCAAAACCATGACGCGATAAAACCGGGGCGCGATAAACTCGCCGCAACCTGCAAGCAAAATTTATCGCCGCCGAAGCCCGCAGCTAAATTTTACCGCCCAAGCGCGGAATTTTCGGCTTTAGCTTCGGGCGCCGAAAATAAAATTTCAAGCTAGCCCGCTTATAACGCCATCGCTAGTAATCTTCATATTTAGCGCGTTAGGAACCTTCGGTAGCCCCGGCATCAACATTATCTTGCCGCAGACGGCGACGATGAAGCCCGCTCCCGTGCGAATCTGAAGGTCTTTGACGCTGAGCTTAAAGTCGCGCGCGCGCCCGAGCGCCTTAGCGTCATCGCTGAAGCTATACTGCGTCTTTGCGATGCAGACGTTTAGCCGCTCAAGCCCCAAAGCCTTGATGTGCTGTAGCGCCTTTTGCGCTTCCGGCTCAAAAACCACCTCGCTCGCGCCGTAAATTTTAGTAGCGATCTTTTCGATCTTGCTCGCCGTATCGTCGCTAAGCTCGTAGGCAAACTTCAGCTCCTTAGAGCGCTCGCACTCATCTACTACGAGACGGGCTAGCTCAAGCGCGCCCTCACCTCCTTTGGCGAAATTTTCGCAAATCGCCATCTGCACGCCGCGCTGCTTGCAATAATCGCGCACGAAGGCGATCTCGCCGTCGCTATCGAAGCTGAAGCGGTTAAGCGCCACGACAGGATTTAGCCCGAAGTTTTGTAAAATTTCAATATGGCCACCCAAATTTACGATGCCTCTTTGAAGCGCGGCAAGATCCGGGCTCGCGATATTTTCTTTATCCGCGCCGCCGTTGTATTTAAGCGAGCGGATCGTGCTGACTAACACCGCAGCATCCGGAGCGATGCCTGCGCGGCGGCACTTGATGTCGATAAATTTTTCAGCCCCTAGCTCGCTTCCAAAGCCCGCCTCCGTCACGGCGTAATCTGCTAGCGAGAGCGCAAGCTTGCTCGCCATTATGGAGTTGCAGCCGTGCGCGATATTTGCAAAGGGTCCTCCGTGCACGAGCGCGGGCGTGTGCTCTAGGCTTTGGATGAGATTAGGCTTCATCGCGTCTTTTAGCAGGATCGCCACGGCATCCGCGCAGCCCAGATCGCGCACGTATATCGGCTCTCCCTGCGTATCGTAGGCGACCATGATGTTTGCGATGTTTTCCTTAAGCTCGGCAAGATCGTTTGAGAGGCACAGCACCGCCATTATCTCGCTAGCTGCGGTGATATTAAAGCCGTCCTCACGCTGCACTCCGTCGGTGCGCCCGCCCTGTCCTACGGTGATGTGGCGCAACGCGCGATCGTTCATATCCATGCAGCGCTTCCATAGAATTTTCTCGATCTTTAGCGGGTTTTCTTGATACAGCGAGTTATCTATGACCGCCGAAATAAGGTTATTTGCGGAGGTAATCGCGTGAAAATCGCCGTTGAAATGTAAATTTAGATCGTCCATCGGCACCAGCTGCGAGTACCCACCGCCAGCAGCCCCGCCTTTGATACCGAAAACCGGTCCCAGCGACGGCTCGCGCAGCGCAAGGCAGACGCTTTTACCCAGGCGTTTTAGCGCATCGGCTAGACCGATGGAGGTCGTAGTCTTGCCCTCGCCAAACGGCGTCGGATTGGTCGCCGTGACCAAAATAAGCTTCGAAGCGCGCGAGCGCGGCTTGATATTTAGCTTGGCTTTGTAGTGTCCGTACAGCTCGATCTCATCCTCGCTAAGCCCCAAATTTTTCGCAACGTTTGAAATTTTATCCGGCTTCGCCGCATTTGCTATTTCGATATCGCTCAACATCTTCTCTCCTTAAATTTAAAATTTTATCGCGCAGCGTTCACGGGCTGCCTACTTAAGCTCTCGCGGGCTCGCTAGCGCTAAATTTCTACGAAAACCCTCCGCCTGCGAGCGATAAATCCGCGAGCCGCACCGAAAGCCGTCCGGATGCCGCGCAGATATCGCAATCCGCCCGCCCTTGCGGACGCGCACCTTGTCCGCGAGCCGCGCAAACCAAAGCTCGCGGCGCGAAATTTGCCCCGGCTAAATTTCGATCTCGATGCCCACAGGGCAGTGATCGCTGCCCATCACGTCGCTTAGGATGAAAGCGTCCTTTAGCCGCGAGCGCAAATTAGCCGAGATGAAAAAATAATCGATCCGCCAGCCTACGTTTTTGGCGCGCGCGTTAAAGCGGTAGCTCCACCACGAGTAGGCGTCTCGCAGCTCGCCGTGGATGGCGCGGAAGGTATCGACGAAGCCCGCCGCCTCCACCTCATCGAGCCACGCCCGCTCGATCGGCAAAAAGCCCGAGGTTTTGGAGTTTGCTTTGGGGTTTGCAAGATCGATCTCGCGGTGCGCGGTATTTACGTCGCCGCAAAATATCACCCCGAGCCCCTGCTCCGCGAGGCTGCGCGCGTAGGCTAGGAATTTCGCGTAAAATTCCATCTTGTAGGCTAGCCGCGCCTCGTCCTTTTGGCCGTTGGGAAAGTAGATATTAAAAAGCACGATATCGCCGAAACGGTGCTGTAGCACGCGCCCCTCGTCGTCGGGGAAAAACAGCGCCTTGCTCGTCTCGCTTTTAAATTTCGCCAGGCTCGCCACGCCCGAATATCCCGCGCGAGCAGCAGAATTTAGATCGATCTGAGAAAATCCGAGCTCATAAAGCCCCTTCGGAGCGTCCTTTTCGCTCACCTTGATCTCTTGCAAGCCTAAAAAATCGGGGTTTTGCTCGGAAAGCCACGCAAAGCCGTCTTTGCCGAGTACTGCGCGCAGCCCGTTTACGTTCCAACTAATCAGTTTCAAATTTAGCCTTTGGCCTAAAAATTTTGGTATGATTATACGAAATTTTGACTAAATTTAAAGGAAAATTATGCGCAATCAGCCCAAATACCGATTTTTTGCCAACTGGAGCTACGCGATGGCGGGTCTTGCCGAGATGCTGCGCAGCGAGCGTAGCTTCAAACTCGAGCTTTGCGTGTTCGTGCCGCTTCTGCTGTCGCTATTTTTTTGGAATTTCGGCGCGACTCTAAATCTATTTTTGATCTTCGGCGCAGTCTTTACGCTCGTAACCGAGTGCATAAACTCCGCCGTCGAGCGCGCGGTTGATCTTGCCACGAGCGAAATCCACCCACTAGCCAAGGGCGCCAAAGACACCGCAAGCACGGCGGTGATGATGAGCCTATTTCTCAACGCCGCACTGTGGGGCTACGCGCTGATAGATAAATTTTTTGTCGGCGCGTAATTGCGCACTTCGGGGGTTTAAGCTCCGACGCATGAGGCGAGCTTTGGCGATCGAAAAGCTTGTAAATTTACGCCTGGCGCTTGCTTACCACCGGATGTAATCGGACCTAGATCTTAAAATTAATCTAAAAAATTTATGCTTTAAATTTAGCCTTCTTGTGCGAGTAAATTTAAAAATTTACTCGCACCTTGAAATTTTAAATTAGCTTTTGAAATACGATTCTAAAATTATCCAAATAGATTTTACGCCGTAAAATTTTAGCTATAAAATTATAACGACTTTCAAGATGCTTTAATACAATTTTCACTAAAATCACGCCGTCTTAATTAAAATAATTTTCAAAAAAAGGAAAATTTTGTCTAAATCCTTTCACAAAATCTCGCGCAAATTTCATTTGTGGCTATCTTTGATATTTTGCTTACCTCTTATAATTATTTCTATAAGCGGCTCGGTCTTAGTCTATGCGGAGCGGATCGATGAAGCTTTGCTGAAAGACAAGGTGTTTAGGACACAAGAAAGCGTGGCGAAATTCCCCGTTAGAATGAAATTCAACGCCTTGCAATCCGAGATAAATTCCAAATTTAAAGAGTATGCGATCATGGGCTGGAGCATCGCGCAAGATGCTTCAAAGACCGATAAAATCAGACTTTCCTCGCAGAAGCTACAAAAGCAAGCCCTAATTTACCTGGACGCCTTTAGCGGCGAGATAAAAGGCGCGCCTATACCGCGAGATGAGGGCTTTATCGGCGCGATAAACAAACTGCACGCGGAGTTGTTTTTGGGGCGTGGTGGTAGAATTTTTGCAGGCGTTGTGGGTCTTAGCGCGCTACTTATCGGCATTAGTGGCTTTTTTATCTACAAAAAATTTTGGCAAAACCTATTCTCGCTGAGGCTAGATCGAGCCATATATTTTATGCGCGGCACTCACCGCCTAATCGGAGTCGCGAGCACTCCCGTAATGTTTGCTATAGCTATAAGCGGAGCATGGTGGGAGCTAAGGGCGGTAACTTACAAGCCGCTCGCAAATCCATGCGGCGCGGTCTTGCAGAATTTTAAGACCGAGCAAAATTCCACCGTCGCGGCATCAAACGGAGCGGTAAGCATGAAAACGGCGCAAAATCTTGCGACGCTAGATGAGGCTTTAGCGCAGATAGCGGTTAAATTTAAAGAATTCCGCTCCACCTATATCGCCTTTCCGCTCTGTCCGGGCGGTGCTTTTACCGTATACGGCTTCGAGGCGGGGCAAAACCCGCTGCAAAGCCCTTACGCGAGCCGTATCACGATATCAGATACAGGCGAAATTTTAAAAGCGGACTTTATAAACGATGCGGATTTTTCGGACAAACTTCAAGACGGCTTTCGTCGCGCCCATGCGGGCTCATACGGCGCAATAACGAAGCTTATATGGTTTTTAGCGGGGCTTGCGCCCCTATTTTTAAGCATTTGCGGATTTTACATAACCCTAAAAAATAGAAATTCTAAAAGGAGAAAGTTATGAAGAAAGTATCTCTTTCGCTCGTAGTCGCATTAAATATGCTAATTTCGCTTTATGCGGAAAATAACGCCACTGCGAGCACCCCGGAGGACTTAGGCACCATAGAAGTGCAAGATACCCAAAAGCTCCGTCGCGACGACAGAGATTATGAGGCTAGAAAGCTCGTTAAAAGTACCACCAGGCTCGATCTTACGGCAAGAGAAACGCCCCAGTCTCTTACTGTGGTGACCGAAGCCAAACTAAAAGATATGGGGATAACCGATTATCAGGTGCTGATGCGAAATATCGCGGGCATTACGAGCGGGCGTATGGATGAGAGGCTCTATCCTACGGCGCGCGGATTTAGCATAGATTATTATCTGCTTGATTCGATGCCTAGCTTCGGAGGTTTTAGCCTCGGGGCGAACGATCTAAATTTGCTGCCGTATGAGCGCGTCGAGGTCGTAAAGGGCGCGAACGGATTATTAGCAGGCGCAGGAAATCCTGCCGCGAGTTTAAATTTTATCCGTAAGCACGCAGATTCCACCATCCCAAAAGGTTATATAAGTCTAAACGGCGGCTCATACGACAAATACGGGCTTAAAACCGATGTGCAAAGCCCGCTCAATCAAAGCGGTTCGGTGCGCGGACGCCTAGCGTTTATGCATGAACGATCGCACTCCTATATGGACTATTACAATCGTCGCAATACTGCCGTTTATGGCGTATTAGATATCGATGTAACGGACGATTCAAGGCTGAGCTTTGGCTCATTTTATCAGACGCTACGCCGACATGGCACGCGCTGGGGCGGAATGCCCGCGTTTAACTCGGACGGCACGCGCACGCACTTTGGCAAAAACAAAATTTTCTCTCAGCCTTGGACGCGATACGACATCTCTACGCTTGATTTTTATGCCGATTTTAAACAATATTTCTCAAACGAGGCGAGTTTAAGCTTGAGTTATTCGTTTCGTCGCGCTCATACCGATTCAAATTTGCTCTATTATGGCGGCAGGGTAGGCCCTGGCGGCATCGGAAACGTCGCCGATCTTAGCGTTTATGCTAACAAGCGCGAAGAAAATATCCACAACATCGACGCCTACGCAAATATCCCGTATGAGCTTTTCGGACAAGATCATGAATTCGTATTTGGCGCGATGTATAATCTCTACAAAAAGGGATCCGATAACGTAAGTAGCTACTGGAATAGTCGAAACACTCCAGCAGGCCTTGCTTATGCCGCGCGCACTAGAATAAATTTTAACGACCTTCATATTGAAGATCCACGCTTACCGTATGTAGATCAAAATAATGCCGATCGAACTATTCAAAAAGCAATTTATGCCGCGAATAAACTCTCAATTACCGAGGATTTAAAGCTCTTATTAGGAACGCGGATGAGTTACTATAAATATAAAATTACAGGTGGAGCAGATAATAGAAATTTTACCCGCGAAATTACTCCATATGCAGGGATCACCTATGATTTAGACGATCATCATACCCTTTATGCAAGTTATACGAGTATTTTTAAACCTCAAACCTACAAGGACAAAAACAATAAATATCTTGATCCCATCCAAGGCAAGGACTACGAAGCGGGCATCAAAGGCGAGTATTTTGACGGCGATCTGCAAGCAAGCCTGGGCGTTTTTAAGATCATCCAAGATAAGCTCGGCATCCGCACCGACGAGTATATCACGGGTACAAATTCTTACGCTTACAGGCAGGGTCGCGGAGTAACCAGCAGGGGCTTTGAAGCGGACGTAAACGGTAAAATCACCGATGCGCTAAGCCTAAGCATGGGGCTAGCGCACTACAAAGCCAAAGACGCTGACGGCAATATCTACGCCAGCGACTCTTCCCGCACCAGCGCAAATCTTTTTGCAAAATATGAGATCGGCACATTTAGAATCGGCGCAGGCGCGATGTATCGCTCAAAGATTTATTCCGACTCGCCATACGGCAGGATCGAGCAGAAAGCCTACACGATCGCAAACGTAATGCTAGGCTACAAAGCGAGTAAAAACCTAGATGTGCAGCTAAACGTCGATAACATAACCGATAAGCGCTATTTTGAGGGCATCGGTTCTAATCGAATGATCTACGGCGATCCGCGCACCTTCAATCTAAGCCTTACGTATAGCTTTTGACCCAAATAGTCGCGGTGGAATTTATCTAGTGCTTAGCTCTAATAGAATTTCATCGCGACGCGATAAATAAATGGCAAATTAAGCCTAAATTTCGTAAAATTATCGCTAAGACGCGAGGTCGCGTAATACGATAAAAGGCAAACAATGCAAAGTTTAACTCCATAAATCCCGCTAAATTTAAACCAAATCAACCAACAAATTTAAATTTAAGGCAGAATCATGAAAAGACGAGATTTTCTAAAACTAGGCGCGCTGGCTGCGGCATCGGCGCAGGCGAAACAGTTTAACGCTGCGGCGCAGGCGATATTTGACGAGCAGATGGGGCTTTGCGCGAATAAATTCGGCGCGTTTTACGTCCAAACCATCGGCGGCAGGGTCGTTGGCACCGAGCCATTCGAGGGCGACGCGATGCCTACGGTGCTAAATAACGCTCTAAGCGATCACATCCAAAACGAAACGCGCGTGAAATACCCATACGTGCGCAAAAGCTTCCTAGCCGATCCCTCAAATCCAAAGCCCCATCTTCGCGGCAAAGAGCCCTTCGTGCGCGTTAGCTGGAACGAGGCGATAAAGCTAAGCGCCAAAATTTTAAAAGAAAACTTCGATAAATACGGCTCAGAGGCCATATACGGGCAGCTTTATCAGTGGGGTAGCCTAGGCAAGGTCGGCCACTCGCAGCGCACTGCAAAGCGCATGCTAAACGCGCTAGGAGGCTACGTGAGCGAGCTTGGCGGCTACTCATACGGCGCGGCGACGGCGTTTTTGCCTCACGTGACGGGATCAATCGACCCGACGCATAATCCTACGCGCTGGGAGGGCGTGGTAAAGGAGGCTAAAACGATCGTGTTTTGGGGCACGAACCCAGTCGTCTCAAACAAGATCGCTATCGGCGTGCCGATGCATAACTCCTACGCCTACTACGAGATCATGAAAGAGAAATTTAAAAAAGGCGAGATGAAAATTTACAGCATAGACGTTTACCGCAACGAAACGGCTGAGTATTTCGGCGCACATTATCTCGCCGTGCGCCCATGCACCGATACGGCGATGCTGATCGGGCTTTGTGAATATCTTTACGAAAACGGGCTTTACGACAAGGAATTTATTGAGCGCTACACGGTCGGGTTTGATAAATTTAAGGAGTATTTCACGGGCGCGAAAGACGGCGTGAAAAAGGATCTAAAATGGGCGAGTAAAATTTGCGGCGTGAGCGAAGAGGAGCTAAAAAGCCTAGCTGATACGCTAGCTAAAAAAGACACGCTCATCGTCACGGGCTACGCGATACAGCGACAGCACCACGGCGAGATGGCGTACTGGGCGCTCATCGCGCTAGCAGCGATGCTAGGCGACATCGGCAAGACCGGGCGCGGCTACGTGATGAATGATCAGATGCATAAAAACGCCGATATTAGCTTCATCGCGCCAAAGCTTCAGGCCTTTAATCCCGCGGTAAACGAAAAATACATCGCCCCGCAAGGCAAGCTAGCCAAAGCCAAATACCACGAGATACCAAACAGCAGGCTCATAGACGCGATCATGGAGCCGGGCAAGCAGATCGAGCGCAACGGCAAAAAATACGTCATGCCGCACATCCGCGTGATGTTTAACGCCAACGGTTCGACCTTCACCCGCCATCCCGATATCAACCGCGCGGTCGAAGCGATGAAAAAGATAGAAGCGATCATCACCACCGAGCCCTTTTGGACGAGTACGGCAAGACTCAGCGACATCGTGCTGCCGGCAGCGCTGGAGTGCGAGCGCACGGATATCGAGTTTGCAAACTCGACTAGCGAGTACCTTTTTGCGATTAAGCCGCTAGTAAAGCCCGCGGGCGAGAGCAAGAGTGACTTTGAGATCGCGCGACTCATCTGCGCGCAATGGGGCGAGGAGTACGAGCAGGCCTTTAGCGAGGGTAAAACGGAGCTTGAGTGGG
>CAURZM010000022.1:0-24678 GCA_963529625.1 uncultured Campylobacter sp. | reverse complement strand
GCGCGCAGCTTTTAAAGCGCCTTGCGGATGCGGGAAAGGTCGTTTTTAAAGACGGTTTTTACGAGATTGCAAAAGGCTAGGGCGTTAAAATTTTAAAAGCTATTTTGCGGCGCGGCAAGGGAGCGGCTTGAGTTTAGACATCGTCGCAAAGGGTGTCGCCGCACGCGAGCTGGAGTGGCGGCGCAAGGAGGGCTAGCGTTTAAATTTAGCGCTGAGTTGCGCCGCCGCCGCAAAGATACTAGCACACCCGGTTTAGGAAACGATGCTGCCGCGGCGTGCGTTGGTCTTTAATAGGCTAAGCGGTGCTTAAAAGCGCGCCGTTAAATTATGAAATTTATGCACACGGAGCAAAGATACAGACCCCAAACGGCGCTTTTTGGGTGCCAGTGGATTATTGAAGCAGGCCGAATGGATAGCAAGAGCGGGCTTGAACCTGCGGAAGATCGCGAATGCACGCCTTAAATTTAGCCTGCTTACCGTGCTTCTTTGGTTTTTGCGTTCATTTTGGCGGATTTTAATCGCCCGCGTGCCGAATGCGCGCTCATGCACGATACTTGCGTGCTCAAATATCTGCGATCGGAAGTGCATAAACGCCGTGAAATTTTATCGCATACTTCGGTTTTTAAATTTAAATTTAGCCTGCGGAATTTGATTGCGCCGAAATTTTGGGTGCAGATCGCGCTAAAACTCCGCGTCATAAATCGCCGCGGCCGATAAAATTTAATTCGCGCCATTTTGTCGCGATAAAATTCTGTGGAATTTTTTGAATGGTGGCTGCGAAATTTCAAGCCGTTGCGCGTTTTGCAGCGACGCTAAAATTTTAGCGCGATAGAATTTTGCGGCAGAATTTTACGCCGCTCGGTGCATCCGCTAGAGCGAGCTTTAGGCGATAAAATTTAGGGTGGAGCTGCGGGCAAAATTCTAAATTCCAAAGTAAAATTCTGCCCGTTAAGCCTAGCGCGCGACTATTTCGTCGATCCAGTCAAAAAGCTCCTCAAGATCGTAATCGCCGCCGTGTCCTTGCCCCCAAGGTACCGCAAAATCGACGTTCTTGCCCGCATTTTGCAAGCTAAGCGCCAAAATAGCGGGGATCGCAAGCGCCGTATCGCGATCGCTCGCGCCGTGTCGGATGCGGTAAAATTTCGCGCCGTTTCCGCTATGCACGAAGCTCATCGCATCCATCATCTCTACGAGCTGGGCACCTGCGATTAGCGCCCCTTTGGCGGGGTCATTCATCGCGCCAAAATCCGTAAAATGTGCCGCGTTAAATTTGGCGCTGCCGAACAGCTCGTTTTCGGGATTTTCAAGCGCAAAGCCGTCGAATGCGGGCGGGGTCTTGGCACGCGGCTCGGCAGTCGTGTAGCCCCAAAAAAGCATATGCGATTGCGATGCGTCGTCCTTGATCTTGGCGGCGAGGTATAGGGGCGCCTTCGTGCGCGGATTTTTCGCCGCAAAATTAGCAAACGATGCCGATATGAGCCCGTTTATATAATCTTTGAAGCTGCCGTCGCCGTTTTTATCCAGGCTTAGCGCGCGGCCGCCCCCATCCTTTAAGCTTAGCGAGTTCAGATAGGCGGGGAATTGCGCCTTTAGCTCGTCTGAAATTTTAATCTGCGCTGCGCTTAGTTTGCCGCTAATCGTTTTGCGTGCGGGCTTTGCGGCGCTTTGATTCGCGCCTTTTTTGGATTTTTTTTCGGCGCCGCTAGAATTTTCGCCGCGCTCGTTAAATCCCGCCGCATCAAAGCCGCTAAAATCCATCTTTTCATATTCGCTCTGCGCGCCGAACATCCACTCATACGCCGCGTCCGCGTGCTTTAGATTTGTGATCGGGCAGTATAGCGACGCCGCGTAAATTTTATCGCTCGCCTTCGCAGCGCCCAGCTCCTGCAGATACGGCTCGTACGCGGTCTCGTCCCCGCTCGTGCCTAAAAGTGCCGAGAGCGCTCCGCCCGCGCTCGTGCCGTTTGAGATGATCCTGTTCGCGTCCCCCGGCATCGCCGCGTCATTAAATTTCAGATACCGCACGGCCGCCTTTAGATCGACGATCGCCGCGGGCGCCTTGCCGATATAATCGCCGTTTGCGTCCTTTAGCGTGCGTCCGCGCGCTGCGGGAGCGGCTACGACGTAACCGCGCGAAAGCGCCGTAGCGATCGCGTTTGGCTTGCCGCTTTCGTCTATTTTGACCTCGCCCGCTTCGCCAGGCATGTAGCCGCCACGCCGTTTGGCAAAAATATCGGCGCGCTTGCGGCGTCAAATTTGCCGCTCTTGCGCCCCTCAAAATACTGCTGCGGGATGAATATATTCATACTCCGATAGTGTGCGCTTACGGGTTTTGCGACGTAGATTATGTTTTTGTAAGCGCGGAATTTTATCTTTTTGCCGCCTACGATCACGCTTTCTTGCGTAAAATTTGCGGAGTTAAATTTCAGATCTATTTGCGCGCTCTGCGTCGCCGCAACCTCGGCGTTTAGGCTTAGCGCGCCGCAAAGTATCGCGGCAGCGCCTAAGGCAAGGGATTTTTTGCTCATTGCTGTTTCTTTTCGATCTTGATATTGCCGTTTTTTAGCCCTTCGAGCAGCTGCGCGGCGGAGCTATTTTTCGGATAGGCCGAGAGGTAAGCCTGCAAGTGCTTAATCGCGCCCTCTTTGTCGTCATGCATCAGGCTAAACAGCGCAAGAGCGTGGTGCGCACGCATCGAACCGAGCTCAAGCGCGCTTGAGAGCATCTGCTGCGCCTTTTGGTCGCGGGAGGAGTTTAATAAAAACTCGCCGTATTCCGTGCGGATCTCGCCGTCTTTTGGCGCTTCTTGCACGAGCTTGTCGTAGAGCGCGTCTGCTTTCTCCGCGGCGCCTTTGATGTCGAAATTGTGCTGAATGACGTAAATTCGGGCAAATTTATGCTCAAACTCGTAGCGGTCCTTGGCGTCGATATCCTTTTTAAACAGCTCTTGACTTAGAAATTTAAAAATTTCTTCAAGCGCTCGCGCATCCTGATAGGCAGCCTCAGCGTCTTTCTCGCTGTCGAAACTTAGCGGATACTCGCATGCATGGGCACAGAGATTATCCACGGAGCGGTAGATGCCGCCGATATCCAGGGCGCGCGAGCCGCCCGGCGCCGTCTTTATCATCGCGTCGTGATCGTAGGGCTATAAGGCGCTGCGAGTACGCAACTAAGGGCTAGAGCGGCTGCTAATGCGGTTTTTGCAAACATATCGTTTCCTTAAGATGAAATATTAAGCCGATTTTAGCGAAATTTACCAAATGTTAGCCCTATTTGAGCGGGTTAATTTATGAGTTTGAGCTGGGTTTCGAAGGCGGATTTAGGGTAGAGGCCGATGAGTTTTTTGACCGCTTTGCCATTTTTATCGTAGATCACCGATGTGGGGGTGCCAAAAATTCCGCCCACGATGGTTTCAAAGTATTTTACGGAGTTTGCACCGCTGACGCTTGGGAATTTTATCCCCTTTTCGCGAGCGACCGCGGCGTCGGCTTCTAAGCCTTTACCGTCGCCTAGAATGCCGATAATCAGCGCATCGCCGCTAGCTTGCAGCTCGTTTAGCGCGGGCACTTGGGCTTTGCACGCGCCGCAGCCGCTAGTGTAGAAAAACAGCACGAGCGGCTTGTCGTTGCCCTCGATCTTTAGCGTGCGCTCGGAGGGGTCGAACTTGGAGGCGAGCGAGGTGCCGTCGCTGCTTAGATGGTGCTTCCATCCGTCGCATCCTGTGAGCAGCAGCGCGAGCACGGCGGCAGCAACTTTTAAATTTAAAAATTTTATCATCTAAAACCCGCCTTCGGGCGCGCTAAATCGGCCTTTAAATTTGCGTTTGAAATTTTAAAATTTGCGGCGCGATCTATGCCGAAATTTATATCGCGATCTGCATTAGAATTTATGCTATGATCTGCGCTAAAATTTATATCGCAGTATGCGTTGAAAATTATATCTCGATCTATGTTGAGGCGCATGTCGCGATCCGCGTTGTAATCCGCGCTAAAATCTATGTAGCGACCTGCCTCGAAATTCGTACTCGTAGCATTTCGGCTTTTAAAATTTAGGTTTTTTAAATTTTTACCCACTCCGCTCGACTTTGCATCGGCGTTTGATCTTTCGGGACAAATAACTTCGGTAAGACATGCGCAGCAAATAGCCGCACCTGCTCGCGTGAGCCTTAGACGAATCCAAAAAGAGCGCGGGCAGGCGGCGAAATTTTTAAATCTTAACGTAGCTTCATTTTTCATCATGCGAGCTAAATTTTACGCACCGGAATTCTGCGCGCCTGAATTTTTAGTACCTTGATTTTCGCCGTTAAAATTTTCAGCACTCTGATCTTCGCCGCCAGAGCTTTGCGAGGCGGAATTTTGCTCGTTCGCGGTTTCGACGCTAGAGCTTTGCGAAGCACTTCCGTTCGGATCGCGATCTGAAATTTTATCTTGCGAGCCTAGATGATGTTTCATCGTGCTTTGATCCAAAAGCTCTATTCGATCGAGCTTGCCGTGTCTTAGGCGCACCACTTTGTCGGCAAATTTGCCGAGCTCTTCGTTGTGCGTGACCAAAAGCAGCGTTTTGCCCTCGCTACGAAGCGTCTGAAAGAGCTGCAAAACCACGCGCTCGTTGGCCTCGTCGAGGTTGCCCGTAGGTTCATCCGCGATGATGATGTCGGGGTCATTGATGAGTGCGCGAGCGATGCAGACGCGCTGCTGCTCGCCGCCGCTAAGCTCGCTAGGGCGGTGCGTGATACGGTGCCCGAGCCCCACTTTCTCAAGTGCTGCCTTGGCGCTGTCCTCGTCCACGCAGCTGTGGTAGTATTGATTTAGCATGACATTTTCGACGGCCGTTAGGTAAGGGATTAGGTGAAACTGCTGAAACACGAGGCCGATCTTTTTGCGGCGAAATTCTAAAATTTGCTCGTCGTTTAGCGCGCTCGCGTCGGCTCCGCCTAGGATATATCTGCCCGCAGTGGGGGTGTCCATCAGGCTTAGGATATTTACGAGCGTGCTCTTGCCGCTGCCGCTTGGGCCCATTATGCTGACCCACTCGCCGCTTAAAACGTCGAAGCTGATATTATCGAGAGCCTTGACCTCGCCGAAGTATTTGCAGATGCCTTCAAATTTTAAAATTTCCATGTCATTCCCTTAATAGATTCGCTAAATTTGGATTCAGCGCCTTTTTGATCGGATAGTAACTTGCTGCGAGCGCAAAAATCAGGCTAAGCGCAACCGCCGCAAAGAGGCTGATTAGCCTAAAATCCACGCTGCTTGAAAATATCAGATGCCCCAGCAAGATCGCGAGCAGGTATCCCACGAATACTCCGGCTAGCGAGCCTGCGACGCAGACGGTTAAAATTTCGCTCAGGATTAGGTGGAGCAAATTTTGTTTGCTCGCGCCAATTGCGCGGATGAGCGCGAACTCTTTGATGCGCGAAAGCAAGATCGAGCTAAGGCTCGTGTTGATGCAAACCGAGGTGATCAGAAGGATCGTAATACCGATAAGAAGCATCAAAAGCTTGATTTTATTTAAGATGATGCCCTGGGTCTTGGATACCTTGCCGATCGGCGCGAAGCTCATCTGCCCGTCGCTTAGGCTCTTTGAAATTTCGCTAAGCTGCTTAAAATCGCCGCTTACGATCGCTTCTGCGTAATTTACCTGCGCAGGCTGATTTAAAATTTTTTGCGCCAGCGGCAGCGAGATTAGCAGCATGCCGTCCTCTTTCTGCCCGTCATAGACAATGCCTTTTATCTTTACCTTGCTCGTTTCGTTTGAGCCGATCGGCGTGATCTCGATACTATCGCCGAGCTTCGCGCCCAAAAGCTTAGCAAGATCCTGCCCGATGAGAGCGTTTTTATCGTCGAAATCCACGCCGATAAACGAGCCCTCTTTAAGATCCAAAAACGGCATCGTATCGCGCAGAGAGGAGAAATTTACGCCCATGATGATGCCTGAATTGACGCCTAAATTTGCGCTACCGAAAAGGTATTTATTCGCGCTTTTTAGAGCTGGAATTTTAGCAAATTTCGCATCGAGCGCTGCTTCGTCCATATGGGAATTTTCTAAATTTGCGGGGCTTACGATTAAATTTGCGCCGTAGCTGTTTAGCTCGCTGGCGACCTTTTTATCGATGTCGGCGTAGATATTTACGAACGCAGCGCAAACTGCGCTGCCTAGCATGATCGCGATGAAAATCACGAAGCTGCGGATACCGCTGTTGATGATACTTTTAAAGATCGCGCCTCTGAAAAACGCTCCGTTATTTCCTACCATAAAGCACCTCCGCAGGCAGTAGCTTGATCACTCCGCGTAGCGGCAAGATCGAGCCGATAATGCAAATAAGAAGTCCAAAGACGATGCTAAGCGGAAAGACCATCAACGACACACCGATGAATGAGCCAAAAATTTGATACGCGATCGCCCAGCTAAGCACGTAGCCCACGACTGCACCCACGAGTGAGCTTGCTATGCAGATAACGAAAATTTCGGCGGCGAACTGGATATAGATCATAAAGTTGCTCGCTCCCAGCGCCTTAAGCAAGCCGATCTCCTTTTTGCGCTTGTAAATTTCGCTGCTTAGTAGGCTCGTGATGCAGATGCTTGAAATCAGCAGCGATAGGATGCTTACGACACCCATTAAATTTTGAATTTTTTTCGTGATGCCGCTTTGAGCTTCGCTGACGCTAAGCACCGCCTTGGCGCTTGCGTTTGGATACTCCTCGGTGATCTGATATGCGATGGAGCTAACGTATGCTGAGCAGTACCATGTGTCGTATTCTGTGGCGTCTAGATTATCGAGACTCCTTCTTGCCTTTACGGACAGATCGTCTTCGGGGATCGTCATGGCGCTAACTTCGGCCTTGGCGATGAGGCCCTCTTTGTGTGTTAGCTTTTGCACCAAAGATAAATTTGCAATCAGCTTTTTGGCTTCATCCTCTGCGCCGTGCAAAATCCCAACGACCTTAACCTCATAATCTCCAAGCTTAACCGTATCGCCGATCTTTAACCCAAGCCCGTCGCCTGCGAGTACTTCATTCTCGGCGCCGTCTTTTACCCACTGCCCCTCTACGCTCCAAAACGGATAGAGCGAGCGCACGCCCGATCTGAAATCAGGCTCGTCGCTAACGCCCACGTCCCTTTCAAAGTAGGTTCCCACGACGTCGTAATCCCCTGCGCGGGTAGTTAAAAAGGGCGCAAAGGCGGTGATATTGTTGCGCCAAAAAATTTCTTTGATCTTATGCAGCTCGCTCTCTTTTAAGAAATCATCGTTTTTAAGCGGCGAGTATTCGCGCCCACCGATCTCGATGCTTAGGCTTTGCGAGCGCGGTAGCACGACGATATTTGAGCCGTAGCTGCGCAGCTCCTTAGCAACCTCATCGCCGATTTTTAGCGTGATATTTAGCATGCAAGCGATCAGCGAGACCGATAAAAATATGGTCAAAAACGCTAAAATTTTGCTATCCCTGGAGTTTAAAATGGAGGATTTGATTATGCGTAAAAACATTATTTAAGCTCCTTTAGCGTGCCGTTTTCATCTACATAGCGCTCGGGGTGTGCGGTGAAGGCGTTTGCATTCGCTTCGCTTTCAAAAAAGTAGGTGCGTCCGTAGTAAAGATAGCTAAATTTAGAGGTGTTTAAAATTTCTTTTCTACTGACCGGATCGATTACTTTTTTATCCACGATCTCCGAGAAATAGGATGCGCCGTCCTCGATCGTCTTAAGCGCGATGACGATATTTTGCCCCTCTAGCTTATAATCCAGCGGAATCGGATTGCAGCCGCCCAGTTTGCCGACGCTCGGTAAAAATATCCGCACATTGCAAGCGATGCAGATGAGCTCGTCGCCTTTTTTGATATAGCCCATATCGCCGCAGATTGAGCACGCGTCAAAAACCGCGACCGGGGCAAATTTGTCCGTGAAGCGGTTTAGTAGAAAAAACCTCACCTTATGCCCGTCGTCGGTAACGTAGGCAAAGCGGTGCAGCTTGCCGTCCTTTACGATGTTTGCATCGATTATAAATTCCGCGCCTTGCGGCTCGATAATCTTAGGCTCATCGATCGTAGGTGGTTTTGAAGCAACCAAGATATAATAAAGCCCCAAAAAGCTGATTAAAACCCCAAGCGATAAGATCAGGCTAAAATCTCTAAAAATGGCGAATCTGCCCGCTTTAACCTCTCTAAATTTTATAATGTCCGCTTCGCGAGACACTCGGCTTGGCGCACGAAATGCCGTAAGCAGAGCAATTAGCGCAGCTATAAGGCAAAGAGCTAGCGTCAGATAGGAGTTATTGTAGTGGATGATTTTAGCGATGACGCTTAGAAACTCGGACGAGCCGATCGCGTTTGAAAGCCCCTCAAAACCCTTCGCAGCTAGTGCTTTGGGCGCGTCTGCCTGGCGCAGATCAAGACCTAAAAAGCCGATTTTGGCGATGAAGGCAAACACCCACGCAAGAGCAAACGATGCCAGCTTTGCGCCCCTGCTCGCGCGCGCTAGAGCTGAGCGATAAATAAAATAGAATAAAATGAGCGCCAGCGCACCTAAAACCGCCATAAAGAGGTTGGTTAGGCTGAAGCTATCCAGTAGCTCGCCGGAGAAAATTTTAAAATTCATCCCTATAAAGCGGTATTCAAATCCATACGCGCAACCAAGAGCAAAAATAACTGCGGCAGTAAGATAGAATCGCTTAAGCCTAAACGCAAGCAGTAGCGCCAGCAGCGCTAAAAGTGCGAGCGCGTCAAATATAATCTTGCCCGTATCGGCGTTTGCCGAGCGCGCAAATGCGCTAAAGCAAAGCGCCCCGAATGCAGCCCCCAAAAGCGCGGGCAAAAACGATGCGCTGATAAAGCGCCTGCCGCCCAGATACGCGCTTAAAAACGCGAGCGGAAACAGAGCCAAGCTAACGTGATAAAAAAATATCGTCATTAAAAATCCTCATCGAGCCTAATGCGCGTAAATCGCCTATAATTGCTTAAATTTTAAAATTTTAAAACCTACGCCGTTTTGTAAATTTTAAAATTTCAAATCCGCTCGCAAAAAGTTCGCAGCGGCGAGAGCCGCCCGCAAAGAGAAATTTCACCTCGCTCTTGCTTTGGTTTTGTCTCGCCCTCGCGCTACGCTAAATTTTAAAATTTTAATTCTCTTGAAATTCTAAAATTTTGCCACTTTGTGCTTAAAACATTCGTAAGCTTAAACGCATTTAAGCAAAACGATGTGCTTTATCTACGGCGTAACATTTAAATTTAAACGGGCTAAAGTAACCCGCCTTAAATTTAAAGCGTGCGGCTAAACTAAATACCGCTAGAGCTCCGCCGAAAACGGACTCGGCGGGGCCATCTATGATTTACTCTTTAGGAGCGCCTGTGTATTGGAAGGTGTATTTAACCGAGAACGGCTCCCACCATTTGCCTACGCCGGTCGCTTTGTCTGCGTGGCGGCCAAATCCGTTGGCGCTTGGATTTTCGATGTTATAGGTTAGCTCGTAGTTGCCTACGCCGTTTACCATCTTGATATTGGCGCCGTAGTGAGGGCCGTCGCTAGCTACCATCGGCATGAAATTTCCCTTTTGGATCTTGCCTGTGTCTAGGTTTTTAAGTACGTAAGCAATCTTTAGGTAAGGGATCCATTCGCCCTCGCCAAATCCGTTTGCGTTGCCTTTAATGGCGTGGATGTCTGCCTCAAGGTGGATGTCCGCCTTGCTAGGAGCTAGATCAATGCCTTTAGGCTCCATATCGATAGGCTGAAGATAAACTGCAGCGATCTCCATTCCATTTTGCTCAATCGGCTCGCCGATTGGATGCTCTCCCGCCATTGCTATAACAGAGGCTAGGCTTAGTGCCAACATACCTGAAAAAATCTTTTTCATCTTTTCTCTCCTTATTAAGATTTGTTTTTTTGCTTATTTTTTAAGATTAAAATTCCTACGATTAGAAGCACGATCATCACTGCTTGCGGCACAAGGCTCTGGACGTAAGGATAAAATCCTATCCACGTAATCGTAGGAAGCCCGTCTATTACGGTAGGCACAAATACCTTGCCCTCGACTAGCTCCATCACGCCCTTGCCCACGAATACGACGGACATATAAAAGATAATGACCGATGTAGCGATGAAAAACGGCTTGATAGCGATTTTAAGCGAGAATTTTTTGATGACGATATAAACTATAATAAGAGCCGCTAGACCAGCTACAAAGCCTGCTGCTACCATGCTGGTAGCTGCCGGACTTTTAGCATCGAAAAGTAGTGCCAGATAAAATAGCACCGTCTCTGCACCCTCGCGATAAACCGCTAAAAATACCGTCCACCAAAGCATCTTGCTATCGCCCGAGCTTAGGCTGTTTGAAATTTGACCTTGGATATAGGCGCTCCACTTTTTGGAGCTTGCATTTGAAAGAAGCCAAAAGCCCACATAAAATAGCAGAACTACGGCGATTAACATCACTGCGCCCTCCATCACTTCGCGCGTTTGCCCTGCATTTTCGCTACCAAAGATATAATTTAGCCCATAAGCCGTAGCGATACTTAGCACAACCGCGACGCCAAGAGCGCTGTAAACGATATTTAGGTGTTTTGAGTTGCCGGATTTTATAAGTAGAGCGATGACTGCGGCTACGATGATGAGCGCTTCAAATCCTTCACGCAGAATGATGATAAACGCGTATAAAAATAGATCCCAATTGCTTGATTTTTTCGTTAGCTCTAGGCTTTGGGTAAGCTGATCAAATAGCTTATTTTGCGCCGCTACGATCTGCTCTTTGGAAGCGCCCGCGCGCATAAGAGCCGAAATTTTATTAAAGCTTGCTTCGGTGTCTAGCTTGAGCTGAGTATTTTTAGCACCGACGATATTTTCCATACCGCTCTCTTCGTATTCGTCGAAGTAGATATTGCCGCTCTCGTCGATCGCATCATCAACCTTGCCGCTCTCGTAAAGCTGCAAAACCTTAGCCATTTTGTCTTTGATATTTTGCACGATCGGTGTAAAATCCTTGCCCTCATCCTCACTAGTATCGCTTTGTGCTAACGCAGTCTGTGGTGCTATGGAGTAGCTTTCTTGCGGCAAATCATTTACGGCTTTTAATGCTAGATTATCTAGGGCGTTTATCGCTTCGTCAAATTTTGATTTATCCGTATCCGCATCCTCGCGCAATAGATTTCCGATGATCTGCTGGATTGATTGATCGGTCTGAGACGAGACATATTTTCGTACCGCCTCTTCTAGGCGTTCGTTGCGGTAGATATCAAATTTCGCGCGATTTAGCGCAGCTTTTAGCGCAGCAGTGTCTTTTTTATCAAACGCAGCTTTAGCGTTATCCAGCTCAGTTTTAAATTCCGTATAGACGCTCATCCAAGGCGAAGTTGTACCGGATGCTGCAGAATTCCCGCCTGAGGCTGGCGCAGAAGTGCTGCCGTCGCCTCCGTCTTGATACTCGGCTACGAGACGATGACCCGATTCAATCACAGGCAGAACCTCATCAATCTCGCGATTTAGATTATCGATCATCGCTTGGATCTCATTTAGCGGCTTTTCCGCCTTGATCGCTTTACGGATATCGCCGAATTGCTTCTCCATATCGTAGGATTTTTTCTGTCCCAAATTTATGCGGATGCCAGCTTCTAGATTTTCAAAATGCCCAAAATACGCCTCTTGGGTTATTTTTCTAGCTTCAGAATTGTTACCATCAACATAAAGCTTGATCGCTTGAGCAAATTTCTCTTTTATCGTCGCTGCTTCGGCACGATAATCCGTATCCGCAAAAAGCATAGCAAGCGGAAAAATTAGAGCTAAAACCGCAAATTTAAAAAATTTCATCTTAACCTTCTTGAGTTGAATTCATACATTAAATTTCAAAATCGAGCGGCAATTATATGTAGAAAAATCTTAAAAAGTAATAAAAAAAGCGGTTATCATAAAGCACGAAAGCGGCTAAATTCTCAATTGCAAGAGCTTTTTGATAGATGGAATTTAATAGAATTTAGGATATGACGGAATTTTAAACGGCAGTCGGATTTTAATCCGACTGCTAAAATTTTAATGAAGTTTCGACCAAATTTTGCTTTTCCAAAGACCTGCAAAAACAGAAAGGATCAAGAAATAAATCATAATATTTATAGTTGTAGCTTCACGCTCAGTTTTTTTGCTATCGCCTACGTCAGCTAGATACTCCACAACCTTGGCTTCAGCGTTTTCGTTCAAGCCTACGCGCGGCATCGAGGTGCCTGGAAGCTTCTTTTGCGTATCATTGATAAACTCGTGCAGATAGTTGGCGCCCTTAGAACGGATCATCATCGAAAGATCTGGAGGCGTCGAGCCCATATATGCAGCCAAGCTAGCCTTGTCGCTGGATGCAAAGAGCTTATCATATTTGACGTCGTGGCATCTCAGACAAGCATCCTCAAAAACTGCCTTGCTTAAAAGGAATTTTTTCTGCGCTTCGTCTAGTTCGGTGCCTTGCTTGATGCCGCTAGCAACAGCCTCAGAGGCGATTAGTTTATCCTCGCTAGGAACGAGCGATTTTAGATAGGCTATGATATCGGCAATCTCTTGATTTAGATCACCGCCCGCACCGAAAAATCCAGGCATCGGAAAAGGCTTTTCGTCACCAAATTTCTGATCTAGCTTAAGAGCCATGATCGGATCTTTGATGAGCGCAGCTAAGAATTTATCGGTGTATAGATAGCCTGTGCTGCTAAGATCTGGCGGATTGACGCCGTATGCGGCACTGGCGCTTGCCGCGTCCATAGGAGCGGGGATATTTGCACTTTTTACTCCATGACATGCGGTGCAGCCTGCATTTGTAAAGGTCTCGGCGCCTCGCACGGCATCGCCTTTGCTAAGATCGATTTTATTTATCTCATCCCAAAAAAGCACCGTTTTGTCTTGTTGCTCTTTCGCACTGACTAGGGCTTTTTTAGAATTTTTTATCATCGTCTCATCTCCACCCTTTTCAGCTGCGGCCAAAGCGCTTTCTGCTGCGGCTACGTTATGCGCGGCTAAAGCCGTATCGCCTGCTGCAAAGTCGTAATTTACCGGATCGGTGTGCGGGCTAAGCTTAGTATGAGCATAAGGCTCGATAAACCAGTATAAAATTCCCACACAAAAAAGCACTAAGATTAGGGTTCTTATCTCTTTCATGGCTAGACCCTCTTTCTTTCTGCAATTGTAATTAGCGGAAGCACTACGACGAGCAATCCAATATAGACGATCGATAAAGCAAAGCCCCAGTATTTATTTTCGATACCAAGCTCCGCGCCGTCTGCAGGGAGCTTGCCGAAAAGGCTAAGCAGGATCATGTCGATTACCAAAACCCAAAACCAAATGAAAAACGCCTTGTTTTTGTGCGCAGGCGCTACTACGCTGCTGCGATCAAATAACGGGATAAAAAATAGCGAAACTCCAGCAAATGCAAAGGCGATAAGCCCGATGTCGGCGGCCTTAAGCGGTCCTACATCAAAGTAAAATCCGCGCAGAATTTCATACTCCCAGAGGAAGTACCATTCCGGATAGATATGCGTCGGGGTTTTGAGGCTGTTTGCCGGCTCGAAATTTATCGGATCCATCGCAAAATCGAAGTGAAAGCCCACTAGATAAAAGAAAAATATCATAAAGATACTGACGTAGAAAAAATCCTTCGCCAAAAAGCCAGGCCAAAACGGAATTACCTTACTTTCGCTAGTTTTGCCCTGCAGATACTTCTCTCCCTCGAGCTCAAAGTCAATCTCCTCGCCGTCTAGGTTATTTACATGCGGAAATCTAAGCGAATAAAAATGCACCGCCAGCACCGCAACCACCACGAGAGGTAGCAAACAGACATGAAGCATAAAAAATCGCGTCAGCGTCGGATCACTAACAGCATAATCGCCGCGAATCCACTCTACTATCGCGTCGCCAACTACTGGAATTCCGCCGAATAAATTCGTAATAACCATCGCTGCCCAGTAGCTCATCTGCCCCCATGGAAGCATATAGCCGCTAAAAGCCTCGGCCGAAAAGATGATGAAAAGCAGCATTCCGCTTACCCAAATCATCTCTCGCCCTTGCTTATACGAGCGGTAATATATAGCTACTAAAGTATGAATGTATAAGATCAAAAATACGACCGATGCCGATACTGCGTGGATATGTCGCCATAGCCAGCCGTATTCGACCTCTTTCATAATCGTGAAATTTACGCTATCAAAGGCTAAGCCTACATCCGGTTTGTAATACATCACGAGCATTAGTCCACTAACGAACAAAACTATAAATAGCGTCATCAAAATAACGCCCATCGCCCAAAGGAAGCTGATATTTTTAGGAATCCAATACTCGCTTACCATCACCTTGAAAAATTTCGTTACGGCGAGCCTTTGGTCGAACCAATCCCAAACTCCCGTAGCTTTTCTTATATGTGCCATCTGCGCCTCCTATGCTTTCTGCTTTAGGGCTTGGTATTCGGGGCCCTCTTCGCCTAAAACGAGTTTCGTTCCGTCGATTTTAAAGGGCGGTATATCCATAGGACGTGGCGGCGGACCGAATACGTTTACGCCGTTAGCATCGAAAATCCCGCCGTGACATGCACAAATGAATTGTTGCGTCGATGGCTTGTAGCTAGGAATACAGCCCAAATGCGTACAAAGCCCGATGCAAAGCGTATATCTAGCATCCCCTACGACGACGTCGCGGGCATCATTTTTAGGCATATCGGCAGTCTTTTTAAGCACGAAAATTGGCTTTTTGCGCCACTGAGTTTGATACAGCTCGCCCTCTTTGATCGGACTTAGATCAACCGTAGTGACGCCGGCGGCGCGCACGCTAGGTAGCGGATCCCACGATTTCTTCATCCCCACGAGTGCGAAAACGCCACCCACAGCGGCAACCGCGCCGAAAGTAAGCCCGATAAAGCCTCGTCTATCCTGTTTTAGATCAGACATCTTTATCCTTTCAAATTAAGAAATTGACAAGCGTCAATTTTAGCCAAATAAAGATTAAATCAATATTATTATAAGCAGAAATTTAGCTTAACCTTGCGAGCTAAATTATATTTTAAGATAATTTTAATGCCTAGCGAGGCGTTTTCGCGGTTTAAAATTTTATAAATTTTCAAATTTTATCATATTCTATCATGGCGCGGAATTTAAAATTTTAAAATTTTATCGCGCAAAAGTTACTGCGACAATGGCATGCAAAATTTTAAAATTTCGACATAATAAATAAAATTTCATAAAGCGCGAGATTTTAAATTTTAAATTTAAAAATGAGCATAGAATTTATAAAATCAAATTTTAAAATTTCACTGCTCGGTCATGGCGGCAGTAGGGCAGAATTTTACGCTAGCGCGCTAGCTGAAATTTTAAAATTCTAAATTACGTCGCGCTTCCGTCGTATGAAAAAATTCCACTAGAAGTAAAATTTAAAACATTAAAACCCCATAGCGGTGCAAATTCCAAATCATTAAAATTTTTACGACGTCTTAAAATTTCAAGCATCAAAGAATTCTGTCGCGATGCAAAATTTTAAAATTTAGCGCAATCGCGAATCGTAAAATTCTATAAAATTCTACGGGGTTTTAAAGTCTAGCCGATTTGCCCGAGCGAAAATACGCCGCGATTGCAAGAGCTATCATCGATGCAACCATCACATACGCCCAGCCAGGCACCGGAATGCGCTCGCCGCTAGCGTATGAGTGCATGCCACTTAGGTAGAAATTTACACCAAAATAGGTCATTATGACGCTAAAATACGCAAACATCGAGGCTACGGCAAAAGCGAATTGATTGTTGAGCTTGCGCATAAATCTAAAATGCACGACCACTGCGTAGATGAAAATCGTAATGAGCGCCCAGGTCTCCTTCGGATCCCAGCCCCAGTAGCGCCCCCAGCTTTCGTTCGCCCACACGCCGCCTAGGAAGTTGCCCACCGTCAGCAAGCAAAGACCTAGGATCATCGACATTTCGTTGATATGCGTGGCCTCCGTGATATTGCGCGCAATCTCGGGGCTTTTCTTATCAAATAAAAACATCACGAGAGTGAAAATTCCAAGCAGCATGCAAAGGCCTAAAAATCCATAGCTCGCGGTGATTACCGAGACGTGGATCGTAAGCCAGTGCGACTTCAATACGGGCTGGAGGTTGGTGATCTGCGGATCGATGTCGCTAAGATGCGCCACCATCAGCGTTATGCCCGCCATTATTGACGTTAGCGCCAGCGAAATAGCGGATTTGCGCGAGAAAAATATTCCGCTTAGCGACAGCGCCCACGCGATGTAGATGAGCGATTCATACGAGTTGCTCCACGGCGCGTGCCCCGAGACGTAGCCGCGCAGCGCAAGACCCGCGGTATGCGCGATAAAAGCGACGATATTTACGACGTAAACTAGCTTAAACGCGCCGCCTAAGCGAAGGGCGGGCTTCATCATCCGCAAAAAGATAAAGATCAGAAGCAAAAATCCTGAGATAGTGTAGATCGGAAAGAGGCGAGAAAAAATTTTAGCCTTATTAAATAAAATTTCATATTTTATCGCGCTCTCGCTAGGCATTAGGTTTGCGCCGTTTTGTGCCTGGTATTTTTTGACGTAGCTTAGCATCTTTTCCGCGCCGCTCCAATCCCCGCTTTCTTGGGCATAGACCACGGACGAAACGAATATCCCCATCATCTTTTTAACTTCAGTTGATTCGTTTTGATCCAGCGCATCGCCTAGATATAGCGGCGAAAGCCACTCGTTATTTTTAGCGTTCTTAACCGGAATAATTCTAAAATAATCCCCCATAAACGCCGAGTAAAAGACGTTTACGCGCTCATTTACCTTGATGATCTCTTTATCTAGCACACCGCGATTGCCCAAAGGCTTTCGGTTGATTTCCTCGACCATTTTATCGAGCTTGTAGTAGCTCTCGCCGCCTTTAAATTCAAAAAAATCCATCATGCTGGCGTGGCTTTGCTTTTCATCCATACCTAGAATTTTCTTAAGCTCCGGCTCGCTAACCTTGATGATCGGCGCACGCCTCCAGTAGCTTTGATTTAGCATAAACGAAAGCGCAGCGGCGTTATGGTTTAAAATTTCGCCATTTGGCGCCTTGTAGTTGTCGGCTCGGTAAATTTTATTTAAAAGCTCCCTAGAAACGGTATCAAAAGGCTCCATTCGCCCATCAAATCCCTGAATCACGAGGCTTGCTAGACCCTCACTAAATTTAGGATCGAATTTCGGCACAGCTAGCTCGCCTCCCATAGTAGAAAAATTATGCGGCGGGACGGAGTCTTGTTCCGCTGCAGATTCTTGCGAAGCGGAGCTCTGCTTGGAATTTTCAGCGGCGGAATTCTGCGTGGAATTCTGCGAAGCCGGATCTTGCACGCTAGCCGGGCTTTGCGGCGCTGAATTTTCTGCGGCTGCATTTGAGGCGGATTTTTGCGAAGTAGAATTTTGAGTCGTGGAGGTTTGTTCGGCATCTGCTGTGCTAGGATACAATGCAGCCAAGCTCAAAGCCAATGCGCCTACTAATGCCAATGCCGCACCTTTAGTACCGCGTCGCGATTTTTTGGCGCGTTTTGATGCAGAGCTTTCTGCGGGGCTTACGGGCACCGAGCTAGACGCGGAATTTTTAGAATTTACATCTTTTTCTCTAGCAAGATGCGTATTTTCGCTAATTAAGCGCGAGAGCTTGAAAAAGCGCGAGCCCCGGTTGAAAAAGTTAAAAAACATCCCTACGCAAAGCAAAAAATAACCGATGTAAGTTGGAACTTTACCGGGGTCTTTATTGACCGAAAGCACGGTGCCGCGCTCATCCGTGTCGTATGAGCTTTGGAAAAATCGGTATCCGCCGTAATCGAGCACGTGATTCATAAAAATATCATAATCAAAGCTCGAATTGCCGTCTTTTAACGTGATTTCGCTTTTATATCCAGAGGGCGAATTGGTGCCTGGATAGCGATCCATCACAAAGTCGCGAAGCGCGATTTTAAAAGGCAGATGAAGCATCTTTGGCGCTAAGGCTACGATGAAATTCTTATCACCCACCTTATAGCTAGCGCCATGCGAATCCCTAGGCACGTAGATTTCGCGACTCTGTCCCGCAAAGCTTAGCGTAGCTACTACGCCGGGCTCACCAGGTAAATTTTCAGCGACCGGGACAAATTTCTCGACCGCGGAGCTAAGCAAGCTAACGGGAGCGAAATTTATTCCGTCGAAGCTATAAAGCAAGAGATTGCCTAGCGGATTATCCTCGTTCCTCTTAAGCGGCGCAGTGCTCATATCAGCCATTTTAGTGGCGTTTATATCAAGACTTGAGTTTAGATAAAATTTGCCGTCTTTGGATTTTATGTAGATGAAATTCTTACTCTTAGGCTCAGCGTTAAAAGTGATACTAAGCTCGCCTATCTCCATGCTTTCGCCTGATTGCAAGGAGACGTTTTGGCTGCCAATGTTGTTGGAAAATAATAGCTCCACGCGCGCAGGAGCCTGTCCGGTCGGATCTTGCACCCATTTTAGCTCGCCGTGTTCTACGAGCTCTTTAAATTTTAAATTTGCAATTCTGCCCTCTACGTCTAGATTGAGATCGAAGTTCATCCGTCCTGCGCCGTTTAAAAATTTACTCTCGTCAGCAGATATAAACTCGCCGTCATTGCCTAAAGTAAGAAGCTGAACGACCTCGTCTTTGGTCGTTACGATCGAGCTCTCTCCGCCCTCTCTTATATGGATATTGCCCTCAAAGCCGAAATATCTCGTCAAAATTGCTCCAACAAGCATAAACAAAAAGCTTGCGTGAAAGATTAGCGCAGGCAGCGTGCGAAGCTTAATCATGCGGTAGCGATAGATATTGTAGGTTAAATTTATTCCCAAAAGCACCATCAGCGCGCCAAACCACGCAGTAGAATAAACCATCGCCCAAGCTACTTCCGTGCCGTAAGCGGTCTCTACGAAAGTGGCGATCGCACAGGCTAGCGCCAAAATCAGTAGCATCACTGACGCGCACTCCATACTAAAAAATGTCTTCATTGATTTCCTTTAGATTTACGAGGGTTTTCAAAATCGCGAGATTTTAGCAAAAATTGCTTAATTTTTCATTTTACGACCTGCAAGCGCACGCCTACTAGCGTAGCGCGAATATTCATTAAGATGCTTTGATAAAGCGGTAAAATTCTCGCCTTAGGCATTCGCATAGGAATTTAACGGCGCGGATAAATTTTGTAAAATGCTGCAGAATTTGGTAAAATTCTATGTAAATTTCATGCGTCATCTCATCGCGTAATTTCTAATTTAAAATTCCGCTGCGATAAAATTTTATCTTTGCGGAATTCCTTATTATTATTTTTTGCCTTGGGTATATGCGAGCTCGCACACGTCGCCCACGGCTTGATGGCACGGGATCGCCGAGATCGAGTTATTGGGCGAGCCGTCAATCACTTTGTCTGAATAAACCAAATAGATTAGCGAGCTCTGCACCGCATCGTAAAGCCTAACTACATGGGTCTTTTTGAAGATCAACGAGCTGCGTTTTTCAAAAATATCCTCTTTCTTCAGCTCCTCTTTGATGATGATTTTAGGCGCTGTCTGCACGCACGACACAGAAGCTTCGGAGCGGTCCTCCTCCACGCCGATGATCTCTTTGGCGCCGCCTTTCTTGGCGTAAGAGACGTAGCAGGTCACTCCATCAACCTTAGGATCTTTAACCGCGATAACTTCGATGCGATCGTCTTTGCCAAAAATTCTAAACGAAGTATTTACGCTACCTACGAGCTCGTAATCGCCCGCAAAAGCAAAAGCCGCTAAAATCGCTGCTAGAATAAATTTTTTCATAACCATCCTTTGGAATTTTAGCGGCGATTTTATCATTTATAATATAAATATTAAGCAAGTTTTTATAAAATACCGCGATTTAAATTTAAAGGAATTTTATGATCGAAGATATCTTTAGAGAATACGATATTCGCGGTATCGTGGGCGAGGAGCTAAACGAGCGCAGCGTAAAAACCATTGGCTTCGCGCTTGGCAAACATATCGCAAATCTCGGGCTTGAGCGCGTTAGCGTGGGATACGACGCCCGTCTTAGCGCGGATGAGCTTTTCGGCTATTTCGTAAGCGGGCTAAATTTCGCCGGGTTGCGGGTTTATAATATCGGCTTGCTGCCGACGCCGGTAGGCTATTTTAGCGTATTTACGCATAAATTTGACGCAAACGTAATGATCACCGGCTCGCACAATCCCAAAAATTACAACGGCTTTAAAATTACGATCGGCACAGATAGCTTCTTTGGCGAGGATTTAAAGCGTCTAGGTGCGCAGGTGCGAGAGCTGATCGGTTCAAATTTTGAAATTCCAACCGATACAAGCACCCAGAAGTACGACATCTTAAGCGAGTATTTAGCATATTTTGAGAAGGAATTTGCGGCTCTTAAGGGCTTTGCCGCGCCTTTTATCATTGACTGCGCAAACGGAGCTGCAGGCGTTACCGTTACTAAAATCGTCGAAAGGCTAGAGCTAAACGCTAAAGTTTTATTTCCGCAACCGGACGGCAATTTCCCAAACCACCACCCAGACCCCAGCGAGGAGAAAAATTTAGCAGATCTTAAAGCCGCGATGAAGCAAGACGGCGTGAGCTTGGGCTTTGGCTTTGACGGAGATGCCGATAGGATCGCCGTGCTTACACCGCGCCGCAACATCAAAGGCGACGAGCTAGCCTGCCTGCTTGCCTTAAATATGCACCACCCGCGCATCCTAGGTGAGGTCAAATGCTCTCAAGCGATGTATGATACCATCGATAAGATCGGCAAAAGCTTCATGGGTAAAACGGGCCACAGCAATATCAAAAAGGCGATGAAGGAGCTTGGTATCGATCTTGCCGCCGAGGTTAGCGGGCATATTTATTTTAAGGAGCGATATTTCGGCTTTGATGACGGCGTATATGCGATGATGCGCGTGCTTGAGCTCGTAGCTAAGGGCTATGATTTAGACGCCGAGCTAGACAAACTGCCGCGGGTTTTTAGCACCGACGAGATTAAATTTAATACGAGCGAGGAGGCAAAATTTAAGATCATCGAGGCTCTTAAAGCTCAAATCCACGCGGGTATCGCGGAGCTGCCGCCCATCCGCGATATTATCGAAATTGACGGCATCAGAGTGCGGTTTGATAACGGCTGGGCGCTCGTACGGGCAAGCAACACCACGCCTGTGATCGTAACTCGCTTCGAGGCCAGCAGCCCCGAGTTTCGCGACGAGATGCAGCGCGTATTTTTAGGTAAACTAGAAAATTTAAAGGATCAGAGATGAACGAATCTGAAAAGCAAGAGGTTGAAAAAAATATAAAAGAGCTTTTGGCTGCGAGAGCGGAATTTTTTAAATTCTTAGATGAGCGCGTACCAAAGATCGCAGGTACCGACGTATTTGATTTTGAGCGTGCAGGTGCGGCTAGCTTGAAAGAAGTTTATGCGAAATTCTACGGCTACGACTACGCTGCGCGCAAGCTGCTGCCATATTTATACCGCACTTACGGGCTAGACTTCGATGTCTGAGATCATCTTAGATCGCGCCGCTTATGCGCACAATCTAGCGCAAATCGCCGCCAAAGTAGGTGGAGCGGAGCGAGTATTTTTAGTAGCCAAGGATAATTCATACGGCCATGGCTGCAGGCTTTGCTGCGAGGAAGCGGCAAAGCTAGGCTTCGTACGCGCCGTAACGCGAAGTGCTGCGGAAGCTGCGCAGATTGCGGATTTATTTGATGAAATTTTAGTGCTCTCGCACATTCCGCGCGGGGACGAGGATGAGCGTTTTTGCTACGCGGTAAATGATCTGAGCTACTTCGCACGTCTTAAACGAGGGCTTAAAATTTATATCGCTGCAGATACTGCTATGCACCGCAACGGCATCGGTGCGAGCGAGCTAGATGAGGCGCTTAGGCTATGCAAGGAGGGCGGATTTAAGCTTCGTGGTTTTTTTACACACTTTCGCGCAAGCGACGAGCTAAGCGGCGATTTTTTCGCACAAAGGCAAAATTTCATAGAATTTAAGCGCCTTGCGAGGCAAAAAGCCGCCGCCGCGGGCTTTAGAAATTTAAAATTTCATTCGAGCAACTCCGCAGCTATCGAGCGAAGTGCGGGCTTTGAGGACGAATATGTGCGCGTAGGCATGGCGCAATTTGGATATCCACAATTTGACGAGAGCCTAAATTTACGCCCTGTGCTAAAGCTCTATGCCGATCTGATCAGCTCACGCGTACTGAAAAAAGGCGAGCGCGTGGGCTACGGCGCGAAATTTGAAGCGCCACGCGATATGAAGATCGGCACATACGATCTGGGCTACGCAGACGGGCTATTTCGCTACGACGGCGAGGGCGAGCTAGCGCTTGCAAGCGGGCAAAAAATGCTCGGAAAAATGTCGATGGATAGCTTCTGCGCGGAATTCGGCGGCGAGCGCATCTGTGTGCTGAACGATGCGCAGATTTGGGCAAAACACTTTGGCACGATCGAATATGAAATTTTAGTCAAATTAAATTCCAACATCCCAAGGAGATTTCAATGAAAGAGCTGCAAGGAGAAAATAACGAGCGTATAGGTTACGACGATAAAGGCTTATCCGCGCGAGGCGAGAGCTTTGGCGGAGGAGAGTATCCGGGCCAAAAAGGAGGGCTTCATATCTTAATCAAAGCCCTAATCGTCTTAGTGATTGCGGCGATTGCGTTTGCGATATTTGCAGTGCCGGTTTACAATAAACTCGTAAGCAAAGATGAAGAAGTTAAGGCCGCGTGGAGTCAGGTGCAAAATCAATATCAGCGTCGCGCCGATTTGATTCCAAATTTCGTAGAAACCGTCAAAGGCTACGCTAGCCATGAAAAAGATACCTTAGAAGGCGTTATAAATGCCCGCGCTAAGGCAACTGCTGTCAATATCAATGCAGAAAGTTTAGCGCAAGATCCGGAAGCGTTTGCGAAATTTAACGGCGCTCAAGGTGAGCTTAGCTCGGCCTTATCGCGCTTGATGCTGGTAGTCGAGCGCTACCCGGATCTTAAGGCAAATCAGAATTTCGCCGACTTGCAAAATCAGCTCGAAGGCACGGAAAACCGTATCGCTGTAGCGCGCAAGGACTACATCGCTTCGGTGCAGGAATACAACAAGCTAATTAGAACCTTCCCTACAAACATCATCGCGCGCATTGTAGGACTAGGCGGCGCCAAACCTAGCTTTAGCGCTGATAGCTCAAGCCAAAAAGCCCCTAGCGTCTCGTTTAAATAACGCTAAAGGCGGCAAATGCTAAGCGAGCAGTGCAAGCAAGAAATCCACGAGCTAATCACGAAAGCCGAAGCTGCAAGCGGTGCGCAGATCGTCTGCGTGGTCGCGCGCGAAGCAAGCGAGGACTGCGAAGCTAGCTATAGCGCAGCGGCAGTGACGGCGTTTGCGATCGGCATCGTTATGTGCTTCGTGCCGCAAATAAGCAAAGCTGAGCTACTGCAGATCGTAGCGCTTAGCTTCATTGCGATTAAAGTTCTGCTAGCTAAATGTCCCACGCTTTTAACTATAATCACGCCTAAATCTCGCAGGTTTCGGCTCTCTGGCGAGTTTGCGATGCAAAAATTTTACGAGCGCTACGGCAGCGTAAAAGAAGCGATAATGTTTTGTGTCTGCGTCCGCGAGCGCTGCGCTCATATCATCTGCGGCGCACGAGCGGCGGAGTTTATCTCTAAGAGCGAGTTTGAACGTATCACGACGGAATTTAACCCCAGCATGCAAGGCCTTGAGCCTGCTGTTTTAAAGGCGATGGACGCGCTGTGCGAGCTAGCCATGCGAGTGCCTAAAGATAGCGAAAATAACGAGATAGAAGAGACCTTGGTAGAACTGCGATGAGAGTGGCTTGGAGATTTGCTTTTGCCCTGATGGCGCTATTTGTAATCAGCACTGCCGCACCCAGCGAGTATCTGGCCCGCCCAAACGGCACCGCTGTAATCGATGAGGCTGGCATTTTACGCCCAGCCGCGAGAGAAAGCTTGAATGAAATTTTAACGACTTTCGATAAAAATTCCACAAACCAGATCATGCTCGTAAGCCTAAAATCGCTCGGAGACTACTCTATCGAGGAAATCGGCGTAGAGCAGGCGCGCGCTCTTGGTATCGGGCAAAAAGGGCGCGACAACGGCGTACTGCTGCTCGTCGCTCCGCACGAGCATAAAGTGCGTATCGAGGTCGGATACGGGCTAGAGGGCGTGCTAACCGATATGCGCTCCAAACGCATCATCAGCAATAAAATTCTGCCCTATTTTAGGCAGGGGGATTACGAAAATGGCGTCATTAGCGGGATTTCGGCGATCATCAGCACGATCGAAGGCGGCGATATAAAATTTGACCCCCTTAACGCCAACGCGCAGCAGGATCCGAGCAATAAGGACTTTGCGATCTTTATGGTACTTTTTGCGGTCTTGCTTTTCGCGTTACTAAGCCGCCGCGTGACGCGTCGCAGAAGAAGCGACGAGGATATAATCTCGAGCGCGGACATCATAAGCGAAATCGCGCGCTCATCGCGCATGAGAGGCGGCTCATCTGGGAATTTTGGCAGATTTGGAGGAAATGGCGGTTTTAGCGGAGGTGGCTTCAGTGGGGGCGGCGGAAGCTTCGGCGGAGGCGGTGCTAGCGGGAGCTGGTAGCTGCAGAAATTTCATCAAAATTCCAAATCGTAGAATTTTGTATAAATTTTAGGCTCAAGATAAGTTAAAAACTTTAAAAGGAGTTTTTAACTATGATC
>CAURZM010000021.1:0-25366 GCA_963529625.1 uncultured Campylobacter sp. | reverse complement strand
TTTTATCGAACGATCGAAGCTAAATTTTAAAAGCCTCTTCATAAATCAAAATTTTAACCTGCCACTATGAACGCGGAGAATGAATGCCCGAAGCTAAGCGTAGAATTTGAGTGCAAGCAAGAGTACAAATAGCCGGATACGAACACAAAAAGACAAAGCTTGGGCGCAGTCAAATACCGCTTGCGGTATGCGTCATCGCTCGTACATTTACTTTTTGCGATAGCAAGAGGCCCTGTCTAAACCCCTACTTTTTCGTAACTTTATAAAGTAAATTTCCGATGCTTTGGATTATCTGCACGAGTACGATCAGGATCACGACGGTGTATGCCATTATATCGGGGCGAAAGCGCTGAAAGCCGTAGCGGATCGCCACGTCGCCGAGCCCGCCGCCGCCAACCGTGCCTGCCATCGCCGTAAATCCGATGATGACGATAAGCGTCAGAGTAATCGCGCCGATAATGCTAGGCAGCGCTTCGACGAACATTACTCGAAAGATTATCTGCGTCTTGCTCGCGCCGAAGCTCTTCGCCGCCTCGATCACGCCGCTATCTACCTCCAGCAGAGCGCTTTCGATAAGCCGCGCGATAAAGGGCGCCGAGCCGATAGTAAGCGGCACGATCGCCGCGGTGGTACCGATGCTCGTGCCGACAAGAAGCTTTGTAATTTAGCGATACGAAATTTAAAATTAAAATTTGCCTAACATTCAAACTTGAATTTTAAGAAATCAAGCAATTTAAATTTAGATTTCTTAAATTTAATTCTATAAAATTTTAGCCTTTGCGGTTACGGATTTTATTTTAAGCTCATACACTTTCGTGCGTTTTAGGGATGCTTTGGAGGCGAATTCTACGCGCGACATGTAGTTTGGGGTGTATTTTTCGCAAAGTATCCGCAGGGCGTAAATTTTACGCTCGTCATCTAACACTTCGTTTGCTTCGCAAACGGCGATCGCGCTGCGGTACTCCGTCGTATAAACTCTAGAGCCTAAAGCGGCAGCGTCGTTTGCGATAGATCGGTATTCTTCGTCGCTTGGGGTAGGAACGCAGTTGTAGCTAACAAAAACAGCCGTTACCGCGCGTCCGTTTTGAAAGAGTTTTGCCTTTGTGCCAGCAGGCGCGCCGTGGATATAAATAACGTCTGCATCGCGCACCGGCGAGATAGGCACGCTAAAAATTTCGCCGCTCTCGTCTATGCAGCTAAGCGTAGCGTATTCGCTCTCGTCGATGATTTTTAACGCCTCATCCTCGCTTAGCTGCCTATCTCGTCTGCGCATTTAGTCCATCTGATTGCGTAGAAATGCGGGCTCGTCGAGCTCGTCGTAGGTTTCGTCTCCGTTAAAATCGCCACTACTTACCTTTTGTCTAGAAAAGATAGAATTTCGGCCCATGCTCTCTAAAAGCGCCTTCCTGCGATCCGCTACGTTATCGCTGGCGACCTGCTTTTTTTCCTCGATGCTCCTTTCAAAGCCGGTGGCGATGAGGGTAACTTCGACGCGGTTGTTTTCCATCTTAGGATCGGTGGTGGTACCCCAAGTAACGTCGGCATCTTTATCTACGGTATCTTCGATGATATTCATCGCAGATTCGATCTCAAGCAAGGAGCAATCAGGCGACATCTTGAAATGCACTAATACGCCCATAGCGCCGTGGATGGAGGTATTATCCAAAAGCGGAGATTGGATAGCACTTTTTAGCGCTTCTTCTGCCGCGCCGTCGCCCTCGCTAACGCCTATACCCATTAGCGCCAAACCGCGGTGAGTCATTACCTTTTTGACGTCGGCATAATCGACGTTGATATCGCTGTCACCGGACTCTAAGATCACGGAGATCATGCCGTTTACGGCTTGAAATAGGACATTATCTACGATCTTAAAGGCATCTTTTAGGCCGGTTTTTTTATCGATGATCTTCAATAAATTTTGATTTGGGATAACGATTATGGAATCGCACTCTTTTTTAAGCTCTTCAAGACCCTCTTGCGCTAGTCGCATGCGCTTTTTGCCCTCAAAACCGAAAGGGGTGGTAACGACGCCGATAGTTAACGCTTTTTTCTCTTTCGCAGCTTTAGCGACGATGGGCGCGGCGCCAGTGCCGGTACCGCCGCCTAGACCGGAGCCCACAAAAACGATGTCGGAGTAGTCCAAGCGGTCCTTAAGATCGTCGTAGTTCTCCTCTGCAGCCATTTTAGCAAGCGCTGGATCCATACCGCAGCCAAGGCCTTTAGTGGTGTTTTCGCCTAGTAAAATTCTAGTATTTGCGATCGACTTTTCTAACGCCTGAGCGTCGGTGTTAGCCACCATAAGCTCAACGTCGGTCTTGGTAAATCCTTCGCGGATCATGTGATTTATCATATTGCATCCGCCGCCGCCGACGCCGATCACCTTCATCTTGGCACCGTAGATGCCTTTTCTTTCTTCCATACTATATCCTTTCACGAGTATCTCCTTAGCTTAAATTTTAAAACCAATTTTTCATAGACGACCAAATTTTATTGAAAAAATTCTGTCCGTCTTTTTTGGGAAGTTGGATATTTAAATCCTCCTTCTTAGCCGCACCGCTATCCGCTCTGACGCCCTCTTTTTCTATTGCCTTACTGACCTCTTTTTCATAATATTCGTTCACGTTTCGCTTCGGAGCCTTGTTTATCACTTCGTCTTTGTAGCGAAGTTTGCCGTTAGAGTCCATCTCGTAAGGGGTAAATTCGCCGAAGCCATACATGCAAAGCCCCAATGCGCAAGAATTTGAAATATCGTCGGCGATCTCGTGCAGGCCGCCCACGCTCTTTGCTCTTGCAACCCTAACGGAAGTGTTATCAAAAACTATCGCCGCTAAATCGCGCACATCGTCTAGCTTCGCCATGCCGCCGGTAATAACTATACCTGCACCTATACGATCTTTATAGCCGCTTCTTTCGATCTTGTCGGCTATCATATCGAAGGTCTCTTTAACGCGAGCGAGGATGACCTGAGAGATGATCTCAAGGCTTATTATGTGGTTTTCTGATTCGCTATCTCCTAAAGCAGGCAATTCAACTTCGCTATTGCCTTGATTGATTAGATCGTTATAGGTAATTTTAATGTTTTCCGCATATGGAAGCGGCGTGTGCAGAGCTCGCGATAGATCGTTAGTAACGTTGTTAGAGCCGAACATCACCACATCGTTATAGCGTAAGGAATTCCCCAGGTGGATGACTATATCGCACGTAGCGCCACCCATATCGATCAGTACGACACCTAGCTCTTTTTCATCCTTGCTAAGCGTAGATATGGATGATGCGTAGCCTGAAAGGACGATATTATCTACCTTTACGCCCGCCATCTCAACGGATTTTTTCAAATTTTTAATAGAGCTTTCTGGCGCAATAACGATATGCGTAGATACCTCTAGACGCGTGCCACTCATACCGAGGGGATCCTCGATGTGTTCCTGCTCATCGACTCTAAAATCATACGGAAGCACATGCAAGATTACGCTATCGCTAGGCACGTTTGCTTGCGCTTCGGCAACCTGCATAGCGCGCTTTATCTCATCCAGCCCGATCTCGTTTTCCATAGTTATGACACCGCGAGATTTAACGCTTTTGGCATATGAGCCCGAGATAGATATAATGGCTTTATCGTAGCTTCTGCCAGCGCCTTTCACCGCTGCTTTCACCGCCTGCTTTATTGAGCCCGCGGCCTGCTCTATGTTTGTTATGACACCCTTTTTAATACCTAAAGTATCGGCTCCACCAACGCCTAAGACCGTAAAAATGCCGTCATTTTTAGCGATTATCGCGCGAATTTTAGTTGAGCCTATATCTAGACCTAAAATATACTCACTCACTGTCTTTACCTTTAAAATATCTTTCGGTTTTATAGCGCTTTTCTAACATTTTGGTTAGATCGTCTTGTAGATTGGAATTTAATAACGCGGCTATCCTATCGGCTACGATCGCTTTTTCTTTATCTATCTCTTCGCTGCTGCCTAGGCTCTGCTGTAAAATTTTATACACTACGGCTTTATTATCAAACATCACTATCCCTTCTTTGGCAGGCTTATTAAACATATCGATAAGAAATTTATAAAATTCATCATCGCTTAGCTTGGTATTGTTTTTACTATTAAGAGATAGCGTGCCGAAATCTTCGCCTTTGAAATTTTTAAGCGCATCTTGAGCTCTTTTTTCAAGTAGCTCTTTGCGTTTCTTCGTTTCAAATTCTTTAGAAGCCAAAGACTTAGCTTCTTCAAAGCTCATCTGCCTAGGCTGTTCTACACCGTTTAGTTTAGCAATCAAATATCCGCCTTTGTACTCGAAAGGCTTGATGACATCTCCTGGCTTTGCAACCTCAATCTCAGATATTGGAAAATTGCTAGCCGTAGCGACTATGGTTTCATTAGTATCGATTTTGCCTTTTTTAATATCTGGAAAATCTTTTTTTGCGATTTTTTTAGCCTGATCCATTCGGTAATCTTTTAAGACATTAGGTTTGGCTTCTGCAAAATCCAATAGTTTATCATCCAGGCTTCTATACTCGCCTCTGTGTTCTTCATAAAATTTACTTAGTTCGGTCTCATTCACATCGGTATTGCTAGGTGCCACAAAATATGCTCCGAGAGTATATTTTTTTTCGGTCATAAAGTGCGATTTCTCGCCTTCCCAAAATTTCTTTAGCTCGTCGTCGCTAAAAGTGACATTAGCGTCTGCGTAGATTATCTCTGCAGAAACCTTATCCTGCATCAGCTGCGATGCTGCAAATGCTTCTACGATCTTAGGGCTAGGTGTTATTTTTAGCGCTTTGCCCAGCTTCTCTAAAGTTAGAGCCTTTTGTAGATTGCGCTCAAATTCTTTCTTGGTAAGTCCAGAATTCCTTACGACATTATCGTAAAGTTCCTTACTAAATGCGCCGTTTTCCTGAAAATTCGGCGAGTTTAGCACAAATTCCGCCACATCTTTATCACTGGCCTGAACGCCTAAGTCTTTAGCAAAATTTAGAAAATACGCCTCGCCGATTAGCTGATCTACTGCGATCTGATCTAGATGCATATTTTTGGCTTGTTCTTGAGTAAATTGCCCATCGCTCATAGCACTCAGCCTGTTGTATAGTTCGGAGTATTTTGTGTTTAGTTCTTGATTTGTTATAGAAATCTGTCCTACTCTAGCGATTGAGCCTGCGCGGTTAGCGTTCATATCATATGCGCCCCAGCCGACGAAACCTGCGCCCACGAAAGCTATCGTGCTTATCCAAATCGTCGGTATAAGCGACTTCTTATGCTTTTGCATCCATTCTATCATCTAAATCCTTAAATAGCTAACTAAAGAAATTTTTTGTTAGTAATTATACAGATAAAACCTTATGTAAGGCTGAAAAATAGGCATTTTTGGCGAATTATAACGCGTTAGTAAATGATTTGGTATACATTAATCTTAGCTTAGCAAAAGCAGCTTTGAACTCATTTCTAAAATCGCTATTTTTTTCGCCATTTGCTGCGCGCTCCTTGCATGAGCAAAAACCCCATAGCCGCGAATTACCATTATATCGCTATTTTCATTTATCATATAGTTACAAATTTCATACGGCGCGCGCTCGTGCCAGTCGTCGTAGTTCTTAGGGTCGTAAATTTCAATGCGCTTAAATTTGCTCACCCCAAAGTAATCTCGCGGCAAAATAAAATCATGTTCCAGCGTATATGCGACGAGATATGGCGGTGTCGCGTAGGTTACGAATTTTGCCTCTTTTATATTTTTGTAGATATTTATATGTATGTCGCTATCGATGCTAGCATCTTGCCAGCGGTAGTCTTTTTTTGAAAACAGCGTTATAAAATCATCCCTATCCAGGCTATCGAAAATCGCGTCTTTTTTGTTGATCAAGAACTGATTTTCTTTAATTTTTGCTGAAATCGAGCCGTGAAAGATCCCAAAAAGCCTATCTCTAAACATCGAAAGCGAAATTTTGCGTAAAATTTCATAATAATACTCGTCCATCTCTCGCCTTTATAAAAATTTCGCTATTATATAGGATTAGAAATTTCAAAAGGATAAATTTAAGTGCAAGCTCCACATATTCCGGTACTTTTTTCGCAAACGATCGCCGCATTTTCGCAGATTGAGGACGGCTACGTTATCGACTGCACGCTAGGCTACGGAGGGCACAGCGAGGGCATTTTGACCGCTAATCCGCGCATTAGGCTCATCGCTTGCGACAGAGACGCCGAAGCGATAGATTTTTCGCGCGAGCGGCTCAGTAAATTTAAAGATCGCATAGAAATCCACGAAGCCAAATTTAGCGAAATTTTAAAAATTCTGCCCAAGCAAAAGCTCCGAGCAGTTCGCGGGATCTTAGCCGATATCGGCGTTTCGTCTCTTCAACTGGATAAAAACTGCCGCGGCTTTTCCACTAAAAGCGACACACTGGATATGCGAATGGACGAGAGTGCAACGCTAGATGCGGCGTATGTCGTAAACCGCTACTCACAAGCGGATCTGGCGCGTATTTTTCGCGAATATGGCGAGCTAACAAACGCTAACGCAATCGCTTCCAAAATAGCTACTGCACGGGCTAACGCACCACTAACAAGCGCTAAAGCTTTGGCAAATTTAATCGGAACAAAGCCCGTTAAAGGACGCAACATCAGCACGGCTACGCTAGCATTTCAGGCGATCCGCATCGAGGTAAACGACGAGCTTGGCGAGCTAAAGCGCCTGCTCACGCTCATTGAGCAAAAATCGCGCGATTCAATTCTAACTAATGTAACTGTCGCTATAATCTCGTTTCATTCGCTTGAAGACCGCATAGTAAAGGAGCGATTTAGAGCGTGGGAGCGCGATTGCGTCTGCCCTAGCGAGTTTATGCGCTGCGAATGCGGCGGCGGGCATTCGTTAGGCAAAATCCTAACCAAAAGCCCGGTAATAGCGGACGCGCAAGAGCTTGCGCAAAACTCGCGGGCTGCAAGCGCAAAGCTTAGAATTTTTCGGCTAAAATGACCAACCGCCTTTGCTTGCCATAAATTTTAAATTTTGACGAAATTTTGTAAAATTTACAGATTTGTAGGCATTAAATTTTAAAATTTTATGGAATTTTAAAATCCAGCTTACAAAAATTTTGCTTTAGAATTTATGATATTTTCGGCGTTATTTTAAACTCGCAATGGCTAAATCATAGAGTTTATCGTAAAATTTAACGTTGAATTTTACGTATAATTTTATGAGATTTAGCTGCTGCATATCTTAAAAACTAAGTGGCAGCATAGATATAGAGTCGAGCGAGAGTTAAAATTTGGCGCCTGAAGCAAGCGGCGTAATGTTAAATCTCGTCCTTTGCTTTAACGAAATTTTGTAAGCGAGCCGTAGTTTCATTGACCTTTTAGATGATAGGGCTTATATTGCAAATAAATATCTATGCTTAATGTTTTAAGGTGCATCGAATACGCAGTAAAATTTTAAGCGGTTTTTCAGATTATTTGACAAAATTTTATAAATAGGCAATCTCGGTAAAGTGAGCTCGATTTTTACCCACCAAAGCGAATTTTCCCAAGCAGGCGGTGCAAAAGGCGAGCAAAATTAACGCGATGCTTCTTTTGAAGCTTCTGCTGCTATACAATATCGTGCAAAGAGCCAGCCAAATAAACGCAATAGCCCGCTAAAGTGAAATTTTGCTTTTGCTGGCCGAGATAGAATTTGGCGAGTTAAGATAAAATTCCATTTACCGAGGTAAAATTGCAAAGAAAAATTTTGCTCGTAGCTTTGCTTTTAAATTTTACCTTAACGGCCCATTGCTGGGTACACGCTAGCTGCGGGCTTCGAGCAGAATTCATCTTGACGCAGACGCCTCGGCGGCGAGTAAAGATAAGATCGTGGTTTTAAATTTATGGAGATTTTAGATGAATAAATATGAATATTTTGCCGACGACGATGACGGGCACGACTTCGCAGGGACATCTGATCTAGCGGGCATAGAGCTTGCAAAAAGACGAGCTATGGAGGATCTGACGGACGAGGAGCTAGAGGATAAGCTTGCCGCAGATCTTTCCGTAAAACGAAACTATGCGGGCGCAGCGGGCGATTACGACGATTTTACCGGCTTGGAATTCGAAAGTTCAGGTTTTACAAACACCCAAAACTACCTAAATTCCGAAAGCGGCGGAACAAAATTTAATAAAAGCAGCAAAGTAAAATTCAAAGGACACGGCGACGCAAATATTTCAGCCACTCGCGGCAGCGATAATTCCAGCGGAGCAAGCTACGGGGGTTTTGCAGGTGCCAATTTTACCGGCAAGGCGGATTACGCGGCGTTTGCAGATGCGAACTTTGCAAGCACGCAAAATCAAAATTACGCGGATCTGAGCGCGCATGATTATGCAAGCCTTGCCGCAGGGCGCAGCTACGGCAGTTTCGCGGGCGCGCAGGACGAGCTACTACGCAACTACGACGCCGAGAAAAAAAAGGAGAAAAATCTCACGCTTTATCAGCTTTTAGTCGTTTATCTGCTGATCGGATTTGCGTTTTTGCTGACGGTGCCGGCGATTTACATCCGCAACGAAATTTATTACATCAGCCGCGACATCGCCGCGCTTCGTACCAAGCACGAGGTTTTGCTTGAGGAAAATCGCGCGCTTAACAACGACATCGAATATCTGCGCTATAAAAATGAAATTTTAGATCCGCAAAGCGTGCAAGAAAATGGGCGCTGATGGGATTTTGCTCGCGGCGTTTGCGTTTTTTGCTGCGCTAGTGCTTGCCCTGCTGATCGCGCTCGTGCTGCAAAACCGCCGCATAAGCGATGCAAACTCCGCGCTTAGCGAGCTTTTAAGCGAAAGGCTCACGGCTCAAAGTGCGAGAGCAAGTGCCGAGCTTTTTAAGCTAAATCAAAGCCTAAATGACGGCTTTAACGATAAGCTCTATTATCTTAATAGATCCCTAGGCGAGGGCTTGCAACGCCAAAACAGCGCTCTTAGCGAGAATTTAAGCTCGCTAGATCGTGGCTTTAAGGACATAGCGGAAAATCTAGCGCGAATGAGCGAGCAAAATAAAACTTCACTGCAGGTGCGCGACGAAATCGCAAGGCTAAACTCGATTTTAGGCAACGTCAAGCTGCGTGGCAACTTCGGCGAGTACCGATTAGAGAGAATTTTATCGATGATCTATGGGCAAAACGCCGCGTTTTATGAGCTGCAAAAGCATCTGTCAAACGGCAGGATCGCAGACTGCGCGCTGCATATCGCAAAAGAAAAAATTCTTTGCATCGACTCAAAATTCCCACTTCAAAGCTATGAAAAGATCATCGCCGCCTCCGCCTCAAACGACGCCGCAGCGCTTGCTAGTGCGGATAAGCAACTCGCCGCCGATATGAAAAAGCACGCCGCAGATATAGCGGAGAAATACATCATACCGCCTCTTAGCACGGAGTTTGCGGTGCTATTTGTGCCCAGCGAGGCGGTTTTTGTCTATGTCTGCGAGAAGCTGCCGCAGGTGCTTGAATACTGCGCGCAAATCGGCATTTTTGCGGCATCGCCCACGACGCTACTGGCGCTTTTAGGCACGATCCGCACCTTCGTAAAAGACGAGGTGCTCGCGCAAAATATCAAATCAGTAAAAGATGAAATTTACGCGCTAAAATCGGACTTTGAGGCACATGCTAAGTATGCGACGGCGCTTCAAACATACGCAGATAAGCTCGCCGCGCAAGCGGAGCTTTTAAACAAAAATACAAAATCTCTAAAAGCCCGCTTTGAGCGTTTTAGCGAACTGTGAGGCGGGCAAACGTAGCGTACAATGCGGTGCTTCGGGTGCCTTAGTACGCTGTAACGCGGCGGCATTTTGAGCGGCTAAATTATCGGCAAAGGCCTTAAACTCTGCCTATCATAAAGCTTTAGCTTTTGCATTGCAGGCTTGCACGGCTTTCTAAAATTATCACCGGGCGGCTCATTTTGTGAATTCGGCGTTTATTCGGAGTAAAATTTCAAAAACGGACGCAAATCTCAAAACGGATGCCGTATTTGAAAATACAAAAAGATTAGGCACGCAATCTTACGCGGAGGTCAGGTAAAATTTAAGTCCAAAGAGGCGCCAAAACACACAAAATTCTCCTGCAAAATCATAAAATTCCAAAATTTCTCGACAAAAATCAAAGCCATAGCACTGCAAATTCGCCAAATACCTTCGCGCTAAAAACCTAAAATCTCGCTGCTATAGTCTCAAAAAAACCGCGCATCTTAAAATTCTGCGAGTAAACTGAAATTACCGAGCGCCTCAAAAACCGCATACGCAAGCGAAAAAATCGCACTGCACCTTAAAGCTACCCTAACGATCTCGTTTTACCGCCTTTATATGCCGCGAAAATCGCGCAGCAGGTCAAAACCGAGCAATAGAATTTAAAGGCTTGATTTTACGATCGATCCAAGCGCCTAGGCGCCAATTCAAATCCACTCAATGAAATATATTTATATTGAGACTGCGAGGCTTAGGCGGACGCATAAACGGGCACAACAACCAACTCTACTTGACGGAATTTTTGGTGCGACTTTGCGCCGATCCGATTAATAAATCGTTCGTCGTCCGCCTCGCGGCTAAATTTTGGGGTATTGCTTTGACACTTTAGGCCACTAATTTAAATTCACACGGCGAAATTTTTGAGCACGACTTTGCGATTTCAAGGCTTCGCGCCGATTTGATTAATAAATCGCGCGCCCTTTAGCTAATGCGGAGTATGTGGCGCCGTTATACGATTACAGCAAATTTGGCGTGCTAAGCTAAATGCGGGCAAAAATAGGCACCACGCTATGCTTCACGCCGCGACTTCATATCGCTATATCCAAGCGTACGAAATAAATTTAGACGCTTTTTCTTCGCGTAAAATTTTCAATAGTTTTTAGAGATTTTATAAAATTTTTAAGCGTTTTGCGCCGCTGCGCTACAGCCGTATAACCGCACCAAATCCGCGCTGCCTATTTATCGGTCGCGCAATTTTCATTGTAGTAGGCGATGGTGCGCTCGTACTCATCGTAAGCCTGTATATAATCGTTCGCGACGCTTGGGTTTGCATATCGATCCTCGACCGCTAAGAGCTCCGCCTCAAGCTGTTTGTAGTGCTCATAAACCTCCGCACAGGCGCGATCGTGAGCGTCGCCTTGCAAGATTATAGATTTATCAGCGCCCGCACTCGCGCAGCCTCCGAGCCCTAAAACGACGGCGCAAAGCGCGCTGCATAAAATTAAGCTTTTCAAAATTCTTTCCTTATTTCAAGTAAATAAATTCGGCGTAAAAATAGGTGTGGTTATAAGCCGAGTTCCGTTACAGCGGTCATTTATCTAGACCGATTTTTGCAAATCGGTTCGAGCGAACGGTTCGAATATAAGACGAAACCACCCGTTCTTGCTGCAGGTTGGGTTTGCATTGCCGCTCGTGTCTCCACGCGCGCGGTGGGCTCTTACCCCGCCCTTTCACCCTTACCGCTTGCGCGGCGGTTTGCTTTCTGTTGTACTTTCCCTAGGGTTGCCCCCGGCGTCCGTTAGACGCAACCTTGTCTTATCGCAGCTCGGACTTTCCTCTCCTTGCGGAGCGACCGCACGCCACACCCGAGCGCAATTATAGCTTTTTTGGCTTAAATTTCGTCGTATTTCACGGGCTGTAAGCTCGTTGAATAAAAATTTAAATGAATTTTTTATCTGAACATTTACCGATGAAATTTCGTATTTTACTTAGAAATTAAAATTTTAATTTTAAGCGGATATTAATAATTTAATAATATACTTTATCATAATAAATTTTATTAAAAGAGGGGAATGTGATGAAAAAGACAATATTATTTATTTGTTTATTACTAGGCCTAGCGGGATTTTTGGCTGCCGATTCGGCAAACGATAGCCAGGTGTTGAGGCGTTGTAGCGATCGTGATATTTGTATAGATTTATGCCTAGATGAGCTTGGTGCTCCTGAGCCATATGCATTTTGGAACTGTGTGAACAGCTGCTTATCAAAAATTGCAAGGAGTGATTGTGATGATTGAAATTTTGGAGAAAAACGACGATTTATTAGTAAATATTTTGGGGGATGCGAAAGAATTAGTAAAAAATTTCTTGCAACTATCCAAGTCGGATGAGAAGTTTAAAGATTATTATAAAGAAATTACCGATGCGGGGCTTTTATTTTTTCGTCTGCATGAGAAATTTCATAAAGAATTTCCCGAGCTAAAAAACTGCAAGATAAAAGAGTATAAAAAATAATCTAAATTTGCTTTATATTTTCAAAAGGCGGATCGATTAAAATTTCGGTGCGGCAAAACAGATCGTCGCGAAATAGAATTTTATAAAATTTTATCTGCGACCGAGCCGAATAAAATTTTAAATTTTAATTCTATGGTTTAGACAAAGCGTCACGCTTATTGTGATAAAATTTCACGAAATTTCATAAAATTTTCTACCGCGCAAATTTAAATCCACGCAGCCAAGCTCTAAAATTCCGCAAAATTCTGCGCGGCATGGCGAGGTTTGGCATGGGCGTGGCATGGCGCACGCGAGCCCTACTCCGCGGTGCGGAGCAGTGTGACTTAGCGCAAGTGCGACGTGAATCCTACTACTCTACGGCGCGATTTGACGCGGCGTAAACCCTACTCTGCGGCGCGGTTTGACGTGGCGTGACATGGGACGCGTGAGTCCTTACTCTACAGCGCGCGATGCGGCTCAATCCTCGTCTGTCGCGGCGCCTTCGAATATATCTCGGTGCAAAATTTCTTCCAAAACGACCGTCGCGTAAGAGCCTTTCGGCAGATAAAAACTGAAGCTAAAATGCGCATTTTGCGCATCGTAGGCGTGCTGTACGCGCTCCATAAAACTCCACGCAAACCTGCGCGAGCCGTTCATCTGCGCCTCAAGCTCGCGCGAGGGCGCGAAAATTTCATCTTCAAATTTGCCGCCAAGCCCGCTAGCTCGCAGCTTCGCTCGCCCCACGATAAGGCCTGCGCTCGTGATTTCTCGTCTTGCGAACCGCTCGCACTCAGCGCCCAGATCGTCGCAGCTAAAAAACGCGCCACGGGGAAAGTGTCCTAAAATCTCGCCCCTTAAAAGCTTAAAAAACTGCGGCTGAGCTGCGATCTCGCGCGCCTCCTCCTTGCTTAGTTCGTAAATTTTAGCAAACTCCCCAAGGCTAAATTCCGCCGCAAATTTTGAAATTTCGACCCGCTTGCTAAGCCAGCGGTTAAAAAGCTCGCTCTGATAGGCGCTGATTAGAAAGTCGCGCATTTTTGGGTTTTTAAGCTGCCTCTGTCCGCGCAGTACCTCCTCGCCCTGCGCCGCGTTGTCGCCGAACTTGCCGAAGCGCTGATAGCCGAAGTAGTTCGCAAAGCCCTCGCGCCCTAGCGCATCTAGCGCGGCTGCGAGCTTGACGGCGTCGGGCGGTAGGACCTTTTTTAGGCGGATGAAAAAGTCGTTACCCTTTAGATGTCCGATTTTAAGCTTGTTTTTGTGCCTTTGCACGCTTAAAATTTTAAGGCTTTCGTGCGAAAATCCGCCCAGCGCGGACTCAAATTTAGCGGGCATGCTAACGTGCTGCGTCGTAAGGCCCTGCTTATCTTTAAGCCCCGCGTAGCCGAACTCGCGCATCTTAGCGCCCGTGCGTTCGCTTAAAATCCGCAGCGCCTCGTGCGTGCTGATGCCTTTTTTTTGCAGCAGCAAAATGCAGTGCTCGCCCTCGCCGCTAGGCTTGTAAAGCGGCACTTCGCGCACGACGAAATCGCTTGAGTTTTTACTAAAATGCGCATTTATCGGCGCGTGATTTAGGGTGTATAAATTTTTCATAGCCGGCCTTTGCGTTAATCTAAGGCGCAATTTTATAAAATTGAGCCTAAAAAACTCATTATTAAGGCAAATTCTAGTATCATTCGCCATAAAAAAAGGATGAAAAATGCTTCAAATCAGGCTCTTTCGCTTCGACCCGCGCTGCGACGTCGCAAGTTACTTCAAGCCCTATGTTTATGAAAGCGCGCCATTTGCCGATCTTGCGGCACTGCTTGACGACATCTGCGCGCACGATCCCTATTTTAGCGCACAGGGAGTGGAATTTGTAAAAATCTGGGGCACGACGGTGAGTGTAAAAGAGCCGCTAGATACGCTCATAGCGCACTTTGGAAGCGAGCTAATCATCTCGCCTCTTAGCGAAAAAGAGGCGATAAAGGATCTGTGCTGCGAGCCGAGAGCGTTTTTGGACAAATTTCAAGCCTTTGAGGGCATCGCGGATGTCTCTGATTTCGAGTTTTACGAAAGCCTCGCGCCCTATTTTTACTCGACGAAAATCCCCGCATGCTCACGGGAGTTTTTGGGCAACAGCGCCTTTATCTTCGCGCACCGCCTGATGCAGACGCACCCGAGCGAGCGCATGAGGATTTTAGAGATCATCGAGCCGCAGATGGCGTATTTTACGAAGTGCGACGCCGTGGGGATGGAGTTTGACGACCGCGCGGCATACAGGGCGTTTTGCGATATTTTAAAATTTGAACCCGCGCGCAGCAATAAAATTTTAAGCGCGCAGAGCATGGCGGAATTTGACGCAGCGGGCGCGAAGCACGATTTTAGCGGCTTTAACGTCGCCGTGTGGTATGACGAGGCTGCGGAGGAGCTGGCTAGCAGGCTAGGCGCGCAGATCGTGCACTTTGAGCACGAAGGCGCGCCGCTTGGAGCGCAGATATACGAGCGGGAGCGGGAGTGCGCGCTACGGCTAGGGGGCGAAATTTTATTTGACGCGTTTGATAGCGGAAGCGATTTTTTGCTAGTAAATTCCAAGCTCGCGCTTGATTTTTTAGACGGCAGAAGCGATGAAATCCAAAGGCTTTTCGGCAGAGACCTCGCGGGCTTTTATCTAATTACGACGGATGAGCTCATCGCTCTAGCTCGCGGCGATAAGCCCGACTTTTCGGCGCGCAAATTAAAACCGACGCTGATTTAAGCGGGCGAGGGTTTAAAATTTATCCTATTGCGACGGTAAAATTTTAAATCGACTGCATATTTATGATCGGCTAAAGCAAATAGTTTTCTTAATCGCAGTCGGCTTATTCTATACTATTTCTTTAATTCGGCATTTGCCTGCTTTTGGTATTAGATTCACAATTCTATTTTTCATTTCTTGAATCTATAACGGTTATTTTAAAATTTTTTACCTGTTTCCTAAGTCCATCAAAGCCGAATGCTATAAAAATATTTTTTAGTAATGGTATTATCTTAATTTTCGGAAGATTGTGACTTTGTTCTGGACATATAGATATAACTTTCCATACCCTATCATATACCACCTCATTTACTTTTTGATTCCTTACATAATATAATATAATATCGAATATATCGCCTTTATAGTATAGTTTCCATAATGTTTCAGGAAGCATCGCATGATCACAGTTTGGATCAGGAAAATATCCAGTTTCCATAATCCAGCAGTCTAAATTTCTATCAATAATCCATGGTTTATATTTTGGTAATCTCTCATACATTGGATTATATTTATGATAAATCTCGCTAAGTCCATACTTCTCATCATCCTCTTTTGTGATGATCGCATTTTCAAACGCCACTTTATCCCCTTTGCTTTAAATTTTTGATACGAAAGTTACTTGAATATTCTCTTTTGGGATAATAGATCCTCCATCGCCATATTCATTTAAAATTTCTTTTAAAATATCTACAATCTCTTGCTTTGGTATATCCCCGATATCGCTTCTTATGGATTCTAGCTCATAGATTATTTTAAACGGATTATCCGTAATTTTCGTGCTAGTATTTTCGTTGTTTATATCTCTTAAATCGATCTCTATATCTTTGCCTCTATAATGCAAAAGCCATATAACTTCTCCGCTATAATTCATATCTCTTGGATCCCCAATAATAATACTACGCACCACAAAAAGCCAAATACCCCTATCTCTATCTATACACCAACTTCTTGAATTTAAGTTTGCCCAATCAAGCTCGCCCTGATGATATTTTTTAAATATCTCATTGCACGGTTTTAGTAAATCGTATTTCTCGATATCCTCTTTTGAAATACGCTCTGTAACAAACGCCATTCTCTTCTCCTTAAAAATTTAAAATTTTAGACCGCTTGCGGGTTGCCGCCGTCTTTTGCTCTTGCGGCAAATCGTTTAGCCATTTGCGCAAATGGCTAAATATACGCCAAATTTCATCTTTCCGCGCCGCGTAAATTTTAAAATTTCGCTTTTACACAGGCGCTGTTTTCTTGCGGGTCTCTCGCCGATAACTTGCCGCCTGTAGTTTAGATTAAATTTTAAAATTCCACTACCTAAACGCACGGATAAAATTTTAAAATTTCGCCGTCCGCGCGCACGAATAAAATTTTAAAATTCCACGCCGCTTAACACGAGCGGATGAAATTTTATAAAATTTTGCCGCCGCAAATCAAAGCGCAAATAAACACGCTAGCGCACAGAAATCGCGCGAATTAGTAAAAGTCGCGTTTGAATTTTATCGATAAATTTATAAATTTCGACTACGCTTCGGCGGTTTCGTTTTCGTCGATTACGGCTTGCATCGCCTCTCTGGCGTGCTGCAGCCAATCTTTATCGCTCGTATCGAGCAGACCTAGGTAGATGATTTTGACGTGTCCGCTGTGGACGGTGAAATCGTGAGAGTTTGCGATATGCTGCGTGCCGATGAGTACCACGGGCTGGACGCGCAGACCGAGCTTGCTAACGATCGCTTTGGCGCCGCTTTGGAATTGCAAAAGCTGCGTGCCGCGATGTCTGGTGCCCTCTGGAAACATCGTGATGACGCGCCCTTCGCTCACGCGCTGCTGCACTTCGTGCACGATCCGTACCAGATCGCGCGGATTTGAGCGATCGACTTGGATCATCTTCGGAAGAGTGATGATTTTGCCGATGATAGGGATGTCTGCGATCTCCTTTTTAGCGATCCAGCAGATATCGGCGGGATGGGTTTCTTCGAGCACGACGATATCCATTATGCTTTGGTGGTTGGCGATTACTAGCTGCGCGCGCGGATCGGGGGTACCTATGATCTGGATATCGTATCCAATGCCGTAGCGCTGGAAGCGCCCCCAAATGCGGCGAAAGCGGCGATGAGAGGAGTTTTTCACCGCCATGGCGATCACGACGCAAACGACGGTAAAAATAAACCAAATCGCGTAAAATAACGCTCTAATCCTTGCTAAGCTCATCTTTTTTAACCCAACCGATCTTGTTGCCGCCCAGCATGATTTTATAAAATTCCTTATTCGTACCCAAAATTTCGACCTTTTCGGGATTTTTAGTCACGTAAAACACGGTGGAGCTTTGCATAGGCAAAATTCTAACCGGGGAATTTTGCGCGATACTGCCCGTGCCGTAAGGCCTTTGCGCATAGAAATTTACTGCCAAAATCAGCACAGCAAAGATGAGCGGCGTGATATTTTTGCTAAGTAGAAACATCACCAAAAGTACGGCAGCTAGCGTGTAGATCGCGATCTGCTTGTAGGCTTCGAACTTGCTCTCTTTCGGATTCAGCCCGATCTGCGTGCTAAGATCCTCGGCGCGCGGATTAAGCTCAAGACCGAAATTTTCAAATTTTTTAGTATTAAGATTGAAATAGCTGAAGTCTAAATTTGTGATATTTTTATCCACGACGGCGAAATAATATCCGCTTTGGCTCGCGTATGTGCCGCGCACGGAGTCCACACCCTGCTTGATAATGGCTGGATTATCGATGCTAAAAGCGCTGATTGCGCCGTTTCGGATACCAAGATCGAGCGTGAGTAAATTCGATGCGTCGTCAAATTTGGTGGTTTTGTAGTTTTTAAGTTTCAGCTCGTCGGCTACGATATGCGAAAAATTAGGCTTCGTATCAAGCTTCATAAATTCCGGATTATCAGGCTTGATGGAGCTTTTTTCAAAGAATTCTCCGTTGCGCTGCAAGGTCAAAACGAGCTCATTTATCTTATCGCTCTTATCGCTTGCCGCAAACCACAGCGTCGTCTCAAACATCTCGTCACCCTCAATCCACGTAAGATTGTCAGCATTAAGCCACTTCATACCATTGGTGCGGCTGATCTCTAGCTTCGGCTTAACGGTGATTTTCTGCCCCAAATATACGGCGAAATCAATCTTAAAAATTTGATTGCAATACACCTTCCTAGGCATTCCGCTGGCTTTTAGCGTAAGCTCCTTAGGCTTAATGTCCTGATAGACCTTATCGTCGGATACATCAAGATCGACTTCGTTAGTAGGCGCCAAAGCCTTAAGATCGTCGATGCTTAGATTATCCATCGACATAACCTCTTTTTTATTATACTTCAGCATCACCTTGGAATTATCGCGCGTCTGCGGCTCGTCGGGCTTATCCTCAGCTTTTTTCGGTGCATATTTACTTAGATCATCAAGCGAATCGATCTCAATTTCCGGCGCAGCAAACGCGAGCGTGCAGATGCCTAAAATAGTAAGAATTTTTTTTAGCAAATTAAGCCTTTTAGCATTTTCTCTCCGTCCGTGCCACCCAAAATAGGCTCTATCGCGCGCTCAGGATGCGGCATCAGGCCGAAAATCTTTTTGTTTTTATCGCAAATCCCGGCAATTGCGTCCACTGAGCCGTTTGGATTTAGATCCGCGCCATTTTCGTCGCAATATTTTAGCAGCACGCAATCCTCGTCGTATAGCGACTTTAGCGTATCCGCAGGCGCATAGTAGTTGCCCTCGCCATGCGCAATCGGGATATTTAAAATTTCGCCCTTATCGCAACAGTGCAGAAATTTATTATCGTTTGAAACGACGCGCAAATTGTGAAATTTTGAGATAAAGCTTAAATTTATATTTTTATTCATCGCGCCTGCGAGCAAGCCTAGCTCCAAAAGCATCTGAAAGCCGTTGCAGATACCCAAAATATAGCCGCCCTTTCGCGCGTGATCAAGCACCGCTTGCATTACGGGGCTAAATTTAGCAATCGCCGCGGTTCGCAGATAATCTCCGTGGCTAAAGCCGCCAGGAAGCACGATCAGATCGGCGTTTATGTCGGTTTCTTTATGCCAGATTATCTGCGTTTCGCAACCGAGCTTATCAAAGGCGTATTTGGTGTCGCGCTCGCAGTTGGTGCCTGGGAAATTTACGATCGCTACCTTCATATCACGATCTCGTAGTCTTCGATGACGGTGTTTGCCAAAATTTCATCGCACATTCTAGCGACGTCGGCGTAAATTTTATCCCTATCCTCGCCATCTAGCTCAAGGACGATCTGCTTGGCTACACGCACATCTCGCACGCCGCTAAATCCAAGCGAAGCGAGGGCGTGCAAAACCGCCTTGCCCTGCGGATCTAGCACGCCCTGCTTAAGCCTTACGTTTACGATTACCTTCATCGCTTATCCTAAAATTCTACGCAAGACCTCTTCGTAGGCCACTTTTACGCTACCAAGATCCTGCCTGAATACGTCCTTATCGAGCTTTTTGTCGGTTTGTTTGTCCCAAAAGCGGCAGCTATCGGGGCTGATCTCATCTGCAAGCAGGATATTTCCGTCCTTATCCCTGCCAAGCTCGATTTTGAAATCCACGAGCTTTAAATTTCGCTCGTCGAAAAATTTAATCAAAATTTCATTGATCTTGCGCGCGATCTTTTTGAGCTCGTCAAGCTCGCTTTGGCTCTTTACGGCGCCAAGTAACAAGCAATGCTCGTCGTTTAGGATCGGATCGCCCAGCTCATCGTCTTTGTAGCAAAACTCCACCAGAGCAAACGGAAGCTTCGTGCCCTCTTTGATGCCCAGACGCTTTGTAAGCGAGCCGGTGGCGATATTGCGAGCGATGATCTCAAGAGGGAAAATCTTACATTTTTTTACGAGCTGCTCGGTCGGACTGATCGTCTCAACAAGCGCGGTGGCGATGCCGTGCTTTTTAAGCAGATCAAAAATCAGCGTCGAAATTTTACAATTCAGCGCGCCTTTGCCGCTCTCTTCGGCTTTTTTGACGCCGTTAAACGCCGTCAGCGAATCTTTAAATTCCGATATCAAAAGGTCTTCACTTTCGTTAACCGACCACATCTTTTTGCCCTTGCCTTCGTAGATAAGCTCTTTTTTGGTAGCTTGCATCACACTCTCCTTACTTGATGTTTAGAATTTTTATCGCGTCTATTGCGGTTTTTAACTGGATATCGTTATTAATCTGCTCTGCTGTGATGAAATTTTTCTCATCCTTTTTCTGAGCATCTTTTTTCTTGGTCTCGACCTTGGCTAACTCGCCTTGCAGGTGCTTTTTAAGATCAGCTTCTTTTAGTGAGAATTCATCCTCGTCGCGGCTCGGCACCTTGCCCGGCGCCACTATGAGATCAGGCGTCACGCCCACCGCTTGGATAGTGCGGCCGCTTGAGAGATAGTAGCGAGCTATGGTTAGTCGCAAGGCTTCTTTATCCTCGATCGGTAGGATCACCTGCACGCTTCCTTTGCCAAAAGTTTTTTCACCAACCAACACGGCACGCTTTAGATCCTGAAGCGAGCCGCTTACGATCTCGCTTGCGCTTGCGCTACCGCCGTTTACTAACACTACCAGCGGTAGATCGGTGATCTTCTTTTTAGGATCGGCATTATGTGCTTCGGTTTCGTTTTTCGCGCGTCCTTTTTGAGAGACGATAAGCCCTTTGCTGACGAACAAATTTACAAGCCCGATCGCTTGATCCAAAAGCCCGCCCGGGTTGTTTCGCAGATCCAAAATAATGCCTTTGGCGTCTTTATGCTCTTTTATAAATTTGCTCGCATCCGGAACTACGTGCTGATCGAAATTCGTAACGCGCAGATATAAAATTTTATCATCCTCGATCATCTTGGCATAGACGGATTCTACTTTGATTATGTCGCGGACGATCTCGACGTCGAAAGGCTTGCTAACACCTTTGCGCACGATCGTTAGAGTGATTTTGGTTTTAGGCTTGCCGCGCATTTTTGAGACCGCATCGTCGATCGTGATGCCGAAGGTCGCATTGCCGTCGATACGCAAGATCACGTCGTTAGCCTGAATGCCCTTTTTATCCGCCGGCGTACCCTCGATAGGCGAGATGACGGTCAGAGCGCCGTCCTTCATACCCACTTGAATTCCGAGTCCGCCGAACTCGCCTTCGGTCTGGACTTTCGTATCGTTAAACGCCTTTTCGTCCATGTAGCTTGAGTGCGCGTCGAGGTTATTCATAAGCCCGGAGATCGTCTTGTCCACAAGCTCCGAAAAGGTCATCTCATCGACATAATTGTTTTCGACAATCGCAAGCGTTTTGGTAAGCTTAGCTAGCGCCTCTAGACGCGTTTTTTCGCTGTCTGGCCTTTTGGTCGCATTAACCTCTCTGGCTTGTAAATTTCCGGTAAAAAAACTAACGCCTAAAAATAGAGAAAATATGAATCCCAAGCCGAAGAAGAGGTGTTTTTGTCGCAAAGCATATCCTTGAAAATAAAATGTAGCGAATTTTATAGAAAATTGGCTAAAAATAAGGTAAATTTCATACGAAATTTACGCGTTTACGGATAAATTTAAGCCGAAAATTTTAAAATCTCACTAAAAAACCTTGACATAAAGACACTAAAGTTATATAATGCAACCAACTTCAACTTTAGGAGAAAATTTATGAACGAAACTATTGAAATTTTAACCGATAAAATGCGCTCTTTGCTCGAAAGCAGCGTTTCTTTGGCGATCCATTCCAAAAATAGCGAAGTGGGCGTATTGCACATGCTCTGGGCTTTGGTAGCCGACAGCGGCTCGGTGCTAAATCAAATTTTTAATAAATTTAGTATCGAAAAGACCGCGGTCGAGCTTGAGATCAAAAGCGAAATTTCAAATTTGCCTACCAGCTCAAACGTCACGAAGGAAAACGTGCGAATCTCGCGCGAGCTGATGAACTCGCTAGAGCTCGCAAAAGGGCTGATGACGAGCTCTGGCGATAAATTTATCGCCGTAGATACCTGGCTAATCGCAAATTTAAACGCCGATCCTCTAAAGAAAATTCTGTCTAAATTTGCGGATCTTAGCGAGATCAAAAAGGAGCTAGAGGCGCTTCGCGGCGGCAAAAGTATCGATTCGCAAACCGCCGACGAGACGCTTGAGGCGCTTAGCAAATTCGGCGTCGATCTCACCGCCAAGGCAATCGCGGGCGAGCTCGATCCGGTCATAGGCCGCGACGAAGTAATCTCGCGAATGATGCAAATTTTAATCCGCAAGACGAAAAACAACCCTATCCTGCTCGGTGAGCCGGGCGTGGGAAAAACCGCGGTCGTCGAGGGTCTTGCGCAGCTGATCGCCAAAAAAGAGGTTCCGCTTAGTCTGCAAAACAAACGCGTCATCGCGCTTGATATGAGTGCGCTGATCGCGGGCGCGAAGTACCGCGGCGAGTTTGAAGATAGGCTCAAAGCCGTCATAAACGAGGTCGTAAAAGCCGCGAACGTCGTGCTTTTCATCGATGAAATTCACACCATCGTAGGCGCGGGCGCAAGCGAAGGCTCTATGGATGCCGCAAATATCCTAAAGCCCGCCCTTGCGCGCGGCGAGCTGCACGCTATCGGCGCTACGACGCTGAAAGAGTACAGAAAGTATTTTGAAAAAGACGCCGCGCTTCAGCGCCGCTTCCAGCCCGTAACTGTCGCGGAGCCTAGCGTGAGCGAGGCTACGGCAATCCTGCGCGGCATAAAGGAGCGACTAGAGGTGCATCACAACGTCACCATCACCGATAGCGCGCTAGTGGCGGCTGCAAGGCTAAGCGACCGCTACATCAGCGATAGATTTTTGCCGGATAAGGCGATCGATCTGATAGACGAAGCGGCGGCGGAGCTTAAAATGCAGATCGAAAGCGAACCCAACGAGCTTGCCAAGGCCAAGCGCGACATCCTCACGCTTCAGGTCGAAAAGGAAGCCCTTAAGATGGAGGATGACGGCAAAAACGACGAGCGGCTCGCGCAGATCGACAAAGAGATCGAAAATTTAACCGAGCAGAAAAACGCGCTTCAGGCTAAATTTGAAAACGAAAAGTCCGTATTCGGCGGCATTAGCGAGGAGAAAAAGGCGATCGATAGCCTTAAAAACGAAGCCAGCCTAGCAAGACGCAACGGCGATCTTAGCAAGGCTGCCGAGATCGAATACGGCAAGATCCCTGCCGCGCAGGCGAAGGTCAAGGAGCTTGAGGCGAAGTGGGACGTGATGAAAGAAAACGGCGTGCTTTTGCGAAACCGCGTGGACGAGGAGAGCGTGGCCGAAATTTTAAGCAAATGGACGGGCATCTCGGTAAGTAAAATGCTCTCCTCCGAAAAGGAGAAATTCCTCCACATCGAGGAGCATCTAAAAGAGAGTGTCGTTGGGCAGGATGAGGCGCTGCATGCCATCGCTCGCGCTGTCAAGCGCAACAAAGCGGGGCTCGTGAATGAAAACCGCCCGATCGGAAGCTTTTTGTTTTTGGGCCCTACCGGCGTCGGCAAGACCGAGAGCGCAAAGAGCTTAGCGAGGTTTTTATTCGATGACGAGCGGGCGATGATCCGCTTTGATATGAGTGAGTATATGGAAAAACACAGCGTATCGCGCCTCCTCGGCGCGCCTCCTGGATACGTGGGCTACGATGAGGGCGGACAGCTTACCGAAGCTGTGCGCAGAAAGCCCTACTCGGTGCTGCTTTTTGATGAGATCGAAAAGGCGCACAAGGACGTTTTTAACATCCTGCTTGGAATTTTAGACGACGGGCGCGCGACCGATAACAAGGGCGTTACGGTCGATTTCAAAAACACAATCATCATCCTAACGAGCAATATCGGCTCGGCTAAGATTATGGAGCTTGACGCCAAAAATGCGGATAAGCCGCGCGAGAGCGCGCTTGCCGAGCGAGAGGAGGCGATAAAGAGCGAGCTAAAGAATTATTTCAAGCCCGAATTTATCAACCGCCTGGACGACATCGTGATCTTCAATGCCCTAAGCGAGGACGATCTTATAAAAATCGTGGGCATTATGTTTAAGAGCCTGCAAAAAACGCTCGCAAACCGCGGCATTAACGCGAGCCTAAGCGAAAATGCCAAAAAGCTCATCGCCTCGGCGGGCTTTGATATCGAATACGGCGCAAGACCGCTACGAAGGGCGCTTTACGACCTGGTGGAGGATAAGATCGCCGATATGATCCTAAGCGACGAGATCAAAACCGGCGATCGGATCGAAATCGGCGCGCATGACGGCGAGATCGAGATAAAGAGGGTGAAGTAAAATCGGGCGGAATTTATCCTGCAGGGTACATTCCGCGCTTCGGCAGAGTAAATTTGGTAAAGTAAATCTAATACTTTATTAATTAATATAAATTGAGCGGGTAATCTATCCCCCTGGGAATTGAAACGAAATCATCGACGGCGAAAGCAAGGAGTGGGAATGGGTAAATCTATCCCATTAGGAATTGAAACAGCAAATTTATCTCGCTTGCCGGAAGCGTATCGTAGTAGAATTCCATCCCGTTGGGGATTGAAGCACTCTTTGCGTCGGCAGGTATAGCTGGGTAAAGGGTAAAATTCCATCTTGTTCGTAATTGCTACCAGAACCGATCAAAAAAATCAAATCCCGAAAGCTTCGATATGTAAATTTCATTCTATCCCGGTTTAAAAATTTAATGTGCCGATCGATAAGACACCTATTTGCGCAAGTCGGTTCGTCTTTACGGCATAATATGCAAAATTTTATAAAATTTTATGTTTATTTTATGCAGTATTCTGTATAATTCACACGGATAAACGAAGTGTTTTGCTATTTTTACTTATGAATGACACGATATTTGTTAATTTTATACGATTTTATGTATAATTAACGAATAAATTTGTATAATTTTCATATGTTAGAAACGAGCGATATATTCAACATTTTGCACAATGCCGTTGAAGCCAAAAACAACGGCAAAAAGATCTCGCATGCCGCGATGGCGCAGAGGCTAGGCGTGTCGATGCGGACGTATCAGGACTGGCGCTTGGGCACAACCAAACCGCAGGCAGCGACCGCGATATGCCAGATGTTGTGCGAGCTCGATAGCGACGACGCTGCGTTTGTGCTGCATAAGATAAAAAAACTTATAGGAGAGTAGAGTGCAAAACATTACTTTGCAAGAAAAGCTGGATCTGCAGGGCGTCTTTCGCGTGATTTATGAGAAAAAAGAGTCGAAATTTGCGATCTTTTACAGGGCGCTTTTGAAGAAATTTTTTAAAAATTTTAAAAAATAATTAGCGGAGGCATTTATTTATTATACTTTATGTGGCAAAGGCGGTAGTATCCATTAAATTTAGATGATTTTTCCTTCTTATGACGACCACGCCGATATTCTTTGCTTTGCAGCTTCAAAGGATACTAGCGAATTCTGCTTTATAAAATTTGGCTCAAGATAAGTTAAGCGGATTCTCTCTTATCATCTTTAATAAAATATGAT
>CAURZM010000020.1:0-25425 GCA_963529625.1 uncultured Campylobacter sp. | reverse complement strand
TAGCAGACCGCCGCACCCGCTCTCAAGCTATGTTTAAAGTAATCGACGCAAAAGCGGATATCTATCCTATCAACTTCTGCGACTCTGAGGGCGTAAAAAATATGGTCATACCTGAGCATTACACCAAACCGCTAGAGTCCGGCGTACTAAAGAAATTTGAAACTCTAGACGAGCTAGCGGCGGCTTATAAAATCCCTGCCGCAGAGCTAAAAAAGACCGTCGAGAGATATAATAGCTTCGTTAAATCGGGCAAAGACGAGGATTTCGGTAAACCAATGGATAAAACCACTACAAACGGCGTAGATATCTCTAAAGCTCCTTTCTACGCTATGCGCGGTACGCCAAAACTCCACCACACCATGGGCGGTATCGATATCAATACCAAAGCTCAGGTTATCTCTCTACAAACAGAGATGCCTATTCCTAGACTATTTGCCGCAGGCGAGATCACCGGCGGCGTACACGGAGCTAGCCGCTTAGGTAGCGTGGCGATAGCTGACTGCTTAACGTTTGGTATGATTGCGGGAGAGAATATAGGCTAATTTGCGGCGTCTTTCGGACGCTTTTTGCGGATTTTGTTAAAATTTGACTTGATAGGCTATATGCCTTATCTTAGTCAAATTTTAACTTCTTCTGCTTGCAGCTGCGAGCTTGCGAAGCAGAAAACCCCAAAAATCGCCTCGCAACACTTGCAAATTTTATTTTAATCGCAGGCCGAATTTAAAGTTAAATTTGAAAATTCGGCTTGCGGTACTTTATTAAATTTTATCGCTAGATGAACGAAATGTTCTATCTGCGCTCTAAAATTTAGATCCGCCTCGCCTAAAGCCCGCGATAATTCGTTTTAAATTTGCATTTTTTAGCGCTTTTACGGAGTTTGCTAAAATTTTGCCTGATAGGCTATTTTTGCTTCGTTTCACTCACAACTGCAAGCAAGAAGTCTAGCTTCCGCAAATTTTAGATTCTAACTCAAAAAATTACCTCGAAATACTTGAAAATTTTATTTTATATCGCAGGCAAAATTTGGTCTGCGATACTTTTACCTAATAAACTTGAAATTTTATAAATTACCTCTGTCAAAATTTTAAAAATATATGACGCTAAAGTTTTGTCATGCAGGCGAAATTTTGTATCACGTCTTACTAAAATTTAAAATTTTTAATAAAAATTATATATTCCGCACGATATAATCGCGCATCTGCTCGCAGCGCGAGCGATAGCTAAATTTCAAGGAGATGCAATGAAAATATTTAAAGCCCTGCTCGCAACAGTGCTGATGACCGCTACCTTAGGCGCTAAGACGCTCAAAGAGGGCACGCTCGTAATAGCCACGGAGGGGACTTACTCGCCGTATTCTTTCTATGATGAGAAAAATAATCTTACCGGCTTTGATGTCGATATCGCTCGCGCACTAGCAAAAGAGCTAGGGCTAAAGGCAGAATTTTTAACCGCGCCGTGGGATGCGATGCTTGCGGCATTTGATGCAGGCAAAGCGGACGTAGCGATGAATCAAGTAAGCATCACGCAGGAGCGCAAGAAAAAATATAATTTCAGCGAGCCTTATACCGTGGCTTATGCTGCGCTGGTAGTGCGAGCTGATAACGAGGATATCAAAAGTTTTGCGGATCTTAAAGGCAAAAAAAGCGTCCACTCCGCTACCAGTAACTGGGCTGACATGGCGCGCAGTTACGGCGCCGAGATCGTTACGGCAGACGGATTTAGCAAGGGTGTGGAGCTCATCATAGCTCGTCGCGCAGACGCTACGATCAACGACAACATCACATTTTTCGACTATATGAAGCAGCGCCCGAACGCACCGCTAAAGATCGCAGCTCAAGGCAATGAGCCGATCTATTCCGCCGTGCTGCTTAAAAAGGATGATGAGCTGACGGCACAGATAAATTCCGCGCTAAAATCGCTAAAGCAAAAAGGCGTGCTGAAAGAAATTTCACTTAAATATTTCGGCAAAGACATTACGGAGTAAATTCTACGACCGCTTAGTTGAAGCGTGGAATTTTAAACTTAGCTGAGCGGGATTTCGCATTTTAAATTTCGCTCATAAAATTTTGGAGGAATTATGAAAAATTTAATAAAAACTTTGCTTGCGTGCGCGCTTTTAATATGCGTCGTAAACGCTAAAACGCTACGCGAAGGTACGCTTAAAGTAGCTACTGAAGGCACCTTTTCGCCATTTTCGTATTATAACGACAAAAATGAGCTCGTAGGATACGACGTAGATGTCGCGCGCGCAGTCGCCGAAAAGCTTGGTCTAAAAATAGAATTTCTAACCGCACCTTGGGATGCGATGCTTGCAGCATTTGATGCAGGCAAGGCAGACGCTGTGTTTAATCAAGTAAGCATCACTGATGAGCGCAAGAAAAAATATGAGTATTCTGTGCCCTATACCGTCGTTTACGGCGCTATCATCGTGCATAAAGATAACAACGACATTAAAAGCTTCGAGGATTTAAAAGGCAAGAAAAATGCAGACTCCGCTACCAGCAACTGGGCGCAAGTCGCTAAAAAATACGGCGCGCAAAACGTAACCGTCGATAGTTTCGCCAAAAGTATGGAGCTGCTGATCGCTCGCCGCGTAGATACCGTCGTACGCGATAATACCGTATTTTACGACTTTTTAAAGCAACGCCCGGACGCTCCGATTAAGATCGCTGCAAAGCTAAGAGATGTCGATTATAGCGCTGCAATCGTGCAAAAGGGTAATAAAGAGCTCGCAGATCAAATCAGCAAAGCCTTAAACGAACTCAAAGCCGAGGGCAAGCTAAAAGAAATTTCGCTTAAATATTTCGGCAAAGATGTGAGTGAATGAACGAAACAAGCAGAATTTTAGAGCTTGTTAGCAGCTCGCTAGAGCCAATGGCGCTAGCTCTGCTGCAAGTTACGATCCCGCTTACGATAATCTCATTTCTGCTCGGGCTCGTGCTTGCGGTGCTGACGGCGGTCGCACGCATCGCAAATTTTAAAATTTTAAAGCAGCTAAGCGAAATTTATATTTGGATTTTTCGCGGCACTCCGCTTTTGGTGCAGCTTTTTATCGTCTATTTCGGGCTTCCAATCATCGGGATCACGCTTGATGTTTGGGCTGCTGCGATCATTACCTTTAGCCTAAATATCGGCGCTTACGCTTCAGAGGCGGTGCGAGCTGCGATCCTATCGGTACCAAAGGGGCAATGGGAAGCGGCTACTTCGCTAGGCATGAGCTACGCTCAAATTCTGCGCCGCATTATCGCTCCGCAAGCCGCTCGCATATCGCTGCCGCCACTATCAAATATATTTATCTCTACGCTTAAAGACACTTCGCTCGTAGCCTCGATTACGATGGTCGATATGTTTATGGTCGCTCAACGTATTGCTGCGCGGGCATTCGATCCGCTCACGTTATACGTGCTGGCGGCGCTATTTTATCTAGCAGTCTGCACCCTTCTTACGTTCTTACAATCCAAGCTAGAGCGACGATTTTCAAGGTTCATGTGATGATAAAATTTACGAACTTAACTAAGCGCTTCGGCGATCACGTCGTGCTAAATGGGCTAAGCTTAGAATTTCGCGACGGGCAAACGACAGTGATTTTAGGAAGCTCCGGCTCCGGCAAATCCACGATGCTGCGCTGCATAAATCTGCTCGAAATTCCAAGCAGCGGCGAGCTACAGCTAGGCGAGTTTAAGATAAATTTCGACGCTCAGCATAAAACAAGCGAATATCATCCATTCCGCGCGCATACGGGCATGGTTTTTCAAAGCTTCAATCTCTTTCCGCACCTCAACGTCTTGCAAAACGTCATCGAAGCGCCCGTACACGTGCTAAAGCAGCCACGCGAGCTTGCCGAGGCAAATGCAATGGCGCTGCTAAAAAAAGTCGGCATGGCGGATAAAGCTGGCGCGTATCCGGCTCGCCTCTCCGGCGGTCAGAGCCAGCGCGTAGCGATCGCACGGGCGCTTGCAATGCAGCCTGAGTTTTTGCTGCTGGACGAGCCTACGAGCGCGCTTGATCCCGAACTTGAGGCGCAGGTGCTAAAGACTATCGCCGAGCTTGCCGCAGAGGATCGCTCGCTCATCATCGTTACACACAATATGGGCTTTGCACGCAAGATCGCAGATAGAATTTTATTCTTAGATGGCGGAGTTATCGCATTCGACGGCGACGCAGAGGAATTCTTCGGTAGCAACGACGAGCGCATAGCTAAATTTATCGGAGCGATGAGCTTTTAAATCCATTAAATTTCAAGGAGAAAATATGAAAATAGACACCCTAATCGTAAAGGGCATAGAGGCTAAGTCCAACCCCCATAACGCGGTCATTCCGCCGATATATCTAGCCAGCACCTTCGTACAAGAAAGCCTGGATGATTTCGGCAAATACGCCTATTCGCGCGGCGCAAATCCTACGCGCAACGCCTTTGAAGAGCTTTTTGCAAAATTTGAAGGCAGCAAATACGCCTTCGCGCTAGCCTCGGGTATGGCGGCTACGAGCGCTGCATTTTCGTTGCTTAAAAGCGGCGATCGCGTGCTGTTAAATAACAACGTCTACGGCGGCACCTATCGCTACGTAAGCGGGATTTTTAAAAATCAAGGGATCAGTTATGACTTGGTGGATGATCTAAATTTGATCACCGAAATTCCAAGCGACGTAAAAATGGTGTTCATCGAAACGCCCTCAAATCCGCTTTTGCGCGTAACCGACATTGAGCGCATAAGCGAGCTCGCGCATAAAAACGGCGCGCTTGTGGTGATGGATAATACCTTTTTGACCCCGTATTATCAGCGCCCGCTAGAGCACGGCGCAGACGTCGTGGTTTATAGCGCGACTAAATACATAGGCGGACATGCTGATCTGATCGCCGGCATCGTTACGACGAACGATGACGAGCTTGCCGCAAGAATTCAGTTTATGAAAAACACTCTGGGCGCGACGCTATCGCCTACCGACGCGTATTCGCTAATACGCGGACTTAAAACGCTAAGCGTGCGCTTCGACCGCCAGAGCGAAAATACGCTAAAGATAATAGAATTTTTACGCAGCAATCCTGCGGTAGAGGCGGTGAATTTCGCAGGCTCGCATTCTGCGAGCGAAAAAAAGATACAAGATCGCCAAGCTAGCGGTATCGGAGCGGTCATCTCGCTGGTGCTTAAGCCACAATACGACTATAAAACCTTTGCACGCAGCCTTGAGCTATTCGATCTAGCCGTGAGCCTGGGCGGCGTAGAGAGCTTGATCTGCCACCCCGCGTCGATGACGCACGAGAGCTATCCGCGCGAGCTGCAAGAGCGCATCGGCATCAGTCAAAATTTGCTGCGCCTAGCCATAGGCATCGAAAACGCGGACGATCTCATAGCAGACCTTGCCGCCGCGCTAGAAAAATCTAAAAAATAGGCGGCGCGGAATTTCCAAGCTCGTGGAATTTTATGCAGGCTTGTAAAAATTTGCGCGGGCGCGCAGAATTCATATCAAAATTTCGTCCAAAATCCTTATAGCTTCGCTCGTGAGGCTATAAGGGTGCGGTCTTTACGAACCGGCGCGCAGGGCAGGTTTAAAAAGACCCGCCGCCGATCATTTCATCTTGCAAAAATCGCTTTTCGCAAAACCTATGTTTATTTTCTCGCGGGCTAAATTTTGCATGAATTTTCACTCGTTAAATTTTACGAAGCGCGCGGCTTTGCGTAAAATTTAAATTTATACGCACGACAAAATTTATCCAGACCTCTTGCTAAAACACATCGTTTAAATTTAATTCGGATAAATCTATCTAACCGCCGTTTGATATTGCTAAGCGGAGAGCTTAAATTTAATCAAAATTTTAAAGACGGCGACGGATCTGTGCCGCACCACGCCAACCGCTCGGTCTAAATTTAGCGCGATTAAATTTATCAAACGGGCAAATTTAGGCCCCGTCCCGCTCAAAATTTAAAATTCTACGCGCCGTTTAAATTTCGCTTAAAATTTTAGCCGCACTTTAAATTTAGCGGAGTTACTTCAGCTCGCCCCAGCGCTTGGCGATATTTAGGCTCGTCTTTAAGGGCACATTCAGGCTCGCCGCGCTTTGCATTATCTCCTGCGCGCGCGCGCCGAAGCTCTGCGCCAAATCGTCTCGCACCTCGAAGATCAGCTCATCGTGGATCTGCAAAATTAGCCGCGTCTCATCGTTTAGCAGCGGCGAAATCTCAACCATCGCCTTTTTGATTATGTCGGCAGCGGAGCCTTGAAATTTCGTATTCACCGCCTCGCGCTCGTAGCTCGCATAGACCATATTGTTGCGCGCATTTGCGAAGTCGAAGTACCGCCTGCGCCCAAAAAGCGTGCTTACGTAGCCATCCGCTTTCGCGTCCGATTTTATGCTTTGCAAAAACTCCTTGATCGTACAAAACGCCGCAAAATAGCGCTCGATATAGCTCTTCGCCTCGGCGCGCGCGATGCCTAGGCTGTCGCTTAGCTTACCCGCGCCCATGCCGTAGATAAGGCCGAAATTTATGCTCTTTGCGATCGTGCGGTGCGCGGGCTGCGCGTCGCCGAAGATGCTAATCGCCGTACGCGCGTGAATGTCCTCATCCGCCCTAAACGCCGCCAAAAGCGCAGGATCGCGCGAAAAGTGCGCGAGCAGGCGCAGCTCGATCTGCGAGTAATCAAGCGAGATCAGCGAGTAGCCCTCGCTTGCGAGGAAGCAGTCCCGCACGTCCTTCGCAAAGGTGCCGCGCGCGGGGATATTTTGAAGGTTCGGATTTTTGCTCGCTAGCCGCCCGGTAGCCGTGCCTGTCTGCAAGAAATTCGATCTGACGCGGTTTTGCGCATCGGCTAAGGCAAGCTGTAGCAGCGGCTCGCAGTAAGTGCTTTGCAGCTTAAACAGCTCGCGGTAGTCTAAAATTTTACCCACCGCGGGATGCAGCGCCGTAAGATCCTTCAGCACACTTTCGTCAGTGCTGTAGCCCGTCTTGGTGCGCTTCGCCGCAGGTAGCCCGAGCCGCTCGAAAAGCACGGCGCCGAGCTGAGCGGGAGAGTTGATGTTAAACTGCTCGCCGCAAAGCTCGTAAATTTCATCCGTGAGCGCTCGCAGGGACTTTTCGTTGCGCCCGATTAGGCGCTTTATCATCTCTACGTCGATCTTGATGCCGCATCTTTGCATCTGCCAAAGCACCCGCACGAACGGAAACTCAAGCTCCTGCGCGAGCTTAAAAAGCGCGGGCTCTAACAGCTCCTTTAGCTTAAAATACAGCCTCAGCGTCACCCACGCATCCTCGCTCGCATAGATCGTAGCGGCGTCCAGCTCCACGGAAGCGAAGGTCTCGCCCTTTTTGACTACGTCGCCGAAATGCACAGTCTCATAGCCTAAATAGCGCGGCGAGATAGAGTCCATCCCCACGGCGTTTGCGGGATCGAGCAGCCACGCTAGCACCATCGTATCGGCAAAGCGCGCAGGCGGCTCGATATTAAAATTATTTTTCACGATCTCAAAATCGTATTTTAAATTTTGCCCCACTACATATCCGCGAAATAGCGAGCCGATCGCGGCCTTTGCCGCGTCCGAAGAAATTTGAGCAGGAGCGCCCAAATAGCTATGCGCGAGCGGGACGTAGTAGGCGCGCTCCTCGTTAAACGCAAATGAAAAGCCCACGATCTTGGCGTTTTTGCTGTCGATGCTAGTGGTTTCCGTATCGAAGCTCACTAGGGTCTCGGCGCTGACGCCCTCGCACAGCCTCGCAAGCTCCGCGGCATCGGTGATACAAACAGGCTCAAAGGGCGTTTTAAAAGCGCGCTCGCAGCTTTGCGCGCCGCAAGCAGAGCCGCCCGGGATAGAATTTTGCCCGTTTAACCCCCCTACGGCAGCATCTAAGATAGAGCCGCCGCGAGACGGCTCTGCGCCCGCGCCCAAAACGGAGCTTTTTGTGCTTGCGCCTTTGCCCTCGCCCCAAAGATCAAGTCCGTTCTGCTCTTGCAAGCTTAACGCCGAAAGAAGCCTATTTAGCGCGTAATCTTTTAAAATTTCGCGGATTTTAAAAAGCGGATTTTGCTGCGGAAATTTCGCATCCTCTAAAGGCGGGATTTCCAGCTCATCGTAAAGCGTAGCCAGGCGCTTGCTTATGTAGGCGCTCTGCTTACCTTCTATCAGATACTCGCGCTGTTTGTTCTGCGGCAGGCGGTCTAAATTTGAATAGATCCCATCGAGCGAGCCCCATTCGTCTAAAAGCTTCTTCGCTCCCTTATCGCCGATGCCACGCACGCCCGGGATATTATCGGCGCTGTCGCCGCAGATCGCTAAAAAATCCACGATCTGCTCTGGATAGACGCCGTAGCGCTGCAAGCACTCCTCCCTTCCGTAAAGCATCTTTTTGCCGTGGCTGTAAATTTTAACGTTTTCGCCGATTAGCTGATACAGGTCCTTATCGGAGGTAACGATGTTGATTTTATGCGTGGCGCCGTACTTTTTAACGACGCTTGCGATGAGATCGTCCGCCTCATAGCCCTCGCGTCCGAGCGAGTAAAGCCCCATCTTTTCGATCATCTCGATGCAGACGGGCAGCTGCTGCAAAAGCGCGGGCGGCGGGGCTTGACGGTTGGTTTTGTAATTCGGATCGATATCTGAGCGGAAGGTCTTGCCTTTGCTATCCAGAGCGAAAATTATATAATCGCTCTTAAATTCCTTCGAAAGATTTGCGATGAAGCTCGCAAATCCGCTCACCATGCCGCTGGGTTTGCCGTCTTTGGTCTTAAGCCCGCTCATAGCGTAGTAGAGCCTGAAAAAAAAGCCGAACGTATCGATGATCGTGATGGTCTGCATAATGGTCCTCGGATTTAAAATTTTAACGCGTAGTGTATTAAAATTCGGCTAAATTTACAAATTCCAAATAGGACTTGACCTACCTCATTTCAAAATTTTAAAATTTGCTATATAATCGCGCGAAATTTTAAAAAAGGATCAAGTATGGATTTTTTCACAGACTGGCAGGAGTTCGACGCGGCGGGCGCTACGGTGAAATTTTACAAAAAATCGCAGGGCGGCGTAGAGTACATCGGCTTTGATTCGCGCAAATGCGTCCCGCCCGAGCCGATGGTAAATGCGCTGGTGGCGTTAAATTTCGTAAAAGACGAAACCAAAAAGGTCGTCATGGTCAATCATAAATTCCCGATGGGACTGATCCCAAAAATCGAGTCTAAATTTGACATAGCACGCGAAGATCTGGACGGCGATGCGGTCAAGCTCACCATTAGCCTAAAACCGGGCGCGGTCAATGAGGGCTTCGACACCGACGCGAAGTGCCACGGCTAAAGGGTTTTAAAATTTAGATGAATATCACGACCTTTTCGCCGCCGTTTCGCATCGTAGGCGGCTATTTCATCTGCGGCTTTATCTTTTTGCTGCTAAGCGCGGCGAGCTTTTTAAAGGCCGATTTCGGCGCGATCCAAGCGCCGCAGACGGCGAGCTTTTTTCACGTATTTTTGCTGGGATTTGTAATCAGCATAATCATCGGAGCGCTCTATCAGCTCACCTCCGTCATCATCCAAAAGGAATTTTTCACCGTCAAATTTGCGTTTTTAAATCTCCTCGCCTACGGCGCGGGCGTGGCTCTGCTAAGCGCGGGATTGCTGCTTTCAAGCATCCCTTTGATGCACGCAGGCGGCGCCGTTTTGCTGCTTAGCCTATTTTATTTTACGATCTGCTACGCGCTAAGCTTCATCGGCACGCCCAAATGGAGCTTCCCCGCCGTAGCGCTTGCGATTTCGGCTGCGTTTTTAGCCGTAGGGATCAGCCTTGGCTTTGCCCTCGTGCTAGCGCTTAGCGGCGTGGAGATTTTCGGAGTGTATTTTTCAGAAATTTTATCCTATCATATATACTTCGTGCTAGGCTTTGTGTTTTTCGTCATCGTAGGTGCTGCGTGCGTACTGCTACCGATGTTTAGCCTGGCGCACGATCTAAGCTTCGCGCTAGCAAAAGCTTCACTGGCGCTGTATCTGCTCGCGGGACCGTTTTTGCTAAAAGACTTTGGAATTTTCATCGCCTTTGCCGCGCTTGCGAGCTTTGCGGCCCAGGCGATCTATATCCTAGCCAGGCGGGTGCGAAAAGCGATCGATTATTGGAATTTAAACGTCTACATCTCGCTGGCGGCTTTGGGATTTAGCGGCGCATTTTGGATTGCGGATCGCGCGGATGCGGCGGCGTTTTGGCTGCTATACGGCTTTTTGTTCGCCTTCATCGTCGCGCATCTTTATAAAATCGCGCCCTTTCTCATCTGGTACCACTACGTCTCGCCCTTCGTCGGCAAGCGCAAAATCCCTATGCTAGACGATATGATAATCAAAAAGATCGCCTACGCAGCCTGCGTGCCGAATATCTTAGCGCTTGCGTGCGCGAGCTTTGGAGCGCTAACGCCCGCGGTTATCTTGCAAGCAGCAAGCATAATTTTGGTGCTAATCAACACCGTAAATATCTTTAACTACATCAAATTCGGAGAGGAAAAATGAAAGTAACGAAGGAACAAATTTACGAGGCGCTTCGCGCCGTAGTAGACCCTGAGGTGGGCTTTGACGTCGTGTCGCTAGGGCTCATCTACGACGTAGCGGTAGATGAGGCGAATAACGCCAAAGTCACGATGACGCTATCGACTCAGTCGTGCCCGCTGCATGAGATGATGGTGGAATGGGTGCGCGCGGGTGCCGAGAGCGTGGAGGGCATAGGCGAGGTAGAGATCGATCTCGTCTTTGAGCCTATGTGGAATATCGATATGGCGGAGGATCACGTCAAAGAAGCGCTCGGTAGATTTTAAACAGCTTTGTCGCGTCCCATAGTTTAAGCTTTGAAATTCTAAAATTAGACTTCAAATTTACACTTAGGGGCTACTATGAAAAAATTTACCAACGGCAAGAAAGAAATTCTACTTCAAACATACGGGCTTAGTTTGATTTCAAAGACGCTACAAAACGGCAAAGAAAGGCTGAGCTCTAAAGAATTCACAAATCACGATGACTTGCAAAAAGCTTTCGTAAAAAAGCAAGTTGATGCCCTAAAAAAGGGCTTCATCTACGAAAACAAAGAAGCGAAATTCGGCGAAGCAATAGCGCATGCCTATATCGGCGGCGGATACAGCGGGGCGCTTGGATTTGCCGAGTTTGAGGATAAATTTTACGTCTATAAATGTAATTTTGACGAGCACGGCTGCGATTATTTAATCGTACTGGACGACGAGCTAAGAACTCTTGCGCAAATTGAGCTACCAAAAATTTTAGCGTGGAAAATGACTGCTACCAAAAAGGCCTTGGTGCTTGATTTGGACCACGAATTCTTTCTTTTTGACGGAGAAAAATTCAGTAGGCTTTTTGAAGCCTGGGGTATCACAGGAGGAGGCTTTAGCTCTGCTCTAAGCGGCAACGGCGAAATTCTAGCCTGCGGCACGGATGGAATTTTAGCTTTCGGAAGCGACAAGAAGCTAAATTTTAAAACAGATTTTTCGGCAAAGGCCATAGGCTTCGGCAATAAAATTTGCGTAGCCTGTGGGGATGAAGGCGGCAAAAATATCGCTAGGCTTTACCGCCTAAAAGACTTCGCCGAGCTTTGCCGTATCGAATGCGACGTAGGCTATATCCACTCCCTAAACGTGGGGCTTATCAAAAATGATGCAATTTTGGTCGTAAATAACGGCTTTGATGAGCTGTATTTTTGGGACGTCGCAAGCAAAAAGCGTCTAAGCGCACCAAAAAGCTTGCCAAGAAGCGTAATGAGGTTTGCCGCAAACGATCAAATTTTTCTTACGTATTTTTATGGCAGGTTTAAAGCATTCAGCTTGGAGGATTTTCGCCTCTTAGGCGAGTTTGAGTGCGAGCACTGCGTCAAAACCGCCGCTATTGAAATCTCGGGCGAGCGCCTTTGCGTTCGCACCGACTACGGATTTTTTAGCGTCTATTCTTTAGCCAAGAATGGAATTAAAATTTAAAAAGCGCTATTGATAGGGATTTATCGCCCGCTTCAAGCTCATAAAATTAAACGAACTCCGCCCGCCTTAAACTTGCGCGACAAGCAGGGGTGCTATTTAAAGAAATTTTATCGCAAAAATTGCGGGCTTTGGGAGCTTTTTAAGGCTTCCTTTAAGCATTATCAAATTATCCGCGCCGGAGATTTTAAGAGTGGAATTTTCAAAGCAAAATTCTAAATTTTTTAGCGCGTTTTCGCTTAAGAGGCGCGCAAGCTCCAAAATATAGCTCAGCCAGGCGAGCTTGCCGGCGTCCGGCAAAATCGCGCTCAAAGGCGCGAACGTAGCGCCCAGCTCGCGCTTGCCGTGCATCGAGATGATCGCAGCTATGAGCGCCTTTTCTTTGTGCGTCGTGCGGTAGTTCAGCCCGCCGAGCACCATATCCGCGCTGGTTTCGTGCTTGGCGTAAAAGCCGATCGCCCGCCCGATCTCGCAAAGCGATGCCGCGGTCTGAAGAATTTTAATATATTTTTCGCTCAAGCCGTGCAGCGGCGATAGCGCGCAAAACAGCGCTTTTGCGAACTTCGGAGTCTCACTCGGCTCGGAAGCGAAGCGATCTTTAAGGCTTCTTAGGCTCGGATTAAAGCCTTTAGGCAGATTTGCGCCACGCAGAATCGAGCTTAAAAACGCCCCCTCTCGCACCCCTACGCCGCTGGTGATGATCTTTTTCGCCCCTAGGCGCCTTACGATCTTATCAAAGATAATGGCGCCCTCTCTGATCGTGTCGTAGCGGTCTTTTTTGATCGGGAATTTCGCCAGATCAAGCGTCTTTGCGCTCATCAGCTTGGCAAAAAACGGCGCGTATTTTTCGTAATCGTAGCTGAAATTATGCACGATCTTTAGCGGATGGTTTTGCAGGCTCATCACGGCGCCCGAGAGCGCTCGCGCAGAGCCGCCCATTACGATTAAATTTTGCGTGCGAAACTCGGCGCCTACCTGCGAGATCGCGCTATTTATGTATTTCTCCAGCCCCTTTGTGTCGCCGCGGTCGAAAAATAGCTCCTTTAGCCGCACCGTACCTAAATTTAGAGAAATTTTATTTTCTATCCTGCCGTTTTTGATGTAAGCAAGCTCGGTCGAGCCGCCGCCTATATCTAGTGTAACGCCCTCGGAAAAGTCGCTAAGCAAATTTTGCGCCGCATAGGCACCCAGATAGGCCTCCATCTGCCCGTCTATCTTGCGGATCGTGATGCCCGTTTGCTTGCGGACGAGATTTATAAACTCGTTCCCGTTTGGCGCATCGCGAAGCGCGGATGTACCGATACAAAGCACGCGTTTAGCCTTGTAATTGCATACGAGGGTTTTAAATTTTTTAAATGCGAGTAGGCATTTTTGCATCGCTTCAGAAGTTAAAATTCCGCCGTTTTCGTAAGCGCCTTCGCCTAGGCGGATCTTGATCTTGTGCTCGGCCAAAATGAAAAATCCGAGCCTGCTCGTGCGCTCGAAAATCACGGCTCTGGCGGAATTTGAGCCCAGATCTATGACGGCGACGCGCTTGGGCATTTAAATTTCCATATGGACGTGTTTGTATTTCAGCTCGTCCGCCGTCTCGATATTATCGGGATCGGTGATGATACACTCGACCGGGCAGACCACGATGCAAGCAGGCTCAGAGTAATCATCTACGCACTCGCAGCATCGATCGGCGTCTATGATGTATATCGGCTCATCCTCAAAAATCGCTTCATTAGGGCATTCCTCGCGGCACGCGTCGCAACTGATGCATTCTTTTGTAATCAACAATGACATATAATTTTACCTTACGAAAAAATTTATGGCGTTTATACCATAAAAAGCTTCATTTTGTTTTAAAATAGCGGAATTTCGGGCTATTTCTTAAATTTTTTAGCGGAAGTTTGAAAATAGCGACGATTCGCGAGCGCGCTTCATCGTTTTTAAGATCCACTTGCGCGCCCATCGCTTGAGCAGCATTTTTGGCTAAAAATAGCCCGAGCCCGGCTCCCGGTTTGCCGCCGTAACGCTTAAAAGGAGCGAAATAATCGATCTCTTCGTTAAGCGGCTCGCCTTTGTTTGCGACCCGCACTATGAAATTTCCATCCGAAATTTCGCTCTCGATCAGTACTTTTTCGCCGTCCGGAGAAAATTTTATGGCGTTTTGGATAAAATTTTGAATCACGTGCATAAAGAGACTTTTCTGCACCGAAATTTCAAGCTGTTCGGGCTTAAGATCCATCGTCAAGTCCTTGCCTGCCGTACGCGCTAAAATTTTAAAACCCACGCATAGCTCCCGTAGATACGCGATCATATCGGTCTGCTCGGGCGCCTCAAACTGCGCCCCCTCCTGTCGCCCGATCTCTAGGATCGAGCTGATCATCTTATTCATACTATCGATCGAGTCGTTATTGTTTTTAAGCGCCTCGACGTATTTCTCGCTCTCGCGCGGTTTAATGAGGGTAACTTCGTTTTTGGTTTTCATCACCGCAAGCGGAGTTTTAAGCTCGTGCGCGATACCGATAAAAAGTTCTTTTTGATACAAAATGAAAGTCTCGATGCGCTCAAGCAGGCGGTTTATGCTGTTTGAAAGTGGGCTAAATTCACTTGGAATTTCCGCTGCGTCGATCGGCTTTAGAAATTTTTCATCCACCGAAGCGAGCCTTTGGCTGATCAGCTTAATCGGCATCAGCAGCATGCGCGAGAGAAACATCGCGTAAAACACCACCAAAAATATCATAGTCAAATTTACTAAAATTATGTCGATGAGTATTTGATTTACGATGTTTGCATAGACGCTTACATCTGCTTTAATGCTTAAAATTTTATCCTTACCATAAGGGTAGTGCAGCTGTAAATAGCTCCTGCCATCCTCGGAGCTTTCGATAAATTTAGGTTTATTGATACTTTCGTTTTCGATGATTTTGCTTTCGTATTCACCGGATGCGTCTTGTAAAAAAGATGAAATTTTCTCAGACGGCACGGAGGCGTCTACGATTTTTTGTGCTCTTTGGATTAAATTTTGAACGGGAGTTTCAAAGATGGTAATTCTCATATAATTATAGAGCATCACCGAAAAAATAACAATTAGCATCAACGAAGCGGATGCTAATTGTATTACAAAGCGGACTCTTAGGCTTTTTGTGGAAAGCAAAATCTATATCCGCGTCTGCGAACGGTCTCGATCGTAGAGATATTTAGAGGCTTATCCATTTTCTGGCGAATTTGATTGATCGCGACTTCGATGACGTTTGGCGTAACGAGCTCAGGCTCCTCCCAGATAGCGTCTAGCAGCTGCTCTTTGCTTACGATCTGATCGCTGTGGCGCGCTAGGTGAGTTAGCACCTCAAACGGCTTACCCTTAAGCTCGATCTCTTGACCTAGATATGTGATCTTTTCCTCGTCCGGATCGATGATTAGATCGTCTATCTTGATGATATTTGAGCCGCCGAAACGAAGTCTAGCCTCAAGGCGCGCTACTAAAACGTCAAAGTCGAAAGGTTTTTTGATAAAATCGTCCGCGCCCGCGCGAAGTGCTTTGATCTCGCTTTCTTTATCGTCTTTTGCAGATAGCACGACGACGGAGGTGCGCGCGGATTTTTGCTTAACTAATGCGATGAGATCGATGCCGTTGCCGTCAGCTAGCATCCAATCGGTTAGCACCAAATCATAATTTCTAATGCCGATATAATACTCTGCGTCCTTAAAACTCTCGGAAGTATCCGTCTGATAGCCGAACTCCATCAAGCCCTCCGCTATCGTCTTGTTTAAAGTCACCTCGTCCTCGACTATTAAAATTCTCATTTAATTTCCTTGCCTTAAAATTTTTAGGCGCGATTGTAACATATTTTAAGCAAAAATTCAAGTTTTTTTAAAGAAATTTTAAAATTTTATCTCTATTTCCGCGCCGACGCTCGCGTCTGGTAAAATTTCGGGCTTTAAAATTTTCATATAAAAATAATCCATCGAGCGAAATTTTGAGCGAAACTCCTGCGCGAAGTATCTTAGCGCATCCTCCACGAGGCGAAATTTTTTCTCGCGGAACTCCGCTTTGATATATTCGCAAACCTGCGCGTAGTCGATAAACTCCTCTGCTGTAAGCTTTGCCCACACCCAGACGTGCTGCTCGCGCTTGCGCTCAAAATCCAGCGTCCCGATTATCGCGCCGAATTCCAGCTTTTCGATTAAAATTTTAATCATACTACGCGCTTTTCCTCGCCCTTAAGCAGCCTGGCGATATTCGGCGCGTGTTTGTAAAATACGATGAAAACTATCAGAAAGATCGGCGCATGAGTGTTGATCGCGGGCATCTGCGGATGGATCACGTAGCTTGCAATAACTAGCGCAAGCGCCGCTGCAAGCGATGCTACGGATGAAATTTTAACCGTCTTGCCGACTACAAACCAAACGGCAAGCGCGATGATAAGCTCGATAGGGATGAAGCAAGCAAGCACGCCGGCTCCCGTAGCAATGCCTTTGCCGCCGTTAAATTTCAGATACGGGCTAAAGCAATGCCCAAGCACTGCAAAGACAGCCATGCTCCATAACACGTTTTCGTCAAATCCCAAAGCACGCGCGATCAGTATCGGCAGGACGCCCTTTAGCGCGTCGCAAGCGACGGTGAGGATCGCGAGCTTTTTTGCTTTTTTCGGATCGCGAGTTTTTAAGACGCGAAGGACGTTGGTGGCGCCTATGGAGCCGCTGCCCTCGCTTTTGATATCCACGCCGCCTAGGTATCTGCCGATCAAAAGCCCAAAGGGGATCGCAGCGATCAGATACGCAGCAAAGTAACACCAAAAATTCGGCGCCGTAAATGTCCTATATAAAATTCCAAGAATTCCACTTCCTAAAATTCCATGCTCATCTCCTAGAAAATATTTTGAACTAGGATCGCAGAGAGCGGCGTATATGATATTTAAAATTTCACTAAGTTTATCCATAAAATTCTCCCTTTAACTCTTCCAAAGCAGTGAAATTTTCTCGTCGTAGATGTCGGTTTTCTTCGGCGAAATTTCTTTCGTTTCGAGTTTAATATTTTTTAGATCCAGGCTCTGTTTTAGCGCGTCCACTTCGCCCTCAAATTTTTGCGTAAGCACTTCCAGCTCCTCTTGCAGCACGCTTAGGCTGTTTTGTGCATTTTTGGCTTCGCTTCGTTCATTTAAAATTTTATGCGCGCTCTTTGCGCCGCTGATCGCTTTGGAGATGTTGCCGGCGCTGCGCGAGCGGCCTAAAAACGCTCCCAAGATCGCTCCGCCTATGCTTAGCGCGGTATCTACGCCGCGGCTTAGCACGTCGCTTTTTTCCTTCTCATATTTTTCGCTAGCACGCGAAATTTTATCCTCAAGTCGCGCCTTTTCCTTTTCAAATTTAGCCGCGATCTCGTCGGTTTTAGCCTCTAAAATTTCATTCGCCTTATCGCCTAGGCGCACAAAAAACTCCTCCCTACTCTCGCCCGGTTTTGAGAGCAGATCAAGCGCGCTAAAAAGTTCTAACTTTTCGTTGCGGTAGATCCACTCCTTAAAGCCTTTAAGCTGAGCGTTTAAATTTTTCGCTCCCGCAATCAGGCTAGGAAGCGCGCCGTAGAGCGAGCCTGCCTGCTCCTGTCCGCTTAAATTTGCGACCTCTCGCGTGCTAGCTTCATTCCAATCTATTTCGCCCCCGTCCGAAAGCGAAAGCAAAAAGGAGCGCTGCTGCGTAAAATCTACCCCCTTGTCGCAAAATCGCATCTTTGCGCTTGCATATAGATACGGGCTCAGTTCAAGGCTCGCGCCGTAGCTATAAAGCTGCGAAATTTCAGCAGAAACTACGGGTTTGGCGGCACCGGCGGATTTGACGCCTTGCGCGGCGCCCGGCATGGATGAAATTTCAGCCTTTTTGTCTTTCATTAAATTTGAAATTTGCTCGTTGCTTAGAGGGCCTTTTAGATAGCTTAGCGCGAAGCGCGTCTCGATCACTCGCAGCACGTCCTCGTTGATGTTTTTTACCAAAAAATTTCGCTTTTTGAGGTTTGAAATTTTTTCCATAAGCACGCTTTTATCGATTGGATTTGAGCCGATGCCGCTTAGGCCGCTGATGACGCGCTCCTTATCCTGCGCGGTTTGCAAGCGTCCGATAAACCACGTGCCGATATTGCTAAGCCCCTTATAATCGAGATCGACCGGGTTTTGCGTCGATAATACGCAGCCAAGACCGAACGCGCGAGCCTGCTTTAGCAGCGTAAGCATCGGGGTTTTGCTCGGCGGATTACCGTTTGGCGGGAAGAAGCCGTAAATTTCATCCATATAAAGTACTGCGCGCAGCGAGCTCGTGCCGCTGGTGGTGCGCATCCATTTGATCATCTCGCCTAAAAGCAGCGTGACGAAAAACATCCTCTCATCGTCGTTTAGATGCGCGATGGAAAATATATTCGCCCTCGCCCTGCCGTTTTCATCAAAGAGCATCTTGGCGATATTTAGCCGCTCGCCCTCGCACCAAAGCTTAAAACTCGGGCTTGCGATGAGCGCGTTAATCTTCATCGCAAGCGCCATTCGCTTATCGCTCGGAAAAAAGGTATTAACGTCGAAAACGCCGATTTTATCGAAAGGCGGGTTGCCGATCTGCGCGATGAGATCCACCACGCTCACCCCCTCGCCTTTGTTAAAATGATAGGTGAGAATTTGGCTGATTAGTAAAAATTCCGGCGAGCTGAGATTATCGCTACTAATCCCTGCAAGGCTTAGCACGCTAGTGGCGATACCGCCGACGTAGTTGTTCAGATCCTCTTCGTTTAAGCCCTTCGGCGCTTCAAAGTCGCTTAGCAGGCTAATTCCAAGGCCTGCGCTTGATTTGGGCGTATAAATTCTAAAATCGGCGCTGTTTTTCAAAAGCTCCACCCGCGCCAGGTCTTGATATGAGCCCTCGATACCTTCGCGCCAAGTATTTGCGGTTTGCTCGGCGTACTCGCGCACGCTAAGACCCTTGTTTTGCGCCTCCGCCTCGTCGATATAAGGCTCAAAATCCTCAGCTCTCATCTGCGGAAAGGTAAGAGCTAAATTCGTTAGATCGCCCTTCGGATCAATGATGATGGATGGGATATTATCGATCGCAGCTTCCTCTAGTAGCGTGATGCCAAGTCCCGTTTTACCGCTACCGGTCATTCCTATGATAAGCGCGTGCGTCGTCAGATCCTTGTTTTTATAAAAAAACGGCTCGCCGTTTTCAAGCCCCAGATAAAAAAGCTTTAAATTTTCTTGAAGCGTTTTCATTGCCTTCCTTAAATTTGCAATTTGCGCGGCATTATATCATTTAAATTTTTAAATTTAAATTTGCTAAAATGTGCGAAAAATCAAGGAATGGCAAGTGTTAAAAGAAAAAATTAGAAATGGAAAAAGCGGAATTCTACTCTACGGCATCGTCCCGCCTAAAATCACGTCCTCTCAAGACGATCTCGAGCGCCTAGGTACGGCGTGGTCGCAACGCCTAGGCGAATGCGAATGCGACGGCATCGTCATCTACGATCTACAAGATGAAAGCGCACGCACGAAAGATGAGCGAACCTTCCCTTTTGTGCATACGATCGATCCTGCGCGCTATTACACGCAGTATCTACACACCGATAAAGAAGCGATCATCTACCGCGCGGTAGGCAAATACGACGAGGCGGAATTTTGCGAAATTCTAAGGCATGCCGCAAGCGGGCTCGGTGTTTTCGTGGGGGCGAGCTCTAAAAACGAAGAATGCAAGCTACATCTAAGCCGCGCCTATGAGATCAAGCGACTCGTGGCGCCGCATCTTTGCCTAGGCGGCATCTGCATACCCGAGCGCCATGAAAAGAGCCGCGACGAGCACCTTAAAATCGCGGAGAAGACTGCGGACGGGTGCGAATTTTTTATCACTCAGGCGGTTTATAATGTGCAAAACGCCAAAGATTTTATCGACGATTACGCCGCTTTGGAGTGCAAAAAGGTGCCGATAATCTTTACTTTTACGCCGTGCGGCAGCCTAAAGACGCTTGAGTTTATGAAATGGCTTGGCATCTCGATACCGGAGTTTTTGCAGCAACGACTGCAAAGCAGCGTCGATATTTTGCAAAGTTCAACAGCGCTGTGCGCAGAGATGTTTGATTTCATCTATAAATACGCCCTCGCAAAAGGCGTAAGCGTAGGCGCGAACATCGAGAGCGTAAGCACCCGCCGCGTCGAAATCGAAGCCTCGCTCAGTTTACTAAAAGAGATCAGAAAAATTATCCTTAAGCACGAGAATTTGGGATTTTACGTTATTTAAAATTTTAAACCGGGCACATGAGCAAAACTCTAGATAGTCCAAGCTAACGGAGGAATTTTAAATAATTTCAGATCGCTTTCTGAAAAATAAATCTAAATTTTATCCGAACGGAATTTGAACTTAAAATTTATAAGGAATAGCCCTAATTATATGCTTTAATACCCGTCGTTCATAACTGTGAGATGATATTTCGTGCTAAAATTTTTGAATGCTTGCAATGGCATTAAGCTGGACCTACCATCAAAACCTATAAACTGCTGTAGCTTTCGCAATAAAGCTAAGTGCATTGGCCATTTTAGTCTGCAGCTGACGCGACCGCACTCTCCGACTCGCCGCTATCTACACAGAGATAATTATATTGTATAACGGGAGATACCTGGAGGCTTTACACCATATAGATATTTAGAGATACGACGCTCCTGCACTCATGACATAGCGCCCTTTATTGTTCCATTCGTAGTATTTGATTTAAATTTACCGGCGTTTATGCTAAATTTCAAATCTAAGGCAATTTGATGCTTGCTGTTGTGAGCGTTTTGGTATTTGAATTTTATTCTACAGCCTATGTGTAGGTCACTCAAAAGATCCACATACGCCGCCGTAAAATACTTACTGAGCTTTGCAGCTAATCACAAGCCATTAATGTGTAGAATCAACTGAAAGTAACGCCCATTTAGGCTATCATATTTGATTTCTTTTATATTCTAAAAGCCCGTCGCCAAAAAGCAGTAGCCTCAGACTAACGTCGTTTTATAATCTCGCACAGAAAACCAATACTCAAACTACGCAATATTATAATATGCTTTTTATTGCAAACGCTTCATTTTAAAATTTTGAAACCCAACTCGGAATAAATATAAATTTGAAATTAGTTTTGTAAATAAGCTTGGAATTTTAACTCTTAAATATAGCGAAATTCAAAGATAATAAAATTTAAAAAGCGCTAGTTTGTGCTCTTGCCGCCGAATTTCAAAAGCGCGCTGCCCCACGTAAAGCCGCCGCCGAACGCGTCCAAAAGTATGAGCGAGCCGTTTTTGAGTCTGCCGCTCTCGTAAGCGTCATTTATCGCCATCGGGATCGATGCCGAGCTCGTGTTGCCGTATTTGCCGATCGTAAGCACGCACTGCTCGTCGCTAAATTCTAGTCTCGCCTTAACCGCCTCGATGATGCGTAAATTAGCCTGATGCGGGATAAAAAGATCAACCTGCTCGGGCGAAATTTTATTTTTCGCCAAAATCTCTACGACGTCGTTACTAAGCGTCGGTACCGCGATTTTAAAGACCTCGCGCCCCGCCATCTGCATGAAGCCTAGCTTTTCGTCGATGATTTTTTGGCTGAGTGGATTGACGCTGCCTGGGGCTGCGGTGATGAGAAGATCGCCCTTGCTGCCGTCGCTAGCGGTATGAACGTCAATGATTTCGTTATCGTCGCGTGCCGCGATAACCGCAGCGCCCGCGCCGTCGCCGAAAAGTATGCACGTAGCGCGATCGCTCCAATCGACTATCGAGCTTAGCTTTTCCGTGCCGATTATCAATACGTGTTTTTTAGCGCCGCTTTCAATGAGGGATTTTGCGAGCTCCAAAAGATAGATGAAGCCTGTACAGGCGGCATTTATATCAAACGCCGTGATACCGAAATTTAAGCCCAGTTTATCTGCAATGGCGCACGCAGTAGAGGGCATACAGAAATAATCGGGCGAGATCGTGGCGCAAATTATCGCATCGATCTCGTTTTTTTGCAACCCGCTACGCTCGATCGCAAGCGCTGCAGCCTTCATGCCCAAATCGCTAGTACTCTCGCCCTTCGCGATACGGCGCTCATGAATGCCTGTTCGCTTGACGATCCATTCATCAGTCGTTTCAACCATTTTTTCAAGATCGAAATTAGTTAAAATTTGACTCGGCGCGTATGCTGCGATCGAGATCATCGAGGCTTTTTTCATTTTTGCTCGTTTGAAGAAATTTCGCTTTCTATCGCGGAGTTGATTTTGGAATCTGCAAATTTAAGCGCTTGAAAGATCGCGTTCTTAACGGCTTTCGGAGTGCTTTTACCGTGGCTTATGATGACGCATTCTTTGACGCCTAAAAGCGGCGCACCGCCGTATTCATCATAATCTGTGCTTTTCTTGATAATTTTAAAGACGCGCTTCATCAAGATGGAGCCAGCGATAGCAATCGGAGATTTTTTCGTTTCGTTTTTGATAAGTTTGCCGATAGCGCTCGCGACGCCTTCGCTAGATTTTAGCATAATGTTACCGATAAATCCGTCGCAAACTACGACATCCACGGAGCCGTCAAAAATTTGATTACCTTCTACGTTACCGATAAAATTTTGCATCTTCTTAAGCATATGAAAGGTTTCTTTTGTTACCTCGTTGCCTTTACTATCCTCCTCGCCGTTGGATAATAAGCCGATGCGTGGTGCGTTTAAACCCATAATCTCCTTGGCATATGCTTCGCCCATAATCGCGAATTGAAACAGATTCTCGGGCTTGCAATCCACATAAGCGCCCACATCCAGCACAAGCGTGCGTCCACCTATGGAATTTGGCATCAGCGTAGCAATTGCCGGGCGTAAAATACCTTTCAGCCTTCCTATACGAAGCGTAGCAAGGCTCATCGTAGCGCCGCTGTGTCCTGCGGATACCACGGCTTTGCAAGTGCCGCTTTTTACCAAATCGACCGCCTTAAAAATACTACTCTCTTTGCGTTTGAGAGCGTCGGTTGCGCCCTCTTTCATCTCGAAAACTTCGCTTGCAGCCACGTAAGTAATATATTTCTCAAAGCCTTGATCTTGTGGAATAAAAGGCTTGATTTGCGCTTCGTCACCTACCAAAAACGCATTAAATTTACACTCTCGCAGCGCATCTACGACTCCGTTTATTATCGGCTCGCAGCCGAAATCACCGCCCATCGCGTCTATAGCAACGGAAATCATCGGATTAATATTCGCCCGTAGTTTTGTTTATTCTATACGGAATTTTCCAGCTTCCGTCTTTATCTTTGACGGGGATCGGAAGGGTCACTTTGTAGTGAGTGCGTCTTTTTGCCGCACGAGTTTTACTAACTCTTCGCTTTGGAACTGCCATTTTTTCTCCTTTATAAATTTAGTTCTTGCATTCTTCGCAATAAAAATAGTCGCTTTTAAAAGCTTCCGTTTCGCTTCTTAAAATTTCATCCAGATCAACTTCGGTGCCGAAAAACTCCATAACGTTCAAGCTTTCGTGCCTTTCGTCGTTAAAAACGCCTTCGCTTAAAAGCAAATTTACGCTCTCATTTACGTCAAGATCAAATTCTTTGCCGCAGCGGTCGCAAATGTATGGAATTTTGCCCTTAATTTCGCCCTTACACTCGATAAACTTAGAGTCTTTTCGTTTTAAATTTCCGCTAAGCTTAAGTCCGTCCCTCGAAATTTCAAACGGCACGGGCGATGCGGAAATTTTAGCAAAAGCGATCTTCACGCGGCACTCTTAGCAAATTTCTCTTTTTGCAAAGAAAAACGCTATCTCGGTTTTTGCGTTTTCTAGGCTGTCGCTGCCGTGAACGGCGTTAGCGTCGATGCTCTCCGCAAAATCCGCTCTGATCGTGCCTTTATCGGCTTTTTTCGGATCGGTAGCGCCCATTAGCGCGCGATTTTTAGCTACGGCATCGTCGCCTTCTAGCACCATTACGACCACCGGACCGCTAGTCATAAACTCAATCAGATCCTTATAAAAAGGGCGATCCTTGTGAATTTCATAAAATTTACCCGCATCTTCGGTGCTTAGGCATAATTTTTTAGCCGCTGCGATTCTTAGTCCGTGGCTTTCGAAACGATCGATAATTTTGCCGATAACGCCCTTTTTAACGGCATCAGGCTTAATAATAGAAAGCGTTTGCTGCATATAATCTCCTTAAAGTGAAAGGCGGATTGTATCGAAAAATAGGTTAAAATTTATTTAAGGATTGAATGAATTAAAATTCCGCGCATTTGATCGCGGAATTTTATCTGCTAGGCAAATACCGGGGTATCTCCGCTGCGTAGATCCGCACCTATACTATCCCTGCCAGGTTGACCAGCTACGATGTCGCTCCAGACGATACAGCCATCGGTCGGACAGGCGCTAGCGCAAGCCGGCTCGTCGTTGTAGCCTACACACTCGACGCATTTATCGGCATATACGTAGTAGCTATCCTCGCCGCTTGGATTATCGCTATCGCCCACGATCGCATTTACCGGGCACTCGTCGATGCATGAGCCGCAGCTAATGCAAATATCGGTAATTTTTACAGCCATTTTTTCTCCTTTATCAAAAAATGAAGCGTGATGATAACATACTAAATTTAAAAAATGATAAAATTTAATATTATCAAGTAAATAAATTTTATTATATAAAAATTTTCATCAAAATTCAGCAATCTTAAAGTTTTAAAATGTATAATCGCTTTTCATAAAATCTATTATCAAGGAGAAACAAATGATAGTAACCAACAAAGCCGTTGATTTCACGGCAACTGCGGTTTTAGGCAACAACGAAATAGTCGAGGATTTCAACCTCTATAAAAATATCGGCGAAAAAGGCGCGGTCGTATTCTTTTATCCAAAAGATTTTACCTTCGTCTGCCCGAGCGAGATCATCGCATTTGATCACAGATATCAAGATTTCAAATCCAAGGGCATCGAAGTTATCGGCGTTAGCTGCGATAGCGAGTTCACCCATCTTGCGTGGAAAAATACTCCGGTAAACGCAGGCGGCATCGGCAAAGTGCAGTTCCCACTCGTCTCAGACATCACGAAGGACATCGCGCGCAGCTTCGACGTGCTGTTTGGCAACGCCGTAGCGCTTCGCGGCAGCTTCCTACTCGATAAAGACGGCACCGTCCGCCACGCTGTCATCAACGACCTACCGCTCGGCAGAAACATCGACGAGATGCTAAGAATGGTCGATACGATGCTATTTACAAACGAGCACGGTGAGGTTTGCCCTGCAGGCTGGCACAAAGGCGACGCAGGGATGAAGGCAGACCCTAAAGGCGTCGCAGAGTATCTAGACAAAAACGCGAGCAAACTATAAGTTGTAAAATTCTTCGCGCGAGCGTACGAATTCTAATGTTAACCGCGTAAAGTTTAAATTTAGCCTTGCGCGGGTTATTAAAGCTCGCAAAGCTTTCTAAATTCCGCTGCCAAAATTTTAAGTCGCGGCGGCGGAATTCCAAAAATTCCAAAAATTCCAAAAATTCCAAAAATTCCAAAAATTCCAAAA
>CAURZM010000019.1:0-30160 GCA_963529625.1 uncultured Campylobacter sp. | reverse complement strand
CCTGTAAATTTACTGAAAATAAATCGTAAAAGGGGTGCGCCCGTTTCCGCGAGCGCTGCCATAAACCTGCTTTGCAGGTGAGTTTCGTACTCGCCTCTTGCGATACTTACCCGAAATTTTTCTAAATTTTACGCTTTTAGCTTTCGATCAGATCGGTCTGCCAGTTCGTGCCTTGCAGCGTCGTGTCGAGCTGCCTGATCTGCTTTGCTAGCTCGTCCGTCTGCTTTTGCAGCGCCGCGACGTCGACCGTACTTAAAATTTTAATCTCGCTGCGCGAATATGTATCGATCTTTTGCGCGGCAGCTTGCGCGAAAGCCCGCAATGCGCCCGCTTTTAGCGTGAGTATGTCGCGCTTGGCGATCAGCTCGGTCAGGCTCTTGCCGTCCGCTTTTGCGGTGCAGTTGGTTAAATTTATCCGAACGATTAGCCGCTCAAGCTCGCTTGTGAGCGCGTCCAGCTCGGCTAGCAGCGCCTTTGGCTCTTCGCTAGGATTCTCGCCCTCTTGCACCTTCGCATTGTCCGCAAGCCTTGATTTTAGCTGCTCGATGCGTTTTTGTATATCTGCGCGCAGTATCAGCGCCTCGGCTAGTTTCATTTTCGTCCTTTAAATTTTATCTTTCACCGCCAAGCTGCCTATCCTGGCCATAGTGCGGCGAATACGGACCGTATAGTAAGCATTTGTTGCAGTTCTGGCCTAGCAGCATCGCATCTGCGCTCGCAGAGAGCTTGTATCCCGCGTCAGAGACGGTATCGCCGATCTGTTTGATGACCGCGGAGATCAGCATTCCTACAAGATCGCTACTGCCTCTGCTTGAGTCGTCGCTTACCTGCGCCGAGCCCTCCCAGAGCGTCGCGCCGCTTCGCAGATCCACAAGTTTGGCATTGACCGCCACTACGTTCGTGCTTTTGATAAGCATATACGAAGTGCCGTATTTGACGACGTTCAGATACAGCACGGCGTCCGCACCGAAAATCTGCCTTAGCTTGTGCGCGGAGACATTTTGGATGTCGCTAGCCTCGTAAATTCCGTTATTTTTGAAGGTCTCATGCACGAGCGCCGGATCAAATACATAATACCCCGCCTCGCTTAGCGGATAGATCGCGTTGGCGAGCACGGCAGCGCCTGCGTCCACTTCGGTAGTTTCGTTTGTCGGCATCAGCACCAAAATCGATCGAGGCTTAGCCTGCTGAAGCGCCGAGTAGTCGTAAATTTCAGGCTCGCTTAGAGCGCACGCATTAAAAAACAGCGCCACGAATACGCTAAAAATCGCTATTTGAGCTTTATTTTTCATTTTTTAGCCTTTTTATTCGTTTTGCCGCCCTGTTTCGCGGCAGCTTTACTTTGCTTCGCAGAGGCTACTTTGGCGGCTTCGCGTCCATGTGCGGTTTGTGCTTTATCCGCCGTTTTATCAGCGCCCGGCTTGCTCGCAGTCTCAGCTTTTTTAAGCGCGGCGGGGTTTGTAACAAAGGTTAAAAACGGCTTTGATTCAGGAAAGGCCTGAGCTTCTTTATCAAAGTTCTCTCTTGCCCTCGCGCCGTTGCCCGCGCTTAGATACAAAAGTCCCAGATGCGAATAAAGTCCCGGCGGGACTTTAAGCCCCTTTTCGTATGCCTTTTGGATGGATTTTTCAAGCGCTTCGATCTGCTCGCCTACGTCGCCTTCCTGCTTTAGATACTGATAGGTCGAGTCCGTATAGCTGCCGTCCCAGTAATAAATTTGATTCCGCGTCCCGCCGCCGCAGCCGCAAAAGATCACGGCCGCAGCAGCAAGCGCAAGAGCGCTACCTGCTTTCAAATTTTATCCTTATCTCACTTTAAATGCGCCGTTTTCAAGGCCGTTTACGAGATTATTGACCGCTTCGATGATCGCTAGGCTTAGCACCTTGCCGTTTAGCGTCGAATCATAGCCCGCAGTGCCGCCGAAACCTAGCACTTCGCGGTTTGATAGCTCGTATTCGCCCGCGCCCTGAGTCGAAAAGACCACCTCGGACGTTCTAACATCAACGATGTTTAAATTTACTTTAGAATACGCGGTTTGGGTCTTTCCTTTACCCAAAATTCCAAACAGCTGATGATCTCCGGTCGTCTTGCGGCCAAACTCAGTCACGTCGCCGGTGATAACGTATCTGGCGCCTTTTAAGTTTTGTGCGCTTTTGGAGATTGCGCTTTCCTCTTTGATAGCGCGCATATTCGTGCGATCAAGCACTGAGAAACGTCCTGTTTGCTGTAAGCTTGAGATCAAAATTGTCTGCGCTTGGTTGCCCAGCCTGTCCTCGCCGTCGGAAAACACGCCGTTGTTGTAAGAGGACTGGTTGTTAAAGCGTCCTACCGACACAGCAATCCGCTCGCCCGAGTAGTTTGTGTTTAGGGTCGCTACCGTAGGGGTTTGCACTACGCGAGAGCTCTCTTTCGCGCATCCGCTAAATAGCGCTAGCACCGAAGCCGCAATAACGGCAACCGATATGGTTTTTTTGAAATTCATTCTTTACTCCTTGAAAAAATTTATGTATAGTATCTTATTTTTTCTTAAAATTTTATGTGCAAATTTATTCGCAAAAATAATTCGAAGTTTATTGTGTTACCGATTCACTTAAAATAAAAAATTATGCGTTATCACTAAAGTTTCAGCTTAAAATTTTAATCCGACCGCACTATTTATTCTTTTATAAAATCCCCGTGCCATAAACTTGAAGAGAGCTCGTATCATTTACGATATTCCTATTCATAAAGCTTAAAAATGTATCGTTCATACTATAAGAATTTAAATCTTCAATAAGCTTATTCACGGTTTCACTAGGAATTATGCATTTGTTTAAAGGTTCCTTTGCACTATACTGTATTTCATCTAGGCCATGGAATTTATTAAGTTTATCGGTCAAATTCAAAATAAAGCTATCTAAGCTTTCGTTATTTTGAATTTTATCACGATCGGGCTCTTCTTTAAATATTACATCGGCACTTAAAAATTTAGTTCCATCTGTTTTAGTATAGTTTGACGTAAGCGTTATAAAATTTCCATTACCTAAATCTTCATTTCTTTCAATTGTATTCAAATTCAAGCTTTTTATATCTAATTCGCTTAAACTTTTTAATTCGGAGCTCTGTGAAATTCCATCAGAATTTAGGTCTTGCCAAACTTTTAGTTTTGAAAACGCATCGTCTAAATCTGAAATAATACCATCATTATTGCTATCCAACTTACAAAGTGCTTCATAGCCATTTTTAGCGTAAGTAATTGCATTTCCAGCAGACAAAATTTGAGTAGAATCGCCAAACAGTTCGTTACCGTTATCAATTAAACCATTTTCGTTTTTATCAAAAACTAAAAGACCATCGTTGGGCGCCACCCAGGATGTTTTTCGCGCAATGCCATCTCTGCTATGATCAAAATATGCTTTACTATTTTTGAGTGAAATAGTCGAAATTTTACCATCACCGTCAATATCTAAAGCGAGTGGATCTTGGCTTCTATCGGGAGTATCATCGTCCACAATTCCTGTCATTTTTTTCTTGGAACAGTATTCTGCGCTCCATTCTATTATTTCGACATGCCCCACAACATTATCATTCTTCTTTTCATACCAAGAACTATTATTTATATAATCTATTAAAGCATCTTGAACGGACGGTACATACCCTCCACTATTTTCGCTTGTAGAATCAAAAGTATCACTAGGAGTTTTAATCAATTTATCGTCTGAAACAGGAATTTTGTCCAATTTATCGAATAAGGTATTAAAATCATCTATATTATTCATAGGTAACGTTGAACCTTCAAAACCATTTATCAAATCTGGGAATGCGCTATTTAATGCTTTCCAAACCTTATCTATACAACTATTAGTAACTGCATCATAATGACCTGGATTTTTTTCTAAATTATTCCAATAGTCCATAATTTTAGTTGCGCTTGCGTTACTTATAACTGTACCTCTAGACCATTTTGGATTCCCCGCATATGCTACATCGTCGTCATGAATTACTTTTCCATCACCAAAACCTGTAGAGAAAATAAATTTGCGTTCATCACCCAAGGTATAACCATAATTTTTAGTCTCCCCAGTTTCATTATTAGTTAAACTCATCCATATGTGACCTGCGAGAGAATTTTTAGTATCCCCTGCTTTATAATCTCCAATATCTTGTTGATAAGTATAGGAGGTTCCTGCATTTTCAATATTAACCTTCACGGTATAACTCATTTTTTCACTCCTTAAATTTTATAGAATCTATCAAATAAAAATGCAAACAAATACATTAAAAATGTAAATATATACAACAAATACAATTCGTTAGAACATCGAATTCCTTTCATTATTTTCGTAGCACATTTAGCATATACAAATATCGCCACTATCGGCAATGATGGAAAAACTAAAACACGAGATAAAAATTGATTCCCTATACTAAAAAAACTCAAAATTTGAATTATTACACAAGAACATATCGCAGGCACCACAAATATAATCGTCGTTATCCAAAATAGACAAACCTTAAAAGTAATTCTTTCTGAAATTTCGTTTTTTGATTCTTTCATATAATCCCTTCTACATAAAATAATTTCTATTATCATTTAAGACGATTAAATTTATTTTAACAAAATAAATTTAAGACAACATTAATAAAAAGACCCCGGTACTAATGATGCTTATAAGTTTGATGATTTTAGATTTTGCTATAATCGTAAAAGACTAGAAGAAATTACGAAAGGAATTTTTATGTTTAGCATCCTGCTGGTCGAAGACGATGAGGCTTTGAGCTCGGCGATAAGAGAAAAGCTGCTTGATGAGGGCTTTAGCGTAAGCTGCGCCTTCGATGGCAAGCAGGCGGCAGAGGCGCTGGATGAGGCGCACTTCGATCTGATCATCTCGGACGTGATGATGCCTAAGATGGACGGCTTTGAGCTTAGCAGATACGTTAGGCGCGACGGCAAGAGCCAGCCGATACTGATTATAACGGCAAAAAGCGAGATCGAGGATATGCAGACGGGCTTTAAAAGCGGCGCGGACGATTATATGAGCAAGCCGATAAATTTAAAAGAGCTCGTGCTGCGCGTGCATGCGCTGCTAAGGCGAGCCAAGATCGCGAACGAAAAACGGCTTCTCATCGGCGGAAGCGAGCTTGACTACGATACGCTTAGCGTCTGCGCGGCGGGTGAGCGGATAAGCCTGGCGCCGAAGGAATTTCGTCTTTTGTTTCTGCTGCTAAGCTACGCGGGCAGAATTTTTACGAGATTTGAGATAATGAGCGAAATTTGGGGCTACGAAACGGACAGCGACGAGCGCGTCGTAGATACGCACATCAAAAAGCTACGAGCAAAATTTGAAAACTCCAAGGACTTTGAGATAATCACCGTGCGCGGGCTCGGCTACAAAGCCGTAAAAAAGGAGCGAGTATGAAAAAATACCTCATCAGTCTCAAAAGCTTCATCGCGTTTTACTCTTCGCTCGCATTCGGAGTGATAAATTTCATCGTCTGCTTTGCGGTTTGCATGCTTTTTTACATCGGTATCGGCGGCAAGATCGGCGGCTTTTGGGATGGGGTGGCGCTGTGCGCGATCATCTGCCTAATCACGATGGCACTAAATTTTACCCTGCTTTACTTCGGACTTAAAATTTTATTCCGCCCGATCAAGCGGCTACTAGACGCGATCACCGCAATCGCAAACGGCGATTTTGAGGCGCGCGCCGAGCGCAAGATACACAGGTACCGCACCGATTACGTCTATATGCACGAGCTGGACGAGCTTGTGGTAAACGTCAATAAAATGGCGCAGAAGCTGCAAAAGCACGAGCAGCTGCAAAAGGAGTTCGTCTCAAACGTCTCGCACGAGATGAAAACGCCGATCTCCTCGATCGCCGCGTTAAGCGAGATGATAGAGGGCGGCGTGAGCGAGGAGCGCGCGGTGCGATACGCAGCCTCCATCGGCGCAGAAGCAAACCGCCTAAGCAAGCTCTGCAGCGATATGCTAAAACTAACGAGACTCGATAGCGGCGCGGCGGTGCGCCTAGATGAGACGGTACGTATCGACGAACAGCTTAGGCAATGCATCATATCGCTGAGCCAAAGCTACGGAGAGCGCGAGTTTGAGCTAAATTTGTCGCCGCTTAGCGTGCGATCAAACGCGGGGCTGCTAAATCAAATTTGGCGAAATTTGATCGAAAACGCGCTTAAGTACTCGCACCAGGGCGGTAAAATTTTCGTTTGTTGCCGCGCTTGCGATGGCTTTGCGCAGGTGAGCATCAAAGACGAAGGCATCGGCATCGCGCGCGAGAAGCTGGATAAAATTTTTGACCGATTTTATCAGTGTGAAGAATCGCATAAGGAGCTCGGCAGCGGGCTTGGGCTTAGCATCGTACACACGGCGCTTGATATTTTAGGCGGGCAGATCGAATACGAAAGCGAACCCGGCGTCGGAACCGAAGCGAGCGTTAAAATTCCGCTTTAAATTTCAGATCAAGACGGCGCGGATGAGCTGCGTCTTTCAATTCGTAGCTCGCCGTAAATTTCGCCCCACAGGCGCAAGTCGCGCCGATGCAAGCTTTGACGATACGGGCCCTGACGGCACAATCCTGGCCGATGCAGTCTTTGATGATGCAAGTTTTTACGGCGTAAAAAGGCGCGGGCGTGTCGCGCGCCGCATTCACATAAAATTCTGCTTTAAATTTTATATCGATTTGCCGCGGACGCCTCGCGCGCCGCGACGAGGTCGGAATTCTGCTTTAAAATTACCGCGCATTGCGACTTTGCCGCCCTTTACGACTTTACCGCGCATTACGGCGGGCGGCAGGCTCGCTTAAATTTGCCGCGCCTTAACGCAGGTAGCTGAATTTTGCCTGAAATCTGCCGCCGCTCGCTCGCGCTTTGCAACGGACGGAGAAATTTTGTCCTAAATTTCAAAAGACACATTAAGAACACAATCACCTTATATAATCCCGCCCATAGATCGATCGGGCACGCCCATAGCGGCCCGAACCGAGCAAATAATGAAATTAAAAACAAAGGAGAAGCGATGAGTAAGACCATACTTCACTCAGTGCTAGCGATAGAGGCCATTTTATGGGGGCTTTTGTCGGCTGTAGTTTTAGGTGCGTAATTTTTACGCTTTGAACTCGGCGATCTGCCGAAATAATTTATAAAATTTACGAAATTTGCGCCCCTCTTCGCATCCGCTGCGAAGCGGGGCGCACCCGCGCTAACGATTTAGACCAAAATTTATCCACCCGCTGCCTGCTGCGTGCAAATCCATACCGCAGGCTAGCCGGCCGCACACAAACCTCGCTGTGCGCAAACACATCGCCGCGGATAAAGCAGCTGCGCAACTAAAAATCGAATAAAATTTTAAATGCTACGAGCGGACGGACGAGCTAGTTGATGCCCCATTTCATCCGCGCCTTTTGCAATATGTGCCCGCTCGCAAAACAACTTGCGATAGGAAAATGATTTGAACGGTGCGGATTTCAAGATACGCGACCCGCTCCAAACGCGCGAATTTATGCCTTTGCCGCTAAGCGATTTTTAAAAGCTCTCAAGCTAAAATTTATCCCGATCTAAGATCAAATTTAAACTCAACCAAGACGGCAAAAATTTCACGAAAGACGCCGCAGGCGGCGAAATCTCAAAGGAGCCTAGCATGAAAAGATTGATAAATTTCCTGAGGCGTATTTGCACAGACCTGCTTGCAGGCAGGGCGCTACTACACCCGATCCTGCTTACGGCCGCTTTTTTAGCGGCGAAATTCGGCGCGCTATATGTCATAGATGAAAAAATTTTAGGAAGCGGCTATGATTTGGGGATATTTGGAGAATTCGCTTATTATATATTTTTCGATTTTGTCGCAGGTGCCTATTTTATAGCTCTTTGCGCGCATATAATCTATGCTTCGCCCGAAGTCAAATCGCTTAAAATTTTACGCAAAATTTTACTCGCGATAATCTTAGCGTCTTGCGCGCTGGGTTATTTTGCTTCGGACGTAAACTACCAAAAGCTAGGCGTCCTTGAAGCCTTTTTGATCGCCTCGCTAATTTGCATTTGTATCTATTCGGTCGCAACCGAGATATCAAACGACCGCTCAAACGCGGTATTTTGGGGTTTTGCTTATGTTCTTAACTACATAGGTGCCTTATTCGTAATATTTCATGCGCAAGCCGCCGACGTCGTAGCCGTCATTTTAATAATCCTCTGTCCGCTCGCGTGGACGTTTTATTTCAAATACGAATTTCAAAAATCGCTCGCGAAAGACGCCGCAAGCAGCGATGAAATTTTAAATAATGCAAACGGCGATGAAATTTCAGAAAGCAAAGCGCGCACGGAAAGTTAAATTTATAAAATTTCACCGCAAAGGGCTAAATTTATGAAATTTCGCCAGGGTCAAAATTTAAAATTTCCCGCGCAGCGCTTTTATCTATCCACATCCTCGATCACCGCTTCTACGAAACGGGCCGTATCAACTAGCCTAAAGCCCCATATTTTGGGATCGGCGGTGATTTTATTATAAAAATCTTCCAATTCTTTCGCGGGAGATAATTCGCCTAATTTAAACGGGGCAAATTTTACCTTTCCGATCTTTTTTAGATAAGGCAGCAGCTCCTTTAAATCCTTATGATTAAACCAGCGGTCCGCTCTAAGAAACCCGCCGTTTTTAGAGCTCGCGATCTTGCTTTTTAAAAAATCGTCCATGCCGGGCGGCTCTTTTTGCAGCAGTCTAGTGCAGGCCAGATGATACTCGAGCTTCCTAGGAGTTTGATCTACCGCCGAGACAAAGCAAACGCCGTATCCCTGCTGCATCCGGATAGACAAAACGTCGCCCTCCTCAAAATACGGCGTTTTTTGTTTCGCAATTTTCGGTCGTTTAAGTGGTCTTGGATTTTCGCTTTTTAGCTGAACGACTAATTTGTCAAGCGCTTTTTGACGCTGCTTCTGGGATTTATCAAAGACCTTATTCCACATCTGACTTGCGCCGCCTTTTATGATAGCAAGGGCTTTTTCGCGGATTTCGTAGTTTAAAAAGCCGATCTTCCAAAGCGAATACGCTAGGGCTGTCCAATAAATCTCGCTATAAAGCTCATCGGTGCAGAAATTTTCCGCCTGTGCCAAAACATCTTGCAGGATAGTTTCAACATCTTCGCCGTCCTTGTATCGCTCGGTAATGGTCAAATAGATATCGTATCCGTCGTCGCTGTCGATAATTTTCACCCCGTCTATCGCCATTTTTTCTCCTTTATCTTGGACTTTTATCTGCCGATTTCGCCGAGCCGAATTTTGATAAAATTCGTAAAATTTTATCATACAAAAACCACATAAAAATCGACATAAAAAATAGCGAAAAAGCTAAGAAACCGCCCGTATCGTAAAACGCATCAAAAAATAGCTCGAAGCAAATCAGCGCGAGAAAGAGGATAAAATTTATACTCCTAACCCTAAAAATTAAGAATAAAATCGGCGATGCAATATAAAAATAGTAAAAATATCCTCTGCTGAATTGATAAAAAGCCAATAAATACCAACCAGCGGCAATAATCATAAATTGTGGCGTTAAATTTTGATTTTTTGCAAATAAAAGCTTGCTTTTGTATATGCAAAAATAGACTAAAAATAGCGGCACGGAAACTCTAAATATAAAGTAGATAAAATCGTAAAAAATATTAAAAATAGGCATATGAAATGAAAATTTCGGCAAGAAATCAAATGCCAAATACAAAATCAGATATGCCGTTCCTAAACCGAAACAAAGCTTTTTACGCTTAAAAGAAATTTTTATAATTTTCAAAAGTCTGCTAAATTTTACAGCGATCAGGCACCGTTGTCCGCTTTGAATTTCAGTCAAAAACCAATATAAAATAGTGCTCAAATTTACTCCTTTAAATTTTTCTGCCAATCCTTCCCCCACACGGCATACGCCGCGCTCTCTTTCTCATACTCGCTCAATCCCGAGATCGCGCGCGCAAACAGAGCTTTGTTCGCAGGCTCGCTCATTAGCGCCCTTAAGCTTTTGTAAATTTTATCCTCCTGATAGGAGAGCAGTCCTGCGACGATCACCTCTAAACTGTGCTCGCTAATGCCGTAGCGATCGATAAATGCCTCGATAAATTTTATATGTGCGCTCTGGTGTTCGGCATCCACCGTCTCAAAGTAGCGCCGCGCGAGACCAAAGTATTTTTCGCTCTTCAGCGCGAGGCCGAAAACTGCGTAACTGCCACTCATCAGGCACTTTTCGCCGTCCGTGTCGGCATAGAACTCAAACTTGTGCTTTAACGCCTCGTTCGCGTAAAGCTCGAGCTCGGCGTCCAGCCCGTGCGCGAGCGCGGCGGCGAAAAAGCGGTGAGTTTGCGTCTGCGCGAGGCCTTTGATCGGCAGATAAGTTTTCTGCGCCTTGGAGCTAAGCCTTACTGCGTAGCTCGCGGGAAAGCCCGCTTGCAGCAGCTTTACGATGAAATTTAGCGCCTTTTTATACGCGCCCGCCGTTTCGTTTTTGATTTTTACTCGAACCTGCGCGAAAACGTCGTTTGCCAAGCACTCCGCGTCCGCGTCTTTAAATTTTACTAGCTCTTCGCCAAGCTCGCCCGTGCCTTGGTCCAGATAGCTTTGCGCCTGAGCCGAGCCGAAAATCTTCGCCGCACACTCCAAATCCTTGCGCGCAAGATTCACATCCCAGCTATAGCGCTTAAATTTGATATTCCAAAACGCCGCCCGCACGAAAAACGCAAGCTCGCCCGCGTCCACGCTTTGCCGCGTAAAGTCCTTTTTAAGCTCGTAATCTTTACTCCAGCCATCATCGCTGATATCATAAAATTTCGGCAGGAATTTCTCCTCTTTCCAGCGCCGTAGATTATTCTCTAGCGCGATGATAAAATCCCCCAAAAGTTGCCTGTTTTTGACGTCCTGCACCGCGGCGATAACCCGCTCAAGCAGCGCCGCAAGCGCCGCTTCGTCGTAATTCATAAGCGAAAGATCGAAAATGCGGTCCATAAACACGAAAATCTCGCGGCCGTCTCTGATCTTTTTATCGCGGCGGATGATGAGCTCGTCTATATAATCATCCATTTTGCGCTTTAGCTCGGCTTTTCGCGCAGTGTTTTCAAAGTAAAATTTATGCTCGCAGCTGCGCTGTGCCAAGCTTTCGCTCGCACCTTCAAATTTGACCGCCAGATCCAGCTTATACGCAAAAAACGGCAGATTCGCTTCAGCCAAAAACTCCTCCTCCGCGCTCTTTGCGATAAGCGGGACGATGGCCTCAAACTCCTCGCGCTCTAGCTCGTCTATCTCGGGCGCATCGGCTCTAAAGCTGTCCGCACCGAAGTCGTGAAGGTAGAGCCTGATGCGTGATCCGCGGCACTCCACGCCCAAAAAATCAAAATACCCCTCCTGTACCAGACAGCCCGAATACGGCGCCTCGTCCTTATACTGCGAGCCAAGCTTGCTAGCGATCAGGCGCTTTAGCGCGTCTGAAATTTTGCCCGCTAGCGAAATTTGAGCTTCGTTCATTGATGATCCTTTTAAATTTAAGTTAAATTTGCGGCAAGGCGCCGTGACTAAATTTAGATTTAAATTTTAGCTTCGATTCGGCAAGTGCGCCTAGCTCAAAGCTAAAAATTTCCTAACCGTAATACAAAGTATCGTAACGATAAGCGCGATCATCCAGCGCTTTTGAGCTTTTTTGCCGATCCTATGCGAGGTTTTGACGCCCGCATAAACGCCCGCTAGCGAGCCGATGCCGAGCAATGCGCCGATTTCGTAGTACACGAGCCCGTGCGCGGAGAGGCTAATAAAGCCCGCGCTTGAGGAAAATATCACGAAAAACAGCCCCGTGCTAACGGCCTTTTTGATGTCGTAGTTTAAAAAGCTGATTAAAATAGGCATCACGAATACCGCGCCGCCGATACCCACGCTGATCGCCACGGCGCCGACGAACAGCCCTACCAAAAATAGTAAAATTTTAGATTCGTTGATCTCGCCTATGGGCTCGGTCGGGGTTTTGAAGAGTTTGATTAAATTTATGATCTGCACCAAAATAAGCGTGCCCAGAAGGAATTTCGACGAAAAATAGCTTACGATAAAGCCACTGCTAAGCGCGCCGCAAAAGCCCCCGAGCCCTAGCACCAGCGCGGGCGCGACGTCTAGCATTTTGCTTTTAAAATTTACAAACGAGCCGAAGATCGAGCTAAAGATCATCTGCATGATGCTAATGCCGATGGCGTATTTGACATCGTAGCCGAAGAGCATCATCACGGGCACCACGACCGTGCCGCCGCCGATACCGAAAAATCCGCTGATAAAGCCTACCGCAACACCGATTAAAATGTATTCAAAAAACATCCGTATTCCTTATTTCAGCCCCTTTGATCTCGCTGAATTCCGCTTTTTGCGGCTTGTCTTAAATTTTACCGTTTTGCAAGCCTTGAAATTTAAGCGCGAAATTTAGCAAATTTAAGCCTTATAGCCGTTTTGCTTCGCGCATCCATTCGCAGTATTGCTCGCGCGAAATTTTTACTTTTTCATATCGCAAGGCGTCCGCGCGAAAGCATTTTAGGCTCAGTTCATTACCCTCAAAGCCCGCAAAATCAGCCTGCTCGTAGATGTCGTAACCGCCCTGTATGCAGTCTAAAACATCTACATATCTCTGCTCTTCGCTCATCGGCTCGGCAAAGCTCACCAAATGCACGCCGTTTGGAGCGCCCCAGTAGCAGCCGTTCACGGCCAGCGCATCCCAATCCCGCAGATAGTGCACGCCACTCCAAATGAAGCTCTCCTTGCCGAGCGTCCAGGCGTCCGGTACGAAGCGCATGATCCGCCCGCGATCCAGTTCAAGCACGCTATAGCCGTATAGATCCTGGCGAAAGACGAGGTAAAATTTGCCGTTTGCGTGGCGGATCAGGCTGAAAAATTCCGCCCGATCGTCTATGCAGCGCCAGTTTATTATCTGCGGCGCGCCAAACAGCGTGTATTCGCCGCCGCCAAAGCTTGCCGTGCTGGGCCTATATGCGTCCTTTACGATCTCATACCCGCTACCCAAATTTATCGTTTGGCGCCGGGTAAAATTTTGCCCCTCAAAAAGAGCTTCCGCCTGCTTGATACGCGCCAGGTACTGCGCGGAATTTACGGCGTTTGCCATCGTACGCTCCTTAAAATTTTATGCGGGCGGGTTAAATTTTGCGCTGCCTCAAACGGCTCGCGCTTCCTGAATTTCATGCGAACCGAGTAATTTTAGCCTCGCTAGTCGGCAAAATTTGACCGCTAGGCGGCAGAGCTCAAGCATTAGGCAGCAACCTACAACTACTAAGTGCAATTCGCGTAAACACTATGCACCCGCGCCTAAATTTTAAATCTCGCCTTGCCAATTTTTTAAAATTTACCCGCAGTTTCGGCGCTCTGCGAATACTTGCGATACCGCACCATCTTTAAATGCTCGCGCACGGGAGCGTGAAATTTTACTAGCGTTTGAAATTTTACTAGCGTTTGAAATTTCGCGGCGTTTAAATTTCACGATATTTAAAATTCCATAAAGATCTGAAATTTCGCAAGTATTTGAAATTTCGCAACCTTTAAAATTCCACTAGCGCCTTAAATTTATCCAGTGCGGACAGCCAAACCGCCCGAACGGGCGAACCGCTTAAATTTGCCCGCCCGCGCTGTGCCGCCGGCTATCATTCAAAATTTACTCCCCAGAATTTTGCTCCTATCAAGAGTGCGATAATCTCGCCACCAGCTATTACTCAAATTTACTCTCGTCCACGGCGCCGCTAGCGTACAAATTTAAAATTTTACTCGCCCCAGACTGCGAATATTACTCGGATTTGTCCTCACTCTTGGCGCCTGAAATTTTATCCAGCACCTTTTTACCGACATCGCTTTGATTTAGCGCTTCAAGCATCGCGGCTAGCTGCGTGCCGCCCTTGGCGCTTAAAATTTCGCCGAATTTACTCATCCCCTCGCCCACGCTGCCTTCGTTCGCGATAATCTTAAGATCCGCCGCGCTTAGCGCCTTGGCCTGCTCTAGGCCGATGTCGCGGTTCGCTTCGATCTGTTTGATCGAAATGAGATAGGTCTGATAGCCCTGATTTTCGCCGATCTCGCGCGCCAGCTCGATCTGTGCGTTTACGGGCGCGAGCTCTTTTAGCCTAAGCGCCTCGGCCTCTGCAGAGCCTATCTTTAGCGTGCCCTGCGCTTCTTTGTCCTTCATCTCTAAAAGCGCCGCGGCGGCTAGAAACTGCTTCTCTTTATCACCCTGCGCTACTAAAATTTGATTTTCCTTGATCGCTTCGGCGTCGCGGATCTTGGCGTTTTTACGTGCTTCTGCGTCGATCTCGATCTTGCGCTGCTCCTGCTCGGCCTTTACGATCTCCACTTGCTTTTTGATCTCGGCCTGCTTGACGTCGTTTACTCGCACGACCTCCATCGCCTTTTCTTGCGTGATCTTTTGCTGATCCTTGATGAGCTGCTCGGCCTGCTCCTTTGAGATCGCGACCTCTCGCTCGTTTTCGACGGTTTTAAGGCCTACCATCTTATTGGCTTCCTGCTGGCGCACTTCGGTCGCCTGCGCGGCTTCGATCTCGGCGATTTGAGCAAGCTTGGTGTTGTTTGCGACCTCGACGCGGCTTTCCTTTTCGATCTGGGATTTTTTCTTCTCCATAATGTTTAAGATGACCTTGCTGCCGCTGCTATCTCGGATATCCATCAGCTCGATGTTTTTAACGGGCTCGATACCCCAGTTTTGCAGCTGCGTCTTTACCGCCTTAGTAAAATCATCTCCGAGCTCGGAGCGGATCTGCAAGATGTCCTCAAGCACGCGGCTCGAAAGGATCGAGCGGATCGAGCCTTGAATGATATTTCTAAGCTGATTGTTAAGATCCTCAAAATTATTGACACGTTGCGCAGCTAAATTTGAATCCATAATCCTAAAAAACGCCGTGATATCGACGACGAAAGGAAGCCTGCCTAGATCATACGCCTCGTAATCCTCGATCTTGATGCTAAAAACAGAGACGGGCAAAACGATCTTCGTAACGCCCAGCACCGGCATCCAGCTCGGGAATTCATAATAGCTGTTGCCGTTACCGGTATCCTTGCCGTAGCTCGTAGTCTTGCGCGCGCTTTGGACGATATGTACTTCATTCGTCTCCACTATACGCCTAAAAAACAGCGGCACGATGATGAAAAGTGCGATTAAAACCCCGACGACGGCGCCTATCAAATATAAAATTTCATCCATTTTCTCTCCTTCAAAAATGCTAAATTTAAAATGGATTATATAAAAATTTACTTTGAAAAATAATAAATAATCACGGCGACAGCGGTTAAAATTTACGCAATTTTAATGAGGTTTTTTGTAATATTGCGATCTATATTTTAAAGTCTATAAGAAAGGTAAAAGATGAAAAAAATTTTACTCGCACTGTTGGCAAGCGCGCTTTTTGCGAGTGCGGCAGAGCTTAGAACTATCAAGGATATGGACGGCACCGAGGTTAAAATCCCCGTAAAAGTTGAGCGCATCGCGGCACTCTGGCACGCGAACAACCAAATTTTACTGGCTCTGGGCGGAGCGGACAAGATCGTCGCCACCACCGATAATATCAGCAAAAACTCGTGGTTTCTTAAAATTTATCCGCGCCTGGCACAGATCCCCGTGCTGCTAAAAAATAACGACGTAAATTTAGAGGAGCTGATGAGCCGTAACCCCGACGTAGTCATCGTCTCAACCGCACTGGCCGGCGAAAATTTATCTAAGCAGGGCTTTACCGTTTTAAAGGCGTCCTTTAGCGATTATGAGCAGATGAGGCGCAGCATCAGGATGTGCGGCGATATGCTAGGCGGCGACGCACCGCAAAGAGCGAAGGATCTGATCTCAAATTTAGATAAAAATATCGCTTTGGTTAGCGGCCGCACCGCAAATTTAAGCCCCGACAAGCGCCCGCGTGTCCTTCACATCTTAGGCGGAAGCGATCTTTTAAAGATCGACGGTAAGGGTACGCTGATCGACTCATGGATAGAGCTAGCCGGCGGAACGAATGCGATCACCGCCACAAAAGGCCCGATGAAGACTATCACCGCCGAGGAGATCATCGCGAGCAACCCGCAGATCATAATCGTAGGCGGCGATCACAACGAAGATGCGGTAGCAAAGATCAAATCCAGTCCGATCTACAGCGGCACGGATGCGGTCAAAAACGGGCGCGTTTACGGCAATCCGCGCGGGGTTTTTAACTGGGATCGCTACGGCGCGGATGCGGTGCTTCAAATTTTATGGGCGGCAAAAACTATCCAGCCCGAGCTATTTGCCGACATCGACATAAAAGCCGAAACTAAGGCGTTTTATAAAAAATTTATGAATTACGAGCTAAGCGACGCGGAATTTGGCTATATTTTAAAAGGACTTAGCCCGGAGGGTAAATAAGACGCAGCACCGAAGCAACAGCGTCAGCGCTGCACCCAGTAGGCAGCATCCGTGCCGAATGCTCATCGTGTAGTAGGCGGCGGATACATCGGCACAGAATGTTTCATCGTGCGACGCACATCGGCGCCGAGGTCTTTTTCAAACAGATAGCGCCAAGCGGACATCGTCGTATCGTCAAAACAGGCGGCACTATCGCATTTTTGGCGCGTTGAAGTGCGGATGCCGCCCGCATAAAGTGTAGATCCCATCGGTGCTCGGCGCGTCGATGCCCAAATGACGGCATCGCTGCCGAATTGTCCCAACCGAAGCGACATCCCTAGCACGCGACGTGCCGAGCAAACATAGCCGCAGCATGTCAAACGGGCGGTGCGAGGCGAAGTAAAATTTAAACCCGCGGCGAGTATAAAAGGGCAAAGCAACGGCAAACAAACAAGGGCAAAACAAAGCTACAAGATAAAATTTAAAGCCAAGGGGGCGGTCATGGAAATTTCATTTTTTACGACGCTTGAGCCTGCTCTAGCGGGTGCTTGGATACCCTCATTTGCGATGGTGCTGATACAGTTCGCGTATATGTTTATCTACAAAGAGGTTGGCAAGCGCGCCACCGATACCTCGTGGTACACGCCCGCGGACAAGCGAAATGCGATCATAAGCTCGCTGCTGCAAGTAGCGCTGCTTATTTTGTCGGTCTTCGTGCCACTTAAGACGGGCAGCGCGTCGTTTTGGATCGGAGCGGTGATCTACGTAGCGGCTTTTGCGGGATTCATCAAGGCGTTTTACGACTATGCAGCGGCCCCTGCGGACAAGGCCGCACAGGGCGGCATCTACCGCCTATCGCGCAATCCGATGTATTTCTTTTATTTCCTCGGCATGGCGGGCGTTTGCGTCGCCTCGGCGTCGCTGTGGCTGCTCATAGTACTGGTGCCTTTTGCGATATACAACCACCTCGTGGTTTTGAGCGAGGAGCGCTACTGCGAGCAGACCTACGGGCGGGAGTATTTGGAGTATAAACGCAAGGCGCCGCGATATTTTTTGTTCTTTTAAGAGAACGGCGCGCGATTGAGCTTTAAAGCAGAAGCATAAATTTAGATAAAGCTTTAAAATTTTAACTAGACTTGCGGGCTAATTTTAAAATTCGCTCGAAATTTTAAAGACTGCGAGATATAGGCTTAAATTTAGACTAAATTTAAGCCCGAAATTTCAAATTCGTTCGCTATCTAGGTTAAATTTAAAATAGTCGGTATTTAAAAACGCCATTTTAAATTTACGATTGCAGGCATTGCGGCGTCCGTCAAGCGCGCGACTCCATAAACAGCGAAATCAATTACGACGGCAGCTGCTAAGCAAAGCCCAATTCGCGCTTATACCCGCATATGCCGCTAATTTCCGCCTACATACGCAGATAAGGCGCTCGGATCCTCAGGAGCAAACCGATCGTCCGAAATAAAGTCCTCCTCGCCCGAAAGTACGCTCATCGCGCTGATACGCGATATCAGCAGGCGATCCTCGGCGATGTCCGCGCGATCCGAGCCTATAGTAAGCGACGTAATCGCCGTGCGCCCGATGACTGCGCGCCCGCCATCCATCGTACGAAGCCCCCAGATATCGTGCAGCACCACCGGCTTGCCGTCCACCTGCCCTACGTAGAGCATCACGTGGCCGGGCATATACAGCAGGGTTTTATACGCCACGCCGTTTTTGCCGATGAGCTCGAGCTTTTCATCCGCGCTCATCCCCGCTAGCGAAAAACGCTCGCCGCGGCCTGATTGCGCCTTAGAATTTCGCGGCAGCCACAGCCCGAAATTTGCCAAAAAATCTTTCGTCATAAGCGAGCAATCGCGAAGAAATTTATATCCGCCCCAGCCGTATTTCTGCCCAAGCAGGCTATCGGCTACGATCTTTGAGTTCTGCTCATCAAGCGGTGCGGGCCAAAGCCTCGCATCCTCTGCGCTAACGAAATATCTCCTGCTGCCAAACTGGGTTAAAATTTCGCCGCCTAATACGCTCCGCACGCCGAGCGTGCCGCCAAGATCGCGTTCGCCGCTAAAATCATACGGCAGGATCGTGCCGGTGCGCGCCCTAAAAAGCTCCGCGCCGCTTCCGTCATAAATGGCTGCGCCCTCGCGCAGGATCGTTATAAATTTAGAATTTGCGTAGATGTCCGCCTGCTGAGGACCGATGCGCTTTATCGCATCGCTTCTTATCCAGCCCCACACGCCGTCGTTACGCACGAACGCCCACGCGCCGTCTCTGCTGTAATGCGACAGCAGCAGCGGATAGCCCACGCTCACGGCGGAATTTGCGGCATAATCAAACGGCTCGCCCTCCCCCGGCTCGCTCGGATCGCCGAAAATCGGCAAGTCGCTTGGGATATTTCGCAGCAGCGCGTTTTTTACCGTTATAGCGGGCGCTGAAATTAGTCCGAACGCCTCTTCATTGGCGTTTGCGCGAATGCTTTGATAGATCGCATCGTCGTATATCCTGCCTGCGGCGTCAAAATGGCGCCCCTTTGCGTAATTAAGTCCCCAAAACGTATCGATTTCGGCCCTAAGCGGCGCATCGTCAAACCAAATTTTAAAATAGCGGCTTTTAAACGCTTTTCCGCTTATGTTTTGCACCGAAGCAGGAGCGGGCAGTCGCTCGCTGTTTTGAGCGTATTCGAGATCCAAAACAGCAGGATTTTCCGGGATAAACTTATGGACGGTTTTACCGCAACCTGCAAGGATTAAAGCCGCGAAGATGAGAGATGCTAATCGTTTCAAACAAAATGCCTTTTAAAAAATTTTGGCTATAATTTTGCCAAAAAATAGGAAAAAACTTGATAAATTTCATAATCCAAAAGCTAAAAGATCGCAATATTTTCATCACGGGCGGCGCAGGCGTTGGCAAAAGCTACGTAATAAAAGAGCTCATCAGGGATTACCGCGCGCGCGGCAAGCTCGTCATCGTACTCGGCAGCACCGGCATCAGCGCCGTAGAGATCGGCGGCGTGACCGTGCATAGCTTCTTCCGCTTCGGCATCTGCAAAAACCACGAGGAGCTAAAGGGCTTCGATCGCAAACAAAGCGGCAAGCTAAGCGAGCTGCGAAAAATTTTAGCCCTCGCGGATCTCATCGTGATCGATGAAATTTCGATGATCGGCGCCGAGCTTTTCGAGATGATCTATCTTAGAATTTCAAGCTCTAAATTTAACGGGCGGCTGCTCGTTACGGGCGATTTTTATCAGCTTCCGCCGGTGCGCAAAGAGGGCGAGAGCGCGCCGCGCGCGAGCCTATTTAGCGACTCGGATTACGCCTTCGGATCGTACGCGTGGAGGCAGTGCGAGTTTTTTTACGTCGAGATGATAGGCTCTAAGCGCACCGCAGATGCGGCGCTATACCGTCTGCTTTGCGAGCTGCGACTCGGCATCGCAAGCGAGCAGACGGCGGAGCTAATGCGATCTTTGATCATCGATGCCGCGCGAGCTGAGCCAGATGCCACGATAATCTCGGGCAGAAACGCCGAAGTAGATGCGATAAATAGCGCCAGACTAGCCAAGCTTAATGCGCCGCAAAGCAGCTTTGAGGGCGTTTATGAAGCGCTGCAAAGCGGCGTAAGCGAGCAAAAAATTCAAAAATGGATCGCCTCGCTAAATACGCCGCAAAGTCTGACGCTGAAAGAGGGCGCAAAGGTGCTGTTTACCGCAAACAAAAGCGGCGAGTTTTTTAACGGCGAGCAAGGCATCGTCGAAAAGATCGAAAAAAGTTCCGGCGGCGAGATCGAAAGCGTGGTCGTAAAAAAACCCTCGGGCATACTAAGCCGCGTGCAGCTGCAAACATACGAACTAAGCGAAATCGCCGCGAGCGGCGCGGACGCCGAGCAGATCGTGCTGGCGCGGTATTATCAGTTCCCGCTCAAGCTCGCATACGCCATCACGATCCACAAATCCCAAGGCATGAGCATTCCGCAGCTCATCTGCGACATCGACAGGATCTTTGCCAAAGGGCAGCTCTACGTGGCGCTTTCGCGCGCGACGAGCCTTGCGGGGCTCGGGGTGATATATACGCGCGCAGAGCCTCTGCTGCGGTATTTGCAGCGCAGCGCAAGCGCGGACGAAGCTGTGGTAAAATTTTATCAAGAGAATGAATTTTATAAAATTTCGGATCAAAAAATTTAAGGAAACGCATGCAATTATACGGGGCGATAGCACTAAGTAGAGCCAAACAAAAAAAGTGTATTTGCAAGGTAGTGATGATCTATGCCAAGATAGCACTTTTGTATCTGTTCCCATTTATCGTGATGTTTGCAATCGATGCGGTATTTAAAACAGGCGATGATACGGATTACAAGATGATCGAAGTCTATCTTATCTACGCCGTGCTTTTGATTATTTATGTTGCTTGCATTTACGACGGCATTGCAGACGCCGCTTATGAATATAAACTATTTTACAAAAAAGTTTTGGTGCGCACGGCGATCTCGCAGGCGTATCCGCAGCTTACTTATTCACCAGGACGTGGCATAAGCGCGAAGGAATTCAGGCGAGCGGGAATCTTTGCAAACTCCGATTTTATCGGCGAAGATGAGATAAAAGGCGAATGGGATGGGGTAAAATTTAGCCTCAGCGAGGCGATTAGAATCAAAAAGAACTACGATCTGGGCATAGACAATACCTATGTGAAGCTAGCTTCGCTTGCGATGAGCTTATATGATGCGTATATGGATTTTAGCGGCAGCGTGCTGATATGCGAATTCGGCAAGAGATTTTACGCCAAAACCATCTTGGCGAGCCGCGAGCTAAATACAAAAATTTTAGGCGAGAAAGAGCTAATGGACAACGTCATTTTTAATAGCGAATTTCGCGTGTTTGCTGATGACAAGGTCGAAGCTCGATATCTATTGACGCCTGCGCTGATGGAGCGACTAAACGAGCTAAAGCGATACTACCATAAATTTAGCATAAGCGCGGCGTTTATGGATAATAAATTTTACCTATTTCTAAACGGCGCGCCGAACCGCTTTGAAACAGAGCTATTTAGCATACCTCCGACAACCGGAACGGCATATGCTCATCAATACGAACTGGCTGAGATTTTAGAATTAGTAAGCGAGCTGGGTCACATAACTGGAGAGCTAGAAAGCAAAATTTAATCAGCCCGCATAGTTTAAATTTAACGGGCTAAATTTGACCGCCCTATTACAGTCCCGCTTCGGCTCTTAGCCGCGCGGCGTACATCTCGCGCAGGCGCGGTACGTATTTGCCGACCGCACCGCCGCCGATCGCTCTGCCGTCTGCCTTTACGATCGGCAGCACCATCAGCGTCGCCGCGCTGATAAAGGCTTCATCGGCTTCATAAACCTCGCTCATTCCAAACGCTCGCTGCTGCACGCTAAGCCCCGCCTGCTCGGCAAGGCCTAAGATCACCTTGCGGCGAATACCGGGCAGTATGTCGTTTGAAAGCGGTCGCGTGATAAGGACGTCATCTTTGATGATAAACGCGCTGGAGCTCGAACACTCGGTAACTAGCCCGTCCTCGATCAAAAAGCACTCATAAGCGCCCGCCTTGTGGGCCTCGTGCTTTAAGATACACTGAGCTAAAAGCGAAATCGATTTTATATCGCGCCTATGCCAGCGGATCTCGGGCAGGCTTACGATCTCGATCCCCTCTTTTGCGAGCGGATTATCAAAAATTTGCGTATGATAGACAAAAGCAAAGACACTAGGTTCTATGCCGCGGACATAGTCAAAATCGCGCATCGCCGCACCTCTTGTGATCTGGGTGTAGAAGGCGCCCTCGCTCACGCCGTTACGCGCGATGAGCTCATATAAAATTTCCTCATATTTTTCGCGAGAATATGGAATCTTTAGCTCGATCTGCGCGGCGCTGCGCTCAAAGCGCTCCCAAAAATCCACTCTGTCACAAATTTTAGAATTTACCACGGGCGCTACTTCATAGATGCCGTCTCCAAGCACGAAACCGCGATCAAAAGGGCTTATCGCCGCATCCCTCGCCGCGCAAAACTTGCCGTTAATATAAACTATCTCGTCGCCGCTCATTCCGCTGATTTCAAACATAATCGCTCCTTGAAATTTCGCACCATTTTATCTTATAACAATTTAATTTAAGATATAATGCCGCAAAAATCGAAGGAAACCCGATGGATAGGTCAAATTTTAAAGGCAAGCTTTTAGATATTATGTTTCATGTGTCGCATAAACCCGTGCTTTTCCGCGATCTGCTCGAAGCCAACGCCGAGTTTAACGACGGAATGCTCGTCGATCCTTCGAAGCTAAATTTTAAATTTAACTACGGCAAATCCTACGTGATCTTCGCCTGCTTCGCATTTGTCTGCGTTATGTTTTTAATAACTCTGACGCACGCGATGTTTGAAAAGATCGACTTTCACTTCTCCATTTTATTTACGATCATAGCGACATCAGCGGTTTTTATCGGCTTTGATTGCTTTAAGGCATGGGCTAGAAAAAAGCTTACTCACGAGCTCATCAAACGCGCTTGGGCAAACCATTTCCTCTACTTCCCCTACGAAAAATACAGCCGTATAGTCGAAAATATCTACAACGAAGCGCTCAAAAACGACATACCAAGGCGCGATCTGGAGCAATACGTGCTAAGCAAGATCGTAGAAGTCGGCGAAAAATAGTTTTAAAATACCGCAAAATTCTATAACGCAAAAAAGCATTGCGACCCAAGCAAATTTTAAAATTTTATTGCGAAATATGCGGCACGTAGGCAAGACTTAAAAATTCCGGCTCGAAAAGCAAGGGGTATGATGGATAAATTCCAAATGAAATTATATGCCGGTACTGCAAAAACTGCGCCATAGATTACGATATATAAATTTTAATCAAAGCTTATACTTTCCTGCACCACATTTCGCTACGGCTAAATTTCACTTCATAGAATTTTATCTATCGCTTCTTAAATTCTAATCTCGTTCACTTACTGCCTATTTAGCAATCCGTATTATGTAATTGAAGTTATGTTTAACTATTTTAGGGTAAAATCACGCAATATCTAAGGGATACTATTAAATTTAAGAAAAGGATAGTTTATGAAGCTACTTTTTTGCATTATTTTTGCACTTTGCAGCAGTGTTTTTGCGGGCAGTTTGGAGCAGATCAGATCTGCCGGAGTCGTTAAAATCGGTGTTCGTGATGGTAGGCCACCTTTTAGTGATGAAAAAAGTGGTAATTTCGAAGGCTTTGAAATCAACCTTGCAGATGCTATAGCTAAGAGCATATTCGGCGATAAGCGCGGTAGAGTCGAGTTCGTCCCTCTAAACGCCAGCGATAGGATCTCTGCATTACAAAACGATAAGGTAGATCTAGCAGTCGCGACCATCACGATAACGCAAGATAGAAAAAGGCAAATCGACTTTTCTTATCCATATTTTTCGATGAGCCTGGGAGTTTTGACGCGTAAAAGCGACGGCATCAAAAGTATAGACGATCTTTCAAACAAAAAGGTCTTAGTAGAGGGTAACGGTACTACGGCAGAAAATTTTTTGTATAAAAATAAAATCCACAATCTAATCCATTGCTCCATTACTACCGAATGCTACGATATGCTTAAGCAAGGCAAAGCCGATGCTTACGTCAACGATAATCTCATCGTGTTAGCTTATTCCATTATCGACGACAATTTAGAAGTAGCAATCCAAAATCTAGGTAATCCGGAATTCTTAGGCATCGGGGTGCGCAAAGGCAATACCGAACTGCTTGATCTGATAAATAAAGAGCTTGTTACACTTAGCAAGCAGGGCTTTTTCGAACGTTCTTACGATGAAACTTTCAAGCCATTTTATCAAGGCGCTGCAGATAAAAAATATTTCTTACTAGATGGGCTTTATGCCATATTTTAGGACGGAATTTAGTAGTGTTTTATCTAACGGCTTCGACTAAAACGTCATTTGATAAGCGGATAATATGCGAAATCCAATTTTAAGGACATAAAATGAAACTACTTTTTATAGCGGCTCTATTTTGTGCGACGCTTTTTGCCGATAGCCTAGATCAAATCAGACAAAACGGCGTCATTCGCATCGGAGTACGCGACGCTCATCCGCCGCTTTGCGAGTCCAATGGCGGCAAATTTGAAGGATTTGAAATCGATCTTGCAAACGCTATCGCTAAAGAAATTTTCGGCAAAAAAGAGGGCAAAATCGAGTTCATCCCACTAAGCGTAAATGATAGAATTCCATTTTTAGAGGCAAATAAACTTGATTTGGTGATCGGTCTATTTAGCATCACCAACGAACGAAAAAGAAAGATCGATTTTTCCCTCCCCTACCTTTCAGTAAATTTAGGCGTATTAACGCGCAAAGCCGACGCTTTTACCGATATCACGCAGCTTCATGATAAAAAGATCGTATTCGAAGGTGATGCGACGGTAGCCGAGAAATTTTTCAAAACCAAGGGATTTAAAAATTTAGGCCATTGCGCTTCGGCTAAGGAATGCTACGAAATGATTCGAAATGGCGATGCGGACGGCTATATAAACGACAATCTCATCGTGCTTGCATATTCCGTCATCGATGATACTTTAGAGGTGCCGTTTAAAAACCTAGGTTCTAGCGATTTCATCGGCATCGGCGTGCAGAAAGACAACAAAGAATTACTTGATTTCGTCAATGCAGAGCTCATCAAGCTAAGCAAAGAGGGCTTTTTCAAAAAGGCCTACGAGCAGAGCTTTGATCCATTCTATCGCGGTACGGCGGATAAGAAATATTTTCTGCTAGATGGAATTTATAATATGCTCTAAGAGCTTGCTTTAAATTTTGAGTCCGGCTTTTAAAATTTTAGTAAATAAAATTTCCTGCTTCGTTTGAAAGTGGAAAAGAGATTAAATTTAAGGATTTGCCATGAAATTGCTTCTTGCAATGTTGCTACCATTTATCGTTGCTTTCGCCGATAGTTTGGAACAGATCAGATCAAAAGGCGTCGTTCGCATCGGCGTTTACGACGGACAGCCTCCTTTTAGCGAGCTGAACGATGGAACTTTCGAGGGCTTTGAAGTTACGATGGCACAAGCCATAGCAAATGATCTTTTCGGCGAAAAAGGCGGCAGAATCGAGCTTGTGCCGATGAAGGTCGAGGATAGAATTCCAGCATTAGTAAACAACCGCGTAGATATCGTCATCGCTACGATTACCATTACGCCTGAACGCGCGCAGCAGATCGATTTTTCAACACCGTATTTTTCAGTAAATCTTGGAGTTTTAACCCGCAAGGCCGATAGAATAAAATCCTTAGCCGATCTGCAAAATAAGAGAATTTTACTCGAAAGCGGCGGTACGGGCGAGGCATTTTTTAAACAAGAAGGCTTTGGAAATTTTACATTTTGCAAGATCGCTAGAGAGTGCTACCGCATGCTAAAAGATGGCGACGTGGACGCCTACGCGACCGATAATCTCATCGCAATGGCATATCCGGTAGTCGATAGCGAGGTAGAAGTACCGCTTAAAACGCTAGGCAAGCCCGATTTCATGGGCATTGGCGTACAGAAGGGCAATAAAGAGCTACTAGACTTCGTCAATGCAGAGCTTATAAAGCTAAGCAAAGAAGGTTTTTTTGAAAAGGCATACGAAGGGACTTTTAACCCATTTTATCACGGCGCTGCGGATAAAAGATATTTCTTGCTAGATGGAATTTACAGCTTCTTGTAGGATTTGTGGCTTATTTTAAAATTTATCACGTAAATTTTATCTCCTGCTTGCTATACTTTAGCGCTTGCGGCGGGGATCACGTAAAATTTTATCGCGCAATCTTGCTCGTTTAAATTTTTCAAAAAAGCTTTTTCGCGGGCGAAACGGCATTTATATAAAATTCCGCTCGTTTAAAATTTATCTTGCATAAATTCTACCGCAGCTTGAAATTGCTAAAATAAATTTAGCTCAGATTCTTATTATTTCAAATTTTGCTCAGAATCTCTTTACTAGGATTTTTTTCACCATTTGCAATCCACTCGAAATACCCCCCCCACTAAAAAAGGATTAAATTTCATAGCCAGAAATTTATTCTACGCAAAGAGTGAATTTTTATTACTTAAAATTACAAATGCAGCCCCCTCTTTTAAAAACCGATCAGTGATTTTCATATTGCAAACTGATCTATTTTTATGTATAATCGCAAACTTTACGAATTTCAAAGGATCAATATATGAAAAAATCCATCTGCTCCTCTATGCTTAGCCTCGCAGCGGTGCTCGCACTAGCGCCCGCACAAGCGCTTTGCAATGCAGATTCTAATCCGCCGCTTATCCATACCCATAATAATCTATATTCGGCGGGATTTAGCGGCAATACTAGCGGCAGCGGAAGTACCAGCCCAAATGGCAATATTACGACGATTACGGGCGTTGTAAGCGGCGGGACGGATTACTCCGGCAGCGTGATTTACGGCGGAGGAAGCGGCGACGGAATTTCGGGCTTTACCGAGTTAAGCTCTGCCTCCAACAATAGACTTACGATTAGAGGCGCAAACGCCTATGTAGGTATCGCAATAGGCGCCGAAGCTAAGGGCGTATCGGATAATTACGTGAGCTTGGAAAATGGCTCTAAGGTAAATTTGGTTGTAGGCGGGCAAGGCATAGCGGCGTCTAAAACAGGCAACGAAGGCGAAGCGACGCGAAATCAGGTTTTTGTAAAATACGGCGCCGAAATCACGGGAAATGCCGATAACTTCGGCGGCAACTCAAATAGATATTATAATATCATCGGCGGCAGAAGCGGAGCGGATAAAAAAGCCTCCTCTAACGCCGTAACGATCGACGGAGGTACTATCGGCAACAGCTCCGTTACAAATGTAATCGTAGGCGGCATAGTAAGCGGCGGCGGTGATGCCGTATCAAATAGAATAACTATAAAAGGCGGCACGTTTAGAGGAAGCTTTGATATATTCGGCGCGCAATCCTCCACAGGGAAAAGTAACTCTAATAGCGTCAATATAACGGCGCCTTATTACGGCGGCACAAGCACTATTACTTTAAGCGGTAGCGGTAGAATTTGGGGCGCAGCGGGCGGAAGCGGAAACTCTAGCGCAAACTCCGTATCCATAAGCGCAAAGCTAAAAGCGCAAAATTACCAAGTAGCAGGCGGCCAAGCAAATAGCGCTAGCGTAATGAGCGCAAATCGCGTAGAAATCAATAACGACGATGTGATCGTAGGCAGCGTCACGGGCTCTTTGGGCGGCGCCTCAAGCTCGCGAAGCGTAGTTGATCTTATAAAAGGTACAGTAAAAGGCGATGTCGCGGCAGCAAACGGCATCACAGGCGAATCGGACGGCGATAGAGTTACTCTAGGAGCGTCAGACTCCAACAAAGGCGTACACATCGGAGGTAATGTCTATGGCGCACGTGCAGGAAGCGTCAAAAATGCGGTCGTTTATATCAATAAAGAAAGAACAACGATAGCAGGAGACGTCTATGCAGGCTATGCTACAAGCGGCAGCGTCGAGAATAGCAACGTAAATTTTAGAGGCGGCACGATAAACGGCACGATCTACGGCAGCAATAAGCCTACGGATAAAACCAATACCTTACATATCGAAAATTGGGTCGGCGGCGGCATTAAAAAAGCCAAGGATATTAAAAATTTCGGCTCTATAAATTTTCACGATCTATATTCCACTACCGAAACCGATGCGCCGCTTACTCTGACCACTAGCGGCAATACGAATTTAAACGGCACAAAGATAGAGGGTATAAAATCAGATCTTGGCGAAGGAAAGTACTATCTGATCCACAACTCTGGCGGCGGCACGATCACCAGAGCCGCACAGACCGTGCAAGATAATCAAATTTATACGATTACCGACAAAGATCACTATCAAATCACCGGCACCACGATCGAAGTCGAAAACAATAAGAATTTAATTATGCAAAAGGGCACTCTAACTCGCTCTTGGATGGACCTTAACTTCGATCAAAGCGAGCTAATGCAAAATCAAAATTCCAACAAGGCTGCGGGCGCTACTGAGCTATTCGGCAATAAAGGCAACACCGTAATAGTAAAGGAGATTGCAGGCAATCTAGGCGGCAAAAACATAAGCTCGGGCAGAGACGATGCTACCGACGGAAGCAACAGCATCCACGATAACCACGCTAAGATTAGAGGCGGAAGCAATATAGGCGAGATCAACGGAGGATATTCAAATTCCGCTACCCCGCAAGAAATTTATAATAACCACGTAACTTTCGAAGCAAGCGGAATAGACGTTAAATACGTAAACGCTGCCAACGCCCATAATAGCGGCGGAGGTGGGGATGTCCACGACAATAGCGTAACTACGAATGCCACTATAATCCACAATAACATTTACGGCGGCAATACTAGCAACGGAGAAGCCAAATCCAATATCGTAACTATAAACAACGGCAGCGTAGGAGCAATGGCGGTAGGCGGCAAGGGAAACAGCGCGATTTCCAACACCATAACTCTTAACTCGGTAAACGTAGACGGAAGCGTATACGGCGGAAAGGCTAGCAGCACCGCCTCCTCCAACACTATAAACTTAAACGGCAACACGCAAGTTGCTGGCAACGTCTACGCAGCGGAAGCTACTAGCGGCAGCAACAACGTAGTAAATTTCAGAAGCGGCAGCGTAGCGGGCACGTTATACGGAGTATCTAGCGCAAACGCTAGTAATTCGGGCAATAGCCTAAATATCCTATCTTCAAACTCAGGCAATGGCCTAAATGCGGGGAATTTTGCAAATTTCAATAAATTGGAATTCAACTTAGCCTCCCTTGGCGAGATTGAAAATGATGCTTCATCAAGTACCAAAAGAGCTTTAAGCTTGACAGGCTCCGGCAATACCGATCTAAGCGGTACCGATATATTTGTGAATTCCGCAAGCGAATTTAACGCTTTAAACAATGCAAGCTATCCGGATGGCGATAATAAGAAATATACCCTTGCCTATAAAAGCGGAGGCGGTAAATTTACCGGATATGATCCGCGCTTTAAAGACAAGGGCTACGTAACTCAGCTAAATAAAAACTATGTCATAAAAGATGCCAATACTTTTAGCAGAAACATAGGCGGTATGCATATAAGCGAGGACGAGCGGGAGCTTTATATTCAAAAGCTTATTAAGACTAACGAGAGCATAAATGAAGACTTTGATGCGGATGAGCTGCAGAAGTATCTAGGTGCCGGCGGTCTTAGCGGAAATAACATAGACATAGGCAAAGCGGGGGAGGATAAGAATTTTAACGCTAGAAATATCCATGCAGCAGGCGCAAATAATACGTTAAATTTTATCAGCGGTCATAATGTAGGCGTAATAAGCGCAAGCGGTAGCGGCAACACCCTTAACATAGGAGCTAGCAATAGCTCTCCTGCGGCAGTAAATTCCTTAAGCGCTAAAAATATTAGCGGCTTTGACAGGTTAAATTTCTTCCTTCCTAGCTCTATTAGAGCAGGCGATAGTGTGCTTACCCTAAGCGATCCTACCGCCAATACCGATCTAAGCAACGTAAGTAATATCACGGCTTATATAAGCGGAGTAAGCGGTCCGATTAATCCAAGCAGCGAGATTCATCTAATCAATAAGCAAGGAAGCGGCAGCCTTATAACTCCTAACGCAGCCAATATGCATGCAACGCTAAATGTAGGGGTAAGTCTAAGCTATAACCCTAAAATTTATCAAAGCGGCAATTATTTAAATTTAGGCTTTGATGCTTCCTCGGCTCCTAGCGCGCGCGTAAGCTCTAATACCAAATCCTTCGCAGAAACCAGAGCCGCAAGCTTAGCCAGCTTAAAGAGCGG
>CAURZM010000018.1:0-33405 GCA_963529625.1 uncultured Campylobacter sp. | reverse complement strand
CTTTAAAAGAATATGGCAATCGCGGTATTGACGGTAGAGAAAATTTACCAAAAGAGCATGAAGTCGTAACTTTTCTGCACGATTAAATATAAAGGATAAAAAATGACGCGAGAACGATAAGCAAGGTGAGAATTATAAAGTCACGCTTATAGATGCAAGAAAAGGATAAATAGTTTTTTATCCGATCAGAATTCAGCTCGGTAAATTTTAAAATTTAGCGCAGCGAAAGGCTAAAATTTGATGAGAGATCACGACAAAGTGTTTTTAAAAGTGCCGAAATGAAACGCGGTATAAAAGCCGAATTGATCTTAAAAGCTATAAATTAGGGGCTAGGGTGATAAAAGAGTTTATTAAAAAATGTTTTGAGCTAAAAGGGGTGAGGATTTTATTCTGGATCGCCTTGCTCTTTTTCACAATAGATTGCTTGGGTATTATATTTGCTAGCATAGATGCGGTTTTTTTGACGGAGTATAGCGGTTACGATATCGCGCATCCGTTTTCTATCGTTTTAAAAGCTTTTGAACTAACGTGGCACGAAGAGGCGAGCGATAGCGAAAGCGATATTTTTGGCGCTATGGTGTTGTATCTATTTTGCGCGACGGTAATTTTGCCTTTAATCATCTGCTGCTTAGTATTTTCTAAAATAAAGGCTTTTATTCTACTGGATAAAATATCCGGCGCATCTGCATTTTTTATAAGTCTATTTTATACTTATTCGCTAGCTGTGATAATTCTGGCAAAAGCTGATTTGACTTGGTTAGGTCATCTGTTTGATCGCTCAAATTTCAATTTTAACATAATGATTATAAGCGCTTTATCGTCGCTAATAATCGCGTCTGCGATGGTTTTTATTCTAAAAGGAAGAGATAAAATTTAATGCGGATAAGCTTATGAGATCGTTTTTGTTTGGATAAATTTTGCGTAAATTAATACGCAAAATTTTATGAATAGAGCTCGAGATATGTAAATTTAAAAAGGTAAATTTTGAAATGATCTTAAAATTTGCCTCCGCTTCAGATTTAAAATTTTAAGTTTCGAGGTTTGAAATTTCGATCATCGACTTCGATTTTAAAGCTCGTCGGCATTTCAAATTTTATAATATAAAATTCTCGTGTTTCGAACCACGCAGCTTGAAGTCGCTGCTTCTTAAATTTGAAATTCTAAGCTCTGGGATGCGGAACCCTGCTCGATAAATTTTAAAATCTAAGCCGGAATTTTATTTGGTAAAAATTTTATCAGGCAGAATTCGGCTCGGTAAATTCTATAGAATGCTACTATGTAAGAGGAACAAATGAAATTTTAAATAGAGCATTTTAATTCCCAACGGGATGAAAATTCTACGCAAAGCCGAAAAGATTGAGCCTTACGCCCATTTCTGTTTCAATTCTCAACGGGATGGAATTCTACCTATCGCCCGAGACTATCTCGAAGCTCTCGGGCAAAGTTTCAATTCCCAACGGGATGGAATTCTACTTAACTCCCAACCATTTGCAAATCCCGTTGACATAGGTTTCAATTCCCAACGGGATGGAATTCTACCCTTTTCCGCCCGCACTAAAACCTAGAAAACACAGTTTCAGTTCCCAACGGGATGGAATTCTACTCGCGCGCGACCGCATTTATGAGCCATTGAATATAGCGTTTCAATTCCCAACGGGATGGAATTCTACACCGCCCGGGTGTCCTCCACCGCCTTGATTAGGTTGTTTCAATTCCCAACGGGATGGAATTCTACGCAAGGCAAAACGCGCAGCTGCAATGGAATATGAACGTTTCAATTCCCAACAGGATGGAATTCTACGCAGCGAGCAAAGGCGTGAATTTCGCAAGCGCCAAAAAGAGTTTCAATTCCCAACGGGATGGAATTCTACGGTATAGTCCAATTTTTAGAAAAAAGATTGAAAAAATAGTTTCAATTCCCAACGGGATGGAATTCTACTTGGAGTAATAGAAACTTTTAAACCTACATCGCGAGTTTCAATTCCCAACGGGATGGAATTCTACGTTTTTTCTAGGTTTTGCAGCGCTATTTCGTCTCGTTTCAATTCCCAACGGGATGGAATTCTACAGAGGATATCAGGGAGCTAGAATTTAAATATTCCAAGTTTCAATTCCCAACGGGATGGAATTCTACCAACAATAAGAAAATTCCCGCGTTGTCCAGCAGAAAGTTTCAATTCCCAACGGGATGGAATTCTACTCTACTTGCGCTGATTTTGAGATATTGCAGCAGCGCTTGTTTCAATTCCCAACGGGATGGAATTCTACAAAAAAAGATATAGAAAAAGAGCACATATTTCTCAGTTTCAATTCCCAACGGGATGGAATTCTACTAGAGGTATTAAAATTACTTCCCTCAGGACAAGATTGTTTCAATTCCCAACGGGATGGAATTCTACCTTGTGTTGCGAAATGCACCGTCGGTATTATTTGAGTGTTTCAATTCCCAACGGGATGGAATTCTACTCTAGAAAGCTTATATCGCTTACATCTTTTTCGCCGTTTCAATTCCCAACGGGATGGAATTCTACTAGGCAACTCGACAAAGTCGCAAGGATTTTTAGCTAGTTTCAATTCCCAACGGGATGGAATTCTACTGCGCTCTATGCCCGATAGCTGCGTGGATTTGGTCGGTTTCAATTCCCAACGGGATGGAATTCTACAAAAATAGTCGTCGACTCTCTTTTCCCACTCGGGAGTTTCAATTCCCAACGGGATGGAATTCTACAAGGCGAGTTTGGGCTTTTCGTTCGGCAAAAGGTGTTTCAATTCCCAACGGGATGGAATTCTACTCGTCTTGGGGATATTCCTCGCAATTTCCAAGATGTTTCAATTCCCAACGGGATGGAATTCTACATTGATTTGTAATATCCTCGCATTTATTGACACAGTTTCAATTCCCAACGGGATGGAATTCTACTTTGACATATCGGGTGCTCGTAGGCTAGAAAATTTTGTTTCAATTCCCAACGGGATGGAATTCTACTTGCCGCTTTAATCGCCTGATCGTCAAAAAGAGAGCGTTTCAATTCCCAACGGGATGGAATTCTACCGCGCTGCTGTTCTCTGAAAAAAACCACAACATCATGTTTCAATTCCCAACGGGATGGAATTCTACTATTTATAGGCTCGCCGCTCTCCTTTAAAACTTCGTTTCAATTCCCAACGGGATGAAATTCTACCCTGCCGAGTATGGTCTTAAAAACGTGGTGTTTCTCTCGTTTCAATTCCCAACGGGATGAAATTCTACAATGTTAGAAGTTCTAAACAAAATCCAGTGCGAGCGTTTCAATTCCCAACGGGATGAAATTCTACGCTGGTGCAGATCTTGCCATAGACGCCATAGATTACAGTTTCAATTCCCAACGGGATGAAATTCTACCCCGAGAGCAAACGCAGAGATAAAGATCAAAACAGTTTCAATTCCCAACGGGATGAAATTCTACACACCGTTCGCGTCCGTTTGATTGGTGTAGTTTTCGTTTCAATTCCCAACGGGATGAAATTCTACCTTGGCATTTACGCGCATTCCCATATAAATTGCTTGTTTCAATTCCCAACGGGATGAAATTCTACGATAATCCAAAAATGGACTTTAGCGGCTATGACAAATGTTTCAATTCCCAACGGGATGAAATTCTACAATGGCGTTATGCCGTATCCATTTTAGGAGGCAAAGTTTCAATTCCCAACGGGATGAAATTCTACTCATTTTTATCATCTGATTGTATTTTTTCTGCGTTGTTTCAATTCCCAACGGGATGAAATTCTACTCTAAGTTTAAGGCTTTATTTAACGCCTCATTCTCGTTTCAATTCCCAACGGGATGAAATTCTACACTTACGATTCGATCGACGAAAACGGACAAGTTTGTTTCAATTCCCAACGGGATGAAATTCTACATCAGGGCATTACGTCAGAAGCCGCGCAGAAATGAGTTTCAATTCCCAACGGGATGAAATTCTACCGGTTCGTTGGTGCATCGGCTTCATTCGTCGAGGCGTTTCAATTCCCAACGGGATGAAATTCTACTTTTCGCCACTATTATAGGCAGACTGGACAGATTGTTTCAATTCCCAACGGGATGAAATTCTACAGCACGAATTTTGCCATTTTTCTAGGTAGAAAGTGTTAGGAGTATATATTTTTATGCCTTAAAATGGACTAAATTTAAAAAAGCTTCGATTGCTCAATGCCCAAAATTAGGCATTTCATAATCTTAAAAGCGGCTTTATCGCTATCTATATGTATCGTGAGTGCAAATGTTAAAATCTCAATATAAGATATTCAAAAATCGAAGTGTGAATAATAAAAAGCTGAAATTTTAAAAGCATATGTGTTTTTAAAGCCAATTCGTTCGCCGTTCCGTGCTTCAGATCAAATTTATTTCAAAAGCACATGCATTTTAAGAGGGCGTAATCTATAGGCGTAAGTGATTCTAGTTAAGATTAAAAAAGCATAAATTAAGCTCGAAGCCCTGAGACCTACCGCCATACTAGCCCCTCGTAAGGCACGCCTTCACAGACATATTTTTTAATCTGATTGGCCTCGCGACGGATGATTTGACGCCAGGTTAGGTTCTGTCCCGCTACGTTCGCGCAAGATGATAGTTTCTCGATCATTTTTAGCTCGATCTTTTGCACCGCTTCTCGACCGAATCGAATACGCCCCGCATCCGTTTCAAAATCTTTTGCCATAATCTCGCGTTTGTTTAACATTCCAAAAATTAATCTATCACCTAAAATAGGCTTAAAAATCTCTGCAAGATCAAGATGCAGACTTAGCGCACGGTAGTTTGGCTCGTGCAAAAAGCCGATGCGCGGATCGAGCTCGGTTTTGTAAATTTCGCTGAGGCAGACGTTATAAATACGCGTATTTACATAGCTAATGAGGGCATTAATTTTATCTGCCGGCGGGCGTTTGGAGCGCGTCGTAAATTTAAAACTGCGCTGATCCTCTATGATTTCGTTCCAAGCCGCGAAATACTGCTTGGCAAAGCTGCCTTCCACCGCCATTACCGCTGCTATGTCGCAGGCGCGCGCTAGAGCATCCAGATGCGGCGCAGTATCGAGCGAGACGCCGTAAGCCTTGCAATTAATGGCTACATTTAAGATGCGAGCGCGAGTAATCTCGCGAGCGATAAAAAGGCGCTTAGAAAGATCGTCAAAAGCCCGCAGCTGCGCCAAAAGCACAAAGCCGCTTTTGTTTACAGAATTTGAAGTATTCGGGAAAAAACTGCCACGGAAGCTCTGATAGGCGCTAAAAATATGCAGCAAAATGTTATTATCGGCCAAAAACGCCATAGCATAAGTATCAAGCTCCACTCGCGCCAAAATATAAATTTCATCAATTGCGTTAATCGGCAAAATTTTACTAGTTAAAATTCCGCCCTCGTCGCTAAATTTATCGAAGTATAGATTATTATCTTTGCGGCGCAATCGGCCTGGGCTTAAAATAAAATGCGTGCGATCCGATTTTTGCATACTTTATCCTTAAATTTTAGCTGAAAATCGCTTCGTTTTTATCGCACCCGATGACTAGGCGCCGTGAATATTTGAGCGAATTAAAAGTATAAATTACTACCGAATCAAGCTTGCTAGAGCATTCTTTTTGCAAAACCATCATTAATTTTTTAAGATCGCTCGCTCTAATTTCACCTTCGAAAACGCTGAATTGCACGCGAGGCAGAAATTTCTCGACCGCCTTTCGGATGCGCGCAGCGTTATTTTTCTCCTTTTCGTCGCTGCTTGAAATATCGTAAAATAAAATAGCGTACATTCTGTCTCCTAAATGCAATAATCACGATAAGCGCAACTCTCGCAAATCTTTTGCGGGCTAAATTTAGGCGGCTTTGGCTCGTTCACAAGGGCGACAATTTTGTTTAGAATTGTTTCGATTTTAGTGAAATTTTCGGCGTTATCCTCAATGGCTATGATGGTTTTGCCGCTAATTAATTTGCCTTTTACCTCTTTTAAATTTAAGCCTGTTTTTAAAAGATAGATGTAAAAAAGTAGCTGCATCTTGCCTGCTTCTGGATTTTTTAGGCTCTTTTTGTATTCGGTGATGAGATAGTGTCCGCGCTGCTTGGAAAGCTTGTCGAATTTCAAATTCGAAAATGCGAATTCCTGCAAACCGCTCTCTTTGATGTCTGCTAGCGCCTTGCCCATCAGCATGTTTTCATCTTCCTGATTGGCGTGAATATTGTGTGCATAAAGCCATGCTTCGCGCTTACAGGTGACGTAATAATTCACAAGCGTGCCCGTGATTTGGTCCTTGCAAAACATTAGTCGAAAAACTCATTCTTGAGATTTAAGGCGGCATCCTTTTTAATCCCGAAATTATTATTGTATGAAGTATCGCCGAATGGTAAATAATAGACATCTTTTAGCCCATCAATACGCTTTATATTTAAACGCTTTGCATCAAATTCTGTGATATTTACACCAAATCTATTAATTTTCTTAATAGTATTCGTAAATATATCTTTCTTATTAAATTTATCCATATCAAGCCTATTGATTTCAAAAATTTCATTTTGGAATTCTTTAATATAATCTTCTTTTGGCTCAATTATTACTAAAATTTTAAGCCTATCATCCATCGCCTCGCTAATCTTTTCGTTTATATCGTAAAATCCGAGCTCTCGCATCTGCTCTGCCAAAAATAAACTCTCTAGGCTTTGCTTTATGGCGCTGAAATACCTAGGGGAAATATCTAAAATTTCGCTTTCGATGATATCCCTTTGCTTTAGAATTTTTACCAAAATAGTATCACTAATGCGTTTTAAATCACCGTAAATAAGATCGGAATAGTCGCAAATATCGTTAAATACGTATAATTCTCCCAGAGCTACGAAATTTCTATTTATACGACCGGCGGTTTGAATAATCGAGCTAATGGGCGCTATCTCTCTAAATCCGACATCAAAATCCAAATCCACGCCAGCTTCGATAGACTGTGTAGAAATTAACAAGATCGGATCACCGTGCCCATTTTTATTTTTAGCAATTGCATCTTTTATATTTTCGATATTTTTTCGTTTGTGATCGTCGCACATATATCCGTTTAGGCAAAAAACTTTAAATTCGTCGTAAAATTCCAAAAATAGCTCTTGCGCTTTTTTAATGGTATTTACGACGACTAGTGTATTTTTGCTTTTTGCCAACTGTTTAATCTTGTCTTTTAAAGTGCTCTCGTCACAATCAAACCACTTCAAAACGTATCTATTTTGGTCTTTGAAATAATCTAAATTTGAAATTTCTTTAAATTTAGTCGTATCAAGAATAGGCATCGTAGCAGACATAAAGATAAAAATGCAGCCAAATTTCTCCGCCATCATCTCGCAAAGTTTCATAAAATCCGCCCTGAACTTATACGGCACCGCCTGCGCCTCATCAATTATTATTACACTATTTTTTAATCGGTTAAATTTTACGCTATCTTTATTTTTGTTTCCAAAGAGTGCAAATATAAATTGATATAGCGTAGTTACGTTAATATCTCCGCTAAAGGAATCCATCAAAAATTTAACTTTAGAATAGCGATCTTGCGGGATGCTTTCATCTATCGTAGTTTTGTGATGAATTTTATGAATTAATATATTTTTATCGTCTTTGAAAATCTCTTTTATCTCATCATAAACTTGATCTATGATAGCCGTAAATGGCAGCACGTAAATAATACGTTCTTTATTAAATTTAGCGGCAAAATTTAGCGCAGTCAAAGTCTTACCGTATCCAGTAGGCGCAGTTAAAGTAAAAAGATTATGATTTGTATCGAAATTATTTAAAACGAATTTTCTAAACTCACTTCTTTTCGCATTTGGCTTACGATTTTCCAGGGCTTTGATATATTTTTCGATCGTATTAGAATTCGCCGGTTTAGAAACAGGGATTCTTTGATTAAAAATAGCTTCATATTTATCACTATAAATAAGCGACGAAAATATGTCTTTGAAATTTAAAAAGTCATCGTAATCAAACTTCTTTTTCGCAAATTTGAAGTATTCTCTTAAATATTTAGCTTTAATTAAAAGCTCATTTTTATCCCTTTTAATATCTTTGTAAATTTCTAAACCTAAAGCTTTATCTACGACTTCATCCCAAAAGCCTAGCTCCTTAGAGCTCTCAAAATATTTGCCGAAATTTTTATTTTGCGTTGTAAGCTCACAAAAATTTTCTACATTTGCGTGGTGTGATACGATGGATAAAAACCCAAAAGCCGTATCTAGCTCATTAAATTCTGAATTTAGTAAAAATATGTAAGCGGATAATAAAGCATGATTTTTATCTGCAATTTTTTCGGTAGGATTTTTGATATAAATTTGAAAATTAGTTTTTAGCTTGGCTATATCGTGATAAATTTTAATGCATTGTAAAAGCCTACTATCCGCTTCAGCAAGCATATTTATTATATGCTTTATTAATGGTTTATTGGGATGCGATAGCAGCTCACTTTGCAAAGTAGACCTTGTAGTCATTTATTTGATAAATATTTCCTCTATTCTTTGCTTTGATTTGACTATTGCCGCTTAGCTTGATAACGAAATCTTTAAAATCCTTAAAAATTCTACCCTCCTCGCACCCGCAAGCCATTCTAGCCGTAGTAAGTCTGATATCAAAGCTTTGTGCATCAAATATAAAATCGTCCATTAAAACGAACGTATCTATAAAACTTTCCTTTTCACGCACCAATTCACAATTTTTTATCTCAATATATTTAAAATCCGCTATACAAAAATTTATACCTAAATATGGCGTAAAGATACATCTATGAGCTTTTAAGCTGTCGATTATCTTTTCTTTATAAGAAGCATTTAAAGCATTTAAATCAACGAATATGACATATCTAGGATCTTTTATTAGCTCTTTATAAAACTGCTTTTTCTCGCTAGAATCTTGATAGCCTTGTTCGATATGCATACTTGACGATAGAGCAAATTTTATACCGTTAAAAATCATAGTTTTTTTGCGAAATTGCGAACTTAAAATAACGCTATAACCTATATCGTTAAATTTAAAATAATTCATTTCACCTATAATCGCCCCCAAAAACCCCATTACGGCAGTCTTTGGCGGCACCGGATATGTAAGAGACGAGTATATAGTAGCCGGATGAGAAAAATGCGCGTAATCTCCCGATAGCTCAAAAGCTATTATATCCATTTAAAATCCTATTTTTATCCAACTACTATCAAATTGTGATCTGTTATTTTGCTCGAAGTCAAAATCGCTCATATACTCTATTTTTTCGATCTCTTGCGCGTATCTAGTAAGTTTAGCTTTTAATCTAGAAAAATCAATCGTAAAATCATTTATACTTCTTATCTCTACGTCTTCTTTGCTACTATTTATAGCTATACAGTTATTTAAATCTCCAGCAAAAGTATCATTTTTATATGTAATTACTAGCATAAACCTAGGCATTTGACCCATTTTCGTGCGAGTAATTAAATTTTTAGTCCCGTTCCAGAGCGCGCTTAAAATCACTTTTACATCATCTTCACTTAAATTTGTAATCTTCGCACTATGATTATCAACTATTCCGTAAGTTGCAAAAATTGCATAATTTAAAAAATCTTCTTCCCTAAACGTTTTATTCGCCTTATCGCTACCGCTTGCAAACGCGCCGGTGCCTTTTATATGCTCTACCGCAACTCTGTGAAGCGATCTGCTCATTCTAAACTGAATAGGTCCGACAAATTGAATTCCGGCTGTTTTTATGCCTTCTTTTTTCATCTCGTCTTTATCCGATATCGGCAAAACTCCACCAAATGCGCGAATATCGATAAATTTAGATAAAATTTCTTTTTCAATCTCGATTTTTTCTTGCTTCACGTTAATTACTTCACGTATTGCGCTTTTGCAATCTAAGATATTTTCATCTCTTTTATACTCTTTAATGAAAATCGCACTTTCGTCTTTTTTCATAATTTCATCTCTAATTGTTCGCTTTATACGTACATCAGTAACTTCTGCTATACCTGTCTCATCGTCTATCCTAGGAGCGTTATCTCTTAGCATATCGCCGTTTGGATTAAAATTTTCGCCGTCCCAAAGAAATAGAATTTCCTTCTTTTTCATTACTCGTCTCCTTGAGTGTTATCTTTAATATATTTCGTAAAATCACTTCCGCCCATAGCAAAAGCTAGCGTTACATAAGCGCTCTTAACCCGCTTTTGAGATAAAAACGCACTTGGTAAAATTCCAATCAAAATATCGCGCGTGATTTCTATATTAGCGCTTCTTTTTCCTCGCGATACATTGGAGAGTTTTTTGTTAGTTTCATCGCACTTGGTCCAAATCCGTTCTAAAAGCTCTTTTGTAATTAGTCCGGCATTATTCAGCCATTTTTCGAATGAACTATTTTTGCTAATAGCAAATTGGCGATTTATCAACCCTGCAGACATCATTCCTAGCAAATATGCACTCTGCAATACTTCATTATCTTTTAGAAATTCGCTATTTTTCAAAATAGAGCTTATTAGCTCTTTTTTATCGCTTAAGCTTTGCAAATTAACCTCCCTTGCAAATGATATTTTTTCATTTAAAGCACCTATTTCATTAAAGAAATTTTGATATTTTTCGATACTTTTTATACTTCTATTTTGATATGTCTTAACGCAATTAAAATAAAATCCCCACTCTATTTTTGACGCATAACTAGAGTTAATGTTGCCTTTATAAATTAAAGCAGCATATTTTTCCATCATATCATCTAAATTCATCCTATTTTGCGATAATAAAAAATCCATAATATCGATGTTTTTAAGAAATAAATTTTGCATGTAAATAGTATCGTCTTGTTGATCTTTACTATCTTTTCGCCTAATCGCCCTAATATTATATCTACCCATTAAATCGGAAATTTTAGAAATATAAGACGGCAATACATCATCTATTTGCAATAATACATTAACCGCGGCATTGCTTTTTTTATAAAATAGAATTGTATTTAGCACTGGCATATTTGCTTGCGCTTTAGCTACGGATTCCAACTCGTAATTAATACTTTCTTCGATATTTTGTATGCCTTGCAGATCTTTTTTCTTTTCGCTCGGATCTTTTAAAATTTCCACTATTTTTTCTAATAAATTTGCATCATTTACCATTAACGTCGGTAAGACCGCCATTTTATCCCCGTAAAAATTAAAAGATAATTCCTTATCAATTGCCATAAAACCGTTTTTAACCAAATTTGCATTAGCACTATTTAGAGGTAGTAATCTAACTTTAATGTCTTGCAAAGCAGTCGGTAGCTCATTTACGGAACAAAACGCCAAATTCGCATCTCCGCCGATACCCATACTATTTGTAAGCATATCATAACCATAAATTTTGGCAGTTTTACCATTATCGCTATCGCTTAAATGACTCGTAAAAATATTTTTGAAATACGCTGAAATCGGTCTACCCTCCCAAGATAATGCAAAAAAAGTAGCTACTTTCATGCCCTTTTTCTTAGGCTCTTCTTGTAGAGTTGTAATTTCACTTAAAATATCATCAAAAAAGCTCTCGTTTAAGCCAGATAAATCCGTTAATATTTTATCATTTTTGATATCGTCAGGATTGAAGCAAGAGAGCATATTTTTTACGGCTTTTAAAATTCCTTTTATAAATTTAGGAGTATCGTCTTTTACGGCTTTGCTAATGAATTGAACATTAGGGAACAAATTGCCAGAATTCGCGCCTATGCCAAATCTACAAACTATTAAATCGTCTCTTGAAATATTGTTATTTACCGATATTTCTTTACTTTTAATATCACAAAGATAAATTTTAATAGCATCGTATTCGTAGCTCTTGTTGTTAATTTTAGTTTTTTGTTTGTCGTAAATTTCGCCGATACTAGAAAAAATTTTAACTATATCGCCCAAAATTTATCCTTTCTAAAATATACGCGAATTATAACTAATTTTAATTATACTGTCAATAGTTATTGTGTTTTAATGAGATAATTTGCCTTTTTTAAATTTTTATTATACAATCGGTTTTAAAGCAAGCAATCATCCTTTTTAGGATTTGAAATTTGTGCTTTAATGCAGTCTTGCTTTACAACCTCCAAAACCCCTACTCCGTAGTTCATGCACCCACTTCCAGCGCCCGTGCCAAGGATCAAATTTATTAGTTCAGCCCTAGCTACAATTTTCCATCTTGCTTGCCACGCATATACCGGCTCGCGATTGTTGCCGTAATAGAATTTCACAGATTCACCCGGCTTTTGCCACAATAAATTTAATTCCATTTCGCCATCATATTTTCGCCCCATAATCGTTTCAAATCGCTGTAAAATATTCGTCTTCATCATCTCTAAATGCCTGCTATCTTGCGGCTGCAAATAGACTTTATGCCCCAAAAGCCCGCTTACTGCGCACGCCACGTAGCCTTGCACAATAGCTTCGTTCTCGCAAATTTTATGATTTTTTGCTTCGACGGTAGTTTGCGTAAATAGAATTTCACCTAAGCTTAGCCCGTCTTTTAGCACTGCTAGCGCGATTTTACGTTCAAACTCCGGCTCGCATGAAGCAAATCGCACGCGCAAGTCCTCTCCTCGCAAGATAAAATCAAACACCGTGCGTTTAAAAATTTTACCGCTTGATTCGTGCCTGTATCCTACGTGCTCTGAAGCCGGTAAATAGCGATAAAGAAAGCCCTGAATCAGCTGCGAGAGAGATTTTGAGATTTTTAGATTTTTAGTTGGTAATTTTGCGTTGATGATTAGCATTTGCGCTCCTTTGCGCGGTAAAATTTTGCCCAAGGTTTGCGTAAATCTTGGGCAAATGAGCTCTAAGTGAAATTAAAATCCTATCTCTTTGATATCAGCAAACTGCAAAAACGCGCGATAAATTTGTCCGATATTTGCGATACGATTTGCGCGTATCGCGGCATCCTGGGCGTTTATCATCACGCTATCGAAAAAATCATCAATCACGCCTTTAAGCCCAAATAGTGAGCGCAGATACCTACTCACGTCGTTTTCGTTGAGCTTAATCGCCCTGAACGCCGCATTTAGCGCACACTCAGCGTCGTGTTCGAATAGGTTTTCGTCCACCGCACCTATTTTTTCGTCCTTGATGATATTGGCTAGGCGCTTAAAAGTTGCGAAATTCTCTCCGAAATCTGCAGCTGCTGCGATCTCGCCCAGAGCTTTTATAGCCTTGCTTAGTCGTAATATATCGTTTTCGCCACTTGCGATGCACGCCTTGATCACGGACGGATTTATCTCGTCAAAAATTCCGTATAACCTATCTTTTATAAAATCCAGCAGCTTAGAAATGTCAAATTCCTTATAATTTGGCGCCAGCTTTTGCGCCAGCGCATTCGCATCAAAGCTCAATCCTTGATTTAGTAAAATTTTAATTAGCCCCGTAGCTGCGCGGCGAAGCGCATACGGATCTTTGTTGCCGCTTGGAACTTTATTAATGCTAAAAAGCCCCAGGAGCGTTTCAAATTTCATCGCTACAGCGATTACGCTACTAAATACACCGCTTGGCAGCTCGCTATCCTCGCCGTTAGGCAGATACTGCTCGCGTATCGCGCGGCATACATGCTCTGCTAACCCAGCGTGTGCGGCATAGTAACTACCCATAATGCCTTGAAGCTCGCTAAATTCGCCCACCATCGTGCTGCTAAGATCTGCTTTACTAAACATTACGGTATTTTCTATATCCTGCACAAAATCCTTTTTACCGATCTCCGCCTTAATCTGCGTAGCATAATCCGCACTCAATGCCCTTGCTACGGCTAGCTCGCGCACTTGCTTATCATAAACTGAGCCAAGAGCTTGCATATAGGAAATTTGCTTAAGTTTTTCAGGACTAAATTCCGCTTGCAAATCGCTTTTCCAAAAAAACATAGCATCGCTTAGGCGCGCGCGTAAAACTTTTTCATTGCCGCGTATTACAAGCTCGTCATCATCGGTGATCGCATTACTAACGACAATGAAGTGATTGCTTAGGCTTTTACCCTCGAAAACGGGAAAATAACGCTGATTCTCCTTCATCGAAGTAATGATTACCTCTTTTGGTACGCTTAAAAAATCTCGCTCAAAGCTGCCTAGCAGCGCCGTCGGGTACTCGGTGATCGCCGTTACTTCATCCAGCAACGCAGGATCAACCTCGATCTTAAAGCCATGCTTTTTCTCGAGCCTTGCAAACTCGCTTAGAATTTTATCCTTTCTTTTTTGCTCGCTTAAAATTACGCCGTTACGCTCCAGCAGTGCAAAATAATCTGCGGCGTCTTTAAATTTAATCGCTTCGTAGCCAAATTTTCGGTGCGGAAAAAATGCAGCTGCGCTTCGCACGCCATAAATTTCAAAATCTACGTTTTGACCGCCCAAAACGCAGGCTATGCTTCTTATCGGACGGATAAATTCAAACTCACCGCTACCCCAGCGCATTGCGCGTCCAAAATTTAGCGATCGTAAAAACTCCTCTATCATTTCGCCTAGAATTTCACGACTATCACGCCCCTTTTGCACCGCAGCGTGATATAGCACCTCTTTGCCGCCCACCTGCCGAAATTCCAGCTCGCTTTCGCTTATGCCGCATTTTTTAGCAAAACTTAGCGCTGCAGGGCTCCACGCGCCGTCTTTTAGGGCGACGGACTTAGGTGCGCCCGTGCTTACGATCTGCGCATCATCGCCGCGTTGTGGAAAATCCTCGTGAAATAGCACAAATCTACGCGGGCTAAATTCAAAGCGAAAGTCGCTATTTATGCGATTAGCCTCAAGCACTGCGCGCCATTTTGGCGCGATATTCGCACGCTCTTTTAAAAACGGGATCGCAGGCAGCTCCTCGACCCCAATCTCAATGAGTAGTTCCATCTTTATCCTTTTTTCGTTGATTTCGTTTTTCGTTTTTCTCCATCATTTCGCGGTTAAATCCTACGATCATAAATATCATAAAAAGCACGAAAAGTGCGGTTATAACGGCGTGTATCATTCTACTATAAATTCCTTTTGCCCTTTATAAATCGTAAAATAGGCGTTTTCAAATTCTAAATTTTTGCCGTTTTGTACAGGAGCGCTTTTGCGAAAAATTCTAAACTCGCCCACGCCTTTTAGATCAATTATGCCGTCTTCAACATCGCCTTTGATCGTGCTTATCACATCTCCTGCGCGCAGCTGCCGCACCGATGCGCTAGGCAAAACGTATAGCGCGATAGAGCCTACGTTGCCGTTTCTAGATACGATCTCAAAATCGTCGATCTCAAAGCTTTGTTTGTAAAATTTCGTCTTTTTTACTAGCAGATCGAGTTTATCACCTAACCGCAGCCCGCTGCCGCCGTAGACAAAAACTCCGCTTCCACCTTGGGAGATCGCAAAGCCGTGGCGGTTTGTAAAGCTCACGACTGCACCTTTTATCAGTACAGGCTCGCTTATAATGCGCCCATAAAGCTCCTCTATCGTGACGGCCTTTGCGGAGCTAGCGGTATTTTTAGCTAAAAATTCTTGCTTTTTCGGCGTAGATTTTAAAGCGCCTTCGTCGGTCAGAATGAAGCTAATCGGGAAATGATCGGAAGCGGTAGAGGATTTAGCAACCGCGAAGCTGTCCTTTTTATATCCCGGCTCGCTACTAAAAAAATCTTCGCTAAGCAAGATATGATCGAGCACCGCGCCACTTTCATGAGACTCACAAGAGCCAAAATGCTTTAGCTGCGAGCAGGGATGCAGCGCCCACAAATCGCTAAATCCGTCGCGCTCGATAAGCTCGTTTAGCAAGGAATTTCGCCCGAAATTCGTATTAAAATCTCCCGCTACGATAGCGCGTTGGTGCCCTTGCAAAACCTCGCGTAACAAGGCGAAATTACGCTTACGCTCGCTTAGCGGATTGCGCGCAGAGAGCATATGCACGACATAAAAGCTAAAATCAACGCCGCCAAGCGCAAAATCAGCGCGCAAAATATCTCTAGTTTTAAGCTCTATCGGGCGGTAGGTTTTTTGAAATTTTATCGGTATGCGCGACATCACCGCCACGCCCGCAGGTGCAGTCTGCGCGCGCGAAAAAGCGTAGAATTTATAGCCCGCCTTCTGCGCAAGTGCTTTTAGCACGACTTCGTTTTCGATCTCTTGCAGCCCCAAGATATCGGCATTAAGCGCGCTTATCTCGTCCGCTACCGCTTTCAGTTTGTGCTCGTATTTTTGCTTGCTCCATGAACCGCGTCCGATCTCAAAATCCGCGTATTCCGTGCCGTCGTTTACGCCATCGAATAAATTTTGCACGTTAAACGATGCGATTTTCAGCTCCGCCGCACTCGCGCCGTATAAAAACACTGCAAAAAGTAGCGCTAAAACTCGCAAACCGCGCTCCTAAAGTCAAATTTATCGATGTTTTGGCGGATCGCTTCGTAGGTTACGATACCCACGCTGGTGGCTAAATTTAAACTGCGCCCCGCCCCACTCATCGGGATCGTGATACAGTTTTCGCGGTTTGTGCGCATGATCTCAAGCGGCAGCCCGTGCCCCTCTGAGCCGAAAATCAAAAAATCGCCCGGCTGAAATTTCGCCTCGTAGTAGAGCTTGTTCGTCTTCGTCGTCGCAAAAAAGAAGCGTTGCTTAAATTTCTCATTTGCCGCCATAAACTCGTCCCAATTTTCCCAAATTTTAAGATCCAAGTTCGCCCAATAATCAAGCCCTGCGCGGCGCAGATGCTTATCGTCTATGACAAATCCGAGCGGCTTGATCAGATGCAAGCGGCACCCCGCGTTGACGCACATGCGCCCGATGGAGCCGGTGTTTGTGTGGATCTGCGGATATACCAACACGATATTAAACATCAAAAATCACCGATTTTGCATGAGCAGAATTTTGCGATTTAAAATTCCGCAAAGCGAGATTTTGAGATTTAGAATTTCGAAAAGCTAAATTACACAGCTTGGGATTTCGCGCAGTAAAGCCTTGTAAATTTGAATGGGTAAAATTCCATAATTTGAAATTCTTTGAAGTAAAATTTAGGTCCATGATTTTGCGATGCTGCAGGATGTCAGGTCTCTCCTCACAACGATATGTCTCTTTCGTTTTTATGCGGTGTAGTGCGACAGCTACTTCCATAGCACAGGATGCGCGATACGGCTCGCTAAATTTTGCTTTAATACGTTTAATACGACGCAGGCTGTGAGATTTTGTGCCAAGATGTCCTAATCTGCAAAATTTCATCTCGCTGCAATGCGAACTGTGAAATTCCGCATCATTGCTACGCGGTTCGTATAATTTCTCGCCACAGCGATGCGATCTGCGAAATTCTCTCGATCCATAAAACTTCGCCTCGTGGGCTTTTTCGGTATGGCGGCACGACGGATGAAATTTTAATAGGTCAAATTCCGCGTCGTGAAATCCTACCGAGCTAAGCTTTGCGCTATGAAATTTTACGCCGCAAAAATTTAAATTTCGCTCGTCGCAAAAGATAAAATCTCGCGCAGTAAAAATCATGAGATTTCGCCTGCGATCAAAGCAAAAAGCGCGCTTTTGCAAAGACGCAGCATTCTTGCAAAACGCGTAAATTTCGTCGCGACGATAGAATTTTCTCATAAAACTAGCTCCTAAATAAAACGGCGATTTTACAAAAATCTCTCTAAATTTACGCTTTTAAAGCCGCCACAAACGCCCTAATCTCCGCTTCTTGCAGCCTCTCGATCTCCTTGCCGATCGCAGCGCCGCGCAGATTGCGAGCGACATCCGCGGCACAAACCAAGCTTTTAAATTTCTTATCCCAAATCCCAAGCCGCTTCGCCGCTTGCACCCTACCTTTACAATACAGCCCGAGCCACTGCTTAAGCGGCATTTTTAGAGCGATTTCGCATAGCCGTTCGTCGCTTACCCGCTTAAAAAACGGCTCGCTAAGTAGCCTTTTATAAAGGGAATTTAGCCCTAAATTTTTCAAAATTTTATTTTTATCTAATTCTAAAAAATTCAAAAATGCGTATAAAAAAAACATTTCATTTCGCACAAAAGATTCGCCATGCTCTATGAATCGCATCAGTCGCTCATGCGCGCGCGGATCAATCCGCAATCCAAAAACCCGCTCATAAAGCCCCAGCTCTTGCATTAGCATCATCCCATATCGGTGCGCGGGTGCACGAAAAAATTTAATCAGCTCTGCTTTAACGCGCTCGCAACTAAGATCACTAACGTCGATACTACGCATGAGCTCTAAGGTGCGGGGCTCAGTGCGAAGCTCAAATCTTGCGGCAAACTGTACCGCGCGATATACGCGCAAGCTATCCTCCACGAAAGTGTGCGGATCAACCACTCGCAAAATACGCGCGCGCAGATCCGCAAGCCCGCCGTAAAAATCGAGCACTTTGCCGCTTATAGCGTCTATCATCATCGCATTGATCGTAAAATCGCGCCGCCTACTAGCCTCATGTTCGTCCGTAGCCAAAGCAACGCTAAAGCCCTTGTGTCCGACGCCCGTCTTGCTTTCGGTGCGCGGAAGCGAGATGTCGAAGCTTTTGTATTTATAGACGAAGTAGCTTTTGCCGACGCCCTGTGCGCCGAAGTCTTGCATAATTTGCTCGAAACGACGCGGTCCCACATCGTAAAGCTCCACATCCACATCAGCGCTCGCCCGCCCCAAAAAATGATCGCGCACGCAGCCGCCTACCAGATATATGCGCGAGCTAAATTTTTTAAGATAATCTAAAAGCGCGATGAAATCGTCATTTTGATAGATTTTCAAGTCGGTTTTCGATACTTGCAAGCAAAAATTCCATAAATTTTAAATTTAGCTCCACGCGCGCGTTCAAATCGCCCTGCTCAAAAGCGTTCAGCCCCTCAAAAAGCACTAAAATTCGCTCTTTTATCGCGCTCAAAAACTCTGCTTCGCTTGAAATTTTAAAATCTGTATTTGCGAGATATTTTGATTTGTCACCCGCTTGTCTCGCGGCCCCGAGATGTCCCGCTTCCTCGGGCTGGTGGAGGGCGGAATTTTGAGCACCGGAAGAGGTAAAACTTCCCACTTGCATATCCTGCGCGGCAGAATTGCGAAGCTGCGGCGTGGCGAGCTCATCGTCTCGCACCCCAGAGATCGTAAAATTCTGCGGCTGCGAAACGAAATTTTGCTGGCGCGCGGCAACATTGCGGATATTTAGCGCGGCGGAATTTTGAGCTTGAAGCGACGCTAAATCCTGCTTTTTAGAATGCGCTGTGCTGAAATAATCGTCAGCTTCGTTTTCTTTGAAATCAGAGCCAGACCCAAAATCGTTATTGCGTAGCTCCTTAAAATGAGCGCCTAAAATACGAGGCGTCAAATCTTGCTCACTTTGGGAGTCGTCATCCGTAGAATTTAGCGCTAATTCAAAATCTTTACTTTTGGCAGAGCTTTGCGCCATACTTGCGTCCCTGCTTTGCGGCGAAATAAACCCATTCATATCGCTGCCTAAACTATCGTAAATTTCGCCTGCGATGCCCGATAAATCACGAAAGCTTTCGTCAAATTTTGCGGTGGAGCTTTTTAAAATTTCATCGTTTGTTAAGGTAGTATTTGCGGAATCTTTGCCACTTGCAGAAGTGGAATTTATAAAATTTTCTCCATTTAAAGAGACGGGGACCACGGAATTTTCACTGCCTGTAAAATCAGAATTTTTAAAATTCTCCTCGCTGGAAAAAGTAAAATTTTCATCTTTTACGGCAGATTTTTTTAAAGTAGCGTCCGCTGCAAATTCCACGCTGCTAGGCGCAGAGCTCTTGCGTGCCAGGGCATTTGAACGATCTAGGGCGGAATTTAAAGCATCCGATGAAACAAAGCGCGAAGTGGAATTTTTAGTATCTAAGGAAGTGAAATTTTGCGCATTTGATGAAGCAATATCCGGCGCAGATGCGGAATTTAAGGCATCAGGTGCAATAGGATCTGGCGTAAAATAAGCGGGGCTTAAAGCATACTGCGAAGCCTGCGCCTCTGCCTCAGCGCTGTTTACATTCACAGCCCCCTCTTGCTGCGCCGCCAAATCTTGCGCGCGCTTTTGTGCTTTCATCTCATTTACTGCTTCGATGATATCTTCCAGTTCATTTTCATACATCAATTAGCCACCTCTTAAATTCCGCTTGTTTGCTCGCATCGACGCTAAAAAAGCGCTCTAACATCGCCATATTGACGCCCGAGCTTACCCGATGATTTAAATTTAGCCGCGCAAAAAGCACCGCCGTATCGCCATCTTGCGGATTATCACGCAAAATACCGCGACAAATCCGCATCGCGCCGTAGATATCGTCTTTTTTCTCAAGCTCCATAGCGTATGCTAGCGCACCATTCAAATCTGGCTCCTAAGCCTTACTTGCGTAATCTGCGATGATCGAGCCAATTTCTGCAGTCGAGCAGATCTCTTTGGCATCGTACTGCGCGATGTCCTTGGTGCGGTATCCGTCGCGAAGCACGCCGCGTACGGCAAGCTCGATCGCTTCTGCGGCTTCATTTTCGCCGAATGCGTATTTTAGCATCATCGCAGCGCTTAAGATCGTAGCGATCGGATTTGCGATCCCCTGCCCCGCGATATCGGGCGCGCTGCCGTGAATCGGCTCGTAAATGCCCACCTTGCCGCCGATGCTCGCACTCGGAAGCAGCCCGATCGAGCCGCAGATCATGCTCGCCTCGTCGCTTAAAATATCGCCGAACAAATTCTCCGTCAAAATTACATCGAACTGTGCGGGCGCCCGCACGAGCTGCATCGCGGCGTTATCTACGTACATAAACTCCAAATTTATCCCCTCGTAATTTTTGGCTAGCTCGCTTACGACCTCGCGCCACAGTTGGCTTGTTTCAAGCACGTTGGCCTTATCCACGAGCGTTATCTTTTTGTTTCGCAAAAGCGCAGCCTCAAACGCGACCTTAGCCACGCGCTCGATCTCGGCGGCGTTGTAGCACATCGTATTTAGCGCATCCTTTTCGTTTTTAACGCGCGGCTGCCCGAAATAAATCCCGCCCGTAAGCTCGCGCACCACCATTATATCGACGCCTTTGATGATCTCAGGCTTTAGCGTCGAAGCGTTTATCAGCTCATCAAAAATCATCGCAGGACGCAGATTTGCAAAAGTTCCAAGCTCTTTTCGAATTTTAAGCAGTCCACTTTCGGGGCGCAGTTCGCGCGGCAAGCCGTCCCATTTAGCGCCGCCGATCGCGCCGAAAAGCACCGCGTCGCTTGATTTAGCGGCATTTAGCGTCTCATCCGGAAGCGGAACGCCCATAATGTCAATCGCCGCGCCGCCCATCAAGCGGTAGTCAAAATTTAGCTCGAAATTAAATTTATGGCTTACGGCATCGAGCACCTTGATCGCCTCTTCGATGATCTCAGGGCCGATTCCGTCGCCTTTTATCACGCATACGTCGTATTTTTTCATCCAAATTCCTTACAAGTTTATCTTTGTTTTTGCGTAATTTATCGCTCCGCCCGCGTCGAGTAGCTTTTGCATAAACTCGGGGATTGCGCCGAATTTATACTGCGTCTTTTGAGTTAAATTTTTAATTACGCCGCCCTTTAGATCGATGCTAAGCTCGTCGCCCTGCGCGATCTTATCCGTCTCGTCGCATTCGAGGATCAAAAAACCCGTATTGAAGCTGTTTCGATAAAAAATCCTAGCGAAGTTTTTTGCGATCACGCATGAAATTCCGGCAGCCTTAAGCGCCATCGGAGCGTGCTCGCGCGAGCTGCCGCAGCCGAAATTTTTCCCCGCTACGATGATGTCGCCGCGAGCGATTTTGGACGAAAAATCCCTATCCGCATCCTCCATGATGTGCGTCGCAAGCACCGCTGCGTCGGAGGTATTTAGGTAGCGCGCCGCGATAATGATGTCGGTGTCGATATCATCGCCGAATTTCCATACTTTTGCCATATTTCCGCCTTAAATTTTAAATAAAATAGATGTGCGATTTTACCGATAAATTTATTAAAATCCGCTCAATCGCTCCGATGTGAGGGCGGAATTCCTCGCTTGAAATTTGGGGCTAAATTTAAACGCGAGAGCGCAGAGATAGGGAGTGCGGAGGCGTTAAATTTTAAATCGGCGGCATAAAGGATGCGAAATTTTGGCGCGCTAATTTTTGTCTTGGGAACGCGGAATTTTAGAGAGCAGTCTTAAATTTAGCTAAAAATATAACCTAAATTTTAAAATTTAGCTTAATTTCTAAAATTTGAAAAATCATTAAATTTAGATAGTTTGCGCCATATTATAAGCAAAAATAAAGAGCGTTTCGGTATAATCTAATTTTCCAAAACCAAATACACAACGACACAAGGAGATTTTATGGCGAGCCCAAAAGACGCCTTAAGCCCCATCGAGCAGTTCTTCGACGAAAATCAGAAAAGCTACATCACCTACGAAAGACTGATAAAATTTTTCGACAAAGCCCCCACTGCGACGGCCGTTAAGAAGGTCGAAGCGCTTACGAAAAAATTCGACGTCGAGCTGATCTCCGCCGCAGAAATCTCTAAAATCAAAAATTTAGAGGACGCGAAGCTCAAAGAAGCCACGCAAAAAAAGCTGCTGGACGAGGGCTGGGACGAGGAGTTTGACCTATCCAGCGACGTCGAGCTTTTGGAGTGGAGCCGTTCGGACAGCCCGGTGCGGATGTATCTGCGCGAAATGGGACAGATCCCGCTGTTAACGAAAGAAGAAGAGATCGAGATCAGCAAAAAAATCGAGCTCGGCGAGGACATCATCATCGACGCGTTTTGCTCGGTGCCATATCTGATCGATTTCATTTTAGATTATAAAGAGCCGCTCATCAACCGCGAACGCCGCGTAAAGGAGCTTTTCAAAAGCTTTGACGACAGCGACGAAGAGGGTGAAGAGGAGGACGAAGAGGAACTATCGGAGGAGGATTACGACGACGAGGAGGATGAGGAGAGCGCGGACGAGGCGAAGCAAAGGCGATCCAAAAAGAACGATAAGCGCGCTCTAAAGGTCATCGAAAGCTTCAAGGCTCTTGAAAAAGCCAAAAAGGATTGGATGAAATTTGCCGAGAAAAACGCCGAGGCGATTAAGCAGAGCAAGGGAATTTTATCGAAGCTAAACTTGGCGTTTAAAAAGAAAATTTTAAAAGAAAAGCTCATGGATCTGGGGCCAACCAGCAAGCTCATCACCGAGATCGTAAAATCGATGGAGACCGCGCTAAAAAGCGACGAGGGCTTTGAAAAGGAGCTCAAGCGCTTAGAGTACAAGCTGCCGATGTTTAGCGCCGAACTGCGCGAAAATCACAAAAAAATTCTAAAAGAGATCACGAGGCTTAGCAAGGACGACATCATCGCGCGCGTGCCGGAAGCTACGATGGTCTCGACCTATGTCGATATAAAAAAGCTCTTTTTGACAAAAGAGGCGAGCAAAAAAAGCTTCAACCTCGAGCCCGAGCGGCTGAAAGAAATTTTAGAGCAGATCAAGCGCGGCAAGCGCATCAGCGACAATGCAAAGGCGCGCATGGCGAAGTCCAACCTGCGCCTGGTCGTCTCCATCGCCAAGCGCTACACCAACCGCGGGCTGCCGTTTTTAGACCTCATCCAGGAGGGCAACATCGGGCTCATGAAGGCGGTGGATAAATTTGAATACAAGCGCGGCTATAAATTTTCGACATACGCGACGTGGTGGATCCGCCAGGCGATCAGCCGCGCCATCGCCGATCAAGCTCGCACGATCCGCATCCCGATCCATATGATCGAGACGATAAATCGAATTAATAAAATCACGCGCAAATATATGCAAGAAGGCGGCAAGGAGCCCGATATCAACGTCATCGCGCAAGAGGTAGGCCTTAGCGTCGATAAGGTAAAGCAGGTCATCAAAATCACAAAGGAGCCGATCAGTCTAGAAGCGCCGATCGGAAATGAGGATGACGGTAAATTCGGCGATTTCGTCGAAGACAAAAGCTCGGTTTCGCCGATCGAGCAAATTTTAAAATCCGATCTCAAAGAGCAGATCGACGATATCTTGGAACAACTCAACGACCGCGAGCGCACGGTGATCCGCATGCGATTCGGACTGCTTGACGACGAGAGCGACCGCACGCTTGAAGAGATCGGCAAGGAGCTCAATATCACCCGCGAGCGCGTCCGCCAGATCGAAAGCTCGGCGATCAAAAAGCTAAAACATCCAAAAATCGGCCGCAAACTAAAAACCTATATCGAGAGTTAGAGCGAAACCCCGATATAATTTACTCTTAAAACGCCCGGCAAATTTAAAATTCATTAGATAACCGGGCTTTGGCGTAGGCATTATTAATCTTGAACGCACGACAAACTAAAATCCGCTAAGATCAGAGCTGGAATCATCAATAATGTGTTTTTAGCTTAAATTTATCAATCGGAGCACAAATCAAGGCGCAGTAAAATGCAGCAGTGTTTTAAGCGCCGATTTTGAGATGCTTAAGGTTTGGAATCCATAGGTTTTAAACTCCGGTGGAGAGAATTTACACCAGGCTTGCAACACCAAAATCGATCTGCAAAACGCGTTTCAAACTCCATCGGAGTAAATTTAAACTTGGGCTTAATGTTAGGCATCGGCAGCGGCAACAGTTTCAAACTCCATCGGAGAAATTTATACCCAAAAACTCCATACTCTAAAATGGCAGTATGAGCTGTTTTAAACTCCAGCGGAGAGAATTTACACTAATTTAGCGCCGTCAAGCTTAGCCAGCGTGATTAAGTTTTAAACTCCAGCGGAGTAGATTTGCACAGCGTCAAACCTACCATTTTAAAAAGAAAAATGCTAGTTTTAAACTCCAGCGGAGTAGATTTGCACAGCGTCAGAAATTCTATTTTTCCAGGCTATGAATATTGAAGTTTATATTTTTACCTCTTAAATTTTGATAAGCTATAAAGGCAATTTAGAACAAAACACCGTATTTGTGGTGTTTTGCAAATCTTAGCTAAAGCTTTATCCGCACAATTTTCAAAATCCGACTAAAACTAGGTAGCACGATTTAACGACGCAAAAGCCGTCGCCGTTTTGCCGCGCTGTCATTCCGCCTCGCACCATCTAGCTGGTTTACTGCGCGCCGACAGACCGGCAGCTCGGTACCGACCAAGCTTTGGCGCACATTCAATCGCATCCCGCCGCCACACTGCCCGTACTCGTAATCGCAGCACCCATAAATTTACCACATTGCTACTCTGGCAACTGCAATACTATCTTAAATTTACTGCTCCGCCGTGCCGTTCCGCTCTTAAAATTTACCTTCCGTAGCCAAGGGTACGCTGGATAACACGACGTCGGTATTTTTGTCTCGCTCTTAAATTTACCTTCCATCGCGCCGCTAAATTTAGTTGCGCCGCAAGCTACGCTTTCTAAGATAGCTATAAATCATAGCTCCAAGCATCATCAAAATCACTAGGCAATACATATAAAAGGCCGCGTCGCTTTCATACTCTACGTCCTGTGCGCTAAAGATTAGCTGCGACGTTTCGGGGTTTCGCGCCGCCTCGTCCGCGATCTGCGCCATTACGTTTTCGTCATGCACGTCTAGCGTGATCTTTCGTAGCTCGATGAAATTTATCCGCTTTTGCAAGTGTCGATGCCCGCCGCCGCGACCCGCGCGCACATAAATACTTTGCGTATGAAAATCCAGATAATAAAAGCCCGCCTCGTCCTTAAAAAGCTTCTCAGATATCTGTCGTACGGCGCCTTTAAACGGATTATCGCCCGCCCTTTTTAGTGCGCTTAGCTTACTGCCGTCTGCGCCAAATTTATAATAAACGTCCCAAAACGCGTCTTTGAGCTGCCCCTCGGCGCCACTACCGCGCGGACGATTTAAAATTTTATCTTTGCTTAGATAAAATATACCGTTTTTGCTCGTAAACAGCATGTATTCCTGATGCCCGCTCTGAAAATTTAGCGGCGTATAGGGCTCGTTTGCGGGGTCAAATCTCTCGCCGTTCATCAGCACGGCGCCCGTAGCGGGATCAAAAAGAAACTCTATGCCGGCGTTTGGCTCCACGAGATACATCCGCTCGCTAGGCGTGAAATTTAGCCTCTCGCCGTCCACATAGACGCTGCGTCCGTCGCTTAGCCACCGATCGACCTGGCGAAAGTGCGCGGGCGAATCGGGACCGTCTTCGTGTATGATTTTTAGCCTTATCTGTTTTAGATTTTTTGCATCCGCACCCGCTAAAATTTTACCCTCGTAAAATACCCGCTCGCCGTCGGTGGCGACGTAAGGGCTGTCTGTCAGAGGCGAGATGGGCGCGCTAGTATCAAGTCTTGCGTAGGGGTAGTTGTACTCCTGCGGCCATTTAGAGAGCCCGAAGGCGTGGAAAAATACCTTGTAAATGTAGCTTATCGCGCCGCCCGTGCGCTGCGTGACGTCTGAGCAGAAGTAGCTCACGCGCCCGTCGCTGTAGTAGCGAGAGCCGATCTTTTGCGTGCGAGCGGGATCCAACCCCGTCATCTTGCGAGCGCCGCAAAATACGCTACTAGCGTCCATGCCGACGTTTGAGTAGGAGTATCTGCCGGTATCAAGCGCACGAAAGCTCGCCGCGTCCGCGCCGCCCTCTAACTCGTAAGGAGCGAGGTTCCAAGAGCGTAGATAAATTTTGCCGCCGATGTTGAAATAATCGCTGCCGCCGATCTTTTGCGCGCCCGCGGGCAGCTCGCGCGAGCTATCATACACCGATAGCTCATAGATAAAAACGAGCGAGACGAAAAGCGGCGCGAAAAGCACCGCAAAAAGCAGCCTTAGCGCCTTTTTATCAAATTTGCTTAAATTATTCGCCTTTTTCATAAGACAATTATATATCTTGCTAGTTTAAAACGTTAGAAATTTAAAAGCGTTTGCGGGTGAAATTTTAAAATTTAGAGTGCGATAAATTTGACGGCGAAAGCTGCGGATAAATTTGACGCCGAAATTTAAGCTCAAATTTACCCACAACCGCGCGAAACGACTCACGCTCCGCGCAAATTTAACTTAGTAGCCGTCAAAATGCTTGGTTTTTGGCAGCACCAAATTTAGCGTGATGCCGATGAGCGCGCCAAGTCCCACGCCGCTAAAGCTCATCGCGCCAAAATCCAGCACCATGCCTCCGATCGCGCAGACGAATATGAGCGCGACGATGATCATATTGCGCGGCTCGGCTAGATCCACATTGTTTTTGATCAGAGTCTCCATGCCCACGCTCGCGATGATACCGAAAAGCAGCAGCATGATGCCGCCGATGACGGGAGCGGGGATCGTGGAGAGAGCGGCGCCGAGCTTGCCCACGAAGGCTAGCAGTATCGCCGCAAGCGCAGCAAAGGTCATGATGGTGGGATTATAGGCCTTCGTGATGCTGACTGCGCCCGTGACCTCGGAGTAGGTGGTGTTTGGCGGACCGCCGAAACAACCCGCTAGCGACGTCGCAAGTCCGTCGCCAAGTAGCGTGCTTTTAAGCCCCGGGTTTTTTAGGAAATTTTCCTTCGTGACGTTGCTGATCGCAAGCATATCGCCGATGTGCTCGATCGCGGGCGCGATGGCGATAGGCACCATGTAGATCACCGCTTCGAGCTTAAAAACCGGCGCGGTGAAATGCGGCAGCGCAAACCACGGCGCGGACAAAATCGGCGTAAAGTCCACAATCCCTACAAACAGCGACGCGCAGTATCCAGCCGCGATGCCACAAAGTATCGGCACGAGGCGCAGCATGCCGCGGCCAAACATCATCACGACGATAACCGCCGAGAGCGAGATGAGCGCGATGCTAAGCGACTGCCCCTGCGTATAGAACGCCTCTTTGCCCTTACCCATGACCATATTTACGGCTGCGGGCGAGAGGATGAGGCCGATCGTCATGATGACGGGGCCGACGACTACGGGCGGTAAAATTTTATGCAAAAAGCCCTCGCCTTTGAGCCTAATAAGCAGGCTCAGAACCACGTAAAAAAGTCCCGCCGCGATCACTCCGCTCATAGTCGCGGCGATACCCCACTCCTTCACGCCAAAGCTAAGCGGCGCGATGAACGCAAAGCTAGACGCGAGAAAGATCGGCGGGACGTTTTTGCGCGTGATGAGCTGAAACAGCAGCGTGCCGATACCCGCCGTAAACAGCGCCACGGACGTATCAAGCCCCGTTAATATCGGCACCAGCACGAGCGCGCCAAACGCGACGAATAAAAACTGTACGCCGACGAGAGCGTCGCGTAGCCTGAGATTGTAGCCTTCGTATTTTTCCATCTTCTCCTCTTTTACCTTTGTGGCTTGCCTCGCGAGCGTCTTTAACGGAGCTAGCAAAAATTTAGCTTGATAGGCCATATGCCTTATCTTCGCTAAATTTTTACGTCGCAACCCTTAAATCCATCTCGCAATCCTTCGCCTTGGCTCCTGTATTAAAATTTATAATACACCGACATTCTGTAAAATTTAACTCGCCGCAGTCGCGGACGAATAGTCCGCTCCACTCTCAGCCGTCAACCACTTGCAACCGCAAGCAGAACAAAGCAGTAGCACTTCCAAACTACCTGCGACACACATTAAATGTTTTAAAATTTTAGCCTCTTTTTAAAATTTTACGACCTCGCTTTGAAATTTTACGCTCAAGCTTAAAGCAAAATTTCAAATCAAAGCCGCGTAGACAGATCCAAACAAACAACGACCAAAATCCGCGAACCAGCAACTAAATTTCACAAACATAGCAGATAAATCAAAAACTATGCAGGCCAAATTTACCGCTAAAATTTAGCGAGTAAATTCCGTCGTACGGCTATTTTTTGCGCAGCAGGTCCTTTAGGCTCGCCCTTACGTCCTTGCCACGCAGAATTTGCGCGACCTCGGTAGCGATCGGAGCATAGATCTTGTGCTTTGCCGCGATATTTACGACCGCTTCGGTCGTAGCCACACCCTCGGCGACCTCGCCCAACTCGCGCAGAATTTCTTCGAGCCCTTTGCCGCGCGCAAGCCCTAGTCCCACGCGGTAGTTTCGCGATAGCGCACTCGAGGCAGTCAAAAACAGATCGCCCACGCCACTTAAGCCCAAAAAGGTCTCATCTCGCGCACCGAAAAACTTGCCGAAGCGCGCGATTTCTACGATGCCGCGCGCGATCAAGCTCGCTCTAGCGTTATTGCCGAGCTCCAGCCCATCGCAAACGCCGCTAGCGATGGCGATGACATTTTTATACGCGCCACACACCTCTGCGCCGATGATATCACCACTCGTGTAGGTCTTGATGTAGGCAGGGAAGGCACTTGCGAAAAGTTCGGCTAGATTTTCGTTACACGAGCTTACGACGAGCGCGCAAGGCAGCTTCTGCATGACTTCAGTGGCAAACGACGGACCTGATAGATAAGCGAGATTGCCGCGCGCGACATACGCTTCAAAAATTTCGTTCAAAAACCTGCCGCTAGCCGCGTCGATGCCCTTGGAAGCGACTAGAATTTTTTGATTTTTGTAGGTGAAATTTTGATCCAGCCACTGCGCGGTTTGCTGCGCTGCTAGCGCGAAAACGAGCGCTTCGCACTCCAGAGCCTCGCTCACGCTTACAAAATGCGGAATTTGCCTTGGCGTGCGAGAAGTGATGACACATTCGTTTTTCACGCTAAGCGCATCAAAAAGCGCACTACCCCATTTGCCAGCGCCGATAACCGCTATTTTCATTATGTTCCTTTTTAAAAATTTATTCGCAAATTTGCGGTTTTTCAAATTTCATTCTCTTGAAATTCCCGCTCTTTGAAAAATTAGCCCCAAAACGCCGACATGAGCCTGTGCGAACGCTAGCCGAAGCTACGCTTTAAAATTCACTTTTTAAAATTTCATCTCGTCAAAATTTCGTCTCATTAAAATTTTGCGCTTTTGAAATTTACTCAGCCAAAACTTCACTTTTTTTTAAAATTTACCTCACTAAAATTTCATACTTTTAAGGTTTTGCTCTTCCGTCAAAAAACACTTTCACAAAAGGCGCAGCAGTGAACGAATGAGGATTTTGAAACTTCATTATACGTTTTAAATTTCACTCGTGCATCGCCAAAGCAAATCAAATTTTTAAAAATTTTACTCAGACGCCTGATCGCAAATCGCGCTTTTAAATCCGCTTAAATCTATCAAGGTGTGCTTTGAACCTAGATGATCTTGCGGTCGCTCGCCACGTTATCGTTTGGTTCGCGATTTGTGGCACACGCATCCGACGCGGCGATTGATTAAATTTAGCCTACACATTGGCTTGCCACTAAAATTCGACCCTGCGTATTCGACCCTACCCGCCGCACCCCGAGCTTCCGTTCTCGCTCTCGCAAGCAAAGCAATTTTGCGTATTTCCTGCAAGCTTTGCCGCGCTTTGGCGGTAGCCGTGAGTAAAATTCCTAACGGATGTGCTTCTTAAACCACTCCGTCGCAGACCAACACTCAACGCAAACGACCCGTACGAGAAAGAACGAGCTAGAAAGAACAAAACGTGTGCGAGACAGAGCAGGTAGCCACCAAGATCGCGCCGAATGAAATTCTAACGCATAAAAGCCTTCGTCATTAGTGCGTGAAAGCTTTAGCTCGAAGCAAAACGCTGCGAGCAGATTTAAAATTTTATCCCTAAGGGCTTCATCTATCGCATGCATCGCGCCGCCTTTAATTCGCCGTTTGCTGCCGCAGAAGCTGCGAAATCAGCCCAGCTTCTGTTTCAGAAGCTCGTTCACCTTCGCAGGGTTAAACGCGCCCTTGCCCTCTTTCATCACTTGGCCTACGAAGAAGCCAAATAGCTTGTCCTTGCCGCCGCGGTAGTCCGCGACCTTCTCCTCGTTCGCGCTCATCACGCGCGCTATGATCTCCAAAATCGCGCCGTCGTCGCTTACCTGCCTCAAGCCAAGCTTATCGATGACCGAGCTTACGGCCTCGTCGTGCTCCATTAAATAATCAAGCACCTCTTTGGCGGCCTTTTGCGACACTGCGCCGCCTTCGATCGCGCTTAAAAGCTCGCTCATCTTCGCGCTACCTACGGGCGAATCCTCGATCGTAACGCCGTTTTTGAGCCTGCCCGCAAGCTCGACGGTAAGCCAGCTGACGCAGAGTTTGGGCTCATGTCCCGCCGCGATGAGATCCTCGAAAAATCGCGCGTTTTCGTAGGTCGAGATTATGATCTCGGCGTCCTTTTCTTTAACGCCCAGCTCGCTGACGTAGCGTGCCTTTTTTTGATCGGGTAGCTCGGGGATCTGCTGCGCAGCAGCCAGCATCTCGTCATCCACGATCACGGTTAGCAGATCGGGGTCTGGGAAGTAGCGATACTCGGCACTGTCCTCCTTGCTACGCATCGGCTTGGTGATAAGCTTAGCGGTATCAAAAAGGCGGGTTTCTTGCACGACCTCTTGCTCATATTTGCCGTCCTGCCACGCTTCGATCTGACGCTCGATCTCAAACTCGATCGCCTTTTGGATAAATTTAAAGGAGTTTAAATTTTTAATCTCCACGCGCGTGTAGAGCTTTTGCTCGCCTTGCGGGCGGATACTGACATTTACGTCGCAGCGAAACGAGCCTTCTTGCATATTTGCATCGCTGATATTTAAAAAGCGCAAAATGCTGTGGAGTTTTTTTAGATACGCGACCGCTTCATCCGCAGAGCGCATATCAGGCTCGCTTACGATCTCCAAAAGCGGCGTACCGGCGCGATTTAGATCAACTAGGCTGCGCGAGCTTTCGTGATTATTTTTGCCCGCGTCCTCCTCTAGGTGCGCGCGCGTGATGCCGATGCGCTTGCTCTGTCCGTCCGCAGCTATAAAAAGCTCGCCGTGCTCGACGATCGGGATCGTCCACTGCGAAATTTGATATGCCTTGGGAAGGTCGGGATAGAAGTAGTTTTTGCGGTCGAATACCGACTTGCGATTGATCGTCGCATTGACGGCGGTGCCGAAACTGATAGCTTTTTTAACCACTTCCTCGTTTAGCACGGGAAGAGCGCCCGGGAGCGCCAAGCAAGTCGGGCAGACGTGCGAATTCGCCTCGTCGCCGAAGCTCGTGGGGCAGGAGCAGAAAATTTTGGTTTTGGTATTTAGCTGGCAGTGTACCTCCAGGCCGATCACGGTTTCAAACATAAACTTAACCTTTTAGAATAAAAATTTCGCGTAATTTTACAATTTTTTGCTTTAATACTCGCTTGCAGCGGCACACGGCGCGGCTAAATTTTAAAATTTAATCGAATAGATTTCTATTCGCCGCCATGAAGGAGCTTTCCTTTAAGGTCGAAAACATCGACCATCAAGCAGGTGATAATTACGCATATCACGCCTGGAGCGGTGCAGATGAAGAGGAATTTTAACCCCAAAAAATAAAATGAAGGATAGGCAAAAAAGACAAATGCGCCGACGAAGATCAATCCGAACGACGCACCCACGAGGAAGTATAAGAAATTTCGCTTAAAATTAATGCTCATCGACGATCACGGCGCCCGCTAGATAAACGTAGCTTAAAACCATGAAAATGAAAGTCTGCAAAATCGCCATAAAAGTAAGTAGCGCAAACGGTACCATCGGTATTAGCGCAGGAGCGAGAGTAAGCATAACGAGCAGGAAGGTATCGTCGCCTTTGATATTTCCGAAAAGTCGGAAAGAAAGCGATACGACGCGCGAAAAATGCGAGACGATCTCTATGACGAACATAAACGGAGCTAGGATTTTCACGGGCCCCATAAAATGCTTTAGGTAGTTGATCACGCCATGCTCGCGAACGCCCTCAAAATGGTAATACAACCAAACGCAAAGCGTAAGCGAAAGGGTTAAATTTAAACTCGCGCTCGGCGACTCAAAGCCCGGCACCAAGCCGATAACGTTACTAAAAAATATTACAAATCCCAATGTTGCGATTAGCGGAAGATATTTTTTGGCTTGTTCCTCGCTACCCATCGCGTCCTTACCGATCGTTAGCACGCCGCTTAGGTAGGCTTCGGCGATATTTTGCATGCCGTGTGGTACAAGCTGAAGCGAGCGAGTGGAGCAAAGTGCGACGGCTACGATGATAGCGACGACCAAAAAGAAGTAAAAAAGGTAGATAAAAGTGTGGTCGTAAGAAATTAAACCGCCGAAAAGGAAGATGTCTTTTAGCATAAAAACCCTTGATCGTTGAAATTTGAGGCGTATTTTACACTTCTATTCGTTAAAGTATATTTAAATTTGCGCTAGCGAGTGAAATTTTGAGCTTTGCGAGTTCTTGCGCCGCTTACTTGCCTAACATTCTCGTCTAATTTGCGCGCCATTCTGACGGGAATTTTGCGTTTTTTTGGCATTTAGCTCCATATTTACAGCGAATGACAAAATTTTTGCTAGTAAGCACGAAATTTACGGCTACACTGCCAATTTGCTATTTTTGCAAAATAGAATTTATCTAGCGTATACGACGAAGCCCTAAACCGGTTGCGTGGTAAAATTTGTGTTTACGAATACGAAAAATACAATAAAATTCTACCGCAACGGCGCTGCGATAAATTCCAAGAATTCCAAGAATTCCAAGAATTCCAAGAATTCCAAGAATTCCAAGAATTCCAAGA
>CAURZM010000017.1:0-38752 GCA_963529625.1 uncultured Campylobacter sp. | reverse complement strand
AAGCATAGGTTTCCCACCAGCCTTCTTGGAGTGAGAAATAATGGTTAAAGATGAGGAGATGTAGGATTAAAACTGCTATAAGAGATAAAGCTATTATAAATTTTTCTAGACGTATATCATTCATAGTTAATTTTCTTGTCTTTCATAAATATTTATCGTATTAAAAAAGGTAGATTCAATAGGTGCCACTCCCAATTGCGGAAATATCCTACTTAAATCAGCTACGCTTCCGTCCATTTGTAATATATCACCATTTTGCATCAAATCTTGCTTATTCTCATCCAACTGTTTAGGATTTTGATCATCAGCTTTTACTTCTTCATGCTTAACATATGTAAGTGTTATACCGTTGTCTTTAAGCCAGTTCGTAAACTCATCGCGACTCATACCAAAAAATTTATCATTCTGAAGTATAATTAATAAATTCTTAAGTATATGATTTTTCTCTTCTTCCAAAGAGGCGTCGTCATACGGTACTATAATAGATCCTATAAATTTATACTTTCCTTCTTTTACCCATTTGTTCATTATTTCATAAAAATCAGCCTGTTTAAAAGAACTTTTACCTTGAAAACGTTTATGTGCCAAAGAAAAGTAAGTTTGGTATTGATACATTACAATGTTTCGCGTAGGTGATTTTATAAATTCATTATACTCCTCTTCTATGGCTTTAGATGATGATACATCAAACCAATGTGTTACTAGCTTATATGGTGGAATTTTATTATTTAATAAATACATTATAGGCAAATTAAAAAAGTAAAAATCATCTTTGGATTTTGATTTTTGATTAACATAAATCATAAAATAATTATAAATATTTGCAGTCCTTTCATCCATATAGATGCCTTTAAGTTGCGGATAAATACTTTGAGTTCTAGCATTAAATACATTAGTTTGATAATTGTAATTCCATTGATATGGTGTATATAAAACAGATTCGATATTAAAATATATAGAAATCAATAAAATACACACTAATATATTTTTGATATGTTTAATTCTTGTATAATTTATTATAAAAGCACATAAAAAAGCTATGCAAATCATATTTGAATTAGCCGTAAATAAATCTGCAAAGGTCCCTGCGTACGAAATAGCCGTCATCGATAAAGTTATAAATACATATTTTTGTGAATTGTAGAATCGATTATTTTTTATAAAAAAAGCATACATGACAAAGAGAATTAGACCTATTGCGGCTGATATAAAACGATACATTGAAATTCCAAAGTTATTCATAATATAAATAAAGCCATAAATTGGAAATATATAAATTAAAATAAGAATAAATATGCGAAATTCTTTGGTAGTAACAGATATAATTTTTAATAAAATTTTTGTATAAAAATCCTTTATATAGTTTCTAAGGTAAAAAAGGATTAGAATGATGCAAAAGACGTAAAATCCATTTAATAAAGTCTCAAAATTTACATTATTTGTCCAAAACCTCGTCGCTATCGTCCATAGACTTCCTTTTGAATCATTATCTGTTATTGATGAAGGATCAAAAGGCATGATGAAATTTATAGATGCAAAGAATATGGCGGTAAAGAGCAGTAAAAATCCTATTCTTTTAAAATAATCTTTTACGCTACTGGATATAAAAGCATAAGATACAAAAAGACTAGCGAAAAGAACTAATCCCACATTTTGCTTTATGAAAAAAAGTAGGACTAAAAATAAAATTCCAAGTATTTGATATATGGTACCTTTTTTAGAATTCTCATTCTTTATGGATTTTACTAGAAATAATAAAGTAGAAAATTCTATGATGAAAACGTAGGTATGATAGTCTTTGGCAATATACGACCCACCAACGATCCATAGCAAGCTCGCAAAAATTGCTGCTACAGCGCTGCTTACCCCAGAAAAAAATTCTCTCAAAACCAAATATAATAAAATTACCTGTATCATTGCGGCCACCACACCGATGCAGGCAAAAGCAAAAAAATTTATTCCGAATATTTTTTGATAGAAGACGTTTATATATACAAATAACGGAGTCCATGCTAGATAAAAATCTTTATTGATCACCTCTCCCCTATTTACTAAATAAGCATAGGTTTCCCACCAGCCTTCTTGGAGTGAGAAGTAATGGTTAAATATCAGTAAATGTAACGCAAGCGTTATACAAAAGCAAAAAGCAACCATTAAATTTTCTAAAATTTTAGTGTTAAACATATCTACCTCAAATCATTTAAAATTATTTTCGCGCTCTCGTCGAAAATTTTACCTTTCAAATGTGCTTTGCAAAATTCCACTATAAGCCCGTGAAATAGCGCATACGCGCCGTTTTCGTTCTCCAGCTTATCTGCTTTTGCCGTCGCATCGCAGGGAGAGTTGGCGGAATTTACAAACTCATATATCCGCTCAAATTCCAGCTCGCCTAGCCACGCGTTAAGCTCGTCATAGCTTTCAAACTCATAGCCCAAAGCCCCGAGTAGCCGCGCTGAATAGCTGTCCGCGACCATCACCGCGCGCTCGCATGCATAGCATAGGATTGCGTCGCAGCTCTCCGCGCCGATCCCCTTGCGCGCTAGCAGCCACTCACGGCTAACACCCGATTTAAAACTCTCAAAATCCCCAAAATCCGCGATTATCGCTTTGCAAAGCAAGCTTAGGCGTCTAGCCTTTTGATTATAAAATCCGCTTACTTTGATGATCTCCGCAAGCTCCGCTTCATCTAGCCCGGCGATCCCATCTAAGCTCAAAAGCTCCTTATTACGCAGGTTTTGCAGCGCCGCGTCGGCATTGCGCCACGCCGTATTTTGGATCAAAATCACCCCCGCGACCACCTCAAAGCTTCCAAACCCTGGCCACCAGCGAAAATCCTTAATTTCCACGGCGCGAAAAAGCGCGATAAAAAGCTCGGTCGCGCTCATCTCGCGCCTCCGAAATTTCTGGCGTCGTTTCTAAAATTTCGCGCGGCGACGGCGATTTTCCGCATGCACTCTAGCACGGCGATAAAATTTACGCCAAATTTAAATTCGCGCGCCGTATTCATCTGCCGCCTTTTAAATTTGCAAAAAATTCTTCGCTAAAGCTCAAGAAAAACTGCTTTGCCGCGCGGCCGCTGCGGCTTGCGCGAAGCATCGCAAACTCCCTCGCCTTTGCTTGCAGCGCGTCTAAATTTGCAGCAAAGCTCAAGCGAAATTCCGCCGCGCTCATGCCTTGCGCAGCCGCAAAGTAGGCATCTACGATCCCCAAATACTCCCGCATGCTCCCGCCGTAAAAGCTTAGCTGCAGCCCGAAGCGCTCGCTCAGGCTGATTCGCTCGTTCGCCGCATCGCTTAGGTGTAGCTCGCCGCGGCTGATCTGCGCGGCGTCGTTATCGCTTGCGCATTCGCCTACGATGTGGCGGCGATTGGACGTCGCATACATCAGCACATTGCGCGGCGCGCGCTCTAAGGATCCTTCTAGCAGCGGTTTAAGGTGCTTGTAGCCGCTCTCGCCGAGCTCAAAGCTCAAATCGTCGCAAAAGATGATAAATTTAAAGTTCGTTTCTCGGATCGCGTCGATTATATCCACGAGATAACCCAAATCATCCCTGCCGATCTCGATGATCTTAAGGTCTTGCGGGATAAATTTAGAAAAAACCGCCTTCGCAAGGCTTGATTTACCGCAGCCGCTCTCGCCCCACAAAAGCGCGTGGTTGACGCTCGCGCCGCGCAGGAAGGCGTCCGTGTTTTTTATAAGAGCCGATTTTTGGCTCTCTAGCCCCACGAGCGCGTCAATACCCGTGAAATCGATATCACGGACGATCTTTAGCGCCTTTTTATTTGCGCGAAAGACGGCAACCTGCGCCGTGCGCCAATCAATCGCACTAAAATCGCTGAAATAAATTTGCTCGCCGGCGCCGCTCTGCACGCTTTTTAGGACGGCTTTCGGCGCTAAATTTAAACCGCACGCCGCGTTTAAATTTAGCCCTTCGCTTCTACTTTTGCTCGCGCTTTTTTTGATATTTTCATCGCAAGTTCGCATTTTTTAGCTCCCTTCGCAGATAGATTAAAATTTCGCTTATCACGTCGTCATCGTCGCGCGTCTGCGCCTTTAATCGCACCTTATCGCCGTTTGCAAGGGTGATCAAGATATTTTCGTCCATGCTCGAAATCACGCGCAAGCCAAGCTTCGTAGCCAAAACCTTAATCATCATCACGTCGATGAATTGCTTAGTGTAAATGTCCGCGCGCCCGAAGCGATCCTCGATCTCGCCAAAAATTTCAAGCACTTCGCTCGCCTCGGCGCACTTGCTAAGCCGCCTGTAAAGATCCAAGCGCAGGCGATCCTCTCTGATAAATTCCGAGTTTAAAAAGGCGTTTACCGAAATTTTAAGCTCCACGCTCGCAGCAGCGCTCTTTCTGCTTAGCAGCTTGCCGATCTCCTCTTCGAGTATCTTTAGATAAAGCGAGTAGCCGATCGCTTCGATATGCCCGCTCTGTGCCTCTCCGAGCAGGTTTCCGCCGCCGCGAATCTCCAGATCGTGATACGCCAGCACCGAGCCGCTGCCCAAAAACGAGTTGCTCTCAAGCGCTACGAGCCGTTTTAGCGCGTCCTGCGTAAGAGCGGTTTTATCCTCGATCAAAAAGTAGCAAAAGCCCTGTTTATTGCTGCGCCCGACGCGACCGCGCAGCTGATGTAGATCGGCGATACCGAATTTATCAGCATTTTCGACGATGATCGTATTTACGCGCGGCATATGAATGCCGCTTTCTACGATGCTGGTGCAAAGCAGAAGATCGTATCCGCCCGCCACAAATTTTAAAATTTCATCCTCCGTAGTTTTAGCGTCAATCTTGGAGTGTAGAATTAAAATTTTAAGGCTCGGCAAAATTTCAAGCAGCTTCTTTTTGGCGCTTTGCATCGTCGCGATGTGGTTGTGGACGTAAAAAATCTGCCCCCCACGTCGCAGCTCGCGCGAGATCGCCTCTTTTATGATCTTTTCATCCCACTGCTTGACGAAGGTGCGCACGTCCAAGCGGTCCTGCGGCGGGCTAAGCAGCGTGGAGTAGCTTTTAATCGAGCTTAGCGCCATATTTAGGCTGCGCGGTATCGGCGTCGCGGACATACTAAGCAGGTGCGAGGCGGCGCTTTTCTCTTTGAGCCGCTCCTTTTGTTTAACGCCGAATTTATGCTCCTCATCGATGATTATGAGCCCTAAATTTGCGGGATTTAAATTTAAAAGCGAGTGCGTACCGACCACGACGATCGCCTCGCCGCTTTGCAGGCGCTTTAAAATTTCGCTCTTTTGCCTCGCACTACTGAAGCGATCGAGCTTGAAAACAGGAATTTCAAACTCCCTAAAGCGCTCGCTAAGCGTGGCGTAATGCTGCGAGCTAAGCAACGTCGTAGGCACGAAAAACAGCACCGAATGGCCGCTGCGGACGCAGGCAAAGATCGCATTCATCGCAACCTCGGTCTTTCCAAAGCCCACGTCGCCGCTAAGTAGACGGTCCATCACCTTGCCGCTTTGCAGATCCGCTAAAATCGCGCTAACAGCCTTTTGCTGATCGCTCGTGTAGCTAAAACCGCTTGCGCTTAAAAATTTCGCATAATCCGCGCTTTCGTTTTTGATGACGAGCCCTCGCACCAGCTCGCGCTTTGCCGCCAGCGCAATGATTTTTGAAGCGATCGCAAAGAGCTTTTCGCGCACTCGCTCTTTAATTTTTGAAAAGCTCGCCTTGCCTAGATGATCCAAGCTCACCGCGCCGCCGCTTGCGACGTAGCGATCGATCTTGTTTAGATACTCGACCGGCAACAGCAGTTTGTCGCCGCCCTCGTAGAGCAGAGATACGAACTCCTTGCTGCGCCCCATCACCTCTATGAGCTCAAGCCCGTTAAATTTAGCGATACCGTGATCCTCGTGCACGACAAAATCGCCCACGTTTAGCTCATCCAGCGCCAAGCTCGATCTTCGCACGCGCTTTTTAGGCGCCGCTTTGTTTAGCGAAAGGATGATCCGCTCGGCGCTTATTAAATTTACGACGAAATCCTCGCGTAAAATTTCGATATTGCTAAATCTGCTAAGATCAAACGGCGCGAGCAGCGCATCGTTTCGCGCGATCAGCGTGATAACCTCACTGCGGTGAAATTCAAAAAATTCCTGCGACGGCGTCACCGCAAGGTCTTTAAATTTATGCGCCGCGGGCAGTACCTCGATCGCGTCTAAAAAATCCAAATTGCGCTCGGAAAAAATTTCATCCTTTTTGATCTCGTGCAGCAAGACGCAATCAAACGCCTCCGCATAATCGACGAAGCCATCGATGAACCAAAACCCGAGCGAGCCCAGATCGCGCGCTAACGCGTCGCTATCCGCGCGCGATATCTTTTCGCTCACGCTCTCAAACTCGTCCTCGCTTAAATTTGCCAAAAACGGCGCTATCTCGGCTTGCGCAAGCTCATCTTTTTCGCTTTTTTGCGTCGCGACGTCAAAGCGCCTGATACTCTCGACCGTCTCGCCGTCGAGTAGAATTCTAACCGCGCTTTCGCTCCCTACCGAAAAAATATCGATGATCTCGCCACGGAAGCTCACCTCGCCCATGCTTTCGACGATATCGCGAACGTCGTATCCAAGGCGTAAAATTTCCTCTTTTAGCTCGCTTAGGCTTAACTCGCTTCCAAATTTTATATTTAACGGGCGCAGATGGCTTGCGGCGGGGAGTTTATTTAGGATCGTGCGGACGGGCGAGATTAAAATTTTTTTGCCGCTTGCTTTATAAAACGCGCTAAGAGCGGTGCTTATGCCCGCAAGCTCGCCCATGTAGCTGCGCAGATCCTCGCCGAAGCTAGCTCTAAAATCGGGCAGGCAAAAGGCCGCGTAGCCCATAAATTTAAGCACCTGCTCGCACGCCGCAGCCTCTTTATCGTCCTCGCAAATCAAAAGCTCTTTTTTGTTTTGCAAAAAGTATTCGTAAACCTCGGCTTGCATTATTTAAACCTTTCGATCTGGTGCTGCACCACGTTTGCGATCTCCTGCCACGATACGTTAGGCTCCAAGGTCGAGATATTTTTGAAATTCTGCGCGTTCCAGCTCATAAAATTTGCAGGATCGACGCTTTGAGCCAAAAACCTAACTTCGTAATGCAGATGCGGACCGGTGCTGTAGCCGGTGTTGCCGCTATAGCCGATGAGATCGCCCTTTTTAACCCAAGAGCCCGGTGTTACGATCGCGGAGCTAAGGTGGCCGTAACGGGTCTCAAAACCGTAATTGTGCGATAAAATCACTAAAATTCCATATCCGCTGCCACTGCCACCTGCAAACTGCACGAAGCCCTCTGCCGTCGCAAACACCGGAGTGCCCTCGCTCGCTCGCAAGTCGATGCCGTGGTGCATCCTCATAACGCCGCTGATCGGATGAGTGCGCATCCCAAAAGGGCTAGTGACGCCACGATACTGCATCGGAAGTCCGTTAGGCACAGCGCTAAGAATCGCGCTCGCCGTTTTTTCGCTAGCTGCGATGTGCGCGCCGGAGCCCTTTTTACGCTCCTTTTTCATCTCATTCATCGCAAGCATTACCTGGATATCACTATCCAGCCCGCCTCCGTCGTCTTCGCGTCCGTCCAGTTTGGCAAGCACCTCCTCATTTTTGCCCTCAAGCGCGATATTTTGCTCTTTTAGCGCGAGATTTTCGGCGTATAGGGTTTTGTTTAGCTCTTTTAAATTTGAGCGATCGCTCGCGAGTTTAAAGATCGCAAAAAACAAAACGAGAAGAAAAATTACGAAAAACGCAGATAAAATTTTAAGTTGAAATCTAAAATTTTCGCCAAAATACAGCGTCTTGGTGCCAAAGTGATCGCTTAGGGTGAGTTTAGTTTTAGCCACGGCGCGCCTCAAGCCATAAAATAAAATTTTCTACCAAATGAAACGAGCCGAAAACCAAATACTCCTCATCCGCTCTAAGCTCGCCGCGAAACGGCGAATACGGAATTTTAAGCGCGTCAAGCTCGCGGATTATCGCCTCTGCCGCCATTTCGCGATCCGCAACCTCGTAGTTAAAGATCTCCACGCGCTCTACCACGGGCGCTAAAGTCCGCAGCACCGCAGCTACGTCCTTATCGGCAAAGGCGTTGTAAATCAGCACGATCTTTCTGCCCCCGTAGATTTCGATAATTTCGCGGGCTACTTGCTGTGCCGCAAGCTCGTTGTGTCCGACGTCCACGCGTAAATTTGGCGCCAAAACTTCCATCCTGCCGCGTAAATTTAGAGGCGGTAGCTGCGAAATTTCAAATTTCAAATTTAAAAATTTCATCGCGGCAAGCGCTAGAGCTAAATTTGAAATTTGAAATTTAGGCATATTATTGTGCGCGCAAAACTCCACGATCTGCGCTTGCTCGCTCTCGCTTAAAAGCTCTGCTGCAAACCTCAAATGAGTTCCTTTTTGCTCTGCGATCTGCTGCGCGATACGAAGCGGAACCTCACTCATCTCATCGCTTAAAATCGCTTCCTTATCCATCGTAATGAGCTTGGTGTGGGCGATCTGCTCTAGATTTTGTCCTAGCATACCCAAATGATCGGTGCCGATCGGCGTAAAAAGCGACAGCATGCGCCCAAAGCTCGACGTAGCGTCAAACTCGCCGCCCATCCCCGCCTCGATCACGCAGTAATCGCAATCCCTAAAAAGCACTGCCGCCGCAAGCGTGAGATACTCGAAATATGACAGGCTATCTTTAAACTCCGCGGGCAAGCTCTCTTGCAAAAACTCATGCGCGAAATCAAGCTCCTCATCCGTAGCATCGCGCCCTAGCGAAATGGGAGGCGAGCTTTGAGTGGATTTAAAATTTGATCTTAGCGGAGATTTAAAATTTTGCTCCGGCGAGAATTTTAAATTTTGCTCAGACGACGATTTGAGATCTTGCGAATTCCATAAATTTTGTGTAGAAGCAGAATTTTGCGTATCTATGGAATTTTGCGCGATGAAATTATGCTTGCTACAAAAATTTTGCGTGGTATAAACGGAGTTTTGCAGGGCAGAATTCTGCTCGCTGTGCAAATTCTGCGTGGCGGAATTTTGCAAATTAGAAATAGAAATTTGAGAGGCGGAATTTTCTCTGTTCGCAAAATTTTGCATCTTTGCGGAATTTTGTTTTTCCGTAAAATTTGATGCCGAAGCGGAATTTTGCTCGTTTTTAAAATTTGAAGCGTCGGAATTTAACGTAGAAACGGGACTTTGCGCGATGCGTCCGCCTAGATAGATGCGCTCGTTGAGCTTAAAAACGTGCGGGCTAGTGTAGTGCCCGACGCTAAAACCCGCTGCGGCGATCGCGTTAGCCAAAAACCGCCCGGTGCTACCCTTGCCGTTGGTGCCGATGATCTGAATGACATTTTTGAGCGGAATTTTATCTTTAATGGCAGCATATGCCCGTGGGAAGCGCTCGTAGTCGATTTTTTTGTAATAAATCGGGCGATTTTGCAAAAATTCTTTAATGCTGCGCCCGCTCAAGTCTGAATCCCCTAATCGCAAGCGCCGAAATAAACTCGTCAAACGCCTGCGCGGAGGCATTTTCGATCGCCTTGTAGCGGTCCTTATCGCTAATGATGGAGCTCGTATCGTAGCTATTTTTGACTAGGCGGCTAACTTTAAAATCGTAATCGCCCACGCAATCCTTGCTGAAAACATCGCCGTTTTTAAGCTTGGTGCTAAAATTTATGATGATATTTGCACGGTAGCTAGTGACATAGCCGAACTGATCGTATGAAAGCTCGCTAAAGCTTAGGCTTTTTATGCTTGCTACTACAATCGTCTGCGCCGAGTTTTTATCCGAAAGGCTCATCCCTAGGCGCTGGACTATACCCTGCCTGATCGCGTCTTTAATAGCGACAGTGTTTTGCGGATCGGTCTTGCTCATCATCACATCCACAAATACGCTTCCGCTCATCGTCTCTTTTGCAATCCTTGAAACGGGCTTGTAGCCGCAGCCGATTAAAAAAATCAAACAAAAAACGATTAAAACTCTTCTCATCTTCGCCTACTTTATCACCAAATTTACAAGCTTGTTTTTGACGTAAATTTCTTTTACGATGCTCTTGCCCTCTAGCCATTTGGCGCAGTTTTGCTTTGCAAGGCTTAAAATTTCGCCCTCGCTTAGGCTCGCACCCGCTTCAAACTCGGCGCGCTTTTTGCCGTTAATCGTGACGGCAAGCTTGATAGTATCGCTCTCAAAGACCTCTTCGCAAACTCTCAGCTCGCAAAAATTCGCCCGTCCAAACAGCCTCTCGCTAAGCTCGGCGCAGATGTGCGGCACGATAGGCTCGAGCAGGTTTAAGATCACGAAATAGCCCTCGGTAAATACGTCTTTGTTGCTCTGCGCATTTAGCGCATTTAGCGCCTCCATACACGCAGCGATTAGGGTATTAAAAGCAAAACTGCTCTCATAAACCTGTTGCGATTTCTTAAGCGCCTCATAAACTTTAAGGCGGGCATATTTTTCCTCTTTATTTAAAGCGGCGTGGTCGATCTGCGGAATTTTATCAGTAGCATAAGCATTTTCGGCGCGATCGTGGAGGCGGCTAAGAAATTTATACGCACCCTCTACCGCGCTGTCGTTCCACTCAAGCTCTTTTTGAGGAGGCGCAGCAAAAAGTATAAAAAGTCTCGCCGTATCGGCGCCGTAGGTCTCGATAATGTCGTCGGGATCGACGGTGTTTCCTTTGCTTTTACTCATCTTTGCGCCATCTTTTAGCACCATGCCCTGAGTTAGCAGCCGCTCAAACGGCTCGCTATCGCGCAAATAGCCTATGTCGCGAAGAGCCTTTTGGAAAAATCTCGCATATAAAAGGTGCAAAATCGCGTGCTCGATGCCGCCGATATACTGATCGACGTTCATCCAGTAATTCACGCTTTGCTCGTCAAACGCCCGCTGCTGCCACGTTCGCTCATCGCTTGCGTAGCGCGCGAAATACCACGAGCTTTCAAAAAATGTATCAAGCGTGTCGGTCTCGCGTACCCCGTCGCCGCCGCATTTAGGGCATTTGCAAAACTTCCAGCTAGGATGCGCGTCGAGCGGATTGCCTTTGCCGGTGATCTTAATATCCTGCGGAAGCTCTACGGGCAGATTTGAAATTTCCTCGCTTACAAGCCCGCATTTTGGGCAGTGGATCATAGGTATCGGCGCGCCCCAGTAGCGCTGGCGGCTCACTCCCCAATCGCGCAGTTTAAAATTTACCACGCGATGCCCGAGCTTTAACTCCTCAAATTTTGAGATGACGGCGCTTTTTGCCTTCTCGCTATCCATGCCGCTAAATTCCGCGGAATTTATCAAAACTCCGCTCTCTACGTAGGCTTTGCTAGCGTCGTAATCGCCGCTTTTTGGAGCGATGCTTTGAATGATCGGCAGGTTAAATTTCTTTGCAAACTCAAAGTCTCTCTCATCGTGCGCAGGCACAGCCATAACCGCGCCGCCGCCGTATTCTGCTAGGACGAAATTTGCGGTCCAAACGGGGATCTTTTTGCCGCTTAGCGGATGAAGCACGCTGATTCCGAGGCTCACGCCGTCCTTGTCGCTTGCTTGGCGCTCGCGCGGGCTTTGATTTAAAATTTCTCTCACCTTCGCTGCAGCTTCGGCGTCAAGTAAATTATTATCCAAAAGCCTCTTTACCACCTCGTGCTCGGGCGCGACCGCCGCGTAGCTCATGCCGTAGATCGTATCGGGGCGCGTCGTAAAGACCTTAAAGCCCTCGATGCCGCCAAGTTTGGCGCTGCTTTGCTCATCAAATTTAAAGCTAAATTCCAAGCCCTCGCTGCGCCCAATCCAGTTTTCCTGCATCGTAAGCACCTGAGCGGGCCACTTACCCTCAAGCTGTTTTAGACAATCCAAAAGCTCCTGCGCGTAAGCGGTGATTTTTAGATAATATCCCGTCATCTGCTTTTGCACGACCTCGTTGCCGCAGCGCCAACACCTGCCCTCCTCGACCTGCTCGTTAGCAAGCACCGTCTGATCGTGTTCGCACCAATTTACCACGGCGCTTTTTCTGTAGATGAGCCCTTTTTCAAAAAGTTTGATGAAAAATTCCTGCTCCCAGCGCGTATAAAGCGGATCGGAGGTGGCGAGCATGCGACGAGCCGAAAAGCTAAAGCCCAAGCGGTGCAGCTCGTTTTTCATATAATCGATATTTTCGTAGGTCCAAGTTTTAGGGTGAATGCCGTGTTTGATCGCCGCATTTTCCGCAGGCATGCCGAAGCTGTCAAAACCGATCGGCTGAAGCACGTTGTATCCGCGCAGCCTGTAGTAGCGGCTTAGCGCGTCGCCGATGCTGTAGTTTCGCACGTGTCCCATGTGGATGCGGCCGCTTGGGTAGGGAAACATCGAAAGGATATATTTTTTAGGCAGGCTATAATCATCCTTAGGCTCGAAAATTACCTCTTCATCCCAAATTTTCTGCCATTTAAGCTCAATACTTTTACTATCGTAAGGCATTTTGCGCTCCTAGAATTCGTCTTTGGTTTTTGCCGACTCAATCGCTATTAAAATTAGCGAGAAAAAGTTTGCAAGTAGCGCGCCGATCGCAAGCGAGGTCACGATCGACAGATCTCCCGGCGCTACTACAATCAAAACGAACGCCGGTATGAGATGCAGATCCGCTACGAGCGAGCTTGCAAAAAGCTCGGCCGCGAGCATATTTCGCACGCCTACCTTCAAAAGCGTCGAGACTGCATTCACGCTGGTTGCTATGAAAAGTAAAATTTCATTCTTCTCATACAAAAACCCGCCTATCGTAGTCATACTCATCAGCGCAAAAAATATGTAAATTACCCTTCCCCAGTTCATCTTTTATCCTTACACCGTGCCTTTTTCATACATGGCGCGATTCTTTTCTTTCTCTTTGATACGGCGCTGTTTTTCGGCTAAAAACGCGCGGTACTTTTCAACGTTAAATTTAAACAAAATCAGCATCGGAGCAGCTACGAATACGGAGCTGAAAGTTCCTGCTATGACGCCTATTAGCATCACGAAGCTAAAGCCGTGGATCATCTCTCCGCCCCAAACGAATAAAATCACGATGACGATGAGAGTAGTAAGCGAAGTAAGCAGCGTGCGCGATAGCGTGTGAGAGATTGATTCGTTTATAACCTCGTCAAGCTTAATCGATTTACTATCTTTTACACCTTCTCGAATTCTATCGAAAACAACGATAGTGTCGTTAAGTGAGTAGCCCATTATAGTTAGCAGTGCAGCTAGAATTTCAAGGTTGAAATCCACGCCGGCTAAAATCATCGCACCTACGGCAACTACGACGTCGTGCAGATCCGATAGTACGGCTGCAATCGCAAATCTCCACTCAAACCGCAGGGTGATATAAACCAAAATGAGCGCAAACGACACACATACCGCTAAAATTCCGTTTGTGCGAAGCTCCTCGCCGACTTTAGGACCTACGATATCGACCTTGCGAATGTCGAAATTTCCACTGCCTTGTAAAATTTTTTGCGCCGTTAAAGCGGGATTATCGCCCAGTTCGCTCGCAGCGCCTGAATATCTAATCGTGACCTCTTGATCGCTACCAAATTCCGTAACGTTGATATTGCCTAAATTTGCCGCTTCGAAGCGTTTTCTGATCTCATCAAGCGGTGCTTTAGCGTCATATTTAACCTGAATGAGTGTACCGCCGCTAAAATCAATGCCGTAATTAATGCCCTTAATGAAAAATAGCGCAATAGAGCCTATTATCAAAACAGCAGAAAGCGCAAAAGTAAAATATCTAAATTTCATAAAATCATAAATTTTGCCCTTATCAAACACTTGCATTTGCGCCTCCTCTTACTTTATAACCGAGCCAAAGCGCGGTATTTTTGCTCTTTTCCATCTTATCCATTACTAACTCAAACATTCCGTGAGTGCCTAAAATAGCCGTTATCATCGACGCTACGATACCGATGCTCATCGTGACGGCAAAGCCCTTCACTGGACCCGTGCCGTAAGCATAAAGCGCAGCAGAAGTAATTAGCGTAGTGATATTTGAATCCACGATCGCGCTCATCGCATTTTCATAGCCTTTATTTATACTTTGGCGGATTGAAACTCCCGTCCTTAGCACCTCTCTAACGCGCTCGTTAATGATGACGTTCGCATCTACCGCCATTCCGATAGTTAGTACGATTCCAGCCATTCCAGGAAGCGTCAAAGTAGCGCCGAATAGCGCCATACAAGCAATTAGAAATAAAATATTTACTACAAGCGCGATATCGGCAAAAAGCCCCGCTACGCCATAGTATAAAATCATAAAGATTAAAATTGCAACCGCCGCAAGGCTTAGCGCTGCCATACTTTTATCGATGCTATCTTGTCCTAGGCTAGGACCGATGCTGCGCGTTTCTGAGACTTTAACCGGAGCCAAAAGCGCGCCGCTTCTAAGCGCGATCGCTACGTCATGCGCCTCCTCGACGCTAAATCCGCCGCTGATCTGACCGCTACCGCCGCCGATACGCTCGTTAATGCGCGGCGCGGAGTAAACCTTGCCGTCAAGTACGATAGCTAGACGCTTGCCGACATTTTTGCCGGTAAAATCGCCAAAAATTTGAGCGCCTTGAGAGTTTAGCGTAAAATTTATGATCGGCTGGTTGGTGTGTTGATCGAAAGCGACCTTCGCATCGACTAGCATCGCGCCATCAAGCACCGGAATTTCGTTTATGAGATACTTGTAATTCGGATTTTTAACGTCGGGATAGATCACGTCGCCGTAAGCTCTGGCATCCGCTGCACTGATAGTCTGCGCGCGGTCTTGGCGCACGTCGTCCACCGCCATAAGCTGCAAGTGAGCCGCTTTGGCAATCAGATCTTTTGCGCGCTGCTCATCCGCTGCACTTTTGACGCCCGGAAGCTCCACCAAAATATAGCTCTCGCCCTGCTTTGCTACCGTCGGCTCCGCAAGTCCGAATTGATCCAAGCGGTTTCGGATAGTCTCGACGGCCTGTTCGATCGCGTATTTTTTAGTCGCTTCGACCTCCTCAGGCGTTAGTGTGACGCGATATTTTTCGCCAGATTTTTGAATGTCTAATCCGCTTGCGGCGCTATGCAAAATCGCATCAAATTTGGAAGCCTCGTCTGCGTCTAAAATTTCAAACTCAAACGAATCGCCTTCCAATTTTAGCCCATCCATCAGCAGATCATCGCGCTTGGCGGCGTAATTGACGCTCGCGGCGATCGATTTGATCTTCGAAACGACCGCCTCGTCGCTTTGAACTTCCAAAAGCATATGCAAGCCACCTTGCAGATCCAGACCCAAGTTTATCTTGCTTCCCTTTTCGGTCTGAAAGATCGAAGGCGCGGCAAAAATCGCCGAAAAAATAACCGCAGCCAAAAAGATCAGCAGGCGGTATGAAATTTTACTGCTCATCTAATTTTCTTGCCACAAATTGTTTATCTAGCTCAACCATGACCTCATCGTTAAGCTTAACTGTGATAAAATCATTGTTTGTTTTCACGACCGTGCATTTTATGCCACCGCTAGTTATGATCTTATCGCCTTTGCCGAGCGCATCGACCATCGCTTTATGATCCTTGGCCTGCTTTTGCTGCGGTCTGATAATCAAAAAATACATAATCGCAAAGATTACGACGATAGGCAGGATTGATGCAAAGAAGTTTCCTTGTTCCATGTGTTTCCTTCATTAGAAATTTAAAAAGTAGCTATTTTACATTAAGTTACATAAATAAAGGCTTTGTTCTTGCCCTTGCGCTTTCAAATTTTATTTTCGTAGAAATTTTAAGCTCTAAATTTGACGGCTTGGCTGCTTTGGCGGCGGAATTTTTCTCGCCTCTAATTGCGATAGCGGCGCTTTTTTATCTGCTAAAAGCAAACAAAGCGGAGTGGTTTTGGTGCGGGTTTTTTATCGGCGCGCTGTGGATGCACTGGATCAGCTTCAGCCTGATCTATTTCGATCTTGCATTTTTGATCCCGCTTGAAATTCTTGGAATTTGCCTCGTTTATGCCTTTATTTTCCGCATCTTTGCGATCTTTGACGCGCCGGTTTTGCGTGCCGTGTGTTTGCTTGCCCTGAAATTTATCCACCCTTTCGGCTTTGATTGGCTAAATTTTGAACTGCTGCTAAGTCATGGAATTTTCAGAGCCGATCTTAGCGCGCTGGCTCTGATTTTAGCGGGACTTTGCGCAGTTTTGTATCTACGTGAGCGCGGCGCCCGGGCTAAATTTAATGCCCTAATTTTCACGGCGTTTTTGATCTGCGCATTGCAATTCAGCCAAAAAGAGCCCACGCCGCTACCGATTAAAATTTCACTCGCAAACACCGACATTTCGCAGCACGACATCTGGGCAAAAGATAAAATTTTATCCGCTGCATTGGCAAATTTGGCTCGGATTGATGATGCGATCGCAGAGGGACAAGACGCGATAATACTGCCCGAAAGCGCCTTTGCGATGCCGCTAAATTTAGAAAACGTGCTAGTTGAAGCTTTAAAGGAAAAATCGCGCGCAATTACTATTGTAGCGGGCGCGGAAGCGTATGAGAACGGGAAATTTTACAACAGCGCCTATCTTTTTGCGAACGGTGAAATGAAGCGCTTCGATAAGCACATTTTGGTGCCGTTTGGCGAAATGGTGCCACTGCCGGAATTTGCGCGAAATTTTATCAACCGCGTGCTGTTAGGCGGCGCGACCGATTTTTCCACAGCTAGCGGCTTTAGCGACTACGAGCTTGGCGGGCGAAGCGTAAGAAGCGCCGTTTGCTACGAGGCTACGCGCGCAGAGCTTTACGAGGGCTCGCCCAAATACGTCGTAGCGATCAGCAATAACGGCTGGTTCGTGCCGAGCTACGAGCCCTATTTGCAGCGCCTCATAATCCGCTACTACGCGAGCTTACACGGCACGCTGATCTATCACGCCGTAAACGGCAGCGCTAGCGAGATAATCGCTCCGAAAAAGATCTGGATAAACCGCCTTAAAGATCATCTAAAATAGCCTAAAAAGTTATTTTTAAACGACTTTTGGGTAATATTTTAAAATTTTATTAGGAGCTAAATTTATGGCTAAATACAATCGCATACTCGTAAAATTTTCGGGTGAAGCGCTAGCGGGAGAGAACGGCTTTGGGATCGACAGCGAAATTTTAAAATTTATCGCCAAAGAGATCAAGCAGCTCGTAGAAGGCGGCATCGAAGTAGGCATCGTAATCGGCGGTGGCAACATCATAAGAGGCGTAAGCGCCGCAGCTAGCGGTATCATCAAACGCACCAGCGGCGATCATATGGGCATGCTAGCGACCGTCATCAACGCAATCGCGATGAGAGAAGCGCTCGAATATGCAGGCATGGATGTGCGTGTGCAAAGCGCGATAAAGATGGAAGCGATCTGCGAGACCTTCATCATCGGTCGCGCAAAAAGGCACCTCGAAAAAGGTCGCGTCGTGATCTTTGCCGCGGGCACCGGAAATCCATTCTTTACTACCGATACTGCGGGCACTCTCCGCGCGATCGAGATCGGAGCAGACGCTATCATAAAAGCCACCAAGGTAATGGGGATCTACGACAAGGATCCGCAAAAATTTAAAGACGCTAAATTACTTTCCAAAGTCACTTACGATCAAGCCCTGCACGACAACATCAGGGTGATGGACGATACGGCTATCGCGCTTGCCAAGGATAATGCGCTTCCGATCATCGTGTGCAATATGTTTAAAAGCGGAAATTTATACAAAATCGTCGATGGCGGAGATCTAAGCTCCTGCTCGATCGTAAAAAACTAAAATTTTAAATTTAAGGAGAATTGATGAGAACCGAACAAATTGTAGCCAAGGCTTTAAAAGTAACGGGCGGAGACCGATATAAGCTATCTTTGATGATAAGCAAACGCGCCGAGCAGCTAGCTGCGGGCGAACCGCCGTTAATAGATAACGTAGATACTCGCAGGATGAAATTTGCCGATATAGCAATCTTGGAACTAGCCGAAGGTAAGATCGCATTAGATGGAATCGTTGACAAGGATTAATGATAACTTCCTAGAAAGTCTCATCGACGATGTCGTCGATACCAAAGACATTCAAAGCGCCAAGCAGCTGCTTTATAATCTAAAAGAGCCCACTCCACTGCTAGTGGATGCTATAAATTTATGCATCGCGCAGCACGACGGGCAGTTTCGCAAAAGCGGCGAGCCGTATGCGATCCATCCGATTTTGGTAGCCTGCTTCGTATCTTTTATGGGCGGAGACGACGCGATGGTAATATCTGCGCTACTACACGACGTAGTAGAGGATACAGATTACAGCATCGAGCAGGTTAGACAAAGATTCGGCGACGAAGTAGCCAAAATCGTAGAAGGGCTTACTAAAATCGTAAACATCAGAGAGGATAAATTAGCCCCATCCAGCGATAGTAACGCCAAGCTACGCACCACCGCGCTTACCTTCCGCAGGATGCTGATGATCTCCATTAACGATCAGCGCGTCCTAGTCGTCAAGCTCTGCGATAGACTGCACAATATGCTAACCCTAGACGCGCTTCGCCCCGATAAACAAAAGCGCATCGGAGAGGAGACGCTTTTGGTTTACGCGCCGATCGCGCACAGGCTTGGAATTTCATCGATCAAAAACGTGCTTGAGGATCTTAGCTTTAAATACGTTATGCCCAAAGAATACTCGGCGATCGCCGATTACGTTGAGGAGCACAAGCAGCAGCTTCAGATGAATCTTAGTAAATTTAGCGAAAAGATCAAGGAGTATATGCTCTCAAACGGCTTTAATGAGGGCGGCTTCGATATCCAGAAGCGAATGAAGCACTACTACTCGATCTTTTTAAAGATGCAACGCAAAGGAATTTCGATCGAGGAGGTGCTCGATCTTTTAGCCATTCGCATAATCGTGCAAAAGCCGATGGATTGCTACTTGGCGCTTGGTATAATCCATACTAAATTTAACCCGCTGATCTCGCGCTTTAAGGATTATATCGCGCTGCCGAAGCAAAACGGATATCAGACGATTCACACGACCGTCTTTAACGAAAGTATGATCGTAGAGGTGCAGATCCGCACCTTTGATATGCACAACACCGCGGAATTCGGCGTCGCCGCGCACTGGAAATATAAATATAGCGGCTCGATCAATCCGAAGCTTGATTGGCTAAACGATATCGGCATGCAGGAAGAGGACGATGCCAACGCCGAAGATCTTTACGAATACGCCAAAGATAGCCTCTACGTCGAGGATATCGCCGTGTATTCTCCCAAGGGCGGAATTTTTACGTTGCCGCGCGGCGCCACGGCGCTTGATTACGCCTACGAGATACACTCTCAAGTGGGTTTAAAAGCGACCGAGGCCTTTATAAACCGCGTTAAAGTGCCGCTGCTAACAGAGCTTAAAAACGGCGACATCGTCCATATTATCACGGGGGACGAGCCACATTACCGCTGCAGCTGGCTAAGCTCGGTAAAAACGGGCAAGGCGCGCGCGACGATAAAGGCGTTTTGCAAGCAAAAGATCAGAGACATAAATTTTGAAGTAGCGATTAAAATTTTATGCGCGATCTTTACGACGAGCAAGGAGAGCATTCTAAGCTGGCTTGAAAAAGAAAATTTAAGCAAAAAGATCGGCAAAGCTGCCTACGACTCGGTATTTTTAAAAGACGTCGTAAATGCGCTGAAAAAATACCCGCTCAAAGAGAAATTTTTCAATATGAAATTTCGCAGCAAGTATGAGATCGAGAAGCAAAAATTTGACAACATCGTGGTGTATTCAAATTTTAAAATCGACGAGGTTGAGTTTGATTACTGCTGCAACCCAAAGCGCGGTGACGACATCATCGGCTTTCGCAACGGGCACGGCGTGACGGTGCATCATAAGCTGTGCGAACGTGCAAGCGAGCTAATCAAAACCGATGAGATGATCTTCGTAAAATGGACGCGCAATGCGCCGCACCGCTACAAGATCATATTAAATTTAGAAAACAAGCGCGGCTCGCTAGCGACGTTTTTGAACTATTTAGTCAAGCTCGAGATCGATCTAGTGTCGATAAGCCTCAACGAAAATAGCGAAACGACGTCGGATTATTTTGAGATCATCATCGAGCTAAACGAAAATTTAGACTCCACGGAGATTAAAGACAAACTCAAAAACCGCTTTAAAATCGTGGATTTCGTATCACTTACGGACGTATATAAAAACTAAATAAGGGAGAGCAAATGGCTGACATTCAAGGCATTATGGAAAATTTTAAGCGCGGTGTCGCGGAGATCATCGGCGAAGAGCAGATTGAGGCACTGATTAGGCGCTATTACGACAGCGGCGAGGTCTTTTACGTCAAAATCGGCATGGATCCCACTGCTGCGGATCTGCACCTAGGACACGCCGTCGTTCTAAATAAACTTGCGTTTTTACAAAACCACGGCGCGATCGTGCAGTTTCTAATCGGTGATTTTACCGCTCAAATCGGCGATCCTACGGGTAAGAGCGAGACGCGCAAAAAGCTAGCGCGCGAAGTCGTGCTGCAAAACGCCAAAACCTACGAGCAGCAGGTCTTTAAAATTTTAAATCCCGCCAAAACCAAGGTGATGTTTAACTCCGAATGGACCAACCGCCTGGGTGCTAGCGGTATGATTGAGCTATCAAGTACTTTCAATGTTGCCAGGATGCTCGAGCGCGACGATTTTGAGAAGCGCTACAAGGCAGAGCAGCCGATCAGCATCAGCGAGTTTATGTATCCGCTACTGCAGGGATACGACAGCGTTTGCATGAAATGCGATATAGAATTTGGCGGTACCGATCAGAAATTTAATCTTTTAATGGGTCGCCAGCTGCAAAGAATTTATGATGTCGGTAAAGAACAAAGCGTCGTTATGATGCCGCTTTTGGTAGGTACCGACGGCACGAATAAAATGAGCAAAAGCCTTGGTAACTACATCGGCGTAACCGATACGCCTCATGATATGTACGGCAAGGTGATGAGTATCAGCGATGCGTTAATGTGGGATTGGTATAATCTGCTAAGCCAAAAGAGCAGCGAAGATATTGAGCTAATAAAAGGCTTTGTGGCGGATGGCTCGATCCATCCTAAGGCGGTTAAGGAGGAGCTTGCCTCCGAGATCGTCACGCAATTTTACGACGAAAATACCGCCTTTGAAGCCAAGCAGGAATTTGACCGCGTCCACGGCGCCGGCGAGCTTCCTAGCGAGATCAAGGAATATCACGTAAGCTCGCCTGCATGGATCGTAAAGGCGCTCATCAGCTGCAAGCTCGCCGTATCCAGCTCGGATGCGCGCAGGTTGATAAAATCAAACGCCGTCAGTATCGATCAAAATAAAATTTTAGATGAGCAGCTTCAGCTTAGCTCGGGCGAATACACGCTTCAAGTAGGAAAGAAGAAATTCGCTAAATTAAAGGTGGATTAATGAGTATAAAAATAGGCAAACACGAGATTGCGCACCCGATAATTCAAGGCGGTATGGGACTTGGTATCAGCTGGGACAAGCTAGCCGGCAATGTCAGCCTAAACGGCTGTCTAGGCGTCATTAGCTCGGTCGGCACCGGATACTACGAAAATCTTAAATTTGCCAAAAAATCGCTCGAGGGTAGACCCTATCAAAGCGAGAATTTTTATAGCGAAGAGGCGCTTTTTACCATCGTGCAAAACGCCCGTAAAATTTGCGGCTATGCGCCTTTGGGGATGAACGTAATGTGCGCAGCAAACGATTACGAGCGCATCGTGCGCGACACGTGCGAAGCAGGTATCGACATCATAATTAGCGGCGCCGGGCTTCCTACCAATCTGCCGGAATTTACGGCAGATTTCCCAGACGTCGCGCTCGTGCCTATCGTCTCCTCCGCCAAGGCTCTTAAGATCATCGCCAAGCGTTGGAAGCAGCGCTACGACAGAATTCCCGACGCCGTAGTGCTCGAGGGTCCTCTTAGCGGCGGGCATCAGGGTTTTACCTACGAGCAGTGCGGCGATCCGGCGTTTGCGCTGGATAATCTAATCCCGCAAGTAAAAGCGGAAATCTCGCAATGGGGCAGCTTCCCACTATTTGTCGCAGGCGGCATCTGGGATAAGAGCGACATAGATCGCGTGAAATCTTTGGGCGCGGATGGCGTTCAGATGGGCACGCGCTTCATCGGCACCTTTGAATGCGACGCCGCGGAGGAATTTAAGCAGGTACTTCTTAACGCCAAAAAAGAAGACATCCAGCTTCTAAAATCGCCCGTAGGCTATCCTGCACGCGGAATTCATACCAATCTGCAAGATATGATCGCCGCAGGCACGGCGCCTAAGATCCGCTGTATCAGCAACTGCGTAAGCCCTTGCGAGCGCGGCAAAGGGGCAAGCGCAGTCGGATACTGCATCGCCGACCGCTTAAGCGACGCGTATCTGGGCAAAACGCAAAGCGGTCTGTTTTTTACCGGCGCGAACGGCTGGCGATTAAACGAGATAATATCCGTGAAGGAATTGATAGAAAAACTTGTAAATGGCGAAGATAGTTAAAATTTTTCTGATCGCGGCTTTTAGCTGCGTATTGGCGTTTGGAGCTTCCAGCGAGGCGTTTTTTGCGAAATTCGACAAGGATTTCATCGTAGCGACGCCAAATTATAAGCGCTCGCTGCACAAGGAGCTAAAATCGCTCTACCAAAGTGCGTCCGATAAAGAGGTCCGCATCAAAGCACTAAAGAGGCTAGTTTATAGCTCAAAAAATTTAGGGCTTGATTCCTCGCCTTATGAATCTGCGCTAGCCAAATTACAAGGCAAAGCAAGCGATAGCAGCACAAATTCTAAAAAGCTCAAAGATGAAAACGCAAAAAATTCCAAAAGCTCGGACGAGAAAAACGCTTCAAATTTAGCGCATAGCTCCAAAGCCCCCGCCTCTAAAAATTCTAAGAATTCAAAAAATTCCACTTCCAAAAATCTTAAAAAGACGCGCGCGCCAGAAAAAGCCGATCTAAGCTCGCTATCTAGCGAGGATTTAGAATTCTTACGCTCGACTAGACCTCACGACGCAGACGACGCAAAAAATTCAACAGACGATGCGCATAGCAGCGACTCAAGCGAAAATCCCGCAGGAGCCGACGACTCCTTACAAGCGCAGAATTCCGCAGGTAGCACTGCGACCGAGCGACTAGATTCTGAGCTTCGCAAAAGCAGCGTAAAAAAATCCTCCTCCGATGCCAAACTCGCTTTAGCATCACTGCGCGGCGATGGGGATGAGATCGTGCTTGAGTTTAACCGCGATCTAAAGCGCGGCGATTATAAAGATTTTACGATCGCAAGTAGCGATAATTTTCGCTTCGTGATTGATTTTAGCGCGCGGCAAAAGTCACAAAAAACGCGGCTTAAAGATAGCTTCGTTAGCGATGTGCGCGTCTCGCAATACAACGACAAGACCGTACGCATCGTACTTAGTGATCCGAAAGAATTCAACGCAAACGTAGAAATTAACGGCAATATGATGATTTTAAGTACGGCTGAAGGCTTAAAAGCCGCAAAATCTGCGCGCGCAGAAAAAAACAAGGATCAAAAATCAGGGCGCAAGCGTGAACACGAGCAAGATAGCGAGCCGCAAATCAGCACAATAGATGATGCGCAAGGCGCCAAAACCGCATCCGTGGCCGCCGGTAAAATTTACAAATCCACTAAGGGCAAACTCATCGTAATCGACCCCGGTCACGGCGGTAGCGATTCTGGCGCGGTAGGAAACGGGCTGAAGGAAAAAAATGTCGTGCTGGCCACATCCAAAAAGCTCGGTGCGCTGCTTACCAAGCGCGGATACAAGGTGCTTTATACGCGCAGCACCGACGTTTTTATAAATCTACGATCGCGCACCGCTTTCGCCGCTAAAAAAAACGCCGATATGTTTATTTCGATCCACGCAAATGCCGCTCCTAACGCTAGCTCGGCACTTAAAATGAGCGGCGTGGAGACCTTTTTCTTAAGCCCGGCTAGAAGCGAACGCAGCAAAAACGCCGCCGCGCTCGAAAACAGGGGCGATTTGGAGGATATGAATACCTTCTCGAAGCAGACCTTCCTAAATTTCTTAAACCGCGAGAAGATAATCTCCTCAAACAAGCTTGCCATCGATATTCAAAGCTATATGCTAAGCTCGGTCAAAAAGAGCTTCTCAAGCAGAGACGGCGGCGTGCGCGAGGCGCCGTTTTGGGTGTTGGTGGGCGCTACGATGCCCGCGGTGCTAGTGGAGATGGGCTACATCACGCACCCGCAGGAGGGTAAAAATTTAGGCAAAAGCGCCTATCAGGATCGCATCGCCCAAGGCATTGCAAACGGCGTGGACGCGTACTTTCAGAAAAATAAGTGATGAAATTTTACGCGCCGCGATTTTACGAGCGAGATGAAATTTTATTTCGACGTAGGATTTGCTCCGCAGATATAGTTTAGCGGGCACGATAGCTCTTGCGGATAAACAGAGCGCGGAGGCGGTAAATTTAAAATTTTAAAGCCCAGCCGCGCTAAATTTAAAATAAAACGCGCGGCGCTTGCGCGTAAAATCCGCCAGCGCGCTAAATATTTACTGTGGGCGGGTAAATTTTGCGGAGCGTCTTGTAGTATATGCGAGCCGGGGATGCATACGGCTTAGATGCGAAACTTTTAGCGCAGCTCGGCGTAAAATTTTAAAGCACGGATTTGGCGCCACTTGCTCAGCAGAGTGCGGCGGGCTATAAAATTTACCGACAGAATCACATTTAAGCCGCGCGAAAATAGTGATTTTGTCGCGCCTAATGCGAATCGTGTTTCAAACCGCGTCCGCGTAATTAGGATTGCACTTTAAGTCATGAGTATGTGTATCGCTCAAGCCACGCTTAGCGGCGCAGTGGCGCCCTGAAATTTCGCGCTATGTCCGCAGAGCGCACGATGTTTGCGTAATGCTGCGAATGCGGCAATTACAGCGTGCCGATGCCTGCGCTCTATGTGCATTAAAAGTGCGGCTGAATCGTAAATTTAAAGATAAAATTTAAAAGGTCTGAAATGAAAAAAATCGTATTTTTGATCCTGCTTTTCGCCGCCGTCGCGCTCGCGCTCTACGTCACTTCGCGCGTCAATCCGAGCCTTTTTGCCGAGATCAAAGTCCTAGGCGCGCTGCTAAACGCCACCATATTCGGCGTCGCACTCATCGCCTTAGCGATCGGCGAGAAGGAGCTAGTGCGCTTTCCGTTTCTTACAGCCTCGCTACTGGCGCTGTTTTCAGGGCTGGTGGAGGGCGTGCTGCTCTTTGAAAACCGCTACTACATCGCGATCACGGCGGTAGCGTTCGTCGCCTTCGTATTTTATCTACAGATCAGGCACAAAAGATTTTCAAACAAAATTTATGAAAATTCTGCGGACGAAGGCTCTAAAAATTTAGACGACAGCGAGAACAAACATTCCAAAGAGAGCGGCGAAATTTCAAATTCTCAAAGCGAGGATGAAATTTTAAACTCTAGTGGCGATCTTGGTGAAAATTTCGCAAGCGGCGCAGATGAAAATTCCGACGAAAATTCCGACGAAAATTTTAAAATTTCAAACGGTGGCGCGGGCGAAGGTGGCGCAGGCGAAAATTCCGCGCAAAATTTCAATCAAGACGCTGAAAATTCCGTGCTCGACGCAAGGCGCGATAGATGATCAGATCCGCGCTGATCGCGCTTGCGGTGATATTTTTACTGCTTTTAAATTTAGCCAATCTTTTCGGCATGATAGGCCTAAGCGGGCCGGTGCCTGCGATGATCTGGTTTGCGATCAGCTTCTGCGGGGTTTTTTACCTATACAAATTTTGCGGTGCAAAGCCCGTCGCGGCGCGGATCGGGATCTTTGCCGTAGCCTTCGTGGGTGGATTTTTCACGAGCGTTTTGTACTATTGATTTTTTAATTCGCAAACTTTGGAATTTGCCTTTACATACGCCTTTTTCTCGGTGGTTTTTACGCTCGGCATCGGTGTGATTTTGTAGCGAGCTTTAAAATTTAGCCCGCTGCTTCAAATTTCACCGCCGACTTAAAAATAAGTCCCGCGCGATTTTGTAAAATTTCAAAATTTATCCGCACGGGCTAAATTTACATCCTGATCTTGTAGGTCTTGTAGTTATCCTTCATCCTAAACGTCAGCAAATTTTGTAAAATTCCAAAGAGGATCATAAAGGTGATGAAGCTGCTACCGCCGTAGCTGAAAAACGGCAGCGGCACGCCCACGACGGGCGCGAAGCCCACCACCATCGAGATATTGACGCCCGCGTAGATGAAGATGAGCGAGGCAAGCGCGCTCGTAAAGACCCGTATCAGATAATCGTTTTTGAAGTTGTAGTTTAGGCTCAGCAGATGCAGTATCAGTAGCGCATACAGCGCGATCAACGCGGCAGCCCCTACAAAGCCGAAGCGCTCGATCGTGTAGGCGAAGATAAAATCGCTCGTCGCAATCGGCAGAAATTTAAAGTGCGTCTGCGTCGCCTCGTCTCTATCCTTGCCGTAGATGCCGCCGTTTCCGATAGCGATGATCGCCTGCTTGACCTGGTAATTGGGCTCCTCGCTGATAAAATCGGCGATGCGCTTTTTTTGATAATCGTGCATGTTTTCGTACAAAATCGGCGAGCTGGCCACAAAAGCGATTATGAGCGTGAGCCAGATTTTTTTATCGACGCCGATGATGAAAAGGATCGCAAATCCCGTCAAAAAAAGTATCGCGGCGGTGCCTAGATCGGGCTCTTTCGCGATCAGAACGAAGGGTAGAAGTATGTAAAAGCTAAGGCGCAAAAAATCCTTCAGCCCGTAGCCGTTTTTCGGCGGCGGATTTTTGTGTATCAGATACATCAGCATCAGGATAAACGCGGGTTTCATCACCTCGCTGGGCTGCAGCGTAAAATGCACGAAAGGAATCTCCAGCCAGCGCCTAGCTCCTAGCTTACTAACGCCGAAAAAATCGACGCTGAGCAGCAATATGATATTGATCCAATAAAATATCGGTATGAGATATAAAAATTTGCGTATCGGAAAGAGAAAAAATAGAGTAAAAACGGCAAATCCGACGCCGAAATAAACGACCTGTTTCGATGAGAGTACGTCGTTTGCCTCGCTTATTAAAACGTATGAAAAAACCACTATTGGCACGATTAAAAAAGGTTGAATGAAATCAAAATATGCTAAAATCTTTTTGTCAATTTTAAACAACGCTTAATCCTAATTAAAATTTTGACGTAAGAATAGCCAAAAAAGGTATAAATTTGGATAATCTAATAGCACAATGCAGCGAAAGGCTTGATGTTTTTTTAAGCTTGCAGCTTGAAATTTCGCGCAATCAAATATCAAGCTTAATCAAATCCGCAGCGGTCAGAGTGGACGGCGCGGTGCAAACTAAGCCCGGCTATAAGCTATCCGCAGGCGAGCTCGTGCACATCGACTACCCCGCGCCCGCGCCGCAGCAAATGAGCGCAGAGAGGCTAAACTTCGACGTTGAAATTTTATACGAGGATGATGATCTGCTCGTGGTGAATAAGCCCGCGGGCCTTACCGTCCACCCCGCCGCAAGCGTTAAAGAGCCCACGCTAGTGGACTGGCTCAAGTCTCGCGGCTATCTGCTTTCCACGCTCGGCGGCGAGCTTCGCGCAGGCATCGTGCACCGCCTGGATAAGCTCACCAGCGGCGCCCTGCTCGTCGCCAAAAACAACGCTGCGCACGCCGCGCTCTCGGCGCAGCTAAGCGATAAGAGCATGGGGCGGATATACCTCGCGCTCATCGACCTGCCTCTGAAAGAGCCCTGCGTGATCGAGCGCCCGATCGCTCGCAATCCCGCAAACCGCTTAAAAATGGGGATCGTGCCCGGTGGGCGTAACGCAAAGAGCGCGTTTTATGAAATTTTAAGCGGAGCGGAACTAACGGAGCTTCAAAACTCCGCCGAGAGGTGCGATGAAATTTTAGGCGCAGGCAATAGTACGGTTGCAGGCAAGAGCGCAAGCGCGGATAAAATTTCAGCCGCCGATAAAATTTTGGCTGCGAACGCAGGCGCAAGTAGAATTTCCACTGAAGAGAAAATTTTGGGCGACGCTATGGATAAAATTTCAACTGGTAATGCGGATAAAATTTCGGGCGCGAACGCAGGTGCAAGCGCGACTTTAGCTGCAAACAAAATTTCAACAGGTGCCGCGGGCAAAATTTCAGCTATGTATGCGGGCGGAGATAAAATTTTAAACGCTAGCAGGGATGCAGATACGAGTAAAATTTTAGCGACCGACGTAAGCGCGCGCGGGAATAAAATTTTAAATGTAGGCCTAACTGCGGGCGTAGATAAAATTTCGATTACCAACGTAAGCGCGGGCAAGAGCGCGGGCATGGATGAAATTTTAAACGACTACGCAAGCGCGGATAACGCGGACGAAATTTCAAATAATTGCATGCAGAGTGCGGATAAAATTTCAATCCAAAGCGTAGATAAAATTCCAAGCAGCTGCGCGGATGGCGCAGATAAAATTTTAAACGCCGATATGAGTGCGGATCGAACTCAGACCGCCCGTCTCGCCGAGAATAAATTTTTAAATTTTAAAAATCCCGCTCAAAACTATAAACTGCCGCCGATAAACCTAAAGAGCTTTAATCTTGTCGCGGCAAAGCTCTTCACAGGTCGCACGCATCAGATCCGCGTGCATTTAAGCTCGATAAATCGGCACATTTTGGGCGATCATTTATACGGATTTAAGAGCGAAAACGCTAAAATTAGCAGGATTTTGCTCCATGCCTATTTGCTCTATTTCATCCATCCGCGAAGCGGCAAAGAGGTGAAAATATGCGCGGGCTTGCCGAGCGAATTTCTAAATTTTACGACAAATCAAAAGGTAAAGGATGAAATTTATGAAAAAATTTTACCGACTAACATTGAGCGCTACTTTAGCGATATTAGTGGCTGGCTGCGCTACGTCTAGCGCGCCTAGCGCAAGCGACGAGAGCCTTCCGCGCGTGGAGGGCATCAGGACGATCACGAGCGACAATGAGATCGGACTTGAGTGGCCTAGATACGACAACAATACCGCCGTACTGGGCTTTGTCGTTTACCGAGCGCCCGCAAATGGCGGCGAAGCCAAAAAGATCGCTACCATCGCAGATCCATACTCCACTCACTACGTAGATACGAGGTTGCAGCCGGGCACTTCGTATAAATACACAGTGCGCACATACGGCGCCAAGGGCGTTTCGGCTCCTTCTCCGGTCGCTATCGCAAGCACAGCAAAGATGCTAGAATCCGTGCCGTTTGCGCAGGCGATCTACGGGCTTCCGGGCCGCGTTAAGATCATCTGGCGTCCGCATCCAGATCTTCGCGTAAGCTCCTATCTAATCGAGCGCCGTCCTAAGGGAGGCGAGTCATGGAGCACGATTAAAGAGGTTCGCGGCAGACTTAGCGCTGAATATATCGACAATATCGATTACGGCGAAGGATACGAATACCGCATCACCGTCAAAACCGAAAACGGAGAGCTGTCCAAGCCTAGTGCAGTCATTGCCGCAGCGCAGGCAGAATAAAGTTTGCCGAATTTCATAACCCAAAGCGTGAGCCTGCCGCGGCTGCCGGCTAGATTCGGCGAGGTCGAATTTTTAGAAACGGCGCGCGGCAGAAACCTGACGCTCGTGCGAACCAGAAGCTTTGATAGCGAGTTTTTTATCACCCTAAAGCCCAGCGGCGACAAGGTGATAGTAAAGGGCGAAAAGATTACCAAGCCCGCTAAGATCGGCCATCTGCAACGAGCGCTCGAAATTTTTAAAGAGCGCTTCTGCGGGCGGATCATCTCGCAGGCGTTTGCTTACAAAGACAGCTCGCTTACCGAAAAAACGCCGCTGATTTTGGACGAGAATGAAATTTTATCCCTCGTAAAAAGCTCTAAATTTAATAAAATTTTTATCGAGATCGGCTTCGGCTCGGGCAGACACCTGCTTCATCAAGCGCGCTCAAATCAAGACGCGCTGCTAATCGGCATCGAAATTTACAAGCCCGCGATCGAACAGGTTGCAAAGCTAGCGATCCGCGAGGGGCTGCAAAACGTCGCTCTCATAGCCACCGATGCGCGGATTTTGCTGAGCCTGCTTCCCGCGGGCTGCTTGCAGCGCGTATTTTTGCACTTCCCCGTGCCGTGGGACGACGCGCCGCACCGCCGCGTCATAAGCGACGAGTTCGCCTCACAGATCGCACGCACGCTCGGGCGCAGCGGCCGCTTAGAGCTTCGCACCGACAGCGAGGAGTACTTCCTCTACGCGATGCAAAAGCTCTCGCCCTACGTTCAGTGCAAAGCGGGCGAAATTTCGCACTTCAAAAACCGCGACGCCGCCGTAGCGAGCAAATACGAGGATAGATGGCGCAAAATGGATAAGGACATCTACGATCTGATCTATGAGAACAAAACCGCGGGCCGTGGCGAGCCGCAGCGGTTTGAGATGGAATTTTTAAAATTTGACGCGGCGGCAATCGCGCGAAATTTTAAAAATTTTACCTTCAAAGGCGAGGATTTTTTCGTGCATTTTGAGGAAATTTTTTACTTTGACGCGCAGAAAAGCTTGGACGCGGACTGGGCTTGCACCGCGGATGGTGGCAGAAATTTGGATGCGTTAGATTTTAAAAGCGACGTAAATTTAAGCTCGGGCGATGACTCGAATTTTACCTCAAAAACGGGCTTAAATTCCTGCGCAAACTTAGATGGAAATTTTATCTCGCACGAAGCGGGCGCCTACGGCATGTTCGAGACCATAAAATCAGATACGGCACGCGGCAAAAATTTAACCGAGCGCGCAAGCACGGATGAAATTTCGGTAGACTGCGGCAAAATTTTAGCTACGACAGCGGGCGATAAAATTTCAGCTTGCGCGAACGCTGCGCAAATTCTAAAAAAAGCGAGCGCCGCGCCAAATACAAACCGCACGAATGAAACCGGCGCAAATTTAAACGAGGATCGCTTGAGCGCAAGCGGCGTAAATTTAACGAGCGACGTTCCCATCGCGGTAAGCGCTAAATTTAGCCACCTCGCCCCGAGCGAAAAGCGCGCTTTAGCCTGCGAGCAGATCGTAACAAAGCAAGGCACGCAGATAAACAGCGCAGCCGCCGCAAGCGATACACTAAACGCAAATAACCCGCTCGCAACAATCGACGCAAGCAACGCGCTAAATGCTAGCGGCACGGAGGGTGCGCTTGCAGCTATCGACGCGACAGGTGCGAGCAATACACCCGCAGCGATCGGCACAATAGATGCAAGCAATGTGCCGAATTTGGATGGCTCATTCGCGGCGACCCGTACAGCAAAAGCAAGCGCCGCATCAAATGCAACCCACACAGACGAAGCAAACGTTACGCAAATTCTAAAAAAAGCGAGCGACGTACTAAATACAAACCATGCAGATGAAACGGGCGCAAATTTAAACGAGGATCGCTTGAGCACAAACGGCGTAAATTTAACAGACGGCGGCGCAGCGAATGCTAAAAATACAACAAACGCAAGTGCCGCATCTTACAAAAATGAGCCGCAAGCCGAACTAAAAAACGAGTTAAACCACACTGCTGAACCGCAAGCTGAATTACAAAATAAGTCAAATTCTGTCAAGTCGCAAATCGGTCACCGAAGCGAGCTAAGCCATGACGAGTTGCAAGCCGAACACCAAGGCAAATTAAATCACGCCGAGCAGCAATGGCAAGGCAAACCAAGCCGCGCTAAGTCGCAAGACGAATGGCAAAGCGAACCAAGCTGCGCCGAACCGCAGAACAAACGGCAAAGCAAACCAAGCTACACCGAGCAGCAAAACGAACGGCAAAGTAAGTCGGGCGCTGCAGAACCGCAAGACGTGCTAATCCTGCTTTCGCTCGGGGCATTCGACTTTCCGCAGCAGTGTTTCATCCGCGCAAGCGAAAGCGGTACGCGCTACTTCATCCGCCGCCCGCTTCCTACGCGCGAAAACCACGCGGCACATCAAAAAATTTCGGAGATATTTTCACAATGGCAGAGATAACGGACGATTACAACATCATCACCGCAGCGGGCCTCACGCTGGGCTACGAAAAGGCGGGCGCGGTCATCCAAGATGCGAGCTTCGGCATCGGTGCGAAGGACTTCGTCATCATCACGGGCAAGAGCGGCAGCGGCAAATCCACGCTGCTTAAGTCCTTCTACGGCGGTATCGACATCATCGGCGGCGAGCTAAACGTCTGCCTGTGCGATCTAAAGGGCATCACAAACTCCGATCTGCGCACCCTACGCCAGCGCATCGGCATTATCTTTCAAAACTACCGTCTGATCAACGAATGGACGATCGAGCGCAACATAATGCTTCCGTTAATGATAATGGGCTACAATCAGCAGGTCTGCCAAGACCAAGCCAAAAAGCTACTGCGCCACGTCGAGCTCGGGCATAAGATGGGTAAGTATCCGCTAGAGCTTAGCGGCGGCGAGCAGCAGCGCGTGGCTTTGGCGCGCGCGATGGCACATAATCCGCGCCTACTGCTATGCGACGAGCCTACGGGAAATTTGGACGACTACTCCAGCGCCATTATTTGGAATTTGCTGCGCTCGGCGTGCGAGTCGTGGAACGCCTGCGTCGTCATCGTGACGCACAAAATGCCCTCTACGCTTCGTTTTAGGCACCGACATTTTGAGATTAAGGACGCTAAAGTAAATGAAATCGATTAAAACCCATTTCGGCGTGATCTTTTCGCTCGTTGCGCTGCTTTTTTCGGTGCAGTTTGGAATTTTTATGAGCAACCTAACCAAAAGCTACGAGCGCTCGATCCAAAACGAATATAACATCGTGCTAGTCTCCAAAACCTCACTCAGCCTGCAAGACGCGCAAAAAGCGGTGCCGAAGATCAGCTCGATTAGCGAAATTTCCACAGCGGGCATCACCGAGCGGCTGAAGGGTAAAATTTCACAAAACGCCTTTGCCGAGCTTAGTAAAAATTTGCCTAAATTTTATAGCGTCAAGCTCGAAAGCTTCCCCGACGCCGCGCAGCTTGCCAAGATCGAGCAGGATCTAAAATCCATAGGTTCGCTTACGCGGGTTGAAATTTTTAAAAAGACCCACGATGAAATTTTTAAAATTTTATTACTTATCAAAAGCCTCGTTTACGGCTTTGCGTTTCTGATCGTGCTTTTAGGAGTGATGTTAATTCACCGCCAGATGCGTATTTGGGTTTACGAACACAAAGAGCGCATCGAGATCATGGAGCTTTTCGGCGCGTCGTTTCTGATAAAAAGCGGCAAGCTCTACCGAATGGCGATAATAGACTCTTTCATCGCCACACTGATCGTGACCTGCTTCTACATTGCGCTTCCTTCTTGGGAGGTGTTTTCGACCACGCTTAAAGGTATCGGCGATCTACGCACCGCCATAGTGCTGCCTTACGACGCGCTGATCCTTTTAGGCGTGGCTTTAGCGCTATCTATCATCGCAGTAAGTTTTGTGATGCTGCAAATCGGAAATAAACGAGTATGAAAAGGGCTTTTTTAGCGCCGCTTCTTGCGCTGGGGCTTGCCGCGGCTCTTGCTTATGCCGCGCCCGCAAAGCAGCAAAGCACGAAAGATAAGATCGCCAAAGCGGGCCAAGAGCTCAAAAGCTCGCAAAAGGAGGAAATGCGGCTTTCGCAAAAGATCGACGAGATCGCAAGCCAGATCGTAAAGGAGCAGGAGGGCTTTAAAAAGCGCGAGGGCGAGATCAAGCAGCTAAGCGACGCGATCGAGGGCTTAAAGGATCAATACGCCGCCGAAGCACAGGAGCTTGAAAAGCTAAATAGCCAAAACGTCACGCTTCTTAGCGTGCAAAACGATCTAGAAAGCAAGATCGCAAGCGTGATCTCGCAAGAGTTATCGTTTGATCTCATCACCGACGTAAATTCCACCACCACGCCCGATTCTATCATGGCTAGCGAAATTTTAGAGGGGCTCGGCGTCGTTATGAACGATGAGCTGAAGGGGCTGATCAAAGACTACGAAAATAATCAAAATTTTATCAACGAGCAGAACAAAAAGATCAAATCGATCCAGGCAAGCATGGCGGGCTACGATAAGAAAAAAACCGAGCTTAACGCCAAGCAAACCACCCAAAAAGAGAAGCTTGCTCAGATGAAAAAGGACAAAGAGGACTACATCGCGCGCCTGGAGAAGATAAACGACGAGCAAGACGCCATATCTAAGACCCTGCAGGAGCTTAAGATCATCGACGACGCCGAGGAAAAAGCCAAAGCGCAGAAGGAGGAAGCGGCACGCCAAGCAAAGCTTGAAGCGCAGAAGCAAAAGGAGCGCCAGGCGCGCGAAAAAGAGTACGCCAAAGCAAAAGCGGCTGCCAAAAAGGCGGGCAAACCAGAGCCTGCGCCTCCTAGCGAGCCCGAGCCAGAAGTGAGCGAGCCAGCGGATGAGCGCGTAAGTAAGATCAACCAAAAGGTCAAGCAGTACGGCTCGAGCTATCAGTCCTCGCGCGTCAAAAAATACAGCGGAGCCAAGACCGCAGCGCCTTTAAGCGGCGCGTATTTGAAGCGGAAATTCGGCAACTACAACGATCCCGTGTATAACATCAAGCTTTTCAACGAAAATATCGTGCTCGGCTCAAACAGCGGCGACACGCAGGTTAAGGCGGTGCTGCCGGGCAAAGTGGTCTTTGCTAAAGAAACCGCCGTGCTCGATAAGGTCGTGATCCTGGAGCACAGCGGCGGCATCCACACGATCTACGCGCATCTAAATCAGATCCCGCCTACCGTGCGCGTCGGCTCCAACGTCAAAAAGGGCTACATCATCGGGCGCATCGGCTCGGATCTGACCTTTGAAGTGACGCAGCAGAACTACCACATCAACCCGCTCGATCTTATCAGCCTGAGGTAAGCGTGAAAAATTCTAAATTTAGCGGATCTTGCGAGGATGCCGAAAGTCTAAATTTAAGCGGGCAAAGCTCGGACTGCAATGAAAATTCTGCGGTGGCGTTAAATTTAAACGAGCAAAATTCCGCCGCTTCAAATTTGAGCGATGAAAGCTCTGTGGCGGCGACAAAAAATTCTAGCGGCGAGAATTCAACCTCGGCGTTAAATTTAGATAACTTAAATTCCGAAACGACGACAAATTTAAACGATCAAAATTTAAGCAGCCAAAATTTTACCGCCGCAGGTATTGCCGCCGCGTCAAATTTAGATAGCGAGAATTCCTCCACGGGCGCTGCCGCTGCATTAAATTTTAAAAATAAAAATTCCGCGATAACGGACGCCGAAGCGGCATCAAAAACGGCGAACGCTGCGGAAATAGAGGCTGCTACGGGCGCCGTAGAAGCAAAAATGGCAAAAACAGCGCAAAACGATATTGAGATTACAAAGGCAGCGGAGGAAATAATGACAGCAGAAGCAGCGACAAAAGAAGCAGAAGCGGTGAGACCGCAAATCCAAGAGCTCACCAATTTTCTTAGCGAATACACCGCCAAGATGCTTAGTATCGGCACTTACACCGCGCGTATAGAGCACTGCGTACGCAGGATAGCGGACGCTTACGACTATGAGGCGAGCCTGATGATCTTCGTGCGCCACTTCATCATCAGCGTGATGGATCCTGCGGACAACTCCATTCGCCGCACCTACGTCAAAACGGGCGCTGCGGCGCAGATCAGCTTCGATCTGATCTCGGAGCTAAGCGCGCTTAGCTGGGAAATTTACGATGAGAAAATTCCCCTTGCGCGCGCTAAAGCCGCATTTACTCAAATTTTAACCTCGCAGAAGAAAAGCTTTGCTAAAACTCTTGTTTTGCTAAGCGTCGCAAATGCCGCATTCTGCGAGCTTTTCGGCGGCGATGGCGGCGCGATGGCGCTCGTTTTTGCGGCTACGGCTTTTGGAATTTGCGCCCGTTATCTGCTTAGCAAGCTTAAAATCAACCTAAAAATCCAATACATCGTGGTTTCGTTCGCAGTCTCCTTCATCGTCTCGCTAGGCGCTCGCTACGGGCTTAGCGCCACGCCCGACGTCGCCGTGGGTTCGAGCATATTGTTTTTAATCCCCGGCGTCTGGCTGATCAACTCGGTATTTGACATCTTAAACGAAAATATGCTCGTAGGCATCAGCAGAGGGCTGAACACCGGGCTTTTGATCATCTGTATCGCGATCGGGCTCTTTCTGACGCTTAGCATCTCAAATTTGGGGCTTGTAAATGTTTGATATAGCGCTTTTGGTATTTAAGGACGCTTGCTTTGCCGCTGCGGCGGGGCTCGGGTTTGCGTATGCGTGCATGCCGCCTAAAAAGACGCTTGCCTTCTCGGCGCTGCTTGCGGCGGTAGCGCATTCGTGCAGGTTTTTGCTGATTCAAAGCCAAATTTTTTCGATCGCCGCCGCGACGCTTTTTGCGTCGTTTCTAATCGGCGTTTTGGGTATGCTCTGCGCCAAGCGCCTCAAGGTGCCCGCAGAGATCATCGCCTTTCCTGCGCTGCTTCCGATGATCCCAGGCATCTACGCCTACAAGGCGGTTTTGGCGCTGTTTTCTTATATCAGAGCTGCGGATGTAGAACAGAAGCTAGCTCATCTAATCTCGTTTTTCGACAACGCTCTCGCCACGGTCTCAATCTCGCTGGCACTGGCTACCGGCGTTTCAATAACGCTGCTAATTTTCTACGAGCAGTCCTTGATGATAACTCGCGGCGCAAGAGGCAAATAGCGCTAAATATGGGATTTTAAGCAGTCGTGGCGGGTAAATTTTATAAATTCTATTTTATTGCTCTCGTTCTATCTCTTTGGTTTTTTCATCGTAATAATATCCTTGCTCCACACCCAGCAAATTATCTTTTATATCGTATTTATATGTATAATTTTCATCAAAAATACCTAGATAAAAAGCATACCGACTATATTTTCTACCTTCTAACTCAAAAAATGCTTTATACGGTTTTATATCTTTCTTTTTAAAGTTATATAAATTACAAAAGTTATCGTATTTTTTATCTATTAGGCTTACATACATATCAAAAAATAGCATGTCGGTTGGAATAGAAAAAATTTTATCATTAGGATATTTGTGGTCGTATATTTTAGGATTAATTTCATTTAAAAATATTTTTTCCGTAAATAACATATCAAATACATGTTTATCATTTTCTAATCCGCTAAAATATAATTTGTATTTTAAATTTCCATCCGACAAGATTAAACTATTATTATTTTCCCAGGGGTAAACAACTTCGCCTTTGAGCATGGACATATTTACAAAATCTTTGAAATTTGCTACGGCTTGTTTACCGTTGCAAGCCCTGTCTCCCAAACCCATAAAATATTCTAAATTTATATTGTCATCTACAATGAAAAATTCGCAAGCTTTATCTGGACGATTATTTCCACCGCATCTTTCCGCCAACCCGCTATAAAAATTATAAAATTCATCGTCCACTTTACCGTATTGCTTCTTTATTTTTCTTTCCATATCACGGAATTCCTCCGCTGAAATATTTATAGATTTATAGGTCTTTTTAAGCATACACTTTAACGCCCTATCCTTAAGCTGTATATCCGTAAGATTGCCATCCAGATTGCATATCCATTCATATGGATCGGTTTCAATTTTTTCGGCTAAATTTGGGTATTTATACTCCGCGATAATCGAAAGTATCGCGCACAAAGCGCATATTATTATGATGCAGACCAAGCACAGATAATATCTCGTTTTCAAATTTCGCTCCTAAAATTTTCCGCAATATACCTCACATAGACTTAATCCGCGATAATTTTAGAATGTCTCAAATATCATTAAATCGGGCTTTCGCTTGATCTACTCTAGCAAATTTCATCTCAATGATTCGTAGATATTTGGCTCTCTTGCGCGCTCGTCGCACCTCTTCCCGCAAAGGTAAAATTTAGTTATATCCGCCATTTATCGCTCCTTATCCGATATTTGTTTTATTGTTTTCTCTTTTTCATCGTAGTAATATCCCATATAACTCAAAAGTGTATTTCTGTAGCCAACGATATATTTAAAGCTCTTATCTATCAATATGATATAAAAATCATATGTTGCATAATTATCTCTATATTTGAAAGCTATTTTATTGAATGGGCGATTAGTGTCTATATCGCTATTTTCATAAATTTTATAAGTCATACAAAATTCTTCCAAATTATTTTTAAAATTTCCATTTTCTTCGCCATTAAGTGGTTTATATAAATTAAGAAATAATAAATTTATAGGAATTATGAGCGATGCTTCGATATTATTAATATCTATATTTGGATCTTGTAGATCTATCTTGTACTTATAAACTCCATAATTTATTATTGCTTTATCCATATCGCTTTCGCTAGCAAAATATAGATTGTATCTTAGATCCCCGTTTTCTAAAACCAAACTTTCCTTATCTTCCCAAGGATATACGACTTCGGTTTTAAAAATTTCTTTATCTATATAGGTCTCGGCATCTTGTATCGCTTTGCCGTTTCTGCAAATTTTTGAGCCTAAATCCATAAGATAATCTAAATTTAGTCTTTTATCTATTTTATAAAATTCGCATTTATTATCGGGGCGCTCGTCCCCATGACATTTACTATGGATGCGTGTTAAATAATCTTTTAATTCTATATCTTCGATATCTTCTTCGATGTGAAGATTTTTATATTCTATTCTGATATCATTTATTTTTTTAGCGATTTTTTCTTTAGAAAAGTTTTCGCTCTCATGCATCTTTTTAAGCATACACTTTAACGCCCTATCCTTAAGCTGTATATCTGTAAGATTGCCATCCAGATTACATATCCATTCATATGGATCGGTTTCTTCTTTTTCGACCAAATAAAATATTATGCCGGAAGCGCATATTATTATGATGAAAGCCAAGCACAGATAATATCTCGTTTTCAAATTTCGCTCCTAAAATTTTCCGCAATA
>CAURZM010000016.1:0-44000 GCA_963529625.1 uncultured Campylobacter sp. | reverse complement strand
CTAACCTTAGAGCGGATAACGCTTTAGCTTTAAAGGTAGGACATGATCTAAGCCTAGCAAGCCTGCGAGATAGCTATAATTACGATAGCAAATCAAGCTCTATAGGGGCAGGTATAGGCATAAGCGGCAGTAAAACAACCTCCGATCCTTCTCGTCCTTATGCCATAAGCAATAACATAGTAAGGTATTCAAATTCCAAACTTTCAAGCATAAACGCCAACTACTCCAGATCCAAATCAAGCACTATGGTAAAACAGACCGTGCTATCTAGTATAACTGCCAAAGAGCTAAACATAGAAGTAGGAGCTAATACCGATCTGAAAGGTTCACTAATAGCCGCAGGCTACTATGATGAGAATGGAAATTTCATAGATAACGGCAAGCTTAGATTAAAAACAGATACCCTAACTTTTTCAAATTTAAGCAACACCAGATACGACAAATCAAATTCTTTAAGCATAGGGGCAAATTATGCTTTTAAAGATCCGCAACAAGAAGAGGGAAGCGGAAGTAAAGATGGAGGTAGCAAAGCTAGTGATAGCAAGAACGCTGAAGCTAAAGAGAGCGCTAGATTAAAACAAGACGACTTAAGCGCCGAGCATATTCAAAATACGATTAAGTCCATAAAAGAAAAGGTAGCCAAGGAAGATAGCAAAAATTTCAGCTCATCAAGCGTATCGCTAAGCAGGTCGCATTCAGTACGCTTAGATAAAACTTTAGCTACTGTAGGACGCGGCAATCTAATAATCAATAATGAAGCTGGCTCGGATGAACTAAGCAGACTAAATAGAGATACGGCTAAAATACAAAAAGATATCGTAAATAGTAATTTGTACTCATCCGCAAAGGCTGATATAGATCATAGATTTTTTAGCCAGGACGGAAGAGATCAAATCAAAAAAGAGCTTCTACTCCTTACGGATTCGTTATCAAATCATATGCCGAGCGAAAATTCAAACAACGCTTTTGAAAGAACCATTGCAAAAGGGCTAAATTCCTTAGGCACTTACTCTTTGGGTTTAATCCCTAGCGATGAAAATAACGGAGGTTTGTTAGCCAACATAGGGGCGATAGTAACGGGCGATCCTAAATTTAAGATACTAGGCAATCCGGAATCAAAGAGGGCTTTTGTTAATGGAATTTTGACGGATGAAAATAATGCAAACGATCAGGCTCGCTATATGGTAGGCGAAGATTACAAGGTCTTATATAATCCAAGTAGGGGATTCTTGCCCGATCTTTTAGAAAGTCTGGTAGATATGCTACCATTTACTATAGGAATTGCGAGACAGGTGGGGCATGAGATAAAAAATGACAATGTAGTCATAGGGCACTCTCAAGGAAGTGCGATTTTAAATTCTGGGTTAAAAAATTTCGATAAGCATCCTAAAAAGACTATATACGCAGGAACGCCATTTAATATCCAATTTGGAGAAAATACCTATAACTATGAATATGATTTAGTGAGTCATCCTAGTGCTATTATTATGCCGACATTTTGGAGCAATGTTATAAATGGTGTATAGATGAAAGTGCAACAAAATCAAACATATATAGAACATAATCCATTTTATATCAATCATGTTTATCCATATAATGATATTATAAATAGATTTAATAAGGAGAATAAATGAGAAATTTTGTTATATCTTTTATCGCGTTATGCCTATATGGGTGCAGCCCTACGATTTTAGGGCATAAAATCACTTTTGCAAAACACGAAGACAGTGCCTTTTACGGCGAATGCGGCGAAAAAATAGATCAAAAAATTATATATAAATTTAAAGATGGCGTTATTCGTAAAATTTTCTATGAAGATAAAGAGGAATTTGCTTATTATGATGAGATAGTAATCCCCATCCAATCCTGCGAAGGCAAATGGTGTAAAATTTACTATCCTTGCGGTCAAAAAGAGTATTTTGTAAAGAAGGACGATATAGTAAAATGATATTAATTTTATACTTAAAAGGAGAGTTGTGAAATATTTTATATCTTTTATATTGTTATTATTCTTTTGCGGGTGTGAGCCGTATTTTATGAAATATGCCGCCAAATGCGCCGGCGCCGATGACAAGTCCGCTCAAAAGAATATGTATTGGTTTAAAGATAGGTATAAATATAGTTATTTTTATGAGGGAGAATATAGAACCTATGCATCTAAAAATGAAAATAATGTTTTGGCAAGACCCGATTATCCTATATTTGTAATTAACCACTGCGATGATAAGTGGTGCGAGGTCGTTGAAAAGTGCAGTGACATAAAAGTATTTGTAAAAAAGAGTGATATAATACCGTATAAAAGATGAGGCGCCGCCTTAAGGTATAAATTAAAATTTAAGCATATCCGCACGGGAATATCATAAGGCGTCATAAATAGAATTCCAATAAAGGAGCGAAAATAATATGAGAATTTTGACATTAGCATTAGCCATAATTTGGATGGCAATATTTAGCGGCTGCATGAATCCGATACCCAATAAATTTTTAACAAGCAACAATTATGGATTTGTTAGTCAGTGTGCAGGCATTTTCGACTTCGGAGCAGATTATGAAATCGATGATAGCAAAATTTATGCCTTTAAAAAAAACGTGCACCGTACAATTTATATTAAAACAGAGCAAAATTTTATACCTACGCAGATAAACGCAGGGTTGGCGGGACTTGTTCCTATCGAAAGTTGTGGCGACAAGTGGTGCAAAATTTACTATCCTTGCGGTCAAAAAGAGTATTTCGTAAAGAAAGACGATATAGTAAAAAGAAAGTACTAGCCGTCAGGCGAAAGATGCTTGGCGCGGATTTTAAAATTTCAATACGCGCAGAGTATCCAAGCGAGCATAACGTAAATTTAAGCGGGTTGAGAAAGCGAATAAAACAAGAAGGATTCAAAAATGAAAAGTATAAAAGGTATTTTCCGTTATCTTTTTCCGGTAAGAGATGGACGGGAACTCTATGGAATTAAAATTCCAAAAGGGCAAAGCGGTCGTTTTGGAAAAGAATTTATATTCGAGCCCGAATCGATTGCGAAATCGGACGCGCAAAAACTAGATCTAAAAATAGATCCAAAGCTTTTAAGAGATAAGCGAATTAAATTTCATATACGCGATATGTATTATAAGACATATTATGAGATAACATCTTTCGGTATCGATGAGAGCTATGCCGATTCGCGGCAAATAGATCTTGATTTAGAAGATATAAAACCGATCGTAAAATCGGATGCAGACGATCCCTACTATGTATATTGCTATAGCTTAAACATAGAGCAGATGAGATCTTTTGGATGCATTGATATGGTTAAGCCCGGTTTTTCATACTTCTTCGAATCCTATGCTAGCCATGAAAGAATAATCAAAGCTCCAAATAGCGGCGATAAAAATATAAAAGGCTGCTATATAAATGTCTTTGATAGCGATACGGAAGCTTTTTACTTGGCGCTATTGGACGTTAAGCTGCCTTTTAGCGAAGTTGCGAAAATAGTCGCTCCGCTGAGCATAGAGTCAAATATCCACTATTCTTATAGCCTCTCCGAAGAACAGATTATAAAATTGGGATTTCCTGAAATTTTAAAAGAAAATAGCGGCAAAATCGACGCTCAAATATCGGTAGAGATAGCATAATCTCATAATTTAAAATTTAGCCGTTAATGGGTAATTATAGAGGTTCGGTGGGTTTGTAAATTTATAAGGAGCATAAATGACTACTATGTATGTTGCTTTTTATGCATCGTCGGATAAATATAACTTTGACTTGTCGGACTTGATCCTCAATGAAAAAACTAATGAACATAAAATCAGCTATGTAAAAAAATATAAAATCGGCGACATAGATGAAAGGCGCGGCAAGGTTAGAAATAGCTGTAGCTGGCTATGCTATACTGCCAAGAAAGAGCACGTATACACGGACGATGCGTTAAAAGATCTGTATGAAATTTTAAAAGCAAACTTTGGCGATATTAAAAAGAGGATATCGGCATTAAATTTAAACGTTAACATCGATATAATGATAGACGCGGCGGAGAAGGACGATATATATTCCATCGACTTTAGTAAAGAAATGATAAAAATGTGCGCCGAACTAAATGCCGAAGTGTGCATAGATGGGATATATTATTAATTTGTGCGGGAATAAAGATAGCGTAGAAAATAAATTTCTAATACTCCACTCAAAAGGTAAAAATGAATAAATTTACAAGACAGCTTTCTTTCTTTACCCTTACTCTTTTAACCGCCGCCCTCATCTCTCAAGGATCTGCCGCATACACACCAGAAGAGTTGTATGAAAAATTTATAAAAAATGATAGTACCTGGAAAAAGGGGAGGGTAATAGCTATCCATTTGGCTGCATGTAGCAGTGCAAATTATGCGCAGGAGCTTTCTAATTTAATCTATACAAAAACAGGAAGATCTGTCGTTGTATAAGGAACAAGGGGATCCTATCGCTACAATAATGTATTTTTTCTACCAAACATTGCCGACGAAGGCATGGAGAAATTTAAACCAAATATGCAAGGAGTAAAAAATGAAAAATAGTTTTCAACAGGTATTTTTAACACTAGTGACTTTGATCGCCGGCGGTCTAATGTATTGGGCATTGGATTATCGGTTTTCTCAAGATGCCGAAAGGAAAGATCCTTGTTACTATGAATATTTTAAGGTTTATGATAATAATAAAAGCAGATTCGCTTATTGCATAAATAAAGAGCTAAGGAGGGCGGCTTCTGAGATAAAATATTACTTAAAATTTCTGCCCGAAGATATTAATTTTACATCAGAAGAAGAACACGTAATAGAAAAAGGCAAAATGTTTTCAAATTCGTTTAATGAATTGAAATAATATAGTAAAATTAAATTTTTGTAGTAGACGGAAACGGCTTACGCTAAATGTCAAGAAATTTAAAATGGCTGGCTAGACAGGAAACATCGACTAATGTAGGAGATTTCACCGGTCTAACAGGCGCATCATTTGAAGAGATATTTTCAAGAGCGCCGAAAGACTGGAAAGTAATGCTACAAAATGACGGTAAAGGAATAAAATTTGTCGATAAAGATGGTGTAGAAAGAGTTAGAATACATGCACCGGAAAACAATCCTAAATTGCCAAGCACCGCAAATACTAATAACGGATGGGTTTTAAGAATTCCTGCTAGTAGAAAAAAGTATTTTGATGATTCCGGTAAAATATTACCATATGATACTGATGAAACCCATATCCCAATAAAAGGAGATCCAAATGCAAATTAACGGAAAAGAGATATTTAATAAAGGTACACTTTTATTTAGGCTGTGCCTGATGGCTTCTCTTGAACTGCAAGAAAAAAATATCGCGCACCCAACATTGGAACGCTATTTATCACCTGGAGAAATGGTAGATATGCTATATTTTTCTTGTGAACAGGCTTTGGAAGAGGAATTTAAATTTTGTTTCTTACACTACGAGAGAGATGCACTAAAAGAACTTATGGAGCTTATGGATAAATATCTTAAAGACGGCAGCTTACTGGAAGGCATAGGCGAATATTTGGTCTATCATAATAAATCCTGGATAGAGGTTAGAGAACTAGCTCTAAAAACAATCCATATTTTTGGCTACGAGCTTGACGACTTTGACTACGACCCTGATTGAGGTCGAAACCCACATCCCAATAAAAGGAAACCCAAATGCAAATTAACGAAAAAGAGATATTTGAGAAAGGTGCACTTATGTGTCATCTAAGTCGAATGGCTTCTTTGGAATATCAGGACAAATATATCGTTCATCCAACAAAGGACTACTATGTATTAGCAGACGAAATAGTAGATTGGCTATGTGATGAATGCAAGAATGCTTTATTGGAGCAATTTAGATTTTGCTTTCTGCCATACGAGAGGGATGCGCTAAGAGAACTTAAGGAGCTCATAGATAAGTATACTGAAGACGACAGTATACTAAAGGGGGAAGAAGATGGCTATTACTTGGTCTATCAGAACAAATCCTGGATAGAGGTTAGAGAGCTGTCTTTAAAGACCTTGCATATTTTCGGCTACGAACCATATAACTTTAATTATGATTAGCCCGGATTAGACCTAGCAGAATGAAATTTATCCTACATATCTTTACTCTGCTGCTATGTCTAAGTGCCTGGGCTTCTATAGATATTAATGGTATAAGTTATAGTAGATCAAGCTCCATAGCAGCAGGTATAGGCATAAGCGGCAGTAAAACACAAAAATCAAGGGTTTTTATCCGTAAAATATAAAAATTCTAAATAAGGCAATAAAATGAAATTTTTAAAACGATACAAAAATATTATTCTATTACCATTTTTGCTGATTATTTCGTTTTTTGTTTTTCGTATGATTTATACGGAAATAATTAGTGAGTGCGCTCCAATGAGGCTCTTTTCAAAAAATTCTCTAAGCAATAGCGACTATGTTAAGTTAAAAGCAAAATGTATAAGAAAAGCTTTGGAAAATGACGATAATCATCTTATTATGCAGTATTTTAAAAGAGAGACGAGCGAGTGCCTTGAGATCATTGATGAACCATCAAAGATCCCACATAATCTGATTAGAGTTAATAGCTTTGAAGAGTGGAAAAAATTAAGGCTTACAGATACTGACAATATAATTTGTCCTATCGGTAATTATAAAAAGAGCGATATTAGCAATGAAAGCAAATAAATTTATAAATTATTTAAATTTACGGTGCCTAAGACCTACTCATCAAGTAAAGCATTAGCCACAATTTGAAGTGTAAATTTTAAAATTTACTATCTTGCGCCGCGCGTTTTTGCGACTGCATATCCGATAAATTTTAAAATAGCGTAGCAAAAGGCGCCGTCAAAAAAGCGAAATTTAACGCGAAATTTTATATAATCTTGCGATTTAATGCGAGGAGATAGGATGAATAAAAAGGCGTATTTCGGGAGTTTCGGCGGGCAATTTGTGCCGGAGACGGCTATGTTTGCGCTTGAGGAGTTGGAGGATGCGTACAACACCATAGCGCAGACGAAGGAGTTTAAAGACGAGCTCGATTACTTGCTGCGCGAATACGCGGGGCGTCCGACGCCGTTATATCACGCCGCGCGCCTTAGCGAGCACTATGGGCATGAAATTTATCTAAAGCGCGAGGATCTTAACCACACGGGCGCTCATAAGATCAATAACGCCCTAGCCCAGGCGCTACTCGCCAAAAAAATGGGTAAAAAAAAGATCATCGCAGAAACCGGCGCGGGGCAGCACGGCGTGGCGACAGCGACAGCAGCGGCGCTATTCGGGCTTGAGTGCGACGTGTATATGGGCGAGACCGACGCTGCGCGCCAGCAGCTCAACGCCTTTAGGATGCAGCTTTTGGGCGCAAATTTGATTAAAATCGACACAGGTTTAAAAACGCTTAAAGAGGCGACCACTGCGGCGATTCAGGCGTGGGTGAACGAAATTGAGAGCGTATTTTACGTCATCGGCTCGGCGGTCGGGCCGCATCCGTATCCGAAGATGGTTAGGGAATTTCAGAGCATTATCGGCACTGAGACCAAATCTCAGCTCGCAAGCAAGGGGATCAAAGCCGACTACGTCCTAGCTTGCGTAGGAGGCGGAAGCAATGCGATAGGAATTTTTAGCGCGTTCGTGGATGATCCTAGCGTGCAACTCATCGGCGTCGAAGCGGGCGGCTTGGGCGCGCATACCCCTTATCACGCAGCGACCATCACTAACGGGCGCGCGGGCATCATCCACGGCATGAAAACGATCGTGCTGCAGGATAAATTCGGTATGATCGAGCCTGTTCACAGTATTTCGGCGGGGCTTGATTATCCCGGCGTAGGCCCGGAGCACGCGCATCTGCACGAGATAAGTCGCGCAAAATACGAAGCGATAACCGACGATGAGTGCATCACGGCGCTTAAACTGCTCTGTAGGCTTGAGGGCATCATCCCAGCGATCGAAAGCGCGCATGCGTTAGCATATTTGCAAAAGCTCTGTCCGCAGTTAAAAGGCAGAAAAACGATCGTCGTAAACGTAAGCGGCAGGGGCGATAAGGATATGGATACCGTGATGAATTACAAAAAAGGAACGATTTATGGATAAGATCAAGGCGGCGTTTGAACGCAAAGCAAACATCGGCTACATCGTGGCGGGCTACCCGAGTACCGCGCACACGAAGGAGTTTTTGTCAAATTTAGACGAAAGCGTGATCGATCTGCTTGAGATCGGCATTCCTTATTCCGATCCGCTCGCAGACGGTCCCGAAATTTTTAAGGCGAGCTTTTCCGCGGTGCAAAACGGCGTAAACGCGGAGAAGGTATTTGAAATTTTAAAAGGTGTGCAAACGCGCAAGCCGCTTGTGTTTTTGGTATATTACAACGTGGTCTTTGCCTACGGCGCGCGCGAGTTTGTAGCGCAGGCGGCGCGCTACGGCATCAGCGGACTAATAATCCCCGATCTGCCGTATGAGGAAAACGAAGAAATTTTCGTGCTTTGCGAGGAGTTCGGTATCGCGCTCATCCCGCTTATCAGTGTTACGAGCGAGCACCGTGCTACGCGAGTTTTGAGCCGCGCGCGAGGCTTTATCTACGGCGTAGGCGCTATCGGCGTGACCGGAAGCAAGCAAACGCCGATTTCGCGCCTAAAAAATATGGTCGCAGATCTTAAAAAGATGAGCGATCTGCCCGTAGCGATCGGCTTTGGTATCCGCACTGCCGGCGACGTTCGCGCCACGAAAGAATACGCAGACGGCGCTATCATAGGCACTGCGATCGTAAATTTATGCGCGAACTACGGCGGGCGCGAGCTGCAAGGCAAGATCGCCGAACTTTTTAATTAATGGAAAGAGTATGAAAAAGATATTTTTGATTTTAATCGCAAATTTTTGCCTCGGCGCCAATCTGATGCAATACGATCTTTTCAACCACGACGACAGCGTTGACATCGCCCTGGCGTTTGACTCCGCATACAAACCTGACATCGTGCGCCGCGTCGACGGGCAGTCGATGAGTCTTATTTTAAAAGGGCTTGGCGGCGATGAGAAATTTAACGAGATGCGCACCAACCAAAAGGTCTTAAAAAGCTTTACGATAGCGCCTAAGGGCAAGGATATCGAGATAAATTTCCCCACCGGAGCCGATCTATCGGTCGATGCTCTTACTCAAGACGGCAATTTAAAGCTCATTTTGCGCGTAAAAAACCCCGCTTTCGATCAGAGCAAGATGAGCGTAAAGAGTGAGGCTAATGAGACGACGCAAAGCGGTAGCAGCGGGGTTTCTGTAATGCCGATAATCGTAGCGTTACTGCTTGCGGCTGCGGCTTTCGTCGGCGTGCGAAAATTTTTATCACACAAGCCGCAAAAAAGTATCGACGAGACATGGCGGGTTTTTGAAGACGACGCTAGCATGGAGAACGCTGATGTGGACGGAGCGGGCATAGATGAAATTTTAAACGACTCCTCTTTTAAAAATCAGAGCGGATCGAAGAACGCAAATTTTACCAATTATTCTGACGCGCAAGAGTTTGCGAAGAAAGATGAAGTCTCTGCTTTAAATTCCAAAAATTCTAACGACTCAAAAAACGTAGATAGCGCAGATTTTTTAAGAGGCGAGAGTGCGGACGAAGAGAGTGCGCACGATAAATTTTACGATAAGCTCGCGCGTGCCGAGCGTTCGGAAACTACGGAGGCGGACGAAAACTCTGAGAGCGTCGAGAATATAGGCGCAGCGGATAAAATTTCGCCGCTTAAAGTAAGCCCTGTCGAGAGTGGCACGATGGAATTTCGCGAGGGAGCAAAAGAAAGATCGGATGCAAAAGAGCCCAAGGTTTCGGCATTTAGAAGCATTTTAGAAAATGAGCTGCTTAGCTCGGATACCGCAAGGCCTAGCGATGTGCAAGTAGAGCTGGTGCGCGAGATCGACGAAAATAATGCTGCCGTAGTGCTAAGCTTCGCGGGCAAAAAACATCTAGTGGTGTTAAAAAGTTCCAACGCTATCGATTGATGAGGCGTGGAATTTCGCAGCTTGCGGGCTTTGCGACCCATAAAATTTTGCAGTTTGTTAAATTTTAAAAATTGCGGAATTTTATAGCGCTAGAAATTTATGCCACATTTAAGCCTCATTGCCAAAAGGTCGCGATGAGGTTTAAATTTGAAAAGAAAGAGGACGCAAGCTCGGGTAGGTTTTAAAATTTAACCTGCGCCTTGCCCGTATAAACTTGATCTAAAATCTTACTTCCAAATCGACGTAGAAATTTCGTCCAGCACCCACCACCACAGTTTCGCGCGTGCGGTTTGCGTTAATATAATGCTTATCGAAAATATTATTTACGCCAAAGCTTACATCCGCGCCGTCAAGGACCGGAATAACGCCGTTTTTGATCTTGTAGCTTCCTCTGAAATTTACAATCGTGAAAGCCTTATCTACGTAAAAATATTCCGTTCTGCGAGCGAAATAGGAAGCGGGCTTAGAATGAGGCTTAAAATAGTGGCTTACCTCAAAGCCTAAATTTAAATCGTGCAGAGGCGAGTAAAAGGCGTGCGCGCTTAACTTTTTGGCGTGATTGTTTATGTTTTCGTGCGTCTTTTTATTGTAAATTCTAAGTCGCTCGAAGCTCGCGCCGAAATCAAAGTCCTGCGTTTGGTAGTTTGAGCTTAGCTCAAAACCATGCCTTTTGGCTTGATCGATATTTTGATACTGCCCGTATTGTTGCGAAAAGCCGCCCGGCGGCACGCCAAGATGCGGTAGCGGCTTAACGTCAATCATATCTTTGATATTGCCGTTAAAGTAGATAAATTTCATATTGAAGTGATCGTCCGTAAAAATTTCATCCTGTTTAAAGCTAAATCCGACCTCGTACTCTTTGACGGTTTCAGGCTTTAGATCGGGATTTGGGATGTAATAATACATTCGGTTGATAGGCCCTGCTTGCGATGTCTCGTGCGGAGTAGGCGCGCGGAAACTCTCGCTGTATCCCGCTAAAAGAGTAAGTTTATCAAAGAGCGTATAGGCAATCGCCGCGCGCGGAGAAAATCTGGAATCTTTAAATTTTGTGGGTTTGCCTTTGATGTCACGATCGAATCTATCGTATCTGCCGCCTAAGGTAAGCTCCAAATCATCGTGTAAGCGGATCAAATCCTGCGCGAAAAGCCCGTAGCTATTGTATTCGTTCGGAAAGGAGGCAAAATCCGATAGCACGCCGTTTCGGATAAAGATCGCATCCTCTTGCCGCTTTTCGTAATCGCCGCCGAAAGCGAAGCTATGATTTAAAAAGCCCGTATCGAATTCCGAGATATTTTTGATCTCCAAGCCCTTGCGATCATCTTTATTGGCGTAATCTAGCGTGCCCGTAGGTTGTTGATCTTTATAGCCGCGTTTATACTCGGCTCTGCTTTTGTAGGCCTTAAAAGACATATCCACTAGCGGGCTTTGCGGCGTAAAGCTCCAATCAAAAACGTAATCTCTCTGGCTTAAATTCCCGCTTACGAAGAGATCTGCGTCGTTTTGCCATAGTGTCTGCCACATCGTGTGTAAATTTTCGTCGTAATCAAAGGCGCTGAAGCTGATGCGGTGATCGTCTAGGCTTGCGCCGATCTTAAAAAATCCGGTATCGATATGCTCGTTATTAAAGCTCTTGTCGTAGTCCGGGGCGTAGTGCGTACCGCCGTCTGCGAACTTAACGTTGCCGTAGCTTGCGCGCTTGCCGTAGAGTAAAACATCGATCGGAATTTCTTCGCCCTTGCCGTAGACCGCGCCGCGCGTGCTATGCATATTGTTTGATTCGAGCCTCTGTCCTAGCATCAAACCTACGCTTTTGCCCTCACTTAGATAATCGCTCGCGCTTTTGGTTTGCATATTTACGATACCGCCGATCGCGCCCGAGCCGTGCAGCACGGACGAGGCGCCCTTTATGACCTCGACGCGCTTTAGGATGTCGCTATCGGTGCGGAAGGATGAGATCATATTGGAGTACATCCCTGCGCTTCTGCGCACGCCGTCTTGCTTGATGATGACGCGCTCGTCGCTTTGATATCCGAATCCTCGGATCTGAAACTGCCTGCCGATCTGACGCCCCATATCCATGCTGCCGTCAACGCCCGGTATCTGCATGATCGAATCAATCACGTTGGTTTTGGCTTTCATATCCTTGGGGGTTAAAATTCCGGCCGAGCCTGCGTATTTTAGGTTATCGACCGCGCTTACCGTCGCTTGCACGACGATTTGGCCCAGATCTTGCGACTTCGTGGCGTTGTTTTCGGCTGCATTCACTCCGCCTATTGCGCCTATCGCAAGCGGCACCAATAAAATTTGCTTTTTCATGCCTCGACCTTTAAAATAAAATTGAAATACATTATTATATATCTACATACTTAAATAAGGTTGAAATTTAATTTCAAGACCATTTGAAATTTGTTTTTTATTGGCGGCAAGTATGCGCTCCGTCTGAGCCGCTTACGCGTTTTGACTTCGTCTTGTTTGTACTTCATTTGCGCCGTTTCTGCCTCCTAGGCTCTGCTCTACCTGTATCCGTTTGTATCGCGTTTCGTCTGACCGCCTCTGCGCCATGGCTTCTCGTTGCGATCCGTCTGTGCCGAAATCTGGCAGATAAATTTGGCGTTTTTATCTCAACAAAGAGTCTAAATTTAAACGTCCGCGATTCGTTTGCGTCTAAATTTATCGGCTACCCTCGTGATTTAAATCTTTCGCTTTTCATAAATTTAGATCGGAATTTATTTGCTTTTTATTTTACAAAGGATAAAATCGCGCCTAAGAGATCGGTCGATCTAGATTATTTCAGGACTTTTTCATGAATAACGTTAAATGGTACATCATCGCAGGCGCCGTGCTAGGCGTGCTGGGTGCGACGCTAGTGCATTTCGGAAACCCGGGCAATATGGGCGTTTGCGTCGCTTGCTTTTTACGCGATACCACGGGCGCGCTGGGTTTTCACCGAGCAGCCGCAGTGCAATACATCCGCCCGGAGATCATAGGGCTCGTGTTCGGTGGCTTTTTGGCAAGCGTACTTTGGACGCGCGAGTTTGCGCCGGTTACGGGCAGCTCGCCGTTTGCGAAATTTTTCCTAGGGATTTTCGCGATGATCGGCTGCCTTGTATTTTTGGGATGTCCGTGGCGCGCGTTTTTGCGCCTAGGCGGCGGCGATTTGACCGCGCTAGCCGGATTAGCGGGTCTGATCTGCGGCGTACTCATTGGGTTTTTGCTTAAAAAGCGCGGCTATGAGGCGAGTAAAGAGGCAAGGCTTAGCGGCGCGATCGGAATTCTGCCCGTGCTACTGGGCGCTGCGCTGCTTGCGGCCTTGGTTTTCGGACTCAAAACGGGCGAGGGCGGCGCGCTTTTTATCTCCGCTAAAGGCCCCGGCGCGCAACACGCTGCAGTAGGCATCTCGTTGGCTGCGGGCATTATCGTGGGTGCGGTGATGCACAGAAGCAAATTTTGCAGCGTCGGCGCGTTCGGCAGAATTTTTCGCGGCGATTTCTCGATGTTTTGGGGCGTACTAAGCGTCATCGCGTTTGCAAGCATCGCAAATATCGCATTCGGACAATACAAACTCGGCTTTGACGGCCAGCCTATCGCACACAACGATTTCGTTTGGAATTTCTTAGGCATGGTGCTCGCAGGACTTTGCTTCAGCCTCAGCGAGGGCTGCCCGGGTAAGCATCTGGTGCAGGCCGGCACGGGAAATTTAAGCTCGGGCGTCTTCGTCATCGGCATGGCGGCGGGCGCTGCGATCGCGCACAATTTCTTGCTCGCAAGCTCGGCTAAAGGTATCACCGAGTTCGCTCCTTACGCGGTCGCGATCGGTTTTATTTTTGCGCTTTACGTGGGGATTTTTCAAAGACGCAGCGCTTAAGGCTGATACTTAGTTTCAGAGATCAATCGAATATAGAGGCGGCGTATCTAGTTAAGCTACGGCAGCGTATTTATACTTATCGAAAAATACGCTGCCGACGCAGAGCGCTCGCTGCAAGACGGCGCAAGCAGCTGGAGATGGAATTTAAGAATTTGTAGCCGTATTCATAATGCGATAAAGCAAATGATAAAAATATATTCCGCGCAAGAAAAATTACGATCAATTTTTAAGAGTCGCGCCTTTAAATTTTAAAATTTAAAAGATTCGTCGATTGAGGCTTCTTTCATCTAAAGCTCTTTAATTGCTAATTAAAATCCAGCCATACGTGGCGCTCGGTCTTATCCAAATCAATGTCTTTTGTTTTCATAAAAAATTCTTTTATCCTAACGTAGTCATCCATAGTTTCTATCGTAAAGGCGATATCTTTATCCTTGCCTCGGATTATCATATTATCGTAGAATATAAATCTAAGTTGAAATTTAAAAACCAAAAAATATATAAATTTTGAGATGAATAAAAACAAAAATGCAAGTATAGATATGAAAAATACTCTGAAACTACCTATTTCTATATATTTTCTTACGTCGATGCCAATACTAATATACAGATCAATAAAAAAGCGATTATCGTAGCATACGGATCAAATTTTAAGAAAAATCTATAAAAAGCGCCTTGCCTCCTAAGCCACTCATTATCTCTTGCAAAATAGGCTCTTTTTACATCCTTAAGATCATCTAAGAATATAGTTTTTTCGGGCATTTTGTTTGTATAATAAGTAACTCGATCATTATAAAATTTTACAAGTTTCTTATTAAAAAAATTTGTAAAATATTCCATTATTATAGGCAATCCGAAAAATGGAAATACTATAAAAAGCTGATTATATCTAGTTTGATTGGGTTCGTATGAATACATAAAAATCATAATCGCAAGCGTGCATACCGTAGCAAGAACTATATAAAAATTCGTCCTATCTTTGAGCACTAAAGGCTCTTTATTATAATCACTAGCGCAACTCGGATTTTGTTCAAATTTATTAGGTTTTTCGTTTGTATTTATCGTAGAGTCATCCGTGAGTTTTTCAAATTTAGAATTCTTACTGTTAAAATTTTCGGCATCAAAATTCCGCCCTGAACCCTGCTCTAAATTTTGACGCCGTTCATTTAGAATTTTCTTTAGCTTCTCAAGCCCCTGTTTTTTATTCATCTTTATTCTTTATAGTCTATACAAAAATTTGCGGCCGGATTTTATCTAAATTTTTCCCTGTTTTGATTAGAAAATAGGCTTTTAGCTCTTTGTATTCTTTACTTGTTAGTATGCTTGCTTCGATATAATTACTATTGCTCATAAAAATAAGGCTGTCGTTTCCTATGTCAAATCCCAAATTTTTCTTAAATCTAAATATGATTAAGGGCGCAAACGCTAAAAATAAGGAGATCGGCACAATTAAAATTCCATAAGAAATTTTATTTTTAAAAGTTACTACCAAAGATAAAAGGATTATCCACACGAACGCGACAAAAAATGTTGAAATTTTACCTTTTTTCGTCATTTTAAAAGTAGACGGTCCAAAGGTGCGTTTTATTGCAATTATTTCGGATAAATTTATAGAGTATAGAGTCGCCCTCTTTTTCTCTGAATAATATTCGATAACTGAATTTTTAAATTTTATATAGCAGGCGCCAAATTTATCCGAAAGTTCTAGCCAGCGTTTAACGGATCTTGGCGAGTCTTGCCTTGTTCCAAAATCTATGAAATTAAGAAAATACAGAAATGGCGAATAAAATTTAATCATCTCTATTGAATTATCTTTTATGATTATCGGCTCTTTGTCGTAATCCCTTGCTTGAGTTTTAAAATTTTGCGAGGGTGTATCAGCGGCGCAAGAGGGATTGCTTTGTGACTTTTGTTCAACTACATTCGTAAAATTTTGCTCGCTGACATTTATAGAATTTCGCCTGCCATTGCTCGTAAATTTTAGCCCACCGCCCGCCAAATTTTGCTTATCGCAATTTTTATTTTGCAAGAAATCCTTTATATTTTCATCATACCGCGTTTTGTTTATGCCAAACCTAGCAATTTCGTCGTTATGCATTTGGCTCCTCCTTATACACGCTTGATTTAGATATAATTCTCGCGCGAGTTTGCACACGGAGATCAGCCTTGCGCATTTTTTAAAATTTGCAAAATTTCGCTTATCTTTTGTGGATCTTTAATGCCTCGCGCATCCTCCACGCGGCTGTTTAGATCGATAGCGTAGGGGCGCAGCGCGAGTGCCTCACGGATATTTTGCGCGCCGATGCCACCTGCAAGAATGAAAGAGATCGTGCCGCTTTTAGCAGCAGCGTCATGCTTATTCGCGCTATCATCTTTTGTGGCATCCAGCTTGTCCACTTCGCCGCCGTCATTCGTAATATTTGGTGCACCCGTCTCATAGTCTCTTGTGCATTGATCATTGACGCCTTCGCTTGCGGGTCTTACACCACTCAGCCGCGCGGTAGCACACGCACTAAATTTGCACTCATCGTCATTCTTTGCGGCGCGACGATCGGCGCTCGCTTCTTGTTTCGTATTGCTCGATCGAACAATATCATGTGCGCGCTCGCTCGCTTCATTGCTATTAGAGGCACAGCACACGTCGCTTACCATCTTGAGCTTCAAATTTCCGTTTTCGCCATCCTCCGTGCAAGAATTGCCGCAGCTGTCGTTTTTATCGCGCTTTAAATTCCCCTCGCTATATCCGCTACAGATCGCGCTATGTTTAAGATAGCTCCTTGCGCCGTCTGAGTCTTGAGCGGTGCCCGCTACATAGCATTTTTTTTCGCCACTTACTGCGTTATTTTGCGTATCGTAGCGCCCGCTAGCTGAGTCGTATTTTGTACCGCCTATGCTTTGAATCGTGCTGTCCGCGCAGTTTTTTTCATCGCTTGTTGCGCTGTCTCGTCCTTGATAGCCAAGCCCAGCGCGTCGTAGCAGATCCCAGTCGAAGCTCACGCTGTTACCGCCCAAACTCGCTCCTTTGGCATCGAATAAGATTCGATCGAAGCTCAAGCCCTCAAGTGGCGGCATTTCGGCGCCGATGCTTAGCACCTGCCACGCCTCTATGCCCGCCGCGTTAAGCCGCGCTTTGAAATCCTCGCTTATGCGTCCGTAAATCTGAGCGCAGTCCAGCTTGCAAATCTCACAAATTTTTAAAATTTGCTCCTCGTCTAGGGCTTCCGTATCTAAAATTTCAGAATTTAGATCTTTTACCGAGGCGGACACAGCGCAGTTTGCGTTTAAATTTACGCTCAAATCCTCGCGCTCGTTTTCGTAAAATTTTAAGCCGCCGCTCGTGCCCGCGTAAATTTTATCTTTGCAAATTTTATCGCCGCGAGCTTTGTCACCAAAATTTTCGTACTCGTGCGGCGCGGCGCTGTGTCTTTCGGAGCTCAAAGCAAAAACTCCGATGCACTTTGCGCCGTTTTGGTGCGCGATACGTGCGATTTTGCGCGCTGTTTCTACGCTGACGCGGCGTTTGGAGCTTGACACGAAGATCACGCCTAAAAATTCCACGCGCGCACCCGAGCCGTCGCCCTGGCCTCGCAAATCGCTGCCAAAATTTTTATCGCAATCGGAATTTTGCTCGGGCGTAAAATTTACATAATTTTGTGCGCGACAGGTAAAATTCTCGCTGCCCTGATTAAAATTTGGCGCGAAATTCTTGCTGCCGGAATTTCGCGTAGAATTCTCGGCGTCCGAATTAAAATTCCGCCTAGAATTTTCGCTGCAAAAATTAGAATTTTTTATTGAGCTCTCGCTACCTGATTGCGGTAAATTTTTAGCGTCGTCCGCGCACTCTAAATTGGCGCATAAAGCCGAGCTGCATGCCAGCACTGTGCGGGCTTCGGCGGCGTTTTTGATGCCGCAAATTTTAATTTTACTTCCGTACGACATATAAAAATTCCGTCACGTAAAGCTCGCGCGCGTTTAAATTTCTACTCGCGCGGTAGGTCGGATAGCGGATCTCTATCGTGCGCACGGAGCCGATTTGTGCGAGGTTTTTTAAAAATTCCGCCTTAGAGATAAAGCCTTCGGAATTAAAAGAGATTATTAAAAATTTCGCCGGGAATTTCGCCAGCAGTGCGAAAAATTCCTCAGCAGCACTTGATTTTTTATTATATGCCGAGCGATTCCAGTCTGCAGGGATTCCAGAAACTCTGCTAAGCTCGGCAGCATTTGGGCGCTTGCCCTCGTTTATAAAATCCGTGATCAAATTTAGCATGAAATAGTTCGAGCCGTAGGGGTGTTGATTGTAGGGCGGATCAAAATACGCGACGTCAAGCTGCGAAAAGCGCTCGCGCGCGCTCTGTGCAAAGCGCGCGGCGTCCTCTTGAAAGACCGCGCTTTCGCAGGCGAAATTTGAAAGTACGGGTAGGCGCAGGGAAATCTCGCCCATTATGCGAGCTAGCGCGTTTTCGCCGCTGCCGCCGAACTTGCCCACGCCCGCTTTGTCCTTGTAAAAGCCCTTAAAAACGCCGCCCGTGTTTGAGTGTATGCTCGCCTCGCTAAGCAGCGGCGCAGTGAAAAAATCGCGAAATTTTTGCGGGATTTTACCGATCTGCTCGCAAAGTCCGCCCAAAATCAGGGCATTTCGGCGCGTGTAAAAAACGCGCTCGCCCGCCTTGATATTCTCATCGTCCTTCGGCGCGTACAGCTCGCTAAAAAAGCTCTCCTTCGGCGTGAAATTTCTTAAAATTTCAGCGTGTAGCTCGCTCAATTCTCGCCACAGCTCCTCGCTAAAATTTGAAAGATAGCAGGAGTTTATCGCGTGCGAGTAGCCCTCTAGGTCATTTGCGATAACGAGGTTTGAGTGCGCTTTAGCCAGGCGCGCGACGATGCCGCTACCGCTAAAGACGTCCGCGAAGCTGATCTTGCCCTGCCCAAGCTCCGCTTTGATTTCGCAGATCGCCCGCTCTATCGGCGCTAGCAGCGAGCGCTTGTTGCCCAGATAGCTGATGAGCTGCTCGCTTAAAAACTCCCTCTTTTCGCCGCTAGCCATCTAAGCTCTCACTCCTACGTAGTTTTCGTAAAATTTCCACGTCTTGCCCGATTTGATCGCCTCTAAGATGAGTAGCTTAGCCTCCGCGGGGCTTGATACGACATCCGCGCAGTATAGCGCAAACATCGCATTTAGCACGACAATATCAAATTTTGGCCCGCTAAGCTCGCCTTTTAAAATTTGCTTTAAAATCTCGGCATTAGCCTCGCCGTCACCGCCTTCGATATCGCTGTGAAATGCGCGAGCGAAGCCGAACTGCTCGGGATTTACGCGGTATTCTAAAATTTTACCGTCCTTAACCTCGTGGATTAGCGTCTCGTCGCACAGGCTAATCTCATCCATGCCGTCCATGCCGTGCACCACTAGAGCGTGCTTGCGCCCCAAAATCATCAGCGTTTCGGCGATGAGCCCGTTTACTTCCTCCAGATAATTGCCTACGATCTGATTGCTTAGGCTTAAATTTGGATTTAAAAGCGGCCCCATTATATTAAAGACGGTGCCGATTTTTAGGCGGTTGCGCACCTCTTTGACCTCGGCGGTGATCTTGTGAAAAAACGGCGCGTGAAAAAACGCTAGCCCCGTGCGATCTAGCAGCGCCCTAATCTGCGCAAGATCGCTAAGTAGCGGCACGCCCAGAGCATCCAGAGCATCGGAGCTACCCGATCTGCTAGTAATGGCACGGTTGCCGTGCTTGGCGACGCGTACGCCGAAGCTTGCCGCAATAAAGGCCACGGTCGTTGAGATATTTATCGTCTTTAGTCTATCGCCGCCCGTGCCTACAATGTCAAACATCGGGCTCGGATCGTCGTAGGTGATCGAGTATTTTAAGATACTGCGCACGAGCGCCGTGAGGCTGCTTGGATAGAGCGATTTTTCGCTGATCAGCACGAGCAGCCCTGCAAGCTGCACGATGTCGTAATCCTGCTCATAAAGCGCCTTGCAAATGACCGCATAATCGTCGCTATCTAGCGGGAAGCCCTTTTGTAGCTTCAACATAAACGGGGCGAAATTTACCACGAGTTTCTCCTTTAAAATTATCTTTTTGCCGTAATTGATGAAATTTTCGATGATCTTTTTGCCGTATTGGGTAAAAAAGCTCTCGGGATGAAATTGAATGCCGAAAACAGGCTTGCTTCGGTGCTTCATCGCCATTATAATGCCGTCGTTTTCGCTCTTTGCTAAAATTTCAAACTCGCGCGGCAGCGTAGCTTCGTCCACATAAAGCGAGTGGTAGCGCATCACTTCAAATTTACGCGGCAGCCCGCTAAAAAGCACGCCGTCATTGAAAATTTCGATCAACGAGCTCTTGCCGTGTAGCGGCACCTCCAGCTGCTTTATCTCCGCGCCCGCCGCGTATCCGATCGCCTGATGCCCAAGGCACACGCCCAAAATCGGCACGTCCAAATCCGCGCGCAAAATCTCTAAGCAAACGCCGCTATCTTTTGGGTGATTTGGCCCGGGGCTTAGGATTATGTGCGACGGGGCAAGCTCGCGCACCTGCTGCAGCGTTATCTCATCGTTGCGGAAGTAACGCACCTCCTCACCCGTGAGCTCCAAAATGTATTGATAAATATTAAAAACGAAGCTGTCGTAATTATCTATCATTAAAATCAAAATTTTATCCTTTTTTAGGGCGTTTGCGCCTCTTTAAAATTCTAAATAGTTTAAATTTAACCGCTTTGCGGCGGCTAAATTTAGCGCCGTTTTAGCGCCTCTTGCGGGCTAAATTAAAATTCCGCTCGCAGCTGCGGCATTACTATATCAGCTGCGACGTTACGCTGCTTTGCAGCCGATATGTATCTCGGCATTGCGGCGCCGAATGAAGCTAGCCGTTAAATTTAACGTCCTTACGCCGAAGCCGCTATTAAATTTAGCCGAATCAAACTCGCACCGAAAAGCGGTGCGCCCGGCTAGCTAAATTTAAAGCGTCTAAACTTCCTCGCATAGCTCCTCGATCGCCTTGAGCGGGCTTTTGCGCTTTTTGCAGATCTCCGCGTATTCGCTCTTTGGCGAGCTGTCGTAAACGATGCCTGCGCCCGCTCCGATAAATACGAGATTACTTAGCCCTTCGCAGCCGAAATTCTCCGCGCTAAATTTAGCGACCTCAAACCGCATCGCGCGGCTAAAGCTCAGTCCGCTTTCTAAATTTAACGCCTCGCCGCCCGCGCAAGCTTTTAAATTTAATCTCGCGTCGCGCTCGCTCGCACGAGTTAAATTTTGCGCCTCGCCGCCGCCCTTTTGCGCTGCGAAATCGCAAAGCTCCGTTGCTTCGGACTTCTCCTCGCCGCAAACAGAGTCTAAATTGAAGTTGGAATTTCGCTTAAAATCCTCGTCCGAGCAGGAATTTTGCGCGTCGCGATTTACGAAGATTGCCGAGCGAATCAAGATCGCCTGCATCACGTCGCCGCTAAAGCGCCAAAATCCGATTCCGCCGCCGTAGATGCCGCGCTCATAGCGCTCCAGCTCATTTATGATCTGCATCGCGCGGATCTTCGGGCTACCGCTTAGCGTGCCCGCAGGAAAGATCGTGCTAAGCACCTCAAACGCGCTTACCCCGCGCGGCTTGCTGCCGTAGACCTCGCTTACGATGTGCATAACGCTTTCGTAGCGCACGATGCGTATCGCGTTTTGCACCCGCACCGAGGCGGGTGCGGCGAATTTGCCGATGTCGTTGCGAGCTAGATCGATCAGCATCCGATGCTCCGCAAGCTCCTTTTCGTCGCTCAAAAGCTCACGCTCGAGCGCCGCGTCGGCCTCGGCATTCGCGCCTCTGCTGCGGGTGCCCGCGATGGGAGCGACGAAAATTTCGTCCTTTTTGATCTCCATGATCAGCTCGGGGCTGGAGCCCGCGACGCAGCCGTACGGCGTCGGGAAGTGAAACATATAGGGGCTCGGATTGTTCTTTTTGAGTCGCTCGTAAAACTCCAGGCTACCGAGATTCGTGCCGACTTCTAAAATTTCGCCCAGCACGACCTGAAACACGTCGCCGCTTTTTATCTTTTCTTTTGCGGCTTCGACCATCGCGCTAAAATGCGACTCCTCTGCGCCCAGATCGGTTAAAATTTTAAATTTAAGCTCTTTTTTGCACGGCGCAGGCTTCAACGCGCTTTGCGATTTCGAGCCACTCTTTATAGCGACGTCCGCTTTTGCGGCACTCTGCGACGCGCCTTCCGCTTCGGCGGATTGCTGCGAAGCCTGCGGGCTAAGCCCGCGCAGGCTTTCGTAAATTTCGGCGTCTTTGCCGTAAAAATCGTAAATTTTGCTGATTTTATCGTAGTGCAGGTAGTTTGCGGCGTCGGCGTAAAAAAACGGCGGGAAGTCATACAGCGCCTGCTTCGGCGCGCCGATATTTTCAAATGCGCGCACGATGTCGTAGCCCAAAACGCCGAAAAGTCCTGCAAAGCTCGCGTTTTTAAACTCGCTCGCGCCCTCTTTTGCGCCCTTTACCTCATCAAATTTAAGCCTCAAAGCCTCAAAACTCATCTTAAATCCGTCGAAATAATCGCAATCTATGCCGATGATGACCTGAGCGTCGTCCTCTGCGAGGTAGCTTTGCGGATGCGTCTTTAAAATTTCGCGGTAGTAAAACAGCGGCTCTTCTAAAAGCATTTTCGTCCTTGGAATTTTTAGCGCCATTATACGCTGCTTAGCTTAAATTTGAGCGGGCGGCGCGAGCCTGGGCGGGCTTGAATGCAAGCAAAATTTTAGTAAAATGAGCAAATTTTAAGGAGAGCGTATGAAAATTTTATTTTCTCCAAGCGAGATGAAAAGCGAGCTGGGCGGCGGCCCGCGCATTTGCGAGCGAAATTTCATCTTTGCAGATCTTTACGAAAAACGCCTGCAGATGCTGCGCGCCTATGCAGATTTTACGAAGGGAGCGAGCGAGGCGGAGCTTTGTAAGCTTTTTGGGCTGAAAAAATGGGATGCCTCTTTGCGCGAAAATATCTTTGAAAAAGGCTGCGCGAAGGCGCTTTTGCGCTACACGGGCACCGCGTATCGCGCTTTAGGCTACGCGTCGCTAAGCCCCGGGGCGCAGGAGTTTGCGGAGCGAAACACGATAATTTTTTCAAACCTTTTCGGCCCCGTGCTGGGCGGCGACGCGCTGCCGAACTACAAGCTCAAGCAGGGCGAAAAATTTGGCGGCATAGACGCGGCGAAATTTTATCGCGACAGCTTCTCCGCCGCGCTGGATCGGTATCTGGCGGATGAGTGCGTCGTGGATCTGCGCGCGGGATTTTACGAGAAATTTTATGAGATGAAGCACGAATATTTGAGTTTTAGTTTCATCAAAGGCGGCAAGGTGCTGAGCCACTACGCCAAGGCTTGGCGCGGCAAGGTGTTGCGCGAAATAGCCCTAGCAGGCGCTTGCAGCGAGGCGGAGGTGCTTGCGCTGCGTTTGGGCGGCGCTTCCGTGCTTGAGATCAAACAGATTGGGCTAAAAAAGGAGATCGTGCTGGAAATTTCATAAAGCGCGAAAACCGCTCGGAGAAATTTACGATAAATTTTGCAGGTCTAATGCGGATTTTGCGTAAAATTTAGCCTGGGAAATTTGCCGCGAGTTCAAATCCCGCCCCATTCAAAGCAAAATTTTGCCGGGAGAAATTTGCGGCGGCGGCTTTTTGGTCTTTTACCTCTTTTTTAGCGGGCTTTGGACGGGTTTTTGGCGGCGCAATTTTACCGCAAGATTTTTCAGAGTAAAATTTCCGCTCTTTGAGTTTGCTCGCTCCGTATAAAATTTTATGGCGATCTTGTCGTGGCTTTGCACCGGTTTTATGGCGATTTTTAGAATACATAGCGCGGAAATTTCGCCGCAGAATTTTGTCTAAAATTTTACCATGCGGGGTTTTGTCGTATGAAATTTCGCCGCGATAGAATCCTGTCGAAAAATTTAATCGCGGCAAAAATACTACGCCGCGATCTAAACGTGAAATTTTATCTAAAATTTAAACTGAACTGCCGCAGTATAGGCGCAGAATTATGATCTAAAAATTTATACTTCAAAGCCGCAACACAAACAAATGCAGATCGAGCCAGCTCCGTATAAAATTTTAAGCCGAAATTATGACTTACGTTCTGTTGCGATAAAAATTTTGAGCCAAAATTTTATGGTTTAAAATTCCAAAAATCCGCAAACGCAACAAAATACGCCTCTGCTACAAACTCTAGTAACTCCAGCGCATAAAGTTTCTAGCCGAAATTCTGCAATTAAAATTCTACGCTCTGAAATTTCATGCTTTAAAATCCCGTAAATTTCCAAATTTCACAAATCCCACACATAAAATTTCAAACCGAAATTCCGCGATCAAAATTCCCCACCCAAAATCCCGCAAATTTCCCGCTTTCAAATCCAAAATTCCGCAAATTTAGCGAGCTTTAAATTTTAAAGCTATAAACTTCATCCCAAATTTCAAGGATTATAAATGCTAGAACTCCCATTTATCGGCGTCGTCGTGGGCTTCATATCGGGCTTTTTCGGTATCGGTGGCGGCACAGTCGTAATGCCCGTGATGATGGCTCTGGGATACGACGTCAAGACCGCCGCGGGCATCTCGGTGATGCAGATGTTCATCGTCTCGCTTTTTGGCTCATATCTGAACTACCGCGCGGGCAAGCTTCGCCTAGATAGCGGCATCGCGGTGGGGCTCGGAGGGCTGTGTGGCGCGAGCCTATCGGGCTTCATCGTAAAATACTCGCCCGAGATCGTGCTTGAGATCGGCCTTCTGCTGACGCTTGCGATCTCATTTCTCAAACTCTTTAGCACGAACGTAGCAAGCGGCGGCAATGCCGATCCCCACGGCGCGGTGCTGTTTTTTATCGGCTTTGCTATCGGCGCGATCGCGCTTAGCATGGGCGTGGGCGGCGCGGTATTTCTGACGCCGATTTTGGTCGGATTTTTGGGCGTAGATATCAAAAGAGCGGTCTGCATGGGGCTATTTTTCATCGTTTTCGGCTCATTTAGCGCGCTTTTAAGCCTTTCGTACAACGGCCATGTGGATTACGAACGCGGTGCGCTGCTAGCCGTGGGCGGGCTTTTGGGCGTGTATTTCGGCACCTCTCAGGCTCGCCGTGCAAAGCGCGAAACGCAGAAAAAATGGCTGCTCGTCCTATACGTCGTGCTATTTGCGCTGGCGCTAAAAAAGGTGCTTCAGTAGCGTCCACTACAGTAGCACTGCGGACGATTTTGCCGCGCTATGGTTTTGCCTTGCGGTCGTTCCGCTACAAGCGCGATTTAGGCGCCTGCTACGGGCACGTCAGAGCGATTCTATGTGCGCTGTTTGCTACGTCGCCCTTTTGCATCTCGTAGTTTTGCATTACCGTCCTCTTACACTGCGCGCGTTTGATCGCCGTTTTGCGGCGGCGCGTAAAACGTCGCATTTCGCCGCACGAGTAAAATTTTAAAACGAAATTTCAAAAAGCGCGAGCAAATTTTAAAAGCGGAATTTTAACTAGCCGCGTTAAAATAGCGAAGTCGCATATCTTTCGTCCTGTGGAGGCTAGATAGCGAAATAAAATTTACAAATTTTAAAAGGACTTGGATTGACGAACTTGATTTTAGCAGGGCTAGGCGGCTGTGTAGGCGCGATGGCGCGAGTAGGCTTAAGTGGAGCGATCGCGCGCGCAATGGACCGCGCCGGATTTTGGAGCGCGTTTCCGATCGCTACTTTTTGCGTAAATGCACTGGGAAGCTTGCTGATAGGGTTTTTGCTCGCGCTAAATTTAACGCAGAGCCTGCGGGCATTTTTTGTCGCAGGCGCGCTGGGCGGCTTTACGACATTTTCTACGTTCAGCTACGATACGCTGCAATTATTGCTGGCGCGAGAATTTGCTATCGGTGTGCTAAACGCGGTCTTAAGTGTATGCGTTTGTACGCTGTTTTGCTATGCTGGGCTGCTTGCGGGCAGAGCGCTTGTAGGCTAGCCGTGGAGCACGTGAGCTTTAAATTTAAACGCCTCTGCGTCTGCGCTTTTAAATCAAAATTTATTGAAAGTGCCTACACTACGGAATTTTATCGCGCGCTTGTGCTGCAAAATTTGCGAGCGATGGACACAATCCCACATGCTGTGCAGCTTTGCGAAAGGGCACGTAGTAGCTTCGGCAAAGTTCAATAGCTATCAAGGCGAGTAAATCGTAAGACGAGCGAAAAGTAAAGCGAGCAAGAGGAATTGTAGCTAAATAATTGTGCTAGGCGTCGGGCAGGCAGGCAAAATCCAGATAAATTTGAAATTTGCGTGCATTCTCTGCGCATCTTGTTCGCCGCAGTTTTGTGAAATTTCGCTATCTTGCGCTTAGTTATCGCGATGCCCTAAAAATTTCGCTGTCTTGGCGCGGATAAAATAAACCTAAGCCGAGCGATAAATTTTAAAAGCTCCGCGGGCAAATTTTAAAGCTTGAAGCTTAGAATTTTAAAATTCTCGCATAAATTTTAAAAGCTAAGTTAAAGCGCGCCGAAATCACGACCTTATGTGTCAAATCCTGCAGCGCTATCTTAGATTTATCGCAAGCGGCTGCGAGCCCTCTTAATTTCGTTTCTGCAAATTTCATTGATCTGCTCGCCCTCGCTATTTCGCAAGATAACCTCGTAGTCCGTGATTTCGCGATCTTTGTTATACCCCTTGACATATCTGAATCTCGATAAAACTATTTTAAAGGATTCCACGTCATCTAAAGTGTATTTATCGCGTAGCTTGACATAGTTAAAATTTTCGCTAGTAAGCGTATGAAAATTATCAAATTTTTGCTTTAAATTTAGCGTATAAATTGCCGTGGATGCAGCGCCGTTATCGCAGCTATTGATTTGGCTCTCATCAAAGGCAAGCGCGAGGCAAATTTCATCGCCGCAGATCACCTTTATATCTTTGGCGCTGCTGTTTATACGTATGGTTTGTCGCCACCCGTCGCCAGGGACCTCAAAGATATTGCGAGCGAGCTTTTTGGCTATTTCATCTCCGACATAACCTTCAGCTTCGGACTGATCAGCCCAACCGAGCGCGGAGTAGTTCTGCTTTTGCGGAAAATCCGCAAGCGGAGTTTGAAGCTCGCTTATAGCGTTTAAATTTTCCTCGGTGCCTTGTGGAGCCGCAAAAGAGGTACCCTCCATAGAGTGTAGATTAAAGAAACCGATAAATTTCCTCACGACCTTATACGCCGTTTGAGAAAATATCTTGGCTTCGTTTTCAAAAAGCGAAATATCGTAGATGCCGTAGCTATAATATTTAAGTTGGCTACGCACCCAATCCTCATTCGGCGAACGATCAATCTCGTCGTATCCATAGTATCGCTCTGGCATATCTTTTTGCAGTAAAAAGTCGTCGCTATCGCTGTCTTTATACCTAAGCCAGACCCCAAAATCGTCCTTAATGTATAGATAATAAAACTTCGCGCCTCCTGCGAATTTTTTCTAGCCTAGCCAAAATACGGGCCTTTTTTCTAAGTTCGGCAGAGCGGCGACTGGGGGTAAATTTTGTAGCTCTTTTTCAAATTTTTCATCGATATAATCGCAAGCGCTAGTGGGCATACTAGGATCGCAACCCTCGGGCGTATCGGATGAAAAAAGCAAATTTAAAATCACAAATATATACAGCACAAAAAGCACGCACGCAACGCTCACGACCAAGGCGGTAATTTTTAAAATTTTTATAAAAGTTTTCATATCTAAATTTTACCTCGCCGTACCTAAAAAATCGTAAAATTTCGCTTTAAATTTGAAATTTTAAAATTTACGCGCGGTCGGCGGATAAGTCGATAGTGACGGAATTCTAAAATTTATGTGCGATCAGCGGATGAATAATTGTAGTGGAATTTTACGCGCCGCGCGCGTTTTATTTGCGTCTTTCGAATTCGGTTAAAATCGTATTTTAACACCGCCCGCTTCGAATGCCGCCGCTTTTCGGCTTTGAAATTTTAATCGCACGAAATGTTTGTTCGCCGCAGCCGTAATATGACGCCGCGCGCCGAAGCCCGCGCGGAAAGTGGTTACGTCGCCAAAATACGTAAAATCCCTGCTTGCGGGCGCTATGCGGGCAGATATAAATCGCTCGAAAAAGCGCGACGAAACCGCGAGCCTAAATCCAAACTAAAAAGTAAGCGTCCTGTCGCACTCGCAAACCCAGCTTGCGAGTATATCCATGCTGCCTTTTATCTCGTCGCTGAAATACGGCTCGCCCGCATGCACGCCGCACCTACTCTGGCAGCTGCCGCATACTTTTAACGCTATGCCTCCGCCGTATAGCTCCTTTAGCTTGGCGAGCAGATCGATGTCGTAATTCTCGGGCTTTGCGGTGCTATTTCTTGCTAGATCGACCGCATCGTTCATAAGAAAAATTCTTACCTCCTCGCCTTTTTTATGCAAGCTATCCGCTAGTCTTAGCGCGTTATAAGCGTTGTCCGAGCCGTTATAAGGCGGATTTGCTAGAATTAGTAGAATTTTCATTTTTCACTCCTTCGTTTAAAATTTATCCAAATTTTATCTTAAAGCGGGTTCATATCGTCTTAATTTAAGCCCGTTAAATTTAAGCCCGCGAGCCGAAACGCTCCTAAATTTCGTTCTTGCTTGCATCTAGGTTTTCTCCTCTCAGGCTAATCTTCGCTGCGAGCTTGATTTATCGCTTCGCTTAGGCTTTTTAACAGCTCATTTGCTGATTTTTCGCCTTCCGCGCCGCCTCCTAAGTCCGCGCAATCTTGTGTGAAGTACCACCAAAAGTACCCGCCCACGTAGTTTCTCGCGTAGCGCGGCATCGTATAATATCGCCTCATCATCGCCTTTCTGCTCGCCTGCGTAGCATCCGCTGCCGTGTTTCCGCACTCGCCGATGCCGAGCTTCGAAGCGGGGAAGGCGCTTTGCAGATCGGTAAAAATTTCGCTCCAATCAGGCGCAAAGCCCTCGTTATCGTCCTCGTAGTAGCTTACGAAAAGATAATCTAGCTCTTCTTTCATATCCTGCGGCACGAATTTTCGCAGCCACTCGCGCATCTGCGTCTTCTGCGCTCCGCTCGGCGTATAATACGCCGTAAGCGCCGTCTTGGCGCCCTTTTTGTGGATGAGCTCGAAGGCTGCGATCATCTTGGCGGCGATGAAATTCGCATCGTCCCCCAGCCAGCCCTCGCCGTTTATTTCGTTGCCGATCTCCCAGATCGCGACGTAGGGCGCGAGCGCGGCGAAGGCGTCCGCGAACCTCTTTTCGTAGCTTTTCACGCTTTTGTACGAGCTCATCTCGTAGGAGTCCACAGGGCAGGCCATCACGTACGAAACCTCGCTAAGTCGCCTAAAAAGGGGCTCGTATTCGCGCGGGCTAATTTCTTTTGACATTACGACGCGCACGGTCGGCTTTACGGGTAGGGCTTGCAGGGCGCGCACGATGCTCTGCAGTTTCGCGCCCGAAGCGTCTTGCGCATCCTCGTACCAGCCGTCGTCGATCGTAACGCCCCAGATGAAGTCGGATTTAGAATTTTGCTTTAAAATTTTATTTGAATTTTCGCCGTAAAGTACGCCGCAAAACAGCGCCCCAAAAAATAGCGCGAGAAATATGCGTTTGAAATAGACCACGGCTTGCTCCTTGATTTGAAATTTTAAAAATTTAGCTCTTTGCTGGTCTTTCCACAACTGATCAAGCAATCAAAATTTATCTCTTGCCTCTAAGATCATAAGAATAATACGAACGAGAAAAACCCTCTACGCTGAACATAGCAAAAGCGTTAAGCGCAAGAGCCGCTAAGCTTAGTAGCACCGTAGCAGGCAGTGAAAAACGCGCCAAAAACGCATTTGCAATAGCTGCAAGTACAAGCGCGATAAAGCAATATGAAAATATCGCGACTCCGCTAGTATCGGCAAGCTCCTGATAAAATCTATAAAAAAACAGAAACGATGCGATAAATCCCAATGCAAGTAGTATTTGAGCGATGATGCCGCCCGCTAAAAATATAAATAACAATACGCCTATAAATATTGCCGCAAAGGCAATGGCTACGTTGCGTAAAAGGCTACGGCTTGCGGTAAGCTTAGAGATATTATAAATGCTAAAGATAAAAAGCACGAATGCCGCTGCGCTTAGTAGCACTCCCAATCCGCCGTAAATTCCTAATAGCAATAGCACCAGTTCAGCTATAGCTTTTAAGGCGCAGGCCGCGATGAAAATGTATTTGATGAGTGCTACTTCTTTTTCTTGGGGGTTTGAGGGCTGCTGATCTTGAGTGTGGAGGTAGTCGTTTAAGTCCATGGTTGCTCCTTTAAAATTTAGCAAAAGTATATCTAAAAAACGAATAGGTAAAAATAAATTTCAAAATTTAGCGGCTTGCAGGCGGATATGTCGTATAAAGCAGGCACCGCATAAAGGCGGGTAAATTTAAGAGATAAATTTTAAAATTTAGATTGGAATTTCGGCGTCGACTGAACGGGTAGAATTTTAAACGGGCTGTAAATTTAAAAAGATTTGAGATAGATTTCGCGCAGATCTGCAAATTTAAAATCCACAAATCCGCGCAAACTGCTACAAGCGTGACTCGTAGCGACGTAGCGTGTAAAGACGTTTAAGCATCTTTTTGCGAGCTGAAATTTTTTGCTTTTTGCGGACTTCCGTCATCGGCTCAAAAAATCGTCTCGCGCGAACCTCGGTAACGACTAGGTTACGATCGGTTTGCTTCTTAAAGCGTCTGTAAGCTTCGTCAAATGATTCGTTCGGATATACCTTTACTCCAGGCACTTTCCTCACCGCCTTTCAAAAAAATGAGGTGTGAGTTTAGCGAAAAATTCCTTAAATTTGCTTTTGAAGCGCTTTTTTATACTTCCACACGCTTTTGTTGTTGCGAGTATCTATCATCGAAAGCTCTAAAAGTAGGCTTTCGCTTGCTTGTACGGTAGAATTTTTAGCTGCAGAATTTAAGCTTTTTGATTTTTTAGATCCCGCCTTACCGTCGTTTGCCACAGTGGAGCTTTGCGGTAAAATTTTGCCTACCAAGATGTAATCCGGCGCGTAGATCGAGCCGCTTTCTACGGTGTGATAGCCACGGCTTACGCCATCGTTGCTAAATACGAGTTCATCTTTACTTGGGGCGTCTGTGACGACTGCTTTGCCTGAATGCAGCAGCGAAATTCTAATTTTTTTGCTCAAAAATTCCGCATCCACGCCGTGCGCGTTCGTCCCGTCCAGCGGTTCGATGCCGACGACGCTGAATCTACCGCCTCTCTTGCCGACGATACGCTTTGAGAGCAGATCAGCGATGCTTTCGCCCGCAATGCGCTCCAGATACGCGTTTGGATACCCAGCGTGATCTATGCCTCCGGCAAGCGCCGAATTATCCGTGCTTTTAGAGCCTTTAAGCGCAGCGCAGCCCGCTAAAAAGGCACACAGCAAGATCACGAAAAAACTTATTTTAAAATTTTTCATAGCATTTCCAAATTTTATAAAATAAACTCCGCGATTATAGCGAGATTTGGTTAAATTTCGTTTTTTATAAGCAAAATTTGTAACGGATATTCCGCTCGTTCCTTTAATTTTGAGTTAAAGATTCCTTGATATACTTTCTGCCAATTTATTCAGAAAAATTCTCGGGGTGCTTATGAAAAAAATCATTAAAAGAGACGGAAGTTTTCAAGAATTTCAATCCTACAAAATAAAAGATGCTATCAAAAAAGCCTACAAAAGCGTGGGTAGCGAGTTTGACGAAAAAGTCTTTGATAATGTAATGAGCGCGATCGTTTTTAAGGATAAATTAAGCGTCGAAGATATTCAAGATCTCATCGAGAAAAAACTCTTCGAAGCGGGCGATTTCGCCGTTTTGAAAAGTTTTATGATCTACCGCCACACGCATAAGATGCAGCGCGAGCACATCCTGGGGCTTGAGGAGGATACGACCTATATCAATTGCACTCAGACGGTCAATGAATACATCAGCAAGCAGGATTGGCGAATTTTAGCAAATTCCAATACTAGCTACTCAAACGCAGGCCTGATAAACAACACCGCCGGCAAGGTCATCGCAAACTACTGGCTCGATAAAATTTACTCTCGCGAGGAGGGCGCGGCACACCGAAACGGCGACTATCATATCCACGATCTGGACTGCCTTACGGCGTATTGCGCGGGCTGGAGCTTGCGCGTGCTTCTAAACGAGGGTTTTAACGGCGTGCGCGGCAGAGTCGAGAGCAAGGCGCCGAAGCATTTCCGCGAAGCGCTGTATCAGATGGCAAATTTCCTTGGAATTTTACAAAGCGAGTGGGCGGGTGCACAGGCGTTTAGTAGCTTTGATACGTATCTGGCGCCATACGTTTTCCGCGATAAATTAAGCGACGATGAGGTCAAAAAGGCGATCACGAGCTTTGTGTTTAACCTAAACGTCCCGGCGCGCTGGGGGCAGAGCCCGTTTACCAACGTCACCATCGATATGACATGCCCGGATGATCTAAAAACGCAGATCCCTACGCACAACAACGAGCATCTATTTAAAAATTTACGCGACGAGGAGCTTTTGGCTGAGGCTAAAAGGCGCGGCAAGGACTCGCTCGAGGCGATGACTTACGGCGATTTCGAGCCCGAGATGAATCGCATCGTGATCGCGTTTTACGAGGTTTTAACGACGGGCGATAAGTGCGGTCAGCCGTTTACCTTCCCGATCCCTACGGTAAATTTAACGGAGGAGTTTGATTGGGATACTCCTGCGGCCGACGCGGTATTTGAAAACACCGCCAAAGTAGGCTCGAGCTATTTTCAAAATTTTATCGGTTCACAATATATCACGAATGAAAAGGGCGAGCGCGTACCCAATCCAAAGGCGTATAAGCCGGGCGCTGTGCGCTCGATGTGCTGCCGCTTGCAGCTTGATCTGCGCGAGCTTCTTAAGCGCGGCGGAGGGCTTTTTGGAAGCGCGGAGATGACGGGAAGCATCGGCGTCGTAACGATAAATTTAGCCCGCCTAGGCTATCTGTATAAAAATAACGAAGAGGCGCTGTATGCGAGGCTGGACGAGCTTTTGGAGCTTGCAAAATCGACGCTTGAGAAGAAGCGAAAATTTGTTACCGAGATGTTCGAGCGCGGCTTGTATCCATATACGAAGCGCTATCTGCCGGGCTTTAATAACCATTTCAGTACCATCGGTATCAACGGCGCAAACGAGATGATCCGAAATTTCAGCGGTAACAAAGAAGATATTACGACGGAATTCGGGCGTAAATTTGCCCTTAAAATGGTCGATTATCTGCGCGAAAAGATCCGCTCGTTTCAGGAGCAAACTGGAAATTTATACAATCTCGAAGCCACGCCTGCCGAGGGCACTACGTATCGCTTCGCCAAAGAGGATAAGAAGCGCTACGCAGATATCATCCAAGCGGGATTTGATAAAAATATATATTACACCAATTCGACGCAGCTTCCGGCAAATTTCGGAAGCGATCCGTTTGAGGCGCTGGCGATGCAGGACGAGCTGCAAAGCTCCTATACCGGCGGCACGGTGTTGCATCTGTATATGAAGGAGCGCATAAGCTCGGCTCAGGCGTGCAAACAGCTCGTAAAAAGCGTAGTGCAAAACTACAAGCTTCCTTATATCACGATCACGCCGATTTTCAGCGTATGCCATAAGCATGGCTACATCAGCGGCGAGCATGAATACTGCCCGAAATGCGACGAGGAGCTGCTGGCGGAATACAAAGCCAAGCAGAGCAAGGGCGCTTAAATAGCGATTTAAATTTTAATCTTAATGAAAGGATGGAGAATGGAATTTCCAAAAGAGTTAGAAGCAAAACGCACAAAATGCGTCGTTTACACAAGAGTGATGGGCTATTTACGCCCAGTAGAGAGCTTTAATATCGGAAAGAAGGGCGAACACAAAGAGCGCGTCTTTTTTGAAGAGAAAAAAGACAAAAAGCAGATCGCCTAGTCGCCGCTACCGGCCAAATGCAACAAACGCATACGAAGCCGCCGCAAGCCTTAAACCTGCGTAACGCGCAGATTTATGAGATCACGCCGTTTACGATGCTTGATTTTGCTGATCACATCGCCGCGATTGCGTGGTTTTGCGGCTGCAATATGCGCTGCATATACTGCTATAACCCACAAATCGTTACTTCTCAGGGTAAAATTTCAAACGAAGAGTTTCTGCGTTTTTTGGATGCGCGCGCGGGCAAGCTTCAGGGCATCGTATTTAGCGGCGGCGAATGCACCTGTGCGAGCGATTTTATCCCGCTGGCGCACGAAGTTAAGCGGCGCGGCTTTTTGCTCAAGGTTGACACCAACGGCTCGAATCCGCAAAAGATCGAGGAGGCTCTAAGCTTGGGGCTGATCGATTATATCGCGCTTGATTTTAAGGCGCCGCGGCAGGATTTTGAGCTCATCACGAAATCAAGCTTATACGATAAATTTCTGCAAACTCTTAGGCTTTTGCTGCGGCAAAATTTTAAATTTGAGGTGCGCACGACCGTGCATGCGGATTTTTTAAACGAAGCGAATGTTGAGCGGATGGCGCAAATTCTATACAGCGAGGGTTATCGCGGCGTCTATTATCTACAAAACTTCCTGCCCACCGGCGATAATTTCGGCAATTTAGACGCGCCGCTTGCGAGCTTCGATCCGAGCAAAATCCGCACCGATCTAAAGATCGAACTTCGAAATTTTGATTAAATTTACGCTGCCACGAGCATCTTGCCGCGATGAATGCGATGAAATTTTTCTAGCGCGCATTGTCCGGCGTGCGTTGAGCCGCTATAAAATTTTACCCCAAAGCTCCGCCGAAAGCTTTAAAATTTAACCTTGCCTCCGCTTGCTATGTTTAAATTCGGCTCCGTCTGCGGCATAAAATTTTGTTTTATCAAGCGCTTTAAATTTTATACCGCGCAGATTTAGCGCCCCGTAAATTTCATGCCACGTAACTAGGCCGCTTCAAAGCAAAAGGTAAATTTAGCTTGCTTTGGCTAAAATACGCCGAAATTTTAAAAAAGGCAAAAAATGGATAGGAAAAAAATCTACAACCCCTTCTCCGACGAGACGCTTACCGATCGCAAGATCTTCGGCGGCAATCCGCAGGGTATTTTAAATTTTACCAAGGCGAAATATCAATGGGCGCTGAAGCTTTGGGATCTAATGGAGGCCAACACCTGGTTTCCTAAAGAGGTCGATACCACCGATGACGTGCGCGATTATAACTTCAATCTCACAAGCGCCGAGAAGCGGATGTATGATCTCGTGTGGAGCCAGCTGATATCGATGGATAGCTTTCAGACCAACAATCTCGCCGATAATATCAACCCCTACATCACGGCTCCGGAGATCAACGCCGTGCTCGCGCGCCAAGCCTACGAGGAGGCCAACCACAGCAAATCCTACGCCGTCATGGTCGAGGCGATCTGTGAAAACACCGATCTGATTTACGAGATGGAGAAGCACGACGATATGCTCCGCAGGAAAAACGACTACATCTCAAGCGTCTATGAGGAGCTCGCGGGCGAGGTTAGCGACGATAAGCTGCTGCTAGCGATGGTTGCGAATCAAATTTTAGAGGGTATCTACTTCTACAGCGGCTTTACGTCGATCTATGCGCTAGCTCGCGCGGGCAAGATGCTAGGCAGCGCACAGATGATCCGCTTCATACAGCGCGACGAGATCACGCATCTGCTACTCTTTCAAAACATGATAAATTCCGTCCGCAAGGAGCGCGCCGATCTGTTTAATAAGCGCAACGTGGATAAAATTTACGAGATGTTCGAGACGGCGGGAAACTTAGAGATAGATTGGGGTAAATACATCACGGATAACCAAATCATGGGCTTTACGGACGACATCATCGAAGAATACATCCACTACCTAGTCGATCAGCGCCTGCTTGCCATCGGGCTTGAGAAGCGATACGGCGCGAAACATCCGATAAAATGGGTCGATGATTTTTCTAAATTTAACGATCAAAAGAGCAACTTTTTTGAGAGCAAAGTCACGAACTACAGCAAAGGAAGTTTGAGTTTCGATGATTTTTAGCGGATTTTGCGGTTTAAAATTTTGCTTTGCCGCATCGCGGCGCCGGCGCTTGGACGGCATTTTTAAAAATTTTATCGACCCCGAATTTAAGCGAAGCGAAAATTTCCGCGGCTTTAAATTCGAAGCGAGTTCAATCGGGAGCGCGCCATGGTCTCGCTAGAGCGGCTTCGCTGCGAAAAGATGGCGAACGATATCGCCGAGCAGGTGAGTTTAAATCCTGCGCTTTTTGAGGCGTTTTGCAGCGTCGCTAGAAGCGAGTTTGCTCCGCTCGGCGCGCACGCTTTCAGCCTTAACGCGCAGCCCATTTTGGCAAGCCAGTGGATCAGCTCGCCGCTGACGGTCGCGCGTATGACGATGGCGCTAAGCGTGGATCCGAAGGTCGAGAAAATTTTAGAGATCGGCTGCGGCAGCGGCTATCAAGCGGCGATTTTAAGCAGGATGGTTCACCGCGTCTTTGCTGTAGAGCGCGTCGAGCGGCTGGTGGGCGAGGCGAAAAGGCACTTTGCAAATCTCGGGATTTCAAACATCAGTCTGCGCCACGACGACGGCAACGCGGGGTGGAAAAATTTTGCTCCTTTCGATAGGATATTGCTCTCGGCGTGCGCCGAGCGGATCGACGAGCGGCTGTTTGCGCAGCTTGCGGACGGAGGAATTTTGGTCGCTCCGATGAATAGAGGCGGCTCGCAAAAGATCGTTAGATTTAGTAAAATTTCGCCAAGCGAGATCAAAGAAGAGGAGCTTGGCGCCTGCGAATTCGTCCCACTGGTGCAGGGTCGCGGATAGATCTAGCGCGCAGTAAATTTTAAAATTTCCTACCGCCTCCTAGCGCGTAAATTTAATAAATTTTGTTTTTCGCGCTCCGTCGCGAGATCAGAGTTTTATTAATTATTTATTTAAATTCAAGTACAATACGCAATTTTAATCTTTCAAGGATGAGTCATGCAAGATTTTAGCAAGGAAAAGATAGAGTCGCTGGTCGTCAGCTGGAAAAATCACAACAAAAACCAATTCTGGCTTAAAAAACAGACTGCGATCTCAAAGTATTTAAGCGAGATCAAACGCTGCCTCGTAAGCTTTGATGAGGCCGAGAGCGAGTTTTTGCAAACTTTATATATAAATCTCAGCGACGGCAATCTTAGAAGCTGCAAAATTTTATCTTTGGGCGAGAAGTTCGCGCACGCCGAGTATTTCTTTATGGATCAGTTTTTTGATTCCAATATCAGCGCGTTTTATTATGATTTCGCTTTCAAAGACCGCATCGTCGGCAAAAAGGAGCTGTTTCCTAAAAATGCCGTAAAAAGCGTAGATAGCGTGCTTAGCGGCGAGGACAAAAACATCGTCTCGCTTTATGTTTTTATCGAAAATATCGTCAAAAATTTCAATAGCTATTCGCAGGAGCGCACTGCGCGCGATATTTTCAAACAAAAGCTAGTCAATTTCTACGACGAGCTTTACAGGCTTCTTACGGCGGTGGACAGCGCTTTGGCGATCGATTTTTTCGATATCGCGCTGCATAATCAGCCCTTCGTGCTGATGGAATTTTTAAAATCCGCGATAAATGCCGATAATTTCTATCTAATCGATAGCTACCTAAGCGACGACGGGATGCTAAATTTAGGACTTGCCGAGGACGGCGATTTTGCGCAAATTTCGCGCGAGAAGCTCTATCTGATAGCTAGCATATTTGCACAGTGCAACGATGAGTTTCCGACTCTCATTTATCGCGATGAAACCGCACAAATTTTATCCTTGCTCTACGACGAAAAGGTTGAAATTTTTGAAGAATTTTACGAAGTAAGTTCGCGATTTATCGCGGAATTTACCCCATATCCGCAGGATGTCGTGGGCGCGGCTAGGATCGTGTATTCGTCGCTATTTTTTGAATACGTTAAAAATTACAAGAGCGAAGAGGTCGCGAAAAATACGATATTTTACGGCGCGATCGGCACCGGCAAGACTCGCAGGTTGCGATCTTTGATCACCGAAAAGAAGCTTGCGGCGAAAAATTTCCGCTACGTTTGCCTGCACGAAGGATTCGAATACCGCGATTTTATAGATGGATTTTACGGCGAAAGTTTCATCAATGGCGAGTTTAAAGCGCTTTGCAAAAAGGCGCTAAACGATCCGAAGGGCGAGTATTATTTTCTGATCGACAATATAAGTGCCGCGAGCTTGGATAAAATTTTAGGCGAGGCTGCGGTGCTTTTGGATCGTCGCTACGACGAGAATGACGAGCTTTCGCTGATCCGCACGAAAAACTCCCATGTAATCGACGGCTTTGAAGAGGGCGAAAAAGCGCGCGCTAGCGTTGTTTTAAAGGACGGCCGTTCATATTTTGCGGTGCCTAAAAATTTATACGTCCTATGCACTCTAAATGAGCACAAATGTGTTTCGCCGTCGATTGCGAAGGCGTTTAGATGGATCAGATGCGAGTTCGATTACGGCGCGCTTGAGGATTATTTAAGAGATCGCGAGATCGTAAACGCAAGCGCGGTCGTTGCGGTTTGCAAGGCGCTGAATAAATTTATCGCCGATGAAGCAAAGGGCCTTGGTGCGATTGGACACGGCGTATTTATGGGGCTAGCGCGCTATCAAAATAATGCGCAGATCATGCAAGAGGGGCTAAACGGCTTTTTTGCCGAGGTGCTTGAGCCGATCTTTAGGTGCGCGTCAAGCGGTGAAGATACCGCTGCGAGCCTTAGCGACCGCATCGCAGAAGCTAGGGGCGTGTTTAAATTTTAATATTTTCGTTTGAGTAGATTTTTAAGTAAATTTTGCAATAACGGAATTTTATATGGAGTAAAAACAACGGCTGATAATATTGTAAATAATCATAAATATGATGCAGAATATATTAGCTATATTAGAAATGGTAATTCCGCCGCAGTTCTTATTACTAGAGATTTAGTGAAAAGCGTAAATACAATTGGTAAGTGGATTGATATCATTGAGAGCAATATTCGCGGCAGAATCGACGGAAGAATCAATTTTAACTATTTCATTGTTGAAATTTTTCCTAGAAAAACTAAGCCGGATTATTCCAAGGCAGCGTCAGAGTATGATAAAAAATATATTACCTGGCAAACGGCTTGCAAAGATATAAAAAATGCGAGAAACGTCGGTTACAAAGGCCCCCGATATAAGATATGGTGCAGTTTGTATAATGACAGGAAGAAAAAAGTAGTACGGAAATATTATAATAAAAAGTTCGGTAGGTGGATGCCAGATGGATGGCTACCTACCGATTCATGTGTTTTAAAAGATAAAATAGAATTTATTGATAACTGGAAATATAAGATCAAATCCATAAGAGAATTATAAAACAACTTAAACGTAACTTCGCTAGTTTTGAATTAAGACTCGAATAATAAATTTAGCCCAAAAGCCCTGCGCCTTTTACCCTCTGCGAGCGATCCGCCGCGTAGAACCTCTTCCCGCCTACTACCTTGCCGCCTTCGATTTTGCCGCCCTTTACGTCGTATTTCCAGATCGGCGCAGCCGCCTTGAAATCCTCCACAAACTCGTTTATTAGCGCCAGAGCGACCTTGCGCTGCGGGCTTACGACGCCTGCGACGTAGGAGCTTTCGTGGATCGGCACACCCCCGTTTGCATGTGCAAAAAGCACGAATGCGCCCTGTGCTGCGGCCTTTTGCTGCCACACTTCAAACCAAGTCCGTAAAATCGGCTCGTAGATATCAAAGCTCAGCGCGCAGATGCCGCCCTCTTCGCGCACGATACCTACGAAGGTGATGAACGCGCCGCAATTTGCGTCTTTAAATTTAGCGTACCAGCGCGATAAAATCGCATCTACGTCCAAGCTACCCTCATAAATTTCAGGCTCGATCTCGCTTAAAAGTTCTGGATTAAATTTAGTCTCGCTCATCGCCGCCTCCTAAGCTTAGCCGCCGCAAACGGGAGGCAGAAGGCTCACGCGATCGCCAGATTTAAGTGCGAAATTCGCATCATAAACCATCTTATCGTTTACCGCTACGGCGCAGTTTGCGAGCCATTCCCGCAGACTTTCGTCCTTTTGCAGCTCCGCTTTTACCTCTTGCAAGGAGTTTGCGTTTAGGCGCAGGGGCTCGCGCCCGATCGGCCCTAAAAATTCTATCTCTACCATTTTTGTCCTTTTTTAAAGATTGGGCGATTTTAACCAAAAATTCATAAAATTTTATATAATTGCGCAAAAATTTAATGAGGAAAAACGATGAAAATCGATGAAATTTCGACCCCCGCTTACGTGTGCGAGGAGCAAAAACTGGTAAAAAATTTAGAAATTTTACGCGGCGTAGGCGAGCGAAGCGGCGCAAAAATTTTATGCGCGCTAAAAGGTTTTGCGTTTAGCTTCGCAATGCCTTACGTAGACAGATACCTCTGGGGCGCTACTTGCAGCGGTCTGCACGAGGCGAAATTTGCCGCGGAATTTATCAAAAACGGCGAAATCCACACATACTCGCCCGCGTTCAAAGAGGATGATTTGGATGAAATTTTAAAAATTTCAAACCACGTCGTATTCAATAGCGCCGTGCAGTGGCAAAAATATCGCGCAAAGGCGCTCGCTGCGGGAGCGTCGTGCGGTTTGCGGCTAAATCCGCAGACCTCCTTCGCGCCCAAAGACGCTTACAATCCGTGCGGCAGCTTTAGCAGGCTCGGGATGAGCCTTGAAGCGCTGCAGCGGGCGATCTTGCAAGACGGCGAGTTTTTGCGCGGCATCTCGGGGCTACATTTTCACGCGCTGTGCGAAGAGAGCGCTCAGAGCCTAGAGCGGGTGCTTGAGGTTTTCGAGGCGAAATTCGGCAAGTATTTTAGAGCCCTAAAGTGGCTAAATTTCGGCGGCGGGCATCATATCACGCGTGCAGGTTACGACGTGGAGCTGCTGATAGAGCTGATCAAAAAATTTCGCGAAAAATACGAGGTCGAAATTTATCTCGAGCCGGGCGAGGCGGTAGGCTGGGAGTGCGGATATTTGGTCGCTAGCGTGCTTGATATTGTGGAAAATGGCGCTAAAATCGCTATTTTAGACGCTTCCGCAGAAGCTCATATGCCCGATACCGTGCTGATGCCGTATCGTCCTGCGGTGCGCGGCGAGAGTAAGAGCGGTAAATTTAGCTACCGCTTCGGCGGAAATACCTGCCTCGCAGGCGACGTCGTAGGGCTTGAGAGCGGGCAGCCCGAGTACAAATTTGACGCCCCGCTAAATATCGGCGATTGGGTGATTTTCGAGGATCAGATCCACTACACGATCGTGAAAAACACGACCTTTAACGGCATCAAACTGCCCGATCTTGTTCTGGCGGACGAGCACGGAGAGGTTTTGGCAATCAAAAAATTTGGCTACGACGAGTACGCGAGGCGAAACTAGCGCCGCACTTAATGCAGAAATGTAATTTTACTTTGTAAGAAAATTTTTTGCAAAAAATGATATAATCGGCCTGAAATTTTATACCTAAGGAAATCCATGAAAAGATTGTTTCTCGCGCTTTTCGCCTGTATTTATGCGCAGGCTGAGGAGAAAAAATACGCCGATATCGTGCAGGGAAATAGCGATGTTTGGGGCAATGCAAGGCTTGAAAACATCGATAGCTACGGTAACGGCTTCGGTCCGATTTTTCTGCAATTTCAAGGACATCTGCAAAGCTCGGGCTTTTTTGCTTGGTTGGCACTGGGCGCGGTTTTGGGCGTAATCATAGCTTTTATTGGGCACTACGCGATCATAGGGCCGAAGCACTTCGATCATCACGCGGGCAAGCCGATCTACGCATTTAATAAATTTGAGCGACTATACCATCTCGTAGCGGCCGTCGCATGGGCGATCTTAGTTCCGACAGGCTTGATTATGATGTTTGGCGAAGAATTCGGCGGCGGCGCTTTCGTGAGATTTTGTAAAAACGCTCACGGGCTAGCTACGATAGCCTTTGCGATCTCCGTCGTGCCGATGTTTTTACTATGGTTTTGGCGCATGCTGCCGCGAGCTTACGATATCAGATGGATGATGATTGTGGGCGGTTATCTAAGCAAAAAGAAGCGCGCGATCCCTGCAGGTAAATTTAACGCAGGCCAAAAGGCGTGGTTTTGGGTCGCGACTTTAGGCGGCATAGTGATGATAGCTACGGGCGCGTCGATGTTTTTCCTAGACTACGATATCCCTGCGATGAGAAGCGCGCTAGGTATGAGCCAGATCGAAATTTTAAGAGCAAGCGCGATTATCCATAATCTTTTGGGCGCGGTCTGCGCGGTGTTTTTACTTGTGCATATCTACATGGCGGTCTTTGCAATCAGCGGCGCCATCCACTCGATGATCGACGGACACAAGCCGGAGGAGGAAGTTTACGTACTTCACCACTACTGGTATCGCGAGCTGCTAGATAAGGGGCAGATCGCTAAATCGCAATTTGAAGCGAAGTACCCGCGCTTATAACTTGGGTAAATTTTACGCGGGCCTGCTTGCGCGCGGCTCGCATTAGCTTTGAGGTTCAAAGAATTTTATTTTTAAGGATTACATATGCAACTAGATTGTCGCAATTTAAATTGCCCGGAACCGCTTTTGCGCACTAAAAAAGCCCTCGGCGAGCTAAAAATCGGAGAGAGTTTAGAAATTTTAGTAAACGACGTAGCGCCTCGTGAAAACATAAAGCGCTTTTTGACCAAAAACGGCTTTGAGGCGCAAATTTCACAAGCGGGCGCCGACACGCTTATAAAAACCGTAAAAACGGACGAGCTGAAAGATGAAAGTATCGACGATATTTATTGTGACGTCACGGCGCCAAAAAGAGGCAAGGTGATATTCCTAAACGAGGAGCAGTGCGGAAGCGGCCCGATCGGAAAGAGCTTGCTTGCTAAATTTTTAGGCGCGGCGCTAAATTTGGACGAAAAGCCAGTGAAGGTCATCTGCGTAAACAATGCCGTGCTTATAACCACGAACCGCGGCCACGAATGCTTCGAGGCGGTTAAAAAACTAAACGAAGCTGGAGTTGAAATTTTAAGCTGCGGAAGCTGTCTAGAGGGCTACAAGCTAGTCGATAAGCTCGCGATCGGCGAGATTTCAAACGCATACGAAATCATGGATGTCCTATCAAAATACGAAGTAATCAAACTATGATCTACAGAGATTTTAACCTCACGAAATTTATTGCAGCCGCCGGTTGAGCCGCCAAGCTTGACCCGGCGGGTCTAACCGAAAATCTTGGAAATTTAATCGAGCCCAATGCAAACCTGCTGTCGTCTATCCGCAGCAATGAAGATGCGAGCGTATTTCGCATAAGCGACGATCTTGCGCTCGTGCAGACGCTTGATTTTATCACCCCTTTGGTGGACGATCCGTTTATCTTCGGACAGATCGCGGCAGCAAACTCCCTAAGCGACGTATTTGCAATGGGCGGCGAAGTGATAAATGCCTTAAACATCGTGGGTTTTGACGATTGCCATTTCTCAAACGAAATTCTGCGCGAAATTCTACGCGGCGGCAAAGATAAGATCAAAGAGTGCGGAGGGGTCTTGGTAGGCGGTCACACCATCTCTACTCCTGAAATTTATTACGGGCTTAGCGTCACGGGGCGCGTAAATCCGCGTAAATTTTGGAGCAATAACACAGCGCGCGAAGGCGATCTGCTGATCCTAACAAAACCTCTCGGTACGGGCATTATCGCTACGGCTATCAAGGCGAAATTTCTTAAATTTGAAGAATTTCGCGATGCGATAGAGAGCATGATTTTGTTAAATTTTTATGCCGTGGGCGCGCTAGCGGGTTTAAAAATACATGCCGCAACCGACGTAACGGGCTTTGGGCTGCTCGGACACGCGCTTGAAATGATAAATGAGAGCGTGAGTTTTAAAATTTATCCTAGCAAAATTCCGCTTTTAAAAAGCGCCCTCAGATGCCTTGATGAGGGGCTGATCCCCGCCGGAAGCTATAAAAATTTAAAATTTATCGCGCCTGGCGTCGATTCCGAGCCAGACATAACGCTTTGTGACGCGCAAACTAGCGGTGGACTTCTGCTTGCCGTAGCGGAAAAGGACGCGGCGCGAGCGCTTTCGAATTTAAAAAACGCAGGCTACGCTAGTAGCGCTATAATCGGCGAAGTAGTAGCGCGTGCCGAGCATAAAATTTATTTAGTTTAAAATCTTTTCTATTCAGCCCCCTTTAAGCATCGCTCTTGTATAATCACAATTCTGTTTCGCACC
>CAURZM010000015.1:0-48776 GCA_963529625.1 uncultured Campylobacter sp. | reverse complement strand
GTATCGTGAGATGGATTTTAATGTTGTGTAGAAATTTTAAGTCAAGACTAGGCGCATAGCCTGTCGCGGACTTAAAATTTCAAACTCATTAAAAGACGCTCACGAGACGACGCGTATAAGCTCAAAAAACTTCGAGGCGTCCCAACTCGCCGTCCCCACTAGCACCCCGTCGCAACCTCTTATCGCGCAAATTTTTGCGATATTTTCAGCATTTACACTGCCGCCGTAAAGTAGCGGCGCGGAGCTTTTAGCGCGCAAGAAATTTAGCATTCTTTCGATCTGCTCGCACTGCGCGCTTCTGCCCGTACCGATCGCCCAGACGGGCTCGTAGGCTAGTACTAAGCTCGGATATTTCAGATCGATGCCTTCAAGCTGTGCCGCTACAAACTCCTCGCTGCGGTTTTGCGCAAATGCCGCCTCATCCTCGCCGACGCAAAAAACGATGCGCCAGCCCTGCGCTGCGGCAAAATCGAATTTCTCTCTTATCAGCTCCGCGTTCTCGCCCAAAATGGCGCGCCGCTCGCTATGCCCAATAAGAACGGTTTTGATGTCGAATTCCGCTAGCATATCGCCGCCGATCTCGCCCGTAAAGCTGCCGTGCGCGGCAGGATAGAAATTTTGCGCGCCTTGGGTGAAATTTTTTACCTTCGCGCAAAATGCGCTAGCAGGAGGAAAAACCAAAATTTCATTCTCGCGCGAAATTCCGCCCGCTAAGCCCTCATCTAAAGCTTTAGCGTACCGCTCAAAGCTAGCGCGGGTATGGTTGCATTTAAGATTCGCCGCCAGTATCATCGCAGCTCCGTTTTAGCAGTAAGCACTCGCACGCCCGGCAGCTCCTTGCCCTCGATGAGTTCTAAGCTCGCGCCGCCTCCGGTAGAAATAAAAGTCATATCATCAGCGTTACCAGCGCGTTCGACGACATCTGCAGTATCGCCGCCGCCCACTACGGTCGTAGCGTCGCTATCTGCGATCGCATGCGATATATGCAGGCTGCCGCGAGCGAATTTATCGATCTCAAAAACTCCCATCGGTCCGTTCCACCAGATCGTTTGTGCATCGTCTAGGGCTTCTTTAAAAAGCGCTACGGTCGCAGGTCCGATATCTAGCCCCATCCAATCGCTTGGAATTTCTTGCACGGTAACCTTTTTTGTAACGGCATCTTGCGAGCATTGTGGAGCTGCGACGGCATCGACGGGGATATAAATTTTAACCCCAAGCTCGCGAGCATTGCGGAGAATATTTTTTGCTTCCTCGATTAGATCCTCTTCAAGCAAAGATTTGCCGATGTCATATCCGACGGCTTTTAAAAACGTAAACGCCATGCCGCCTCCGATGATGAGCTTATCGACTTTAGGAAGTAAATTTTTAAGCGCCTGAAGCTTGCCGCTTACTTTGCTACCGCCCGTTACGGCTACAAAAGGACGCGCAGGATCTTTAATAAGGTCTTTGGCAAATTTTATCTCTTTTAGCAGCAAAAATCCCGCCGCCTTGTGCCCCTCATCGTAGAATTTCGTAATCGCCTCTACCGAAGCATGCGCGCGGTGGCATACGCCAAAAGCGTCGTTGATATAAAATTCCGCGTAGCTTGCAAGCCTCTTAGCTAGTGCTTCGTCGTTTTTGCTCTCGCCCTTTTCAAAGCGCAGATTATCTAGCAAAAGCACTTCGCCCTTTTTAAGCGAATTTACCGCAGCTCCAGCTTCCTCGCCCGCGACATCGGAGACAAATTTTATCTCGCGCTCCAAAAGCCTAGATAGCCTCTTTACCACAGGCTTTAGGCTAAGTCTTTCTTCGTATCCATTTTTCGGGCGTCCTAAGTGACTGGCTAAAATTACCGCGCAGCCCTCGTCTAAGCAATATTTGATAGTAGGGATAGACGAACGTATGCGACGATCATCCGTAATATTGCAAAACTCATCCATCGGCACGTTAAAATCGCACCTGATAAAAACGCGCGCGCCGTCTTTAAATTTCAAATCTTTAATCGAAAGAATTTCGCCCATCTTATTTCCTTCTTTTTGCCGCATATAGGGCTAAATCGATGAGGCGCTCGCTATATCCCCACTCGTTGTCGTACCAGCTCATCACTTTTATCAGATTACCGTCAATTACCTGCGTGCAGTCGCTAGCTACGATGCTGGAGTATTCTGAGGTACAAAAATCGCTGCTGACACGGCTATCGTCGTCTACGAGCAAAATTCCTTTCATCTCTTTAGAGGCATAGCGGCGGAAAATTTCATTTAGCTCCTCAGCACTCGTCTGTTTACGCGTTAGCACCGTTAGATCAACCATCGAAACGTTAGCCACCGGCACGCGCACCGATTGTCCGTGCATCTTACCGCTTAGCTGCGGAAGTACCTTACTAATCGCTTTTGCCGCACCCGTCGTGGTCGGAGCGATATTAAGAGCCGCGGCGCGTGAACGGCGAAAATCCTTGGCTTTTACATCGACTAGACTCTGTCCATGTGTATAAGCGTGAATGGTCGTCATCAGACCCTTTTCGATGCCAAGCTCATCGTCTAAAATTTTTGCAATCGGAGCCAGGCCGTTAGTGGTGCAGCTAGCGTTTGAGATGACGCGCTGTCCTGCATAAGCGCCCTCATTAACGCCGATTACGAAAGTAGGCGTATCATCCTTGGCAGGCGCGCTCATTACGACTACGCCGATACCGTTATCTATGAATGGCTTGCATTTTTCGCTCGTTAAAAACGCACCAGTACATTCAAGCACAGCTTCTGCACCATCGCCCGCAAAATCAAGCTCCGCAGGCTCTCTGGTGGAATAGACGCGGATTTTTTTGCCGTCTACGGCTATGCATTCGTCGCTTAGAATTTCTACTTTTTTACGAAACTCGCCGTGAACGGTGTCGTATTGAAGCAGGTATCTCGTAAGCTCGCGCTTAGCGGTATCGTTGATCGCCACAAGCTCCACATCGTCCCTGCTTAGCGCAATTCTAGCCGCGCACCTACCGATCCTTCCAAAGCCGTTAATTGCGATTTTTACTGCCATAAGGTTCTCCTTATTTGGGATGTTTTCAGCTGGAATTTTACTAAATTTGGGTTAATCTTTGATTAAATAAAAAGTCGCGAAATCTAGGATTTACTTTTTGGCTATATAATTCGCGAACTTTTTTTAAAGGAGAAAAAATGAGACGAATTGTATTCTCGTCATTAGCGGCAATCGCGATTTTAAGCGGATGCAACCAACCTAAGGCCAATACGGCTCCGCAACAAAAGCAAGAGTCTGTAGCGCATACGATCGTATTTCTGCTAGGAGAGACCGGAGATAAGCGCATCAGCCTTAGCTCGAACGATATGTTCGCAACAGGCGTGTTAACCGACGAAAAGGGCAAAAAGCATAATCTCAAACGCGCGGCTTCCGCAAGCGGCATAATGCTTACGAACGACGAAGGCATCGAGCTTCTTTTCAAACGCGGAGAGGGAGTGTATACGCCGGGCAAAGGCAAGAAGGATATCCCGGTAACCTATACCGAGCACGAGCATAAAAGCGGCGAAATGATGTAGCCGCGGCGGGGTTAAATTTAAGCGCCCGCAAAAGCAAATTAAATTTAACCCCTCGTTTCTCATTTCGGCTTCTTTATTCATAACAAAATTTAACCCTCGTTTCGACCTCCTTGATCTGCGATGAAATTTAACCTTTTATTTTCGCTTCTTTCATCTATGCAAATTTAGCTTTTTTGTAAATTTGAGCTTGCGCTCACCAAAAGCAAGCTCCGCAAGCCCAAAATCCCTAAATTTTACAAAATACCCATTTGATCTGCGCTTTACCAGCGAATTTCTTGATCTTCAACCGAATTTCACTTCAAATTCGCTAAACTGCGACGAAATTTTAGCAGGCCGGTGCAAATACGGCGCAAAACAGATCATTTAGCGAGATTGCCGCATGGATAGCATTAAATTTTACCTAAACGATTACGAAATTGAGGGCGAGAGCTTTACCGAAGTCGTCGTTACGATAAACGATGAGCCCCTGCTTGAGCTGATTAGGCAGTGCGAGCAAAGCTTTGCGGCAAAAGAGGGGCAAGCTAGCATCGCAGGAGGCTACGCCTACTTAAGCTTGATCGATTTTGAGGAGCTATTTTTACGCGCGGCGCTTGAGGCTGATCTGGCGCAAGATGAGCGGGATGTCGTGCTACTGGGCTGTCCGTGCGGGATCTGGGACTGCTGGTATCTCGCGCTTAAGATTAAATTTGAAGAAAACACGGTTAAATTTACCGACTTTACAAACCCGCGCCGCAAAGATTGGCAGTATGGGCTTGAGTTTAAATTTGACCGCGCGGACTTTATGAGTGAAATTTCCAAAGTCGCCTCTTTTAATAAGCTCTAAAATTCAGTAAATTTTAACGGCGCACTCAAAACTGCGTCGAAACAAACCTATCTTTGCCTCGGCAAAATTTAGCTTTAAAGCGGAATGGCTGCCTCGCAAGCTCATAAGATTAAAATTTTCGCCTCGCTGCTACGCAAAACTTCGAGCAAAATATCATAAAATTTGCCTAGCCTTAGTTTTAAAATTCCGCCCCTTTTGATGACGACTAAGATCCGTCCGCCTCGCTCGCCCAGCGCGTCGTAGAGCGCGTCTAAATTTGCGACGTATTCGGGCTTAAAATCTAGCGCCGCAGCAAACAGCGCGAAAATTTGATCTTTGTGTCTGATCTTTGTGCCGTCGATGATGATCTTTGCGCCGCTGCGCATTTTAAAATTTAAACTCATTGCACGCGCTCAAAGCTTTCATAATGATCGGCGGTGTAAAAGATCAGCCCGTCGTTTGAAAATATCAGCCGCTTCGCGCCGCGCGGGCCGCCGCGATACTCGATGTCGCACTCGCGCCAGATCCGCCCCTTTTTATCAGGTAGCCTGCGCTCGAAATTGCCGAAACGGTCGCCACCGATGCTCTTGCTGCGCGCGTATTTCCACAGATCGCCGCCCTGCCAGCCAAGCTCGCCCGCCTGCTTTTTCGTGATAAAATTTTGCGGCAAAGCGCCCGTACGACGGATATGAGCGCTCACGCACTCCCTGCTTATACAGGGCTCGTCCGCGAGCTGATTTTTAGAATTTGCGTCTGGATTTTGCGAGTTTGAAGCTTCATAATCTGCGCTGCGCCGCCTGTGAGCGTCCGCCTCATCTTTAGGATTTGCCGAGACGGGCTCGTTTGCTTGCGGATGAGATTTTAAATCTCCTATATCTGCTCCGCGCCCTGCCCCGCCGTCTGCGCTTCTTGCGCCGCTCTCATTTTTTGCGTCGGCGCCGCTTGCAGGATTTTCGGAGCTTGAAACTTTACGATCGGTGCCGCTTTTGATATCTTGCGCGCCGCTTTTACGCGAGGTGGCATCCAGGGTTTTTGAGGTAAAAACCCGTTCATCTTTAGCCGCGGGGCCGCGCGAATTGGAGATGAAATTTAGCGCCAAAAGAAGTGCTACAAAAATTGCGAGCGGAATCAGCTTTTTTGCCACCGCTAGCCTCTTTTGCGCGTGGCAAAGCGAAAATAGAGCACGATCGCCACTACTATCGCGCCTAGAGCCAGCGGAGCGATCCACGGGGTCTCTTTGATCCGCTCGTAAAGCCCGCGCACGAAATCGCCCGCGTAGTAGCTCAGCAGTCCCACCACGAGCACCCAGATGAGCGAGCTTACGGCATTGATGACGCTAAATTTTAAAAATGAATATTTTGTGATGCCGATCGCGATCGGTACGAGGGTTTTAAGGCCATAGATAAATTTTTTAATCAAAATGATGCGGTCGCCGTATTTACGAAACAAAATCTGCGCCAGAGCTAGGTTTCGGCGCTGTTTGCGCAGATAGGGCATGATCTCTTTTTTGTTGTAGCGGCTTACTAAAAACAGCCCCGAATCGCCTATGAAGTTCGATATGCAGGCGATTACGATGCATAAGACGATATTGAGCTCGCCGGCCGAGCTTAGCACGCCCGCTGCCGCAAGCGCCAAAAATCCTCCGCCCAGCGAATACAAAAACAGTATCAGATACCCCCACGTATGGAGGTTTGCAAACATCGATTCCATCGAATCCTTTCATTAGATCGTATAAAATTCTATAAATTTTGACTAAAGCAGCTTTAAAATCCGGCGCGAAAAATTTCATTATAACGTCCCATAACGCTACTTGATTTTGCTGCGACATTAAATTTAAAATTCCGCGCAGCTACCGCGAAATACAAAATTCCGCCGTAAAATATTAAGCGAAATTCTAAAATAAAATTTCTAGACATCAAGTAAAATCACCGCAAAATTTAGCGTTAAAATTTTGCAATTATAAATTTAATTACAAAATTTTGACTTCTTTAGAATTCAAAGTAACTTGTGAATTACGCAGGATCTACACGATATCCTCAAATGCCTCCTACCCCGCGAATTGCAATAAAATTACGCACCTACATCTATTATTCTGCAGAAATTACGCGAGCAAAATTCCAAGCCGCTAATAAAACGCCCATAAAGCAAAATTTTTCGCTAAGCTATGCGCCTTAGCATCTTTAGCTAAATTTTACTCATCTGCGCCAATTACTCGCATCAAAAGCGCATAGCCCTCGGTATTTGGATCAAAAGCGCGGTCATTTTTGGTCTCCAGCACCGAACCGCCCAAGCTCACGCCCGCAAACAGCCCACCTTTATTCGTAAAGACGTACATATCTTGATTTAGCACATCTAACGAGCCGGAATCCGCGCTGTAGTTACCTGCAACTGCCGTCGCATCGCCCGAAAGCGTGATTTGGGAATTTCGCATTTTTTGGATTACATCATCATGCATTACGAAAATAACTAGATAATTATCCTCATAGCCTATCTGAAGTCCTACGCTGGCGCTGCTGATCTCAGCGCCGCTTACGCTATGCGCGCCGTCGTTATTGTAGATGATGATCCCCTCGCCATACATTCCGCCTATGATGAAGCCCAGCTTTTTGACGCTCGGAAATATCACTATCGCGCGGGCTTGCTGCGCTAGGTATTTATACTGCGCGTTTGTGCGCATTACCGACGAATAGGCACTTGCGCTATCAATGATGAGCTCATCCTCGGCAAATGCCGCGCTAAAAAGCAAAAATAAAGCGATTATAAATTTTTTCATTTCATATTCCTTATTTGGCTATTTCTACCGCACGAAGCTCGCGTATGACATTGACCTTGATCTCACCTGGGAATTGAACCTTGTCTTGGATCTCCGAAGCAATCTCTTTAGCGACCAAAACCGCCTCATCGTCGTTCATGAGCTTGGCGTTTGCGATGACGCGGATTTCGCGACCTGCGTTGATCGCGTAGGCTTGCTTGACGCCCGTTTTGCTCATCGCGATCGCTTCGATGTCGCTAACGCGCTTTAGATAGCTCTCTAGCACCTCTCGTCTAGCGCCCGGGCGTGCGGCACTTAGCGCGTCTGCGGCACAGACTGCGGCGCTTTCTACGCTGGTAGCCTCCTCGTGGCCGTGGTGGGCGTAGATCGCATTTATCACCACCGGATGCTCTTTGTAGCGGCGGCACACCTCGGCGCCCAGATCTACGTGCGAACCCTCGTACTCGTGAGTTAGCGCCTTGCCGATATCGTGAAGTAGGCCCGCCCGCTTGGCCAGCTTTTGATCCCCGCCCGTTTCTGCGGCGATGATGCCCGCAAGATGCGCGACCTCAAGGCTGTGCGCAAGGGCGTTCTGTCCGTAGCTGGCGCGAAATTTAAGCTTGCCGATGAGTTTTAAAATTTCGGGGTGAATTTTACTAAGGCCTAGATCCATTACGATATTTTCGCCCTCTTCGGCGATGCTAGCTTCAAATTCATCACTTACTTTTTTGTAGATGTCCTCGATGCGCGCAGGCTGAATTCTGCCGTCCTCGATAAGCGTTTCGATGACGCGAACGGCGATGGCGCGACGATAGAGATTGTGCGAGCTTACGATGATCGCATTCGGGGTATCGTCGATGATGACATCCACGCCAAGAGTCATCTCAAGCGCCTTTATGTTGCGCCCCTCCTTGCCGATGATGCGGCCTTTAAGCTCGTCATTTTTGATATTTACGACGTTAATAAGTCGCTCGGCGGCAAACTCGCCCGCAAAGCGCGACGTAGCCTGCGCCAAAATATAATTCGCCTTTTTTCGCGCCTCTTTTTTAGCTTCCTCTTCATATTTTCGCACGATGTGAGCGATGTCGGTGCGGCTTTGCTCCTCGACCTTTTTAAGCACCTGCGCGCGCGCCTCGTCCTGCGTAAAGCCCGCCACGCGCTCAAGCACCTTAAGCGCTTCAGCTAGCTTCTCTTCATAGCTTTTCTTTAAATTTGAACCCTCTTCGTAGAGGAATTTCGCCTCTTTTTTGGCGCTTTCGAGCTCTTTTTTGCTGTCTTTTAAAATTTCTTGCTCGGTTAGAAGCGCGTGCTCCTTTTTGCCGAGCTCGTCAAATTTAACATTAAATTCCTTCTGCAGTTTGCTTGCCTTATCTTCGTATTTTTTCTTAGCTTCAAACTCCGCTTCCTGCACCGAAATTTTAGAATTTCGCAAGATGCCCTCGGCTTCAAATTCTATAGCTTTGGCTTTAGCTTTGGCTTGTTCTACGAAAAAATCGTAATTGGCGTTATTGATCTTTCTAGCTACTAAGTATCCTATGCCAGCGCCCACCGCAAGAGCGCACAAGGCGATTAAAATCTCTATCATACTTTCCTCTTTTTAGGTAATTTTGGCTCGGAGTTATGTAAAAATCACCCTTTACGTCGTGATCAAGCGATAAAATTTCGCTGCAAAAGCAGTCTTTTATACTCACGAACGCGATTGCGGGCTTAAGCTTCAGACCTGAAAAAAACATATCGTAAAATCCTTTCCCATGTCCTATTCTAGCCATTGCGCCATCCACTCCGATAGCTGGAACCACGGCTAGATCGACCTTTTTAAAATACCCGTTTTGCGGAAGCGTCTGCCGCAGCCCAAAGCGTGAAATTTTAAAAGGCTGGCGCAATCTTACCATTTTTAAGCTAATATCCACCATAAACGGAACGTAAAATTCGCAGCTTTTTGATAGCTTTTTTCTTAAAATCAAAACGTTCGGCTCGTAGCTCATCGGCAAAAATATCAAAATTTTACGCGCTTTTAAAAATTTTATCAGCCGCTCAAGCCGCCATAAAAGTGCGTAATGCTCGCATATAGCCGCTCGCGCGGCGTGAGATTTTAAGCGCGATTTGCAAATTGCTCTAAATTCATTCTTTTGCATAGCTTAAGCCTTTTATAAAATTTTAACGCTTATTTTAGCTAGTTTTTGTATAATCTTGCGATTAAATTTTAAGGTTTATTATGAAATTTCGTTTTTTTCTAGCGCTTTTTACGGCTGTTTTATTTCTTGCGGGTTGCGGCGATGATGAGGATAAAAAATCAAGCGATGCCCCGACCGAGACCAACACCACGCAGCCGCAGTCCGAAACCGAAGCCGTAATCCAGGTCGATTATACCGCTCCTTTTACACTTCAGCTAAGTAACGGCAAAATTTTAAATATGCAAAAGACGAAGCAAGGCTTTCGTATCGATAATAACTCCACCGTGACGCTATTTGCATTTTTTACGCCGTGGTGCGACGCCTGCGCCGTGCAGGTAAGCGCACTAAATGCCGCCAAACAAGCCTACTCTGGCAAGCTTGATATCATCGGCGTGATGATCGGTGATGCAAATTTAGACGATGCAAAAACCTATGCAAGCGCGCACGAAGTAAATTACGCGATCGCTTACGGTGAAGGGACGGACTTTTTTACAAAGGCGCTAGGCGGCATAAACGAAGTTCCGTATATGGCGATATACGACGAAAAGGGCGAGTTTAGCGCGCAGTATTTCGGGCTGATGCCGGAAGAAATTTTAATGACCGAATTGGAGAAAATTTTCTGATGTTCGAATTTTTTAAAAAAGGGCTTAGCAAGACCATAGACGCGATGCGGGGCGCGAAAAGCGAAGATAAAATTTCAAAAGAAATTTTAGAAGAGATGCTGCTTGAAGCCGACGTAGGTTACGAGCTTGTAGAAGAGATTTTAGAAAAACTGCCCGCAAAAAAGCTAGTCGCAAAAGACGATCTCAAGAGCGTTTTAAAGAGCTATTTCGATTATGAGATCGCTAAACCTGCGGATGAGAAGCCGTTCGTAGAGCTCATCATCGGCGTAAACGGCGCGGGCAAAACTACAACAACCGCAAAGCTTGCAAATTTATATAAAAATAGCGGCAAGAGCGTGATTTTAGGCGCATGCGATACCTTCCGCGCGGGCGCGGTCGAGCAATTAAAAAAATGGGCGCAGATTCTAAATTTGCCGATCGTAGCTACCGCACAGGGGCACGATCCCGCTGCCGTGGCGTTTGACACCGTAAGCTCGGCAAGTGCCAAAAACATCGATCGCGTCCTGATCGACACCGCCGGACGCCTGCAAAACCAGAAAAATTTAGCCGCGGAGTTAAGCAAGATCGTGCGCATCTGCGACCGCGCAAAAAGCGGCGCACCGCACCGCAAGATCATCGTGCTTGACGCAACTCAGGGCAATCACAGCGTCGCGCAAGCCAGGGCGTTCAACGAGATCGTAAGGCTCGACGGCATCATCATCACGAAGCTCGACGGCACGCCCAAAGGCGGCGCACTTTTCGCCATAGCACGCGAGCTGCGGCTGCCGATACTTTTCGTCGGCGTGGGCGAGCGGATGGAGGATTTGGCGGAATTTAACTCGGATGAGTTCGTAGAGACGCTGGTGGATGGGATTTACGCTTAAACTTGCGCCCGCGTAAATTTATATTCATATTCTCGCCGAACAAGTTCAAATTTTACACGCTGAAATGCTCGGCAAATTTTGCCGCTCGATTATCTTAGAATAAATTTTACTTAGAATTTTACGATTTTCGTTTTATAATTTTCCAAAATTTTACTCACGTACACTGCATGAAAAACCCGCTCACCCGCGTCCGCTCGCACCAAAACACGTACAAGATCCCGCCGCTGCCGAACATCACCTCGCCGCCCTGCTCGCAGCTCGGAAGCTCGCTGTCAAGTTGCATCAAAAACTCCATCTTTTCGCCGCATATCGGACACGTCGGCACCTGCGCGCCCTGTATCCACGAAGGCTCGCCGCCGATGCGCGCTAGGTTTTGCCTGCTGTTTGACATCCCCCAGTCCTGAGCCGCCCAGCGCGCGGGCGTAGGCGCAAGCGCTACTTCGCACTCCTTTATCGGTTCGTCAAAGGCGTATTCCACCTGCGTCCTTTCGCCGATACGTCGCGGCATACCCTGCGCATCGTGCCGGTAAAAGACTACCTCGCCCTCGTTTATCTCTCTAACATGCGCGGCAAGGATTAGGCACGGCAGCGATCGCACGGGCAAGTAATGGGGTAGCGGATCAAGCGTGATGAGATGAAATAGCGGATTTTGCGCATCGCCGTCCGCTTCGTCCAAAACTCCGCCTAGCTTATATCCAGCCTCGCCGCCCTCAAACCGCCAGGTGGGATGGAGCTTTGCCAGATGCGCCGCATAGGGCGCGCCGAAATAGCCGCGCGGAAAGATTATGTGATACACGCGCTGCCCGCAGTATCTTTTGAGCCTGAATTTCTCGCCGCCAAAGCAAATTTCATCGTTCGGCGTTTTTTGTGATTTATCGGCGGCTGGCTCGTTTGAGTTAAATTTAGAGCCGTGTTCAGCCGCGTACGCTTTAAAATTTTGGCTCGCTGCCGATTTTAACTCGCCAGCGTTAAATTTAACGGCACTTGCCGCATCGCGCGCTTCATCTAAATTTTTGCGCGATACGTCGCACTCATTCGCTTGCAGCGACGCTGAAGTACCGTCGCCCGGCTCGTTTGACATCTGCGATAGATCGCACTCGCTAGGTTGGGATTGTTTTGCGCCGCCGCATTCGTCCGCATCCATTTTTAAAATTTCATCCGCCGCTTGAGCCGTCCCGTCTGCGTAAAATTTTGCCCGCTCAAAAGTAAATCCCACGGCCTCCAGCCAATAGCCTATATATTCGAGTAAATCGCACGGGCGATCGAAAAAATCCTCCACAAGCGCGAACTCGCAGGCAAATTTTACATTTTTCGGATCGCGGGTTTGTAGCAGACAGCTAAAAATTTTTTGCTTATCATCTTTGCTCGTATGCGAATCCGCAAGCCTCTCGCGCCAGATTTGCGAGCTCTCATAACTAAGCCCGCGCCACGGATACTCCGCGTAATACGCGCTCTCGTTCGGCTGCAATTTAAAAAGCTCGCCAAGATATGGATGCAAAAAAGGTGCGAACTCGAGACTTGCCGCTGCGATGACCTCTTCGGCGTTTTTCCAGCGTGCGCTTTTTTCATCTCTGCTGCGTTGCCATGCGCTTTTGCCTGTGCATTCGTCCGAGCGCGCATCCTCCCCCATCTGTGCCGCGCTTTTGCTCTGCTGCGTTTCGCGCCCCTCTGCCGCCTCCTCGCGTAAAATTTCAACCGCCGTAGCGATCAAAGCTTTAAAATCCTCCTCGCCCACGTAGCCCATAGCGTCCTTTAGCAGCGTGCCGCCCTCTTGCCGCCCGCGCAGCAGGCTATCCGCTAGCGTAAAATACACCGCCGCATCACCTTGCAGCCGCCAAAACCTCTCGTATGAACCGGACACCCTAAAGCCGTCGCGTTCAAAATCTCGCGCCAAGCCTAGCGCTTCGTCCCGCTTACCCATCTTGCCATCCTTACTTTTGAAATTTTATTTTGATAATTTTAGCGTAAATTTAGGTTAAATTTTGAAGGCGGTTTATTTTATATGTCGAAATTCTATGGAAAAATATAGGAGATTAAATTAGGTAGCGAATTAAAATTTAGAAGTACGCCGAGCCCCGTAGAGCCCGGCTAAATTTTAAAATAGCTCTTAAATTTAAAAGCTATCGTCTCTTTTTTCAAAGATTAGATGCAGCACGTAGGTCACGGCGAAGGTCAAGGTGCTAGGCACGATCCAGCCGAGCATCGAGTCGTAAAACGGCATCATCTTCACAAACGACGTTACAAGCGGCACCGAAATCCCCAAAATATCAAGCCCGTTTATGACGCCCTCGACTACGCAGACATAGACGCAAGCGCGGTAAATCAGCTTGCTTGAATCGATCCATGGATTTATGAGCGAGAGGATTATCAGCATGATCGAGATCGGATAGATGGCGACGAGGACCGGGATGGAGCCTTTGATGATGGTCGTAAGGCCGAAATTTGCGACTCCAAAGCCGATCACGCACCAAGCGATCGCCCAGGTTTTATATTTAATCTTGCCTTTCGTAAGCTCCTCGAAGTATTCGCTAGCCGAGCTTATAAGGCCCAACGTCGTGGTAATGCAGGCTAGGAAAAATGCGCTACCTAGGATCACGACTCCAACTCTTCCGAAGTAATGATCGCTTACTCGCGACAAAAGCTCCGCTCCGTTGATATTCGGCGTATCCTTGAAAAGCTCCGCGGAGGTCGCGCCCAGATAGCCCAGCATGAAATATATCGTCATCAGTATGACGCCCGACATCATTCCTGCTTTTATGGTAGAGGTGACGAGGTGCTTCTCGTCGCTTACGCCTGTTGCTTTAATGGCGTTAATTACGATGATGCCGAATGCCAGCGACGCAAGCGCATCCATCGTCTGATAGCCCTCTACGAAGCCCTTTGCTGCGGCATGATCAACATACTCGCCGCTAGGGGCGACGAAGCTTCCGACAGGAAACAAAAATCCCGCGCCGAAAAGCAACAAAATAAGCGCTAAAAGTATCGGCGTGAGGTATTTTCCTAGCAGATCGACGAGCTTTGAAGGGTTCATACAGATATAATAGTTCAGCGCAAAATATGCCGCGGAATAAATAAATAGCCAAATTTGAAGGCGATTTTCCGCAATAAAAGGCTTAATCGCGATATCAAAAGGCATATTTGCCGCACGCGGTATCGCAAAAAGCGGCCCGATAGTAAGATACAAAAGCGCGGTAAAAACGATCGCAAACACCGGATCTATGCGGCGCACCAGGCTCTGAAGACCCTTGGCGCGCGCGATGGCTGCGACGCCAAGCACCGGCAGAAGCACCGCCGTAGCGCAAAAAAACATTATCGCGATATAAAAATTCTGTCCGGATTCCCTACCTAGACCCGGCGGAAAAATAAAATTTCCCGCACCGAAAAACATCGCAAATAGCGTAAGCGATATCGTCAAAAACTGGCTTCTACTAAGCTTGCCCTTCATCTTAAACCTTCTTTAAATAAAGTGAAATTTGTATTATAGTTATAAATGTTTAAAACATATTTAAATTTAGCTCAAATTTAGCCGCAAATCCTCCCTCTCGTGATTTTTGATCCCGCAAACAGCGCGCAGGGCGGCTAAAATTTTAAAAATTTTAAGTATAATTTCGCAAAGCTTGGGGCTAAATTTAAGCGAAAATGAGCGAGGAATAAAGATGGCGAAAATTAAAACTACGATTTTTGAGTGCCAGCACTGCGGCAATCAACAAAGCAGATGGCTCGGCAGATGCCCAGACTGCGGTGCGTTTGATAGTTTCGTCGAGCTCAAGCCCGCTCAGATCAAAGCGCTAAAAGAGATCGAGGGCGAGCTTGCCCACGCCTCGTCCGCAAGCGCCAAAGCGATCAGCGAGATACAGATCGAGCAAATTTCGCGCATCGACACCAAGGATAGCGAGCTAAATTTAGTCCTCGGAGGCGGCGTCGTGGAGGGTTCGCTCGTGCTAATCGGCGGCAGCCCCGGCATCGGAAAATCCACGCTACTGCTTAAGATCGCGGCAAATTTAGCAAGCGGCGGCCGTGCGGTGCTTTACGTAAGCGGCGAAGAGAGCGCTAGCCAGATCAAAATGCGCGCGCAGCGGCTGGGCGCGATAAGCGAGCAGCTGTTTTTGCTCACCGAGATAAATCTAAGCGCCGTGCTCGACGAAGTAGAGCGCAGGGATTATAAGTTTATCGTCATCGACAGCATCCAGACGCTTTTTAGCGACAAAGCCTCCTCTGCGCCGGGCTCGATCACGCAGGTGCGCGAGATCACGTTTGAACTGATGCGACTTGCCAAAGCGCGCGGGATTTCGATCTTCATCATCGGCCACATCACCAAAGAAGGCTCGATCGCAGGCCCGCGCATATTAGAGCATATGGTGGACGTGGTGCTGTATTTCGAGGGCGATGCGAGCAAGCAGCTTAGAATTTTACGCGGTTTTAAGAACCGTTTCGGGGCTACGAGCGAGGTGGGGATTTTCGAGATGGGGCCGCACGGGCTCGTAAGCGCCAAGGACGTCGCGAGTAAATTTTTCACGCGCGGCAAGGCGGTAAGCGGCTCGGCAATCACGATCACGATGGAGGGTACGCGCGCGCTCGTCGTGGAGATCCAAGCGCTCGTGTGCGAGAGCGGCTATCCGAAGCGTAGCGCCACGGGCTTTGATAAAAATCGCCTCGATATGCTTCTAGCGCTACTTGATCGCAAGCTTGAGATCGGGTTTGGCGGATACGACGTCTTCGTAAACGTAAGCGGCGGCGTAAAGATCACCGAAACGGCGTGCGATCTAGCCGTCGTCGCGGCGATCGTAAGCAGCTTCAAAAACCGTCCGATCAGCAAAGAGAGCGTCTTCATCGGCGAGGTGAGCCTAAACGGCGAGATCAGAGAGATCTTCAACCTCGATGCGCGCCTGAAGGAGGCCGCGATGCAGAAATTTAAAAATGCGATCGTCCCGATGAAGCCGCAAAACGCGCAGGGGCTTAAAATTTTCCACGCTACGGAGATCACGCAAATTTTAGATTGGATGTGAGACGGCGCACGGTGAGTTCCAGCTTGGCGGTCGGCGCGAGCGGGCGAAAATGGACTTTGAGCGGCAAAGGGCGCGTTGCTTTTACATGGGCGCGGCGAGGGGCGCAAGTGCGCTACTTTTTGTATGGCTCGCAGGCAAGCGCAAATGAGTTTGATCGCCAAGGCATGCTTTTTGGAATTTCGCGTATCGTAGCGGCTCAAAAATTCGTTTGGGCTTTAAAACGGCTCGGCAACGGTGCGGTTAAAATTTAATCATTCACGCCGCATCCTAGTGAGCAAGATAGGCGCTTTGCAGCGTAAATTTTAAAATTTTGCCACAATGCGGCGCAAAGCCGAGCGCGGCAGCTCCTTGCGTCGCGCAAAATTCTATCGCGGCGCGCAGGACGTATCGCATAGAGCTAAGAGCCGATAAAATTTTAGCGGCGCCAAGCTCTCATGCGCGGACGCGACGCGGATACCGCAAGCAAAGTATCGCGCGCCGAGCCGAATGGGCGCCGCCGTAGCACGTCGCAACCCGAAAAGGCTTACTAGCAAGACACTATGCAAGCCAAAGCGCGCAGTTCTGCCTCACATAGCCAAAAGACAGAGCCCGAGAGGTGGCAAGATAGCAACGCAGCGAGAGCGCGATGAAATTTTAACGCAGACCGCATAAGCTGTCGGCAAAGCCTAATTCTACGGACAGGTTCTGCGGATAAAATTTCACAAATCTAGCGTGGATAAAATTTTATAAAATTTAAACGGAAAGGTGCATATGAGCCCAAACGTAATCGTCAAATTCGTCATTTTGTTTTTCATCAGAGCGCAAAGCTTAAACGTCAAATTTAGCAAACTCGACGCCGTCGTGTCGCGCGCTTACGCCAAATACGGGGCACTCTTTAAGCTCAGCGTGCCGCTACTTGCAGCAGCATCGGTATTTGCGCTGCTTAACCTATACGATTTTGCCAAAGCCAACTATGCGCTCACGATCTTTTTGCTCGCTTTGGGCTCGCCGCTGCTTGCGTACGGCTTTTTTAAGGCGATAAAATCAGCGATGACCTTCGCGCTATTTGTGATCCCCTTTGCGGCGGTGTTTGCGATCATCGCGGTGACGGGCGCACAAAAGCTTGATAACTCGCTAAATTTTAACATCGTCTTTCCGCTGTTTTTCACCATCGTGTGGTTTGCGATGTCGGTGATCGCCGACGAGGACGTGGCGCAGATTATGAATAAGATCGTATCGAAGCTCTCCACACTTTTCGTGACGATTTTCATACTTTACAACTACGAGGCGCTGCATGGGATTTTAACCGCGGGCGCGGGAGGGTATCGCGCGGGCAGCGACGAGCTAAACGCGCTTGATCTGGTGTTTATGACGATTAGATTTTTTACGCTGCCTTCGATTTTTACGTTGATGATTTTTGAGATCAAAGATTATCTTTTTATCAGATACGGCGCGTTCGTGCAGGCTCAGCAGGAGCGCATGGAGGATTTAAAAGATTCCAAGGACTCGAAGTAAAATTTTAAAGCTTAGCTCGATCTAATTTTGCGCGCCGTAAACGATCGTAAATACTGAAGATTGCGACTGCCGTGTGTGCGTTGGGCTTCAGCGCGGCGGCGGGACTAACAAAATTTGAAATGAAATTTTAAGACAGGATTTCGAGACGGAATTTTAATACCGTGCGGGCTAGAATTTAAAGCCGCAAAGCTTCAAATTCCGACCCGCAATCAAAATTTAAAATTCTAAAAGAAGCTGTATATGTCGTCTAAAAGGAAGTATTTTTTATCGACGGTGCCTTTGTAGAAAGGCTCGAAAGTATCGTTATACGCTTTTTTGAAAAAGCCCTCTTTGCTAAGCGAGATGAGCGCTTGATTGACGGCTTCTGCGAGATCTGCGTTGCCCTTTTGCATCGCGATGCCTAAAAATACGTTCTCGCCGAGGCTTTTGATATTAACCTCGACGCTAGGATCTGCGACCGGATAGACCATCACAAATAGATTATCGTCGCACGCGCCGTCGATCTCGCCGCTTTTTAACCGCTTGTAGCAATCGGAGGAATTTTTGCAATACACTAGATTGTAGCCGCCATCCTTTTGCATAAACGCTTCGCCCGTCGAGCCGCGGATGACGCCTACTTTTTTACCTCGTAGATCGCTCATTTTTTGGATGTTGTCGCTTTTTCTGGTTAAAACTCCGGAATTTACGGAAAGATAGGGCATCGAAAACTCATAATTTTTCTTTCTCTCCTCAGTAACGCTTGCAGCCGCGATAAGCATATCCGCCTGATTATTTTGAATGGACGGAAAGCGCGCTTGCGCCGATACCGGTATTAGCTCGATCCTGCCGCCGGTATCGCCTAAAATTTTGCCTCCGATTGCATTAGCAAGCTCTACGTCAAAGCCCTCAAAGCCGTTATCCGTAACTCTACTAAACGGAGGTTCATTTTCATAAACAGCGATACGAATGACTTTACTCTGCTTTATTTGGCTTAAAGAATTCGCAAGCGCAAAGATGCAAGATAAAAGAATTAAAAACAGTGATTTTTTCATTTCAAATTCCTTTTTTATTAAAAAAAGCTGTAAAGATCGTCAAGCAAGAAGTATTTTTTATCGACGGTGCCTTTATAGAAGGATTCGAAAGTATCCTCATAGGCCTTTTTGAAAAAGCCCTCTTTGCTAAGTGCGATCAAGCCTTTATTGATCGCTTCTAGCAGCTCCGCGTTACCCTTTTGCACCGCGACGCCTAAGAATACATTATCGCCTAAATTTTTTATATTGACCTCGACCGCAGGATCTACGATCGGATATACCATTACAAAAAGGTTGTTGTTGCAATACCCGTCGATCTCGCCACTTTTTAATCTCCTGTAGCAATCAACCGAATCGTTGCAGTAGGAAACATTATAACCGCCGTCCTTTTTGATATACGCCTCGCCGGTAGTCTTGCGGATGATGCCGATCTTTTTGCCCATCAGATCGCCTATTTTGTGAATATTTGAGTCTTTTTTCGTTAAAATTCCCAAATTTACCGTAAAATACGGCATCGAAAAATCTACGCTGCCCTTACGCTCTTCGGTGATACTTGCGGCTGCGATTATCATATCGGCCTGATTGTTTTGCAGCATCGGAAAGCGCACTTCGTTCGTTACCGGGATAAGCTCGATACGACCGCCGCTGTTGCCGAAAATTTTACCGGCTAGCGCGTTGGCAAGCTCGACTTCAAAACCCTCAAAGCCCTTCTCGCTTGACTTGCTAAAAGGCGGCTCATTTTCATAAACGCCCACTCTGATAACCTTGCTTTGCTTGATCTCGCTTAAGGAATTTGCGAAAACAAAGATCACCGACAATAGAATAAGAAAAAATGACTTTTTCATAATTTCCTCCTTGAATTTTAAATTTTTCGTAATTGTAATGTAAATTTTCTTAAAATTTCATTTTACCAAAACTGAAATTATTCCCTAAATTGCGAGCTTAGCGACAAAATTTCGCAACTAAAATTTCTAAGCATAATGATAGAGGCTTTTTAAATTTTGCTGCCTTGCGCCAAGCCCCGCCTGCTCTCATTAAATTTTAGCGCTTCGCTATAAATTCTGTGCGTCTATTAGCACTATAAAAACAGCGCGCCGCTACGGAATTTTATAAATTCTATAACGGCGCGTTAGTAAAATTTTACAATCTAAACCAAGCTCGCAAAGTCGGACAAAATAGCAAGGCTATGTGAGCCTTTTAAATTTTACCTGGCGAGAGCACACAGCTATGCTTACTGTAAGCAAATACGCACGAGCTGTATCGCTATGCCCGCCTAAAATAAGCTATAAAGGTCGTCCAGCAAGAAATATTTTTTCTCCGCAGTGCCCTTGTAATACGGCTCAATCGTCTCGTCATAGGTCTTTTTCATAAAGCCATTCTTGCTTAGCTTGACTAGCTCGCCATTTAAGAACTCAAGCAGATCCTTATTGCCCTTAGAAACCGCGATGCCTAAGAAATCCGAAACGCCTAAATTCTTGATATTTACCTCGGTGTCGCTGTCGATGACGGCATAAGCCAAAACTATCAGATTATCTGTCGCATATCCGATGCCCTTACCATCCTTTAGCATTTTATAGCATTCGTTTGCAGTAGCGCAATTTACAATTTCAAAGCCCTCTTTTCTAAAATACGCTTCGCCCGTAGTTCCGCTTTCTGCAATGATCGGCTTACCGTGTAAATCAGACATCGTTTTGATCTTATCTCCCTTGCGGGTTAGCACGCCGATATTTACTGCAAAATACGGCGTCGTAAAATCAACCACCTGCTTACGCTCATTTGTGATCGTAAAGGTCGCAAGCACCATATCTACTTTATTTTCTTCCAACGCTTTTAAACGCTCACTAGCCTTTACGGGCACGAATTCCACCTTGCCCGCCTTGCCGCCAAATATATCTTTTGATAGCGCCTCGGCTAGAGTAACCTCAAATCCTTGAAATTTGCCGTCTTCAAATTTACTAAAAGGCGGTTGCGCCTCAAATACGCCCACTCTAATCGTGCCCGATTGCCTGATCTCTGGTAAGGTATTTGCTACTACACTACTTGTAAATAGCAAGAAAATTCCCAAAATTATCTTTTTCATATCGTTCCTTTAGTTACAATGATTAGCCTAGCCGCGCATTCGCGTCGCCTCGGCAAGCCGTCTTAAGCCGGTCGTATATTATTCGCTCACTTCTCCTTTCGACATTTTTTAAAATTTCTTTACCTTTGAAATTTTGCGGCGCATTTTACGCAAATTTCATTTAAAATACATTTAATCTGCGCCGTGATTTAGATCCCAATCGATCTCCCCCAGACCGTGCGCGCGCAGATATTCGTTGCATCTGCTAAAATGCCTGCAGCCGAAAAACGCCCCTCCTGCAAGCGGGCTAGGATGCGCGGCGGTTAAAATGAGATGCTTCTGCGCATCGATCAGCGCCGATTTTGCTTTGGCAAAATTTCCCCACAGCATAAAGACCAGGCTTTGCCGCCTAGCGCTTAAAATTTTAATCACGGCGTCGGTAAAAATTTGCCAACCAAAGCCGCTGTGAGAGTTCGCGCGGTTCGCGCCCACGCTAAGGCTCGCATTAAGTAGTAGCACGCCCTGCTTCGCCCAGTAGCTCAGATCGCCGCTTTCAGGCTCACTAATCCCCAGATCGCTCTTAATCTCTTTGTAGATATTTACGAGGCTGGGCGGAATTCGCACGCCGCGCGGCACCGAAAAGCTAAGCCCCATCGCCTGATGCGCACCGTGGTAGGGATCCTGTCCCAAAATCACCGCGCGCACCTGCTCAAACGGAGTTAGATTGAAGGCATTAAAGATCAAATTTCCCGGCGGATAGACGATCTCGCGCGCCTTTGCGGCGAGCAGGTTTTCTTTGATCTTCGCAAAATACTCGCTTAAAAATTCCTCCCTAAGCGCCTCTTTCCAGCCGCTCTCGATCCTCACGTCGTCTAAGTTTATCTGCATGCTAGCCCTTTAAGCTTTAATGAATTAACGCTCTAATTTTACAATAAATTTTAAAAATAGTATCGCTCGCAAGCCGCTACGAAAGATATATGCGAAAGCAGCGATAAAATTTGAGCCGGTTTCATTCTGTCTTCGTGATCTCCTATTTTATGAAAAACCCACTATATCGTTATTTTATCTACTTTGATAAATGTCCGCAAGACCAAAGTCTAAATTTTTAAATTTTATCTCAAAGCTTTTAAATTTATTTTTCAACGACGATATCAATCGGCCATAAGTAAATTTAGCGCACACTATAATATCCTAAAGTATTTATTTGAACTATATTAAATTCTGGATAAAAAATAACCTCGTGATCATAATCTATCGGCTGTCCCCATTCGTGCTCTTTTTTGTACCATATTCGCCTTTTATCGTTCACTATTGCCGTTATATTTAAATTTTTGATCGAACCATATATCAAATACTCCCGACTGCCAGCATAATGATAGGACGGCATCGCCCACGATAGTTTAAATTCGTGCAAATTTGTAGTTTCAGCTATGCAATCGGACTTGGAAACAAACTCGTAGCCCTCTTGCAACATTTTTTGTTGCGTCAAAGTAAAAGGCTTATCCGCCTTTATAAAATGCGCGTAACAGATGCAAGTTTGCAATTTGTCCCTACAATGATAAGGAATGGCTTTTTTGCGATAAATGAGCAAAGTTTCTCCCTTCGTATTTGTTAAGGCTTCAAATTTAGCCAAATCTCGATCTTTTACGTATGGAAATTTAGATAACGGCGAAATTTGAATAGCCAAATATATATACGCTATCAATAAGAAAAACAATATAGCAATTACAAGCATGGCGATCTTGATGACTTTCCACAATGTTTTTAATATCTTTACTGCTTGCATTAAGATTTACCTTCCCCTCTATTTTAAAATTTACTGCGGTATTTATAAACTTGCGCCACCGATCTTAGCGGCTTTAAAATTTCATCGCACGAGCTTGCCTCTAACGCCGTAATAAGGATAATCCATCGCCGCAGCGGCAGCTTCGCGCGCCTGGACGCCTGCGAATTTCTCGATCACGCAAAGACCAAGCTCGATAGAGCTGCTCACGCCGCCAGCAGTGATGATCTCGCCTCCTTCTGGTAGGCTCTCGCATACGAGTCGCTCGCGCACCACGTCCGCGCAGTAAGGCGCCAGCAGATCATAGCAAAACGGGTGCGTGGTCGCGCGCCTACCTCGCAAAAACCCTGCCGCGCCCAGAAGCAGCGAGCCGGTGCAAACGCTAAACTTATACTTCGCATCGCGCGCGGTTGCGAGCCACGAGATGAAGCCAGCATCGTCCTTCAGGCGGCGCGTCGCCATACCGCCGGGCACAAAAACCGCATCAAAGCCGCCTAGATCCGTCGTGATCTCGCCCACGTCAATCGTAAGGCCGCCGCTATCCGAAACCTGCCGCTCGCGCGAGCAAAACCTCATCTCAAGCTGCGGGCGGACAGCTTTGAGCCTTAGCATACAATCGTAAAACCCCGCAAAATCGAGATGCGTCTGTCCGCTAAACATCACAAGCGCTAGATTTTTCATGATCCGTCCTTTAAAATTTATCGCTCGCCTACGAGCTTTCGGTTTGCCGCCACTGCAATTCTCGGCGCCGCAAGCCGCAAAATGCGCGACGGCTAAATTTTGATACCGCAGGCCGCTAAAAACTCGATCAAGCGACTTTTAAATTTTACTCGCGTTAAAAACTCGCAGAAATTTTACCGCCCGCGAATGAAATTTCAGAAGCGGTTAAAATTTGCGCGCCTTTTATTCCGCTTTATTTAGATTAGAAAAAGCTCGCACGCCCGCATAATGCAGCCTTTTTGAAACATTCTCAAATTCCAAATTCCAAATTCCCTCGTCGTATTTCCATTCAAACGGCGTTTTGTAATTCGTCCAAATTTCATACGCGCGTTCGTTTAGCCGCTCAATCAACGCAGAAATCCCTAAATCGCCGCCCACTATCTCCATCATCAAATGCCAGTTATCCAAATCGGCGGGGTTTTCGGTGTGGATGGATTTTTCGCGCGGCAGATAATACACAAAATCGCCCGTATCAAAGGGAAATAAAGTATGACACAGCGCAATGCCGTAAATTTTTTGAGCGAATACGGTCGGAAGCTGCTCATCCGAATAGCCAAAAGTCGAAACATATAAAAAGCCGCGCAAAATGCCCGCTAAATTTCTGCAAACCGGCGCAAAGGCGTATCTACATGCCTGCTGCGTTAAGGCGCCGTTTCGAATAAAACTTATGGCACTATCGATCTCTTTTCTTCTTGCTTGTACGTATTTTATATTTTTAAATCGCCAAGCCTGCAAAAGCTGCAAAGAATTGTCGATAGCTCGCAAATGTTTGTCTCTTTTTTCACTCGCTGTGCCGCTTAGCTCTGCGATCCTCATAGCGGCCTGCCTCCAAAACGGAATTAAGGTCTCCACCCACCCCAAGTAGCTAAGATAAAGCTCGTCCGGCTCCTCTTTTTCAAAAGCCGCTCTCATCTGCGTAAGTTTTATCATCGCAAGCCCCTTATATCAAAATTTTATCCCGCTCGCTACTCCTCGTCCTGCGTCTTCTCGCCACCCGCCATGCAGCTTTGGAATATAAATTTATGCTCCTGCGGTAGCGCTTCGTAAATTTTATCTGCAAGCTCGCGGATCTCCCAAAGCGCGGCTTTGCTAGAGCGCAGAGCGAGGAAGTTTTGCAAGCTTCGTGCGTTTATACTCCAGCTAAGCTCGCTCTTGTAGCACTCGGGCAGGCAGTATTTGGCGATATCAAGGCTGATTGGAGTTTGTAAGATTATGCGTAGATTTTCAAGAGCCGCGATACTTGCGTTATCGACCGCTTCGTTGCCGGTAAGCACGATGTATCGCGCGGCGTTTTCGAAATCGTCTTGCGCGAAGCTGTCCTCGTCGCGCAGCTCCTTTAGAGTGTAGCGCGTGGATTTTACGCTAAGGCTTGCTAGGCGGTGGCGTGCCAGCTCCTGAAGAAGCGCGCGGGAGATGCCGCTGATGTAGAAGTTGTAGTAGAGGTGTTCGAGCGTGCTTGAGTGCTTGAGCTGGTTGCCGACGCGGTCAATGAGCGCTAGGTCTTTGGCGCCGCCGCAATCGCCACGCTCAAAGCTCTGCCAGCAGGTGCGGATCGCATTTGAGCAGACCCAAAGCGGAGTGAAATTTAGAAGTTTGACTTGCATGTTTTGCCTTTGGTTTTGAAATTTTTGGATGATTTTAGCGTTTCGGGACTTAAAATTTAGCAGGACTTAGCATTTGTATTTTAAAAATTTATATTCATCAAATTTACCTTGCACTGAGATACAAGGTAAATAAAATGAACTTGAGTATAAGTCATAAGAGGTATTTTAATATTGAGTTAATACTAAAATACTATTTTGTTCCCGAGAAAAACTTTTTATCCTCATTGAACTTATAAACATCTTTAGCATTTTTACAATTTTTGTAGGCGTTGCTATTTTCGTTTAATTTATCAAAATCGCATTGTTTGAAAACTTTTTCCGCTTCATCGAGGTGCTTTTCATAATACTCCATAGATTTAACCTCAGTATTATCGCAACCAACTAATAAAGCAGCTAACACCCCCCCCAGAGGAACATTTTAGGATTTTTCATTTCATTCTCCTTGTTTGAAATTTTACCCCGTATTTTACTACCCGTTTACTTTAAAAATTTTGAATTACTGCAATCCCATCCTGCGCGGCAGATAAATTTAACGAAACCAAAATACCGCCTTTAAGCTGGAATTTGCTAATATTGCAGCTAAATTTTAAAAAAGGTGCAAAATGAACGATAAATTTACGCGCATCGGCTTTATCTTGGCAGTCGCTGGCAGTGCCGTAGGGCTCGGCAACGCGTGGAAATTCCCCACTCTCGTGGGTCAAAACGGCGGTAGCGCCTTCATCCTGCTCTATCTTTTGCTGACGTTTTTAGTAAGTTTCGTCCTTTTTATCGGCGAAATTTGTATCGGAAGGATCGGCGAGAGCGATCCCGTAGACTCCTTCAGGCGTCTGGCGCCTACGCATAAAGAAGCTTGGAGCAAGGCGGGATTTTTTATGATCTCGGGCCTTCTCATCTACTCGTTTTACAGCGTCGTAATGGGCTGGATCCTAAAATACACGATCACGTCGGCGTTTTCGCTACCAAGCGATATGGCGCAAAGCGGCGAGATATTTTCCGCTCTGCTAAAAGATAGCCCGCTCGTCGCAATAGCCTGCTTTAGCGTGATGTCGCTCGTGTGCTTTTACATCGTCTCGCGCGGCATCAAAAGCGGCATTGAGCGGCTAAACGTCTGGATGATGCCTGCGCTTTTCATCCTTTTGGTGCTGATGGTTGTGTATTCGATGAGCTTCGACGGCTTTAGCAAAAGCGCGAAATTCCTTCTCGTGCCCGATTTTAGCGCGCTAAATTCTAAAAGCGTACTCGAAGCGCTCGGACTTGCGTTTTTCACGCTATCGCTGGGCGTTACGACGATTATGACCTACGCCGCGAGCCTGCCTGAGCGCACCAATATCCTAACTTCGAGCCTGAACATCGTATTTATCAACGTTATGATAGGCATAATGATGGGGCTCGTGGTTTTTACCTTTATTTTTGAATTTAACGCAGATCCCGCGCAATCGGGCCCTGGGCTTATTTTCGTCTCGCTTGCGATGCTGTTTAGCAAGCTGGGCGCGATCGGGCACGTGCTGGCGTTCGCGTTTTTTCTTACATTGATTTTTGCGGCGATCACTTCGGCGATCTCGATGATCGAGCCTTCGGTGTATTATCTCGTAAAATCGCACAAAATAAGCCGCCTGCGCGCCTGCGCGATCGTCTTTGCGTTTACCTACGTCCTTGGCATCGCGTGCATTTTGGGCTACTACGGCGCTACGGCGGATAGCTTTAGCATACTTGGCACGCCGTTTTTCGACGTGCTAGACTACGCGACCTCGAAAATTTTAATGCCGATAGGCGGGCTCGTGATCGTAGTTTTCGTGGGATTTGTGATGCGAAAAGAAGCCGTACACGCACTACTGGCGCCGTATATGGGCGAGCTCGGGTTTAAAATTTGGTACTTCGTGCTGCTACGCTGCGTCTCGCCCGTAGCCATAATTTTGATCGCGCTAAGAGAGCTTGGAATTTTACGCATCTAGGCGCGGGTTGAAATTTTGCAGATTAGGCGCAAGTTAAATTTAAAATTTTACTGCGACGCGAGGGTTTGAAATTTTAAAATTCCACGCAAAACGGCGCGGCTGCGATCGCGCCATTTTGCCGAGCAAACGGAGCGTCGCGGTTTTAAATTTAAAATTCTACGTAGAAACGGTACGTAAAATTTCACGACAAGCCGCGCGACATCGCGCTTGAAATTTTACAATTTAGCGCTAAAGCGGTCCAAAAGTAGCGCGCCAAATTTCATAGCGAACTTGCGGCGATCCGTGAGCGGCTATGGCGGCTGTCAAAAATCGCGCTTGGAATTTTACGTCTAGATAGGAGCATGCGGTGACCGCAATCAGCCTTCGGCGCGACCGCGCTAACCCACGCGGCAACCTGCGCAAGACCGCGGCAAAGACGCCGTAGCCAGCAGTGTCTGATCGCGCCGTGGAATTTTAAAATTCCACGGCTTTAAAATTTAAAAATCATCGGAGCGAAAATGAACGATAAATTTAGCAAAATCGGCTTCATACTTGCCGTCGCAGGCGGCGCGGTGGGGCTTGGCAACGCGTGGAAATTTCCCACCCTCGTGGGTCAAAACGGCGGTAGCGCCTTCGTGCTTTTGTACCTCGCGCTCACGCTGGGCGTAGGCTTTAGCATATTCCTAGCTGAGATGGCGCTAGGCAGGCTGAGCGGGCGGGATCTACCGAGCGCGTACGAGACGCTGGCACCGCGCGGCGGACGCAAATGGCGCGCGGGAGGCATTTTCATCGCGGGCGGCATGCTGGTGCTGTCCTTTTACCTCGTCATCCTCGGCTGGGTGATCCGATATATCTTTTTGGGCTTTTCTCCGCTACCTTCAACCGCCGAGGAAGCGGGCGCCGTATTTGACGATCTCATCTCGCATTCGCTAGTCACGAGCTTAGGCTTTTACGCGCTTGCGCTCGTGCTGACGCTCTCCGTCGTCGCGCGCGGCATCAAAAGCGGTATCGAGCGGCTAAACGTCGTGATGATGCCGCTTCTTTTCGTGCTGCTGCTCGCGATGCTTGCGTATGCGTGCACGATGCAGGGCTTCGGCGCGGCGGCGAAATTTCTTTTCTACCCCGACTTCGGCAAAATCACCGTTAGCTCCATCCTCTCCGCGCTCGGGCTCGCGCTCTTTACCCTGTGCGTGGGCGTCGGCTGTATCGCAGCATACGCGGCGTCGCTTAGCGAGGGGGTGCGGCTGGTACGCAGCTCGGTAAACATCGTATTTATCAACATCGCGATCGGGCTGATGATGGGGCTCATCGTCTTTACCTTCATCTTCGAATTCCATGCCGATCCCGCGCAGGGTGCGGGGCTTGTGTTCGTCTCGCTCACTACGATGTTTGCAAAAATGGGGCTAGCGGGGCAGGTGCTTGAAGTCGCGTTTTTCGTCTCGCTCTTTTTCGCAGGGATCACGAGCGCGGTTTCGATGATCGAGCCTTTCGTCTTCTATCTCATCGGCAGATTTAAAATTTCGCGCCTGCGCGCAGTCTGCATCTCGGGGTGCGTCATAGCGGTGCTCGGAGCGTGCTCGCTACTATCGATGCACGCGGATTATGCGAGCAAGTTTAAGCTTTTCGGCGCGAGCTTTTTTGACTGCTTGGACTTCGTGAGCTCAAACGTCATGCTACCCCTCGGCGCGCTAACCTCGGCGATCTTCGTGGGCTTTGTTATGGATGCGCAGCGCCTGCGCGGGCTTTTCGGCGCCGATATGGGCAAGCTGGGATTTAAAATTTGGTACTTTTCGCTGCGCTTCGTAGCGCCCGTCGCGATCGTGATCATAATGGCAAATCTGCTGTTTTTCGGCGGGAAGTAGGAAGCGAAATTAATAGAAACAAGCGGTAAAATTTTACGCGGTAAATCCTGCGACAGATTTACGCGGTGCGGCGGCGTATGGGGCTCGCGAGATAATTTGCGACGTTTAAACTCGGCTAAATTGCGCGCTGTGATCCACAAAGCGCCGAGCAAAGGGCTTTAACGCAATAAAATTTCATACGGTAATCGTGCGCGGTAAAATTTAAGTGTAAATTTTGCGCCTCGTTTCATACCGAAAAGAGCCCAAACGCGCCCCTAAATTTAAAATTTACGCATTAAAATTTCGCAATCCGCGCAAAAAAATCTAAAAGTATTAAAATTTAATCTGCTCGCCCGATAAACGAGCGCCGAAATGCACCTTGCAAATAAAATTTAGCAACCAAGGCAGAAAGCGATTTGATCAGCCCGAGCCGTTAAATTTTACTCAAAATGCCGTCCGTATGTCTTGGGCATGGCTATCTTGCGGATCTCCGTAACAAAGTGGATAAAAAAGCGGCTTGAGCTTTAGCAAAACATATCAATAGAAAATTAAAATTTTATACGCGAGGCGATGGCGCAGAAATTTAATCGGCGCCTTAAATTTGCGCGCAAATACGCTTAATCCATAGCGCGGCTGTGATCGGCTGTGACGTCCGTACCAGCATAAGTTATTTTTGGTGCAAGAGCATAGTCGCCCATTCCCCTACCGCGGCAGAGAGAAGTAATATAGCAAATTGAGTGAGTAGCGGAATAAATTTAAGCGGGCGTATTTTACGCCGCAGTATCGAAAACACTCATCAAAGTATACGCTCTGCACGCAGCTCTTATCCGGCGTAGCAAGCAGGATACGTACCCGTAAAAGAGCGGTCAAAATTCTCGCGCCCGCAGCGCGAAATTTAAACCGACAAGCGTGCGGCGCAAAGTAGCCGCCGCGGTGGGGGCGTAACAAGGCGTCTGCTCGGAAGCGTCGCGACGAGCTGCGACACTCGTCGCTTGCAAATTTAAAACGACTAAGCGAGCGGCAAATTTAATAAAATTTAGCCGTTCATTATCGATAGCAGCTCGGTGTTGTCTTTGGTTTTTAGCATCTTGGCGTATAAAAATTTCAGCGCCTCGACGTCGTCCATCGTCGAGATAGCCGAGCGCAGCGCCCAGATCTTTTGCAGATTTTCGCTGCCTTGCAAAAGTTCCTCTTTGCGCGTGCCTGACTTGGTGATATTGATCGCGGGGTAAATTCTACGATCCGAGATGTTACGATCGAGGATGATCTCGCTGTTGCCGGTGCCTTTGAACTCCTCGAAGATCACGTCGTCCATTCGCGAGCCGGTCTCGATGAGCGCGGTAGCGACGATGGTAAGCGAGCCGCCGTTTTCGATATTTCGCGCCGCACCGAAGAAGCGCTTCGGCTTGTGCAGGGCGTTTGCGTCCACGCCGCCGCTTAGGACTTTGCCGCTGCTAGGCGTGACGGTGTTGTAGGCGCGCGCAAGGCGGGTGATACTATCGAGCAGGATGACGACGTCCTTGCCGTTTTCGACGGCGCGTTTTGCTTTTTCGATGACGAGCTCGGCGACGCGAACGTGGTTGAATGCGGGCTGATCGAAAGTCGAGCTAAACACCTCCCCGCGCACGCTGCGCTCCATGTCGGTGACCTCTTCTGGGCGCTCGTCTACTAGCAGCACCAAAAGCTCGACCTCGGGGTGGTTGCGCGTAATGCCGTTGGCAAGCTCCTTCATAAGCTCCGTTTTACCGCTACGCGGAGGCGCCGTGATGAGCCCGCGCTGCCCCTTGCCGATCGGGGTGAAAAGATCGAGTACGCGACCGGTAAGGCGCATAGGATCGTATTCTAGCTTGAGTTTTTCGGTCGGGAAAAGCGGCGTGAGATTGTCAAATAGCGGGCGCTCTCTGGCCTCTTGGATCGATTTGTAATTGATCGCCTCGATCTTTAAAAGAGCGTAGTACTTCTCCTGATCCTTCGGCTCGCGCACTTGACCTGTGACGATGTCGCCGACGCGCAGGGCAAATTTACGGATCTGGCTGAGGCTCACGTAGGCATCGTTGGCACTGTCGCTTAAATTTGAATCTATGCCACGCAAAAAGCCGTAACCCTCGGCGGTAACCTCCAAAATCCCCGTAAAAAGTATGAAGCCGCCCTGCTTCGTCTGCATGCGTAAAATTTCAAAAACGAGCGCTTGGCGGCGGAATTCGCGCGGGTTCTCGACGCCTAGCTCGTCTGCTATGGCGATGAGATTTTCAAGATCCATCGAGCGGAGCTCCTCGATCTGGTAGCCCTCGACGGGAACGTGCGTTTTAGCGTAAGTTTTTCTGCCGTTTTGATTAGAATTTGAAACGGCGGTCTGAGCGGAATTTTGATTTGTATTTTCCATTTGTCCTCTTAGAGTGTGAAGTTATTAAATTTGGTTTTAAAAAAGTCGCGAAATTTAAAATTTAGTTTTCTTTGTAAGCACCGAACCTTAAAATTTTTTGTTGCCTTCTGCTAATGAGCTCGTCTATGCTAAGATCGTCTAGCTTGTGCAGCTCGGTTAAAACGTAGTTTCCAAGCGCTTTTATCGCGCCGTCTTTATCTCTGTGGGCGCCCGTTTTAGGCTCTTTGATCACGTCGTCGATCAAGCCCAGCTCTTTTAGCTCCTCGGCGGTGATCTTTAACGCTTTCGTAGCGGCTTCGCTCTTGCTTGGATCGTTCCACAAAATCGCGGCACAACCCTCGGGAGAGATAACCGAAAAAATTGAGTTTTGAAGCATCGCCAGCCGATCAGCCACGCCGATCGCTAAAGCTCCGCCGCTGCCGCCCTCACCGATAACAACGGCGATCGTAGGGGTTTTAATATCGCTAAGCTCATATAAATTTCGCGCGATTGCTTCGCTTTGACCGCGCTCCTCGGCACCAAGTCCCGGATATGCGCCCGGAGTGTCAATCAAAAATAGAATCGGAAGGTTAAATTTTTCGGCAAGTTTCGCTACGCGCAGCGCCTTGCGATAGCCCTCCGGATGCGGCATGCCGAAATTTCGCTTCAACTTATTTTTGGTGCCGCGACCCTTCTGCTCGGCGATCACGGCGATTTTGCGATTACCCATAATGCCCAGATAGCACACGATCGAAGGATCGTCCCTAAAGGCGCGGTCGCCGTGAAGCTCCCTGGCGTCTTGCAAAAGCGCGCGAATATAATCGATCGCGTAAGGGCGATCCGGGTGGCGCGCAAGCTGAAGTCTTTGGTATTCGTTTAAATTCTTATAAACTTTGGAAATTTCTTTTTCGAGGTTCTTATTTAAAATTTCGACCGCGTCCTCATCGCCGCGAATTTTTGCAGCGGTGATGTCCTCGTCGATCTGCTTTATAGGCTTTTCAAAGTCCAAATAACTCGCCATTAATCTACTCTTTTGAAAATAAGCGACGCGTTTGTGCCGCCAAAACCGAAATTATTGCTCATAACGCAATCGAGTTTGGCTTTTCTAGCGACGTTAGGGACGTAGTCCAAATCGCAATCGGGATCTTTTGAAATTTGATTTATCGTAGGCGGTATGATGCCGTTTTGCATCGCTAAAAGGCTGATCGCAGCCTCTACCGCTCCGGCAGCGCCTAGGCAGTGTCCTAGCTGGCCCTTGGTGGAGCTGACCGCAGGCACTTTGTCCTCGCCGAAAAGCTCTTTTAACGCCGCGGTTTCGTTTTTATCGTTTATCGCAGTGGAAGTTCCGTGAGCGTTGATATAATCAATATTCGGGCGTCCCGCCATCTCGTAGGCTTTTTTCATAGCGCGGATCGGACCGTCTAGGCTAGGCGAAGTGATATGATAAGCATCGCCGCTAGCGCCGAATCCTACGAGCTCGCCGTAAATTTTAGCGCCGCGCGCTTTTGCGTCCTCTAGCTCTTCTAAAACTAAAGCCGCCGCGCCTTCGCCCATAACAAAGCCGTTTCGCTCCGCATCAAACGGACGTGAAGCGTGCGCAGGATCGTCATTTCTAGCACAAAGCGCCTTCATCGCAGCAAATCCACCGATACCTACGGGACAAACCGCAGCCTCGGCTCCCACTGCGAGCATCTTTTTCGCTTCGCCAATCATGATAACTCTCGCAGCGTCCATAATCGCATGCGCAGAAGCCGCACAAGCCGTAACGCTGGATAAATTCGGACCTTTTAATTTATAATATATCGAAACAAAGCCGCCGAGCATATTTACTAACGCAGAAGGGATAAAAAACGGAGAAATTCGCCTAGGGCCGCGCTGCAAGCAGGTATTAGCATTTATCTCAATATTCGGTAAACCGCCGATACCGCTAGCGGAGCTAACGCCGAATTCATCGCTATCGAAACCGCTAAATTTAGCGTCATCCATAGCTTCACCCGCGGCTTTAAGTCCCAGCTGGATAAATCTATCCATCTTTTTTATCTCTTTTCCATCCTCGATTATGCTCGAAGGGTCGAAACCTTTTACTTCAGCTGCAATTTGAACCGGAAATTCGCTAGCGTCAAAGAGCGAAATTTTATCAACCCCGGTTTTTCCGTTACAGATATTTTCAAAACTGCTCTGTTTGTCAAGCCCGAGAGAGGTTATCATCCCGATGCCCGTTACTACGACTCGTTTCAAAACTGCTTCCTTAAAATTTTATCTTTTAGGCAAATTTTCTATATAATCTACTACGTCTTTAATGCTTACTAATTTTTCAGACTCGCTATCAGGGATCTCGATACCGAATTTCTCCTCTAAAGCCATTACTAGCTCAACTACGTCAAGAGAGTCCGCGCCCAAATCCTCGATAATTTTAGAGTCAAGTTTAACCTGATCCGGGCTAACGCTTAGTTGTTCTACAACTACGTCTCTTACATCTTCAAATACTGCCATTTTAGCACTCCTTTAAAAAAATACCGCGTAATTCTATAATATTTAACCTTAAATTCCGCTATTTAACGCTACATATAGAGCCCGCCGTTGATTTTAAGCGACTCTCCGGTGATGTAGCCCGCGCCGTCGCTAAGCAAAAACGCAACTCCTTCGGCGACGTCGCTCGTGCTTCCGAGGCGCTTAAGCGGGATGTTCGCTTCGTAGCTTGCTTTTACGTCGTCGCTTAGCGCGTCTGTCATATCGGTGGCGATGAAGCCCGGAGTTATGCAGTTGAAGCGGATGCCGCGCGCCGCGCCCTCTTTTGCGAAACTCTTACTCATTGCGATCATTCCGCCCTTGCTCGCGCTGTAATTGACCTGCCCCGCGTTGCCCATTTCGCCGACGATCGAGGCGATGTTTACGACCGCGCCGAAGCGCTTTTTGCTCATTAGCTTTAAAGCTTCGCGGCAGCCGATGAAAGCGCTACTTAAATTTGCTTCGATCACGCCCATGAAATCTTCCAACTTCATCCTAAGCGCGAGCTTGTCGTTCGTGACGCCCGCGTTATTTACGAGATAGCTTAGCTCGCCGTCACTTTGCGCGATCAGGGCAATCGCCTCGCTAAATTCCGCCTCGTTCGTCGCGTCAAATTTTATCACGGCGCCCTCTCCGCCGTTTGCGCGGATCTCCTCTAGCAGCGCGTCGGCTATCTCGGGCTTTGAGCGATAATTAATCCACACCTTAAGCCCATAGCCCGCTAAAGTCCTTGCGATCTGTGCGCCGATACCGCGGCTCGCGCCCGTGATTAAAACGTTTTTCCCGCCAAATTTCATACTTGTCCTTTTGTTAAAATTTTAATCTCTAGCGTAAATTTATCCAAATTTACCTAAATTTTAGCAGTTTAAATCTACTCGCGACCCACGCCGTTGAAATTTCAAAATAGCGCCTCGTCCATCTCCGCGGGCTTTGGCAGCCCCATTAGTTTTAGCACGGTCGCTGCGACGTTACTAAGCCCAAGTCCGCTTTTTAGTTCACGCACGCCGCGCCCCAGCACGAAACAAAATACGTCAAAGGTCGTATGGTTGGTTAAAATTTCGCCGTCAGCGTCTCGCATCGCCTCGCAGTTGCCGTGATCGCTGATCTGCACATAGGCGTAATCGTACGCCTGCGCCGCGCTTAAAATTTTACCGATGCACTCATCCACCGCCTCGACCGCCTTTATCGCGGCGTCATAATTGCCCGTGTGGCCGACCATATCGCCGTTTGCGAAATTTACGACGATGAAATCGACCCCCGCTTCGATGCCGCGAATCACGGCGTCGCACACCGCAGGTGCGCTCATCTGCGGCTGCTCGTCGTAGGTTTTTACTTTGGGGCTCGGAATCAGCACGCGAGTTTCGTTCGGCAGCGGCTCCTCGACGCCGCCGTTAAAGAAAAACGTCACGTGTGCGTATTTTTCGGTCTCGGCTGTGTGAAGCTGCGTAAGACCAGCTTCCGCGATCACTTCGCAAAGCGTGTTTTTTAGCACGGGTTTCTCAAATAGCAGTGGAAATTTAAAGCTCGCGTCGTATTCGCTCATCGTGATTAAATTTTGCACGACGAGCTTTCGCTTGAATTCGCTAAAGCTCTCATCGCCCAAAGCCGCGCAAAGCTCTCTAGCGCGGTCGTTTCTAAAATTTACAAAAATCACTCCGTCATCCGCGCCGATACCGCTAAAGCCGTTAAAGCTCGCGGGCTCGATAAACTCGTCGCTCACGCCGCGCTCGTAGCTTTGCAGCATGTACTTGCTAGGCGGAATTTCAAGCGGCGCCGCTTCGCCCATAAGCACGTCGTAAGCGCGCTTCACGCGATCAAAGCGCTTGTCGCGATCCATCGCGTAAAAGCGCCCGCACACGCTAGCAACTTTAAATTTAGCCTGTAGATGCTTTAAAAATTCTACCCCGCTGCTCGGCGAAACGTCGCGCCCGTCGGTGATAGCGTGCGCCCATGTCTCGCAACCCGCATTCTGCGCTATCTCGCAGATCGAGTCGAAATGGCGCAGATGCGAATGTACGCCGCCGTCGCTGTAAAGCCCTATGACGTGCAGCCTGCGGCACTTTGAAAGCAGGTTCTGCAGCGCTTCGTTTTTCTCAAGCGAGCCCTCATCGATCGCGCGATCGATTTTGACTAGGTTTTGATACAAAATTCTACCGCTTCCGATCGTCATATGCCCTACTTCGCTGTTTCCCATCTGTCCCTGCGGCAAGCCCACGGCAAGCCCCGAGGTGTGCAGCAGCGTATTCGGCACGTTTTTAAAAAGATAATCATAGGCGGGCTTTTTAGCATTTGCGAATGCGTTAAATTTATCGCTCGCGTTAAAGCCGATGCCGTCGGTGATGAGTAAAATCGTCTTTTGCCCCATTTTGGCTCCTAAATTTCGTCTAAATTTCGCCGTGCAGGCCTTTTGAGGCAGGTCCGCGGCGCTGTTTTTACGAGCGGCATTATACTTTCTTTTGGCAAATGCGGCAAAATTTCATCCGCCCTAAAAGCTAAATTTTACCTCTTTTATACTAAAATGCGCGTTTTCATATAAAATTTCATAAAATTTAAAAGGCAAACTTTGTTTTATTATCTTTATCATCTTACGAATATAAATTTTTTCCAATACATCACCGCGCGCGCAGGACTTGCATTTTTTATCGCTTTTTGCTTTTCGGTCTGGGCTATGCCGCGGTTTATCCGCTGGGCGCAAGCCAGACACGCCGCGCAGCCCATCTACGAGCTCGCGCCCCAAAACCATCAGAAAAAGAGCAAAACCCCGACGATGGGAGGGCTCGTTTTCGTTACCGCCGCAGTACTCGCAAGCCTGCTGTGCGCCAAGCTAAACAACGTCTTCGTGCTCTGCGGACTGCTTTGTTTGGTAGGCTTTGGATACATAGGCTTTAAGGACGATATCTCTAAAATTTTAGGCCGCCAAAACCATGCAGGCCTTAGTGCGCGGGCTAAATTTGCACTGCAAAATTTCTTGGCTTTTCTGATCGGAGCTACGCTTTATGCTTTTAGCGACCTGGGCGGGGAATTTTTCGTGCCGTTTTTTAAATACCCTCTGCTAAATTTATGGATCTTCGCGCCGCTGTTTTGGACGATCGTGATAAGCGCTAGCTCAAACGCGGTAAATTTAACCGACGGCTTGGACGGACTAGCGACCATTCCATCGGTATTTTCGCTATGCAGTTTGGGCATATTCGCCTATCTTTGCGGGCACGCGATCTACTCGCAGTATCTCTTGCTACCGCGCGTCGCAGGCGCAGGCGAGGTCTGCATCATCGTCTCGGCGCTCATCGGCGCGCTGCTTGGGTTTTTGTGGTTTAACTGCTACCCCGCCGAAGTCTTTATGGGCGACAGCGGCAGCCTCAGCGTAGGCGCGTTTTTAGGATACTGCGCGGTCATCACGAAAAACGAAATTTTACTCATAATGATCGGCTTCGTCTTCGTCATCGAAACGCTCAGCGTGATCTTGCAGGTAGGCAGCTTTAAAATTTTTAAACGCAGAATTTTCCTGATGGCGCCGATACATCACCATTTCGAGCTTAAAGGCTGGGTCGAAAACAAAATCATCATCCGCTTTTGGATCATCGCGCTGATCGCAAATATCATAGCGCTGACATCGCTGAAACTGAGATAAAATGCGAGCGCAGATTGAACCCGACTTCGAAACGGCGCGTAAAAGATACGGCGAAATTGCCGGGCTTAGCGCGGATGAGATAACTCAAATTTTATGGGGCAAAAGGGGAGAAAAATGAAAAAATCGCTATTTGGCTACGGGCTTACGACCAAAGCGATCGCCGAGCACTGCCGCGACGAAGGCGGCTGGGATATCTACGACGATAAATTTGAAATTTCTTCGGGCGCGCCTAAGCTGGATGAGTTCGGCAACGCGCTTTTAAACCCGAGCGAGTTCGATCCCGCCGCAAGCGAACTTGAAATCCCAAGTCCAGGCTTTCCGCCGCATCACGAGCTGGTGCGAAAGGCGCGAAATTTAATCAGCGAATACGATTATTTCGACGATTACAAAGGTCTTAAAATTTGGATCAGCGGCACGAACGGCAAGACCACGACGACGAAGATGATGCAGCACCTACTCGAGCGATACGGCTCGCAAATGGGCGGCAACGTGGGCGTTCCGCTTGCAAAGCTTGATAAAAACGCCAAAATTTGGGTGCTGGAGACGAGCTCGTTTACGCTGCACTACACCAAACACGCGCGCCCCGACATCTACGTGCTGCTTGCGATCACGCCCGATCATCTCAGCTGGCACGGCGATTTCGCGGAGTATGAGCGCGCTAAACTCTCGCCGCTGCTAGCGATGCGCGAAGGCTCCGTGGCGCTGATCCCGCGCGCCTACGAAAGCTCCGCCGCCGCGCAAAATAGCCTGGCTCGCGTGATCTGCTATGAGGACGAAGCGGATCTGGCGCAAAAATTCGGCATCGATTTAGGCGAGATAAAATTCCGCACCCCGTTTTTGATCGACGCGCTTTTGGCGCTGTGCGTGGAGAAAATTTTATTCGACAGATGCGACGCCATGCGACTAAACGACTTCGTGATCGAGGGCAATAAACTCGAGGAGTTTACCGACGCGCGCGGCAGGGTCTGGGTCAATGACACGAAGGCCACCAACATCGATGCGTGCGCGCAGGCGCTAAAGCGTTACGCGGGACGCAAAATACATCTGATCCTTGGCGGCGACGATAAAGGCGTGGATCTGCACCCGCTTTTTGCGGAGTTTAAAAAATACGATCTGCAAATTTACGCGATCGGCTCAAATACCGATAAAATCGTGCTTTTATGTGACGAATACAAACTTCCTTGCGTGCGCTGCGAAATTTTACAAACGGCGGTGAGCGAAATTTCGAAGCGGTATTTGAACAGCAGAAATTTTTGCGAAAATGAAATTTCAAAAGGACGCTTAGGCGACGAGAATTCCGCAGTAAATTTGATGCAGGATGAAATTTCGGCTACCGAAGGCGCAAGCTCTTGCATAGACGCAAGCGGCGGCGAAACTTTAGGTTCGCAAAATTTTAAAAATTCTGTGGATTTTAAAAATTCCGTAAATTTCGAAAGCGAAATAGCACTGCTAAGCCCTGCATGTGCGAGTTTGGATCAGTTTAAAAGCTATGTCGAACGCGGCGAGCTATTTAAAAAACAGGTCGCACAGCTCGTATAAATAGGGCTACCGAGGTTAGCCAGATCGGGCTGGGACTTTTAATACAATTTGCAGTCGCATTTTAAAATTTAAACGCTTCTGCTGCGCGGATATCTCAATAAATTCAATCCCGAAGTAAACATCCCTATGTCACACTATTAGCTCAAGCACAATGTTTATAAGATGCTTCGTAAAGTCCAAATTAAAGTCAATTTTCGATGTTAAATTTAACCAATCGCGGCCCGTTGTCCGTTGTGCGCGCAAATTTAGAACAATGCTATCTTCTAGCGCAAATTTATCTACTTTGCATAGCCCAAGACCAAGCGTACAATTTGCAAAGTCGGCTAAATAGTAAAATTCACTTTACTTTTTAGATCGATAGCCTATTTTGATTATTGCAAATTACTGCACAAGCAATATTTTCGCTACTCAAATTTAGAAAATTTTAACTGAGTAAATTTAGCCGTTTTGGAACGCAATGTGCAAAAATCTGGCGAAAATCGAGGATTTTAACCGAGATTTAAGTATTGCATGGCTAAAATTACTTTTCTTTTTCGGTGGTTGGATAGCTCAGTCGGTAGAGCAGCAGACTGAAAATCTGCGTGTCGGCAGTTCGATTCTGCCTCTAACCACCATTGCCTATTTTTTACAATCTAACACAATCTAACAAAACCCCTAAAATACGGACTTCGAGCGATTTTAGCCCTCTAAAGCAGTCTAAAATAATCAAGCAAAGCTAGCAATTTAAAAACATTTTAAAAATATTTTTGGCAAAATTCCGAAAGTCAAGCGAAAAAATATTTTTAAAACTTACCAAATGCCCTATCTAACGGGCTTACAAGGCACTCCAAAAAATGTTTTAAAACGCTTGAAACGCCCAAAATAGGGTTTTATGAAGCTTAAAAAAACGCCCTCGAAGCGAAAAATGTTTTAAACCTTATCAAATCCCCTATTTTAGGCACACGCAGAGCAAAAAGGCGGCGATTTTAAAAATATTTTTGTGCGGGATTTTGACCCGAAAACCGAAAAAATATTTTTAAATCGTCTCAAATAACGCATTTGAGGGAGTTAGAACGTAATGGCTAGGATAGTCAAACCGCTTAGTGATAAGCAAATCAAAGAGGCAAAGCCGAAAGCCAAAGACTACAAGCTCACGGACGGCGACGGCTTGGGGTTGATAGTAAGCAAGAGCGGGCGTAAGCGCTGGGTATTTGCTTTTATTAGCCCCGATACGGGCAAGCTGAATAACACGGGGCTAGGCAACTACCCTGTTTTATCGCTAGCCGAAGCGCGAGAGAAGCGAACCGAGCTTAAAAAGCTAGTGATGAGAGGTATCGACCCTATCACGGAAAAGAAGCGCGCCAAAGCTCAAAGGATAAGCGAGCATAACCTCAGTTTTGAAAAGGTCTTTAACGAGTGGTTAGAGCTTGAAGCTAAAAGCATACTACCCCAAACGCTAAAGACCAAGCGCGGGCGCATTGAAAATCACGTAATGCCGATACTAAAAGATAGAGGCATAAAGAGCATTACTCACGGCGAGATAGCGGACATCCTTAAAGAAACGTCAAAAACCACGCCGCAAACCGCCGGGATAATCAACCAAATTTTAAACCGCGTCTTTTTATTCGCCGTATCGAGTGGGTATGCGGACGTTAATATTATGGCGAATATCGATGCCAAAAGCCTCATACCTAAAACAAAGGTTGAGCATTACGCCAAGCTAACCGAGCGCCAGGACTTAAAGGGTTTTTTTAACGCCATTTATGATTATCATCATTTTGAGACGATTAAAAACACGATGAAGCTATGCCTACACCTGCCGCTAAGAGCCGCACCGCTGTCGCGCCTAAAATGGGATTACGTAGATTTCGATAAGAGGCTTTTAACCATTCCGCGCGCCGAGCAGAAAATCAAGCGCAGCGAGATAGGCGATTTCAAATTGCCGCTTAGCGATGAGGTTATGCGGATACTTGAGGACCAGGCGAAATTAAGCAGAGCATACGAGCATATTTTTATTAACTCCCACTTTACGGGGCATATCCACAAAGACACCGCCACGAACGCGATTAAGGGCTTTGACTTTAGAGATAGGCAGACGGGGCGCGTCGTAACCCTGCATAGCCTGCGGGGCATATTTATGACGCAAGCATTTAACAATATGCAAAAGCACGGAGTAAGCAAAGAGGCTATTAAAAAGGCGCTGGACCACCTACACGGCGACAAAGTAGATTTAAGCTATTCCGAAAAAGCCGATTTTTTGGACGAGCTTAAAATCTTGCTCGATTGGTGGAGCAGTTACATTCTCGAAATAAAAGACAACTAGGAGGCAAGAAATGGCAGATATTAAAAAAATCTCAGAAAGCATATTATCAGAACTGCAAGAAAATCTATGTGAGAATAAAGCGGCAGGAAAAATAAAAAATTTCGATGAAGTTTTATTAAATCTGTATTTTTTAGATGCCCTAGAAATCGAAGCAATTAGCGAGCTAAAAACAAATATTTTATTAGCAATTGACCTTTATTTATGGCAGTTGGGGCAACTAAAAAAACCTATTAATTACCTAACATCAACGCCGCTAAAAAAGGTATAGAAGTGCTTGATAGCTTAAGATATTTTTATCAAAAATCAGTAATTGATTTATCTGAGTATCCATCCGAAACTTTAATAAATGATATTATGTTTGAAAGTAAGGAAACGCCAAATGTTAAAATTTTATTGCTTAGCGAAGAAGATGAATTCACTAAAAAGGGAATAATAGACAACATAAACAAACTTTCAAATGCCCTAGAGAGGGACTTGAAAACCCTGATAAGAAAAACAACTTTATCAGAAATAAATAGGAGCTTTGACGATAGGGCTTTTGACCTTATTCTAGAGCAGACAAAAAATAAAATAAGTAAGACACAACTATTAAAAGATATTCAAGCCCTTAGAATATCGATAAAAAAGAATTCTATTTTTTAAAAACAATTACAATTTTTACATAAAAATAGACATAAGAAATTTATTTTTTACATCTCAATCAATGCAAGTTTTTAAAAATATACATTAAAAGCCGTAAACTTTTTATTTTTTACATCTGTTTCTCTGATAAAAATTTATTTCTAACATCGATTTTCACGCTATTTTTGCGCTAGACTAAAATTTTATTTTTTGCCATAATTCGCACAATCCTTGCAAGGATAATCCAAATAATAAAGGCTAAGCGATGAGAAAAAGCGAAGTTAAACCGAAGTATCTAAGAGCGGCGCAGATTGCTAATATCTACGGCATAGGCTTAAGCACGGTGTGGTATTTTGCTAAACAAGGCTTCCTAAGACCGATAAAATTTAGCAAAAACATCACCTTTTTTGACCCCTCCGAAGTGGAGGCGTTTTTTATGAGAAAGGCGGCGCAAGATGAAACCGCTGTTTAAGGACGAAGCCGAGAAAAGGCGATATTTACGTTTTTACGCCTATTTATTTAAATATCCCGATATTAAGGCGATATACGCGCAGACGGACGCTCAGGAGCAGGACGAGCGACGAAAGGGCGTGATTGAAGCTCTAAGCGTAGCGTTTGACCTATTCGAGGAACGCGAGAACGAGATAAATCAAAAAGCTATCGCGGACTTTGTGAGCGAGTGCAAAGACCTAAAAAACGCGCCAGAGCATTACGAAAAGATGTTGAAAGCGTGCTACCCCGATATTTATCTCAAATACTTACAGGACGAGCTAGACGGGAGCAAAACGGCGGATTTTAAGGACGTAGCCTTTGATTTATTCCTAGCGCTATCGGCTCAACGCGAGCAAATGCAGGAGCTACAAAGCGAGAACGAAAGGCTAGCCCTAACCTTTTTAACTACAGAGGGGGCGAGCAATGGGGCGGAGTAAGCTAAATTTTACACCTAGCGCGTTTTGTTTCAGCGCGGATAATAAGGATATGCTAAAGGCATTTAAAAAGCAACTGCATATCTACAAGGTGCAGAGCCTGGACGGAGCGTCGCAGGAGCTGTTAGATTGCGCTTATGACTTATTTCACATCACGCGGACGCAAGAGCAGAGCATTAAAGCCCTAGAGGTCAAAGCGGGCATAAGAAAGGATAAAAAAAATGAGAACGTCGATAGTAAAAAAGCAGATTTTGCTAAAAATGATAAATAGTGATAAGCCCATAAGGGCGGCAAGCATTATCGCAAGTAATCAAAACGTCTATTTGCTACAACTAGAGCAAAGCGGATTGATAAGTCGCAGATGGCGCGATGAGGTAAAGAAAGACCACAAAATCGCTTATTTCAAAGACGACGCCCAAAGAGCTAAAGCCGTCCGGTGGCTAAAGGCTGTGGGCGTAGAAATAAAAGAGCAATGAGGGTCAAAATGAGCGCGATAGTAAAATTTAACAATCTTGATTTAGAGATTTTGGAATATCGCGATACTTGGAGCTTATCAGATAGACAAGTCGCCCAAGCTTACAGCGTAACCCAAGAAGCGGTAAGGAAGCAACGCACGCAAGGCGCAACGGAATACGTCGAGGGCGTGCATTACTACTTAAAAGACGTATATCACGACGGCAAAGGCGGAGTTATTGATGCCCCCGTGCCTAATCCACACGGGGGTGTAGACACCCCGCCCGATTTGTCCGGGGTGTATCCGACGCCTCAAAAAATGGTATTTTGGACTAAAAAGGGCGTTATCACGCTGGGCTTTAAACTGACCGAAACTCCGCAAACGATAAGCTTTAGAGATTGGGCGAGTGATTTTATCCTATCGGCTAAAGCTACTAGCATTCAAGACGTCTTAGCAAACCCGCGCGCTGCTGCAGATATTCTTTTGAGGCTAGCCGATACGCAGGACGAAGTAAAGCGCCTAGAGTGTAAAATCAAAGACGACGAGCCTTATGCGGAATACGGGCGTGCCGTTGAGCTTAGCAAGGGTGATATTAAAATAGGCGAATATGCTAAAACGCTTTGCAATGCAAGCGTGGTAAAAGATGCGATAAAATCGGAGTTTGAGCTCCCTACGTTAAATGTAGGTAGCTTTGATACCGGCTACGGCGTTAAAGAATTTACTATGATAACAGAGCCGCAGCTTTACTTCGTGCTTATGCGAAGCGGCAAAAGCAAAGGCTGCGCCCCGAATAGCGAAAAGGCAATTTAAAGGGATTTAAGGGCGGCTAGTATCAAGCGAAACCACCCTTTGGAAATTAAAACGTGGAAATATTACCTTACATTAACAAATTTTGGCTGAAGCGCCGAATATTCATATCGACACAATCCGCGCAAGCTTTTTTAAAAATGCCATAACCAAAAAGCGGTTTAGCAAAATGGAGCTTTTAAAAAGCATAGCCAAAAATCACGGCTTAAAATGGCGAAAAATGCAAGATGTCAAAGAGATTAAAATCGCGGGGCGTTATGAGTTTCGCGGACTGAAAATAATAAATATCTACGAACTTGAGGATTTAAGCATATTCTACGCCACGACAAAAAGCCCGAATAGCTGCGATAAAAAAGCCATTATCGAGTTTTACGGGCTAAGGCAATATCATAAGCCCACCCCGCCCCTCGATTTAATAGCGGAGCTACTAGACGCTATAAATAACGTTTCGAGTATTGACCTCTGTTATGATAGCCACACGCCTTTTAACCTGGACGCATTTAAGATAATCAGATACGGAAGCACCGCCTACGTAAAAGCAGAGTTTGGCGTGCTGCAAAGGATTTATTTTTACGACAAGGCATTAAAAAACGATTTAGGCTTTCCTTTGTATCGAGCGGAGGCGGCCGCGCCGATAATCGATTTAAACAAGCCCGCGCTACTTCCTAAAGCCGAACGATTAGAGCTTCAACTACGCCAAGCCCTAAGCGACTTCAGACAGATAATAGACCTAGCCGTTTAACCGCCCTATTTCTATCCGCCACCTCATCGCCTATTTACCCCACCAAAATTTACCCAAAATCACACCTAAACCTTAAGCCGTTTTTTACTCCGCTCATTTACTTTAAGGTTTCATAAAATCGGTATAGGAAGCAAAACTAAAGCACATAGTAAACGAAAATACAAACGCCCATTTTACTTTTTTAAAAAAATAGCCGCCCGCCCCCTATGTTTTGGCGCTTCGCTCCGCCTCAAAATCAAAACTCAAAAACGCGATTTAAGTTTCAGACCCCTTAGTATAGGGGTAGTCGTTTACTTTTCCTTTATCATTTCTGCCACTTTTTTGATAAAACAGAGCTTTCAACCTTAAACACTCTCACGCGCATTTTTTCAAAAAATGGTGGCGCGCCTGAAAAAATAACAGGTGCATAGGATTAAATAAAGGGGCTACAAGACAAAAAGAGGACGCGCCTCATACAAAAGGGTTAAAATCGATCAGAGGGCTTTATTTACGAAATGCGAGGGTTAAATTAAAAACGCCCTAAATATCGCCATTCGCTAAAAACGAATAATGCAATAGCAAAAAAAGGAATGATGGGCTAGATTTAATCTAGAGCATAGGCACATATTACAATAGAGATAAGGAGATGATGAGGTTAGATGTCTTTAGTTAGCTTTTTAATTTTTTCGTAGCGAGTGGATTTTTCATAATGCACGAACCAGCTTTTAAGCCAAGACGGATAAGGTTTGGTATCGCCATTCCAGCCGTTTATTGTATTGTATGGCATCGATACCAATTCGGCTAAATCCTTTTTGCTAATATTTAATTTCGTCAAATATCCATCAAATTCTTTTTTATCCATATCTGCCCCTTAACGTTGTAATGATGTCAAAATAATATCATAATAATATTAAAAAATCAAAAATAAAATTAAATTGATATGTTTTTAATGATTGTGTAAGTATCATAATGATATTATTAAATCATAAATAAAGTCAAATTAACTTTTATAACAAGGAGCCAAAATGCAACACAACCATTCAACAAGGCAAGGGTTTTCACAATTCCTAGCCACATACGAGAGCGCGCAGGACTGCGCTTATGACCTATTCGCTAAGCTTACGGAGCTATCTAACGCTTATGACGCCCTAGAGGCGGAAGCGGACAAAGCCGCACAAAGCCTAGCAAGGATTGAGCGCATAGTTCGCTTATGCGAAAGCGGCGCGCTAGAGCAGGAGGCGCTTTACCGAGTGATAAAGCAAAACACAAATCAGCAAGGAGCTTAAGATGATTTTAACCGGAACGGACAGACCCGTAATTAAGAGCTTTCACGAGCTACTTAAACAAACGGCAGGCAGCGATGAGGTAAGCGAACAGGTGCTTTATGATGTGGGTTATTCGCTATTTTACCAGCGTAACCACATACAAAACGAGAACAAAAGAATTTTAAAAGGTAACGGCGTATTGCATAGACTCACCGCCGAAGCCGAGGAACAAAACGCCGAGCTAAAGGAGGCTCACGAATATTTTTTAAGAATATTGGGCGAGGATAGGATTAAAATTCAAACCCTGCTAGCCGATAAGATAATCCTAGAGGATAGAAACAAGAAACTAAGCAAGCTCTACAATGAACTGCACCTAAAATGGTGCGAAACCTGCGACGAGCTTTACGAAGTGCAGCAGGAGCGCGACGAACTTAAAAACAAACTAATCGAAGGGGCGAGCAATGAATAAAAGAGACTTTAACATCGCTTTGAAATATTTAGCTAAGGGCGCAGACGCGCCCAGCTACGAACAGCTAAAAGATTTTGCCTTTAGGCTATGGACTAGCTTGCATAAGCGAGAGCTAGAGCGAGCCGCAGACGATAAGCAGAGGGCTAAATTTAAAGCCGAGATAGCTAAGCGAGCGCAGGATATGGACGAAGCGCGGGCGACATTTGAAGCAGGCCTACAAGCTTACAGCCTATTCAACTACTACGCGAGTGAATGCGAAAAGATAAGGGAGCGCATAAGCTATCTTTACGAGCAAGCGGGCGCGTTACAAGACGAAGCGGAGCCGAGAGGTAGCTACAAATGGCACACTCCGCTAAAAGGCGCGTGAGAGGGCTTGACCGCCCTTTTTTACACGAAACCAAGCAACATTTAAAAACGCGTTAAAATACTTCAAAACGTCAAAAAAGGCAAACAATGGAGCTATTAACGCCAAAGCAGGTAGGCGAAATTTTAAATTTATCCAGAAGCACGCTTTCTAAAATGAGAAGCGACAAATACAAGGGGTGCTTTAATATCGTTTTGCCCTTTATCAAGATAGGGCGCGCGGTAAGATACGAGCGCGAGGCGGTTAATCAAGCCATAAAAGAGTTAAAGGCGAGCAAATGAAAATATCACCCGAAATTAGAGCGCAGATATTAGCAAAGCATAAGGCGGGTGCAACCCAAAGAGAGCTACAAAAGCTTTTTAACCTAAGCGCGGGCGCGGTCAATAAAATCACCAAAGGCATAACCAAAAATTTAAAAAGCACGATAATCAAAGGCACGGAGTATCTAGCAGAACTAGCGGATTTAAACGAATACGAGCGCGAAGCCGTAACGCAAGCGGTAAGCGACAATGCACGGGCGATAATCTTTTTTAAACAAACGGCGATTAAAAATCAAATAATGGCTAATAGGCTACTAAATGAAGCGAGCGACCTAAGCGATATTGAACTTCACAGCAGGATAACCGCGCGCAATAAAGAAACGATGCTCGGCAAAAACTACGAGCTACAAGAGCAAGGCTCTACGAGCGCCGTAACCCAAATCGTAATAAGGCGTGACGATATTTGAAAACTTACGATATTGACCTATTTTACGAGCTATCGATATTTTTTAACGACGATTTGCGTCTAATGGCTCACGCCGTAGCATACGCGCTAAATTTAGACGCTAAAATAATCTACAAGGATTTCACGTTTGGGCGCTACAAAGAGGAATATTTAAAAGCGTTGCAAGAAGCAAAAGACAACCCGCAAAAAGCATATTTAAATCTACTGGCTAGAGTAAGGGACAAAAGCCCCATTTTTGACCGCGACGATTTCGCTAACGCGGAAGCCTACAGCGTGTTTAATCGAAGTTATGACAAAAAACGAACGCAGACAAGGAATGACAACGCTTAAAATTTCGCTTTTAGGCGCAATTTCGCGAGCGGAAGCGAACAAAAAAGCGATGTCTTATCAAACCCTAAGCAGCAAGAAGTTAAAATAAGGGTGGATTTTAAAACAAAGGCCAATAAATGCAAACTCTAACCATACGAACGGATGAGACCATAATGCGCCAGCTCGTCGCCATAGGCAAGATTTTAGCTAGCAGCGCGAATGCGAGTTTTGAGACGCTTACGACCGAACTAACGGACGAATATGCCAAAGAGTTAAACGCTCGCGCGGACGAAGCCTTAAAAGGCAAAGGGCTAATAGACGAAGCGAGCGCACGCGATACAATAGGGCGGATAAAAGCGGGCAAATATGCGCGTAAAATTTCATAGTCGCTTTTTTGACGAGCTTGACGCAATAAAAGACTTCATCGCTAAAGACAGCCCAAACAGAGCGGATAATTTCGTCGATGAGGTTTTTCGAAAGTGCCTAGATTTAAAAAATATGCCCTTAGCGTATAGGCTTAGTCAAAAGGTTAAGAAAGGCAACGCTAAGGATTTAATTTTCAAAGGCTACGTTATCCCGTATCTAATACAGAGTGAGACGATTTACGTCTTAGGTATTTACGGCGCAAATGAGTGGCAAGAGTGAAACGATTAAAACGGCTTAGTTTCACAAAAAAACCTTAATTAAGTTTTGAGCTAAAAAATCCGTGGAATTTCTCAATTCTTAAGAAAGATTTAGCCATTTAAGCTAGCGAAACTTAAAAACGGCAAATTTCTAAAATGTAAAGTCCTATTTTAGGGCACTTGCTCGCGTTTAATATTGAAAAGTAAACTTTTCATTATCGCATTTTTGAAGCTTAAAAACTTAATCGTCCAAAAAATATAATGTGCTTTGGCTCCGTAATCTACTAATCCGTCATAAGCCTTCCAGCAATCAGAATAGATAGTAGAACTATCAAGCTCGCTATATTGAGATAATATAGGTATTAACTCACTAGCAGAACAGTTTTTAACTATCTGGGTATAAACTTTGCCGTCTCTTTTAAGCATTCCAAATACCGGTGTTTTATTTGCTGCGCCTCTACCTCTTTTTCCTCTTACTTTTTTAGCTCCGAAGTAGCTTTCATCAATCTCAAAGCGAAGCTTCTAGGCGAGCTTGGAAATCTCACCTGAAAACTTAGATATTTTTAACTTCGCTACGCTCGTTACTTTTCAAGACCTCACACTCTTTAGACATAAGAGCTCTTATTTCTCTAAAGATTTTACATAGGGTTGCTTCTGAAATTTTAGTTAAATTTGATATCTTCGATGCTTCTATATCCTCTGAGAAGTACTTTAGAATTTCTCTAAATTTAGCTTCAGAAATTCTTGAACGGACTATATACCTGTTTTTCATAGTTCTCATCGTAACTTACTGCTCCTTTGTGAGCTTAAGTTAAAGAGAGTCTTGATTTTATAAAATTTTATAAAACAAAGGAGAAGCTCGATTTACGCTCCCCCTTATTTTATATATTCTTTCTTATTGTTCTTTCTTAGATTTTTTACCCCTCTTGCCTTTAGCTTTAGACGATCCCTCTTCTTTAGCTTCGTCTT
>CAURZM010000014.1:0-57581 GCA_963529625.1 uncultured Campylobacter sp. | reverse complement strand
ATCGGCAGGATCATAGTTAAAAACTCCTTTTAAAGTTTTTAACTTATCTTGAGCCATCATTTAAAATTCTTTCATAATCAATAATTGCCACAAATTTACCTCTATACGGAATTTTTATCCATAACTATAGTTAGTTGATGGCGGATTATAATCCAAATATTCTTATGGTTGGTTTAATAATAAGAATTGCGCAATAACCGATGAGAAGATGGACGCTATTTACAAGGCTACCGGTAATAATGTCAAGCACATCAGAACGGCAAAAGGCATTTCACAGCTTTCACTCGCCCTTGCTATCGGACACAAAGCCACTAGGAACGATCTCAATGGCTGAACTTCATATCAATAAAAAACATTTTAATATCGAGCATTTGATAAAAATAGCAAATGTTTTGGAAGTAGATATTTCGGAATTTTTTGTTTTTGATCCACAACTCTAAATTGATTAAATTTTATTCATCACAAAGCCGCAGAAGCGCCCCGTGACGCCATCTCTTCGGTATGAAAAATGTCGCTCGCTCTCAAAAGTGCAGCGCGGATCGAATTTAACGTTTCGCACCCCCGCAGCTGCGAGCTCATCGCGCAGCGCGGCGTTTAGATCGAAATACCCCTGCTTTTTGTAGCGCTCAAACTCGCCCAGATCAAGCTCGCCAAGTTCGTAGTTTCGCGCCTTGATATTCGCGCCCACGAATACCTTCAGCTCCGCAGCGACGCAGCCGAAGCGCTTGCTCATCAAATTTATCGCATTGGTGCAGATCCGCTGGCTCACGCCCGCACGCCCCGCATGCACCGCAGCAACCACGCCGCGCTGCTCGTCCGCGATCAAAACGGGCGAACAGTCCGCTACCAGCACGCACAGCGCCACGCCGCGCAGATCAGTCACAAGCCCATCGCAGGGCGGGATTTCATCGCTAGCTGCGCGTAAAATTTCAACCTTGTTCGAGTGGATCTGGCGCATAAATTTTAAATTTCGCGGCGCGATACCGAGCGCGGCGGCCAAAATTTCGCGGTTTTGCGCGACGTTTTGCGGATCGTCGCCTACGTGATCTCCTAAATTTAAGCTCGCGTAAGCTCCGCCGCTTACGCCGCCTTCGCGCGCGCTAAAGCCCGCCAGCACGCCGTGCCCGTCCGATACAAACTCAAGATTTTCTCTGCAAATTTCGATTTTAGCCATCACGCGCCGCTTAATACAGGCTCAAAATTTTATCTACCGCGTCCCACGAAAGCCCATCTTTTTCGCCCTCGGCACTCCTATCGCGCGCCGTGTCCATACCGCGGACGGGCTGTCCGCCCGCAAAGTGTAGCTGTGCCGCGACGTATCGCGCTAGCAGATCAGTCTCGATATTTACGCGGCGCCCGATTTTATAGGATCCAAAGAGTGTATCTTTAAGCGTGAGCGGGATGATCGTAAGGCGAATGACGCAGCTTTGCGCTTCGCTTTTTAAATTTAAGCCCAAGGAGTTTGGATCGCGAACGGAATTTGAGCCGCTGAAATTTAGCCCGCGCAAGTTTGCACCGCTGAAATTCGCGCCGTGCGGCTCTTTATGAGTAAAATTTCCGCCGTCAAGACCTTGGCTGTTAAAATTTCGCCCGTGCGTGCCGCCGCCCTCAAGCACTTCGTTTATCGTTAAGCTCACGCCGTCGATCGCTACCGAGCCTTTCGGCGCTAGCAGCGGCGCTATATGTAGCGGCGCGCGGATGAAAAAATCGACGCCGCTTGCAAGCTTTGAAATTTTATAAATTTCACCCACGGCATCGACGTGTCCTTGGATCAAATGCCCGTCTATGCGATCCCCAATCCGCATCGCAGGCTCAATATGCACCGAGCCGCGCAGGTTTTGTGCGGCGATGACGCGCGCCGTTTCGCTTGAAAGCTGCACCGTAAATCCGTCCGCAAAAAGCCGCGTCACGCTCAGGCACGCGCCGTTTACCGCGACGCTATCGCCGAGCGCGGGGCGGTATCTCGCGCGCAGTCTCAGCAAATCGCCGCTAAAGCTCGCAACCTGCGCGATCTCTCTGATCAGTCCGTTAAACATTATGAGCCTTTGGAATTTTTACGTGATATTAGCGTAGAATTTTGAAATTTTAAATTAAGCGAAGCTCGGCGAGCGCGAAGCCCGCCGAATGAAGTTTGAAATTATTTTTTAGAAACGATGAAATCGGCTAGCGCTTCGATCGATTCGTCGTTAAGTGAAGCGACTTGACCCTTCATAACGCCCATCATGCCGAATTTTCCCTTGCCCTCGCCCAGAGTGCCGTCTTTGTAACCTTTTAGGCTAGCGATGATATCTTCCTTGCTTAGGGTGTTTAGCGCAGGTACTTTGCCGCCAAGATAAGGCTTCTCGGCGTTAGCTCCATGACAGGCCACGCATTTTTTATATAAAGTAGCGCCGTCAGCGGCGAATACACTCGAACTAAACGCCGCAACCGCAGCACATGCAATAAGAACTTTTTTCATTCCTATCCTTTCTTTTTAAATTGTGGGTGCAGTATAATCAAAATTTAGTAAATTTCGGTTAAATTTTTGCAATTTGCGCCAAAGAGGCAAAATTCTATCTACTGCAAACTTTAGCATAGAGGCTTGAAGCGGAATTTGCGCTGTAAAATTTTAAGCGAATTTCGCCTTGCCACTTAAATTTCAATCGTAAAATTTCGTGGCAAAATCCTAAGGCAAAATTTCATCTAGACGCCAAATTCCATCGCGAAATTCTGCGTAGAATTTTAAAATTTCGCCGCTTTACTTTATGCGCGAAATTTCGCCTCTTTGCATCTTATAAATTTTATCTGCGGCGCCGAAGTATTTATCATCGTGCGAAATCGCAAAGATCGTGTATCCGCGCGATTTCAGCTCGGGCAAAATTCGCTCGTAAAACTCTGCGCGAAAATGTGGATCGAGATCAGCCGCAAACTCATCGAGCATCAAAAATTTTCGCCCGTCCATCAGCACGCTTACGAGCGCTAGGCGCTTGCGCTGCCCGCTAGATAGGCTCGTGGTGCTAAATTTAGCCCCCTTTAGCTCAACCTTATCCTGCAGGTGCGTAAGCGTTAGCCACTCGCGCGCGATGTCCGCATCGCCCGTAGCGTAGTCGAAGAGATAAAAATCGCTGAAAACGGCGCTTATGTTGTTACTGTAGGCGCGCAGATCAGAGGGTTTAAGAGCCGCGCCGTCGGCTAAAATTTCGCCTGCTTGCGGCGTATAAAGACCCGCTAAAATCATAAAAAGCGTCGATTTGCCGCTACCGTTTTCGCCGATTAAAAACACCGTCTCGCCCGCATTTAGCTGCAAGCTTACCCCTTTGATGCCGAATTTCCCGCCCGGATACGAAAAGCTCACGTCCTTAAGCTCCAGGCTGCGCCACGGCTGCATTTGCGTAAGCTCGAAGCCCCGCACGAATGGGTCTAAGTTCAGCTCATTGATCTTTGCGTAGGCGATCTTTGCGCGCAACACGCTAGGAAGCGAGAATATGAGCATCATCAAAGGCGCGCGCAAAAAAAGCACCGTAAGCGCGATCGTTACGGCGTTTGCAAGCTCCGTTTTGCCGCCGCTGAGCCCAAAATAAAGCACAAAGCCTACGGCGCCAAGCATCATTACATTCATAAAATTACTCGCGAATGCGCCGTAAACCTCGGCTCGCAGCGAGCTTTGGCGCAAATTTTGCGCGTTGGGCAAAAAGTCGTTTTCGTATAGGCTCTTTGCTTTGGCTAGGCTTAGTGACAGCTCCTTGTGCCCCTCGATCGCCGCGGCGTAGTTTTTATACAAAACGTCCTCGTTTTGGCGGTACAGATCGTAATTTTGCATGACCTTTTTCATCAAAAAACGGTTGAAAATCATCAGCGCGCCGATCCAGACGAATAAAAACGCAAACATCATAGGCGCGATGTATAGCACGTAGATACCGCAAAATAGCACGATCATCGCGCCTTGGATCAGCTCGGATATGCGCATAAAGCCCTCGGTCAGGCGCGAAATATCGCTAGAAAGGGACGCAAGCAGGTTCGCCTTCGACGCAGCCTCAATGCGCTCGAACTTTGTATCGATGATCTGCTTGATGATCTTGGTGCGCAGATCGAATACGAAGTCGTTTTCCATCTTGCAAAGCATGATGCGGCTTAGCACCGAAAGCAGCAGAAATAGCGCCAAGAGCGCGAAAAATAGCGCGATGATCCTGCCGCCTCTTTCGGCGCCGTCAAGTAGATATTTATTGATAAAGCTTAAAATCAAAATCCCTGAGCCGCTGTAAATCGCGTTTAGCGCGAGCATCGCGAGGATTTGTTTGGTATATTTTTTCATCATTTTGCCCCAACGAAATTTGAGCGCAATTGTGGCAAAATTCGCTTGAAAAAACGGTTAAATTTTAAATCCGTTCTCATTTCGCAAATAAAATTTTACCCGGACTGCGTAAAATTTCGCCGCTAATCTGCGCGGGATTGAGCGGCAAACATACGCGAAATTTCATCGCGAATCTGTGCAAAATTTCGTTTTGATCACTCACAACTTGGCTAGAGTATGTGAGTTGCCACCAAAGACGACAAAGATGCGGCGACAAATAGTTTGTAAGACTTTTAAAAATAAAGATAATGTTTCAAGGTGATATCCATGGCCACAAGCCCATGATGATGTTTTAAATGGAGTTAATATTTATAACTCCGCTAGCGGCAGCATAAAAAAACCGTTTTTCTGGGTATTAGATATTGTAAGTATTTATTATTTTGGATACCTCTTGATATTCGTATGGCGTCATCTCTATGTTTAGTATCTCTCGCTGCATCTCTTGCACAAACTCGGTATCATGGGCAAAATCTTGACCTAGACGCTGCAATATAAATTTTTACTTTATCAATCTACGTCATAAGGGCTATTTAGCGCCTTTACGTCCTGTCTATAAAAGTCCTTTGCCACATCCGTGCAGTCGTATTTAGTAAATATAGCATTTCACACAAAATTATCGCTAGTTTTTGCTTTTATCAAAAAAGAATACTCCGTAATACTCCTGCCGTATCTCTTGTTCTATCATGCTTATGCTCCGCCTTGTTATAAAATATATAATCAAGTAATAGTAAATTTGAGCGTAAGATTTCAATACCTGAAAGAGGAAAAATTAGAATATAGGTCGTATGGATAATATTAATCTAATAAATATCTGGCAAGTTTGTCTTTCTCTAAATCAAAATATAAAACATTGAGTCGCATATCATTTTCGTATCTAAATTTCATAGCCTTTTGATTGATGCCGCTTATCCTTGGGTAGATGAGATAAAGCTTGCCGCACTCATATTTTTTGCCGTAAGCGTATAGCTGGTATAGGTCGGTTTGGGATATATCGTCTTTTGATTTGATGATCTTCCATTTTGTGTCGGCTATATAATTTCGTTTTTGATGCCTTAAAAATATATCCGGTTTTAGCATAAAGCCTTTTGGTTTTTCTATAAGATACTTTTGTGAATGCTGCAATTTAGCATTTGGAAGCCTTTTCTTTACGAAATTTCCGATATAGCTTTCAAAAAGTCTATTCATATCAAAAAGCAGGGCAAAAGCCACATCGCTACCTCTATACGGACTAAACGACTTATTTTGTAAAAATATCTTGCTCCATAAAAGCGCTTGTTCATAGTGTTTTGTTTGGCGATTTAGTTTTAAGCGGCTAAAGTCCGCGTTTATATCGGAGCTAGATGAAATTTCGTCAAAAATAAATAAATATTCCCTAATAAGCTGCTGATTTTTGCTTGATTTTGAGCGCTTGTATAAAAATTCGAGCGTGCTTTTTATGAGACGATTTTCGGCCCTATCTGTAGAAAACTCTTGATAGCAAACGTAAAATCTCTCTTTATGGACGATATTTTTACGTATTTGCTCCGATATTTTAAGCTTTCCTTTTAAAAATTTTAGGTTATCTTCTAGCTCTACGTAGTCGCTTTTTATGCCTATTTTTATGAGTTTTGATACTTCGTCGAGGAACATTGATATAAAAATTTCAAGAAGCGGTAAATTTAGGCTTTTTAAATTTGCTATATTTATATTTTTAAACGGATGACTTTTTAAAGTCTTTAGCATCGTTAGTAAAATCTTTTTAGAATTTTCTACCGCCTCCTCGTTATTACTATTATCATTGTCGTGGATCTTAGGAAGTATCTCAAGGCTATCGCCGCTTTTTGCTTGGATGATACCGACGTAGTTTTGAGCTTGTAAAAAATCGCCCTTTTTGTCTCTACCGGGCTTTAAAAACTCTACTGCGGCAAAATTTTCTCTAGTAAAGGCATCTACGGCTTTAAATAGGTCTCTGTCGTCTTCCGGGCGAAATTTTTCAAACTCTATTAAGTATTTGGTCATTGCTCTTGCGTTTTGTTTTGTTCGTAAATTTTTATATAGCTTTGAGGGTTGTTGAAAGTTTCTTGGTTGTTTATCTCGTATAAGACTTTATCGTCTATATCGTCGATCTTTGATCCAAATAATTCTTTTGCAACCATATTTTTCTTGATTTTAACAAACTGAAGGTCTTCGTTTTTCTGATTATCTCCTAGAACTAGCCTTATTTTCTCCCAGTCGTCGTAAAAATACTCTTGCAGTAGCGGTAAAATTTTATTTTTAAAGATCGAGGCTAGCTCTTCTATATCAGCGCCATCTTTTAGTGACATAAAATAGGCATGTCCTATCGTGTGATCTCTGTCGTAAAGATACTCTATGCGCTCGTTTATCGTTTTTAGCATTTCACCTACATTGATGCCTTCAATGATTATTTTATTTAGTGTGTCGTATTCTGGCATCATCTCCACAAACTCAAACCTTCTTCTAAGAGCCGTATCCATAAGGGCTATGCTGCGATCTGCTGTATTCATCGTGCCTATTATGTATAAATTTGACGGCACTCCAAATTTCTCTTTTGAGTATGGCAGCTCGACCATTATCTCATCATCTGCGCCGAGCCTTTTAGATGGTTCTATTAGAGTTATGAGCTCACCAAAAATTTTAGATATATTCCCGCGGTTGATTTCGTCGATGATTAATACTCGCTTTTCTGATTTTCTGTTTGATTTTTCCATATAATATTCAACTAAATATGTGAACAAATTTGTATAGCCATTTACTATATATTTTTCGAGTATTTCTGGATTTTTTTCTGCCGCGTTTTTATTTTTAATATCTTCTATTGTAATAGATCCTTTTTTTAATAATCTCGCTAATTCTTCTACTAAATAAATTGGGACAGGAATTTCTCCTTGTATATTTTTTTTCTTTAGTTTTATGAGCTCGCTTCCAACATAAGAGATTGTATATCCTTCTATCACATCTCCTATATTAAAAATTGCATTCTTGCAAATATCTTTAAAAACTCCATTTGTTATTTTGTATTCTAATCCTTCATCTTGGTTAAAGACAGGTTTTATGCCCTCGACAAATTCTTCATATCCATAGCTTTGATGAAATGTTACAAATTTTATTTGTCCGCTTTGTATATATTCATCAAATTTCCTTTTTAAGTCATCTCTGTTTTTGCTTCTATCGACTTTTCTTTCTTCTAGTATCTCTATGGCTTTTACTACTGTGGTGTATGTCTTTCCGATTCCTGGAGGGCCGTATAAAATTTGATTTAAGGGATAAGTTGCTGTTTTGTTATCATTGGCCGGCTCATTTTCTTTCTCTTCTTCTAATGCGGCCTGTTTTGAATCGTTTTCTTTTGCATATTCATTCCATAGCGAGGACGAATAATCGTAAAAGTCAATATTGTCTGGCTTCTTTTTAATTAGTTCTTTTTGAATTTGTGATATCCTGTTTGATTCTATATTATTTTTCTGAGCGAGATACTTAAAGGCGTCTCGTGAAACAATACGTAAAAGGGTTTTATCTGGCGCATATAAAAAAGCTATTTTCCATTTTACGGCATCGCCTAGATCAATACTGTCAATATTCTCAAATTCTTTGTTTTGTGCGTGATTTATAATTTGTAAAATGAGGCTTTTTATTTTTTCAAACGCTTCATTTCTAGTGTTTCCATATTTTAAATACCAGCCGTACTCACCATCGCCTGTTTGACCGCTTCTGAGTTCCTTTTTGTCATCATTTTGGGCTCTTTTGAAAATTCCAAATTTATAAGCTGACCCGCCCCATATACTTATAAGTTTTTCTGTTTTGCTTTCAAGCCAATATGTAAAAGTATCCTTGTTGCCGATTCCCGTATATTGTTCTATGGTCATATCCTCTATGTCTTGCAAAGGCCATCTTAGTTTAAACTCATCTCGTAGCTTTAAACATCCTTCCAATGCTGTCATTTCTATTCCTTTTTACCATTTTTAAAGTTGCGCCATTTATTTTATCGCAAAATTTGTCTTTAATTCAAGTGGGAGTATGATTTTGAGATATTACTTAACTTTCCACCATAAATTTTAAAATGTTTTTGCCAAATCTACTGCAATTTACTATTTCCGCTCTCGCTTTTTATAGTTATCATTTTATTTTGCCTTTGACATCAAAATTTTGCTTTATGTAAATGTGCAAAATATCGATCGCGGCGGGCGTTACGCCACTGATCTCGCTCGCGGCAAACAGCGTCGGCGGAGCAAAGTGGTTTAGCTTCTGCACGATCTCGTTGCTAAGCCCTCCAATCTTGCTAAAATCGATCTGCGGCGGGATTGCGACGCCGAGCAGCCCCTTCATCCTCTCGACCTCTGCGCGCTGCATCGCGATGTAGAAATGATACTTGCACTGCGTTAAAATTTCATCCAAAACCTCATCGCTAAAGCCCTCAAAATGCGGCGCCAGAGCAAGCAGGCCCGCCTTTGAAAAGCCGCTTTTGGCTACGATTTTTTGCAAGCTACAGCTTTGCGAAATGGGCTCTGCGCCGATACTTTGCAGCAGGCTAAGCGTCTGTTTAGAAGGGGTAATCTGCGTTTCTAGCAAAAATTCCATTCCGCTTTCCACATCGAGCTTAAACTTGCGCGCCTGCTCGTAGCTTGCCTCGTCTAAAAGCCCGATCTCGCGGCCGTATTCGCTTAGGCGCAGCACGGCGTTGCCCTCGCGCAGCAGCAGGCGAAATTCCGCACGTGAAGTAAACATTCGGTAAGGCTCATTCGTGCCCTTGGTAACCAGATCGTCGATCAAAACGCCGATATACGCCTCATCCCTGCGCAAAATCAAAGGCTGCCGCCCGCGCAAATCAAGCGCGGCGTTGATGCCCGCCATCAGCCCCTGTGCCGCGGCCTCCTCGTATCCGGTGGTACCGTTGATCTGCCCCGCTAAAAACAGCCCGCGGATCTTTTTAGTCTCGAGGCTATGTTTAAGCTCGGTAGGATCGATAAAATCGTACTCGATCGCATAGCCCGGGCGGACGATTTTAGCATTTTCAAAACCTTTGATCGTGCGCAAAAACGCAATCTGCACGTCGTAAGGAAGGCTCGTAGAGAGGCCGTTTACGTAGTACTCCGTAGCCTCGCGCGTCTGCGGCTCGACGAAGACGTGGTGGCGGTCGCGATTTGGAAATTCATAAATTTTAGTCTCGATGCTAGGGCAGTAGCGCGGGCCGGTGCTTGAAATTTGCCCCGTAAACATCGGCGCGCGGGCGAAATTTTCGCGAATGATCTCGTGCGTGCGCTCGTTCGTATAAGCGATAAAGCAAGCAAGCTGCTTCGGCGCAAAATCTTTGCTGCGAAAGCTGAAAGGGCGCGGATCCGCGTCGCCGTCTTGGCGCTCAAGCACGCTAAAATCGATCGTCTTAGCATCGATCCTTGGGCAGGTGCCCGTCTTTAGCCGCCCCATTTGCAGCCCCAGATTTCGCAGCGATTCGGCCAGCTCGACGCTCGCCAGCTCGCCCACGCGCCCCGCTTGCAGCTTATTCTCGCCTACGTGAATTAGCCCGTTTAAAAAGGTGCCGGCGGTGATTATCAGATGCTCGGTCTCATAAATGTTGCCAAGATGGCTCTTAATGCCGCAAATGCACGGGCTGCCGCCTTGCTCGCAGGTTAAAATTTCGCTCGCGATCTCCTGACTCACGTCCAGCCCCTGCGTGCTTAGCAGCAAATTTCGCATGTAGATGCGGTATTCGTCCATATCGATCTGAGCGCGCGAGCCGCGCACGGCTGGACCCTTGCTCTCGTTTAAAATTCTAAACTGCAGCCCGCACGCATCCGCCGCAAGCCCCATCTGACCGCCCAGCGCGTCGATCTCCTTTACCAGATGCCCCTTGGCAAGGCCGCCGATTGCGGGATTACAGCTCGCAGCACCGATCTGTTCGGCCAAGATCGTAATCAGCAGCGTCTTTGCGCCCATTTTTGCAGCGGCTAAGCTTGCCTCGATACCCGCGTGCCCGCCGCCCACAACGATAACATCGTATTTCATTTTTTGCCTTTAAATTTAAAGCCGCAATTTTAGCCAAAATAAAATTTCAAAACGATAAATCGCGCGCGGATGCCACAGGCAGCGGCTCGATATGTATTTTCATACGCGTAAAATTTTACCGTATCGCGACTTTGAAGCGATTTTGATTTGCGCCCCCATGCAAGCGCGCAGATGTCGCGGACGAGCCGTCTGTAAAAATCGCGGTGCAAAAGCGGCGCGCGAAGGGCATAACCGCGTAAATTTTTAGCGTAAAATTCCTGCGCCTAAATTTCATGCGCGAGCTTTGCTTTAAATTTAGCGTTGTATAATTACGCATTTTTTTCAAAAAAGGCTAAGTATTGATAGACAAATTTTATATTTCCGAGCTGAAAGATCGCGTGATAGGCGGCTGCGAGATTGCAAAGCAGCAGGCGCTAGAGCTGGCGCGATGCGAGGATTTGGGCGCGCTTTTTGCGGCGGCAGATGAGATCAGGCGCGAGTTTTGCGGCGATAAATTTAATCTTTGCACGATCATAAACGTAAAATCGGGGCGCTGTAGCGAGGACTGCAAATACTGCGCGCAGTCGGCGCATTTTAACACGGGCTGCGAGATTTACGGAATTTTGGGCGAGCGGCAGGTGCTAAGCGCCGCACTTGCGAACGAAGCCGAGCAGACGCACCGCTTCTCGCTCGTCGCCAGCGGGCGCGGAATTTCTCAAAAAAGCTCCGATCTAGGGGCATACTGCGCGATCTATGAGCGGCTGCGAAGCGAAACGCAGCTGCATCTGTGTGCCTCGCTGGGGATCGCCTCAAAGCCCGCGCTGGCGCTGCTTAAAGCTAGCGGCGTGCAGACCTATCATCATAATCTCGAGACTTCGCGCAAATTTTATCCGCAGATCTGCACGACGCACAGCTACGACGACCGCATCCAAACTATCGAAAATTGTCGCGCCGCGGGGCTTGACGTATGTAGCGGCGGGATTTTTGGGCTGGGCGAAAATATGGAGGATCGCATCGATATGGCGCTGCAGCTGCGAGAGCTGGGCGTTAGCTCCGTGCCGATTAATATCCTGACCCCGATCAAAGGTACTCCGCTGCAAAACGCCGTGCCGCTAGAGCACGATGAAATTTTAAAATCGATCGCGATCTACCGCTTCATCTTGCCGCGCGCGTATCTGCGTTTCGCAGGCGGCAGGCGAAATTTGGGCGAGCACGTGCGCACGGCGCTTGGATGCGGCATCAACTCGGCGCTTACGGGCAATTTCCTAACCACCACCGGCGATAGCATCGCAAGCGACAAAGCCCTCGTGGCGCAGTACGGATTCGACCTAGCAAAGGGCGCGGATTAACGGCGGTCGGGAATTAAAGATAAAATTTAAGAGGTAATTGTGAAATTAAAATTTTTCTCTGCCTTGATTTTAGTCGTGTTGCTTTGCGGCTGCTCGCTGCTCTCGCAGGGCGACGAGGAGGCTCCATTCTTGGCGGACGCGAGCAGATGCAACGTCGCCAGCCCGCTAAGCAAGGAGCAGCCAAACCGCTGCGCGAAGTGGCAAAAGATTGATGCCGAAGTCGCGCAGGCAGCGCAAAAGCAAGCGATATCGCAAAACACGCTCAATTCATTCAGGGAGAATAGCGCACAAGCCCAGCAAAGAGCGCAGGAGCGATATATCTACGAGCAGCGAAACCTAATGCAACAACAGGCGCAGCAGCAGCTAGGACAGATGCAGCAGCGACAGAATATGAGAAATTTACAAAACGAGCAGAACTGGAATAGATTGCGTAATCTTGAAAATATAAGCAGCGGTAGGATTTAGCCGATGCAGCCATAGCCAAAAGCGGTCGGCGGCGCGCTAAAAAATATGAATAGCGGCGGAATTTAGCCGCGAATTTTAAAATTCGATCTAAATTTTAATTCGCGCGACTTTAATTCTAGATCAATTAGCCTCGGTAAAAATATGATGAAATTTCAGCCAAAATGCTTCAAAATCAAATGAGGTCTTAAATTTCAAGGGCAGGCAGCTGAATGCTAGAAAATTTTAATTGATTTTAAGTGATGAAATGGTGACCCACAGGAGATTTGAACTCCTGTTACCGGCGTGAGAGGCCAGCGTCCTAACCACTAGACGAGTGGGCCGCGAAATTAGAAATGAGATAATAGCGAAGTGTATATAAATTTTGGATTAAATTATATATTTGTGGCAAAAAATAATGCAAAATAAAATTTTCGCCAAAAACTTAAAGCTTTTTGGCATAGCCACAAATCTTGGTGGTATAGAGAGTCCGATATATCGCCCATTCTAGATGGCACATAAATAAGTTCCGTCGCTGCAGCCATAAGCCAAATTGATATCATAAAAGCTTGCTGTGCTTTGCTATCAGCATCAAAAACGCCAATAATTTTATCGCGCTGATTTAAAACAGGTGATAAGAAGCCATTTAGCATACCTTTTATTTGGCTTCTAGGCTTTTTAGATACTCATATACTCTTTTGTCCTTGTTTTTCCTTGCCCAATCCGATGGAGTTACGCTTTGGTTATGAGAACATCTAGCTTTTGGATCGGCGCCTCTTTCTACTAGATATTTTACGATTTCCAGACTATGAGAACTTGCCGCATAATTTACCATAGAGCAACCATCCCTATCCTTTGCTTTAAAATTTCCGCCGTATTTTTCTAAAAGCTTTACGAGCCTAAAACTCTTCTCATCGTCGTGTTGGCTTCCGAATACGCTCATCATCATTGCGCTATCAGTCAGCCTTTTTGCGCACTCTAGCATCGCGCGAAGCGAATTTTCGCTACCTAACATTACCGCCATTTCGATGGGAGTGGTATTTTCATGACCTCTAAAATTCGGATCGCCGCCCATTTCGCAGTATTTTTTAGCATCTTCGGCGTTGTCTGAATATGCCGTTTTGTGAAGTAGCGTTTGTATCTCATCTGCACTCAAATTCTCTTCGGTTTTGGGTGCGACAGGAAAGCTTTCGTCATAAATCTCTTTTAATGAATTTGTACCGTAGTATTTACCCGGTTCGTCTTTAAAAATCAAATTTATACCATTTAAATCCGTAAGTTCTATAGAGTCGTTTGTTTTTAAATTTATTATCTTGTTAAAGTTAAAAACTAAATCATCCTTTTTGACCCCACTATCAAAGATGAAAAAGTGGCTAAACTCGTAAGGAAATTCGTTTTTGTATTCAGGGTTTGACGCCGGATTTATCCTAGAATCGCCGATTTCTATCTTATCATGCCCCCATCTTTTGCCGAATATAAATATATTTGTACCCCAGCTTTTTGAAATTTTATCATCGTTCTCGCCCATTACGAAGATATCGTTTCCCCATGGGTCTTCCACATCGCTTCTGCCGCCAGTCAAAATATAGACGTTGTTATTTCCGGGGCAAACTATAGAGTGCCTCGTATCGCTTTCGGCTATAATGATTTCGTCTGCGTTTTGGTTGCAGCGAGAATTTATATCCCAATATATGGTTTTGCTAAAATTTAAACTCACGTCTTCTAATACGGTGGTATCAAATCCTTGCGTCACTAAAATCTTTTTAGGAAAATATCCTTTCGCTTGCCCGTCTTTGATAAATTTTTCCAAGCTTTGAAAGTCGGTTATATTGCCTCCAAAACAGCCGCCGACCACCAAAAACAATATAACGATAAATCTCATACTCCCTCCTCTTTTCGAGATAAAATTTTAAAAATTATACAAAATTTGTAAGCAAAATTTACTAAAAACAGCTCAAATTTAAAAATCAAAAATAAGCGTTTTTAATGCTTATAGTAATGGCGCTTGGATAGTTATAAATTTTAAGCTACTCCGCTGCTTTTAAATTTAAAAAGTTAAATCCATTTTAAACAGAATTTGCGTGAAATCCATTTCAAAAATGTATTACGCGAGCGGCGGCGGCAAAGTAAAATTTGCGGTAACTACGGCGTTAAATTGAAAGCACTCGTAACGGCGGAACTAAATAAAATTCGCGGCAGTAGCCCAAGGATGAGATATTCGGCGGCGTGCTGAGCTTAAATCATTCACAGCGACGTAAAGTACGAAGTATGCGCGGCGGCGTAAAATTAAAATTTGCAGCGGCTAAATTTAAAGTTCGCGGCGATAATCAAAGCAGCGCCCGCCGTTCATCTGCGCGGCACAAGCAGCGAGCCGCACATTAAAATTTAAAGGGATAAAATGAACGAAGATTTTCAAAGAGCGAAGCTGCAAGGCACGCTCGGCGCGCTCTGCCTATTAGTCGGCAGCGCGGCGTATTCTATAAAAGGCGAGATCGCGTACTTGGATTCTCAAATCTTAGTGTGGATTTTGCCTTCACATTCCTTTACCACGCGCTTAAAAATATACAAAATATCACAGGCCCGCAGGTCTTCATAATCTTCAAATACGCCTATAGCATCGCGCTTGCGGCACTGCTATATTTTTCAGCCATTTATATACTCAGAAGATGTGATTGTAGTAGGCTGCAAATATACGTGCCGTATTTGATATTTGCAGTTACGGTCGCTTGGATAATTATAAATTTTAAGTTGTACGCCGCTACCGGATGCAAACTTTTTGCCGTATATGCCGCACTGCTAATCGCAGATATCGGCGCAGACGTCATCTACAGCATGATGTTCAAAATACCGGCTCCCGCTGCTATAACGATGGGCGTCATAAATTTCATGGAGCTGTTAAATTTAATCTTAAATCCATTAGCGTCCGTAGTACTGCTTCTTGCGTGGCTTAACATGAAAAACCCCGCCAAAGCAAAGGATCTATGGAGCCGGGCGCAGAGATAAAATTTGTCCGCGTTTATGCTCGCGCGGAGTTTAAATTTAGACTGCGCCTGGGCGTTTGCAGAGATAAAATTTCACGCACGTACGCGCTGTTTTGTCAAAGATATACGGCCGCCAAAATTCGCCCGCTTGCTATCCATCTACGCGGTGCAAGCCGTGCGCCGCATAGGCGCGACCCTCGACAAGATCAGGCAAAAATGAAATTTAAGCAAATGCCGCTTTATACGATTATAAAGCCCCTTCGCCGCACTCGTAGCCGAAAATTTTAATCCCCGTATCGCTCTGCTCGTAGCGCAGCGCGGGGATTTTTTGCAGTAGATTTTTTAGCTTTTCCAGATCGTTTTTCCGCCCGCCGTCGAAGGCTCGCGGCACCCACACCCACGCGATCTCGTCGTATGCAAACGAGCCCACCGAAAAACTAGCTCGCTTTGAGCTCGCCTCCCATTTGGAGGAGTTTTTGATCGCATAGAAGTTCGGATAGAGGATTTTTTTGATGATAAAGCATTTGCAAAATTTAAAATCCGCGAAAAACTCCGCCCACGTCGCATCCTCGGTAAAATAGCCCTTTGCGCGCAGGCGTTTTTTCTCTTTGCGCAGCCTGATAGGCTCATAAAATCGCTGCCAAGCCCTTGCGCAAGCATCCATAAACGCTAGCATACGGGCGAAGTAAATTTTAAAAAGCGCCTTAAAAAGCTCCATCTACTTCTCGATCTGCGATTTTAGCGACTTATCGATTGCGATCTCGTTTGAGCTTATGTCGATCGTCTGAAGCGCCTTATCCTGGAAGATAAATCCGACCTCCTTCGCACCGAAACTCTTGGCGATCGCCTCCAGCGTGTCGGTCGCGGATTTGTGGATCTTGCCGCCAAGATCGTTGATGATTTTTAGCGAGAGCTGCTTGACTTCGTCTTTGGCGTCGTCGATGAGGCGGTTTTTATCGCTCTCGTCAAAGCTCGCGCCGAATAGCCCGTTTAGCGAATCGGGCAGCAGAAACGGCAGTAGCTTGGCGTTTTTCTCGTCATAAATTTTCATATCTTTGATCGAGTATTTGTATTTGCACGGCGGCATCTTGATCTCGTAGCGATCCTCGCCCTGCGGCAGTATCGCAAACTCGGGGCTTAGCAGGTCGTAAACGAACTCAATCTCAAACTCGAAGATGATGGCGATCTGCTTTTTCGTCATCAGCGGCGAGACGAGCGAGCCCAGCAGCCCGCTGCCTACGTTTTGCTTGCGCGTAACGATCTCTTTGGAGTAAATTTTAAAAACGCTCAGCTCGCCGATACTTTTAAGCCGCGTGATATCGGTGGCGATCTGCGGCTTGCTCGCTTGCTCGCCGCTTTTGCGCATCTTAAAAAACATAAAAACCAAGATGCAAAATATCACTAAATTTAGAAGAAAAGCAAAATTTTCCAAATTTCATCCTTTAAAATTTTATCGGTATTTTAGCAAAATACAGCGCCGATTTGTAGTGCAATTGAAATTTTACGATTTTTACGGCAAGAAATTTTAAAATCAAAGCGTGCGGCGCAGCCGCGACATAAAAATTAGCGCGAGCGTAGCTCGCCCCTTGAGCGTACTAGGGGTAAACCTTGTGGCTAACGTTAATTTTGTACGGCTTGAATTACAACACTCGGAATTTTACGCTTGTTGGTTTTCATTAGAATTAAACTCAGGCGTAGCCTGCACCGCTAGCGTCGTCGGGGGTTAGGTGGGGTTTGGGGCGGGAAGAGGAGCGACCTCGCAATTCAAGCCCCTTTCCCGCCCCAATAGAAATACACCAAAGATTAAAATACCCACGCAAAGTATTTCGGCACGGCGGGTATAAGGCGGATGTAAATTTAAAATTTAACCGCTGTAAGTCGAGAAGCGCAATCAAAGCTCAAGCCCAGAGCTCCTGCGAAATTTTACAAAATCTCCCTGAAATCATACCCTGCGTTTTTGAGCGCCCAGGCGATGTCCTCTTGATGAGCTTTACCCTTGGTCTCAAGCGTGATCGTGATCTGCGCGTCGCCGTACTCGATATTGGTCGAGAAGCGGTCGTAGTCGATCTTGACGATGTTTGCGTTGGCACGGCGCAAAATTTCGGTAAGCCCCGTAAGCGCGCCCGGCTTATCGACGAGCGTGACGTTGATCGTCATCTTGCGGTGCGATTTGATAAGACCTTTTTCGATGATGATGTTTAGCATCTGCACGTCGATGTTGCCGCCGCTTAGGATAATGCCGATCTTTGCGCCCGCGGGGAATGCAAATTTCGCGTTCATCAGCGCCGCTACGCCCGCCGCGCCCGCACCCTCGACGATGATTTTTTGCTGCTCAAGCAGATAGAGTATCGCGCTTGCGATCTCCTCGTCATCGACCTGCACGAACTCATCGACACACTCGATGATCGTGCTAAGCGTGATCTCGCTAGTATCTCGCACGGCGATGCCGTCGGCGATGGTGCGGACGGATTTGGAATTTAGCGGCTTTTTCGCGACGAAGCTATCGTGCATCGCGGGCGCGCCCTTGGCGGCTACGGCGATGATTTTGATGTCAGGGTTAATCTGCTTGGCGCAGCTGCAAACTCCCGTCGCAAGCCCGCCGCCGCCAACTGGAACGACGATGTATTCAAGATCTGCAACCTCTTCGATCATCTCAAGCGCGATCGTGCCCTGACCCGCTTGGACGAACTCGTCGTTGAAGGGATGGACGAACGTCAGATTGTGCTCCTTCGCATATTCTAGCGCAAACGCGTACGCCTCGTCGAAATTATCGCCCTGCAAAATGATCTCCGCGCCCAGAGCCTTCGTGCCGCTTACCTTAAGTAGCGGCGTGGCTTCAGGCATTACGATCACAGCATGCACGCCGAATTTTTGCGCGCTCATCGCTACGCCTTGGGCGTGGTTGCCCGCGCTTGCGGCTATTACTCCATGCGCCCGCTCCTCGTCCGTAAGATGCGCGATTTTATTATAAGCGCCGCGAATCTTATATGCGCCGGTGCGCTGCAAATTCTCGCTTTTGAGATACACTTCTGCGCCGTAAAGCTTGCTGAGCTTCGGCGCCAGAGCAAAGGGCGTTTTATAGACGAAATCGTTTATCGTGCGCTTTGCTTGGATGATTTTATTTAGATCAACCATCTACTTCCTTTCGTAATTTTAAATTTTGTTATTATACATATTTTAGGCGGAATTTTATCCCGCGCGCAGTCTAAATCCGTAGCTTCGGTTTTAGCTCCGCTTAACTCCTGCGCCGCAGCAGCACGCCGCATTCGATATGGCTCGTATGCGCGAACTGATCGAAGATCGCAAACCTGCGCACCTCGTGCGTAGCGCAAAGCGAGCGTAAATTTTCACAAAGCGTCTGCGGATTACAGGAGATGTAGATTAGATTACGAAAATTTTTTATGAAATCAATCACGCTAGGCTCCAGCCCCGCGCGCGGCGGATCGATCAAGACGTGCGAAAAATCGTAGCCGAAAATATCGATCCCCTTTAACCGCTCAAACTCGCGCCTACGCGCAAACGCGCTCATCAGCTCATCCGCGCTAAGGCGAACGAATTGCGCGTTGCAAACGCCGTTGAGCTCGCAGTTTATGCGCGCATTCGCGATCGAGCTTTTTGAAATTTCGCTCGCCAGCACGCGGTTAAATTTAGCCGCAAGCGGGATGGTAAAGTTGCCGTGCCCGCAGTAAAGCTCCAGCAGATCACGCGCGGCGTAGCTTTCTGAGTGCACGGCATGTTTTTCGCAGCTCGAATTTTGCTCGGTTGAATTTTTGCAGGCTGAATTTTGCGCGCTTTTCTTTTCACAATCCAAATTTTGCGCAGCGGAATTTTGCACTTCCAAATCCTTGCGAGCGAAATTATCATCCGCAGAGCTTTCGTCTGCGGAGGCACAGTTAAATTTCACGGAATTTTCGCCGCTAAATCTCGCTTGCGCAGAATTTGATGGAGTAGAATTTCGGCACGCGGCGTCAAATTCGGTGGAATTTTCAGAAACGGAATTTCTATCAGTAGAATTTTGCGGAGCAGACTGCTCGCAGCCGTAATTTTGCGCAGCGGAATTTTGCGAAGCAAAATTTTTTTCAGTAAAATTCTTTGCGGCGGAATTCTGCGCGGCGCACACCTCGCTCGCGCCCTCTTTGCCGAAGTCCACGCAGCTTCTCGCCCAGGCGATCATCTTTTCGTTCACGCCGCGGTTGGGCTGGATGAAGGCGTTTTCGCCGAAACGAAATTTATAAACTCGCCCGTCCACGCAAAGCTCGTCCGTGAGGCTTAGCTCGCCGCTTAGCAGCTTCTGTCCGCGCGCGCGAGCCATGATAGTGATACCAAGCTTGTCCGCTAGTTCGCAAATCGCCTCCTGCTCGCGCTCGCCCAGGCGCTTGTGATAAAGCAGAGTCGCCAAAATCCCGCTAGCGCACGAGATAAACTCGACGCCGAAGAGCCTTTCTTTTAAAGCTTCGTTCCGCCTAAGCGCCTCTAGCAGCTGCGGCATTAAATTTGCGATAGGAAGCGCTACCTTGGGGCATTCGTTAATTAAAATTTTCTTGCTACGTGCGCCGCCCATCGTGTAAGCAAGATCAAATGCGCTATGCCAAATATCGTGCCAGATGCCAAATTCCGCCCTGATGCGGTAATTTTGTGGGCTTGAGGCAAAAAACTCAAACTCGCCGCCAAAGAATTCTCTAAATTTATCGCCTATCAGACGCTTTTTATATAAAATTTGATCTTCGTAAGACCCGCCGAGCGTGCAACTGCCGCAGCTACCGAAGCTTTCGCAATTCATACATCCACTCTTTTACCCACCACGCGCAGTAAAAGAATGATAGCCGCGATACCCAAGATCAGACATCCCCACACGCTAAGCCCAAAGCCCGCAGGTAGGTAGCCGCAAACAATACTGATGCCGCAAACGACCAGCGCATAGGTCATCTGCGTGCTTACGTGCTCGATGTGATCGCAGCCCGCGCCCATTGAAGAGAGGATCGTCGTATCAGAAATCGGCGAGCAGTGATCGCCGAAGATCGCTCCGGTAAGCACCGCGCTGATATTTACGCACATGAAAACGTGAAATTCCTCGCCGCTAAGTCCGTATTTTTGCCCCACGGCGTGAGCCAGCGGCACGGCCAAGGGCGTGACAATGCCCATCGTACCGAAGCTCGTGCCCGTTGAAAAGGAAATAAATGAGCTAAGCACGAAGATCACGATCGCAAGAGCAAAGCGCGGCGTAGCGTCGCTTAGAAGCTCGACTAGGTAGCGCGAAGTGCCTAGCTCCTTGATAACAGAGCTTAGCGACCACGCAAAAAGTAGGATTATGACGGTATTTAGCATGCTTTTCCAGCCGCCAACCCAGACCTCGATCGCCTCTTTGACGCCGTAAATTTTTTGCGCGATGCCTAAAACGACGGCGATGATCGACGAAAAGAGCGCGGATTGAAACAGCACGACCGAAGCATCCGCCGCGCTAAATGCGGTGCGGATTGAGGTAAAGCTAAGAGGGGCTGCCTTGACCGCCTCCAAAGTCTCGCCCTCCAGCGAGCTGTAGCCGTTAAAATAAAACCCGATGACGGAAAGGACGATCATCGCGCCTAGCGGGATCAGCGCATTTATCTTGCGAAGCACTACGCCCTCTTTGGGTACAAAAATTTGATCCTCTAAATTTTTGATTTTAAAATCCGCAGCTCCGCTCTTGCCGCCGCGAGATGCGATCTCTGCGCGATACATCGAGCCAAACTCCCTACTCATCACTGCCGTGGCGACTACGAAAAAGATCATGAAAATATTATAAAATCTATACGGGATCGTCTCAACGAAGACGGTAAAGGCGTTTATGTTTTCTATGCCGATCTGCGAGTAGGCCTCTTTGATCGCCGAAATTTCAACTCCGACCCACGTGGAGATCACCGCGATGCCGGTGATCGGCGCAGCGGTCGCGTCGATGATGAAAGCAAATTTCGCGCGCGAAATTTTAAATTTATCCATAAGTGGCCGCATTATCGGACCCACGATCAACGCGTTTGCGTAATCGTCAAAAAATATCACGATACCCATCAGCCAGGTGTAAATTTGACCCAAAACTGGGGTATCCGCGTGCTTGCTAAGCCAGAGCGCAAGCGCCTTCGTGCCGCCGCTTTTGGTCACCAGAGCGATGAGCCCGCCGATACACATAACCTGAAGCAAAATGCCCGCATTCCACGTATCAGCCATCGATTTTACCATGCGCGAGCACAGGTTCGTAAAGGCAAAAAGCGCCGAAGCCGCGATGCCGTGATCTACCATACCGACGAGAAAAGTCCCGCTTAGCACGCCCAAAAACAGCGACAAAATCACGTCCTTGGTGATGAAAGCAAGCACGATCGCCGCAACCGGCGGGATCAGCGTGAGTGCGCCGTAAAGCTCGCTGTTTCGAACGGCGGGCTCCACGTCCGCAAGCGCCAGCGCGGGCAAAAAAATCGCCGTAAAGATAAGCAAATTTTTTAACATTTTAATCCTTGATGGTTGATAAAATTTTAAAATTTAACCTCCGATCGGGGGTTAAATTTTAAAATTATGCGCGCTTTGCAGCAATTATTCGTATTCACGCGCTTTCTTTTACGGCGATTATTGAGCGCCTTAATCGCACAGCAAACTCTGCTATTTTGCTGCGTTTGCAATTTTGCGAACGCATTTTTAAGCAACTTGTCGCACAATAAAATCTCTCCGATGCAAAATACTGCGCGCGGCGTAATCAAAAGCGTTTTATAAGCGAATTTAAAATTTTACTTAACATAGCAAAAGCCCCAAGTCAAGGTAAAATCCGCAATGATGTAGCGCTTGCTTTGTCGCAAAAGCGATAAATTTCGCGTACAAAATTTGACAAAATCCCGCTCTTGATCGCAAACCAAAATCCCTCGGCAAAAATTTTATCGCGCATAAATGCACAAATCGCCGTTTTTCAGGCCTGCCTGCGCGTTTATAAAATTTCAGTGCATGCAACCTGCGCAAGCAAAGCGATAAAATTTTAAAGCGTTAAATTCTACCAACTCGCGCTCGAAAAATCCGCTAAATTTATAAAATTTACAAAGTGACAAAACTATAAATTTAAAGCTCATAAGGCTTTTGCAAACCCAAAAACGCTGCAAACCTAAAACGACGACGAAGCGGCGAGCGACCCTTTAAATCAAGCCCGCTAATTCTCACGCTCAGGCGCATCTTGCGGATCGCTCGTAAAATCATCGCTTGCTTGCGTAGGACTTAATCCAAGCGAGCGCAAATAGCTTTGCGTAGCTGCTTCGCCACCCGTAAGCGCGTAATCTAGTGCATTTAGCCCCGCCTCATCGACTGCCTTTTCGTTTGCGCCCGATTTTATAAGCAATTCAACGATCTGCTTGGTGCTTTTTTGCGCCGCAAACATCAGCAGCGTCTTGCCCGCGCCCGAACGCTCACAGCCGTCGCTACGCTCGCCTAGCGATGCCAGGGCCTGGGCTTCGGCGCTGCCGATCTGGCGGACATTTACGCTAGCGTGCGAGTAGATTAGCAACTTTACGAGCTCATAATTTTTTGCCGCGGCGGCGAAAAATATCGGAGTTTGCCCAAGCGAGTTTTTATAGCCAACCAAGGCGCCTTTAGAGATCATAAATTTAGCGCTTTGAACGTTATTCATCGCGTAAAATAGCGAGTTTTCCTCGCCAGCATTCACCTGCGCGCCTCGCTCGATCAAAGCGCCGCTAAAGCGCTCGTCATATCCTAGCAAAAGTGCCAGATCCAGGGCATTATCAAGCTCGTAAATCGCAAAATCCTTGCTAAAAAGTAGCGTACGAAACTCATCTGCACCTACTCCGCCTTTTAGCGCCAGCTCAAGCTCACCGTAATCCCCTGCCTTGCGATCCTTTGCAGCGTATGCGATAAATTCTGCTATCACGGCGCTTGCCAGCTCATCGGCGTCGTTTTTGTTGAATTTAGCGGCGAAATAATCTTTTAGCGCCTCCCTGGCTGCCGGGATCTCGCCCATAAAATTGCCATAGGCGATGAAATTTCCAATCTTGCGCTCGGAGTAAAATTCTAAGGCTTCAAGCGATTTTTCGCTGATTTGCGCGTAGTTTTTCTCTTTAGCATAGCTCAAAAAGCCCTCGCCATCCATCCCCGCAAATGCCAAGGTTCGCTCAAGCCTTTTTTCGTTCAGCAAGGCTTCGTTACCGACACAATCGATATTTTCGTCCCTGATCTCAGAAGCCGCGCTTTTTAAATTTTGCAAAAATTCTGCGCCAGCTAGCGAGCCTTTACAGCCAAAATCGCTTTGTAGCAGCTCTTCGTCCGCAGGCTCTTTGCTAAAAAAGCCGCGCGGATCGCTTAGCATCTGCTCACAAGAAGCGCCAAAAAGCGTGCCGCAAAAAACAAACGAACCCATTAGAATTTTTCGCATCGCTACCTCGAATTGCATTTGAAGCGTTATTTTACCTTTAAATTTATTTATTAAAACTTAGTGCGGGCGGTGGAATTTTATGGAATTCCTTTCAGCCTTATAAAATTTTGCGGAATTTTTAAAATTTTACGGCGCGGCGGCGAGTTGTACTAAACGGCAGCCGGGTAGCGGCGTAGCGATGGACGGCGTCGGATACGACGCGGCGGTAAGTAGCGTCAGAAGTATGCCGAGCGGCGACGCAACGACGAATAACGCTAGAGGGCAAACGGCGCCAAGAGGCAGCTAGACGGCAGCGCAGCGGGCGGCACCGTATGACGGCGCGGCGATCTGCGATGTTAAAATTTTAAAATTTATACGCGGGGCTAGATGCAAAATAAAATTTCACAAACGGCGCAAATCTCGCAAAATTGCACGCGCAATTACCGCAAAATAAAATTATAAGCGCTCAAATTTCATAGAATTTTACGCGTTTACGCGCAATTAACCGCGGGATAAATTTTACGCGTTTTGCGCGGAGTAAATTAAAATTTCGCCGCGCAAAATTTCGCGCCTAGCGCAAAATCCGCCGCGTTAAAATTTAGCAAATTTCAATCTGATGGAATTTAGCACGACCGTTACGGAGCTAAAGCACATCGCCGCGGCGCCGTACATCGGCTTTAAAAGCACGCCGAGCGCCGGATATAGCGCGCCTGCTGCGATCGGTATACACACGGCGTTGTAAAACAGCGCCCAGAAGAGGTTTTGCTTGATCGTCCGCATGGCGGCACCCGATAAGCGGAATAGATATAGCACGCTTGCAAGGTCATTTTTTATAAAAATCACGTCGCCCGCGCCCTTGGCTACGTCGCTGCCGCCGTTCATCGCGATGCCGATACTAGCAGCTTTTAAGCTCGGTGCGTCATTGACGCCGTCGCCTACGAAAAGCACCCGCTTGCCCTCATCCGTCAGGGATTTGATGAACTCATATTTGCCGCTTGGAAGCACTCCGCTTTTTACCTCGTCGATACCGAGTTTGCGAGCGACGAAATTTGCCGTTTTAGCGTTATCGCCCGTTAGCATGACGGTTTTTACGCCGCTTTTTTGCAGCGTCTGCACGACGTCCCGCGCTTCGGCTCTGATCTCGTCGCTAAATGCGATGAAGCCCGCGTACGAGCCGCTTATCGCGCAGTAAACGACGCCGAAACCCTTATCTAAAAGCTCCTCCGCTTCTACTTCGACGCCCGCATCTACGCCGCGCTCGCGCAGAAAGCCTGTGCTGCCGCAAAGGATTTCGCCGGTGGGATTTTTAGCGACGATCCCCTTGCCCGCGATGCTTTCGAACTCGCCGTTAAGCTTAGAAATTTCGCCGAATTTCAGCTCGGCAAATTTTACGATCGCCTTTGAGATCGGATGCTCGCTAAGCTTTTGCGCGCTTGCTAGAGCGTAGAGATCCTGGGCGCTCAGATCGCTGAAGCTTACCGAAATTTCGCCCTTGCTAAGCGTGCCGGTTTTATCGAAAACCGCGACGTCCGCATCCTTTAAAATTTCTAAAATTTCAGGATTTTTGATTAAAATTCCAGCCTTTGCGGCGTTTGAGATCGCGCAAACGATAGCGATCGGCGTCGCAAGACCTAGCGCGCACGGGCAGGAGATGATAAGCACGCAGATAGCGGCGGATGCGGCGTATGAGAGTCGCCCGTCAAGCGCCATCCACGCTATAAAGCTAGCAAGCGCGATCAAAATCACCGCGGGCACGAAGATATTTGAAATTTTATCGGCAAAGCGCGCGATCGGCATCTTTTTGTTGCCCGCCTCGTTCAGCAAATTTTTAATCTCGGCAAGCAGCGTCTGATGCGAAAATTTCGTCACTTTCACGTAGATGACGCCGTCCGTGCTGACGCAGCCCGCATTTACCTCATCGCCCACGCTTTTATAAACCGCCAAGCTCTCGCCGCTGATGAGCGAGGCGTCGATCTGCGCGCCGCCCTCGACGATAAGCCCGTCGCATGGGATGCGCGAGCCGTTTTTTACTAGCACTTTATCGCCCGGCTTTAGCGCCTCTGCACGCACTTCGGCTATCGTGCCGTCGTCTTTGATCAAAAGCGCGGTTTTGGGGCTTAGATCGATTAGCCCCTTGATGTAGTCGTTCGCCTTCATCTTGCTGCGCTCTTCGAGGTATTTGCCAAGCGAGATAAAGGCGATTATCATAGAGGCGGATGAGAAATAAAGATTGGTAAATTCATTCTGCGCGCCGTGCGTATAGACCCACGCCGCGGCCGTTAGCGAATAGGCAAACGCAAAAAAGCTTCCCATCGCCACGAGCACGTTCATATCGAAGCTTCTGTTTTTCAGCGAGCCGTAAGCGTGATAAAAGAAGTTCTTGCCGCAGTAAAATAGGCTCACGCACGCCATCGCCGCGCAAAGTAGCGCCTTTGGAACGAAGCCTAAAAACCCGCTCATCTCCACCGCCATTACCGCCGCGGCTAAAACTAGAGCGAGGATTAACCTAAATAGCGCCGCTTTGAGGTTGCGCCGCTTTTTGCGCTCCAAATCCTCGTAATCTACGGCGATGTCGTAGCCTAGCTTTTTGATCTTGGCTTTTAACGTCTCCTCAAGCGCCGGATCAGCAAGTACGAACTCGCCGCTGCCGTTTACGAAATTTACGTGCGCGTCCTGCACCCCCTCGATCTTGCGACTTACCCGCTCGATCGCGTTAGAGCAGTTTACGCAGCTCATCCCGACGATATTTAGAGTGATTTTGCTTGGCATCCGTTAGTTTTCGCAGGCTAGCTTTTCTGCGACGCTAAAGCCCAAATCGTCCATCTCCTCTTTAAATTTAGCCTCGTCGCGCGGATCTAAGCTTAAACTCACCACTCCGCTTGCTACGTCCACCTCGATCTCGCCGAAATCGTCCTTAAGCGCATTTTTGATCGTCCTCGCGCAGTTTTCGCAGTGTATATTTTGCGCCTTAAATTTTACGCTTTGTTTCAAAGCCATGAGCCTCTCCTTTGGATTAAAATTTCAAACCTTATACTACTTTTTAATAAATTTTATTTCAACACCCGCTCCTGAAATTTAAGGGTTTTTCGTTATAATCACCCGTTTTTAAATTTAAGTTTTAAGGAATTTTATGGGACGAGCTTTTGAATACAGACGCGCTTCAAAAGAAGCTAGATGGGGGAAGATGAGCAAACTTTTCCCAAAACTGGGCAAGGCCATAACGATGGCTGCGAAAGAGGGCGGCGAAGATCCGCTAATGAACTCCAAGCTGCGCGCCGCGATCGTTACGGCAAAGGCGCAAAATATGCCCAAAGACAACATCGACGCGGCTATCAAGCGCGCTAGCGGCAAGGATAGCGCCGATATCAAAACGATCTTTTACGACGGCAAGGCGCCGCACGGCGCGCTTTTAATAATCGAATGCGCCACCGACAACCCGACCCGCACCGTCGCAAACGTAAAGTCGATTTTAAACAAAGCTAAGGGCGAGTTTTTGCCAAGCGGCAGTTTAAAATTTATGTTTTCGCACAAGGCCGTTTTTGAGACTAAGCTGCCGAGCCGCGACATCGAGGAGCTGGAGCTTGAGCTCATCGACTTCGGTCTTAGCGAGCTTGAGATCAACGAGTTTGAAAACGATAAGGGCGAGCTCGAAAAGACGCTACTAATCTACGGCGAATACGAAAGCTTCGGCACCCTAAACGAAGGGATCGAAAAGATAGGGCTTGAGATCATCAGCGCAAGCTTAAAATTCGTCGCCAACGAAAAGCACGAATTTAGCGAGGAGCAGCTTGGCGACATAGACGCACTGCTCGAGCGGCTAGAGGATGACGACGACGTGCAGGCAGTTTACACTAATATCGCATAGGAGAAAAAATGGAAAGCTTAAAAATTTACGACATCGACGCAAAGGCTTTGGCGAGCGATAAATACGCCGTTATCAAAACCGAAAAGGGCGATATGAAGCTGGAGCTTTTCGGTGACGAAGCCCCGCAGGCGGTTACAAATTTCGCTAGCCTTGCGCGTAGCGGGTTTTACAAGGGGTTAAATTTTCACCGCGTGATCCCAAATTTCGTAATCCAAGGCGGCTGCCCGCGCGGCACCGGCACGGGAGGTCCCGGCTGGCGCATAAAGTGCGAATGCGACCGCCAAAAGCACAAGCACGTGCGCGGCGCGCTATCGATGGCGCACGCGGGGCGTGATACGGGCGGTAGCCAGTTTTTCGTCTGCCACAGCGCGCAGCCGCACCTAGACGGCGTGCACACGGTGTTCGGACAAATCGTGGATCAGCCTAGCCTAGCGGTTTTGGACGCGATCAGACAGGGCGATAAGATCATCGACATCGAGATTAAAGAGAGCCTGCAATCGTGATTAAATTTAAGCCGCGGGGCGCCAGACCGTGATAAAGATCGGCACGGACATAACCGCGGTGCGCAGGATCTCGGCGCTGCGCGCAAAATACGGCGCGAAATTTCTAAAGCGCATTTTGAAAAAATCCGAACGCTCATCCGCGCTGCGCGATGAAAATATCGCGGGCATCTATGCCGCCAAAGAGGCGCTTAGCAAGGCGCTAGGCACCGGCATCGGCGCGGAATTTGGCTTTAAAGACGCTAAAATTTACAAAGACGCCCTGGGGGCGCCGCATTTAAAAATCCGTAAAAAAATCCGTAAAAAATTTCATATCAAATCCGCAAGCCTTAGCATCACGCACGACGCAAACGTCGCAATCGCGGTAGTCGCACTCGATATAAAACTAACGAAATAACGAGTATATAAGAGGACGAATTTTGAAAAAATATCTTATTAATTTTCTAAAATTTATAAAGCGCCATTATATAATCTCTGCGATTTTTATCATCTGCATTTTGACTTTTATCCCTTATATGCCTATAAATATGGGTTTAAACTACGCCGGAGTTTGCACCAATCCCTTGCATTTTGGCATCTTATCGGATAATGAACTAAAAGAGATAGCGTTTAAGCAGTATTTGAAAAATGAGCATGCAAAGAGCAATTACCCTTTTTATGAAATCTTTTTAAGAGACAGTAGGCCGAAGGATTTAGACTTTGATATCGACTGGTGGGAAATTTATCGTAAGTGTAACGGCGACAAGCGCCCCGATGATAAGTGTGAATTTTGGAAAGTATCTAAAGAATTAAATTTAGAAAATCTATTGTCTATCGGCAGACAAATTTGTAAAGACGGGAAACAAGTCACGCAGATAGATAAATCCATACTAAAAGCTATAGATGATGAAGACGTGGTATATCCATGGGAGGATAACAAGCTTTTTAATGATAAAGGAGAACTTAATTATTCGGTTTATTACAAGAGAAAGTATCACGATGAAAAAACGCATCAAGAATCGGATTGGATATTAAAATTTTTTCAATATAACTCTATTGCAGTATTTAAATCCGATAAGAATTTCACTGCCTCTGATAAAATTCGAGGAGAAAGCGATAAGATCGTGTACATTATAAAGTATAGTGGAACAACAGGCTCGCTGATGGCAATGTTAAAAAATAGGAATTTTGATAGTTTTTGTGAAGATATCGATTCAATTGAAACGGGAAAAAGGGATCTAAATAAACTTACTTATCGCGGTACTACATTACTAGAAGATAATACGACAAAAACATGGACAAGCAATAATTATGGCGAGATAAAGATACGCGTAGATAACTGCGGGAACGGACTTGAAACGCTATATCATGGTCCTTGGGACTATTTTGAAGAATATATGAAACTCAATAAAATCAAATTTAAGGAGTAATCTATGTCAAAAATAGTAGATATGAAGAGCGAAATCAAAATGGCTTAATGAATTTGACTTTGCAAAACTCTTAAATCAGCCGCAATAGTTTTTTCTACTAATAGGCTTAAAATTAAATTTCCAAATTCCGCGACAGTAAAATTTTTGAAATTTCAAACCGCGCCACAAAACTAAAATAAAATCAAACAAAGCATTACAGATTCAGGCGAAATTCTACGCTTTGCCGCGACGTCGCATATTCTAGCGCTACGATTAAAATTCCTCGTAGAACCTAGTGGTGCCGCCTTTCCGCTACGATAAAATTTTACGGAATTTTTTGTGATTGCTCCATATAAATTTTAGATTAAAGCCGCGTAAATTTAACCGCTCGCGCCGAGATACGATTAAATTTCAAGCGCAAAGTGCGGCCGTAGCGCCGGCTTGCGCCAAAAATACTCCAAACCACGATTAAATTTTAAGCCGCGACCGAATTCCCGCGCAACGAAAGGCGGATTATTCCGCCTTTTTTAAATTATCGGCGAGCAAAAACGCAAGCTCTAGCGCCTGATCTGCGTTTAGGCGCGGATCGCACTGTGTTTCATAGCGCTGTTTTAGCGTCTCTTGCGTCACGTTAAACGAGCCGCCCGTGCACTCGGTGACGTTTTGACCGGTCATCTCAAGATGGATGCCGCCCGCGTGCGTGCCCTCCGCGGCGTGGATCTCAAAAAAGCTCTGCACCTCGCTTAAAATTTTAGAAAACTCGCGCGTTTTGTAGCCGTTCGCGGCCTTGACGGTGTTGCCGTGCATTGGGTCGATGCTGTATAGGATCGCCCTGCCCTCGCGCTTTAGCTCGCGTAAAATTTGCGGCAGTCGCGCGCCGATCTTATCCGCGCCCATGCGGATGATGACGTTTAGCCTGCCTGCTTCGTTTTGCGGATTGAGCTTGTCGCAAAGGCGCAAAATTTCATCTGCAGTGCCGCTCGGGCCGATCTTGACGCCGAGAGGGTTTTTGATACCGCTTAAAAAATGCACGTGCGCATCGTCCGCGCCACGCGTGCGCTCGCCGATCCAAAGCATGTGCGCCGAGCAGTCGTACCAATCGCCGCTGGTGCTGTCGATGCGCGTCAGACACTCCTCGTAGTGCAGTAGCAGCGCCTCGTGCGAGGTGTAAAGTACCGTCTCTGCAAGGCTCGGGGAATTTGCGGCGCTCAGTCCGCACGCCTCCATAAATTTAAGCGTGCGCGAAATTTCATCGCTCAGCTCGTTAAATTTAGCCTCCAGCTCGCCCTTTTTCAAAAAGCCCAAATTCCACTTATGTACCTCGTGCAGGTTCGCAAGACCGCCGCGAGAAAAGGCGCGCAGCAAATTCAGCGTCGAAGCGCTTTGATGATACGCCTCGATCATGCGCGCAGGATCTGGCTTGCGCGCCGCTTCGTTAAACTCAAATCCGTTGATTATGTCGCCGCGGTAGCTAGGCAGGCTCACGCCGCCAACCTCCTCGAAGTCGCTACTGCGCGGCTTTGCGAACTGCCCTGCGATACGACCTACCTTAACGACGGGGCGACCCGCTGCGAAGGTAAGAATGATCGCCATTTGAAGCATTACCTTAAACATATCGCGGATATTATTCGCGCTAAAATCATTAAAGCTCTCCGCGCAATCGCCGCCTTGAAGTAAAAACGACTTGCCCTCGCTGGCGCGCGCAAGCTCGGCTTTTAAGTTGCGAACCTCGCCCGCGAAAATTAACGGCGGCAGCTTGTAAAGGCACTCTTTAGCGGCCTGCACCGCACTTTCATCCTGATAAACCGGCTGCTGTAAAATTTTATAATCTTTCCAAGACGTCCTACTCCAGCTCATAGCCCCTCCTTAAATTTCGTAAATCCCGCGATTATACCCAAATAAGCTTTTATTAACCCAAAAAATCTTAAAATAGCGCCTTTAGGCAATTTGGAAGGAATTTTATGGAAAACGATCGCACTAAAGGACTAATGCTTGCATTTGCGACTTTTTTTATGTGGGGCGTTTTTCCGATATTTTTTAAGCTCATAAAGGACGTGGACGCGGTGCAAATTTTAGCGCATCGCGTCGTTTGGTCCTTCGTGCTGCTACTCGTTTTTCTCTGCTTTACGCACCGTTTAAAAAACGTCGCGCGCCTTCTTAGCACCCCCAAAATCGCTCTTACGCTACTTTGTACGGGACTACTTATCAGCACGAACTGGGGCATTTATATCTACGCGGTAAATTCCGATCAAATTTTGGCCACCAGCCTCGGATATTTTATAAATCCTCTATTTTCGGTGCTTTTGGGCGCTTTGTTTCTACGCGAGCGGCTAAGCGCGGCGGCTAAGCTTTCCCTGCTGCTAGCCTTTACGGCTATCGGTGTGCAAATTTACGCGCTAGGCAGGCTGCCGATAATCTCGCTCGTGCTACCGCTTAGCTTTGCATTTTACGGCCTCATACGCAAGAAGGTAAAAGTGCCTAGCTTTGAGGGGCTGTTTTGCGAGACGACGCTGATGCTACTGCCCGCGCTTGCGTTTCTGATCTACTGCGCGCTGAAAGGAAGCGGCGCCTTCGGCTTTAACGTAAGCGGCGCGCTGCTGTTTGCAAGCGGACTGATTACGATTTTGCCGCTGCTTACCTTCGCCGTAAGCACGCAGTATTTGCCGCTATCTACGATCGGCTTTATGCAATACATCAGCCCGTCGCTAAGCATGCTGATCGCGGTATTTATCTACGGCGAGGAGCTTGAGACTTATAAAATTTTGAGCTTTTCGCTAATTTGGTTCGGGCTCGCGGTCGTGGGCCTAAACGGCTTAAGGAGAAAAAATGGCTAATTTCGCTTTGATGTTCGCAGTCGCCCTTGCGGTGGGTGCGCTCGTGTATTTTCAGGTCCAAAAGGCTTCCGCGCGCGCAGACGCCGCAGACCCAGAGCTTAGCTCGCAAAGATATATGAAATTTTGCGATATTTTAGAGGACAAACTGCGAGATTTAAAGCGGCTAGAGCTGCGCGACGAGGGGGCTCGCGAGAGCTATCTAGACGAGCTCGAGACTCTTAGCAAGGAGCTGGTTTATATCAAAACGATGCATCAAAGCAACCTAAACCCCGCCGTGTGGGAGGGCAAGCTATTTGAGTTTCTAAGTAAAACGGACGCGCTTATCGAAAAATACGCAGCGGGCGCAGAGCGCTCGCTGCAAGACTGGCGCAAGCAGCTGGAGATGGAATTTAAGAGCTTGTAGCGCGAAATTTTAGGCGTCAAAATTTCGCGGGTCTATATCAGGAGGGTTTTAGTGCCTAAATTTATATGATTTAATGCGCTGCAACTCTTGAAATTTTTAAAATTTACATACATGCCGGAATTTTGCAAACCGCTTGCGTCATGGCGATAAAATTCCATGTGTTTTATAAAGTAAAAACGACGCAAATTTTAAATCAGCGTAATTTATAGAATTTTGCAAGATACACAGCAACCGCGAAGCCGATAATCGCATCTGTAAATTTTATAGAATTTACTCATGAGCAGACACGGTATCCGCAGTCCTAGATCCCGCTTGCTCTAGCTGCTTAGACGCATCGCGCCTTAAAATTTTATCATACTCCTCCGCTCTTATCACCTTGCCCTCATACTCTATTTTAAGATAATATTCCAATTTTTCTAATTGCAAATATCTAAAAAATTTATCTAAATCAAAGCCGCCTGCACCCTTAGGCTCATCGCCGCAGAGCGCAGAGTAGCGCTTTATAAGCGTATCGTAGATACCAAGTAGCGCTGTATTTGGCGTTACCGAGCCGCATCTATTAAGATCGGGCAGCGAGCCTTTGTTAAGCTTGATTACATCATTTTCCGAATACTTTGAGCGCTCCGTCATCATATATCTAAGCAGCTCATACCTAGAGCTGTTTAATAAAGTCCAATCTAAAATAATCTCATCGTAACAATAATTATCCATATGCTCTAGGTATATTTTCTTATACTCCTTCAACGTATCCAAATCCTTACGGCAGTCATCGTATTTTTTTCGAATACGCTCATCGTCCGGAAGCCCTGCTAAATCGTATTTAAGTAGCAGATTTAGCATACTCGCGTCATATCGTTGCGGCAGCATCTGATAGATGGAGCAGTTCGGCTGCCGCTCATCTTTGCGGTGTTTGAGCGTAAAAGCAATACAATGATCGTCCGTCCAAGCGGTAATCTCAGGTCTTACGCCGCTGCTAAGCATAAGCTCCGTCATCTGCAAAAATCCGCCTGCTACGGCATAATAGAGCGGATCGGATACCGCACTAGTACCTTCACTTTTAGGCGTTATGGAATATGTCTTTACCTGTGCGTCGCTAGTAACAACCAAATAGGAGTCACCGTATCCAGGGTCTGTAAGCCACGGACGAACATATTTAACGCTAGAAAAGCTAGCTCCATGCTTAAGTAGAATTTCTGCGGCAGCGGTAGAGTTATTTTCGATAGCATAGCTTAACGCCGAATGAGAAAAATCGTCCGTGCGGTTGATATCCGCTCCGTGATAGATCAGCTCCTCGGTGGTGTTTGCATCGTTGTAAAAGCTAGAATACATTATTGCTGTTATGCCAAAATGCAGCGGATCGCCCGCAGTGATGCGCTGCTCTCGCATAAATGCTAAAATACGCGCAGTGTCCTTGGAGCGCAAAAGCTTGCAGAAATACTCCATTCGCTCATCGCCATGCACTACGCACTCGTCCAAATCTAACTCGGCGCCCAGCCTTTCGTGCCAGTACCTCGCTCGTGCAGCGCGATCCTCATCCGTTAGCGGCCGATTGGAGGAGTTGCCGGAGGTTACGGCGCGGCTCGCCGTGGAATTTTGCGCGGGCTGAGTTTTGGATCTGTCCATAAACGAACCGCCTGCGATCAAGAAAAATAGGCCTGCCGTAACAACCAAGCACGCTATGATGAGCTTGGATTTTATCTCTTTCAAGGCAACCTCCGCAAATAAAATGACAAATACTACCGAGTGTGAGCTTAGCCGAATATAAACGGGCGGAATTTCACAAGACAATTTCGCTTGGGTGGAATTCGCAGGGCGAGATTTAAGAGGATAAGGCGTGAAATTTTATCGGTAGCATTTTATGGCGATAAAACCCGTCGTTTAAAATTTGAGTTTAAATTTTAACGGGCATGAGTAAATCGGGCACAGATCGCGCTTGGGGCATTTATGAGCCGCGATAAATTTAAAATTTCATGCGTAGGCTGCGACGAATAGCGCAAATTAAGCACAAATCGTATTTTGAAAATATCCTTGAGCGTGTTGGATCATCACAGAAGAGTGGCTTTGCCATAAAATTTAAATTACGACAAAGCCTTCAAGCAATTAAAATTTAATCGGCGCGGCCTAAACGTCGTTAAATTTAGCGGCTATTTTAGCTTAAAGAGACAGCGAATTCACTATGCAGTCTTTTTTGAATTTCAAGAAATTTTTTCTTAGCGTCTTGAAGCTCTAAGCAATACTCTTTAAACTTCGCATCATCCTTTGACATATCAGCAAAATCCTTAATCAAAACGTCTATTTTACGGATGAGTTGCGGTATGCTCTCGTCACTTATTTTTAGCACCTCTTGTGATTTTACGGGCGCACTTGCCCTTTGAACTTGATCGTTTTTCATCTTCTCTTTTTTGTAATCTTTCAGTTCCGCGAAATCTTTACGTAATTTTTTGTGAAGGCGAAATATCTGTACTCCCGCCATAGCGAAATCTGAAAAATATGATCTGAATTTTGGATCTTCCTGCGTCAAATCTTTGAAATATTCAAGCAGCTTTCCGCCTTCGTAGATAATATCCACTATATCATCATCGCTTTTCTGCAATCTTTCGATCTCCATGATCGCCTCCTTTGCTTCCGCTTGCGCGTTCTTTTGACAGATGCTCATCCGGTAAGCAAATTTAATCGCACTAGATAATGCATAAATTTCGCTCAATCGGTATGTAGAGCGCAGGCTTTATTTATCGCCTGCAGCTACTGCGAAACTTACCGAAAGGAAGCTGCCGCCTCATGGCATCTGAGTTATAGGATTTGCGAGATACTATCACTTTGCGTCTTAATATAAAATAAATTTATGTATATCCGTTCTCATAATTTATGAAATTTAAAATAGCTTGTGATGTAGAATTTTAAAATCTCGCAAATTCGCAAAGGAGGCAAATTTGCGAGATGAAGCGAGGGGTCCCGCTTAAATTTTATTTGCCGCAGCCGCATTTGCCCTGAGCGGCAAGCTTGCGGCGAATATAGGCGATTTTGCTTTGAAGCGGAAGGTGCTTAGGGCAGTTGTCCTCGCAGCCTAGCAGCGTCATACAGCCGAATACTCCGTCATCATCGCCGATTAGCTCGTAAAAATCCTCGTCGCTGCGTTTATCCAGCGCATCGATTTGAAAGCGCGCTATACGGTTGATACCGACGGCGCCGATGAAATCCTTTCGCATTATCGCGGTACCGCAGCTCGCCACGCAGATGCCGCACTCGATGCAGCGATCCAGCTCGAAAACCTCCTGTGCGACCTCCGGCTCGACCTTCTCCTCAAGCTTTGAGATGTCGGTTTCGTGATCGGTGTGGATCCAGCTCTCTACGCGTTTGCTCATCGCGTTCATCCAGTTGCCCGTATCGACGCTGAGGTCTTTTAGCAGCTTGAAAACCGGAAGCGGCATAAGCTCGATCACGCCGTCCGGATAGTCCTTAGTAAGCGTGCGGCACGCAAGGCTCGGCTTGCCGTTTACGAGCATACCGCAGCTACCGCAGATACCCGCGCGGCAAACGAAGTCGAAGCTTAGCTCGGGATCAAATTTCTCACGAATCACGTTAAGTGCGATAAACAACGTCATTCCGTCGGTCTCTTCAAGCTCATAAGTAGCGAAGTGCGGCTTTGAAATTTTGCTTAACGGATTATACTTAAATGCCTTTATTGTTATTTTTCTACTCATATCCTATACCTGCTCTTTCGTTAGGTGCTTTATATTTTGGCTGCAATTCATAATGCATCAATGCCTCTTGAATTTCATATCTGCCTTTGCCCTCGGCTTGCATTTTCTCGCGAATTTCATCGACCTCTTTTTGGCGCACGGCGCTGTCCGGATGCTCGATGATATTGCCTTTGGCGCCGTATCCGCGGAATGCAGGCGGCATCTCCATCTTCATAATATCAAGCGGCTCGTAGCTTAGAGTAGGCATAGTATCGCCCTCTTTCCAGCTCGCAAGCGTTCGTTTTAACCAGTTTAGATCATCGCGTTTCGGATAATCCTCGCGGAAGTGTGCGCCGCGGCTTTCTGTGCGATCAAGCGCACCCTTGGCAATACAAAGCGCAAGCTTTAGCATCTTCGGTACTCGGTAAGCCTCCTCGAGTTCCGGATTTCCGAAAAGCTCTTTATTGCTTACTTTAACATCCAAGGACTGCTTGTAAAGCTCCTCGAGCTCTTTTACGGCTTTGGCTAATCCCTCGCCGGTGCGGAAGATCGCGCAGTGCTCCCACATAACGTCTTTCATCTTGTTTTTGATCTCGAATACGTTAAATTTACCCTCTTTTTCAAGCAGGCTTTTCATATAGTTTTGCTCTTTATCTACGAATTTTTCGATATCGTGCGTATTGATATCGACGTCGTGTCCTTGGCAATACTCCGCAAAATACTCGCCCACGATCATTCCTGCGACGACGGTTTCGGCGACGGAATTTCCGCCCAAGCGGTTAAAGCCGTGCATATCCCAGCACGCAGCCTCGCCGGCGCTGAAAAGTCCAGCTAGCGTTGGGCTCTCGCCTGTAGCTTTTGTTTTGATGCCGCCCATCGAGTAGTGCTGCATAGGAAGGATAGGGGCCCAACCTTTACCGCGCTTCCTGCCCTGCTCGTCGGTTATTACCTCGGTGTCGGCAGGATCGATGCCGTTGAAAATCTCGCAAATTTCTTGCACGTCGCGTAAATTTTTCTCGATATGCTCGCGCCCAAGGATCGATATGTCAAGCCAAACATGCTCGCCGTAAGGGCTTTTGACACCCTTGCCTTTTCTTATATGCTCCATTATACGGCGGCTTACGACGTCGCGGCTAGCAAGCTCCTTTTTCTCCGGCTCATAATCCGGCATAAAGCGGTAGCCGTCCACATCGCGTAAAATTCCACCATCACCGCGACAACCTTCGGTAAGCAGAATTCCGCTCGGAACGATAGGCGTAGGGTGAAACTGCACCGCTTCCATATTTCCAAGCTGCGCGACGCCGGTCTCAAGCGCGATAGCAGCACCTATACCCTCGCAAACGACGGCGTTTGTGGTGTGTTTATACACTCTACCGTAGCCGCCGGTAGCGATCAGCGTGCCCTTTGAGACGTATGCGATCAGCTCGCCGGTAACCAAATCCCGCACGATTGCGCCATAGCAGCGGTTATTTGCATGAATTAGCGCGATAGCTTCTTTGCGGTCGTGGATATCGACATTGTGCTTTAGCGCTTCATTTGCAACGGCAAAGAGCATCGTATGTCCCGTAGCATCGGCAGTGTAGCAGGTTCGCCATTTTTTCGTACCGCCGAAGTCGCGGCTGTGGATAAGCCCGTGAACCTCATCTTTTTCGGTGATCGTGGTTTTTTGAGCGTTGATAATAGCGCTTCGCTCGCCTCTAGTAATTCTGGTCCAAGGAACGCCCCAGCCCGCAAGCTCGCGGATCGCCTTAGGCGCCGTTTGCGCAAACATCCTAGCGACATCTTGATCACAGCCCCAGTCGCTTCCTTTTACGGTATCGGCAAAGTGCACGTCCTCATTGTCGCCCTCGCTCATCTTGGAATTTCCCAGTGACGCCTGCATGCCGCCTTGAGCTGCCGCAGAGTGCGAGCGCTTAACAGGGATCAGACTCAAAACGATGGTGCTAAGCCCCTTCTCGCCGGTAGCGATCGCAGCTCTTAAGCCCGCCAAGCCTCCGCCTATAACTAAAGAATCGCAATATATTACATTCATCCTAAGCTCCCTATTCTAAACTTAACCATTTGAAATCGGCGATTATCGAAAGCAAGAAAAATGCACCCCAAACGATGAAAACCGTCTTTTTAATGAAGGCTCTTTTTCTTTGGATTTCCGCCTTTGTGCCGTCTATGCTAATCCATTTCATATAAAGCCTATAAATTCCAATACTAGCGTGAGTTACTACGAAAATCAATAAAACAAAATAAAATAGATGAAGCTGTCCGAATCGAGCGATAGCAAGATCTGCAGTGATCTTCGGACCGAATACGATCATTAAAATATGAGCCGCCGCAAAGAAAAATAGGAAAAATCCTGTCCAAAACTGAAACCACCAAAGCGTCGTGTCGCAATGCTTCATTCGCATTTTGTGCGCTTTAAACGCTCTGTAAGCGGCGTAGTTAGCTGGAAATTTTCTCATCGCCAAAAACGCGTGAACTACGAAAATCACGAAAATTACAAAAGCGACGATGTTTGTAACGAAATAAATTCCGCCAGGTTCGGCGAAATGTACGACGCCTTCAAATGCGCCCTTACCGATCAAAATCGTGCCGGTAAATATCATATGACACAGCATAAAACAGGCCAAAATCAGCCCGCTGATGCTTTGCGCCACGTCTTGCAAAGCCATAATGCGGCTTTTTTTGCCGTCTATGGATCTTCCCGTAAAGCCTTCAATGCGACCTAGCATAGGTTCTCCTTAAAAAAGATGATTATAAATCCCCGCTAAACGAAAATTTACATTTTTGTAAAGAGATTATATTACTTTTTAACTTTAGATTAATTTAATTTCTGCAAATTAGTTTTTTCTTCAAAGACTGCTTTAAGAAAACTGCTATCAAAAACATCACCAAAGATAAAATTTGCCCCATTGATAAATTTAAAAATATAAAACCGAGCCCGTCATCCGGCTCTCTAAAAAATTCCACGAAAAATCTAAACGCCGTATATAGCATCGCGTACAGACATATCAGCTCGCCGTTAAATTTCTTAAATTTACGGTAGAAAAATAAAATCGCAAAAATAACGAGCCCCTCCAAAACCGCTTCGTAAAGCTGGCTTGGATGGCGCAACGTACCGCCTACCAAAATCCCCCACGGCTCGCTCGTCTCGCGCCCAAAAAGCTCCTGATTTAAAAAATTTCCCACGCGTCCGAAAAAATACCCAAGCGGCACGCTAAGCGCCACGAGATCGAGCAGAGCCCACATATCTGTTTTAAATTTTTTGCAAAACCAAACCGTCGCGATCACGAATCCGACGACCGCGCCGTGATAGCTCATGCCGCGAATGCCCACGAACTCGCCGTTATGAAAGGGGTTAAAAATTTGCCATGGATGGCTGAAATACCACGCCGCCTCGCCCGAATAAATCGCGATGTATCCAAGCCGCGCGCCCAAAATGACGCCCACTTCGACCCAGATAAAGTAGCGATCTAGCATCTTATCGCTAAAGCCAAGACCGTCTTTTCGCACGAAATATTTGGCGATAAATAGCGCCGTAAGTAGCGCCAAAACATACATAATGCCGTACCAGTGCACGTTTATGCCAAACGCGCTAAATGCCACGGGGTCAAAGTGGGCGTAAATTTCGTTCCAGTAATTCAAATTTTTCCTTTGTTTTAAATTTTAAAATTTAACGGCGCACATCAGACGCTGCGTGACGCACGCTCGATAAAAGACGCAGGGCGGCGCATACGCGAGCGCAGAAGCCAGGCTTCCAAGCTCGATCGCAGACGCAAAGCACGAAAAACGCGGATGTCTAACGAAAGCGTCAAACGATGCGCAGGGCGCCTCACGTAAAATTTCAAACGACGGCGCCTCTGCGGCATGCAAAGCTACGCACGGATTGCCGAAGCACACAGCACCATGATGCAGACGCGACGCGCACGGTATCGATACCGACGGCGCATCACGAATACGGGCGATGCGCATAACGAGAGCACCGGACGCCGAGCAAAACTCGCAGTGCGCGCAAAACAAACGTCGGGCGGCACATGCGCAAAATACCGAATGCCGCGCAGAATTCAAAACGACGCGCGCTATGTATCAAGCACCGACGCACCGAAGCCGCAAGGCGAGCACCTAGCATCGCGCAGATGATGCAAGATAAAATTTTCCGTTCTGCTTAGCTTATCGCGCCCGCAGGAGCTGTATAAGCCGTAGCGCAAGAAATCCCGAAAGCAAGCTCCAGACTTATCTCTACATAGCGCTTTTCTGTGCCGAACGCGCAAAAATACCGAGCGCGCGTTATAAATTTTAAATTCCAAGCCCTAGCGTCTCTTTAACCACGCGGCAAAAATCCGCCAAAAACCACCCGAGCGCCTTGTAATAGCTGCTCTTGGCGTTTATCTGCAAGTGCGTAGCAAGCGCGGAAAAGCTAGGAATGATAAATTGCGCCAGATATAGCGTCAAAATTTTATGCGATTTCGCGTCCGTGTTTTGCTTAAAGATCATGGCAAGCAGCGCTAGCATATTGGCCGCATGAGCGCTTTTAAGCTCCGCAAAAGGCTTTTTGAAGCGGCATTTTTCATAAAACAGCTCCACTTCGCTCTCGCTTATGAGCTTGAAAAAGTCCATCTCAAACGCCTCTTTTAGCGCCTCGAAATCGCGCTCTAGCGCCGCGTAGTCCTTGCCTTGCACCTTTTGCCAAAGCTCGTGGCCGTTTTTATTCTCGATATTTTTATTTACAATGATCCAGTTTTTGCCCAAGCCACGCAACTTCTGCTCATCTATCACGCCCCTAAAATTCGTCGCAAAGATTATGCAGATCACCGAGTATAGCTCGCCTAATTTCATCTTTTTCCTTTAAATTTAATCAAATTTCGCTCGCTTTTTTTAGCTTTTCGATGCCGAATTTTTCCCAAATCCTGCTTAAAGATCGATCCAGGCTCTGCTGCTTTTTATCGATCTCGCCAAAGAGCAGCGAGCTGCCCGATTTACCGCCAAAATTTGAAAGATTTAGCGCTACGTGGATTATCTGCGCGCCTTTTTTCACGTCGCAGAGCCTAAACAGCTCAAGCGCGGTCTCGCTCAGCAAGCTTAGGCTAAACGCCCTATCCTGGCTGATCTGATGCGAAAACTCCTCGCGCGATTTGTAGCGGATCTTTAGATCATACGTCGCGGGCTTTAGGCCCCTTGCAAGCACTTCGCCCGCCAAATGGCGCGCCAAAATTAAAATTTTACGCCGCAGCTCGTCCCGATCGGCGCATGGAGCAAAACTGCGCCCAAAGCCGATGCTTTTGCGCTCGCGCTTTGAGACGACCTCGCCCTCATCCTCGCCGCTAAGGGCTGCGAAAATTTTCCTGCCGTTTGCGCCCATCTTTTCAAAAATTTCTCTGTGCCCTAGCGCGTCGCCGAAGCTTACGATGCCGTATTTACCGAGCGTTTTTTGCGCCGCTTTACCGATGCCGGGAAATTTCGCTACCGGCACGGCGGATAGCTCGCGTGCGATTTGCGATTTTAAAATTTGCCGCACGCCGAAGGGTTTAGCAAGGCTCGTAGCGAGCTTTGCGATCAGTTTTGCTTCGCTAAGACCGACGCTACACGGAAGGCTAAAGCGGCGCATAATCTCGCTTTGTAAAAACGCAGCAAAGCTCAGCGCGTCCGCGTCGTAAGCCGTGCCGCGTAAATTTAGAAAAAACTCGTCGATGCTAAATTTTTCGATCTCGGGCGTAAAGTTTAGTAAAAACTCATAAATTTCGCGTGAAATTTTTCGGTATTCGCCGTGCCGCGCCCGCACCAAAATAAGCTGTGGACAGAGTCCGAGCGCGATTTTAACGGGCTGAGCCGAGTGCACGCCGTCCGCTCTGGCCTCATAGCTCGCGCTTAAAATCACGCTACCAAGCTCGCTCTTGCCGCCGAAAATCTCCTCGTCGCCGCCTCCAACGACTGCGATCTTTTTGCCCGCAAGCGCGGGATCGGCAAGCCTCGCTACAGAGACGAAGAAGCTGTCCAAATCGATATGAGCTATCAAACTATGTCGATCCCAAAACCGCTAAGCCCTGCGTAGTCTTTCGGCTCGCTCTTGCTTAAAATTTTGATTTTTCTTACGCCCAGATGCGCTAAAATTTGCGCCCCGATGCCAAAGCTCTTAAAATCGGCGCGATTTTGCGCGGATTTTAACATCAAAAGCACGCCGCCCTCTTTGCGCAAAATGTCCAGATCGCGCATGAAATCGTTAAATTTCGCATCGCTTAAAAATTCCAGATCGCTTGAAATTTTATGAAATTTCACGTTTGTCTGCGCGCTCTTTCCCAGCTCGCCGAAAATATATGCGCGGTGCTCGTTGCCCTCGTGATCGCTCACGTCGTAAAATTTCGCCGCCTCGCCGCACAGCATAGCGCTTTTTGGCTCGCTAAATTTAACGAGGGTTTCGTGCTTTAGGCGGTACTGCACGATCTGCGCGACCGAGATCATATTGATGCCGTGCTGCGCGCAGAATTTTTCCAGATCGTCCCTGCGCGCCATATCGCCGTCGTCTTTGACGATCTCGCAGATCACGGCGCTTTGCGAAAGCCCCGCCAAGCGGCATAGATCCGTTGAGCCCTCGGTGTGCCCCGTGCGAGCGAGCACGCCGCCGCTTTTGGCGATGAGCGGGAAGATATGCCCAGGGCGGACGAAATCATCCGCGCGAGCGCCCACGCGCGACATCAGCTCGATCGTCATATTGCGCTCATACGCGCTTACGCCCGTCTTGGCATCCTTTGCGTCGATCGTGACGGTAAAGGCGGTCTCGTGACTCGAAGTGTTTTTATCGACCATCAGGCTTAAACCCAGCTGCTGCGCAATCTGCGGGCTGAGCGCCACGCACAGCACTCCGCGAGCGTGCGTGATAGCAAAATTTACCTTCTGTGCGCTGCTAAAGGTGCTCGCAAACACCAAATCGCCCTCGTTCTCGCGATCGACGTCATCGACCATAACGAGCATCTTGCCGTTTTTCAGATCCTCGATCGCCTGCTCTACGCTGATCATTATCTCTCCTTTAAATTTAATTCTACAAATGCCGCCTTTAGCTTCTCAAAAAGCGGAGCGAACGAAACGCCGTTTACGCGGACGTTTGCGATCGTCGTGATGAAATTCGTATCGCGCTGCCACCGCGGCACGAGATGATAGTGTACGTGCTCGGCTATGCCAGCACCCGCGGCAGCGCCGAGGTTCATGCCGATATTTACACCGTTTGCGCCCAATGTGCGCTTTAAAATCCCCACTCCGGCGCGCACGTAGCGGCTCATATCCGCCCACGTATCGTCGCTAAGGCACTCGATATTATCGACGTGCTCGTAGGGTATGACCATAAACGCGCCCGGGCTGTAGGGGTAGAGGTTCATCACCCCGAAGCAGTGCTGCGCGCGAAAAAGCACGCCGTTGCGATCGTCAAACGCCGCATCCGCCGCCGCGTCGCAGAAGGGACAGCCGCTTCTTTTTTCGGTAAAATACTCGCTTCGCCAAGGGGCGCAAAGATAATCCATCTCTTTTCCTTTCCGAAATTCCAAAATTCTATGAAATTTTAAAATTTGCGTTTCGCAAAATTTTATGAAATTTGGAATTTAAAACTTCTAAATTTCATAGAATTTTATTTACGCGACTTGCGCTTGCTCGCACGGCGCAAAGCTATGCGCGGGGTACGCGCTCTTTACAAATCTCGGGCTGCGCAAGGCGCTTCGGTGCGACATACGCTTCGCAGATCAAAGCGTACGGCGGGCGATATTAAATCCGCGGCAGTTTGCGTGCGGATTATAACAAAACTTTGACGCACTCACAGGCACGGTACGCGATGACAAACCTGCGCCGCAATCACCGTCGCGACACGCGGTAAAATTTAACGCGGCGCGACCACGGCACAACCGCATCGCAACCGAGGCTCAATCACGTCGTATCGCAGGGTATCGCAGCCCTGCTAAGCCCATACGTCGTCCGCTTTTACGATAACTCGCTTTGCGCAGTTATCGCGCAGCTCCTCTGGGCGGCTTAGGTCGCGAGCTGTGATTAAATTTACGGCGCCATTTAATCGCCAATACTGGGCTTGAGAGCGCGCTAGGCATACAAGGCACTACGGCAGACGCGCAATCCTTGGCGCTCAATGCTACAAGCCCAACCCCACGCGCGAAGCTTCGCAAACTCAAAGCTAAATTTAAACCCGCGCTTTTTGCACTAGCTCGTGATGCGACGGAAAGCCATACAAATGAAAGGCGTAAATTTAAACCTCGCTCCGCAGCCGCTCGCGCAGCGCGTGATAATAAACTCACGACGCCAAAGCACGGCGCGAATGCTTACGCGGCGTGCGATATTTGATCGCGTCGCAACCGCTAAATTTAAAGAACTGCTAAATTTTAAAGTCAGCCGAATTTTACGAATTTTAAAATTTACCGCCTTAAAATTTCACTCCCTTCGCTAAATTTAACTTCTCGTTCCGATCTGATCTTGCGCGATCAAACAAGTCGGTTTAAATTTCGCCACCCGCGCCGAGTTTTATCTCGCGCAGTGCCGCGCCGACGTCATTTTGGCGCATAAAATGCTCGCCGATCAAAAACGCATCGACGCCCGCCTCGTGCAAGCTTAAAAGCTGCTCGTGCGAGTGCAGGCCGCTTTCGGCGACGATGATCTTGCCGTTTGGAATCAGCGGGATTAGCCGCTCGCTCAGGCTCGTATCGACCTCAAAAGTCTCTAAATTTCGATGGTTGATGCCGATAATACCCGCACCTGCGAAGACCACTTTTTTCAGATCGTCCTTATCGTGGATCTCGCACAGCGCCTCAAGCCCCAGCCTGCGGGCAAACTCGAGCAGCTCTCTTAGCTGTTTGCCCTCCAGAGCTTTGGCGATCAGCAGGATAAAATCCGCGCCGTAAACCAGCGCCTCGAGGATTTGATAACGATCGACGATGAAATCCTTGCGCAAAATGGGCGTGCGGGTATAGCGGCGGATCTGCGGGATAAACTCCAAATCGCCTCTGAAATAATGCGGCTCGGTTAGCACCGAAAAGGCGCTCGCACCTGCATTTTCGTACTCCACGGCAAGGCTTATCGGCTCAAAATCCTCGCGGATGATCCCCTTGCTCGGGCTTGCCTTTTTGATCTCGGCGATGATGCGCAGTGGGTCCTTCTCATCGCTTCTAAGCGCGCTTATGACGTCACGCGGCTCATAGGGATTGGCGCTTAGCGAGCGACCGAGCAGATCCTCGGGCAGCCTTTCTTTGCGAAGCGCTAAATCCTCGCGGGTGCGCTTTAAAATTTCATCCAAAATCATCGCTACTGCCTTGGCGTCTGGATTTTAGAGCCGGTAGGCTCTTTCGACGTAGAATTCTGCTCTGGCATAAAATCCTGCCTCGATATGGAATTTTGTCTTGACGAGGCAGAATTCTGCGCGGCGGAATTTATGGGCGTCGCAAAATTTTCAGACGCTGCAGAATTTGGTGTCTGATTTTGAACTGCGGAATTTGCAGACCCAGCAGAATTTTGCGAAGCGGAGTCTTTTGGCGTTAAATCACGCGTTGCAGCGGAGCTTGGACGTGCGGAATCTAACGCAGAGCTTTCGGGCGCCGTAGATTTTATGGAATCAGACGTAGGAGTTTTTATTGCCGGGCTTTGCGGCGCCTGATCTTTCGGCGCGGAGCCTTTAGAGCCTTTTATCGTAGCGGGATTTTGCGATATAGAATTCTGCGGCGCTACGCCTGTGCCAGCGGCGCACGCATCGATCGCCTCTAAATGCTCTTTGCCTTCGGGGGAATTAAAAAATTCTGCGTCTTTGATCTTAGCCATTTCATTTTTAGCCTTGTCGCACTCGCCAAGCTTGTAGTATCCCCAAGCAAGCGAGTCTAGATAATACGGCGAGTCGGGGTCTTTTTGTAGGGCGCGGCGGACAAGCTCGATGCCCTTGCGAACGTCTAAATCGTGATCTATTAGAATGTAGCCGTAGTAGTTTAGGTGCACGGGGTCTTTAAGCTGCGGCGCGATATTTTCAAATTTTGCCACTACGCTAGATAGGGTTTTGGCATCTACGTTTTTGCCCGCGCTTTCATATTCGTAGATCGCCTCGATCGCCAGAAAGTCGTAATTTTTGGTCTTCATAAACTCATCGCGCGCCATTTTAATCGCGGTTTTATAGTCTTTTTTATGCGCGTAGGCATCGATTAGAAGCTCGCGCTTGTAGTCGTATTTCTTCAAAAGCTCGATTATTTTATCAAAGTCGTTTGAGTAGTAATAAATCGCTATCATATCGTCTAAGAATTTATTATCCCCTTTGGCTTCATACAGCGCTTCATCGATCTTAGCGACATCCAAATAGCGCTTATTCGCGCGATACACATCGGCTAGCAGCTCGCACGCCATACCCTGGGCGCAGCCGTAGATGCGCCTGTGCGTCTCGATGATGCGAATCGCTCCGTCCGAATCATCGAGTTTATTTAGCAGCACGTCGCATAATCTGATGAGATTTTCGTCGGTTTTGTCTAGCTCATAGGCTTTTTCAAAGTAGGTTTTAGCTAAAGTAAAATTCTCCATCGCATAATATGTCGCCGCTAAGATCGCATAACTACGCGAAACAGGATCTACGGTGACTAGCTTAAGAGCAGCGGTATTGGCATTTAGATTATCTTTAATGCCTAAGTAGTAGCCGATCTTTACTCGCAGATACTCAGAGTCTGAGCTTAGGCTCTTTTCACCGAGCTTTAAATAGCGCGCCGTATTTTTACGATCTTTGATCGCAAAAGCGGTCTTTAGCGCCTCTAGCAGATAAACGGGCGAGCCTGTTTTATTGTAGGCTTTTTCGTATAAAAACATCGATGCGACTGGATCTTTATGCAGTAGCTCCAAAGCCGTAAGCAAATCGAAATTTAACTCGGCGTCTTCTTGCGCTCGCATCGCGTGATTTAGCTTTTCTTTGGTTATACTTTTGGCGCTTACGCCGCGATTTATCAAGCTCTTTTTAATTGCATCTTTTGCACCGTTTTTTGTGCCAATGCTGGAATTCCGATCAGACACCTTTTTATCCGTAACGGACTGCTTCGCTGCTGCAGCATTCGTCCCACTCTCCGCACTTAGATACTGCGGCGCTAAAATCACCGCCGCGATTAAAATTCCGCTTAAAACCTTACCCCGATACATTCTTCCTCCAATTCTTTAGTATGCGTTTTAAAATATTCCCAAAACGGGAAGCTACGGCACTGCTTCGGACGCAGCTCGTAAATCCCGCAGTTGCGCTGCGTCTCGTCAAAAAATACGCACGCTAAGCCGCCTTCAAAGGGCTTTTCTTTTACGCTAAATTTAGCGCCTATTTTTTGTAAATAAATTTCTTTAAGCCTTGCGGGCGAGATTTTAAATTTTGCCGCTAGCGCCGCGATCTCGCTCTCATCTATCCAGATATAGCCGCTCTCTCCGGTGCAGCACTTGCCGCCGCAGCGCTCGCACGCGCTCGCATCAAAGCTAAAGCCAAACTCACTCATAATCTACGCTCGTTAAATCCGCGCTTTTGTAGATCGCGTGGGCTTGTGCGGTGCGCCTTCCATGCGCGCTAGCGTAGATCGGAAGGGCGATCTCACAGGGTGAGCGCGAGTTCTTACGAGCCTGCAAAAGCGCGAGCTTAGCGGGCTTTGAAATGTCAGGATAGACAAAACCAAGCCTCGTCAAATTTAGCCTAAACTCGCCCAAAAGCTCGCAAATTTTAGCTAGCTTGCCCGCCTCGTAGCAAAAAATAAGTGTACCGCCAGGCTTAAGATGAGCATTCGCAGATCGCACAAAATCCCGTAGGCTAAGGCTTGCTGCGCTCTTACTAAGCGCCATATGAGGCTCTTTGCTAAGCGAAATGCGCTCTCGATAAAAGGGCGGATTTGAGACGATAAAATCGAAGCGTTTTTCGCTTTTAAACTCCGCGAAATCCGCGTGCAAAATCTCGGCAGGCAGATCGTTTTGCAAAGAATTTAGCCTTAAGATTTCTAAATTTCGCTCTTGAATTTCTAGCAAGCTTAGATTGATGCTTTTAAAATCGCGCTTTAGTAAAAGCCCTAAAATTCCACATCCTGCGCCCACATCCAGCACGTCGCCGTATATCGCTCGCGGATTTAGCGCGCTTTTTAAACTACGCTCATCGCAAACTGCAAACCAGTCGTCACGCAAGCACTCCGCAGCAAAATCCTCGCGCGCTTTGGCGTCTTTAAATTTGCTCGCGAAATCTTTATCGTGCGTATTTTGAGATTCTAAAGACTGCGCGATTTGCTCGTCACAAAATTTAAAATTTTCACCGCTTGCGATATCAGGCTTTAAAGCATGCCAGGCTTCGTCGCTTTGGAAATCGGAATTTTTGCAGTGCTCGCTTTGAAATTTCGCTCGAAGTCCCGCTTCAAATTCTCTTTTAAATTCCGCCTGGAATTCGGCGCAACCTTTACCTCCAAAATCACGATCATTCCCCACGCTATGGTTAGCGGCATACGACTCTTCTTTGCTAAAAGCGCAATCCTCGGCGTAAAATTTCGCCTCACCGCCTGCGTAATCCGTGGCGCAAAACTGCGCATTAAAGCCTCCATCTGTCGCGTCTTTAAATTCCGCGCCACAGCCCAGCGCTAAAGAGTCATTTTGCGATGCTACGTCAGCTTGACGTACGCCTGAGCTTCTTATAAAATTCCACAAAAAAATCGTATCGCTCGTGTAGCGATAGCCCTTTTTTGGCTGATAAAGCCTCATCTGCGGATATTTTTGATGATGGTATGGGCGTGATTTATCGCCACCACGATCGATCCACCACTTCTGCTAATGAGATCTCCGCCGACGTAAAGCCCGCTAGTGGCGGTTTGAAGATTTTCATCCACGATCGGCACGCCGTTTTCATCGTAAGCGATGCCGCATTTTTTAAGAAAATCGATCGGGCTCGTGCCGCCGATCGCGTATATCACGCGGTCAAACACGAGCTCGGTGCCATCATCAAATTTTACCAGCACCTTGCCGTTTTCATTCTCAAGAGCCTCTATATCGATGCCTAAACGCAAGATAATGTTGCCATATTTGGTCTCGCGCATTACGTCGCTTTCGTTCGTCTCGTTTAGGCGGGTAAATTTAGGCTTACGATAGCAAAGCGTCACGACATTGGTTTTACATAGCGCTATAGCGTATTCGGCGGCTGAGTTACCGCCTCCTACGACTAAAATTTTTTCATTAATCGTGCATTTATCAAGATTGAAATTTACGCGTTGAGTGATCGAAGGCGGAATTTTATAAGCGGGCTTATTGGGCTTGCCCATCCTGCCAATTGCGACGATGACGTTGCGCGCGCGGTATCCAGCCGAGCTAGTCGTGATATAAAACTCATCTGCGTGCTTTTCGATCTTTTCGACTTCACTTTTGAAATTCGTATCGATTTCGTCGCTATCTAAGAGCTCGTCGAAATAATTTAGCACGCTCTCTTTCGTGCCGGTTTCAAACGAAATAGAGCCGCGCGTCTCGCTGTCAAAGCCCTTATATTCTTTATCGACGCGCTTTTTATCTTTGTAAAACTGCCTAATCGTTTGAGAGTGGTTGTCGCCTTTTTCAAGCAGAAGCACGTGCGCAAGCCCGTTTCTTTTGGCTTCTACTACGGAAGCGATGCCGCAAGGACCGCCGCCGATCACCGCCAAGTCGTAAATGTCTATCATAAATTTCCTTTAATCTTTTAAATTTCATACGAAATTATAGTAAAAATTCCATTAAAATCAGTGGAATTTCCTAGCAATTTCGCAGCTTAAATTTAAAATTTTAACGCTTTAAGATGCTTGCTTGGCTAAATTTGAAAAGACATAATTTTCTCCGTTTAAATTTTAAATTTCACGGCGCCAATCCGTTTATAAAAGCTCATGCGGCGGAGCAGTAGAAGCACAGCAAGAGAGGCAGATTTTAAAATTTCACTTCGCCAAGATGGAATTTTGCGAGCTAAGATAAAGCGGCAAGAGCGGTGAATTTTTAAAATTTCACCGCCCAGGCAGGGGTTTTTAGTAGAAGCTTTAAGGCTAGTTAAAATTTAGCGTATATTTTATGCTAAAGTTAAATTCCATATCTTTCTCGACCTTTGGAAAGCTGCCTTTTGTGCGCTCGACCGCGCTTAACGCGCCCTCATCAAGCGAATCGACATTAGAAGAAGACGTAACGCGAAGACCTTTAACATCACCGCTTGCCGTATAGGTAAAGTGCACGCCTACGACGCCGATTTTACGCATACGTTGCGCATTTTTTGGATAATGCGACTGCGCGTAGCGAGAAATGATGGCGAAAATTTTCTTGCCGACATCGCTATTGCTAGGATCTCCGCGGCTTGTTATAGCGTCGCTACCACCACCTGCGCTACTGGAGCCGCCGCCCCCGCCGCTACCCAGTGAAATAGGCTTTGTGGGGTCAAACTTAGCCGTTAAATTCCTATCGCTGCTTTGAACTTTATGCTCTTTTTTCGGCTTAGGTTTTTCGATCGGTTTTGGTTTTTCTACCGGCTTTGGCTTAGGTTTTTCGACCGGTTTTGGTTTTTCGATTACGGGCTCTGGTATAGGCTCCGGTTCAGGAATCGGCTCGGGCTCCGGTATTGGCTCCGGCTCAGGTGGAGTTGGTTCCGGTTCGGGCTCGGGCTCCGGCGGAATGGGCTCGGGTTCAGGATCCGGTTCGGACTGATCGGAAGGAGGCGGGATATTGGGTTCATCAGAGATATCGCCCTGCTTGGCCTCATCCATTATGCTATCAATGGAAAAGGCTATCATATCGGGCATGCTAGGCGGCTTCGGTGCCGACGATAAAATAACAAAAACACCCACAGCGATGATGCAATGCAGCACCAAAGATACGATGAAGCCTACTGCGCTATCTTTATTCATTGCTCTTTTTCGGTCACGATCGCAAATTTTTCATGGCCCGCCTTTTTTAGGACATCCATGATAGAAATGAAAGAGGAAAATTTCGAGTCTTTATCGTTTTTCAATACGACAAGATCGTTTTTATCGAGTGCGGCAATTTTTTTCTCAAGCTCATCCTCGCTTATTGCAATATCGTCTAGGTAAATTTTAGATTCGTTATCCACTTTAATGGTAACTTTTTTATCCTCTTGCGGGTTTTGCGAGCTTGAAGAAGATGGAAGATTTACCTTGATATGCCCCTGCGCAATGAAAGTCGAGACACTAAGCACGATCGCTAACAGCACCAGCATAATGTCAATGAACGGAACGATATTTAGCCCGTCTCGTCTAGGAATGCTCATCTTTCTACCTCATCGTAGCGGTTTAGAAGCACATCTACCTTGCGGACGAAGCCGTTGTAGATGATGAGCGTAGGTACGGCGACGACTAGACCGGTAGCCGTAGCTTTAAGGGCAAGCGAGAGACCTTGCATGATAGCCTTGGTATCGATACCGCTTGCAGTACTCATATCAAAAAATGTGATCATAATGCCAATAACAGTACCTAAAAGACCGATGTACGGAGCATTTGAATAAACAATATAAAGCGTCGTTAAATTTTTTGTCAGAGCCTCTTCATATAGCGCTTTGCTTTTGTAATCGCTCGCCTTAACCTTCGAATAAAAAAGCAGCCTTTCGATAGTAAACCACACGACTAAAAAGCTCATAAATCCGAGGATCGCAAAGATAATGTAATCCACGTAATGCGCCAAAAATTCCATAATGCCCATAAGCTCTCCTTAAAAATTTTAAAAATTTTTATAAATTCAGCAAAGCACCTTGCCAAAAAAATGAGTGATTTTATCAAAAGTAGATTTAATTTTTACTAAAATTTTGATGAGCGATATTTAAATTATATTTTATCATTTAGCTTTATTTAATGATAATAAAGCATTCGGAGATAGAATTCTAATGATTTTAAAATGTCTTGATAATTAATATAAAATAAATGATTAATTTTATATTATTCGCCATTTTTTAATCTCATTATCATTTAGGAGTTTCGTATGAAAAAATTTCATCTGGCTTTGTCTTTGTGCGCAGTTCTTTGCTTAAGCGCACAAGCAGACGAGAAATCAAGCGCTACGGACGTATCCAAAAGCAAAGATTCAAATACGCAAAGCCTGGGCGTAATCGAAGTTACTAGCGATTCTAGCACGCCTAGCACCGTGGATGATATCAAAATCAATACTCGCAACGCTACGCTCATCAAAGATGTATTTCGCGACATCCCAGGCGTTTATGTGGGCGGCACCAACGGCATGAATCAAAAAATTTATATGCGCGGCGTGAGCGATCGCGGTCTAAATATCACGATTGACGGCGCGAAGCAAAACGGCAATACCTTCCATCACAACGCCGATTTACTAATCGATCCTGATCTTATCAAAGCCGTAGAGGTCGATGTAGGCGCGCGCTCGGTCGTGAACGGCTCGGGCGCCTTGGGTGGCTCGGTAGCTTTTAAGACGGTGGATGCTTCTGATCTGCTTGAGGACGGTCAGGATATCGGCGCGAAGCTCAAAGTGGGCTTATACGAGCAATAACGAAGGCTATTCGCAAAGCGTAATGCTCTATGGCAGGGCGTTTGATAGCCTAGATATGCTTGCCGCATTCAAGCACTATGGATACGGCTTCGGCGAATCGGGCAACGGCAAACCTACGGGCGGCGACGGCAACGACATAAATTATTTATTAAAAGCGGGCTATAGCTTTTTGGATTTCCATAAAATTTCGCTATCTACCGAACATATGCAGTATAAAGGTCTCTATCCGCTGCTACCGGAATTCGGCTCTTGGCTGAACGGACAGCTAGATAACCGCAAATACGAGCGCGATACGCATACGATCAAATACACATATAATCCAAGCGACTTGCTAGAACTCGACATCACGGGATATTACACCAAACATCAACGCATCGGATCGACTTCAACGAACGTAAAATGGGGCGTCGAGACCAAAGGCAGCAAAATCGGCGCTAAGAGTAAATTTGAAACGGGCGATTTGGCTCATACGCTGCGCTACGGCTTTGATTACTACCGCTCGGAGAATTACGTTAAGCCCGGCAATCTACGCCCGGAAAGGGTTGATAACTACAGCGTCTATTTAGAGGATGCTATGCGCTACGGCGGGCTTACGGTAACTCCTGGCGTGCGCTACGAAAGGCACGAGCTAAAGACTTACAACGGCAGAGGCGCTAATATCTCTAGCTACAAATATAAATTTGACGAAGTAAGCCCCGCCTTGGCGCTTGATTACGAGATCGGCGCAGGATTTGGAGCGTTTGCGAGCTATGCGCGAGTATTTAGAGGACCTGACGTAATGGAGAGCATGATGGCTGCGGGTACAAGCCGCGGCAGACCGCTAAGCTGGATGGCTAACGAAAGTTTAAAAGCCACTACGGGTAACGCCTACGAAATAGGCGGTCGCTACAAAAGCGATCTAGCAGAGAACTCCTCGGTAAGCCTAACTGCGAAGTATTTCAGAACGGAATATAAAAATTTAATCGTAGATAACAATGCGGCGGGCGGAATCGTCGGCTGCCCGGGAGGTGCGGCGGGCACCTTATGCAGGGCTAACGCAGGCAGTGCGGATATTGACGGCGTCGAGCTTTACGCAAGATTAATATTAGATGATTTTAGCCTTGCTGCGGGTTACACCCACCAGCACGTAGAATATAAAGACCGCGTGCGCAGCGGCTCGGGCTATCTAAGCTCAAACATCATCGGCTACCGCGACTATGGCGATAAATACACCTTCAATGCCGAATACGCAATCTCTGCGGCGGATCTACTGCTGGGCTATAACTTGCTATTTTTCAACTCCAAAAACGTAGCCTCCGCAAATAGCGACGAAAAAACAAAAGTGCCTAGCTACGCGGTTCACGATCTATATGTGACCTATACTCCGGATAGCGGACGATTTAAAGGGCTTGAGATCAACGCGGGCGTTTATAATCTCTTTGATAAAGCCTACGCGTCGCACTCGCAGCGCAGCGCCGATTTCACCGGAGATTCAAATGCTATCGACTGGGAGCCGGGACGGAATTTCAAGCTAAGCGTGGCGTATAAATTTTAAAGCTTACGCGAGATGACCGCACGAAATTTTGCACGCTAAAGCAGCGAAATTTTAAAAATTCAAAGCCCTTGGAATTTCAAATTTCCGAGGGTTTTGTAAATTTGAAATTCCAAGGGCTTTGAATTTCAAGCTTTTAAATTCTACTAACATAAATTCTCTCGTAAAATTCTTGCAAATAGCAAAATTCTCATTCGCAATGAAATTCTAGCTTGCAGCGAAATCCCCAAAATTCAAAGCGATATCCGCAGCGCTTCACATCCAAAGTTCCTTTAGAATTTATAAGATTCCTCCCGCTTCAAGCGCCATCCATTTACTCTTCATCGTTAAAATTCTGTTTTAAATTCTACTTAAAAGGAGAGCCTTTGTTAAATTCTACTAGAAACGCCATTCGCGGCGCGTTTTGGACGAAACCGTTCATAGTTTTAGTGCTGCTTTTGCTGCTGTTAATTCCGCTAAGCTTTATTGATAACCTCACCTACTCGCGCTCCGAAACCAAGCAGATCGCGCAGGATTCGATCCTCACACCGGTGGGCGGCGAGCTGCAAATCCAGGGCCTTGCGATCGTAGTGCCCTACGCAGAGATAATCGAAGCGATAGACAAAAGCAACAACGAGCTCGTAAAAAGGCGCGTAGAGAAAAATTTCATCATCGTGCCTAAAAACTACTCCCTCGCGGCGGAGATCGACCCCACCTATCTAAAGCGCGGGATTTTTCGCGTTCCGATCTATAACGGCGATTTTGCGCTTAAGGCGGACTTTGAGGCGATAAACTATACCGAGCTCGGCGTCGATCCTGCGCGGCTAAATTTCGACGAAGCCGTGCTAGTGCTCGGCGTAGGCAATCAAAAATCCTTCACCGCCTCCCCCGCTTTAAGTTTAAACGGCAAGGAGCTTAAGCAATATCACGGAAACACCGAGGCTAAAATTTTCGATCGAAGCCTAATCTACAAGCTCCCCACTTCAGCGCTGTCGTCTGATTTTAGCATCAGCGGCACGCTTAAAATTCAAGGCGGCGAGGCGCTTCATCTAGCTCCGATCGCGCAAAATAGCCGCTTTGAAATTAGCTCTACTTGGGCATCGCCTAGCTTTGGCGGCGGCTTTATCGCCAAATCGCGCGAGGTAAGCGCTAGCGGCTTTAAAGCTTCGTGGGAAGTTACAGGCTTAGCCGCAGGCATTGCTCCTGCGTGGCTCGCAGATCAAGACACGCAGATTGCGATGACGAGCCGGCGCAGCTACGACGATAGAAATGATGCTGTAAGCATCGGCTTCATCGAGCCCGTGAATAACTACTCGCTGATTAAGCGCTGCACGGATTACGCTCTGTTATTTTTAGCGGTGCCGTTTTTAGCGATCTTTTTGTGCGAGGTTTATACTCACGAGCGCATCCACCCGATCCAATACCTATTAATAGGGCTTGAGGACGTCGTTTTCTACCTGCTGGTGCTTTCGCTATCCGAACACATCGGCTTTGCGATCAGCTACGCTATCTCGGCGATCGCGGTAAGCGCGATAGTATTTTTCTACGCAAGCGCGATTTTCAAAGGCGCGCGCTGGGGCGTTTTCATCACTTGCGTTCAGCTCGTTTCATACGCGATCCTCTACGTCATCTTAAATTCCGAGGACTACGCGCTTCTAATGGGAAGCTTGATGATATTCGCGGTGATTTCGCTGGTTATGTATTTTACTCGCAAGCTCGACTGGTACGATACGGCGATCCCAAGCGGCGAGAAAAAACAGGAGCCCGAAATTTAGCCTTTAAATTTACCGCTAAATTTAATCGCAACGGTCTTTGGAGCTTTAAATCCAAAGGCCTTTTTAAATTTGCCCGCTAAATTTCAACTGCCAAAATTTCATCTATTAAAATTTTACCCGCCGCGGCAGACAAACCGCGGTGTGGAAGCAAGATGCGTGGCGGCGCATTTTAAATTTAATTCCGTTAGTGCACCGAGCCGAACGGCGCATTTTAAAATTTAGCCCCGCAAGCGGGAGTATGTCGCGACAAAGACAAAATTTAGAGCGCGCTGTTTTAAATTTTAAAATTTCATCTGCGCCGATTTTTGAGTATAATGAGCGAAAAATTTTAAGGATTTCGTGTGATACTTGCTATTGAGAGCAGCTGCGACGACAGCTCGGTCGCGGTGATGGATGAGCGCAGTTTCGAGCTGAAATTTTACGAAAAAATAAGCCAGGAGGCCGATCACGCCAAATACGGCGGCGTCGTGCCAGAGCTCGCCGCAAGGCTGCATACGGAGGCGCTGCCGCGGATTTTACAGCGCGCAAAGCCCTATTTTAGCGAGCTTAGCGCCGTCGCAGCGACCAATACCCCGGGGCTCAGCGTGAGCCTGATCGGCGGCGTGAATATGGCAAAAGCGCTCGCGCTCGCGCTAAATCTGCCGCTCATCGGCGTAAATCATCTCATAGGCCACGTTTACTCGCTGTTTTTAGGCAGCGAGGCGCGATTTCCGATGGGCGTTTTGCTCGTTAGCGGCGGGCATACGATGGTTTTGGATATCGGCGCTGCGGGGGGTATCGAAATTTTGGCGACCACCGGCGACGACAGCTTCGGCGAGAGCTTCGATAAGGTCGCAAAGATGCTAGGTCTTGGCTATCCGGGCGGCGCGCTCATCGAGGAGCTCGCAAAAGGCGGCGAGCCGAGGTTTGAGCTGCCCGTGCCGCTAAAGGGCGACAGGCGGCTGGAGTATAGCTTTTCGGGGCTTAAAAACGCCGTGCGCGTGCAGATAGAGAAGCTAAAAGAGGCGGGCGAGCTGGATGAGCAGGCGATGCGCGATCTGGCGCGCTGCTTTGAGGACGCGGCGTGCGCGCACATACTGGATAAATTGCAGCGGATCTTTGAGCTGCGCCGCTTTGCGCGCTTCGGCGTCGTGGGCGGAGCGAGCGCAAACCTGCATCTGCGCGGGCTTTTGACGGATCTGTGCGAGCGGGCGGGCTGCGAGATACTTTTCGCGCCGATGAAATTTTGCTCCGATAATGCCGCTATGATCGCGCGCGCGGCGATAGAAAAGCTGCGTAAAAAGGATTTCGTCGCACCCACAGAACTGCAAATCGTTCCGCATCTAAATCTGCGCTCGGCGTTTGAGTAAAATTTTAAAATTTACAAATAGTCTGCGCTCACTAGCGAATTCTCGCGCATTGGGCGTTTGAGCGAAATTTCACTCGGGCTCACTCACGGTTAGGTTTTGGATAAATTTCGCTTTAAATTTACACATCGCGTTTCGGGCTCGCGCCACGTTTTGTTAAATTTCTCTCGTACTCGCACCGTCATCGGTGCCGCTACCCTTGCACGTCCTCGCCGTTTGCAATGTCTTCTAAATTTTGATCAGCTTTGTTGGCTTGTCATTTTTTGCACTTTCTTAATCGTGCAAAAAAGTTACGACTTCGTGTTCTTTTGGTAAATTTTCTCTACCGTCAATACCGCGATTGCCATATTCTTTTAAAG
>CAURZM010000013.1:0-58581 GCA_963529625.1 uncultured Campylobacter sp. | reverse complement strand
GATTTATAATATCATATTTCTTAATACCATCTTTAGAAATATATTCTGCTACAAATGCCACTTTATTTTCCCTTTCTTACATCTATTAACGCTACACTAAAATCATCCTTATCCTCCCAGCCTGGTCTAAATTTAAAATCAATCAAAACATCTCTCAATATTTTAATAACTTCATTATCTGGAATAATAGAATTTATAACATTTACCTCGATAATTTTCCACACCCTTTGAAATTTGCGTCCATCCACTTCTTGATCATATTCGTAGTCCAAAAGAATATCTAAATTATTTCCTTGAATATAAAGCCTCCATAGCTTTTTGCTCCCATAACCATAATCATACCCTTCATTTGGTAGTCTTTCAATTAAAAGAAACCAAATATCTTTTTGTCTATCAACAACAAAATTTCTAGGTAGTTCTTCATGATACGGACTATATTGATGAAAAATTTTACTCAATCCATACTTCTCATCATCCTCTTTAGTGATTATTGCATTTTCAAACGCCATTTTATTTTTCTCTCCCATCAACTAAATCTTGTAATTCCATAGTGAAATTTTCAATCTGCCCCCAAGCGCCATCATATCCATATACATTCAAAATTTTATTTAAAAGCATAAGTATTTGATTTTTTGAAAGGGCTTTAGTTTCTTTTGGCTTTAATTCTAAAAGCTTCCAAATTCTATGAAATTTTTCTGTATCCGATATATTGTTTTCGTAATCAAGCGTAACCTCTATTATCTCTCCTTTATAATATAAAGTCCAAACCGATTTCTTAAGATATGCATGATCGTATTCCGGATCTTGAAAAAATTTAGTTTCCATAAACCAGCAATCTGCATTTCTATCGACGACCCACGATTTTCCATCAGGTAAGGTTTTATAAACAGGATTAAATTGATAAAATAATTTGCTTAACCCGTACTTCTCATCATCCTCTTTAGTGATTATTGCATTTTCAAACGCCATTTCCTACTCCTTAAAATTTAATTCTCGGATTATACTGCGCTATATTTATATCCGCCTATACGATCATAAATATAGCGCAGGAGGTAAATTTATAATTGATTTTGCTTTGAACCGTGCGCAACGCTCTCGTTAAAATTTTTAAAATTTCAAAGCGTAGTTTAAATTTACGGCCGCATCTCGGCGCGCGCTAAAGCGCAGGCTGCCGCGCGTTTAAATCCCGCCGTAAATCATGCCGTGCTACATATTCAAAAACCCGCCCATATCAAGCGCTGCAATGACGCGCCGAGCCGCGCGGGCTCCGTAAATTTAACCGCGGCGCGCCTAAGCTTCTATCGCATAGGGGATTTTATCCTTCGCGCCGGCGCCCGCAAAGCCTTTAAGCCGCAGCAAGCAGCTGTCGCAAAGCCCGCACGCAGCGTCCTCGCGCTCGTAGCAGCTCCACGTAAGCTCTAGCGGCACGCCGATTTTAAGCGCTAACGAGACAATCTGCGCCTTGCTAAGGTGCACGAGCGGGGTTTTGATGCGCGGATGAAAGTCGCGGCTCGTGCCCAGATCGAGCGCTCGCTCGAACGCGCCGATGAAGCCCGCGCCGCAGTCGGGATAGCCGCTGCTGTCCTCCTGCACCACGCCGATGAAAATCACGTCACAGCGCTCCTTCTCGGCGAGCGCGGCGGCGATGCTCAAAAACACGCCGTTGCGAAACGGCACGTAGGTGCTCGGTAGATCCGAAAACACGCTCTCGCCGCCCTGCGGCGGAATTTTATCGCTTTGGTTTTGCGATGAAATTTTACCCTCTGCGTGCTTCGATGAAATTTTATCGCCCTGCTGCGGCTCGGCTCCGCTTTGAAGTGAAATTTCACCTTCTTGAACCAGAATTTTGCTACCCTGCGATGAAATTTTGTTGTCGCAGGCTAAAATTTTGCTGTCTTGCGGCGAAAGCTCATCGCCCCCTAGTAAAATTTTACTCTCTTGCGTTAAAATTTCACCGCTATGTGTAAGGCTGCCCCGCGCCGAATCTGTGCCGAGCGGAACGTCCGCGGAACTCGCCATGAAATTTGACGCAGTAAAATTTTGCCCGTCTAGGCGAGCATTCTTGGAATTTGCCGCGCCGTTAATCTCGACGCTAGCGGAATTTACCGCGCCGCAAAGCTCCGCAACACCTTTTCTGATCGGCAAGGTGCCGTCCGTAAGGGCGCTGCCGCCGATCTGCGCGATGAAGCGAGCGTCTAAAACGAACCTCTTTGCGACCCCCAAATCGTCGCAAATTTTACCGAAGCACTCGCGTTCCTTGTCCATCGTGCGCTGATTATAATCGAAATGCAACGCCACGATCTCGTAACCTTCGCGCTTCGCGATATAGGCGCAGGTCGCGCTGTCCATGCCGCCGCTGATCACGCATAAAGCTCTCATTTTCGTCCTTTTTTTTGCTAAAATTATACGAAAATTTTATAAAAGAGGGGTAAAAATGATACTTTGCGAGCAGCCATATCCCGAAATTTTGGACGCTATCGCGGCGGAGCTGGGCGGCGGGAGCGTCGAGCTAATTTTCGTGCGCGGCAAGGAGATGCGGCAGCTAAATGCGCAAACGCGCGGCATCGATAAGACGACCGACGTGCTAAGCTTCCCGCTCGATCCTGCGGCGTTTGCGGGCTTTGCCGGGGATTTGAGCGAGGAGAATTCTGCGCATGAAAACAACGGCGCTAAAATTCTAAACGCTGCGAATTCTGCTAGTGAAAATACAAGCGCCGCGAATTCTGCGAGCAAAAATTTTAATACCATAAATTCCGAAAATTCCGAGGGCGAAAGTTCTAGCGATAAAAATTTAAAAAATGAGAATTTTGACGGCGGAAATTTCGCCCCCGCGCTGCTCGGCTCGGTCGTGATAAATTTAGACCTCGTAGAGCTGAAAGCAGCGCAGCTTGGGCACGGCAGGGATGACGAGACGGCGCTGCTTTTTACGCACGGCATGCTGCACGTGCTAGGTTACGATCACGAGAGCGACGACGGGCAGATGCGCGCCAAGGAATGCGAGATCATCGAGAAATTCCGCCTTCCAAAAAGCCTGATCGTGCGAACAGATGAAAGCGAGGAGTAAGCGCTGCGGATAGCAAGCTGCGCGGTAAGCTCTATATGGATCCGCGAAGTAAAGTTTATATATGAACAATAAATTTAAAGTGTCGAGACATGAGCGAGAAAAAATTTTGGATATATTGAAAAATTTATTTGACGTTAGCAGAATGAATTTCTGCGCGTATTTTTAAGTAAATTTCTTATCTCATCAGACATTGCGGAAACGTTATACGACATATTTATGCCCCTTTTAATGAATTTTTATATGCTTTATTTAGTTGAAAAAATGTAAAAAATAAAACTAGCACCAAGATAATTCCGCTGAATAAAAAGAGTTTTTGTTCAAAGAAATTTTGCCTAAGATCAACTTTGATGATTACTTTATTATCACAATCTCCAAATTCTACGATATGAAGATTGATCATTTTTAAGATTACGCATTTATTATTAATGTATCTACTAAATATAAAATCACAAAAGTATTTTTCTTCATAGTCGTATTTGTTTGTATCAATATGAAAATCGATAAATTCCCAAGAAAAGATTTTGCCATTTCCCGCTACAGATATCTTGCAACCATTACCGCTTTTATAACTATGGAATCTAAAAAATTTCTCTACTGTTCCGGAGAAAATATATGGATTCTGTAAGGACTTCTCACTGGGTGCAACTGCATAAGCGGCTAAAAAACATATAGGCATAAGAACCATAGAAAACATAGCAATCATAGCTAAAAAATTATGCTTTTTAGCAAAGCCGAATTTGATTAGATCATTACAATAATCCACGTAACGAAGCGGATTTTTCATTGTGTTCCTTTAGATAAACATAGATGGTAGCCCAAAAAGCGCACGCTATCGCAAGTTCGGTAATTAGACTTAACGGCTACCCTCGATATCCGCAAAGTGCGAATGAGTGCACAAAATCCAACTGCACTTTCATTAAATTTCAAATGATATTTACGATATATTGTATTGTGCGGCGGATTAAATGCTGCTTAATATTTTTATTACAAACGCGAAATAAAAAGCCTAGAAACAAAGGTGTGTACGAACTAGCTTCTACATCGCAATTATCAAATACATTTTCTTGCGGCCTTCTTAATATTTGAGGCCGCTATCTTTCGTAGTAAAATAAATTTTTACATTCGAAAAAATAGGCAAATCTTGTAAATTCTCTAGTTCTACCTTATACATACCTTTTTGTAAGGGCGTGCAGGCTATCGTCGCACTATATGCGTCATAGTGTTTCTCGCCCCTATAAATACTCGTTTGCATATACGCGGGGCGTAAATTCCTCACCTCTGCAAACACGGGTTTTAACTTATAATAAAAATACTCCTTTCCGCGTCCAAATTTATTCGGCTCATTATCTATTTTGTATATCTTTAGACTTAGCGGTATTTTGGTACCGCGCAGCAGCGTTTCGTTCACGTCGTATTCCCCTCCTATATACGTATTTGCGAACTCATCATCCAAGAGCTTCATATCTCTATCGTAATCGTATGAGACAAAATCCAAAGTAAAATATCTACAAATTTTATCATCTTTGTTATTTATATATAATTCCGCTTTATTGCCGGCTTTAGTTAAATTTATATCGGTAAATTCCATAGGAATGCGCGGCTTAATTATCAAATAATTTATAAGCTCCTCCGCCACATAACAAAACAAAATAGACGCCGCTATTATAAAAATAAATTTTAATACTCTCATATTGCTCCATTTATAGGCATTTTAGCGGATTTATCCTTTTTAAATTTTATTCACATTCATGAATATATGGATTTTTAGAGTAAATCGCCATGATTTCCCAACCAAAATTTTGCATACTTAAAGTTATCAACGGCAACTGAATGCATTGCATGGTATACTCCTTAACGATAAATTTTTGTATTTAAATACGAATTTATACAAACGGATGTTTGCGAAACTTTGTCTTTAAATTTACTAATTTGAATAGAAACCGCTTTAAGACCGTTTATTAAATTTACGGAATCGATAAAAAGTAGATAATCTTCGCTCTTATATTTTATCGGTCCGAAATAAATCAGGGTATCTCCTGCGATCTTGTTTCGATAATCCTCAAAATCTGCCCTGCTATAATATGAATCGTATGAGGGGTCTTTTATAATTTTACTGCACTCTTGCGGATCTAGAATATACATAAAATTTGCAAAAGACATCTCGTATTGCCGGAAATCTCTATACGTCATAATATACAAAAGCTTATTATCAAATTTATATAACGTAAATCCTCTCCCCGTAAAGCCGTCTCTAATCGTTGTATTCATATCCATATACCAGCAATCGCCCATATTTTTCTTTAAAACTGGGTTATTGTAATCCGTCGTATCAAAAACCAGAGGTTTGATTATATTTATATTTTTCCATTCGAACAGATCATCGTAAAAGTCGTTGCAGAAGTCTCTTTCTTTTGATAAATGCTCTTCATACTCTTTTTTGAGCGTTGCATTTCTATCTATTTGCCAAAAGCTAACGGTTTTTCCGTTGAAAGTGGTTTCTCCTTCTACCATACCGGAAGGATTGCTTCTTACTACTTTCCTATCATTAGCTTTCCATAAAGCTATTTTTAAATCAAAAGGAATTTCCGTATCGCTTACATCGTTTGCATTCGCAAATAGTACGAATGCGATCGTTAGAATAAGAATATGAACCCACATAACCGCTCCTATCGATAAAGCTTCGTATTTAAATATGAATTACTACAAACAGGCATTTGCAAAATACCGTCTTTAAATTTCCTGATTGCGACGTTGAATAGTTGTCCGCTATCCGTATTGTCAAAATCTATGAAAAGTAGATAGTCTATATCTTTATAACGTATCGGTTCGGCATAAAACAGACGCGGTTTATATATGATATTGCCCGGAATTTCTAAATTTACCCTGCTACGAGAGTCTTTTGTGATTTTACTACACTCTTTGGGATCTAAAATGTAAGCAAGATTTGCGAAATCATCCGTCTGATATATATAAGGAGTGGTTTTGTAAATCATAATATACAAAAGCTTATTATCGAATTTATACAATGTAAATCCTCTCCCCGTAAAGCCGTCCCTAATCGTTTTATTCATATCCATATACCAGCAATCGCCCATATTTTTCTTTAAAACGGGATTGTTGTAATCTGTCGTATCAAAAACTAGAGGTTTGATTATATTTATATTTTTCCACTCGAACAGATCGTCGTAAAAGTCATTGCAAAAGTCTCTTTCTTTTGATAAATGCTCTTCATATTCTTTTTTGAGCGTTGCATTTTGTTCTATCGTAAAAAAATAAAAACTCTTGCCGTTAAAAGTAGTTGCGCCCCGAATCATAGGTTCGTGAAGAGCTTTTCTTACAACTTTTTTATCTTGAATTTTCCATAAAATGGATTCCAGTTGCCATGGCATTGATGGATGCTTTATATCATCCGCTTTTACAAACGATACGGCAAACAAGATCGCTAAAATAAAAGCACGAATTTGCATCCCTTGCTCCTTAAAATGGGATTTTGGAATCCTAAAAGCGTTTTTTGTTATCGGTTGTATAAACTTATACAACATAATTACTTAATCTAAAGTATAAAATACATTATCATATCCGCACAAATATGAATTTATGCATATACCGCCGATCTATACGGCAGGCTATCAATATTTAAATTACCGATCAAGTTTATTCACACTCATGAATGTATGGATCTTTTAGGGTAAATTCGCCATGATCTCCCAACCAAAACGTCGCGTACTCAAAATTGTCAATCGCAAATGTCGCATGGTGCTCGCTGTATACTCTGCGCGATCTGCATTTTTTGCCTCGGTAATCATAGCAATCAGGTATTTTTTTATAAAACTCGATGCTTTCGTTATCAAAGTCGTAGCCCAGCGCGATATCTTGATTTCGCCCGTCGTAAAAATGAATATAGTCGAATCGAGATTATAGTAAACCTTGCAATGGCCATTTTCGCCGTTTATTATGGCATCGCTGCAATATTTTTCTAGCTTTAATTTCTCTTTTTCAAACTCATGTCGTAGCTCAATCTGCTCAGACGAATCTAAATTTTGTGTTTTCTCATTAAAAAATTTCTCTTCATACCTAAGCGCCTTTTGCAATAAAATAGCCGCATACTCGGCCCTTTTGGAATAAAAATATAGAAAATAAGAGGTGTATAACATAAAGATAAAACCTACAAAAATCATAAAATTTCTAAGTAGTTTTTTCAAATCGTCGCCTTTTTTGATTATACAAGGTAGCAAGGCCTACCGCCGCCAAAATCTATTTTCTCGCATCAATTCATCTGAGTATCGCGTAAAATTATATGGACAAAATTTATGCGAATAAAATTTTATAAATCGCGTCTAGCCGAAGTTTACGGGATCCATATCGATCTCGATGGGCAGATGCTTAAGTGCGCGCGCGGCGTTGATCAGCGGCACGTGCGAGCTAGCGCGCATCAGAATTTCAAAACGAAATTTCGACGCGATATAGGCGATGCCCGCCTTGCCGTAGCCGATGATCTCAAAGCTCTCGCTCGCTTTCTCTTTCAAATACTGCGCGGAATTTTCGGCAAGATTTTCGGCCGATAAATTTATAAAATTTTGCGCAGCGCCGTTTTCTTTGGGCTTTAAATTTACGCTACCCGCATCCATGTCGCGAGCTGAAATTTGCGCGGTATTTTTTAAATTTGAAGCGTTTTTTTGGGAGTCTAAATTTACATCACCCGCGCGCAAATCTGAGCTTTGAAATTTAAAATTTGGCATCTGTTTACCGCCCTGCTGCGCAGAATTTTGCAAATTTAAAGCGCTTAAATTTGCTTGCCCCGCGTCCAGTCCATCATGCGATGCAAACGCGCTACTTCCCGCCTGTTTGCGGCGTAAAAGCTCAAGCGCCACGTTCATTATCTCGCTCGCCGCCTTTTCGTTTTTATGTGAGATCAGCACGCGCAAAAGCCGCATATACGGCGGATAGAGCCCCTCGCGAAACTCCGCCTCGTCGCGCAAAAAATCGTCGTAGTTTTCGATATAATCCCTAAAAAAGCCGCTCTGGCGCGTCTGTATGACGACCCTACCCTGCCCCGAGCGACCCGCGCGGCCAGCCACCTGCATCGCAAGCGCCAGCGTCTTTTCGCGCGCCCTAAAATCGGGATAGCTCAGATGTTCGTCGATCCCCATTATCACCGCAAGATCCACGCCATGGTAATCGTGCCCCTTACTAAGCATCTGCGTGCCTACCAAAATGTCGATTTTATGGGCATTGAAGTTATTTAGCAGCGCCTCAAGCTTGCGCTGCGTGGTGATCTCGTCGCGATCAAATTTTGCGATGCGAGCGCTCGGGAAACGCGCCGCGAGCTGTGCGGCAAGCTCGCCGGTGCCGATCTTGCGCGCCTGCATCACTTCGCCGCCGCAGTTTTCGCAAGACGCCCTGTAAAACGTGCTAAAGCCGCAGTAATGGCACTTCAGCGCCGCAGCATCCGCGTGATAGCTCATCCCGACGGCGCAAAACGGGCAGCGCACGATCTGCCCGCAGTTTTCGCAAACCATATATTTGTAGTTCGCGCGCGTCGGCAAAAACACGACAGCCTGCTTGCCGGCTTCGAGGCTGCGCCCAATCTCGGTTAAAATTTTAGGGCTCAGTCCCGTCTCGCTCTCATCGAAAATAAAGCGCTTGGCGCTGCTAAAGTAGGTGCCGTGCAGACGGAAGTGCGGCTGCTTCGCGTAGGTGCTAAGCGCGGGCGTCGCAGAGCCCAAAACCACGCGGATGCCAAGCTTTTTGCCGACGAAAATCGCAGCGTCGCGGGCATTTAGACGCGGCGCGGCGGCGGATTTATAGCTGTCGTCGTGCTCCTCGTCCACGACGATGAGGCCAAGATCGCTAAAGGGCAAAAACAGCGCCGAGCGGGCGCCCGCGATGAGCTTGATCTCGCCTGCGTTAAATTTCGCTAAAATTTCGCGCTTTTTCTTGGGTGAAATTTTGGAGTGCCAGACGCCGAGCCGCTCGCCGAAATAGCTTTGTAGCCGCTTCGTCATCTGTGGCGTTAGCGAAATCTCGGGCATCAAAAACAGCGCCTGCTTGCCCGCAGCGAGCGCCTGCGCGATCAGCGCGATATAAATTTCGCTCTTGCCGCTGCCCGTATCGCCGAAAATCAGCGACGTTTCATTGGCTTCGGCAAATTTACGCGCTTGCTCCTGAGCGGGGGTGAGGTTTGGAATTTTACCTATTTGAAGCGGGGATAACGACATTGAAGCGGGGTTTTGAACTACGGCGAAATTTTGTGTGGCACTAAAATCCCCGTCGAGCGCAGAATTTCGTGTGGTAATGGAATTCTGCTCGGAAATAAAATTTTGTTCGCGGGTAGAAGGTTGCTTGCAAGCGGAGGTTGGCTTACTAACGGAAATTTGCTTGCAAGCGCAATTCCGCTCGGTCGTAGGATGCTCCTGCAAATTCCGCAAATCCTGCGCCGTATCGCTTGCAGGCTCGAAAATCCCAAATGCAACGCCCTTTTCGCAAACATAATAATGCGCGATAAAATTTGCAAGTGCGATCTGAAACGGGCTAAATTTAAGCTGCGAAATCTCTAAAATTTCCTTGGTTTTGAAGGTCGGTTTTGCAACCTCGCGCAGGATCACGGCGGATTTGACACTTGATTTTACGGGAACGGATACGATTTGATAAGTTGGGATTTTAAAATTTGAACTATAAGTAAGCGGCTTTAGGCTAGCGCCCAAAACCGCAACTTCATAATAGAGCATTTAGCTATTGAGCTAAAGATTGACAAAGCTCGTCTTTGTGATCGCAGTCAAATGAGCCCACGTTTCTCCCTGCCGCCGTAGCCAAAGGTGTAGTTGGATAGTAATCAAAAGTAGTACTCTTGCCTGCTACGCTAGCCCTATATGTAGACGTTGCATTAGCATTGCCGTTCGTAACCAAAGCCCAGCCGTTCCTACCGCCATCTCTCATAGGATAGATAGGTTGCTGCAAAACGCCTTCAAAAAGAGTGGCATTGTCCGAACCCTCCAAAGCGGGCCACGTAGTCACGCCCCTCATCATGTTCTCGCTTCTAACTAGCGAAAGTCCGCTTCTAATGGCGGCGATATCCCCGCGCATCTTAGCGATCGTAGCATCATCGCGCGTAGCGGCTAATCTAGGCACCGCAATGCCTGCCAAAATACCTAAAACAACGATGACGAAAACAAGCTCTATCATCGTAAAAGCTTTTAAATTTTTCATGTTAAATCCTTTGATTTAAAGTGAGATGATTATAGCCAAATTTAAATAAAATTAATTTTAGTTAAAGAAAAAATCCTGCATTTTAAATGGAATTTTATGAAATTTCATTAAATTCTGCGATTTTTTGTCCGAATTTTACGGACGTATCAGTCGGGGTTTCAAATTTCAAAAACTCGCTTTGCGCTACGAGCACGATCGTCGAGCCCAGCTCGAAATTTCCCAAATGATCGCCCTTTTTAAAGTTTAAATTTTCATATTCGTAAAACACCTCAGCTCTACTTGCGCATGCATTTGTCTGTATTCGTGCATCGAAATCAAATCTCATCTTGCCGACGTTTAAAGCGCCCACGAAAACCATCCACAAAATCCCGCCGTTATGCATTTTGCACTTTAAAATCACTCGCTCATTTTTTGTGTAGAGGTTTGGAATTTTAAGTAAAAATTTCTTCGCCACGCTGTAAAGATCAGCGGGTATGTAAAGCGCCTGTAGCACGCTCAGATCGCACGGCGCGTGATAATGATGATAATCGCGCGGGCTTAGATAGATGTTTGCGTAGCTCAAATTTACGCCCTTTGTATTTTCGCCGCCTTGGGCGTCCTCTGCGCTCGTTTCGCGGCTCGCACCGCTTTCATCGCTATAAATTTCAGCCTGCACACCGCTCGCAGCATAAGTTGCACCGCTTTCATCGCCTCTGATTTTCGCTTGCGCGGCGTCCGCCCCGTCATCTAAATTTTTAACCGCTCCGCCGCTTTCGCTTGCCGTAAACGTGCGACCTAGCAGCTCACTAAGGCTGTATTCGCAGCCCTTTACGCTAAAAGCTCGCAGATCGGCGCAGCATCCGCTCTCAAAGATCACGCCGTCGCTAGGGCTTATAAAAGCCGTCTCGTCTGCCGCTATCTCGCGCGGACGCAGCAAGCGGCGAGTAAAAAGCGCGTTTAGGCTCGCGTAGCTTTGCGGCGGATCAAATTCGCTCATATCGATTTTGAAAAATTCCACATATTTGCGGTTGATAAAATTTTGTATAAATTTAGGGAATTTCACCGCGGCGATAGCCCCGAAAATCCTCGAAATAAAACTTCTCATCTATGCCTTTCTAAGCTTAAGTAGCGCGATCTCGGCATCGGCAAAGACCCTTATCGGCGGGCCCCAAAACCCTACGCCGCTGCTTACGTAAATTTGCTTCAGCCCGTCGTTATACAGCCCGTAAAGATACTTCTGGCTAAGCAGCACCAAAAGCGTCCACGGGAAAATTTGCCCCGCGTGCGTGTGTCCGCAGATACACAGATCGACCTCGTCGCGCACGAAATCCACGACGTATTTTGGCTGATGCGCGAGTAAAATTTTTGGTTTATCGGGGTCTGCTTGCGCTAGCGCGGCGCTTAGATCTGGCTGCATGTATCCGAAGCGAAAGCCGCTAAGATCGTGCACGCCCATTAAATTTAGCCTTTCAAATTCCACGCTTTCGTTTTGCAGCACGCGCACGCCCGCTTTTTGCATCGCCGCGATAAGCCCGCTTGCGTCGCCGCGGTAATACTCGTGGTTGCCAGTGACGAAAAAGATAGGCTTTTTGATCGCCTCAAGAGGCTGCAAAATATCCCCAAGCTCATCCGAGCGCAGATCAAACATATCGCCCACGATCAACAGCGCGTCATAATTTAGCGAGTTTATCTGCGCTACGACGCCTTGCAAAAACTCCTTTTTCAAAAACTCGCCCAGATGCACGTCCGAGATGACGACGAAGCTTAGCTCGCGAGCTAAATTTCTGATTTTTATTTCGCGCTCGGTGACTTTAGGTATCTTTAGCGCGTTATAAAGCCCTTTAAAAATATAGCTAAACGCCATTATTACAAAGGTTACGTCGATGAAGGTTTTTAAAAATTTTCGCCTGTTTTGGCTAAATTTAACCACATGCGCAGCGGCGCTTAGCACGTCGTAAGCAAGGCAGATAAAAAAGAGCGAAAAGGACGCTGCCATGCAAAATACACATAGCTTATAGAGCAGCTCGTTTTTAAAGCTTCCATTAAGCCCAAAACCTACAAAAAATATCGCATCTAAAATCGCCAAAGCTACGCAAAGCAAGCTCAAGGCGGGGCGAAACGTAGCGAAGCCTTTATATGGCGTAAAGCGCGCGCTGATCGATCTATAGACGTAAAGATTAAAAAACAGAAATAAAACCGTGCCGACGATCGGGAAAATATAGGCGCTTTTCAAACTCTAGCCTTGGATATACTCGTCCAGCTTATCTTTATCAAAGCCCGTGATTTCTTGTTTATCGTCTAAAATTAGCGCGCCGCTCTTTTTAAATTTAGTGATGGTGCGCGAAAATGTTTCGGGAGTTACGTTTAGAATTCTGGCTATTCTAGTGTATTTCGTGCTCATAAAAATATCAAAATTTTCGTTGATAAACTTAGCGATCTTGCCGTCGCAGTTAAGCACGACTTGATTATCAAAGACCGCATTTAGCGCACGGATCTTCTCAGACATCGATTTTAAAAGCTCCAAGCAAATCTTTGGATCGCTCATAAACTCGTTTTTAAATTTTTCATAATCGATCTTTAGGAGCTCGCCGTTTGTCGAAAACACACCACTTGCAGGATAGCTCGTCTCTTCGAAATTTACCATCTCTGCCACGAGCGAAATGGGGCGGATCTCGCGCATATGGATCTCACGCCCCTTTGCAGAGGTTTTATAGATTTTTAAAATTCCTTTTAGCAGGACCAAGAGATACTGCGAGCGCTCGCCCTCGAAAAATAAAATTTCGCCCTTTTTGTAGCTTTTATGGATGCTAATCTGCTCCAAACGATCGATTTGCGCTGCGCTTAGAGCTTTAAAATAAGGAATTCTCTCAAGCATCGCCGTAACCTATTTTTTAAGCAGGTCTCTTATCTCGGTAAGAAGTTTAATCTCTTCGCTAGGCTCGGCAGGTGCGGCAGGCTCTGGAGCGGGAGCAGGCTTTTTAAGCTTATTGATCGCCTTGATCGCGCAGAATATACAAAACGCGATGATGATAAAATCGACCGTTACCTGGATAAACGAACCATAGTTTATCGTAACGGCTGGGGTCTGCCCCGCCGCTTCTTTTAGCACAATCTTAAGATCAGTAAAATTCATACCCCCAGTAAGAAGTCCTAAAACCGGCATCATAATGTCGCTTACGAGCGAGGTTACGATCTTGCCGAAAGCTCCGCCGATGACGACGCCCACCGCCATATCGATAACGTTGCCTTTCATCGCAAATTCTTTGAATTCCTGAATGAAACTCATATTGTCTCCTTAAATAAAATGCGCCGATATTAGCCTATTTTTGCTTTGTTTTTGCTTTTTATTAGGAAGTAAAAAGTATAATCCCAGCTTAAATTTAAATCCAAAGGACCTAAATTGTATCGCTTCGCTCCGTCGCCCACCGGCGATATGCATATCGGAAATTTACGCGCGGCTATTTTCAACTACATCTGCTCGCTGCAGGATAAAAGCGGCTTTATTTTGCGCATCGAGGATACCGACACCGCGCGCAATATCGAAGGCAAAGATCAAGAGATTATCGAAATTTTAAAGCGCTTCGGCATCTCATGGCAGAGCCTATATTATCAAAGCAAAAATTTAAAATTTCATCAGCAATTCGCTGCCAAGCTACTCTCTGAGAAAAAAGCGTTTTGCTGTTTTTGCAGCGAGGAGGAGCTTGAGGCGAAAAAGCAAGCCGCTAAGGACGCAGGAGAAGCGTACCGCTACGACGGGCACTGCGAGCATTTAAGCGACGAAGAGGTTCTAAACTGCGAGAAGCCCTTTACTATCCGCCTTAAAAAGCCCGATCACGCGCTGGAATTTACCGACGCGATCAAGGGGCGTATCGCATTTGAGCCGCAGAATATCGACAGCTTCGTCATCATGCGCGCGGACAAGACGCCAACTTATAACTTCGCCTGCGCCTGCGACGATATGATGCAGGGCGTGAGCTTCGTAATCCGCGGTGAGGATCACGTCTCAAACACGCCAAAGCAAAACTGGATCCGCCAAAGCCTCGGCTACGACGTCGAGATCAAATACGCGCACCTGCCGATCATATTAAATTCCGAAGGCAAAAAGATGAGCAAGCGCGAAGCTAGCTCCTCGGTAAAATGGCTGCTTCAAAGCGGCTACCTGCCCGAGGCGATCGCTAATTATCTAATCCTGCTGGGCAACAAAACGCCGCGCGAGGTCTTTAGCATGGATGAGGCGGTGGAGTTTTTCGATATCGCTAAAATTTCAAAAAGCCCGGCGAAATTTGACGAGGACAAACTCGCCTTTATAAACCGCGAGCATATCAAAAGAGCGAGCGAGCAGCGCCTGGCTGAGCTTTTTGAGCTTGAGCCAAAATTTGCGCCTTTGATAAAATTTTACACTCAAGAAGCGAGCCTAATCCCGCAGATCAAAGAAAAGATCGCTGCGATCTACGGCGCGAAAGATATTCCGCAGGAGTGGGCGGTGCAGGCGCAAGCACTGCGAGAGGCGATCTTAAATTTATTAAGCTCAAACGGCGCTCCAATGGAATTTAATGATTTCAAAGCGGCGCTTTCTCAGGCTACAAATTTAAGGGGCAAGAGCCTATTTATGCCGCTTAGATTTTTACTAACCGGCGCGCCTCACGGTCCGGAGCTTAGTGAGCTGTATCCGCTGATCCGCGCCGATTTAAAGGAGATACTTGATGCTACTAAATAGCGTATTTTACGGCATTTTAGTGAGTATTCACTACGTGATTCAAGCTTATATGATGCTAATTTTCGTCGCCTGCGTTTTAAGTTTCATCCGTCCAAATCCGTTCGGTAAATTTTATAAAATCGTCCGCGCGATCTCTGCGCTTACCGAGCCTGCTTTTGCGCTGGTGCGTCGCTATCTGCCTACGACTTTCGGCGGCTTTGATCTTTCGCCGTTAGTGATTTTATTCGTTTTAATGTTTTTTGATAATATGATAATTTATATTCTAAATAGGAGCGTTCTTTGAGAGCCATATGTAAATTTTGCCTTATTTTAACTTTACTGTGCGCCGCAAGTAGCGGTAAAATTTTAAGCTACGAACAGATCAAAGACGAGCCAAAATCCCTAGCCAAGGACTATTACATCTATCGCCTAATAGATGAGACGAAATACAACAAAGCGGAGATTAGAGCTTTAAAACAAAGTATCTTTCGCTACAAAGGCAAACTAAAAGAGAAGCTAGATAGAATTTTCGGCGCCATTCGCCCTCCTAAGCGTCCGGATCGCTGCGCAGGAGTAACGGCGGCAAATATTTTAGATGCAAATTTAACCTGCAAAAAGGCGCGCTCCTATCCAAATTTCATCGCCAAACTAAGCCCATCGGTACGAGAGACGCTCGCTTCGCAGCTTGAAAAGTACCAAGACGCGGCAAGTAGAAACGCTGTAAATTTACTGCGCGGATTTAACGACGAAAATCCGAGCGAGTATTTTATGCAAAGCCGCAATGCGCAAAACTACTTTTTATATTACGACTACTTAAAAGGCGCGGGCAAAGACGCTCTGATCGACATCGACGCGGATGCGACCTTCGTTACCGGCCTAAGCGCTCAACCAAGCTTCAAAGCGGTTCTTAACGACGCGCTAATCAACCGCAAATATCCGCACTTGCGCCGCTCGCTTACGGGCGTCGATCCACTAGCCGTGGAGAAGGACGTAGCGTTTATGCTGGGCGTAAATGCAGTCATGCAAGGCGATGAAGGGGCTGCGCTTGCGTTTTTTAGCCGCGCGGCTACGAGCTTTGAGAAACCTCACGACGTGCACAATGCAAAATTTTGGATCTACCTGCTAAATGGAGATCAAAATGTCTTGCGCCAGCTTGCTAGCAGTGATTATTACAGTCTCTACACGCTCTATGCCAAGGAGGTCTTAGGAGATAAGAATTTAAACATAATCATCCCAAACCCCACTAAAAATTCCATCGAAAGCTACGATATCACCGATCCTTTCGCTTGGGTTCGCACGAAAAATAGCGCCGATAGGATGTCTCGCGAGCAGCTTTTAGAATTTGCCAAAAAATTCGACACCAAGCAAAGTATCGGCGAGTACTCATACATCATGAATAAAGCAAGCGGCGGCAAGGATAACTTCTATCCGACGCCATTTATGGAGTATATCGGCGACGGCGATAATCGCCGCAAGGCGCTAATTTTGGCGCTCGCGCGCCAAGAGAGCCGCTTCGTGCCCGCATCGGTATCTACGTCGTATGCGCTTGGGATGATGCAGTTTATGCCGTTTTTGGCTAACGAGATCGGAAAAAAGCAGCTCAAAATCGACGGCTTCGATCAAGACGATATGTTCCGCCCGGAGGTCGCCTACCGCTTCGCCAACATCCACATCGACTGGTTGGAGCGTAAAATTTACAGCCCGGTTTTCATCGCATACGCTTACAATGGCGGACTCGGGCTCGTCAAAAAGATGCTTCAACGCGGCGATATGTTTAATAAGGGCAAATTTGAGCCGTGGCTTAGCATGGAGCTCGTGCCATATGCCGAGAGCAGGGACTACGGCAAAAAGGTACTCGCAAACTTCATCATCTACTCACAGATCCTCGATCCGCGTGCGAAAGTCTCGGTGCAACAGGAGCTGCAAGATCTGCTGATCCCAAGCAGAAGCGATAACTTTCGCTAAAGCCGGCGGCGGGCTTGGAGGATGATTTTAAGAGGCGGCGAGCGAGGAATTTTAAAAGCCGCCTCAACAAAAGCGCAAAATTTGCCCGCCAAGGGCTTAGACGGGCAGATCAAAACGGCGAAATTTTACCGCAAAAGTAGGCAAGGCGCTATAAAATCGTACGAATTTATTTTGACTTCAAGTGGTTAAATTTTATCTATTAATGCCTAATGACAGCCATTTCCCGATCTGCACGAAAGGTGGCGCACCATGCAAATTATCGCGACCGTAGTTCTCATAATAGCCGCCGTTTTGTACGTATCGTCGTTTAAAGACGAAAAGAAACGCTCCGCAAATTTAGCGGCTTGCCTGTTTTTTATGGCGTTTGCGTATTGCGTGCAATTCGGCGTAGGAGAAGATAGCTACGCCCGAGCGGGCAGCGCGGCGCTGATATTGTTTTTTATCTTTGCGCTTGCTTTTTTCGAGCTTTATTTCTGGGGCGACGAGCTTTGAAATCTAAAATTTATTGAAATTTTATCGCGGCGTTTTGTGAGCAATTAAATTAGCGCCCGAGCGTAGAATTTTAAGTGGTGTGAAATCAAAATCGGGCGCTTTCGGCTATGAAATTTAAACAGATAAACTATCCGCAGCTTATCCGCCGCGAAGGCTGCGACAAGTTTAAATTTAGCCTCTTTTGCGACCTATTTGCGACGCTTTAAAATTTCGTAACTTCGGATATGCAAGTCGCCGTTTTAAAATTTCGGCAAGTTTTAAATTTTAAATCCACGCCTCTTTACCGCGCCGTTTTAGCTAAATTTAACAGCGCGGCGCAGAGCTCGCGAGCGCAAGATGATTTAATTTTACGACCTTGACTCCGCGCGAGCTTCGGCGGAATAAAATTTAGCGATCAAATTCTATTTAAAAAGCCCTTTAATCTTGCCGAAAAGCGACTTTTCGCCGCCTGCGGAGGCTGCGTCTTCATGATCTTCTGCGGCGGAATTCTCGCTACCGCCTTCTATCGTATCGCCACTGCAAGGGACGGAATTCTCGCCGCTTGCTTTTACTGTGCTGCCGCCATCCGCTTCCGTCGCACTGCCGCCGCCCGTTACATCGACGCCGCGCAAGGCAGAATTCTCTCCGCCCGTCGTACCGCCTCCGCCTGCCTTATCTCGCTCTATCGCCTCGCCGATCTGCTGCGCGGCGATTTCCGCATAGATCAACGCGCCCTGCGTATCGCAATTAAAAAGATTTGAAAACGACTCGGACCTATTCAGATCGATCGGATTGGGCTCAACCACCTCGGTAGCCTCAAGCAGCCCTACTTCAAGCTCCGCAGCCAAATTTAGCGCGTTTAAAAACACGGGCAAATTCTGCGCATAAAACTCATCTATCGCCTCTTTTATCTCGCCGTCCGCTTCATAATCGCGCAGCAGTTTCTGCACACTATCGGCGCCAAGATACGCGCCGCAGCAGTAGTTTTCGATGATCTCGTTGTGAATTTGCCCGCTAAATTCCGCTAGAAATCCCGCCGGTAAAACCTCGCGCCAATCGCTTATGTAGGGTTTAAATTTAGAGCTTTGCTCCGCCAAAAAGCTAAACGCCGTGCCGCGCGTGTAAAAATACTCTCTAAAATAGCCCTGCGCCACGGCAAGGTGAAATCCGTGCGTTTTATTAAAAATACCCCCTGTGCCGTACTGTAGCGCCGAGCGGAAGCCGTCCGCGTATTTTTCCACGTAAAATTCATCCATCCCCGCTTCGCGCGCGATTTTAGCGATAGCCTCAAAATCTCCTTTCTGCGCGAGCTTTAGCGGCTTAAAATACCACTGCGAAATTTCATCTTTGCCGATCGCATGGTAGCTTATGTCGTAGCCCACCCTCTCTCCTTTAATCTTTCAGATCGATCTGCGGCTGCCAATACAGCGACTTTGAAACTTTACGAAATTTCATCGTAGCATCCAGACCATTTGAGGTGCGGTAGCTAAGCACCAACTCGTCCTTATCGCTCTTAGGCGCGGTGATCTTGTAGCGGCTCGCCCACGCGATCTTAAAAAGCTCCTTTTGCAAAAGCGGATCGCCGTCGTGCAGCGGCACTACGTTTGCGTTTGCACCGTTGATCTGTACCGCGCGGATCTGAATCTCTTTAGGATAGGAGGTGAGCAAAAACACCTCGTCCTCCGCGGCGTTTCTAAGCTCGGGCGCGACGGGATTTAGATAGGTCGCCACTGCTAAATAGCGATCGCCCGCGCGCACCGATTCAAATTTTTGCGTGTAGGCCAGAAACTCGTTTTTAAGCGGATCATGACGGGGATCGTTTGCGGAGCAGGAGTTTAAAAATAGCGCTAGCGCGGCTAAAATAGCGCCCTTTGCCGCAACGCTTAACGAGCCCCTTGCCGCGCTACCTCGTGCGCCGCTAAAATAAAATTTCTTCATCAATCTTCCTTTGAAATTTTAGGCGCATTTTAACGAATTTTGCTTTTTAAAAGGCTAAATTCGCTACAATCTGCTCATCTTAAAAAGCCGGATTTTAAAAATGAAAAGACTTGCCATCGCATTTTCAGGCCCTTCCAACAGCGGCAAAACGACGCTAATTTGCAAGATCGCTAAAATTTTTATCGCTAGCGGGCTGCGGATCGCGATTGTAAAGCACGATCCGGGCGATAAGGCGCGCTTTGATGTAGAGGGCAAGGACAGCGCCAAATTTAGCGAGCTCGGCGCCGAAACCGTCGTGATGAGCCCGACGCGAACGAGCTATTTTTCGCAGCGCTGTATGCAAATCGACGAGGTCGTGCGGATGCTCGGAGACTTCGACATTTTACTCGTAGAGGGGCTAAAGACGCTGCCGCTGCCGCGCATAAGCTTATTTCGCGACAGGATCGATCCGGCGTACCTGCCATTTTCGGACGCGATCGCTTCAAATTTAAGCGGCAAGCAGATGGATAAGTTTTGCCCGGTAAATTTCGACATCGACGACGCTGCGGGCATTAGCGAGTGGATCTTAAAAAACGCCAAAAAAATGTAAAGGAATAAAATGCAAGAGATCGTAAAATCAATCCAAAATATCGCGCTACAAATCGCCGAGGAGCTGAAATACGCGGACTTCGGCTACACCGATCATCACAACAGCACGGGCGATACGCAGCTCAAACTCGACGTAAAAAGCGACGCCATAATCGAGGCGGAATTTCGCAAAAATCCGCTCGTACGCGCCCTAATCAGCGAGGAGAAAGATGAAATTTTAACGCTGCGAGAGGACGCGCGCCTAATCGTCGCTTACGATCCGCTCGACGGCTCGAGCTTAGTGGACGTAAATTTCGCCGTGGGCTCGATTTTTGGCATCTACGAGGATGAAATTTCGCCCGCAAACTTAAAGGCGGCGATCTATTGCATCTACGGGCCACGCCTTGAGATGGTCATTTGCGAGGACTCGCCGAAGCTCTACCGCCTAAATCGCGAGGGCAAATTTAGCTTCGTAAAAGAGCTGCGCCTACAGCAAAAAGGCAAACTAAACGCCACTGGTGCGACGCAAAAGGGCTGGAATGAGCCGCACCGAAAGCTCGTGCGGGCGCTGTTTGATGAGGGCTACCGACTGCGATACAGCGGCGCGATGGTAAGCGATCTGCATCAAATTTTATTAAAAGGCGGCGGACTTTTCAGCTACCCCGCTACTAGCGACCATCCGCGCGGCAAACTTCGCGTAACCTTCGAAGTGCTGCCCTTTGCGTTCATATTCGAGCGCGCGGGAGGCGCCACCAGCGACGGCGCGAACGGCTCGCTTTTACAGCTTAAAATCGAAAAAATCCACCAAAGCAGCCCTTGCTTTTTCGGCTCGAAGTACGAGATCGCGAAAATGCATGAAATTTACGGCGAGAAAAACTGATGGCTGATACCGAGAGCAGCGCGCCGCGCGACGTTTACGACGAAATTTTGGATAAAAGCTTAGCCGCGCTGCAGGCGTGCCAGGCGGAGCACAATCTCACCAGCTGCCTGGAGTGCGAGAAGCTGCTAGATTGCGCGGTGCGCGATAAGTACGTCAAGGCAGTTTATGAGAGCATGTCGCACGGTGCTACGGGGGATTTTTCGTTTTAAATTTAGCTATTGCGATCGCGAAATTTTGCAAAGCAGACTGCTTAAAGCTCTTGCGTCGCGGGGTTTTGCAAAGCGAGCTTTGCGCGCGAGATCTCTGCAAACCAAGCTGCGGCGCGGAATTTACTCTGCGGCGCAGATTTAATACGGCGGCACGCAGGTTCTTGCTTTGCAGTGTAAAATTTGCTCCGCTGCGAAACGATAAAATTTACGGCGCGATTTGGCGTTGCGGCGGGGTCTGCTCTACGGAACATCTGTTTTGCGGGTCAGGTTTTGCGGCGGCCGATAAAATTTAAAATGCAGGTGCGACTGGATTCCGGACGCGCGGCTAAATTGTGAGTGCATGGCTAAATTTAAAGCGCACATACGGTTAATTCGGCGCGCGGCTAATTGAAGCGGATGAACGTTGATCTCGGGCTCCGCAGTCGGATTTTTAAAATTTACGGATAAAATTTTAAGACAGGCGGAACGGCGGGGTTGTATCCTTCGTTGAGTTTTTAAAATTTGCGGATAAAATTTTAAGATGCGAAATTTCGCTTCGCAAAATTTTATCTGCGATCATAAGCCGTTTATGAGCGCAGATATGCAAAATTACGCAAAGTAAAATTTTGGCGGGCTAAATTTTACCGCCGCGATCTTAAAATTTACGCGACTAAAACTTGCCGACTTGCGCGAGCCGCCGTTCGTCACCGATCTTTTGCCGATTTAAATTTTGCCTTGCGAAATTTAAATCGCAAACTTAGCGACGCGGCGAGACGGCGGATTTTGCCTCGTCAAATTCGAGTCGTAAATTTAAACCGCGATTGCGCGTTAAAATTTAAAAGCTAAATTTAAAGCTCGTCGATCATGCGTGCCGTGCGAAGCGCTCGCCAAAATTTCAAAGCCAAAGCGCATGCAACCACACACGTTAAAAATTTTAGAGTCGAGCTCGCTACGACGCACACATTAAAATTTTAGAGCCAGAGCGCATATGGCAGCGATTGCGTTAAATTTAAAACCGATCGGCGGGCGTGCGGAATTTCAGATCGATCTCTATTCGCGAAGCTGTGCGTCATTGATCCATTCGCAAAGCCGTGCGTCATCGATCTATTCGCAAAGCCGCGTCCATAGATCTTTTCGCAGCGCCGCACGCCGAAATTTTAAAGCAGTTTGGGGAATGTAAACAGAGAGATGCAATCGTTCGTACAAGGGGTTTTGATGGGGCTGGGCGTTAGCGTGCCGATCGGTCCGGTAAACGTGCTGATAATGTCCTACGCGCTGCGAAGCTACACCAAGGCGCTGTGCTTGGGCCTCGGCGCCATGAGCGCGGATATGCTCTATCTGGCGCTATCGGCGTTTGGCATATCGCAGTTAGCCAAAATCCCGATCGTTTTTGCCTGCATATCGGTATTTGGCGCGTGCTTTTTACTCTACACGGCGTACGCGATCTGGCATGGTGCGGCTAGCTCGGTGCAACCTGCAAGCGTCGAGGCTTGCTCAGGCGCGGCGCTTTACGGCAAAGGCTTTTTAATAAATTTACTAAATCCATACGTCATTATGTTTTGGCTCAGCGTCTCTGCCGGTACCGCGCGAGCAAATTTCGCGCTTGCTCTTGCGGGGCTTGTAAGCGGAATTTTAGCTTGGATCACGCTTTTTCCGCTTGCTATATATCTAGCTCGTAGCAAGCTTCCAAACATAGTAGTGCGAGCATTTGCATATATCTCGGCGTTTATTTTGACATTTTTTGCGCTAAAGCTTTTATACGCTATAATTTTCGCTAAAATTTAAACCAAAGGATGGCTTATGAAACCGATTGAAATTCTAAAAGAGCTCATCAAATTCCGCTCGCTCACACCTAGCGACGACGGAGCTTTCAACTACGTCTCGATGCTGCTGGCGGACTTTAGCGAGGATAGATTCGAGCTAAACGGCGTAACTAACGCGATTTTTACCAAGCGCTTCGGGCTTGGTCCGCATCTGTGCTTTGCCGGGCACATCGACGTCGTGCCGCCGGGCGAGGGCTGGGCAAGCGATCCGTTTAAGCCGGTGGAAGCGGAGGGCTTTTTATACGGGCGCGGCGCGCAGGATATGAAAAGTGGCATCGCAGCGGCGATCTGCGCGCTAGCGGCGGCACGCGATTTTAAGGGCACGCTGAGCCTGCTGCTAACCAGCGATGAGGAGGGCGACGGCATCTACGGCACGCGCGAAATGCTTTCTAAATTGCGCGAGCAAGGTGCCCTGCCCGACTTCGCAGTCGTTGCGGAGCCTACATGCGAAGTGCGCTTCGGTGATACCATTAAGATCGGCCGTCGCGGCTCGATTAACGGCATCCTCACACTCACGGGTATCGGCGGGCACGCAGCCTACCCAGATAAATGCATCAATCCTGTCCACATTTTAGCGCCGGCGCTAGCAAGCCTCGCGGGGCATGATCTGGACGCGGGTAGCGAGGATTTCGCCCCGGCTAAGATAGTCATCACCGACATTCGCGGCGGTTCGCAGGCCGTAAACGTAACACCCAAGGACGTACGCGTGATGTTTAACGTCCGAGGCGGTGTAGGATTGGGGCTAGAGGACGTGCGAGACTACGTACTGAGGTTATTTGAACTGGACGCAAAAGATGCGCTGTGCAGCGAAAGCGAATCCTGCGGCAAGCTAGAAATGAGCTGCACCGCGCAGCTGCGAGCAGGCGCGTCGCTACACCTCGCGCTAAAAAGCTCCTCAAAGCCTTTTTTAACTCAGCGAAACTCCAAAATCGTGCAAAAACTAAGCGCTAGCGTGCAGAAGATCTGTGGCGCAGCAGCCGAGCTAAATACCGCAGGCGGCACGAGCGATGCGAGATACTTCGCGGAGTTCGGCGTACAGACGGCGGAGTTTGGCGTGCGAAACGACACGATCCATCAGATCAACGAACGAGTAGAGATTAGCGACGTCGAAAATTTAGCTAAAATTTTTAGCGATCTGATAGAAAATTTTGGCTAATTTAAAAATTTGACAAAGCTTCGTAGATTTGATAAAAAATTCTGCACTCTACCAAGCTTTGCTGAATTTGCCGGGTTTTTGCTCGTAGTTGCTTGGCAAATTTTATCTTTGCCGTGCGTATTGCGTAGAAATTTTGCCATGCTACGCCGCTTTTGCTAAGAATTTTATCTACAGCACGCTCGCCGCTTTTACAATTACTTTGCTATGCAACATCGCTTTCGCAAGAAGCCTTAGCAAACATCGCCGCCTCAAAGGCGAGCTTTGACAACGAACGCTACCGCTGCTATAAATTTTTTAAAAGGATGCTGCTTTTGCGCGAATTTCAGCAAATAGCGCGGTCTCTGCACAAAATTCCTCTCGCTCTCTTCGCGTAAAATTTCATCTTCGCCAGGTGCCCCTAGCGGCATACTGTTGTACTTTGTCATATCCGTGAAAAATTTTATCTTTGGCGTGCCCGCCGCTTACGCAAGAGCTTGGCTAAGACAATGCCGTTTCTGCTGGGATACCGCCTGATTCGTAGGTTTATAGAATTCTTAGTCACGTTGCCGCTGAGATAATTCCGCCCTGCCTTACCACTTCTGTGGAAATTTTACCCCGCTTCGGCAAGCGCAATTAAAAATTTACTTTACCTTAATACGGCGGCGTGGAATTTTGCCCGTGCGGCGCAGCTACATAAAATTTCAACCTCTGCAAAATTCCGCCTCAAAACTTGCTATCCTTGCCTATCTGCACAAAAGGATCGGCAAAATTTTGCTGCCTCACGCGCTGCCGCACTAAATGCACGCAAGATGAAAATTTATCGAAGGACTTCAGCGCAGAATTTCGCGAGGCTAAATTTTATTGCCGCAAAAATTTCAACCGCTCATAGCAAATGTCTGCAGCGCGATAAATTTAAAGTTAGGGCTCTAAGCCAGCTTAGCAGGTTTCGTTTCTTGTCAAATTTTAGCTATCTTGGTCGTTGCAAAAACTAGAAATTTACAAAATCGTTTTATAAAATTTCGCAGCATCGCACGGTAAAATTTTAAAATAAACGCCCGACTAAAGAGGCGGAATTAACGGAATTTTACTTGCCAAATTTGGCTAGGCTTTCTCTTTCAAAGTTTAGCAGCCACGCTTTGGTCGATACGCCGCCCGCGCCGCTGTATCCGCCGAGCCCGCCCGTAGCTACGACGCGGTGGCACGGCACGATGATAGGGATTTCGTTTTTGCCGTTTGCGCTACCTACTGCTCGGCTTGCGCGCGGTCTGCCGATAGCCGCGGCTAGCTCGCCGTATGTTACGACCTCGCCGTAAGGAATCTCTAAAAGCGCGCTCCACACGGACTTTTGAAACTGCGTGCCATTTTGGCTCAGTTTAACGCTAAAGCTTTCAAGCTCGCCTCTAAAATAGGCGCCAAGCTCGTCGGTGCAAAGAGCCAAATTCTTTCTTAAATCGCTAAGCCTTAAATCGCGTCCTTTATCGTCCGCTGCACGCACAAAACCGAATTTAAGCCCTGCGTCGTGTTTTTTAAAGATCTCATCATTGGGCCCGCAGACAGAGCTTTTGACCCAGTCGATGCTGCAGATCCCGATCTCATCATCACAAATTTCAAGCATTCCAATGGGCGAATTAAAAAAGGCTTTTTGCATCTCAATCCTTTCAAATTTTTACTGATTTGATCAAAAAATTTTAAAAAGCGCTTGCCGCCGGTGCAAGCCAAAGCTCGAAAACGGCGAAATTTCACGCGGTAACGCAAAATTTTTAAAATTTACGCGCAAGGCGCCGCAAAGCCTCTACTCAAACCGCACGAGGTTTACTAAAACCCCATCGAAAACGTCTTGCTTAAAGAGCTTGATCTCCCGCACGATATCTGCGTTATCATCGTCGATGACGCCGTTTTTGACGAGGCTGTCCTCGATGAGCTTGAAAATAAAGGCGTGGTTGCTAACGTCAGAGATACCGCTTTTAAAGCCCATTTCAAGGCGTACCGGCACGCCTATGTGCACGCCGCGCAGGTCCTTGGCTATGTAAAGATCAGCGATCGTGCGCACCATTTTTTTCGCCATTTGGTAGCTCGCCGTGGACGACAAAATATCATTAAGACCGAAATTCTCCATCAAAAGCGGAATACGAACGCGCGCCAAAACCCCTTCGCCAGGCTCGCTCGCGCTCTTTTTCAAAAACGAAATTTTAATCCTATGCGCGATGCCTATGAAACGCGGCTTAAGCTCGATGAGCCTAGCTCTAGGTGCTTGCGGTAGCGAGATAGGACGCGAAGCGCTTGCAATAGGCAGAGCCTGCGGACGCTCTCGAAGGCTCGCGCGCTCTTTCGTAGGCGATTTGCGCGCAGGCTTGCCATAGAAATTTACGGGCTTAGCCGCAAAAGTTGATTCGCTCCCAAAAGTAGCAGACGCGGGCTCATCACCAAGCGCCCCTTCCGCCATAGATGAGGCAAACGTGGAATTCTCACCCGTTAACGCAGGCTGCGCGGATTGCTCAAATTCGGACGCAAATTCATTTCCCGCTTGCGGCGGCAAATTTAAAGGGCGCCGCTCTTGTGCGGAGCTTTTCTGCTCTAAATTTTGCCTGGCGGAATTTTCTAGCGCGTAATTTTGCCCTTGTGCCGAAAACATTGAATTCTCACCGACGAAATTCTCATCTTGAGGCGTCAATTCCGAGGTATTTTCTAAGGCAAAATTTGCGGCGCGGCGGCTAGCAAAATTAGTGCTTTGATTCTTGGAGAACTCGGAGCCTTGAGGCTTGTAATCATTTGCGCGCTTTAGATCAAGCGCAGAATTTGCGAAAGTAGAATTTTTTGATGCAGAGCTTTGCGCCGTAGAATTTTTAATTCGTAAGTCCGCATCCTGCTCTGCTACAAACGAATTTTCAGCTACAAAATTCTTCGTTTGCGCCGTAAAATTAGAATTTTGCGCCTCAAATGCGGAATCTTTCACGAGCGCAGAGCTTTGCGCGGAAATAAAATTTCGCGATGTAGGAATGAAGCTTTGTCCTTTGGCAGAATTCGCAGGCGCAGAGCTTTGTGGCATAAAATTTTTACTCCTCGCATTTGCGCTCTCTTCGAAACTAGCAGCAAGCCCCACGCTCATGTCATCCTGCACAGCGTCATTTTGCAAAATTAAATTCTCGCGCGTCGTATCCCACGCCGTATCTACGCAAAATTCCGCCCGAGCTGCGCCATAAAATTCTGCTTGCGAAACATCTTGAAATTCTGCCTGTGAAGTAAAATCTTGCGCGTTATGAGCGCTGCGCACAGAAAAATCGCCACACCTTGCATTTGTGGCATACGAAGTCTCTGCCAAGCTGCCGCCAGCCTCGGGCAAAACTGCGCTTAAATCTCCTTCGCAAAAGCTACCAAAATCGCAGGCGCCGTCAAACTCCGCATAACCATAACCATCCGCTGCGCGGAGACGATCTGCGCGGGCTTTCTTTTTGGGCGTAGAAGAGAGCGTGAGCCTGCCTGCAAGCTCGCGTCCGCCAGAGTTTAAAATCCCAAAAATTCTAGCTCTAAAGCGCTCGAACTGCTCGCCACTGAGCGAAATTTTGTCGTTTAGGCTCTGCACGCCGAAGTCTGCAGCGGTAAAATTTACGATCGCTCCGTCCCTACTCGCGACGCGCACGCGGCCTTTGACCGAGCCTTTTAGCTTAAAATCGCTGCCTGCGAGAATTTTTTTCATTAATTCCTTCGGATTGTAGGGCATTTTAGCGCTCGCCAAAAACCACTTCGTTGAATTTAGCGACGAAGCTTAGCGGATTGACGCTCACGCCGTTGATCGCGATGCCGAAGTGCAGATGTGGGCCGCTAACTCTACCGCTCTCGCCCGAAAGCGCGATTTCATCGCCTTTGCGAACGTGATCGCCAAGCGTCACTTTGATCTCGCTTAGATGATAGTACTGCGAATAGATGCCGCCGCCGTGATCGATCACGACCGAACCGCCGGCGTAGTAGCGGTCTTTGGCGATGACTACGACGCCGTCGTTGGCGGCGCGCACCGCAGTACCTACCGCGGCACGATAATCTGTGCCGCTGTGATAGCTTTTAAGCTCGCCATTAAAGGTGCGGGCATTGCCGAATGCAGAGGTTATTTTGGAGTTTAAAGGTAGCTCAAACGGCGTGGAAAAAAGATAGCGCGGCGTGGTGATCGCATAGATCGCGTTGGCTTCGTCGAGCTCTTTTTTGATACGCGCGGCAGCTTCTTTGGGCGGTTTAACTTTACCAGGAGCGACACTTAGAGCCTCTTTTTTATACTCGCCCTTTTTCAAAGCGACGATCTGCTCGTGGCTGCCGCTTTGATCTACTATCCGCAGCGCGAAATCTCCCTTAGCACGGTAATTCGCTGCTAAAACGGCGATTTTATCGCTAGAATTTGGTGCCTCGATGAGGGGGATTTTCTTTGAGCCAAAGCTCAACTCGGTCGTGCTTTTATCTAATTTTAAGATAATAACGTCACCGTTTACTATGTCTAAAGCGAAAATTTTGATCGCCAAAAGTGCAAAAATAGCTAGAAATTTCATAAATTTTCCAAAATTCGTTATTTTTCATCAATTTTTTGTTAAAAATTAGCTAAAACAAATGAAATTGCTGTTATAATAACGAAAATTCAATTTTAAAAGGATTAAATGATGAAAAAGTTTTTGCTTCTAGCATCTGTTGCACTTTGCGGTCTTTTGCACGCGGACGTCGTGGCAAATCAAGAGGTTATAGCGGCGACTAACGTTGTTAGATCTTTCGTAGCGGCTAATAACTTCGGCACCGATGAGCGCTATCTGACTAGCGCCAAAGCCGTCGCAATCCTAACCGACGTAAAACGTTTAGCTGCGGGTGCATCGCTACAATACGGCGATGGAATTTTTAGCGTCAAAGGCGAGAACGGCGAGTGGAGTTCACCGATTTTTATCAAATATAAAGGCTACGGCGTGGGCTTACAAGCAGGCTACGAGACGAGCGACATCGTGATGATCTTTCATACTACGAAGTCATATCAAGACATTTTTACCGGCACAGACACCCTTGAGATTAATGTAGGTGCTGCGGCGGGCGGCGTAGGTAGAAGAACAGGTCGCGCAACCGATCTACCCGATATTTCTGCATGGATGGTAAGCCCGGGCGAGCAAACAGGCGTCTACCTAGGCGTATCGATCGACAACGGCAGAATTACTATCGACGATCAACTAACTAACGACTTCTATGAGAGAATTTACGACTACGAAGACATCTTAAATGACTCTCCACGCGCAAATAAATACGCAAAAAGATGGAAAGAAGTGATGAGGAAGTATTTTACAAACGGCGAGAAATACGGCGCTAGCAGCAGTGTGGCGATACCTGTAAATCACGTGCAGAAAAAATATCCTGACGGTAAGCCAATCATCTCAAACCGCTCTCCTAGAACTCATGCTAAGGCTACACGAAGCAAAAAGGCTAAAAAAGCAAAATAAATTATCGAGCCAAGCCCCGCCTATGGGGCTTCTTGCTTTGGCTTTGCGTTGAGTTTGTGCAAGAGCGCGCAAGCGTGAAATTGAAGCGCATAGGTTATTTTAAAAAGATTTATTGATTCTTTACTAAAGTATTTTATTTAATTTGTATGAGTCATTGGATATATAATGACCGAATAAAATTTTATAAAATTTAACGAAATTTTATAAAATTTAATCAGTTTTTTATATTTTTATCACTACAATTACAGTTCTTGTCTCGTTAGCTCAGTTGGTAGAGCATCTGACTCTTAATCAGGCGGCCGTAGGTTCGAATCCTACACGGGACACCATCTATCAAATTTCCCCCCTATTTTTAGTTTTTTGATTTTTTTAAAAGCCCTGTTTTACGGCTTTTTCAAATTTTTTCAAAAAAATTTCAAATACTAAAAACGCTAGATTATACAGGTAGTTTAAGAGAAACTACTATATATTAAAAAATGTATAGTAGCTCTTAAGCTTGTTAAACTCTTTGGAAACTTTTATAATTTGTCTTACCATTTTCATATCCACCTATTAGTAAATCGCCGCTGCCTTTACCCATTAGCGTATCATCGCCATATCCGCCCAATAAAACATCGTCTTTGTAGTCGCCCGTTAAAAGTCCGCTTGGGGTTACGCTATAAGGGAAAATGACGACGATAAAGGTCTTGCATAGACTTGTTTTGTCGGGCATAGTAATGCGTAAAATTCTTTTATTTAGAGCGTTCATATCAATATCTGATAGTCCGTCGCCCGTTATTTTGTCCCATAAATTTTGTACCTGTTTACGTAAATCAAATATGCCACTATCTTTTCCGTCCAACTTATCTAATAAATTTCCTATGTCATACCATAGTGTTATCCAACCGACAACAGGGATAAATTTTGTAATTGCAATAAGCCCGAAATCCACAGCTACACCCACGACGGTATGACCGAAGCTTTGACCGTCAGCTATATCATCGACTATACCAGCCAATGCTTTACCAATTCCAACATATCCTGCAGCTCCCTTTAATTCATCTAACTCCGGTTTTGTATATCTTTTGCCATTTATCTCAACATATTTTTCTAATCCAGTAAATGACATATCAGCACCAGAAAGTGCATCTTTAAGGAATTCAGTTAATTGTCTAACCAAATCACTATTTTTTCTAAGTCTTACTTCTGCTTTGTCTAATTCTTGTTTAGCAACTAATTCTCTACTCATATTTTTCTCCTTTTTAGGTTAAAATTTCTTTTCAACCAAGTTTAAATTTATATGTTTCTTATCAGAAAAATATTTTTGTAAATCTGAATAATCTTGTTTATGAATTATATAAACCATATGAAATTTATCTTTAAGAATATCTAAACTAGACCTTCCTTTGCATATGAGTTCTCCATAATCAAATATAAAAGCAGGAAATAATGTAAAATCTTTCAAATTTCCGCCTAAAATCAAATGAAAAATAAGTTTAAACAAACAATTTAAAAGTAAATAAATGCCATAATAGGCGATAAGATAATGAACCATTTTTACTAATGCAACCATAAAAAATATAAGTAGATTAAAAACAATAATTCCAATTAGCGATGATGGTGTAAGCAGTCTAAAAGTCCTTATGATAGGTTCTAAATCAACTAAATTTTTAACCCTTTTAACTTCGCCATTTATAATAAATTCGATTGTTTTATTTGTAAATTTGGTTTCGCATTTGTTTTTGATGATATAATAATAAAATGTAGCGACGATATGCGAAACGCCAAGCCCAAAAAAAGCCCATAGAAAAATATTGCTAACATTTGCAATCCCCATATAATCAGCATAAACCAATAAAACAAGCACCGTTCCGCAATGAGAAAAAAAGAATAAATTTGAAAGAAAAAACTCATAGGGGTTTTTTATAACTATTGGATATTTATCATAATCCCTTTGTTGCTTGTTTTGATTGCTTGTTGTATTGGTATTATATTCTTGCACTATATAATCCTTTGTAAATTTGAGATTAGCAACTATAGCATCATAAGCTTTATCTAGCTCGATTTTAGCAACACTTTCTCTACTCATGTTTTTCTCCTTTTTTAGGTTGAAAATTTCTTTTTAACCAAATTTAAATTTATATGTTTCTTATCAGAAAAATATTTTTGTAAATCTAAATAATCTTGCTTATGAATTATATAAACCATATGAAATTTTCCACCATATAATCGCATATCAATTGTAGCCAATCTCCACAAGCGACCACCAATATATTGCGGATAATCAAAAACAATAGCTGGATACAACGAAAAACCTTTCAATTCTCCGCCTAAAATCAAATGAAAAATAAATTTAAATAAAAAATTTAAAAGAAACCAAAGTATATAATAGACCATTATTATAAAAACATATAGCAATGATTTTTCACTAATTGAAATTAAAATAATCAAAAAAAATAGAAACAAATGAAAATATACTCCAAGAGAATACGAAAGCTTAAAATTTCTTGTAATAGGCTCTAAATCTATCAAATTTTTAACCCTTTTAACTTCCCCATTTATGATAAATTCTATCGTTTTATTTGTAAATTTGGTTTCGCATTTGTTTTTGATAATGTAGTAATAAAAGGCCTAAATAATATGTAAAATTACAAACGTAAAAAGAAAATATAATAAAATTTTAATTTCTTTTGTGCGTATATTGTCCGTGCAATCAATATAGATAGTTGATAAAATCACAAACGCTCCTATAAAACAAAATAAATCCAAATTTTTAAGGAAGAATTCATAAGGATTTTTAATTACTATCGGTTCTTTATCGTAGTCTCTTTGATTGAAATCACTTAAATTTGCGTTTTCGTTTGAATTTGAATCCCGTTTTTTAACATTTTTATTCCAGTTTTCAAAATTTTCCAAATTTTGTCCTTCCGTTTTCTTTGCTTTTCTCGTCATTGCGGGTGAACTTTGCAAGCGAAGCAATCTGCCGACAGTGAATGCTATAAAAATCTCAGTCCTCTTCTCTTGCCTTTAATTTGATTGCTTTTACGAATTCTATATCCACCTTACTTAAGCAGCTATAAATTCCCCGTGAGTCTTTAGCCGCTTCACTTACTCCAGTCTATTTGTAGATCAGCTCATCGATAAGAGCAATCTTAGAGCTTTGCGTTACGGTATTAGAATTCTCGTCTATCGTTATCTCTTTATAGTTTAGATCAATGCTTTTGATATTATTATCCGCAAGCGAGCTTAGCTCTCCTTCGTCGGTAATGCCGTTAGAATTCGTACCTTTCCAAATTTTAAGTTTGTTAAATATCTCGCCCTTTTCATCTATTACGTTGTCGCCATTTAGATCATAGGCTTTTAGGGCTTCATAGCCGTTGGTCGCTTTTTTATCTGTGTATCCGTAGATGGTATTTGAAACAGTGTGATTTCTGAACAGTTCATTTCCATTGTCTATTTTATCGGGTACCACCCCCTTATCCCTCAAATAGATCAAAATTTTATCTGCAAACTCCCTAAATTTTAAAACTCAGCTTTTTACAATGGGCGATTTAGAATTTTAGAAAGAGTGAGCGCGGAAGCGAGGATAAATTTATCCGCGTTGTGCAAATTTTGCGTCGCGGTATTCGCGCAAAAGCGGAAAGCGGCAGTGAAATTTATCAGGTAGCGCTATTTTTATGTGTGCTTAAACAATACGATTAACGGCTAATACTTTTCCCGCGATACTACATAATCTTGGTCGTCTGCATTAAACTATCACCATTTTTACGTAGTCTTATTTTACGCAAGCATGCGATGAAATTTCAAAATTTCAAATTTTGCGCCGCGAATTCCTAGCTATTTCCATGCAATTACATTGTTGTGTATATGTATTTTAAATCATGGCAAAATTTAGCTCAGAAGATTCTAATATCTCGATCGAAGCGCCGTATTAAATTTAAAATTTATCTCAAAAAAGAACCTGCCTTAAGGATTTGATAACCGATCAACTTGCCCCTTCACGCGCTAAAACGACTTTGAAGGTTTTTAAAATAATTACGATGTCGTTCCAGATCGACCAGTTTTTCATATACCACGTATCCATGCCGGCCCTGGTCGCAAAATCCACGTCGCTGCGCCCGCTCACCTGCCAAAGCCCCGTAATTCCCGGCTTGACGGCCAGGATTAGATCTGCGTATTCGCCCATATCCTTGCGCTCGTATTGCGCGCACGGGCGAGGACCTACGATGCTCATTTCGCCCTTTAGGACATTGATCAGCTGAGGGAGCTCATCTAGCGAGCTTTTGCGCAAAAAATCGCCCAGCTTCGTGATGCGCGGATCGTGCTCGTATTTATGATATTTTTCAAAATACTCCACCTCTTGCGGATTTTGCTTTAGATACTGCACTAAAATTTCATCGCCGTTTTCTTTCATCGAGCGGAATTTCAGACACCCAAACGGCTTGCCGCCAAATCCCATCCTTTGATGCGAAAAAAATATGCGCCCTGCGGGCTCTTTTAGCTTCATCATCAGCGCGATTATGCCAAAAATCGGTACCAACAGAGGAAGCGCTAAGAAAATTAGCGCCAAATCAAGCCCGCGTTTAAGAGCTAAATTTAAAGGGCTTTTCAAAGAATTTCGTATCGCAAAGAGGCTCGTGCGCGAGGCAAAAATGCTGTAAATATCCGTCTGCGTGAAATCATACGAGCGCAGCACGGGGGTGAATAAAATTTCTTTATTCTCCCTAATGTTGCTCTCGATGAGCTCGTTTAAAGCGCCCGCCTCAAGCCTACTTCCGCCGATAAACAGCACGTCGTAGTCCCTGCCTAGCGCCCTTACGTATCCCAAATACGCGCTTTCTAAGACGGCGCTTTCAAACTCCTCGCCCTCGCCTAAAATTTTCGCCCTCTTTCGCCATAATCCAAATTTAAAAAGCTCCCTTTTCGTTACGAGCTTAAAAAGCGGCAAAACCACCACCATAAAGGCAAAGCTCAAAATAAAACTGGCGCGTGAAAATTCGTAATTGACTTTGATTAAAGCAAGTAGTGCGAGGCTTAGCAAAAGCCCCAAAAAACAGCTTTTTACTAAAATTCTACTCTCGTGCCAAAAATCATATCGCCTCGAATAGATCCCCTGATAGAAAAATAGAAATATCATTATGACGTAGGACGGCGCGAAGCCCTGATACCTGCCGATGTCCAGCAGCACGCTATCGCCGTAGAGCAAATTTTTAAGCACCACGGCAAGTCCGAAGCAAAGCCAGATGCCGAAAATATCGACCGCCAAGATTATCAAAACGCAGAGTTGCTTTTTCATCCTAGCTCCTATTAAAATCGTCTTGCAGGCGCACGATATCATCCTCGCCGGTGTAGCTGCCGACTTGAGCCTCGATTAGCACGACGGGGATTTTGCCTTCGTTTGCGAGGCGGTGGACCTCGCCCATCCTAATAAACGTAGATTCATTCTCGCGCAGCAAGAAATTTCGCTCGCCCACGGTCACGGTCGCAGTGCCGCTAACGACGATCCAGTGCTCATTGCGATGGTAGTGCTTTTGCAGCGATAGCCGCTTGCCGGGCTTAACGACTATACGCTTGATCTTGTAGCCGTGCTCATCTTCAAGCACCGTGTAGCTGCCCCACGGGCGGTGCGTCGTTACGTGCACGCGCGCTAGATCGCTACCGCCTAGCCGCTCCACTACCTGCTTTACCTTTTGGGTGGAGCCTTTTTTACATACGAGTAGGGCGTCTTTGGTATCGACGATAGCGAGATCCTCGATGTCTATGGCGGCTATCGTGCGGCCCGAGCCGATGATGAGATTGTTTTTAGAATTTAGAGCGATATTTTGCTCGCTTGCGGTGTTGCCGTTCGCGTCTTTAGGTAGCTCGGCGTCTAAGCTATCGAAGCTTCCCAGATCGCTCCAGCCGATGTCTGCGGGTACGACCTTAGCAAGGCTCGTGTGCTCCATAACTGCGTAATCGATGCTATCTGCTGGGATTTCTTGCATATCGTCTAGTTTAATTCTAAGCGGATTTTCTGCGTTAGAATTTTCGTACGCACGGACGCAGGCTTCGTAAATTTCAGGGCTCTGCGCCTTTAGCTCGCCTAAAAATACTCCAGCTTTAAACATAAACATACCGCTGTTCCAATAAAAATTCCCCGCCGCTATGTAGCTTTGCGCCGCCGCAAGCTCAGGCTTTTCGTGAAATTTTAACACGTCCTCGCCGCTTGCTTCGATATAGCCGTAGCCCGTATTTGCATCCGCAGGCCTGATACCAAACGTCACCAAAAACCCCTGCTTTGCAAGCTCGTGCGCGCGCAAGACGCTGTTTTTATATGCCGCCTCATCTCTAATTAGATGATCGCTCGGCGTTATGAAAACGATCTCCTCGGCCTTTAAGCTCAAACACGCAAGCGCGATCGCAGGAGCCGTATTTCTGCCGACAGGCTCGAGCAGAAATTTTACGCCGCGCGCGCCCAAAACCTCAAGCTGATCGAGCGCCAAAAAATACTGCTGCTCGTTTGAGACGACGAGCGTGCGCTCGCATAGCGGGGAGTTTCGCTCGTAGCTCATCATAAAAAGCGAGCGATCGTCAAAGAGGCGCACGAACTGCTTTGGCATAAGCGTGCGGCTGATGGGCCACAGTCTCGTGCCGCTGCCGCCGCTTAGGATTATATTAGTCATTTAGGCCGTCCTTAAATTCCTCATATTTTTTCTCGACGTAGCTTTCGATCTCGGCTTCAAAGCGCGTGCGCGAAAATTTTAAAGAATTTTCTCTGATTTTTACAGGCTCAAATTTATCATAATTTTGCTCAAATTTAGCTACGGTGGCGAGCAGCTCCTTTGTGTTTTGCTCCATAAAATACAGCCCGCTCTCGCCATCAAGCACCGTCTCGCGAGCGCCGCCGCGTCCAAAGCAGATCACCGGCGTGCCGCATGCCTGCGCCTCTACGGGCGTAATGCCGAAGTCCTCTTCGGCGGCAAAAATGAACGCCTTGGCTCGCCCCATAAGATCCGCCATCGTTTCATCATCGGCAAAGCCCAAAAGCTCGACATTTTTGCCCGCTTTTGATTTTATTTTGGCCATATCGGGGCCATCGCCGATAACGAGCAGCTTTTTATCCGTCTGTGAAAACGCCTCGACGATGAGATCGATCTTTTTATACGGCACCATGCGCGAGGCGGTGAGATAGAACTCCTCTTTGGCTTCGCGCAGCGTAAATTTATCCACATCCACGGGCGGATAGATGACGTCGCTAGGCTTGCCGTATGTTTTTTTGATACGGCGCGCGATATAGCGGCTGTTTGCGACGTAGTGATCAACGCGGTTTGCGGTGCTCGCGTCCCAAATGCGAATTTTATGTAAAAAATACTTCGCCAGCATGCCCTTTAGGCCGCGATCCAGCCCGCTTTCGCGCAAGTACTGATGATACAGATCCCACGCATAGCGGATCGGCGTGTGCACATAAGCGATATGAAGCTGGTTGGAGTGCGTCAGCACCCCCTTTGCGACGGCATGCGAGCTGGATAGCACGACATCATAGCCGCTTAGATCAAACTGCTCGATCGCAAGCGGAAATAGCGGCAAGTAGTTACGGTATTTGTCCTTTGCAAAAGGAAGCCTTTGGATAAAGCTCGCGTGGGCGCGCTTGCCTTTTAAAATTTTATCTCGGTCGGCATCGCTTAAAAAGTCGATGAGGCTGTAAATTTCAAAATCATCCCAGATATCGGTAAAACTCTCGACGCATTTCTCAGCTCCTGCATAGGTGCTAAACCAGTCGTGGATAAGGGCTTTTTTCATTGCAAACTCTCCATTATTTCAATAATCTGCTTAGCCGAGCGCTCCCAGCTAAATCTTTTTACATTTTCAAAACCTTTAGCGCGAAGCTCGTTTTGTAAATTTTTATTATCTAAAACCATTTGAATTTTATCTCTCATATCTTCTACGCTGTATGGATCAAAATACACTACGCTATCTCCGCAAACTTCAGGTAAACTCGCTGCATTTGAGCAAACTACCGGGCAACCGCACGCTTGCGCCTCAAGCGGCGGAATACCAAACCCCTCGTATAACGACGGAAACACAAATAATTTCGCCAAATTATAGATAGCAGCGATATCCGCGTCTTTAACATAGCCCGTAAAAAATATACGATTACTTAGATTTTTTCTCCGAATAATCTCAGAAATAATGCTATCACCCGTTATAAAGCCATCCTTTTTCCCTACTATGACTAAATTTAAATCCATCTTTTCTAATGCAAATAATAAATTCTTTAAATTCTTATGCGGTTTGACATTTCCTACAAACAAAACGAAATCCTCAGGAAGACCATAGTCCTTTACCACCGCTTCTAAGGCATTTGAATCGCAATGATGATTAAAGTGCCCCTCATCTATCGCGTTTGGCACAACAAAAATATTTTTATCGGATTTAGCGTATTTCAATATCTCACTCCGTGAAAAATCTGAAACGCTAAGAACTATATCACTTCTGCTGAGTGCTTGATTAAAAATCATTTTTGCATATATTTTCTGCATAAAATTTAGCGTATCGTAAAAAGCCAAATGAAATGCATCATGGATAGTAACTACTCTAAATTTAGCCCTTATCGGTAGAATTGGAATATTGTAATGCGGAGACCAAAAGATATCGCATTTAGGAATTTTTAAAGGCAGCTCAAGCTGCTCTTTTATAGAATAAATTTTGGATTTACATTCTAAAATTTCAACACTTTTACTCCACGCATAATCCTGTATCTCAGCCCTACTACCAAGCAGAATAACCTCAAATTTTTCCACAAAAAAAGGCAGTATTGATTTGATATATGTACCTATACCAGATGCCTTATGCATACGAAAATCAATTACTAACTTTTTATACTGCATTTATTACTTTCGTTTCGCCTCATCGTTTAAATTTAAAAATATTATAAATGAAATTATATCTAATTTTAAATGATATGTCGTATCTTTTCTCTCCAATCATTATCTTTGGCAAAATTTAAAATTTCAGTCTTGCCGCTTTTACTTAAATCTAGAGATTTTTTTATATATCTTACAAAGTCCTCTTTTGAACTTGCCAACAAAGCAGGACTGTTAAGCTGCTCTAACTCTCGCCACTTAGTCGCTACTGTATAAAGTCCAGCCGCAGAATACTCATATAGTTTTAGTGGACTTATAGAATGAACTAAATCCATATCTAACCTAAACGGGATTATACCGACGTCTGAAAATTGCAAAAAAGAGGCAATCAAATCATTATTGACCTTGCCGTAAAACGTAATATTTTCTCTAGATTGTATTTGATCAAAATTGTCGGGTTTAAATTTTACGGCTCCAATTATTAAAAAATGCACATCTTTTAGCTCGTCGGCGACATAATCTAGTAGGTCGAAGTCAAACCAGCTTTCTATAGCGCCTACATAAACGGCAACTGGTTTTGCAATCGTGCAAAAAAAATCCGGCTTATCGTATTTTTTTTGAAATTTATTAAAATCAACTCCATTTGGTACATAGAAGCAACTTTTATTAAATTTTTCTATATAATTTTTAAGATTCGATGATGTATATATCACTTTATCTGCTTTTTTTATTAGATACTCCTCTGCCTTGATAGCTGCTGCCCCTACGCCAAAACCTTCAAGCCTATCGGTAACCCTAACAATCAACTTCTTATATTTTATAATGTTTATTAAAGGTAGAAATACGAAATTATCTATCACCAAAGTATCTACGTTTAAGAAATCATAATTTTTAAGCATATTTTTAAAATTTGGCAAGGTAAAAATATGCCATATTTTTATAATCCAATAAAATTGGGACGGCAGCTTTTTAAATGGCGGAATAAGCGCAAATGGGGTATATATAAAATAGTTTTCAAAAATTTCATGCAAGCCTTTCTTTGCCTGAGCTAGTCTGGTGGCTTCGTTGATCTTATCATGAAAGGGGGAAACAGGCGGCGCGATAAATAAAACTTTGTTTCCCTCCTTAGCCAGTAATTCACTATAATAATTACAGCCGACTTTAAATGGAGATCCATAATAAGAATTTCCACACCATAATATTTTTTTAGGCATTTTTCATCCTGCTGTGATATAAGCTTTTACTTTTTAAGTTTAAACACGGTTTCTCTACAAAAAACCAGCTGATTATAGCGCAGCACATAGATAAAATAGCGACATATACTACATAAATGCTGCCCCCCCACACCTATTTGGACAAAAATATTTACAAAAAACATATGGTATATATAAATACCGTAAGTGAAATCATTGCCTCTTAAAAAATTATCAAGACCTTTGAAGCTAAAAGCAAAAGAAAAAACTAAAAATGAAAATATAAAATAATTTACTAATATATCTAAAAAGATATTATTAAAATAATAGTAGCAAATTCTACCTATAATATAAGTAGCAAAATATATAAAGAATTTATCCTTTAAATACTTATGGAAAAAATCAAAATAACTATAGAAATAAAAGCCGATTAAAAATACAAATAGGTATGGCGCTAGAGATACATTAATAAGTTTATTAATAAACAAATTTCTATCACTACTAGAATTATATATAAAAAATATTATTGAGATCAGAAAAATGCAAGGTAATATTCTCTTGATCTTTTTATCTATAAGAAAAATGATAGGCAAGACAGCATAAAATACTAGCTCAATCGAGATCGTCCAAAGCGGCGCATTTATCTCGCCAGTATCAAAAGCTCTGCTAGCTTCAAGATTGTAAAACTGCAAAAAACTAATTTGAGTAAGAAGCCATTTAAAAAAATCAAAGTCAAAATTTAAGTCTACGAAAACATATAAAATTACTATACCGATAAAAATATTAACATAAAGCCCTGGGTAAATTCTTAAAATTCTATTTTTAATATAAGTTTTTAAATCTTGATTTTTTGCATAAGACATACTTATTAAAAAACCACTAATCAGAAAAAATACAGTTACACCGCTAAAATTTAATATTTTAGTTATATACCAGGATAAATCGCTTTTATTTACCAAATAATCATTTGCATGAACAAACATAACCTGAAATGCAGCTATCAACCTTAATAAATTAAAATTATTATTCACTATAATATTATTATTCATTGAATGCACCAATTCTCGATAACTTTCCATATCCATTCGAATATAACTCAAATTTACTATAATAAAATTCCCTATTTGCCATATCGATAATCTCCAATTTGTCCTCTTTTATCTCAAATTTTCTAATAATTTTTACGCCTTTGTATTCTACGGCGAGGCTTATAAAATTTTCTCCAAACTCCGCCACTTCACATCTGCATTCCGCAAACATTCCAAATAATCCTATCGCTCCCTCGCCCCAACTATTTTGTTCCAAATCGCCTATAATCGGCACGTTGTGAGCCTTGACGCTTCGAAATTCATTTCTTCTGTCGGGGATCGGCGTATAAAGATATGTACCTGGATCTCTCGCTATATCCAGCCCGTCTATCCACAGCTCGTAGCCCAGCTTATCATTGTGCGTGTGTCCGCCGTGACCCCTTTGCCCAAGCGGCACAGCGCAGATAGCGAGGTAAAATTTGCTGGATTTGAAAATAAAAATTCCGCTGTCTGGATAAAATATATTTTTGATCTCTTGCGAACTCGCAATTTTAAATTCTATGCTTTTTTGGTGCGGCAGTTCACTAGATTTCACGCCAGAAGCGACCTGACTTTTATACGTTTTATCAACCGCTTGCAGCGTACGCCCTGCGAGCGAGTAAACAAAGCTTCTCTCAAAGCAGATATCGTTTTTAAATATCTCATCGTCAAAAATTCCGCCCATGCAGCTAATTAGCGTGGAATGGTTTAAGATATTTTCGTCCCAAAACGGCTCGTCGCCGCCCTCAAAGCTGCTTAAATTTAGATATTTTCGTACGGCCTGTTCGTTGCTAAAAAACTCGCCGTTTGGGCTAAATTTAAAAAACCTACCGCTGTCGTTATCGCCGAATTGCGGTACTTCGCCGCTTGGCTTTGTAATGTCCGCGGTAAACCTGCCGATTTTATACAGCCTGTCCACGAACCACTGCGGCAGCGCGATTTTGCCGTCCGAAATTTTAAATTCCTGCTCCTCCGGCGGTAAAAGTTTCGGCTTTTTGCGCCAAAGCTTTGCGTCGTAATTTTTTAGCGATGAAATTTTTTCGCTTTTTAGACCTAGTACCAGAGCCGTAGCATACGCCATTAGTTCGCCGCTTAGGCGGTGATAGCCCGTAGAGCTCTCGAAATTTCCGCCGTCTTCGTAAAATTCCTTTTTCATTTCGCTAATTACTTCTTGCACGGCAAACGCCAGCCACGCGTCTGTCTCGCCGCCGTACAAATAAGCGCACGCATACAGCAAACCCGCGATATCGCTTAGATAGTGATTTGACGTAAGATGCGGCGAATATTCCAGATTATTTACGATATGAAGCGCATGCTCGTAGACGCTATTTGAAAAGGTCTGCTTGAAATTTTGATCTAAAATTCCGCCCTCATCCATCTGGCAAAACATATCGTAAGCCGCCAGCATGTTGGCGACCCTGATGCCCACGTCCATCGTGCAGGTCCAATTTACGCCCATTCTAGGCGGATTATTGCGGATAAAATCTAAAATTTGGTTTTTAAATTCTTTTAAATTTTGCTCCTTTAAACTCGGATCCGCCATCGCAAAAATAGCAAGCTGCGGCAGGTGCTGCAACCTCGCAAGCTCCCACGGCACCTTTATGTCGCTGCCGGGCTTATGAGCTATGCGCTGATCTTTGTACCATTTTTTTTCGCTCCATCGAAAGCCGCTTTTAAAATCCTTTTGCCAATCGATCGGCTCGTAGCCTTCAGGTGCGCTCGCGGGCGACGCGACATTCATATCGTATTTGCAGCCCTCAAGCCCAAGCGCCACGCTATCATAGCTATTTTTCACCCACCCGCTACCGAGCAGATCAAATTTATGCTCGATGTACATTTTAGATAGATATTTTGCGACATCCGGATCGATATTTGACAGGTCAAGTTCTTTTGTATTTATATAGCCAGTTTTTATGATCGGAACGTTAAAATTTATGTGAGTATTTTTATTTATAAAATCAATGCGACGATTGATGAAGTTATTTAAAAAAACAGTTATTTTGTTAAATAACTTTATCAAAACTATGCGAAATGGAGTAGAATATAGTCGCTTTAAATAATACAACATTATGCTTCCCCTATGCGCGGATAGGTTTTATATTCTTTGATTGCCCTAATAGCCAACCAGCTATAAAAAATCAGAGTTAATAGAAATAATAAAACTTCCGATAGCATGTCAAATATTTTAAAGATATAAATTATACTAGGAAAGAATAAAAATAACAAATAATAAAAATACCCTAAAAATAATTTTGGATATATTTTTTTGGAAACTATCATATATACAACGAATCTAAAAAATGAAATAACCGCTATACAATATATAAAGAAGTAAAAATCAAAATAATATGCACAAAACAAAAGAGAAGATACGCTTAGCGCTCCTACGAATACCTCTAAATAAGAAAAATAATGACTTTTTCCAGAAATCTGGATATTTAATTCAAGAATTCTGGAAATCAATGCGCAATAGCCGCTAAATAAAAATATGAATAAGAAGTGTTGATACTCTATATATTTTTCTCCGGCAAATATATATACGACATGATATGAGCCTAAAATAAAAATGCACGTCATAAATCCATATCCGTTAAAAATTATATTAAGCATCATCTTATAGATTCCCATAAAATTCTTTTCCTTATAAAATTTAAGGACTCTCTGAGAAAAAACTATATAAAGCGGATCAAACATAATATAAATAGTAGATGCTATTTTTTGATAAACCGAAAAGATTCCATTATACTCTCTATTTAAAAAAACCTTATCAATAATAAATTGCGGACTTAACGATGATAGATATGATCCAACAATACCGGGTGCAATTTTTATGGAAAACAAAAAGGAATTCCTTGTGATGTGATAATTTACGCTAAATAGCCAACCTTTAATAAAAAAGCTAAAATAACTAACCAGAGAGACAACTGTACTAGAAAATAACATAGCATATATTATATTGATCGCACTACCCCCCATATCGTAATTTTTTATAATAAAATAAAATATAATTGTTAAGAGTATCTTACTGATTATAATTATTCCATACTGCATATCCTTTTCTTCCAACCTTTTTTGATACTGTATAAGATATATCAGGCTATCAGAAAATGACAAAATAGACAAAGCAATAAAAATTTTCCAACTCAATAAATTAAAATAATTTATAATACACAATAACAATATACCCATAACTACATGAGAAAGAAATGTAACATTAACGATACCGCAAAATAATTTATATCTGGATTCTTCTGTAGAATATTCGTAGTAATATCTTGCGTATCCGGATTTAAATTCTAGCGATAGTAAAAAAGATAAAAATACATATATAGTCATATACAGTCCATATGCACCCATATCATTCATACTTAAAGTATGAGCAATATATGAAAAAAACAGTACAGATAAAATTTTTTCAATCATCAAAAAAACAGTATATAAAGATATCGTCTTAAGAAAATTTTTAAGCATTCTCTACTTTCTTAAAAACATAGAAATATCCCAAAGAATTATTTTTATATTTGTTTCTAAATACCTTTAATCTGCCTATTAGATCTAAAAGTCTAAAAATTACGTTTATCGGTAAGTAAAATATAGGACCCAAAAAGGGTTCTAGCCTGAGACTACTTAGTGTATTTCGTATAATTGATATAAGACCAAAACCTATGTTTGCAAAATCACCGCCATATGTATCATATCTTATAAATTCTAAATTCACTTCTTTTGCTAGCTTAATCATGGCATTTGGAGCAAACCTAAAAAAATCAAAAGGAGGATTATGTATACTTGTGCTCTGTGCTTCAAAAGCAAAATAATATCCACCCGACTTAAGAACTCTTGAAATTTCAGAAAAAGTTTGTTTTATATGGTAGGAGTCGTCCAAAACAAAAACCGTCATAACTGCATCGAAACTAGAATTATCGCAAGAAATACTCTCGGAATTACCTATTATATCCGGAGCGGCATATTCACACTCGCAAACATCAAGACCCACATAATCAGACTTTTTTAGTAATTTCTTATATGGTTTTTTCCCGCAACCTATATCTAAAATTTTATACTTAGAATCAAAAAAAGAATCTATTGTCGTTATATATTTTATAACATCTTTTAACAAAAATCTATATCCAGTAATTAAAGAAAAATGTCTATCAAAATACATTTTACGCCCCTCTATATATTCCTTCAACTAAATTGTTAAAAAGCCACTTACCATCTTTCATAAAGCCTTCATAAATTTCTTTAGTTTGTATATTTTGTAAATATCTATGTTCCGAAATAAATGTTAGAAACATTTTCCAATCACCTTTATATTTTATTTCGAACACTCCATCGCCCATATCTAAAATATCGGTATTATTATAGCTTTCGTAATAATTGGCACATTCGCTAAAAGTAGCATACCAAACATCTTTATTCCTTAAATAGCCAAAGAGAAAATCTATAGAATTTATATCATCATAAACATTTGGTGTTTGCCTCTTTCCATCTGGTCTAGCATTCATAAAATGCTCCGCTATACTAATCACATATCTACTTTTCATCATTTTTTCTATCTTTACGATATTTAGCAAGTGCTTAATTTTACTTTTTATTGCATTTCCTCCATATATAAAAGCATCGCCGCTTATATTTGACGGCATTTCTATAATTTTATCATCGCCATACTTCAAAGAAATATTATTGGTAAAAGGTTTAAAGTCAAAGGACCACCAACGAAATTTTAAGTTAATTAGTCCTCCAACCAAATCTTCTCTAAAACTATAGCACGGAGTCCTTCCTCCCAAAATTTGGTAGTCAAATCTTTTTTTAAAAAGTTCTAAATCGTTTTTTATAATCTTAAAATATTCGCTCGGAGAATACTGCTCAAATTCTCTACACCATTTTCTATCAATCAATGTGGTATTGGAATATCCATGATTATGCCCATGGTATGCTATCTCGTCAGATCTATCAAGGATGGAATTTAATAGCTTTAAAAAATCATTATTATCGTATATAGATCCAGTTTTACCATTATCTAAATATGTTGAGTGCGAATTCATTACCAAAAAATATGTAACTTTAATTTCTGGATATTTCTTTAATAAATAGTTTGCAAAATAATTGTATAGACCTTCATCGCCTAATCCAAGATAACCACAATCACATTGCTCTCTCAAAAAACGCGACTGACATTTTGAATTCGTAATATCATCTATGCCAAAAATAATAGGAGAGGTTTTATCTAAAAACCATTTCGCTTTACTAATCATGTCTACTCTTTGTTTTAGCAATAAAAAATAGACCGTCATAACTTTGTCTTTTAGTGAGCCGGCATACTAGTATTCTTTTCAAAATTTTAATATAATCTAAAAAGGATTCTGTTTTAAAAAACATATTTTTGTTTTCTGAGTAATAATAGTCATATTTTTTTTCTACATACCCTTTTCTGTCTAATAATTGCTTTAAAGTCTCAAAGCTATACCAACAAACATGCTCTTTATTTAACCATAAATTTTCGAGCTTCCCAGACCTGATTAGCCTAATACGCTCATTAGACCAAGGGTTCGGCGTAGTGATAATTAATAATGATTCATCATGCATAAATCTTTTTATGCCATCCAGCATTAGACCAGGATTTTCAATATGCTCAATCAGTTCTCCACATACCACAATATCAAATTTATCTTGGTATTCAAGCTTATCCAGTTGCGTAACATCTGCATAATATGCAATGTAGCCGTATTTATCTTTCAAAATTTCTACATCTTCTTGCAAATAATCAAAACCAACTAAATAGCCAGCAACTTCTGCAATTTTACTATGGAGCCAATCGTTAGATTTGATTTTTTGTTCATATAGTTTATGTTGTATGAAACCGAGATGTAAAACTTTTTTATCACAACATATTTTTATTATTTCATCTTTTCTAAAAATCACATTGTCTAACATAAAATATCCTTTACTTTATCGTATAAGTCACCTAAATTTCTATTTTTAAACAAAATTGTTCCCTCTGGCCTATCACATACATCGCTTGCTATCGCAGGACATTTAAAATATAAAGCCTCTCTAATGCTAAGGGCGTCGCCATCGGTATTAGTGGGTCTTATCATTAGACTAGCCTTTTTAAATATAGGCCAAAGCTCTTTTTGCCCAGTCAGAAAATAAAAACTTTCCTCTAAATTTAACTCTTTTATTCGCAGGCGCATTTTATCTATATACTCCGTATTAACCTTTTCGTTTGCTAGCGCAAAAATAAATCCTAAATTTGGATAGATATTTTTTAGCTTGGCCGTAAGTTCTATACATATATCAAGTCCATATAGGTCGGTATTTTTATAAAAAGATATTTGAAATGCATTTGCTGTTACTATCTGCGTTTTACTTTTTATAAAATCGTAAAAAGAGCTGGGGTAGGTAGCTAAAATTTTATCTTCCTCCTCTAATGGCGGTGGCAAGAAAGCATGCTCGATTATAATGCTTTTTGGAATATGCAAATCTCTACTTTTGTAATCGTCTAAAATATGTTTATTAACTACCACCAAAACATCTATACAATAAAAAAAGACTCTATAAATCAACGCCTTAAATTGAGAGGACTCTTCAAATAACCTTGGATTATGGCTAGTAGCAATTAAATCAAAATTTTTAAAAAGTCTAGTGATCATAAGCACAAAAACTATCGTCATACTAAACGAGTGAATATTTACTGCTCGAAATTTTGTCCTGCACAATACCGAAAATAAATCGATATATTTTTTAAAACCATTTTTGGATACATCAAATACTTGCGAATTATCTAGCGACTTACTAAGTCTATAAATATAAACCGACACTCCGCCAAGAGGAGGCGGATACGGTCCGATTATTAAAATTTTATCGTATTTTTTAAGCCTATCTTGCACTAACGAACTCATATCAAAAACGAAATCTCCGTCGTTTGCACCATATCCCAAAGCTCTATCGGCCAACCTTTTTTGCTTCCTTTTAGAGCCCCAAATAGCGTCTTGAGCTCTTCGAGCTGCCCTTTTTGGCTTACGTTTGTTGAAATTTCTTTCACCCCCACTCCGTATCCTTTTAGGCTTTTGTAATCATCCAAAATAATACTCTTGCCGTCGAAGTGGATCTCCATAAATTCCTTACTTAGCTCCTTGCTGCCGTTTGCAAAATACTCAATATTCGCCACCGAGCCGTCTTTGTATTTTAAGACGATGGATTTGTTATCCTCGGCGCTATATTTTTCATTGCTCGGTGTGATCGCCTGCGAAAATACGCTCTGTATCTCGCTGCCCGTTAGTGCCGTCATCAGATCTATTATGTGACACGCTTCGCCTACCATCCTGCCGCCGTTTTCGTGCACCCAGTGATCCATCGGTATATAGCCCGCGTTCATCCTATATCTAATTATCATCGGATTTATTCTAGCGCTCGTGTACTTTTTTATCTCCTGCGCGTAAGCGCTAAATCGTCTGTTAAATCCCACGAATAAAAGGGGCTTGTCGTCTCCCCCTTCGTAAAATTTCTTTATCTTTTCAAGCTCGTCTTTGTTTGTCGCAAGCGGCTTTTCTACAAATACATTTTTTCCCGCTTCAAGCGCCCTTAAAGTAAGCTCCGCGTGGCTATCGTGCCTTGTGGAGATGATCACCAGATCAACGTTTTTATCATTTAAAATATCGTCTAAATTTGAAGTAGCGTAGTTCGCTCTGTATTGCTGCGCTACCGCCTTTGCCTTATGTCCGCTTCGGTTCATTATCGCGTAAATTTTATACTTATCCGTAAGCTTTGAGATATTAGGCAGGTGCATGCCAGTGGCAAACCCGCCCACGCCTACGAACGCGACGTTTATCACGTCCCTGTTTACGGGCGCGGAATTTATAACGATTTTTTTATCGTGATTTAGATAGCTATCAAGCTCAGCTAAATTTGCCTCGCCGTAATCAAGCAAAACCATAAGCGGCTTATTCTGCGAAGTCTGTAGCGACTCAAACGCCTCCGTTACCTGCTCGATAGGGTATTTTGCGTCTATGAGTTTATCCAGCTTTATCAAATTTTCATTTACCAGCCTTAGATACTCGCTCATATTTCGATTTTCGGTCCATCTGACGTAGCTAAACGGATAATCAAGCCCCCCCTCTTCGTAGCTCTTGTCGTAGCGACCCGGCCCATAAGAGGTGGAGATGAGAAAATCGAGCTCCTTTTTATACATATCCTCTCTATTGATCTGCATGCCTGCTACGCCTACAAGCACCACTCTGCCCTTTTTCTTGCACATCTGAAAGCTTTGCGATAGCGGCTCGCTGCTGCTAGTAGCAGCGGTAAATAGCACGCCGTCGGCGCCGTATCCGCCGCTCCAAGACGAAACGACGTCTAGCAAATTTTCCTTTGAAGGATTGATAGTTAGCTCGGCGCCGTATTCCTTTGCTATCTGCAAGCGCCTATCGTCAAAATCGCTGACCGCAACCCTTACGCCTGAAATTTTAAGCATCTGCACCGCAAGAAGCCCTAAAATCCCAGCTCCCACGACTACGCAGGTCTCGCCCAGCCTTAGATCGATCCGCCTAACGCCTTGCATCGCTATGCCGCCGAGCGTCACGGTGCAAGCCCGCTCGAAGTCCATATCCTGCGGCATTTTCATAACTAAATTTTTGGGCACGTCTACGTATTCTGCGTGGTTTGCAAGCCCTGCGCCGGCTGCGGCAACGCGCTCTCCGATCTCAAAATTTGAAACGCCCTCTCCGACCGCTATGACGACGCCGCTAAGCGAATAGCCGGTCGGGCTTCCGCTATCAAGCTTGCCCTTTACCTTCGCATAGACGCTGGCTATACCATCGGATTTCACCATATTGATGACTTTTTTTACGTTCTCAGGCTGCTCCAAAGCCCTTCTGATCAGGCTCTTGCCACTATTTGATACACCGCTTATCTCGGTGCCTGCCGATATACAGCTATTTACTACTTTTATAAGAACGCATCCCTTAGAAACGCTCGGAGCCGGGATCTGCTCCGCCAAAACCTTACCTTTTTTAACTATTGCTTGTATCACGTTGAAAACCCTTTTTCATTGATATAATTATCTATATAATAGATTGCGAAAATTACGCTAAACGATATAAATCCTATTAGATACTCTATAGAAGGTATAACCAAAAATCCAAAAATAGAATTGAAGCATAATGCACATAGACATGGAACCAGAAATTCTTTTTTCTTTTTATTTGGCGAAGCGCAAAAACAATAAAATCCGATATTTGAGAAAATTAAAAAATATAAGAACATAACACCGAGCTTCGCTCCAAAATTTTGTATAGTAATCACTTTATGTTCTTTTATAAACTTAAAAGTTTCATTCTTCAAAATACTTTCATATTCTTTTGATAAATACTTGATGCTAGGGTCTATCGAATTAACTTTTTGCATAGCTACCTCGTCAAGATAGCGCGGTATATACTCGTTATCCACATATCCTAAACCAACATATACAGAATGCCAAAAAGCATGTTTAGTATTTAAATTAGCATTTTGATTGAGCTCCAACAAATTATAATTAACACTTTTTTCATATATTATATGGAGAATATTGGCAAATAATAAAGTAGCAACTATAAAAAATATATAAAAATATCTTTTTGATATTTTTGAATTTATAATCAAATATACAACTATAAAAAGTATAGTTGGAACAAAAGAATAGGAGCGTATTGAATTTGATATTGCAGAAAAAGCAGATAAAATAAATAGTGCAAGTATTATACTGATTACTTTATTATTATTCATTAAATATAAAAAAATAGGGATAAAAGATGACATAAAATAAAATACTATATAAACATCACCTACTTTATAAACTAGACAAGTAAGTATTAAAGTTACTACTACCGAAATAAATTTGCTCAGTCTTTTTTTTAGAAACAAAAACCAGCCTACACAAAACATCAAAAAACCAAATCCAATAAATAAAACATGAAATACAATAATGATTTCTTCTACATTTAAGTTAAAAATTTTATACATAATCTGTGCAAAATAATATAAACCTTTATCATCTCCTCCTCGCGACAGGTTATCAAAACCATAGTTATAATATGCAATTCCTATAGACCCTGTTTTATCAACGCCATCAATTGCGCATTTTATATCGCTTATCCTTTCTCCCATAATAGTTTTAATCATTTAACATAGCCTTTTTTCTTGGATCACTATGGAAAACCCATTTTTTAGACAGCAAATATCCTATGAAGAAATATATAAAACCTCCAAATATTTGACTAATATACACATTTATATCAAGAAATCGATAAGAGAAGGACATGACAACTAGATTAGAAGCGTACGAAATCCCCATTGAAACTATAAATTTAAATATTTGTAAATTATTCTTCGTTTTATCGTTAAAACTAAAATATTTATTTAAATAGAACGATATAAATATCGAAATAAAATAGCCGATAAAATTGCTTATTTCTGCAACTACCCCAACATAGAGTAAAATAAAAATTATAACATATCCAAATACGGAGTTGATGGCGCCTACACACAAGTACTTCAATAGTGAAATATCGTAACACATCAAATATGCTTTTTGACAGAGATATAATACTGGCCGCCTAGTGGAAGCCATTTAATAAATTTTTCCAAAAAGGAAAGGCATTTTAAAATAGGTGGGAAAAATAGTGTATAGGCGCTTGCATTCTTTTTAAATCCGGCCTGCATAAAAATAGTTTGTAATTCCCTTTTTGATAGCAAAACTGCATCATTGTCAAATTCACACGTAGATACCATATACCTTGTAAGCGGATTATACGGATTATGCTCAAAAACTATAACATCACAATTATCGGCAGCTAATTTAAATATGTTTAATGTAATATCATTGCGCAGACTTGGTTCTATATGGTGATATACACCTGCTATAAAAATTACATCAAAACAACCATTATATCTCATTAACTTTTCTTCAGATTCTATAATTGATATCTCTTTATTATTTTGCTTGGCTATTTCCAAACTTTCTTTTGAGATATCAAATCCAAAAATAGACGATTTGCGAAATACTCTTGCTATATACGGCAAATTTCTACCTATACCACAGCCATATTCTAATATTTTTAAATTTTGATTATTTCTTCTTACTATATTACTTAATATTTTTATCTTATATTCTGCGTAATATTTTATATCACCAAAATTCTTATGTTGGTTTTGCATTATAGCATCATAGTCTTTACTGTACTCATCAAAATTAACTTTTTTCATCAATAATATCCTCTATAAAATATCGTGGCCTTCTTTTTGTTTCTTTATAGATTTTACCTATGTATTCACCAATTACACCAAGACACATAAGTTGAATTCCTCCCATAAAGTATATAGGTAAAACAGTAGAGGCCCATCCTTGCACCGTTTTATTAGCAATAACAGAATATAACACACTCCCACCCATTATCAAGCTAACAAAAAAAACGATAAAGCCTATTAGCGTTATCAATCTTAAAGGAACCACGCTAAATGAAGTTATACCATCCCATGCAAAGGCAAACATCTTTTTTAATGTATATTTTGATTTGCCTGCATACCTGTCTTTAACATCAAAATATATATACTCTGTTTTTAATCCAATTAAAAGAACAAGCCCTCTCAAAAATAAATTGACTTCCTTAAAACTAAGCAGCATTCTAATGGCCTTACTACTAAGCAATCTATAGTCCGCATGGTTTTTAATAATATCCACCCCCATTAAATTCATTAATTTATAAAAGCCTAATGCAGTTGCTCTTTTAAAAAAAGAATCGCACATTCTATCGTTCCTGATGCCGAGTACAACATCGCATCCATTCACGTAAGAATCAGTAAAATGCATCATAGATTTTTCATCTTGTTGCAAATCTGCATCAATAGAAATTAAGCAATCACATTTATGTTCTACATATTCCATTCCCGCCAAAAGAGCATTTTGATGACCTTGATTTTTAGAAAGCCTAATCCCCTTAACAAGCGAATACTGTCTACCTACATATTTAACTATATTCCACGTATTATCTCCACTACCATCATCTATGTATAAAATAAAACTATCCTTCTTAATTTTATTTTTACTAATCAAGTCTTCTAGCACTACACTTAGTCTTTTTGTAGTTTCATACAAGACCTGTTCTTCATTATAACATGGAACAATAACTGCTAATTTTGGAACCTCTCTCATTTTGTAAAAACTCCGCAAAAATCCAAAACTTCTTTTTCTATTTTTAGCCCTTTAAATTCCTTATGTCCGACCAAAAATACGATAATGTCCGAAATTTCAATAGCCTTTTTGTAATCCGCTATCTCAAAATCTTTGTAAGCCTTGATATTGGGCTCTACGGCGACTACATCGACGCCGTCTGCGATCAGGCACTTGGTTATATTTAGCGCAGGCGATTCCCGCAAATCGTCGATGTCGGGCTTAAAAGCAAGCCCCATACACGCGACTTTGGGTTTTATGCCGTTTTGCAGCTCAAATTTCAAAGTGGCGTTTTTAATTTTTTCAATACACCACTCAGCTTTGTGATCATTGACCTCCCTTGCAGATTTGATCAGCCTCGCTTCGTAGCCGCCCGCATGCACTATAAACCACGGATCGACCGCTATGCAGTGCCCGCCTACGCCGCAACCCGGACTTAAAATATTAACTCGCGGATGGCGGTTTGCTAGCGAGATAAGCTCCCAGATGTCAATGCCGAATTTATCGCACAAAATACTAAGTTCGTTTGCAAAGGCTATGTTTACGTCGCGGAAAGAATTCTCTGTAAGCTTTGACATCTCTGCAGTCTTAGAATCCGTCTGCAAAACGCTGCCACTAACGAATTCTCCATAAAATTCCGCTATCTTTTTAGTAGCAATTTCTGTAGTTCCGCCCACGATTCTATCGTTTTGCGTAAGCTCTTTTAAAATTTTACCCGGCAAAACTCTCTCCGGGCAGTGGGCGATATAAATTTTAGAAATATCAACACCGCCATTTTTTAAAATTTCACCTATCTTTTCGGTAGTACCTACAGGCGAAGTGGATTCTAAAACGACCATATTATCGTCTTTTACATATGGTATTATCGATTTTGCCGCACTTATGACATAATCGACATTTGGCACGTATCCGTCGCGAAAGGGCGTCGGAACAGCTATGATAAAAACGTCTGCGAAATCAGGCTTAATGTCTGCTTTTAAATTTCCGCTCTGCACTGCTTTTTTAACAAATACGTCAAGTTCCGGCTCGACGATATGAACTTTACCCTCATTGATCGTATCTACGACACTCTGCACTACATCAACGCCGTGGATTTTATAGCCCCTATTTGCCAAAAGCGCCGCCGTCGGTAGCCCTATATACCCAAGACCTAAGATGCAAACTTTTTTCATAATATTCCTTTTAAAAATTCCAGTATTTTTTTGCAAGCTTTACCGTCGCCATACGGACTTACACTTTTACTCATTTTATCATATTCATCTTTTAAATTTAATAATTTTTGCACCTCTTTTATTATATTTTCGCGCTTGGTGCCGATAAGCTTAACGCATCCTGCTCTTATCCCTTCAGGTCTTTCGGTAGTTTCTCTGATAACTAAAACGGGCTTGCACAGGCTCGGTGCCTCCTCCTGGATGCCACCACTATCGGTTACTATCATATATGACTTGCTCATAAGATAGACAAAACTATCATACTCTAGCGGATCGATTAAAAATATATTCGAAATGCCCGATAAAATTTCTCCCACAGGCTTTCTTACATTTGGATTTAAATGCACGGGGTAAACGATGTCGATATTTTCATTTTTTAGCACTATTTCACGTAAAGCCTCACAAATATTAACAAAGCCTTCTCCGAAATTCTCTCGTCTGTGTCCTGTAACGAGAATAAATTTTCTATCACTAAGCTTATATTTGGAATTTATAAAGGATAAAATTTTATTTTTCAGCAGCTCGTTGTTTTCGATTTTATCTATCGTCCACAAAAGCGCGTCTATGACGGTGTTGCCGCTAACGATTATATTTTTTGAATCTTTGCCTTCTTTTAAGAGATTGTCTCTTGCATCGATGGTCGGCGCGAAGTGATATTTAGCTATGAGTCCCGTCATCTGCCTATTTATCTCTTCAGGAAACGGCGAATAGATATTATGCGTCCTAAGTCCAGCTTCTACGTGAGCAACATCTATTTTTTGATAATACGCCGCCAAAGAAACGGCATAAGTAGTAGTCGTATCTCCATGCACAAACACGATGTCCGGGGTATATTCGCTAAATACATCGCGCATACCAAGCAAAACACCCGACGTAATATCGTACAGATCCTGCCCTTGCTTCATTAAATTTAGATCAAAATCAGGCTTTATCTCAAAGAATTCCAAAACCTGATCGAGCATCTGTCTGTGCTGGGCCGTGACGCAAACCTTTACCTCAAATTCCGAGTGCTTTTGAAATTCCTTTATCAACAGAGCCATCTTAATGGCCTCCGGACGCGTCCCAAATACTATCAAAATTTTTCTTTTCGTCATAAACTCCCCTAAATATTAGTTTTTGCCCAAAGTCTATATAGTACATATTAAAATTATTCTTTTTTCCTTTTATACACATCTATTAGTTTACCGCGCTCTACCAGCTCATATTTATCGCGAACATCATCAAAAAGATTTAGTAATATTTTTAATTGTATAATCCGTCGCATAACATCGTTTGGTAGCCATTGATTATTATAAACATCGAAAAAACGTCTCTCTTTTAGCTCTTTATAATATACATTAAAAATGTCAGTATCAACATATAAGATATCGGCTTTGGAATTTATGAGATCTAAAACTTCATTGTATTCATTATCTGTGACTATAAAGGATTTTAGTTCAAAATACTTTAACCCACTATATTTTTTACTAAAGAATTGCAACATATTGTCATATTTGGATATCATATATAACTCATTTGAATTTTTAGAGTACTTGTTTATAAGTCTTAAAGCATCATCAAAGCGCTCAAATGAATAGGTAGTAATAATACCACCTGCTCTTTCATGATCCCATTTATAATTTCTGTGTGTGGCAAAAGTATTTTCATATAGTGCCATTTGGGATATATATTCATAGCAGTATTTGGCATAAGCAAATATAAGTATAGGCGCTATTATGATATATAAAATATTTCTAATTCTTTTAACTATGAAATGAAATAATATCAACATGGGTAGTGCGATAATAGCAAAATTTATATTATCAAAATTTCCCTTCCATACAAAAAAAACACATAAAAATTCAGTATAGAAAAGTAAAAATATATAACTTAAAAGATAATTCGAGCTCTTTAGCTCCACATAAAACCATATAAGCCCGAGCCAAAGCAGAGATATAGCAAATAATAATAGCATATAAATTGGCATATTTATAGGAAAAGAATAAAAGCCATCTAAAAAGTATTTTGTAGATGGATTATCCATGAGCGGATATTTTATACAAGCAATTATACTAAATAATATAAAAATTATAAAGATCCAAAGTTCTTTTAGATCGACCCTTCTGCGCTCTATAAATTCTAATACATATTTTATTATAAAAGTACCAACTATAGCTAAAAATAGGAATTGCCCAAAATCTTTTACTAAAAGTATAGATAAAATCCCCAATGCAAAGACTATAGCTACGTAATGCAATCTCAATTCTTTAAATTTCATAGACCAAAAAAGCATTAATGCTATTAAAAGATCAAAGAAATGCCTAATATAGACATGCGTTGGAGCAAAATGATAAGAGTGAAATCCTATGCTAAAAAAATATATGCTAAAGAGGATTATAAAAACAAATCTAATAAAATAATTTTTAGTAAATAAAATTATAAATGCTATAGAAACAATATAATATATTAAATTAATTATATTCTTTGCCTTGTCAAAATTCTTTACATTTATACCTCCCAAGCTCTGCATAATAAATTTTACCGCATAGGCGCTCAAAAATCCATACTGAGAAAAAATTTCAGATTTATCTCTGCCTAGATTTAGTTCATTTATGGCATTCAGCATAAATGGCGCTTCATGCCAAAAATAACGATTTATAAGTTGTGTCTGCTGCTCATAAAGATTATCTGCGATAAAATTAACTTTTTCCTGTAGTTTATCTAGAGAGTCTGCCCAAAATAAAGGATACGTATCCCAAGCATCTATATCTTGACTTTTAATTAAAGTATCAAACATAGTCATATTCATGTCTTTATTATATAAAGTAGAAAATTGCAAATTATGAGCATCGCCATGAATTACACTATATTTACAACCGCTAGATATAGACTTACATTTTGAAATTATATCGTTATAAGAATTATATTGATACATAGATGATTTTAAGGGCTCAAAGATTAAATTTTGCTTTATATATTCGCTATTTTTAACAAATTTATTGCTTACAAGCGTTTCTTCATCTATATTTTTAAATTCATTAATTAGTTTAAAATCTGTAAAAATTCCATATGCAAAAAATATAGCTTGTGCTACAACTAATAATACAACAAATGAATTGATTAAATATTTTATAACATTATTCATCACTTCCTCCAGATTTATGTCTTATGAACCAAAGCAGAATAGTAAATACTGTCGATGTAATAAATATATAAAATAGATAGAAGAATAAAACATTATTACTTTTTGCTAAAAACGATACACCATAGTCATTATAAGTATACTTATGGCTACTAAATTTCTCTGCCGGAAAGAGAAATAAATAAATTAGAGCATTTATTAAAACATAATAGACGAATATCTTTATTAAAGTAATTCTCTTCACTATCTGACCCTTTCATATATATTTATCGAATTTAGACTTCCTGATCTATCGATCGGCATGACGCCTATTTGAGGAAAGATGGCAAAAACATACTTTATCGGCCCTTCAATAACAACAACATCACCTATATTTATACTTTGCGATACATCATCCAAATCATCGATACTATATATATTCGCACCATCTCGTTTTACATTCTCTAAAATTATCCCATTCGCATCAAGCCAAATTTTTAATTTTTTATAATTTTCACCGATCAAAGAACTATTTTGTATTATTACTTCCATTTTAATAGCTCCATTTTGATACTTTGGAGCGTATTCTAAATAACTAGGCACTACAAAAGATCTAATAAATTTATATTTACCCTCTTTAACCCACTCATTCATAGTTTTATGAAATTCTTCTTGCATAAAATGATCTTTTTGTAAAAATCTCTTATGAACATCAAATGCTAAAGCAGAATATTGATACAATACCACGTTATCACTTGGGTTATTTATAAAATCTTCGTATTCCTTATTTGCCAGCTTTGTAGGCACTACATCAAACCACTGCGTCATCAATTTATATGGTGGAATTTTATCGTTTAATAGATACATTATAGGAAAGTTGAAAAAGTAAAAATCTTTATCAGACTTGGATTTTTTACCAACATATTCATGAAAAAAATCTAAAATTTCAGAAATTTTCTTATCCATTTTTATACCCTTTAATTGTGGATAAGAAGCCTCACTATCTGCCCGAAATATACTTGGTTGATAATTCTCTAACCAATTATATGGATTTAATAGCTTACTATAAAATATTAAAGCCATTATAAAAAGCATCCAGAATAAAAATATCGCCCTTACAAAATTTCTTAAATTTTGATTTAATATATATGCAAAGGTAAAGCTCAGGCAAAGCAATATAGTATTCATGTCTAGCGCATACGAAGTTAAGGTACCACTATATACTATGGCCGTAATGGCTAGCACCATAAATTTATATTCTTTAGATTTATAAATTTTAGCATTTTTAATAATAAATACCATGGTAATTATAAATAGTATTATAGATATAGAAAAGCCGATATAGATATGCTTGCTAGTAAAATGAATTATAAAATATCCAAGCACTATAAAAATTGCACCCACCATTGCGAATCTTATAGGACTAGCAACATCATGCATTATTTTCATCATAGTTTTATCATATATACAACAAATACAATCAAAGTATCTTTTTAATACTAGTATAAAAATAAATATAGTAAATGCCACAATTAAATTCTTAAATAATAATGGCTCAAAAATAAACCTCGTCGCTATCGTCCATAGACTTCCTTTTGAATCATTATCTGTTATTGAT
>CAURZM010000012.1:0-65923 GCA_963529625.1 uncultured Campylobacter sp. | reverse complement strand
GGCAGGATCATAGTTAAAAACTCCTTTTAAAGTTTTTAACTTATCTTGAGCCTAAGTAAAATTTCAAATAGATATCCCATTGGCGCTTACCTTAATATATACCGAGCGTTCGCTTGAGTTAAATTTTAAAATTTAGAGCCGAAAGCCTACCCGTAAATTTAACAAAACCGTCGTAAATTTCGCTCAAATTTACGGCGGCATGTTTTAAAATTTAAGGCGCTTTACGCCTCCAAAATTGCTCCGTTGCTAGCATTTGTTACCAGCTTGCGATACATTCGCAGCCAGCGATACGGTAGCGGTTTTTCAATCGGTTTAAATTTAGCCCTGCGCTCGGCGATCTCCTCATCGCTTAGGCGCACGTTGATCGCGTACGTATCCACATCGATATCGATGATGTCACCGTCTCGTAGCAGTCCGATCATACCGCCCTCGGCAGCTTCGGGGCTCACGTGCCCGACGCTTAGCCCTCTCGTGGCGCCGCTAAAACGTCCGTCCGTGATGAGGGCTACGTCCGCGCCCAGCCCGCGCCCCATGATGAGCGATGTCGGGCTTAGCATCTCCTGCATGCCTGGGCCTCCGCGCGGCCCTTCGTAGCGGATGACGACCACGTCGCCCTTGTTTACCTTGCCGCTTGAGATCCCCTCTATCGCCTCGTCTTGGCTGTTAAAGCACACGGCCTTGCCGCTAAATTTGCGCTCGCCGATGATGCCCGCGGTCTTGATGACGCAGCCCTGCTCGGCTAAATTTCCAAACAAAACCGCCAATCCGCCGACCTGCGAGTAGGCGTTTTCGACCTTGCGGATGACAGATTCGTCTTTTATGGCGCTAGCTCCGACGCGCTCGCCTAGGCTCTCGCCCGTGACGGTCGGTGCGCCTAAGTCCAGCAGGCCGTTGTCGCGGCGCGAAATTTCGTTTATCACGGCGCTTAGGCCGCCCGCGCGGTCGATGTCCTCCATATGCACGTTTGGCAGGCTCGGGCTGATTTTGGCGATGTGCGCGATCTTGCGGCTGATCTCGTTGAGTCCTGCGATCTGTAAATTTACCCCCGCTTCACGCGCGATAGCTAGGATGTGCAGCACGGTGTTGCTGCTGCCGCCCATCGCCATATCGACTACGAGGGCGTTTTGGATCGATTTTTCATTTACGATGTTGCGGATTTTGTATTTTTCATCGAGAGCGATTTGGCAAATTCGTCGCCCTGCCTGCCTGATGAGCTCCTCGCGCTCTGGCGTGAGAGCCGGCACGGTGCCGTTGCCTTTTAGCGCGATACCCATCGCTTCGCACAGCGTATTCATCGAGTTTGCCGTAAACATCCCCGAGCAGCTACCCCCGCTCGGACAGGCGGCGCACTCGATCTCTTTTAGCTCCTCGGCACTGATCTCTTTGGTTTCAAATTTACCCACCGCCTCAAACGCCGTGGATAGGTCGATCGGCTCGCCCTTTTTGGTGTAGCCCTTTTTCATCGGGCCGCCGCTAACAAAAACCGTCGGCACGTTCACGCGAAGCGCGCCCATCACCATGCCGGGCACGATTTTATCGCAGTTTGGCATGCAAACTAGAGCGTCTAGCTGATGAGCGTTCATCACCGTTTCGATCGAATTTGCGATTAGCTCGCGACTAGGCAGGCTATAGAGCATCCCGCTGTGTCCCATCGCGATGCCGTCGTCTACGCCGATACAGTTAAACTCAAACGGCACGCAGCCGTTTTTGCGGATCTCGTCTTTTAAAATTTCGGAGTATTTGTTGAGGAAAAAGTGCCCCGGAATGATCTCGATGAAGCTATTTGCCACGCCGATGAAGGGCTTTTCAAAGTCTTCGTCCTTTAACCCCGTCGCTCTTAGCAAGCTTCTGTGCGGCGCGCGCGTATAGCCTTTTTTGATGATGTCGCTTCTCATTTTATATCCTTGAATTGAAATTTTCTCAATTTTAGCATAAAATTTTATCGCTGCGGGCGTTTTAAATTTTAGCGCATTAAAATTTAAAGTGGGACTATTGAGCTTAATCAAACCGAATCACTCCTGTTTTTGATATAATTGCACATCGATTATCAAAATCTTGCCGTTTGGCAGGAATGAAAAGAGGAGAAGATGCAAAGAAGAAATTTCTTAAAACTAACGTCTGCGTTGGCGGCTAGCGGGTTTGCTAGCCCTCTTTTTGCAAAGGAAGCCTTCATCGTCTACGGCGCGCCTGCGATGCCTAGTCTCATCATCGGCGTTGCGTGCATGCAGGGGCAGATCGGCAAAAAATACGACGCGAAGCTTGAGCTTTGGCGCGATCCCGATCAGCTGCGCGCGGGCGTGGCAAACGGCGAGTACAAAGTCATGATGAGCCCTAGTAACGTGGGGGTGAACCTCGCAAATCAGGGGCGCAAGATCGGCATGGTAAATATCCTCACCGAGGGGCTAAATTTCGTGATGAGCAAGGGCGAGAAGATAACGGAATTTGCGCAGCTGAAGGGCAAAAAGATCGTCATGCCTTTTAAAAACGATATGCTAGACATCATCGTGCGAGCCATAGCGAAAAAGCAGGGCATTAGCGGGCTGAATATCGACTACACCGCCAGCCCCGCAGAGAGCGCGCAGCTGTTTTTGGCTAAGGACTACGACGTCGCGATCACGGTCGAGCCGCTAGCAAGCGCCATGATCTTAAAGGGCAAAAAATCGGGCATAGCCGTGCAGCGAGGGGCAAATTTAAGCGATATGTGGGCGCAGGCGTTTTCGGTAAAGCCCATCATCCCGCAAGCAGGCATCATCGCAGATACCGATTTTTACGCCGCGAAAAAGGCGGATTTTGAAATTTTAAATGCCGATCTGGCAGACGCGCTTGCGTGGATCAAAGCAAACAAACAAAGCGCCGCGGCGATCGGGACGAATTTCTTTCCCGCACCGCCGCCTGCGATATTTATGAGCATCGATACGTCGAATTTATGCGTCAAAAAGCCTAGCGAGATCAAGGACGAGCTTTTGAAATTTTATGAAATTTTGATGGAATTTAACCCTAAGCTCCTCGGCGGCGCGATGCCTAAGGACGAATTTTTTCTATGCTAAAAATCGATAAAATTCGCAAAGCTCAAAACCCCGCGTTTTACGTCATAGACTATCTGTGGGGCGGCTTTGCGAGCCTAGGGGCGGTGTGCTTTTTCATAGCCGTCTGGCAGGTGGCGAGCGAGGCTTACGGGCCGCTTATTCTTCCGGAACCCGCGGCTGTTTTTTCTAAAGCGTGCGAAATTTTAAAAAATTTCGCCGCAAACGATCTAGCCCTGTCGCTTAAGCGCGCGCTTGCAGGCACCTTCCTCGCGCTTTTTGCGGGGATTTGCAGCGGGCTTGCGGCAGGGTATTTCAAAAGCCTGCGAGCCTTTTTAAACCCGCTAATTACCGTGCTTCTTTCGACGCCGCCTATCGTCTGGATCGTGCTTGCGATATTTTGGTTTCATTTCGGCGATACAAGCGTGCTTTTTACCGTCGTTATCGTAGTCGCGCCGATGACTTTTGCGTCCGCGGCGCAGGCGATGGCTAGCGTGAGCACCGAATACACCGAGCTTTTTGACAGCTACAAAAGCTCAATTTTAAAAAAACTGCGCTACCTCTACGCGCCGCATCTAATCGAGCGGCTGCTCCCTGCGATCTACGTCGCGGTCAGCAACGGCGCGAAGGTACTTGTAATGGCGGAGCTTTTGGGTGCTAACGACGGCATCGGCGCAAAGATCGCCGAAGCGCGCGTAAATATCGATACGGTCGAGGTCATGGCGTATGTGTGCCTAGTCATAGCCTTTACGGCGCTTTTCGATTATCTCGTGACCAAGCCGCTTGAAATTTTATTGATGCCGTGGAGCAGATGATGCTAAAAATTTCAAATTTGCGCTACGAAATTCTGCGCGACGTTATAATTTCCGATTTTTCGCTGCGGCTGCGCGCGGGCGAAGTAAAGACGCTTTTCGGCCCCAGCGGCTGCGGCAAGACCTCGCTTTTGCGGCTGGTCTGCGGGCTGGAGGATAAAAAAAGCGGGCAGATCGAAAACGGCTTTAAAAAAATCAGCTTTTTGTTTCAAGAAAACCGCCTGCTACCAAACCTCACGGCGCTTAAAAATATCGAAATTTTTAGCCCCGCGGGCGTGAGCGAAATTTACGCTCTTGCCGCAAAGATCGGGCTAAGCCCGAGTGATCTGAATAAATTCCCGCGCGAGCTAAGCGGCGGCATGCAAAAGCGCACGGCGTTTTTGCGCACGATCCTTAGCGGCTGCGATCTGGCGCTGCTTGATGAGCCGTTTGTAGGTCTAGATCGCGATCTGCGCGGCGTGCTGATCGAAATTTTAGTTTCAAAGATCGAGCGCGAGGGGCTTGCCTGCCTTTTGGTGACCCACGACCGCTTCGAAGCCGCACGCCTAAGCCACGAGATCATCGAGCTTGAGCCCAAAGGGATGGGGCTTAGACGCGTCGTGAGCCTAGATGAGCCGCTAAGCGCGCGCGACGAGCGGTACGAAGAGCGCGTGGTAAGCGAACAGTTTGGGGGAGTGAGCTATTATGAGTAGAAATTTTATCTTTAATGCGCGCAAACAGGGAGATTCCACACGAATTTTAAACTTACGTTGCAGCTCAGACGCGAGCAAGCGAAGCTTTGGCGCACAGCGTGCTCTGAGCGCGTACGAACACGGGCATTTGTCGGGCGCTAGCTGCGATGACCTCAGCGCTCGCATAGATGGGTTTTTGCGAGGCATCGGGCGCTACGATCTGGATGCGCGCAGGCGCGAGCTTTTGTGGGGTTCTAGATGTATCGATGTCGGCGCGGGCAGACACAGCCTCTCACATGATACAGGGCACCGCGGTTTTATCACACCGAAATGCGAACTGCGCAGCCGTGCGAACTGCGATTATATCGTGAGCGTGCTCCTCAACGGCGCAGTGCGCTGGGGTTTTACAGCGCAAAATTCGACGAAATTTAGCAACGATACATACTGCGGCTCTAGCGCGAGTACTTACTTGCGGTGTAGCTCTAGCGTGAGCGCTTGCTTACGGCACGTTGACGTAAACCGAGATGCCCACTCACGTCGCGACCCCAGCGCGATCGGTCGTTTGCGACGCAGCTCTAGCACGAGCGGTCGTTTGCAATCTAGTATGAGCGGACGCTCGCAGCGCAACTTCAATGCAGACATTTGCTTGCGTCGCGTTGGCACGAAGCGGGGCGTCCATTTGTACTACAAATTTGGCGCGAACCGAGACGCCTTTCTACGTTGCGGTTTTGATGCATGCGGATTGAGCGCGCAGTTCAGCGCTCAAAAAGCCGTTTTTAGCGCCTACCGCTCGCCGTTTTGCGATGCAAGCGGGCTAGGCGGCGAGCCAAATTCCGAGGCGAGTTTCTCGCAGAACGTTAAAAATTCCGAACGGAATTTACCGCTAAGCTTCTTGCAAAGCATCAAAAATTCCAATCAAAGTCAAAATTTTAAATCCAGTTTCGCGCAAAGCCATGCCGAGCCAAATTCTGTTCAGAACTTCTCGCAAAGCGTTAAAAATTCTGAACGGAATTCCAAAGCTAATTCCACGCAAGACCGAACCGAGCCTATTTCGCCGCAGGAGCTCAAAAATCTCGAGCCGTGCCCGGCGCAGAAGCAAGAGCTGGGCTTTTACGCGCCTAAATTTAAAGATGAGCGCGCGAGGAATTTTTTCTCCCATCCGATGCGCGCCTTCGTTCTTTGCGCCTGCTTTTTTGCGGCGCTGGGCGCGCTTAGCTTTTTAGCACCCGATGCGCTGGCGATCGATTATGTGAGCGCTCATAAGTTTTACTTTCTGTTTTTGGCGCCTTCGTGCATCTACGCGGCGTTTTTGCTTACCGCGCTGCCCGATTGGACGAACTTCGAGGGCTCGCTAAAGCCCATTTCGCTCGCCTTTGCCGCCTGCCTGATCGCAGCTTTTATCGCGAGCTTTTTAAATTTACGCGCTGCGGCGGCGATTACGGGGCTGTTTTGGGCGGTATTTTTCATCTTTGCGGCATGGCTTTTGTGGCTGGATAGAAACTCGAATAATTTTAGCATCCTATCAGTCTTAGCAGCGTTTTGCGCCTGCTCTGCGGCCTATGGCGCAAGCGGGGATGAGAAGTTTTTGCTTAGCTTCGTGCATATCAACGTCGCGGCAATCGCCGTCGTAAGCTACCGCATAAGCGTCGTCATCGGCAACGAAGCGCTAAGAGAGGGCGGGCTGAAGGACGCCGTTTTTATTCCAAATTTTATCTACAAAAATTTAGCCGCTTTTCTTGCTTTCGCTTTGGCGCTCGCGACGCCCTTTTTAAGCGAGGCGGCATGCGGATTTATCGCGCTTGGCATCGGGTTTTTATTTTTGGCAAAGCTTCGCGAGCTGCACTACGCCGAAATTCTAAGCCGCCACTATATGGCGTTTTACTACGCGTTGCAGGCTGCGTGCGCGGCGGGATACCTGTGGCTGGGCGCGACGCTGATCCGCGGGGGGTACGCTGCCGCGCCGCTGCACGTCATTGCGATCTGCTATATCTACGGAGCGATACTTTTCGTAGGAATGATCGCCGGACAGCGCCACAGCGGAATTTCGCCGCTAAACTTCCCGCGTCTAAGCCGCGCAGCGCTCGTTTTGGCTCTACTCGCGGGGGCTTTAAGAGCCGTTTTTGCGGGCGAGAGCTTTGTTTTATACGTGATGATCCCATCGGTTCTTTTCATCGTCGCGGTCGCGCTATATCTGATAAGCTTCATTCCGATCTTTCTGAAAAATCCTTTCAGCGCGGATCCGGATTGATGCTCATCAAAGCGGGCTTGCCAAATTTTAGCTAAAATCGATCAAATTTCATTTTAAGGAGAGCTTATGCAACACATCAAAAATATCGACGCCGCTACGGCCGTAGAGCTTGCTTCGCTAGTCGAAGTGTCCCCTCATAAGGTGATTTCGCGCACCCTCGCGCAAAATCCTGCGCTGAATATGACCCTTTTCGCCTTTGACGGCGGCGAGGAGATCAGCTCGCACAAATCCGACGGCGACGCGTTCGTTTACGTGCTTGAGGGGGAGGGTGATTTCACGATCGACGGGCAGAAACACCGCGTAAAAGCGGGGCAAAGCATCGTCATGCCTGCGGGCTTGCCGCACGCGATCTTCGCGCCGGTGCCGTTTAAGTGGTTTTTAGTGGTGGTTTTTTAGCCTCTGAGTTTAAGAGCGGGCTTAAATTTTAAAATTTAGCCCGCCCGCCGCTTCATAAAATTTTATCCGAAATTCCATTCTTAGGATCGCCTTGTTTGTTCCCGCCTGCTCTCGTTCGCTCTCACAAAATTTTAAAATTTAGAAACGTTTAAATTTTACTTTTACAGCACCCAAAAATTTCGTCTGTTTTTGCAAACCGTGCGGGAGCTGGAGATAATACATTGCGTTTACGCGCCGTGCCGAGCCTTGAAATCGCACGCTTGAGCTCGCATCGCAAGTCAAATCCATAGCTCGCGCGTTAAATTTCAAAGCCGCCCCGAGCATGCAAATGCGCGCCAAGCTAGTCGAGCAGATAGACGCTGTAATAGGGCAATGCGCCGGGCGCGCAATACATATCGGGCGAGTAGAGCGGACGGGTGCTGTAGTAGGGCAAACCCGCCGAGTGCGCAATGTGCGCCTAGCTCATAGATCGAGAGTTAAATTTAAAGGCCGTGTCCGGCGCGAAATGCACGCCAAGCCTGTCTAAATTTTAAAATTTAGCTTTCGCTCGGGGTTAGCTCTTTGATGATTAGCTCGGGCGTGATCGTGCCGCGGAAGTTGTTTTTGCTAATCGTAAAGATCGCGTCCACCCGCTCGCCCGCGCGCGGCAAAAAGTCGTAGTTGAAAAACAGCGCCTCGACGCTGCTGCCGTTTTTATCAAGCGCCATTTTGATATGCTTGCCCTCCTTGCCGATCTCCCTAATATTGCGGGCGCGCGCGCCTTTGATACAAAAGAGCGGGCGCGGATTTTTCTGCCCGTAGGGCTCGTAAAATTCTAAAATTTCAAGCAGCTCGAAGTCTATCTGCGACGCGTCCAGCTCGCCCAGCAGATCGTCTTGTGCGCTAAAATCGCTCAGATCCTTGGGCGTTATACGCTCATTTACGCGGTGCTTAAATTCCTGAAGTAGCGCAGGATCGATCCCCACGCCCGCAGCGCCCTTGTGTCCGCCGAAGGTCGTTAAAATTTCGCTTTGCGAGGAGATCAGCTCTAAAATATCGAATTTACCGATGCTGCGCGCGCTTCCTTTGGCGCGCGAGTCGCTTACGCTAAAGACGATAGCGGGCTTTTTGTAGGTCTTGCTTAGGCGGCTTGCGACGATGCCGATGATGCCTTCGTGCCACTGCGGACCCCACACGACGATGACGTTGTCGCTCGGATCGACGCTTTTTACGATCTCGTCGTAGAGGCTTTTCTCCTCCTCTTTGCGCGAGTTGTTGATGGAATTTATCGTCTCTAGGTAGTGGTTTGCCTCTCTGATATTTTTGGCGCATAGGAAGTTATACGACATCGTCGCATCGTCCATCCGCCCCGTGCAATTGATTAGCGGCGCGATCGTGTAGCTAATATCGTCAAATTCGAAGTGCTTTTTAAAATAATGCTCTTTAATCGCCTTGAAGCAGGCGCGGTTTGAGCTATTTAGCCGCTTGATGCCGAAGCGCAAAAGCGCGCGGTTCATATCGCGTAGCTCCATCATATCGGCGATTATGGCAATGATGAGAATATCCATCGAGCTTGCCATATCGTAATTGACGCCGAGGGTTTCTTTTAGCGCGCCTACGAGATACCACGCTACCTGCGCGCCGCAAATTTCGATATTGGGGAAGGTGCAGTCAGGCTGCTTTGGATTGATTATCGCATAAGCGCGCGGCAGCACGGGCGGGGGCATGTGATGATCGGTGATGATGAGATCGATCCCCTTTTGAGCGCAAATTTCGGCGGCTTCCGTCGCGGAGGTGCCGTTATCTACGGTGATGATGAGATTCACATCCTCAAGCTCTTCTATAATCTCGCTGTTTAGCCCGTATCCGTCGGTGAAGCGGTTAGGGATCTTGATAACGTACTCCGCGCCTATTTGATTGAAAAAATCGCTCATTATGACGGTGCTTACGATACCGTCGACGTCGTAATCGCCGACTACGGCTATGCGCTGGTTTTCTTCGATGGCAGTTTTTATGCGCAAAGCCGCCTTATAGGTATCTTTCAGATCGCAGGGTAAGGGAATTTCAGAAATTTTAGTATGCCGATCGTTCGCAAATCTCGATTTTAGAATTTCCCTTATCTCATTTTTACCTAGCATTTTTTATAGATGCTTCGATAAAGCCCAAAATAGCAGGATTTGGGCGCACTAGACGGCTGGTAAATTCCGGGTGAAACTGCACGCCCAGAAAAAATGGATGGTTTTTTAGCTCGACCGCTTCTATAAGCCCGTCGCTCTCGCCGCAGACGATAAGACCGTGCTTTTCAAACTCGGCGCGGTACTTCGGATTGGCTTCGTAGCGGTGGCGGTGGCGTTCGCGGATAGTTTTTTGCTCGCCGTAAATTTTACCCAAAAGAGAGCCTTTTTTGACGTCACAGTCATAGCCGCCCAGCCGCATAGTGCCGCCCATAGGGGATTTGTGCGTGCGGATTTGCTTTTTGCCGCTTGCGTCGATAAAGCTGTCGATGAGGTAGATCACAGGATCTTCGGTCTGCGGGTCAAATTCCGAGGAGTTGGCGTTTTTCAGTTTTAAGACATTGCGCGCAAACTCCACCATCGCAAGCTGCATCCCCAGGCAGATGCCCAAAAACGGCACCTTATGCACCCGCGCGTAGTTTATGGCTAAAATTTTACCCTCTATCCCGCGCGAGCCGAAGCCGCCCGCGACTAAAATTCCGTTTACGTCACGGAAAATTTCATCTACATTTGTAGCTTCAATTTTTTCGCTATCTACCCATTTTAAGCTTATCCGCGTATCCAGCGTCGCACCCGCGTGGATGATCCCCTCGGTGAGGGATTTGTAGCTTTCTTTCAGATCGATATATTTGCCGACGAAGGCGATCGTGGTTTCGTTCGTAGGCACGATGACGCGCTTAACGAGGCTGTCCCAGTTGCTCATATCGACTTCGAGCTTGTTTAGGCTTAAAGTCTCCGCAATCGGCGTTAAAATATCCTGCTTCAAAAACGCAAGCGGGATCTGATAGATGCTCGCGCTATCTGGACTTTCGATGACGCAGTTTTTATCTACGCCGCAGCTTAGCGCGATCTTATCTTTTAGCGCGCGATTTAGCGGCATTTCGGAGCGGCAGATTATCATATCGGGGCTGATACCGATGCGGCGCAGCTCGCCTACGCTGTGCTGCGTGGGCTTAGTTTTGAGCTCTCCCGCGACCTTGATGAAAGGCACGAGCGTGAGGTGGATATTCATTGTATTTACTCTACCAAGCTCCACTCTCATCGCGCGGATCGCCTCTAAAAACGGCAGTCCCTCGATATCGCCCACGGTGCCTCCGATCTCGACGATCAGCACGTCGTTGCCCTCGCCCGCCTTTTTTATGCGGCGCACGATCTCGCCTACGATGTGAGGGATCACCTGTATCGTCTTGCCCAGATAATCGCCCCTGCGCTCCTTTTCGATGACGGAGCTGTAAACTTTGCCCGTGGTGAAGTTGTTGTCTTGGCTTAAATTTTCATCCAAGAACCGCTCATAATGCCCAAGATCCAGATCGGTCTCCGCGCCGTCGTCGGTGACGAAAACCTCTCCGTGCTCCAGCGGGCTCATGGTGCCTGGATCGACGTTGATATAAGGATCCGCCTTTAGTATGCGCACTTTAAGCCCCGCGTGCTTTAAAAGCGTCGCGATCGACGCCGCCGCAATGCCCTTACCCAGCGAGCTCAGCACTCCGCCGGTGACGAAAATATATTTCGTTTGTTTTGCCATAAGTTTTCCTAAATTTTAATATTAATGCCGCGATTATAACTTCTTTTAGGTTAAAGCACACTAAGCTAGAATTTGAAAATTTTAGAAATTTACGGCACAATACGACCCAAATAAATTTTAAATTTAAAGGAGAGATGATGAAAAAGATCATCGCGGCTTTAGTGGTCATCATAGCGCTTATAGTGGGCGTTTTTGTAGCGACAAAGGACGCTAAAATGGGCGTAGCTAAAAGTGTAAACGATAGCATAACCAAAACGGTTGACGGTGCGGTCGGCAAGAGTGCCAGCGCGGCGATTGAGCAGCAGATTGCAGAATTTATCGCTAGAAACGAAATTTTCGAGACTAAAAGCGCTAAATTTTATCCTGGAGATAGCAACTCAAGCGGCTTTATCGAGGGCGTAGTAAAAAAAGAGAAACTGCAAAAAAGCCTTGCTGAGGGCTTTAGCAAACTAAAGGAGAAAGCAGGCGCGCAAGATAGCAACGATACGGACGAGCCGGATCCTGCTAAAATTTTCCCGGAAGATTTTGCTTTTCGCTATGACTACACTATTAAGCATAGCGTAAAAAACGCTGCGGATGGATTTGAGAGCGACGGAATTTTAACGATTAAGACGCCATATTACGCAGAGCCTTGCAAGAAGCTGTTTAAGACTGACGCGCCGCTTAGCACGCATCTAAACTACGGACCTACAGAGGTTAAATTTAGCGCAAAGCTAGCCGATATAAATGTGCTCGAAGATGGCGGAATGGGACGTCTTGCAGGCCTTAGCCTAAACGGCACGAGCGATATGAGCGGAAAAACGATAAAAGCCTTGGGCTTTAAAATCGGTGAAATTTTTATAGACGACGGCAAGGATTCGGGTCTTGATATGAAGGATCTTATCTATGAGGCAAACTTTAAAAACGGCATCCAAGATCTAGACGATAATATAACTAAGCTCTTTTTGAATGACATAGATTTTGCAGGCAGCACAAAAGAGCTTGTCGTAACTGTAGATAAGCAGCGCTTCGTCGTAGTTACGGATATGAGTACGGAAGGTAGCTACCGCGTAAAAGATGGAATTTTAAATTTCAACGAAAGCGATAAAGCCCAAAGCCTAAAAATCGCCGATGTGCTAGTGCGAAACATCCATTTAGGCGTCGATACCAGCTTTAGCGCCGCACTTTTCGAAAAATATCTGTCTGTTATCTCAAATCCGCAAGAAGGCGAAAAATTAGCGGAAAATAAAGAGCTTTTTATGAAGCTGCTAAAAGATGATATGAAAATCAACGTGAATGATTTTTCGTTTGAAAATAGCCTCGGTAAGAAATTTGCTTTTAACGCAAGCGCGCTAGTAGGCGGCTACATCGACGAGACGCAGCTTTTTAAGCGTATGAGCTTGGACGGCAAAGCTACGATAAATACAACCATCACGGACTTCTTATCGCCTTATGACAGCCTGCGCGATTTTGCGCCGATGGCGGAAGTTTACGGCTCGCAGTTTCTTAAGCCAGACGGAGATGGGGTTAAGATGGAGTTTAGCTTCGATAAGGCAAGCAACTCTATGATCTTAAACGGAAAGCCTATCCCGCTACCACACAACTAAATTTTTAAGCTTTGCGGGTAAAATTTAAACCTGCCTGCAAAGCTCTTTTTATTTCTTACTTTTTCGGCGCAGAATTTCGCAAAGCTTCGCGTAAATTTTTACCTGCATAATTTCGCACCGCTACCATAAAATTCCGCTCGAATTTTACCGCATCATTGCCGCCCGCTTCGCTAAATTTTAAAATCTATAAGCCAAAATAATGACAGATAGGCTTAAGCAATTTTGGCTATAATGCGCGATTTTGCAGCGCAGCTAGCGTAAATTTAAAAGACGGCGGGATTATGAGCGGCATTTATTACGCCGCCTCTTTTGACGACGTATTTTATATTGGGAAACTAACGCTAAATTTGCATTTTTAAATTTCAAGGAACGATATGAAAGTAATCAAACGCAACGGCAGAACCGAGGAACTTGACGTAAGCAAGATCAAAAAATACACGAGTGAGGCAGTGGAGGGGCTGGAAAACGTAAGCCTTAGCGAGCTTGAGGTGGACGCAAAGATCCAGTTTCGCGATATGATCACCACTGAAGAGATTCAGCAAACCCTCATCAAAACCGCAGTCGAGAAGATCGACGTGGACCGCCCGAACTGGACCTTCGTCGCCGCGCGGCTATTTTTATACGATCTGTATCACAAAGTAACGGGCTTTAGCGGCTACAATAGCCTGCAAGATTACTTCGCTCGCGGTGAGGCGGCGGGTCGCATAATGCTCGGCTTAAAGGAAAAATACGATCTAGAGGATCTAAATTCTTATTTGCAGCCGCAGCGCGATTTGCAGTTTAACTACCTCGGCATCAAGACGCTTTACGATCGCTACCTCATCAAGGATAAAAGCGGCGCGCCGATCGAGCTTCCGCAGCAAATGTTTATGGCGATAGCGATGTTCCTCGCACAAAACGAGCTTGATTGCCAGAGCTGGGCGAAGAAATTTTACGATCTCATATCTAAATTTGAAGTCATGCTCGCGACCCCTACGCTTTCAAACGCCCGCACGACGCGACATCAGCTAAGCAGCTGCTACGTAGGAAGCACGCCCGATAATATCGAAGGGATTTTTGATAGCTATAAGGAGATGGCGCTTCTGAGCAAATTCGGCGGCGGTATCGGCTGGGACTGGTGCAAGGTGCGCGCGATGGGCGGCAGCATCGACGGGCATAAAAACGCTGCGGGCGGCATCATTCCGTTTTTAAAGATCACGAACGACATCGCCGTCGCCGTCGATCAGCTGGGCACGCGTAAGGGCGCTATAGCCGTGTATATCGAGCCGTGGCATATGGACGTGAGCGACTTCCTCGATCTGCGCAAAAACTCGGGCGAGGAGAGGCGCCGCGCGCATGAAATTTTCCCCGCGCTGTGGATAAACGATCTGTTTATGAAAAGACTTCAAAGCGGCGGCAAGTGGACGCTCTTCGATCCTGCAGAAGTAAGCGATCTGAGCGATCTATATGGCGCGGAATTTGAGGCGCGCTACGAGCAGTACGAGGCCGACGATAAAATTTCAAAATCCACTATCCTGGCAAAGGAGCTTTGGAAGAAAATTTTAACGAGCTATTTTGAGACTGGAATGCCCTTTTTGTGCTTCAAAGATAACGCCAACCGCATCAATCCAAACGCGCATCAAGGCTTAATCAGGAGCTCAAATTTATGCACCGAGATCTTTCAAAACACGGCGCCGAACCACTATAAAATCAAGGTCGTTTTCGCTGACGGCAGCGAGAGGCTGTTTGAGGAAAACGAAGAAGTAAGAACCGACGCAGGCATCGTAAAAAAGGCGAAAAAGATCACCGCGCTAGACGCGCTGGGCGGCAGAGAAATTTTTATCGTAGAAAAGGGCTGCAGCGAGGGCGCGACGGCGGTTTGCAACCTTGCAAGCGTAAATTTAAGCAAAATTAACAGCCGCGAGGAGATAGCTCGCGTGATGCCGATCGCCGTGCGGATGCTCGATAATGTCATCGATCTAAATTTTTACCCGCACGCCAAGGTCAAATACACCAATCTAAAAACGCGCGCGATAGGGCTCGGCGTAATGGGCGAGGCGCAGATGCTTGCCGAGCGCGGCGTGAAGTGGGGCAGCTACGAGCACTTCGAGCTGATCGATAGGATAATGGAAAACGTGAGCTTTAACGCGATCAAAGCAAGTTCAAATTTAGCCGTAGAAAAAGGTAGATACCCTGATTTTGCGGGCTCGAAGTGGAGCGAAGGAATTTTCCCGATCGATTTAGCGAACGAAAACGCCAAAGCGCTTGTTAAGCGCGGCGGGCTTTTTGAGCAGAGCAGCTGCGACTGGGACGGACTGCGCGAAAAAGTAAAGCGCGACGGCATGCGAAACGGCTATCTGATGGCGATCGCGCCGACATCGAGTATCAGCATACTCGTAGGCACCACGCAGACGATTGAGCCGGTGTATAAGCGCAAATGGTTCGAACACAATCTAAGCGGCATGATCCCGGTCGTCGTGCCGAATTTAAGCCCGAAAACGTGGCAGGCGTACGTGCCTGCATACGAACTCGATCAGCGCCTACTCGTAAAAGCGGGCGCCATCCGCCAAAAATGGATCGATCAAGGCCAGAGCCTAAATATTTTCATGAGCCTAGACAAAGCTAGCGGCGGCTATCTGAGCGAAATTTACACGCTTGCATGGCAGCTGGGGCTAAAATCGACCTACTATCTACGCTCCGAAAGCCCCGATAGCGAGAAGCTAAACAATGTCGCAGATCGCTCGATCGAATGCGAAGGGTGTCAGTAAAATTTATTCGCCGCGCTAGAAAATTTACGCTCGCAGATAGATGGCGAAAACGGCGTGAAAGAGTATTTTAGAAAGTAAATTTGACGGCAAATTTAAGCCCTCGTTTTGCCGTCAAATTTGAGCGAAACGGCTTGACTTCGGGCATTAAATTTAACGCCAAATTTAACCCTGCGCGGCATCAAATTTGACCGTCCGCGTCAAAGCAAATTTATCAAAAAGGCAAAATATGAAAATAGCCGTAAACGGTACGAGCGGATTTATCGGCGACGAACTCTGCCGCTTTTTTAGAGCCCAGGGGTGCGAGATAGTAGCTATCCCAAGGGCCGCCTACGCCGACAAAGACGCGCTCAAAAACCTCATCAAAGGCTGCGACGCAGTTATAAATTTAGCCGGCGCTTCTATCGCCGCAAGATGGAGCGAGGCTTATAAAAAGCAGCTTCGCGCAAGCAGGATAGAGACGACGCGCACGCTGGTTTGCGCTATAAACGAGCTAGAAAATCCGCCCTTTTTCATCAGCGCTTCAGCCGTCGGGATATATGAAAACGGGCTCGGTCACGACGAGAGCTCGGTCAAATTTGACCGCGGATTTTTGGGCGAGCTAGCATGCGAGTGGGAGAGCGAGGCCGCCAAAGCGCGGACGCAAACGGCGATATTTCGCCTAGGCGTGGTGCTAGGGCGAGGCGGCGCGCTGGCTAAGATGCTGCCGGCGTTTAGGCTCGGTCTTGGCGGCAAGATCGGTAGCGGCGAGCAGGCGTTTTGCTGGATTCACATCGTTGATTTGCTAGAGGCGTTTAAATTTACCTTGCAAAACCGCCAAAGCGGCGTTTTTAATCTCGTTTCGCCGCAACCTAGCACCAACGGCGAATTTACTCAAATTTTAGGAGAGGTTTTAGGACGACCGACGTTTTTTAAAGTGCCTAAATTTGCGTTAAATTTGATGCTAGGCGAGGGATCCGTCGTGCTGCTTGAGGGCGCAAAAGTTTATCCCAAAGCCTTGGCAGAGAGCGGATTTAGCTTTAAATTTAGCGATCTAAAAACCGCGCTTGAGGATGTTTTGGGATAACGTTTTAAAGTAAAACAAATTACCTAAAGGACTTTTCAATGGCAAACTATACACTACATACAATCCTAGCGTAGTGATAAATTCCGGAAATTTACCGCAAGAGTTCGAGTCAACTTGTGTTTAAATTTAATGTTTGGCGGCGGCATTCTATCGTTTTTATAAAGTCATGCCGCATCGTCGTTCAAAATACACACAAGTTTACCCTCTAAGCCCTAAAAAAGATCGGTTGAAAAAGCGCTTTCCTTTATCCCTCGCCCGATGAAGACCAAAAAATTATCGCATCGTTTGTAGTCGCTAAAAGGCGTTATCTCAAATTTACCGTTTACGAACTGCACGACGTATTGCGCCTCGTCGTTTTTGAAGCTCGTAAGCCCCTTTATGCGGTAAAAATTTTCCGGTATGTCGCTCATAAATTTGATGAAATTTTGCCTATCGATGCCCTCGGGAAGGTTTTTTTTAAACGAGACTATCCCCTCGTCTTCGTGCGTCGCATGCATTTTGCCCTCAAGCAGGACGGACGCCATATACGAGGTGTCGCTCTGGCGGTAGAGCAGATAGTTTGGATTTAGCTCGGCGCCTATCGTCTCGAATATCTCGGCGCAGCGGTTGTTTTGAATCAAAGCTTGTCGTATCCGCCCCTTCTGCTCGAGCGAGATCAGATCGATTTTATTGAGCACTATGACGTCGGCGGCCTTGATCTGCTCGAGCATTATTTTTGATCTGCCCCGCTCTTTTAAAAAATTCGCTCCATCCACGACGGTGACGATGGCGCATAGATTGACCGCGTCTTTGATCTCGTTTAGCTCGCTTAAGATATTGAAAGGATTGGCGACGCCGGTGGTTTCAAGCACGATGCTGTCGGGTTTTTTGGGCTTAAGCTGCGAGATCGCGAGCTTGATCTGCCCCGCCATGGAGCAGCAAACACACCCCTCGTCAATCTCTACGAGCGCATATTTGGCGTCCAGCAGCGCGCCGTCGAGGCCGATTTTGCCGATCTCGTTTTGAATGATGCCAGTAAATCTATTTTGCGCCGTTTCATGCTCGATGAAATTTTGTATAAATTTCGTCTTGCCCGAGCCCAGATAACCGGTGATGATGAAAAAATTCGGCCGCTCGCCGCCTTGCATAAAAATTTGTTTTTTATCCTCTTTGGCTAAGCGTAGCAAAAATTTAAACAAAGGTGCCGAGCCGGACAGCTTCTTAAAAGATCTATCGTCAAATTTAATGCGCCCGTCGCTCTCGCCCTTGCTGCCGTAGATTAAATTTACAAAAATTTCGCCGCAGAGCGGATCTTCTTTGCTTTTTAAGTTGCGCTCTTTGTCGTAGATCACGGCGTGCGCCGCTTTTTTGTAAATTTCAAAGCTCTCGTAGCGCGGCTCGTAAATTTTGCAAAGCGCGATATGCAAAAAGTTCATAAACGCAAGCGATACCCTAAAGCAGGGGAAATTTTTATCGAGCCCCTCTTTTGCGATGATCTGCTTGCCCTCTATGCACACACCATCCTTTGCGTACGATCTATCTCTGAGCTTTGTTTTAAAAGATAGCGCCATGCCCTGCTCTTGCGGCTTTAAGTAGATCGTAGCGACGCAGAAGTTATTTAAAAGCTCCTCGTGCGCGGAGAAATTTCGCACCTTTTCTAAAAAATCCGGCCCTCCGGCCAAAACGGCTTCAAAAAGCGAGACGCTACCGAGCAGTTCGTCGTTTGCAGAGGGGAAATAATAAAGCTCAAATACGCCCGTGCCCTCTTCCACTTCCCGCAAAACGATGCCGTAAATTCCGCTATAAAAGCCGAATTTTATGCTCCAGCATTCGTTAAAATAGTTCCCCTTATACATCCCCTGATACCTGCTTGAGGATTTTACATCGCTATCATAAAGAGACTTCATCAATATACATCTCATAAGCGACCTGTAATCCTCAAACGAGTATTTAAATTTCAAAGGGAAAATATCTTGAAATTCCATGCTTCTATCCAAATTTAACCTTGTCGCCGTTGCCCAGATAATCGGACGTTTTGGTTCTAAATCTAGCCGTGCCCTTTACGATAGGATAGCCCTCGCGGACGAATTTTTGCACGGTCAGAAGGCCCGTGCAGTGGTTACACGCCATGACCTGGTAGTTCCATCTTTTCAGTCCGATAACTAGATCGTCGTATTTTGGATCCCAGTCGTCAAACGGCGAGATATGAAGTCCACCGTAAAGCCCGTAGAGCTGATCATTGTCATATTTTAGCTCTTTGTATGCGGAATCAGAGAATGTAATAATACCCTGATGGCAGCAGCCCGTAATGCTCACAAGACCTTTGTCTTTGACGTTTACGAATATCGACTGCTCGCCAAAAACTCTCGTAATGATAGGGCAGTCGTAGCAAAACGTACACATTCCGGGCTCAATCTCGTTTCTACCCTTTTTAAACACTACAAGCTCGCCTTTATGGCCTGAATCTTTGATATATTGTCTGCCCTCCGGGTAAAAGCCTTCGTGGATTATGATCCTGATGTCGGGCTTATACTTTAAAACGACGGGTAGCGCCCAAAAGTGATCGTAGTGCTCGTGCGACATTATGAGGGTGTCTATTTCGCCGCTTTGCAGCATCTTATCGATCCCCTCCCGCTTAAAACACTCGTGCATCCATTTGTAGGACCAGCCGCAATCAAGCAGATATTTTTTCTTTTCGCCGTTTAGCCGCTCTATCTCTATCAAAGCGGAGTAGCCGCCCGCGTTATCGGGATTTACGGATAGAGCCTTAGTAACCTCCCAAGCCTCATCTACTTTATCCGGCAATAGATGTTTAATCTTTTCCATTCCCTCTTTATAACTTCCCTTGGCAAGCCCTTTTCCATTACCGAACGGAGGCCAATTAAAAAGATATTGATCCACCAAAAGTCCTCCTGCGCCTTTAATATCGCCCATCAGCATCGAGTTGTCAAACCAACTAGTTTCGGAGATATTAGTAACTTCGACGCTTTTAATCGCGCCGAAATCGGTCATCTTTCGCACTTCATCCGGAAGAAAAAATTCCCTCGCAGGAGAGTATGAAAATACCCCCATCGATGCGAGCGCGCCGAGTCCTATGCCCGCCGCGCCGCCTTTTATAAAATCTCTTCTAGCTTCATTCATCTCAGATCCTTTATTTATTAAAAATTGTAAGCATATTGCCCACGACAGGCGCTAGATAAACTACGGCTACATAGATGATCACGCCTATGATAAAGCCCACTACCAAGCCTTTGATGGAATTTTTATTTCCAAAATCATCTTCCTCGCCTGCTTCCTCTGCTTCCTCTTTCTTGCCTGCAAGCTTCCAGCCCGGCCAGCCGTCCATAAACCAGTAATTTATCAGCATTACATTGATAAACCAGATCATCGGAATCATAGGGAATTGTTGCGGGTGCGAAAAGCCCTTTTGGGTGCCTAGCAAAAAGTGCGAGACTTGATAATAGACATAGTATAGGACGATAGCCGCCGTCATGCTTATGATCGTTCTAAGAAGGATATTGACGGGCTTTGAAAATTTATTGACCGCGTTGTTGCAGTAAAATTTAATAAATAGCACCGGCACGAGCCAAAATATAGCTATCTCACCTACGTGCAGCCATCGCCAATCGGGCGCAAAAAGCCTCCTGTCGCCTCTAATATGCACGCCCCAGATGAGCTCTTGTAGATAGTAAAAGAAGAACGAAAAGCAAAACGCCATCGCTATAATGCCGAAAAACGACGCTGTCCTTCTAAGCCAGTTCGTCTTAATAAGGCTAAAAGGATACCTCTCCCAGATAGTTTCATACACCCACACCATAACGGTACAGCACATGATCCAGGCGATATTGAAATTTCCGTGCACGGTATCGGCGAAGTTGTGCCACCAAGGCGGAGTAATGGATGTGTATTTTTGCCACGGATCGAATAAAATTCCCATTTGCGAGTGGAAAAATACGAAATATACGATCATACTTAGCAAAAAGGTCCAGATAAAAACGGTAAAGCCTTTAACGGGCTGCTTTAGCTTCTGCCACGGCGAGTTATCCGCAGCCACCACCCAAGAAGGGCTGAGCCACGACGCGATAGCGGCAAACATCAAAATGGCCTGAGCCGAATACTCAAGAGCGTAAAAATCGGTTATGCCAAGCTCCGCGAGTCTTCGCGGACTAAAATACGATATGGCAAGCTCGCCTAAAATAAATTCGAAGAATATCTTTAAGAATACGAAGAAGGTAAAAAATACCATCACGGTAAAGATAATGCCCTTTTTCGATGGCCCCGCCGTATAGAGCCACTCTCTTTTGAATGGCCAAAAATCAAAAATATACGCGATCCAGATGATGACCACGAGCAGCCATCTGCACCACATATATCCCACGTAAGGGGTATACATCCTCATCAGTCCCCTAGGATCTTGAAAGATCCACCACGATGCGTAAAACACTACAAACAAAAACAGAGTGTTTACAAGCACCGATGTGAGCGGAGAATATCTTCTAACAAGCTTCCGCTCCTCCAGATAAATTTTGTCTTCAGGTTCGCTCATCGCCCCCTCCTTACATAAAATTTAATCTTTGTTAATTATATAAAAAGAGTGCAGCCCATTTGTAGCGTAAATTTGGATTAAATTTTAAATTGTCTCAGAAAAGCCTCATTTCGGAAGTTTGATTATAAAATTTGAGCCGTTCTTTAGTCTCTCTACGACGAGCGAGCCCTTGCAGTGATCTTCGATGATGATCTTTGACATATACAGCCCGATGCCTGTGCCGTTTTTGCTGGCTTTGGTAGAAAAATACAGATCGAAAATTTTATCCGCGATCTCCTTTTTGATGCCGCCCGCATTGTCTTTTACGCTTAGGCAAAGGTAGGACTTTTCGATGTAGGTTGAAATTTCGATAACGCCGTCGTCGATATTTCTTTCTAAAAAGGCGTCCTGCGCATTTTTTATGATGTTTAAAATAACCTGCGAAACCTCGTTTTTATATGTGAGCAAAGTCTGGTTGCAGCCGTATTTCGCGTAAATTTTAATCTTTTGATTTTGCAGTATCGCTTTTACGATATTTATCGCCATATTGCAAAGCTCCTCCAGGCTCGTAACTTCCTTGATCTTAGCGGGCTTAAAGAAATTTCTAAACTCGTCGATCGTTTCGGATAGGTGCTTGGAATACTGCTCGATCTTGCCGAGCTCCTCCAAAAGAGCGGTTTTGTCAAATTTATCAGCCATCAAGCAGCTAGTGCTTAGATACGAAGCCGTAGCCGAGATGGCAGATAGCGGCTGCCTCCACTGATGCGCTATCATATTTAAAATTTCGCCCATCTGTGCGAGCCTTGATTGATACTGCAGCTGCTCGTCTTGGCGCCTTATGAGCTTTAGCTGCTCCTCGATCTCGTGGTTGAGCGTTAAATTTAGCCGTTTGACCTTTAGCCTGCTTTGCTTTAATTTCTTCTCCGCCATTACCCTTTTGGTGATATCCACCACTATCCAAAGCACCTCGTCGTTTCCCGATATGGAATCGCCCGAAATTCTAATCCACAGCCCTTTGCCGCTTTTGTGCCTTAGCTCGTAGTTTAGCTGCAAGGCTTGATCTTTCCTTACTTTATTAAAGGCGATGTCTGCGAAATGCAAGTATTTTTCTTCGCTTAGATGTATGGTTTGCGCGGATTTACCGATGATCTCGTTGTATTCGTAGCCGAAAATTTTACAAAAGGTCTCGTTGCACTCCATAATATTTCTTTTCTTGTCCACGATGAAGATGCCGACGCCGGAATTCGAAAATATCGTCTCAAATCTCTGATGGTTTTTCTTGATGTCCACTATCGCCATTTTATTCTGTATCCTTGCGAGTAGATGTTTTCTATCAGCTTATAGCCGATTTTTCGGTGAAATCTGGATATGATATTTCTTACCCGTTTGTCGTCATACTCGTCGCAGTCCTCGAACAGCTCGTTTTCTATCTCAAGACCGCTTGCGATCCGCCCGCTGGAACTTAAAAGCAGCTGCAACAAAGAGGTTTCGTTTTTAGTTAGTTTGATAATTTCGCCAGCCCTAGATAAGCTCGAGCTCTGCTTATCCCACACGAAATCGCCGCTTAGATAAATAAACTTTGCGGGTTTGGTTTCGATACTTTGTGTGATTTTTTCAAGCACGCTTAGTAGATCCTCGGTCGTAAAAGGCTTTAGAATATAGCCGTCCACGCCGATAGCTATGGCTTTGGTAAAAAATTTAGACTCGTCGTAGGCCGAGAAGATGACCGTTTTTACCGAAGGATCGATCTGCTTGATCCGCTCTAACATCTCAAGCCCGCTCATGCCCGGCATATTGATATCGGTAAAAACAATGCCCGCTTTGCTTGCTTTAAATTTCTCGATACCTTCCTGAGCGTCGCCGCAGTCGATAACTTGATGAAAGAATAGTTTTAAAATTTTCGCGGTCTGCCGCCTTACCTCATTATCATCCTCGACATATAGGGCGCGCATACTGCGAGTTTGAGCTTGTATTTCGTTTATATCCACAATGCACCCCTTCTCTTTAAATTTATCCGTTATCGTAAATTTTATTCTGCCCGCCGCAATCGCGCTTTGAGCTCTAAATTTTAAATCGAAATATTTCTACTCTACCTGCCCGAGCTTTTTGAGATAGGCAAAAATTTTAGCGATCTCGATCATTTTATTTAGGCTTTCTAGCAGCTTCGCGCTTTGCGAGCTCGGCGCAGATTTGAAAATTTCGCTATTTTCAACGCCGATTACGAGGCTGTTTTCGCCCAGATAAAGCTCAGTTTTGCCGAACAAATTTACGGTGATCGTCTGCATATTTTCTAAAATTTTTTTGTTTTGCAAAAATGCGGCGGCGGCGGGATTGTTGAGATAAACATCAAACGACGCGCTTAGATGCGGGCTGTCTTTGAGTAGCTTCAGATCTGATGCGCCGAAGATGAACTCTCCGCGCGGTACGACTAAAATTTTGCTATCGAAGGTTTCGCTAAAATCAAATTTTGCAAAAAGCCCGTCGAAAATCGCAGTATCATCCTTTTTTTTAAGATGCAAAATTTTATCTAGCTCAAATACTCGATTTTCTCTGTTTTTATCGAAATCGCGACTTAGGCAGATGTCGCCGATTTTTATACCGAATTCGGGCGTCTTGCCCACTATAGCGTGCTTGCAAGTGCATAGATTTGCCTCTTTACGGAGCGGATTTTTGTAAATTTCATCGAGTAAAAACGCGCCGAAAGGCTGAAAGGTAAGACGCAGCTCCTTTGCAATCCAAAGCAGAAATTCGTTTTTAAAAGCCTCTTCACTGAGCGATTCAAATTTATGCGAAATGCGCACGGCTAGGTATTTGTAAGCAGGATAAGCAAGAGCTAGCAACACTAATAAAAATAGAAACGAGAAATCTCCGAAATCCTTGCGCATAGCAATAAACAGCACCGCCACCGCCACCGCCACGCCGCCACGCGCCTTCCAAAGCGCCACATTGCGCGCTCTATCTAGTTTTTGCTTTTTTAATTCGTAAGAAACAAGGCTCATCGCTATCCCCGTGAGTGAAATTTGACGTTCATTATAGCGAAAAATGGGATTAAATCAAGCCATATGATAAGCGCGTTGCTATTTATAAGGCGGGTTTTTTCATAATAGCTCAAAAGCGTAGAAATCGCCGTCTTTTTCTCTGCATTTTACAATATCGCCGTATTTGAATTCTAAAATTTCATCTAGCTCGGATTCAAAATTCGTCGTATCGGTAATTTTAAAAATATATTGCGCGATTTGAACAGCCTTTACCGGGCGCCATACATTAATATCTTCATTCAAAATTTTTACAAAAATTTCTTTATCGGTCGCACTCACCATATTAAATCTTTCTGCCCGATTATCTAAAATTCTTTCTGCCTAGCCACAATTTAAGATACTTTAATACGGGTCTTAAATAATCATTTGTAGCATTGGCTTTAAAGGTGCTTGCGTCCGATTCTATCAAATACCAGCTATATCCGTCATCCTTTAAAATATTCATTTTACGATGTTTGGCCCCAGCGTTTGCATCCGATATCTCTATATCCAATACTTTATTTGCGATATTCATCTGCACCGATAGGCTGGAGCTTAGATCATATATGAAACGGTTAAGATCTTTGATGATATGCGTATTATATACGTCATCGATCATCTCGGCTCTTCTCTTCCTAAAAATTTCCTCTTCTGTTGGGTCTCCATCAATAAGCTTTCCATAATGATCTTCATCGGTTGCGGCCTCTTCGTAAGACGCGGTAAAACATCTAAAATATTCCCCGTACATCCCAAATTTCCAATTCATAGGTATCGTTTCATCTATTACTTGAAAATATTCAGCACCAAATTGACTCCAATACCAAATTCCTTCATACGGTAATATACAATAATGCATCTCCCCATTTATATATTGAATGCCATAAACAAAATAGGTTCTGTTTAATCCTAGATACTCATGCTCGTCTTCTTTTATACATTTTACAATCATTTAAAATCATCCTTAAATTTGAAATCATCTACGGCCTCTATGATAGGCGGTTCGTTTTTATCGCCTATTATACTGTTTCTAACAAGTTCTGTAAAAAATTCTTTGTTTTTGGATTTGTTGATTGTCTCTTTTATAGCATTAAAGGATAATTTTAAATTCTTTAAACTACCGTCTATAATGCAAAAACCGTTTTTCTCGCACAATGATATTATGCCCCTTAATACGGTCTCATACTCGGATCTAAAATCGATATGAAACGTAACGGACTCTATTATATTATTAGCATCAAAAAACACCTCTAAGCGGTTACCGTTTTCGCTTCCGTATAGATCCATTTCGTTAGACCAAGATTTTTCAGGCTTTAATAGGCGCGAAATTTCAGAAAATATCTCTTTTTTGATCTTTGCTTTTTCCCAATATTTATCGTCTTCAAAGAGCCTTATATCGCTATATTGCGGATCGTATTGCAGATCATATGTATCGCTTTTAGGCAGAATAAAAAACTCACATTGCCAAATTGCCATATCCTCTTTCCTTAAATATTTGTATTATAAAATTTTAAAAGTAATACACATAGCAGCCTCGGTCATCGTATATATCAAATAAAATCGAAAATTTCTCTTTATTGTTTACGGCTAACTGAACTCTAATGTTCAAAGATGGTTCTTTTGCCAGCTCAAAATTAAAATGGTACAGCAGTATGGATCTCAAAAAATTTGGCTCAAGCGTCTTTTCTTCTATAAAGATAACGCCCGCTCTGGCGCCGTTTTTATAAGGCTTAGCTTTTGTGTATTGCCCCTTCATATTTTTAAGAAGATATTCTTCTATCTTCTCATCTCTTTCCCAAAAAAGAATTTTATAGACTATGCTATCTAGAGGGTTTGCTTTTGAAATTAAAAACATAACTAGCCTTATTTTAGCCTCTACATCGATATTTTCAAAATCTATTCTCGATCTGGCTATGCCTCTTTTATTTCTACTTATTTTTCTAAATTCTATATCGAAATTAGTTGGATCTATAATGCTTTTTATCATTGCCGTCACCTTTCAAAGCCCTTTCGTTACGTGATACTATACAAGCTCGCTTTAGAACCATTATCTACTTTTTCCATTTAAATTTTAATTTCTTTCGCTTAATTTTTATAAAATTTTCCAACTCTTTATCGGTAAAATTTAAAACCTCTTTTCGGTTTTGTAAATTTACATAAGTGTGCCTTATATCGCAATTACCGACAAAGGCGGCTTCCCAGTTCTTAATTAGCCAACTCGAGCTTATCGCATATTCCCGTCCTTTATTCGAGTGCATTTTATCGCTATAGCCAATAGGCGCAAACATACCGGAATAAAACCCCTCCAGATAGGGTAGTCTCGGGCATCCTTTCGTATCGGTTGCGACGATAAATTTTATCTTTCGATCATATGGACGAAAAGCCTTGTGACACTCTATAATATCTCCATTTTTTAGATCGTCTTTGAATTCTAAAAATTTATAAGTAAATTTTGCAGGAATTTTATCATTTATCCTTTTGTATTCGGTTAAAAAACTATCGTAATAAGAAAATATGCTTATATTTCTGGGCGACTCCGGATCACATACAAAATCTAAATTCTCCAATATCCACTTTTTAGAAATCAGACCATTATTATTTTTCGCATTAGCTTCGGGCGGCAATACTATAAACTCCCCCGAATTATCGCCGTTTATACGTAGCAGATTATTCCAGCTACAAAATAAAAACCGCCTTTGACCGATCTGCAGTATATCGCCCTCCGCGAAAATTTTTCTAAAATTATTAATCGAAAATTTCCTTCTACCTCTTACGGGTATTATCTTTTTATAATTTCTTTTCATGATCTTTCTTCTGTTTTATTATTAAATCGCCGCATACTTGCTAAATCCCTAAATGCAAAATATATAAATCATTTTTAATTGCCGAATCGATTAGTTCCAATAGACTGTCTAATTGCTCGATAACCGAGGATTTATTTAGGGCGCAGTTTTTATCAAAAACAATCTGCTCATCCGCGCTAAAGAAAAGCGACCTCCAAGAGTATATTATATCTATAAATTTAGCTTTATCTTCTATCCAGCTATAGCCATAGTAATTTAGACCTTTTTTCAAATTTGCCTCATCATTCCATGTGGTTTGCACCCACTCAAGAGAGTACGAAATATGAAGTATCAGATCATCGCTAATTACTACGCAATGCTCTTTAGAGAAGATATTTTCTTTTGTCTTTTTGAGTAAAAATTCATGTTTAAGCATACAGCTCCTTATTGTTTTAAAATATGACTTGAATAAAACTCGATTTAGCTATTCGCCAAATTTCATCCAGGTGGCGGCGTATTCTAGCGTTTCATCCCTAAAATATTTGCTAATTATCTTATATTCGTCTTCTTTCGCAATATTTATAATTGTTTCAACAAAGCCGGTGCAAAACGCCGTGCCGATATATTCGTCTTCGCTTGCCGCCCCCCCCCTTTCCACAAAATCAAAAATTTCATTTCTTGTCTTTTCGTCCAAATCATCAAAAATTTTAATCGTAGTTTCTGCAAAAGATGCAAGCAACCACAATAAGCTAGGTATGTACTCCATATCGAAAGGAAATATCTGCTCTTGGTAGGCGTTAAAATACGCCCTATTTTTCTCTATAAAGAAATAGATATATTCCTCATATTTGCCCAAATCGGTCTCTATTAGGCGCATTTGCCAATCCTTATAAATTTTTGCCCTTATAATACTTCTCCCAAAATTTTATCGCATTTTTTATCTCTTTTTCAAAATGTTTGAATGGTATATAAATTTCTTCTTGTTCGTAGGGCTTTAACTTTTTATATTTCTTGGAATGCGTAATTCTCGCAATATCTTCATAATTTTTTTGTAAAAAATCTATGATTATTTTTACCTCATCTCTGCTAAATTGTTTCGCTCGTGCTCGCCGCATAGGTGGTGCAAATGCCTGAATAAACATATCTTCTATAATCGCCTCATCGCCGAAACGCTCGTAAAAATCAATAAAATCCAGGATATAATACCTAAAAGCATAGTCATTAAAGACACTCAAATCTCCCGATAAGAGTTTGATTGTGCTATGGTCTAAATCGCACAGATCTTTACCGCACAGATCTTGCTCGACAAGCTCATCCTTTTGTACAGGATTTGTTATAATTTCCGGCTTTTGCAGTTTAAGCCGCGCCTTTAGCACTTTTATTTTAGTATGCAATTCAAATTTATTCATCTAAAAAATACACGTCGTTATCTAAATTTATATCGTTATCCGCTAATAGCCTTAGCAAATCCGTATCGTAGTATAGACCCGGCAAGCTACCGTGGCTGTAAATCACGACTCTTAGCAGCTTTTTTACGCTTTGTAATTTTATACTCCTCGCGACATTTATGTCTGCCAAGAATTTTTTAATTAGATCTCCGGCAGAAGGTATATCATAAAATTTTTCCTCTATGCTAAAGCCAAAATTTTTGTATTTTAAAATAGAGCCTTTTATTTTCAAATCTCCCCTGCGCCAGGTTTTTGTTGCGGATATGCCGCTGCTGCTTATTGTCTCGGATAGATCTCTATCGCTTTCAATCGATAGTATTAGAACTACTTTGTTGTCTTTCAAAGCTGCCCCTAAAATCTTTTATATCCCATCTACGCATACATTGGCATTCGGCTCGGCATACCTTTTATATTTTATATCTATCCGAATATGAGCAAAACCAACATATTCTATATTGTAAGCTAAAATTTTCATTTGGATACCCGCCCAGGGCCAATGGCTGGGCAGTATGCAAAATCATCTCCGTTTCTAGCGCGATAATTAGTGATGTATCGAACCGCTAGTTCGAATGCATCGTCACCGTCATCTCCCTCTTTAATGCTCCAGCTATCGTATGTGATAATGGGCTTATTACCGCTTAGGCGATATACATCCCCTCCGACGATAAGCATATCTCTATCTCTTGCGATTTTTAGCACCTCCATTACATCATCAAATCTCCAAGCGATTCCATAAATTCCGTACTCCTCCCTTAAGCGTATACCGCGCTCCAGCAGATCCTGCGGCACGGTATTTACGTAATCTTCATCTATAAATGACATAATCTCTCCTTTCACTTTATTTTTGGGTTAAAAAATCTATGTTTGACAGTTTGGTGCCGTTTGATACCTATTTTTCGGAAAAATTATATCCAAACGAATATAAAAGGAAGGAAAATAATCAAAATCCAAGGAAAGCGGCTACGCGTAGGAATTAAAAGAGAGCAAAAAGGATGCTTTTAAGATTTTTTGCCGCAATACATTAAAATTTTGCGGCGTATCGGGATTAAGGCGCCCACTCTTTACACACGAACATCGCGCAGCGCTTAATAACTCAAAGCCTCCGAAAGCTCTAAAAATTTAGGACACTCCTTAATGTTTTCAAAGTCGCCAAAGAAAATTTGCTTTCCTTTTTCGAGCAGCAAAACCTTGTCCGCGACCCTTCTCGCGCTCATTAGATCGTGAGTTATAAATATGATATTTATGTTTTTATTAAGCGTCAAAAGCATATCCAAAAGCCTCTCTTTTGCCTCAAAATCAAGCCCGCTCGTTATCTCATCGAGAATTAGGAGTTTCGGGTTTGAGAGCATAGCTATTAGCATGCCTACGCGCTCAGCCTCGCCGCCGCTGATTTGATGCGGGAGTTTAGCTAGAATTTCTGCGGGTAAATTTAGCGTTTTTAAAAGCGAGCCCACAAGCTCGTCATCAAAATTTAGTTTAAGATAATTCTTTATGTTTCTAATCTGAGTTTTGATCTTAAGAGCCGGATTTAGACATAATTTTTGATTTTGCATCACAAGACGGATCCTGCTTCTGCATCGCAAAATCTCGTTTTGGTTTAAATTTGATAGATTTTTGCCCTCAAAAAATATCTCGCCTCCGCTTTGTTTTATAACTAGAGCCAAAATTTTAGCCAGAGTGCTTTTGCCGCTTCCGCTTTGCCCTAGGATGGATAAATTCTCGCCGCTTTCAAGACTAAAGTTAATATCGTTTAGCACCTCCAAACAGATCTGCTTATGCCCGAAATGCTCTCTAAACTCAAAATTTTTTGATATGTTTTTAGCCTCTAATATCATTGAAATTTTCCGTTTTTGAGATTTAAAATTCTATTTGTCAGATGCGAAATAAGCCCGAGCTCATGCGTGATAAATATAATGCCGAACTCGCGCTTGAGAGAATTTAGCATATTTATAATATTTCTTTTGTTTAGAGTATCGAGCGAGCTTGTTATCTCGTCGCATATTAAAATTTTGGGCTTCAAGCAAAGCGCCAAAACTATCTGAACCCTGCTCGCCTCTCCGCCGCTTAGCTCATAAGAAAATTTATGCCAAAGCGTGTTCGCGTCGTCAAAGCCGAATTTGGCAAAATACTCAAAAGCCGTTTTCTTAATAAGTGCTATTTCCATAGTTTTTTTAAGGTAAAGATTGAAATGATCGCCTACGTTTAGCATGGGATGAAAGGAGCCGTGGCTGTTTTGAAAGATCAGAGCGCAGACATTTCGCCTATGCTCTCTAAGCTCATTTTGATCAAGAGCCAAAATATCTCTGCCGCAAATTTTAAATTTATCGGCGCTAAGGCTAAAATCGTCATCAAAAAGCCTTATCATCGCCTTTGCAAACATAGACTTTCCACAGCCGCTATTTCCGGTTATCGCGACGCATTCGTTTTGAGCGAGGGCGAAATCAAGATTTGATAAAATCGGCCTATTTTTAAATTTTAGATTTAAATTTTCTATCTCGATCATATCTTTATACCCTTGCCGTTTGAGCTCGTGCTTAAAATCGCAAAAGAGAGTATGAGCAAAAACAGCACAACTCCCGGGAAAAGCACGACCCACCAAGAGCCCATAAATAGCGCCTGCGTGCTTTCGTTTAGCATGAGGCCTAGGCTAATCGCGGACAGATCGCTTCCCGCTCCAAAAAAGCTAAGCGTCGCTTCCATGGCGATTGCGTGCGCGGCATTGATACCGAAAAGGGTAAAAAGCAGAGCCTTTAAATTTGGAAGCGCTTCAAAAAATATAAGTTTAAAATGCGTCGCTCCGTTGATTTTGGCTTGAGCTATAAAATCGCTCTTAAGCATCGTTTTAAGAGCGCCTAAAATAACCTTTGCGCTTTGCATCCATGAGCAAAGCCCGATTATAAGGATAATCGTAAATAGCCTGCCGCCGGAAATCGATGAAAAGATCATGATAAATATAATGCTGGGCAGGGACAAAAACGCATCTATCAGCCTGTCAAAAAACTCTTTTATAAAATTTGAATTAAGCGTTGCTACGTAGGCGTAAAAAGAGGCTATGAGGGTGGTTATGAAACTTGCTCCGACTCCTACGACAAGAGATGTTCTAAGGGCGTAAAATACGCGACTTAGAAGGTCTCTGCCCATAAAATCCGTTCCGAAAATATGAGTTTGATTTGGGGCTAAATTTACGTTTTGAAAATCGCTAAAATTTGGATCAAACGGCGCAAAAAACGGAGCGAAAACCGCCAAGATAACAAAAGAGAGAAAAACCGCTAAGAAAAATTTATAAATTTTCATAAATTCCTCTTATCGAGCATGATCGCGATGATCTGCGCTACTAAATTTGACAATATAACAAAAATGGCGCTAAGCAACACCACGCTAATGACCACTGGATAGTCTTTTGAAACGACCGAGCTTATTGCAAGCTCGCCGATTCCCGGGTATGAAAATACGCTCTCGACTACGTACGAGCCGGCAAAAATACCTCCCATTAGAGTTCCTAGATACTGCACTATAACGGGCAGCGCGTCCTGAAATGCCAGAAGATAAATTCTGCTTTTTTCAAGCCCTCTTGCGTAAGATGCTTGGATGAAATCCTTGCTTAAGCTTTCTAAAAAGGTGTCCTTGATAAATTTAATATTCAGTCCAAGATGGGGCAAAACTACGCTTAAAAGCGGCAGAAATAGGTGTTTGAGAGAAATCCCGCTTTCGCTGATCTCATTTACTCCCGAGCTTGGAAAAAGCCCGAGAATCAGGCTAAAAACAAGAATAAAAGCAAGCCCGACCCAAAAATGCGGTAAACAGGCAAGCAAAAAAGTTGTGACATTTATAAAAATATCTATAAATTTATTCTTATAAATAGCGCAAATAAAGCCCAGGATAAGCGAAAACAGACTTATGAAAAAAAACGATACAAGCGATAGGGCGATGGTGTTTGGAAGCCTTTTTGCGATGATGGCGGAAATGCTCTCGCCGCTTATTAAAGATAGCCCGAAATCTCCTTGTAAAAATGCAAAGATCCACGAGAAGTATTGTAAAAATACGTTTTTATCTAAGCCCAAATTTATCTCGATCTGTTTTTTTACACTCTCGCTCACCGCCTCAGGGCGCGAAAACATAGCGTCCGTAACGCTTCCAGGCAGGATAAAAATCAGCAAAAAAACGATCAAAGATAGAAAAAAGAGCAGCGCCAAACTCGACGCCGCTCTTTTAAAGATTAAATTTTTCAACTATTTAACTTGCTTTTGCCATTCGTGGATATTCCACAAAAATCCGGCGCCGTGATGCCCTAAATTTCTTGTTTTTATGCCCGAAATTTCGTTGTTATAAACAAGCGGAAAATCAAGATAAGCCATAAAAACAAAAGGAGGATTATCATGGATCGCTTTTAGAAATTCTTTGTAGAATTTCTTTCTCTCATCCATATTTTGAGTGCTTCTTGCGCTTTTTAGAGCCTTATCGACGGCTTCGTCGCTATAGTGGCTGTAGTTCCAGCCGTTTTCATTTTTATCTACGTCGGCAAAACTCCCGAAAATTCTATACGTATGAAAATCAGGGTCAAAAGGGCTGCCCCAGCCGATTACGAAACTCTGCACTTTAGAAATTTCAAAAGCGGTTTTAGGCTTGCCGTATGCTTTGGCGTCGATTCCAAATTTTACCAGCTCGCTGCTAAGAGCCTTTGCTAGCGATACTCTAAACGGATCCGTATTAAAGGCTAAAATTTCAAAGCCGAGTGTTTTGCCCTCTTTTTCATAAAAGCCTTTTTTGTTTTTGCTCCAGCCGCTCTGTTTTAAAAGCTCGTCCGCCTTTTTCGGGTCGTATTTAAACATAAGCTCCTTGTCATCGCTATTTGCCCAGCTTGTTTGAATCGGGTTGTGCGCCTCAAAGCCGTATCCGTGAAGCAAAATATTGACGAAGCTTGACTTATCTACGGCGTAATTTATCGCTTTTCTTACATTTTTATCTTTGAAAAGCTCATCGTTCATATTAAACATCAACGCCCTGTAATCGGCGCTCGCAAAACGAAGAACCTTGAGAGTTTTGCTTTTTTCTACCGATTTTACGCCGCTTGGATCGATTAGCGCGGCATCGATTTCGCCGCTTTTTAACTGAAGCAGCCTGATATTCGCATCGGCTAGGACTTTTAAGAAGATATTTTTAGTTTTCGGAGCGCCTTTATAAAATTTATCGTTAGCGGCGAATTTTATATACTCACCCTTTTTCCACTCGGTAACTTTATAGGCTCCCGTTCCTACTGGTTTGTTGTTAAACTCGTCGCTGTTGATGTCTTTGCCCTCTAAGATGTGCTTCGGCAGCATACCGAAACTAAGCGTATCTAAAAATGGCGGAAACGGCTCGCTTAGCGTGATCTTTACGCTATTCGGACCCGTTATCTCAACGCTTTTTACCATCTCGTAGTTTGATATCGCAGGAGCGTTTAGCTTCTCGTCTTTTGCCGCCTCGATCGTAAATTTAACGTCCTGCGGGCCGAATTTTACCCCGTCATGCCACAAAACATCCTCTCTAAGCACGAATTCATAAACCTTGCCGTCCTCGCTAACCTTCCACGAGGTCGCAAGCTCCGGGACTAAATTTGAGTTTTCGTCGTGGTTCGTAAGGCCGGAAAACACAAGCGAAAGCGTCGGATCGTGATCCTCGTCATAAAGCGGATTTATGCGCGGCGTCTCGGCTTCGATCCCCACGATAATCGTATCTTGTGGAATTTTGGCGCCAAAAGCGGTGCTTAAAAAAAGCAAACTCAAGATTAAAATTTTAAAAAAATTCTTCATCATCGCTCCTTGAAAAAATTTTCGGTATTGTAATACAAAAAATATAAAAGTATTATTATAAAAGCAAAAGCATAAAGAATGAAATCAATTTATTTTGATTCGAGATAAGTTAAAACTTTCAAAGTAGTTTCGCTCAAAGAGAGTACAAGTATAAGAACTATGATTTTACAGATTGAGCATAGTTTGCTTTATTTGACGGATTTTCAGGGACTTTGTTTTTAGTTATTATTTACCATGTTCTCAAAAAAATTATTCTCCTCCCAAAAGTAGCATTCCAGCATTTTTAAAATTCCTTTTTCCAAAAGAACCATTGCTCCTCCAATGTTTTCATCAGAAAGTGTTAAATTTACATTGCCGACAAAACCGTTGTTTTTGCTTTTTTCTAATATTTTTTTACACTCGAAATGGCAATAATATCCAGCTGTCGAAACCTCTCTTTTTGTAATTTTTGAATTTTCAAACTGCTCATAAAGCGCATAATCGCCTAAATCATCACTTATTAGTTTAACGATTTCAGCCTCGATATTTGCAATATCTGTAAAATTATCTATGGATAAACATTGTTCCGATTTTTGGTTTTCCATTTTTTATAACTCCACGTACAGTAATTTCATAGCCTTTAATGTTGACTTTATGACCACTAGTAAAATTATTTGGCAATTCATCTTGCACCAGCTGTGCCAAAAGAGCATGGGCATCCCTTCGGGCTTACTATCTTACCGCCAGTTGGACGCAAGAAAAAGGTTTTTGTGCCGCTAGGATGGACAAAAAGATAAAGTTCTTTTGGATTGCTGACGGCTTTTATGTATTGCTTTGATTTTATTTCAAGATTTCGTATGTCTTTGTCTTGTAGAGTTTGCTTCGCTACATTTGCCATTTTATCGCCCTTTGCGTAAAACTGACCTAATAAGTTCTAACTAACCTATTAACTGACTGAATTATTCGAAAATAAGTATAACACAAAAAGAAACAAAAATAATCAAAAATTACTAAAAGCCCTAGATATCGGTATTTAAAGGAAGTAAAAGAGATCTAAAAGAAGTGATTATAACTTAAAAATAGATTAAATGGTGGAGTTAAGCGGGATCGAACCGCCGACCTCTTGAATGCCATTCAAGCGCTCTCCCAGCTGAGCTATAACCCCAAAAGATTTTGTAATTTTACATTATTTTACTTACAAAATTTTTAAATTCCGGCGCTGCGCCAAAATTTTCTTCGCAAAAGCCGCTATAAAATGAAATTTTAAGCTTGCATTGGGTAATATTTCATTTCTTTGCGCGGGAATAGCTCAGTGGTAGAGCGCAACCTTGCCATGGTTGATGTCGCGAGTTCGACTCTCGTTTCCCGCTCCATTTTACATTCTGTTTTTGTATTAAACGTGCCCGGATGGCGGAATCGGTAGACGCAAGGGACTTAAAATCCCTCGGAATTTTTTCCGTGCCGGTTCAAGTCCGGCTCCGGGCACCACCTAATAAGCCGGCGCGGCGACATAGCCAAGTGGTAAGGCATGAGCCTGCAAAGCTTTGATCCCCGGTTCGAATCCGGGTGTCGCCTCCAGATCCTAAAAAGGAGTTATTATGAGATACATACTAGCGGCTCTTTTGGCATTGATGGTTTTTAGCGGGTGCTCTAATACTTGGCACGGCGTAAAAGAGGATTCGCACAACGCGGCTCAATGGACCAAAGAAAAGGTTCACAACGGCGCCGAGTGGGTCGGAGAAAAAACCGAATAAATTTTACGCGCAGGTCTTGATCTGTGCGAACTTTCGGCGGGGTCTACCCGCCCTTAATCGGGAGATGGCTGAGCGGTCGAAAGCGGCGGTCTTGAAAACCGTTGAGGTGAAAGCCTCCTGGGGTTCGAATCCCTATCTCCCGGCCATTTTATCTAACCCGGAATTCCCTTTTAACTTCAAAAATTTCACATTTTATCTATACTAATTTTCATTTAATGCTCTTTACGTTTAAACTCTACTTCACGATATGGGGCGTAAATAGGCAGCTAGAGTAGCATATTCGTAAACGAATGCTAGAAAGATACGTAGCGAAAAAGCTAGGATTTCGATAGTGGCCTGTTGATCAGTCCGAATCAAAGTAGTACATAATGGTGATGAGATAATATAATGGTATTAAACTTTGGGCATTCGTCTGGTATAAAAGTGAATGAAAAACCTAGCAACGAAATTTAGTTATGAGTTTTTAAGACGTAGCGTTCATTGTGCCAGGCGTAAAATTTTGGAAGCTCCGCAAAATTTGAAATTCCATGCCGCGTGCCGTAAAATTTTGGCGTGCGCATCGTATGATTTAACGTGCACGCCGTAAAATTTCAACGTGCATACAAAATTTTAAAATTCGCGCCCAAATTTAAGCTATAATCGCTTCAAATTTCAAGGAGCCGCAAATGCTAAAATCATATCCTCTTGCGATGCAGGGCGTGGAGTTTCGCGGGCACGGCGTGACGGGCATTTACGAGATGGGCGAGCGGATTGCCTTCGTCCACTTTGCCTTTGCAGCCCCTAGCGAGCAAAATATCGCCGCGAAGCTAACGCCCGGCTACGTGCTGCTAGATACGTTTTCGCGCGATTTTAGCGAATGCAAAAGATCGGTGCTTGCCTACGAGCAGCGCGAAATTTTCTCTGCCGCCTCTGCGCTTTGTTATCCGCAGGACGGTCATTTCATGCTAAATACGAGATATTACGAGGGTTTCGTCGATTCGCCCGCAAAGCTCATCAAAATACAAGACGGCGAAATGACCGAGCTTGGCAACGCTCCTGCGCCCGTGAAGCAGATCTACAACGATGCGCGAACCTACGAATTTGACGGCTTTTGCGTGCGGATGAATTCGCCCTTTATGATGGAGTGCAGAGCATTGCAAGGTGGGTCAAATTTAAACGGCTCGGCGGGCGAGAATTTAAAAAATTTCTCCGAAAATAGCGGCGCGGCGGCTGTTTGTAAAGCGAGCAAAAGCGATCCGCGCAATGAAACAAGCGAAGCAAAAGATAAAATTTCAAACGGCGGCAAGCCGACTCGCAAAAAAGCGGCAGCAAAAGGCAAAATGCTTTGGCGGCTGAAGCTCGGCGCGTATCTATATACGCCCGTTTGGCTGTGCGGCGGAGCGACGTCGCATTTTGATGCGCAAGATAAGCAGCGGGGTCGCGAGACGCTGTATTTCGGCACCGCGGGCAAGGGCGGGCACCTATACGCCGTAGACGCGGCAAGCGGCGAAGTGATCTTCAAATTTGATACCGGCGGAACCGAGCGTTTCGCGTGGTACGAGGATAAAATTTTACTCGCAGATCGCCGCGGTAAGCCAGTTTTGATCAGTGCCGAGGACGGCTCTGTTGTAAGGGAGATAGAATTCGGCGAGTTTCAATTCGGCTCGGATCAGATCATGCTCGCTAGCAAAGGTCGCCTCTACGCAGTGGCAAACGACGGAGTCGCGATGCACGCCGTCTGCGCGGATATTTAAATTGGACAGATTAAAATTCGGCTTGTAATTGTGGATTAAATTAAACGCCAGGTTTGAGACGTCGAACGCTTTGGATATGAAATTTACCTATTTGAGGCTCATGTCCGCTAGCCGCAGTATCCTTGCGAGCCGTATCCCATCTCTCGCCCATTCGGCAAATGCCAAAAACCGCAAATTCTTTGGTATAAAGCACGCCGTAGCTCACTTGCTAAGTAAAATTTATTCGCCCGGCGCGTCGTTTCGAACTGAAATCCAAATCCCGTGCCTTAAAATTTAAAGCGGTCGCGGCAAAATTTCAAGGCGCGAAGTGGTGTGAGCTGTCGCGAAATTCCATAGAGCTTTGCGGAGTGCGCGGGTAAACCTCGGCGATGATATTGATCGAAACGCCCATTTCATTGAAATATCACAAACTGCTTTTGAAATTTTGACGGGCTGATCTGCCGCTCTTTCAGCATGTAGCGGCAAACCCTTTCAAAATCCGCCGCGCTCATCATAAAACTGATAAATCCGCCCTTGCCGTCATAGATGATCAAAGTATCGATCGCGCGGAAGCTAAATTTCCCCTCCGTGATCTTTGAAAAAATCAGTTTAGAGATGAAAAACGGCAAAATCAATGCCGTCAGGCAATTATAAATCCTCTAAGGCTCTGTAAAAATCCAGCAAACGCAACGCCTATCACGATGAACGAAATCACAATGCCGATGGAATTTCTAGCGGGCACTATATGTCCGAATAGCGGCGTGGCGGTGAGTTTTATGAGCGATATCTCATCAAATTTTATAGATTTCGTGATTTTGCCCTTGTTAACGTAGTTAATGCTCCTATTCGTCAAATGAACAAAGCGCGTATGGGCGCTGTTGAGATAAGATACGACGGCGAATACTACAGAAACAAACGGCGTATAGTATGGGAAAATATTGCCTATATACAGAAACACCGGTACCGCCAAGGGAGTGAATAATAGATTATAAATAAAGAATACTATTATGTTGTAGTCTTTGACGACGAGGGATTTATTGTCAAATTTCGGCGGATTTCGGTGCTCGGCGTCTTGCCTAGGCTGCGACTGCTGCAGCTTTTGCGACTTTTGCGGCTTATCGTTAAAATTTTTCATTAAATTTTTTGCTCCCGTTTTAAAATTTACCGCTAGCGGCTCGGGCGTTTTGCGATGATTAAATTTTGCTTTTGCGTTTAAATTTTATCGTAAAATATCGCGCGGATGTTCACTGAAAAGCTTTTTGGCATAAAAATCGGCGAGTTTAATCCCCGATAAGCCGCCTTTGAAAGACAAAAACTGCACGAGCTTTTGCGCCCGCCTGCGATTTGAGGCTCATGTCCGCTAGTCATAACTAGGCCCGATAAGGCCGATCAGCCCTATGACCCTAAGTTTTAAGATCGATGTCCGCCAGCCACAGCACCTTTGCGAGCTGTATTACTACGGAATTTATTGTCGCTAGGCTAGAAAATAACACACCGCGGCTGCAATTTTTGCAAGCTGCATTTTATCAGACGTGCATTTGATAAACGCCAAAAACCGCGAATTCTATAGTATAAAGTATGCCGTAGCCGCTCGCTAAGTAAAATTTGCTCACTCTCGGCGCCGCTTCGGCTAAATTTTAGATCTCGCAGCGCGTTTTCGTTCGCGCCGCCGCTTTTTTGCATTTCAAATTTAAACCTTGCGACGACATTTCTGCGTTCGCACTGCCGCCATTGATTAAAAGCTCGCGCCTACTTTACATAAATTAGATGAAATCTATGCACGCTCGTCTCGTTAGTCTCGGGCGCCACAAGGTCGCAGCGCGGATACCGCCGCAATCACTGCTAAAATTTGACCTATCCTGCCAAGATCGGCACTGAGGTTTAAATTTAAGCTATGTTACTCGGTAGGCGAGCAGGCGGATGCTCGGTCGCATTTTGCCACCTCGGGCTTTCTTGCTGAAAAAATTTAACGCCCTCCTGCAAAAGCTCCGCGCTCGCGCAAAGCCGCAGCCTGCCCAGACTCGGCGCACCCATCGCTATCTCATGACTTTCAAATCCCGCGCTAAATTTGCCGTCCTCGCCGCACGCCTTAGCGACGCGATCCCAAGTAGATCGCGTTTGCGTCCTTTCAAAATTTTATTTTGTTCAAATTTATCAACGCCGCGTATCGGTACCGCGTGCGCTTACCGCGCCGCCGCATAAAATGTCGCGATCTCACGGCTCGAAATCAAAGCAGTAAAACTCATCCGCCTCGCTCCAAAGCTCTTTTAGCGAGCGTCCGTCTATCTGCGGCGCGGCATAGAGCTCCTGCAGAGTGGCGAAATACCGCTCGCCGCTTGCGTTTGCGCCCGCCTCGTCCGCGCATCTTTGAAACGAGCAGCGATCCGCATAGAGGCGATGATCAAGTATTGCGCGCCGCGCAGGCGAAAGCTGGGCTATGGCTCGCCGCCCTCGGCTACGCATTTTAGCAGCATTTTCTCTATGGTTTCAAATGAATATTTCGGCATTTCGCTCCAATTTTAAAATTTTATCTCTGCCGCCGCATATCGCGAGCCGTTTTATTCCGCCAAAAACCCGAAGCGCTCGATCATATCTAAAAGCATATCGGCTCTGCAAATTTCATCGTCCAGCAGATCGTCGTATTGATCTTGTAGTCGCTCGGTGTCTTGCGCCACGGGCCCTAGATATTCCTTGGCCTGCGTGGGCTTGCCCTTCATCACGTAGTATTCGCCTAAGATCACGCGAGCTTGCGTCTTGCTAACCTCATCGTCTTCGCCCTCTAGTGCCGCTTTGACTCTGCACGCCGCCCTCCTCAAGCCCTCGCGAGAGCTGCGTTACCTTCTGCAAAGCTTCGCATCCATTTTCACTCCTTTGCAAAATTTTATTTAAAATAATAGAACAAATTTCCGCCGTACTCAAGATCCACGGACTCCTTACTGTCAAAAAACAGCTTAAATTCCATGTGGCTCAGATATTTGGCGTCCTGCGCTTTCTCTATAAAATTTCTTATCAGCCGCTCTATCTTTCCGCCCCCTTCGCGGCGTGCCGCGTCTTGTCTCGTGAAATAAAAAACTACGGGCGCGTCGGACACCGCTGCGATATACCAAATTTTAAGCGGCGCTAAAAGCTCGTTTCGGTTTCGCAGCAGCTCCTCTACGGCGCCCTGGATCAGATCGGTGCGGATCTGCGACTCGAAGGACTCGACCGAGATATAAAAGCTCTTAAGTCCGTTTAGTTTCGCGCAAAGTGGCGTACGGGCGAGGTAGCGCTCGATGCACTTTTTATCGGTGATTTTTGCGGCATCTTTTTAGGAGCGAAGCACGATCTTAGGCCACTCCCTACCCGCGCCGTAAAACGCGCTGATCGCTCGAGTTTTAAATTTAGCGTCTATGAACTCTATCAGACCCCTGACGTTTTCACTATTTTCGACTTTGCCCTCTATGATCTCTTTGCAGCGCCTGCTCTGATACGGGCTTAGATCGCAAAACATCGCGTGCCTTTAAATTTAAAGCTAAATTTACTCTGCGCTATAAGCCTGCAGCATATCGAAGGTCGGAGCGAAAAACAGCGCGCCCGTCTTTGCCGTGCTAAAATCGAGTAGGCGGTCGTAGTTGCCTCGCGGGCGGCCGATAAACATGCTCTCAAGCATCAGCTCCAGCGTGCTAAAGGTGCTTGCATAGGCGATGAAGTAGGTTCCCGTCTCGCCGCCCTGCATAAACGGCATATTGTCGCGCACGACCTTTTTATCGTCGCCGACGTTGGCTGCGGCGGAGTGCGAGTTGCTAGGCTTGATCTCCTCGCTCATTTCGATGTCGTTTTGTTTGCTACGCCCGATGACGCGCTCCTGCTCGGCGACGCCCGCGGCGTTCCATGCGCTCATATCGTGGATGTATTTTTGCACGAAAAGATAGCTGCCGCCCTTATAAGCCGCATCTTCGTCGCCTACCTTGGCGAAAAAGTCGCGATCTGCGCCCTGGGGATTTTCGGTGCCGTCCACAAAGCCGATGATAGCGCGCCCGTCGTAGTATTTAAAGCCGCAGATCTCCTCCTCGCACGTCGCGACATCCTTTAGCGCGGCTCTGATCTCGCTTGCCATATCGTAGCAAACGGCTTGATTCTCTGCTCTGATATGGATATGAATATCGCCGCCGGTAGCGGGTGCAGCGTGTTTATCGCCTCTAATCTCTTCAAAATTTTTTAGCTCTTTCGGCAAAGGCTTTGGCAAGCCGAGCATCTTCCAAGCCTCAAAACCCACGCCCAGCACGCAGCTTGTTTCGCTAGCCGCGCCGAATCTCGTAACGGCGGTTTTGTTTAAATTTGCCACTATAGTGCAAAGGTTCTCGAAAGCCTTTTTGCAAGCGGTCTTGCCCGCACCAAAGCGCCAGGTCATAAATACGGTGTTGTTGCCGGGCGCGTCGGTTACGTTTTGGGATTTGACATGCGCACAGGCGCAACTTTTTTCTTCACTCATTTTTTCTCCTTCAAAGTGAAATTTAAAAGGAATTTTAGCGAAATATCGGTAAATAACGCGCGTTCGGGTAGAATTTGCGCAGGATTTAGGTGCGAAATTTCGCGGATAGAATTTTGCAAGCGGAATTTAAAAGGCTAAATCTGAAGCGGACGGAATTTTATCGAGCGGAATTCTGCGCCGAAATTTGCAGCACGGGCGGAATTTCGCTTTGACGCGGGGCGATAAAGCATGAAATTTTGTTTGCTATGAATTGAAGTAGTGGCAGATGGGAAGGGATTCGAACCCTCGAAAGCTTGCACTTTACACGCGTTCCAGGCGTGCTCCTTCAACCGCTCGGACACCCATCTAAATTTAAAAATCGCGATTATAGCGAAAATCTAAAATTTTGCCAAATTTCGTTTCGGCGTGCAACCCGTTCTGCCTTTAAATTTAAAACGCAGCGCTTAGAATTTTACCGCAGCGTTTGGAATTTTATCGCGCTGTTTGGAATTTCGCCGTGCCGCTTAAAAATTCTACCGCGCCACGAAGTCAAGCCGCTTTGCGCTTCCTAGCCGAACGGCGATTTTACCTTGCTGCGGCTATTTTAAAATTTAGATTATCTTTGAAATTTGGACTTACCGCCCGCCGCGGGGCTAAATTTAAAAAGCGCAAGCAGATTTTTCTTTCATACATCCGCTTGCGCCGTAAAGGCCGAGCTGCGCTTTAAATTTACGGGTGTTTTAAAATTTTGCGCCGCCCGTAAATTTAAAGCTAATTAAAAATTCTATCTTTCGGGAAGGCGGACATATCGGGCTGCACGTCCTTTTCCGCGCCGATAAGCGCCTTTATTTCGCTATCCTCGATGCTAAAGCCGCCGCCAAGCGCCTTGTAGGCGTTTACCGTCGCGCTTAGCACGTCAAGATCGGCCTGCACTTTATTTAGCTGCGCGCTAAGTAGGTTTCGCTGCGAATCCAAAAACTCCAGATGGTCGCTGTAGCCCGCCTGATACCTGCTTGAGGCGTTTGAATAAATTTTGCTCTGCGAAGCGACGAGATCGGCGAGGCTTGCCTGTCTTAGTTTGGCGTTTTGCACGCCTATAAGCGCGTCGCGAACATCGCCGAAAGCGGTTTTAAGCGCCTTGTCGTATGCGATGAAGCTCGCGTTTTGCTCTAAATTTGCAAGCTCTACGCGCCTTTTTTGGCGGCCGAAGTCAAGCAGCGGTCCTACGAGCGAGCCGCCGATGCTCCACGTGCTCGCGCTTGCGGTAAACAGCCTGTCAAACTCGCCGCTTGCATATCCTGCCGAGCCCGTAAGCGAGAAAGTAGGGAAGTAGCCCGCCTTGGCGACGCCCACTAAGAAGTTGCTTGAGCGCAGATTTTCGAGCGAGCTTGCGACGTCGGGGCGGTGCAAGATCACGTCGCTTGGAATTCCGCTTGGAATCTGCGGAGCGCTAGGCATTTTAGCGGCGCTCTGCGGCGCGCCGCGTAAAATTTCATCATAGCTCTTGCCCGTTAGGATATTTAGCGAGGTCTGCGCCGCGGAGAGCTGATTTTGCACGCTTATGAGGCTTGCCTCGGCGCTTTGGACCGCAGCTTTGGCCTGATAAAATACGATCTCGCTAACTGCACCCGCATCGAGCTGCTTTTTGCGGTAGTTTTGCGTATCTTGATAGCTTTTTAGGCTGTCTTTTAAAATTTTCTCCTGCTGCTTTAGTGCTAGCAGCGTAAAATAGGTCGTCGCAACCGTGCTAGTAATCGTATTTTTAGCGGTTTCGTAGTCATATTTCGTCGCATTAAATCGCGATCGCGCCGAATCTACGCTGTTGCGCACGCGTCCCCAAAAATCGACCTCGTAGCTTAGCACGGCGCCGATCTGATACGAGCCGTGAGAGTTGCGATCGGGCCTGTTGCCGAAATTATTTTGACGCACCGCGCTGCCGCTTAAATTTACGTTCGGCAGATATTCAAGTTTGTTCAGCCCTAAATTTACGCGTGCGTACTCGACGTTATTCAGCGCGGTTTGCAGGTCGGAATTTTGCTCCAGCGCGCTTTGGATAATGGCGTTTAGCTGCGGATCGTTAAAGCTTTTCCACCACTGCGTGCTAACGTTCGTGCTCGCGTAATCCGCCTTAAAACTGGTCTGCTTTTGCGGCGTGACGGGCTTGAAGTTGCAACCGCAGAGTAAAATTCCAAGCGTCAAGGCGCTTAAAAGAGCATTATTTATTTTCATCGTTCACCTCGTTAGTTTGGACTTTTTTACCGCGTCTATCAAGCCAGGCGTTGAAGCTTTCGAGCAGGTAGAAAAATAGCGGCACGAAAAAGATCGCGATAGTAGATGCCGCGAGCATTCCGCCTACGACGCCGGTTCCTAGCGCGTGGCGGCTAGCAGCGCCAGCGCCGGTGGCGATAACCATCGGAAGCACGCCGAGGCCGAACGCAAGGCTCGTCATAACGATAGGGCGGAACCTCATCCTGGCAGCTTCTATGGCGGCATCAGCGATAGAGCGATGATTATTTAGATGCTCGTTCATCGCAAATTCCACGATCAAAATCGCATTTTTCGCCGCCAGACCGATTAGAAGTAAAAGTCCGATCTGAAAATATATGTCGTTATTCAGCCCACGGAAATATGTAAATACTAGCGCGCCGAATACCGAAAACGGCACGGCGGTAAGCACGGCAAGCGGCATGAGCCACCTTTCGTATTGAGCCGCTAGGATCAAAAACACGAAGATCATTCCAAATACAAATGCCTGCGAGCCTTTGCCGGTCTCGCTGACCTCTTGATATGCGGAGCCCGCCCAGCCGATCGAATATCCGCTAGGAAGTTCCTCTTTTATGACCTCTTGGATCGCTGCAATCGCCTGACCCGAGGTATAACCGGGTTTTGGCTCACCCATAATCTGCGCTGCTGGGAAAGCGTTAAATCTATTAACGGAATCTGGACCCAGCGAGCGCTCAAGCCTAACTAAAGAATTTAACGCGATCAGATCGCCGCTAGCATTGCGGACGTAGAGCGATTTTAGATCGTTAGGATCGTCTCTATAGTTTTGCGTAGCGCGGATATAGACCTTAAACGTGCGACCCATTAGGTTAAAGTCGTTGATATAATACTGCCCGATGGTGGAATTTAGCACAGTAAAGATATCTGCTATGCTGACGCCTAGCATTTTTACCTTCTCTTTATCTATATAGAGCTTATACTGCGGGAAGTCCGTTTCTAACGTCGTTCGCACGAGCGTTAGAGCTGGGTGTTGATTGGCTTTGGCAGTTACGCGATCCATATCTGCGCGAATTTCATCGTAGCTCTTACCCGTCGTGCTTTGCGCGTAGAGCTCAAATCCGCCCGTAAGCGAAAGACCCATAATAGGCGGCGGCGTGACGACGTAAGTCATAGAGTTGCGATCCGCACCGTAGAGCTGTCCGTTTAGCGCGGCGGCTAAGGCAAAGTTGGAATTTTCATCGCCCGGGCGATCTTTCCAGTCTTTTAGCTTCATAAAAAAAGCTCCCGCATTTTCTCTGAGCGCTCCGGCTAGCATATCGTATCCCGTGATTTGGGTTATATCTTTTACGTTTGGATACTTTTTAGCGATGCTTGCGATGAAATCCTGATCGGCTTCCGTTCTAGGCAGCGTAGATGCTGATGGAAGCGAAGTCATCGCCATAATCGAGCCTTTGTCTTCGTTAGGCACTAGGCCGCCAGGAGTAAGCTTAAGAAGCTCTATCATTGCATAGATGATGATGCCCACAAAAACGAGGCTGATTAGCACATGGCGCAAAACCATGCCGACGCCTGCGGCGTAAATTTTAGTTGAGATGCTAAAAAGATTATTAAACCATCTTATAAAGAAAAAAGGCTCAGATTCCTTTTTTTGCAAGATTAGAGCGCAAAGCGCTGGCGTTAGGGTAAGGGCTACGAAGCCTGAAAAACATACCGAGGCTACGAGCGTTAAAGCAAATTGCCTCTGCATAACCCCGGTAAAACCCTCCATAAACGCAACCGGCACGAAAACCGCCGAAAGCACTAGCACGATGGAGATTACGGGCGCTACGATCTCGCCCATCGCTTTTGTGGTGGCCTCTTTGACGCTAAGATCCGGCTCTTCGTGTAAAATTCTCTCTACGTTTTCGATCACGATAATCGCGTCGTCTACGACGATGCCGATAGCTAAAATAAGCGCAAAAAGGGTGATTAAATTTATAGAAAATCCGAAGGCATAAATTCCGATAAACGCGCCGCAGATCGATACGGGCGCGGCAAGCGTCGGAATGATTGTCGCTCTAAGGTTGCCTAAGAACATATACATAACGATGATGACGAGAATTAACGCTTCAATGAAGGTATGAATAACCTCTTCGATCGAGACCTTTACGAAGCTCGTCGTATCGTAGGCGACGTCGTAGGTCAGCTCACCTGGGAAATTTGGTTTAAGCTCGTCTATGCGCTTATTTACCGCTTCAACTACGGCTAGGGCGTTGGCGCCACTTTGCATAAAGATAAGTACAGGCACCATCTCTTTACCGTTAAATTTCGCCGAGATATTGTAGCTTGCGCCGCCAAGTTTGACCTCGGCGACATCTTTTACGCGCAAGAAATTCCCATCTTTTTGCGCGCGTATGATTATATTTTCAAACTCTTCGACAGTTTTTAAACGACCCTCGGGCTTGATCGCATATACGTAGGGATTGCCTAAGTTCATCGGCTGCTCGCCCATCTTGCCCGCGGCGTATTGGCTATTTTGTTCGCTTATTGCGGCGATTATCTCGGCGGTCGTAACGTTAAATTTCTTAAGTAGCTCAGGCTTAACCCAGATCCTCATCGCATAGTCTTTCGTACCCAAGGCCTGAGCGTCTCCGACGCCCGGTACGCGCTTTAGCTCATCTACGACGTTGATAGCTACGTAGTTTTGCATCTCTACGACATCCATCTGTTCGCTAGGATCGTAAAACGCAAGCACCTCCAGCATCGTGCTGCTGCGCTCAGTGACGGTTACGCCATAGCGGCGCACTTCATCGGGAAGTAGCGTAAGCGCGGGCGTGACGCGGTTGTTTACATTGACTTTCGCATCTGCTGGATTTGTGCCGATTTGAAAATATACGTTGATACGAACATCGCCGGAGGAGCTTGCTGAGCTTTGCATATAGATCATATTTTCAACGCCGTTAATTGCGTTTTCAAGAGGGGCTGCGACGACGTCGGCAATCGTTTGCGCGTCCGCGCCGCTATATGTAGCGCTTACGACGATTTGCGGCGGCGTGAGTTGCGGATACTCCTCGACGGAGGAATTTTTAAGAGCCAAAACGCCCGCGATTACGATGATGATCGAAACGACGCAGGCAAAGATGGGGCGGTTGATGAAAAATTTAGAAAACATTATTTCCCGCTTTCCGCATTGCTCTTAGATGGTTGCTCGTTCGGCTGTCCCGCTACGTAAGGATCGGTGCTCGCGGGTACGGGAGTTACCTTGGAGCCCACGTTGATCTTTTTAAAATTATCCAAAATGATCTGATCGCCGTCTTGCAGCCCGCTTGAGATCGTCGCCGTGCGGGTATCTTGAGCCGCTATTTTGACTACTTTTTTAGCGACCTTTCCGTCTTGTACGACGTAGACTATGGTGTTGCTAAGATCTTGCTTGAGCGCAACTTGCGGAATTTTAAAGCCGTTTTTCTGATAAAAGCCATCAACACTTATTTTGGTAAAAACGCCGGGGCGAATTTCTAAGTTTGGATTTGGAATTTGAGCTTTAGCGCTGACTGACGCGGTGTTTGTATTGATAACGCTATCGATGAAGCTTAGCGTGCCGTTGTAGTCCTTGCCGCCGAGATTTATGCTTACTTGACGCCCTAGCTGCTTCCACTGCCCGTTTCTTAAATTTGCATCAAGCTCCAGTCTATCGACGTCCGCGATGCCGAATTCCACATCGATCGGATCAAATTTGCTAAGACGCACCAGATCCTCGCCCACGTTTACGTATGCGCCTACGTCTTTTTGCGTATCGCCAGCCATGCCGTCAAAAGGCGCGGTCACGAGCGAGTGGTCAAAATCGATCTTGGCGCTTTTAAAATTTGCTTCGGCTACCATAAACGCAGCTTTTGCGGTGTCGAAGTCCTTTTGAGAGATCGTGTTGCTGGCTTTTAGCGCCTTAGCTCTTTTGTAGTCCGCCGAGGCATTTTGCAGATTAGCGTTTGCGCTGTCAAACGCCGCTTGGTAGCGCGAGCGGTCGATCTCGTAGAGCACGTCGCCCTTTTTGACGCTGTGTCCTGGCTCGAAAAGCTGCTTTTCGATAGTGCCCGAAACCTGCGGCTTTAGCATTATCTCAAGCTCGCTCACGGTCTGTCCGTTAAATTTTAAAATTATCGGCACGTCGGCGGATTTGGCGATAAATACGCCTACCGGTAGCGCGGGAGCCTCGCCGCTTTGCTTTGCGCCGCTTTTCTCCTTTTTTTCAAAATAGGAGCAGCCCGAAACCAAAAATGCTGCGAAAATCAAACTGGCGACTTTTTTCATGTAAATTCCTCTATTTAGGTTAAAATTTTGTATTTGTAATAGTTATTACGAATAAATTATAAATTATAATAAAAACTATATAAATAAAACTTAAATTTAGCCCGCAAAATAATATATCGGACGGAATTATAGCGGAATTTCGATATAATCGCGCTAAAATTTTAAAGGCTTTTTATGAAAAGAATTCTTACTATCGCGGGTTCTGATAGCGGCGGTGGTGCCGGCATCCAAGCCGATATCAAGACGATCAGCGCGCACAAGATGTTTGCTATGAGCGCTATCACGGCGCTTACGGCGCAAAATTCGCGCGGCGTATTCGGCGTATTGGACGTTTTGCCAGATTTTGTGGAGGCACAGCTCGATGCGATTTTTAGTGATATCTTTCCGGATGCCGTTAAAATCGGAATGATCTCCAATGAGGGGGTTGCCGAGGCCATCGCAAAGAGCCTGAGTAAGCACAGCGCGAAAAACGTCGTCTTAGATCCCGTGATGGTCGCTACTAGCGGCGGAGTTTTGATGAAACAAAGCGCGCTGCATGCGCTAAAATACAAGCTCGCCCCCGCCGCGGAGATCATCACTCCTAACGTGCGCGAGGCGGAGGTCTTGGCGGAGATGAAAATTTCAAGTTTAGCCGATATGCGCGTCGCTGCGGTTAAAATTTCGCAGTTTTTCGGCGGCGCGATTTTGATCAAAGGCGGCGATCTTGCGGGTGCGAGCATGGCTTGCGGCACGGCGGGAGCGGCGCAAAATTTTAAAGCTTTTGGGCACGAGACGGGCGAAAACGGGGCACTAAAAAATTCTACGGGTTTAACGGAGCGTGCGAATTTTGCGAGTGAAAATTTTACTAGCGAATGCAAAATTTTAACGGCGAGCGCGGAGCCCTCTTTTGAACAAAATTTATCCGCAGCGCCTTTAGATGCAGGTTTTGAACCGAGCGGCGAGGGCGGGGATTTGAGAAATTTAGCGGTCGATATTTTGTATGGAAACGGCAAATTTTACGAATTTTCCGCACCTAAAATTGCTACGCGCAACACCCACGGTACGGGCTGCACGCTCTCAAGTGCGATCGCATGCGCGCTGGCGGCGGGGCTTAGCCTGCCCGCAGCTGTCGCCCATGCCAAGGGCTTCGTACGCAGGGCGCTTGGCTGGAATGAACAGATCGGGCACGGATGCGGCGCGATAGATCATTATTTTACGGTCCAAGATCCCTTCGGCGCGGACTTTAGCGGATCTTGCGCGAACGAAATCAAAATCATCGTCCCGGATTAAAATTTCAAGCGCTCGTTGAAATCCCTGCATTCGTAAAATTTCAAAACTCCGCTGCTAATTAAATTTAATCTAGCGGCACGAGATCGTCCAAATGGCTCGTCGCGACTTGTGATAAACGATGAGATTACGTGGCTAAAAAGCGTGCGCTACGGGGATATGCACACTTAAAATTTTAGTTGATTTTTAGGCATCATAATCCGCGTAGAATTCTAAAGAATTTTTGAATTTTATTGTAGGGTTCGCGTTGAAAGTTAGGGCTTTCCTTATTTGCCTTATGCTATAGCTTTGCTTCGTGGCATTGTTAAATTTGCATTATTTCTTATAGGTCTTTATGCGCGAAAAAAGTGGATTATAAATATAAACTAGTCATTCATTTACTGCTCGCGTTGCTCAAGGTAGATGCATCGCATTGTATGTCCGACCATTGCGTTGTACTTGCCGCGGCATTGTGTCCCCGTTGCGAACTCGCGATCCATGCCTGTCGTCTCATATTCGCTGGGCTTGCTAAAATTCCAAATTTTCTAGCAAAAGAGTTATAATGGCTAAAATTACGTAAATTTAGGAATTTAAAATGCGCCGCAAAAAAGGACTACTACTCTTAATCATCGTCTCAGGGATAATCTCTGCCGCAGATAACTGGATCGCATCGCTACTGCTACCTAGCATCGCAGATACGTTTGGGGTGCAGGTAAGCGCCGCCTCCGCAGTTTTGACGGCATATCTGATCCCCTATGGCTTACTTCAGCCGGTTTACGGACATCTTAGCGATCGCTACGGCAGAGGTAAAATTTTAATCTCGCTAATGCTCTTTTTGGCGATATTTACGCTTCTTTGCTCCACTGCAAAAAGTCTAGCGTGGCTTGTTTTATTTCGTTTTTGCACGGGATGCGCGGCGGCGGGTATAATCGCCGTCTGCCTCAGCGTTATAGGCGATGCATATGGCGAGAAGGATAGACAAAAAATCGTAGCGATATTTCTGGGCTCGGTATTTTTAGGGCAGGGGCTGAGTGCGGCTTTAGGCGGGTGGGCGGTGGCCAGATTTTCTTGGAGGGATATATTTTTAGCCTTTTCTGCGCTGTCTGTGGTATCTTTCGTATCACTATTTACGCTAAATTTCAAAGACGCTCCGAAAAGCGGAGGCGAAAGCTTCGTAAAATCCCTAGCCAGCTTGCGCGACGATGCTGCGCTTTTGAGAAGCTATTTTTTGGCTTTATGTAACGGCGTAATTGTGCTCGGGGCGTATTCATTCATAGGCGCTTATCTGCTTAAAAAGCTGGGCTTGAGCTCAAATTTTGCCGGAGCCTGCCTTATGCTTTACGGCATCGCTTGCTTTTTGGCAGGAAACGCTGCTAGATATTTAAAAGAGAAGTTGCCGCCAAAAGAAATTCTATCCCTCGGCTTTTTGGCGTCCGCTTCGGCGCTGTGCCTTTTGGCGAGTTGCTTTGCTGCCACTGCATATGTAGGAACATTTTTGTTGGGATTTGGCTATGTTTGCGCGCAGTCCGTCCTAGCAAGTGCAGCGCTTCGTTGTGGCTCCGCCAAAGGTCTATCCTCTGGGATCATAGGCACGGCGATATTTTTCGGAGGCGGCATCGGTACTGCCGTAGGTGGCAAGACGCTTGAATATTTAAGCTATCAAGGGCTATTTTGCGGCTTTGCCGCGTTAGCCGCCGTACTGCTGATTTTTTACCGTGCAAGCTTTAATGGCACGCGTGAAATTTAATGCTCTGCAACAATAGCAGAATTTAAAATTAAGCATACTTCGCTGCCGCTTTTTCAGCTTTCGTGGTATGAGTTCATTTCGGGATTTTTTTGGCACGCGGTTTGGTTTTGGGCGATCGAAGTATTTCGTCGCGATCTACGAAATCGCGTAACGGGTGAGCCCGATCCCGCGGACCGCTCGGGCGCTTCGCTCTTCTAGCTAAATTTGGAATTTCGCCCTGTTTAGTGCGGAATTCCATCATTTTCTATAAACGCAGTAAAATCACGATAAATTTTTATGTTAGAATTACCATTAATAAAATTTCAAAAGGAGCGGCAATGAAATATAAAATTTTAGTTGCGGCCTTTACGGCTGCTTTGGGCCTACAGGGGGCGCTTGCGAGCGATTTTGACGAGCGGGCTTGCGCGGCGCTAAAGGGCACGAAAATTTACGATACAAAGATCGGTGAAGCGATCTGGAATCAAAGCGGCGAAATCGGCGCCGATAAGATGTCTGCGCTAACCGGCGGAGCCAAAAAGACGCTAAAAGCCGCGCCGCACTGCATAATTCACGGCGAGATAGCCTCCCGCACGGGCTCGGACGGCAAGCATTACGGCATAAAATTTGAGCTGCGCTTACCAGGCGACTGGAACGGCAAGCTGCTATTTCAGGGTGGAGGCGGTTTGGACGGCTTTGTAGCACCGGCTCTTGGCGCCGTATCTATCCGCACTAGCACCGCAACGCCCGCGCTTATGAGAGGCTATGCGGTCGTCACGACCGATTCGGGACACCCTACGCCTACGCCCGAGTTTGGACTTGAGCAACAGGCGCGGTTAGACTATGCCTATCAGGCTATCGGCAAGGTCGCGAGCGTCTCAAAGCAACTGGTTTTTGCGGCGTATAAAAAAGCGCCCGCGCACAGCTATTTTATGGGCTGCTCAAACGGCGGGCGCTCGGCTCTGATGGCGGCGCAGAGGTATCCGCTGGAATTTGACGGCGTAATCGCGGCAAATCCGGGTTTTAGGCTTTCGCGCGCGGCGATCGCGGAGCAGTGGGACAACCGGCAGCTTATGAAGATCGCGCCTAAAAACGCCGCTGGGGATAAAATTTTTGCAAACGCCCTTACGCAGGAGGATTTGGATAAGCTAAGCATGGCGGTTCTGGATAAATGCGACGCGCTAGACGGGCTAAAAGACGGAATTATCGGCGCTTGGGAGCGTTGCGAGTTTGATCCTAGTGGCCTTGATCTGCCCAAAGATAAAATTTCCGCGATAAAGGCGATATTTGACGGCGCAAAAAACAGCAAGGGCGAGCAAATTTACAGCGGCTGGTTTTACGATGCCGGGGTAAATCAGCCCGGCTGGCGCATGTGGAAGCTTGGCGACTCGCAAAGCGCCGAGCCAAATGCTAGAAATATCGTGCTCTCAAAGGGCTCGATGAATTATTATTTCTTGACGCCGCCGCAACCGGAGTTTGATCTGATGAAATTTGATTTTGATAAGGACGTAGAGCGAACGTTCGAGACCGCGGCGATAAACGATGCGATTTCGACCAAGCTTGATAGCTTCCGCGCTAACGGCGGTAAGCTCATTATCGTAACGGGCGTCTCAGATCCCGTATTTTCGGCGATGGATCAGCGCGATTGGTTCAAAAAACTAGTGGAAACCAACGCGAATGCGGACGAATTTGCGCGATTCTTTGCCTTGCCTGGGATGAATCACTGCGGCGACGGCAACGGCATCGATGACGTCGATCCGCTAAGCGCGCTTGAAGCGTGGCGCGAGCAGGGAACGGCTCCATCTAGCCTGCTGGGCAAAAGCACGAGCCGCGCCGGCAAGCAGATTAAGGTCTGCGCGTATCCAAAAGTGGCTATCTACGTAGGCGGCGACGAAAATAGCGCGAGCAGCTTTGAGTGCAGATAAAATTTATTTAAAGGAGTAAAGATGAGAGGTAAAATTTTAATTGCGGCCTTTGCGGCAGCGCTTTTGTGCGGTTGCGCGGCGCACGATGCAAAGCTAGGCAGGGAGGCGGATAATAGGGGCGAAAGCGCGGCTGCGGACTGCAGCACGAGTGAGGGCGTCTGCAAGGTGCCCGCCGTGCAGGGGCCGATGGTAGGCGGCGGCACGGATGAGTACGGCTGCCTAGTCGCCGCAGGCCAGAGCTTTTCAAAGATCAAGAATGGCTGCGTGCAGGTTTTTGATGTTGCAGACGTGAGGTTAGATGATCCCGATAACGCTACGCTTGCGATCTACGGGATATTTTCCGCGGATAAAAGCAGGGTAGAAATTTTTTGGACGAGCTTGCCGCAGAGCGAAATTTTAAGCAAAGTTAAGGGCGGCTACTACGTCTCGAAAGACGGAAAAATTTCGCTGCTAAAAACAAAAAGCGGCAAGGGCTATAAGATCCGCAGAAAATAGCGGGTGAAAGTTTAAGCCCGCCAAATTTCGCGCGCCGCGGAGAAATTTAATCTAAGCACGCTAAAGCTTAGGCTTGCTCAGCAGGCTAAGACGTAAATTTAGGGCATTAATACCGAGCTGATTCGGTTATTTGCGGTATCTGCCGTCTATAAAAATTTAATCAAAGGAGCAAAAATGGGAAAAACGGCTTTGGTCGTGGGCGCTACGGGAGCGGTCGGGCGCGAGATCGTGCGAGGGCTTTGCAAAAGCCAAAACTACGATAAAGTCGTCGTTTGGGCGCGCAGAGAGCTGAAATTTAGCCACGAAAAGCTTGAGGTGCAGATCGTAAATTTCGACAAAATCAAAGAGATAGAGCCGCGAGGCGTAGACGAGATTTTCTGCGCGCTTGGCACGACGATGAAGCAAGCCGGCAGCCGCAGGCAGTTTTACAAAGTGGACGTGAGCTACCCCGTAAACACCGCAAAATGGGGCATCGCCGCGGGCACTCGCCGCTTCGTGCTCATCTCCGCCTACGGCGCGGACGAACGGTCGAGATTTTTCTACATGAGGGCAAAGGGCAAGGCCGAGAAAAAGATCGGCGCGCTGGGCTATGAAAGCCTGCAAATTGACAGGCCGCCCGCGATAAAAAGCGAACGTAACGAGCTGCGCCTCAGCGAGCTCTTTACGATCTGGTTGTTCGGGCTTTTGCCGAGGGGCGTCTTAGCGAACTATCGCCCGATGAGCGCGCAAAATCGCGCGTCACCGTCATCGCCGCCGCTCAAACGGACGGCAAGGGCGTGCAAATTTATCATCCAAAAGAGTTTGCGTAGTAGCTCGAATTTGATGGGCTTGCAGGATTAGGCAAATTTTGCAAGCCCTCGCCTCTTAAATTTATCCACGGATAATCAAATTTACGCGATTGCCTCGGCGAGCGTTTAAATTTACCGCTACCTAAAAGCGAAATTTGATAGAAAATTTGGGGCTTTGACTTCCGTGCGCGTCGGCGTTTTTGCGCGTTTATCGTTCCCGGCGCGCGGGTTCAAATTTAGCGCGGCGGACGAGGTTTGAGCTAAAAAGCTAGCGCCGAAAATATCCAAAGCCGACAAAACGCCAAAAATAGTGACAAACCTGCAAAGAGGCGCCGAGGGCAGGTACGTTAGCTGAAAATTTAACGAAAAAAGAAGGAAAAAGAATATGAAAAATTTTAATCAATCGACAAAGCTGTGCGAGATTTTGGGCATCAGCTTGCCTATCGTGCAAGCTCCGATGAATAACGTAACAAACGCCGCATTAGTAGCTGCCGTATCAAATGCCGGCGGAATGGGCGTGCTGGGGCCAAATGCCGGCAGAGACGCTGAAAATTTAAATACGAAAGAGCGATATAAACGAGAATTTGAACGCATAAAGGCGCTAACCGATAAGCCTTACGGCGTAAATATCGTTTGTCGAAACGATAATGACAAAAAATATGCGCTAAAGGTTATGGAAACGGCATTTGAGGCTGGCGTAAAGGCGTTTTTCTTTGTCGGCATAGTGGAAACGGAGCTATTTAAATTTATCAAAGATAACGGCGGAGTTTTGGTGCATAGGGCGCTTACGCCAAGCGCAAATTCGGCTCGCGCGGCACAAGAAGAGGGCGCAGATATTATAATTGCCACGGGATACGATGAGGGTGGAGTGCTCCCGCAAAATAAAATAGGTACTTTTAGCATCGTGCCGATCATCGCCGATGCCGTGAGCGTGCCCGTGATGGCTGCGGGCGGGATAAACGACGTTAGAGGCGTGCGAGCGGCCTTTGCGCTTGGGGCTAGCGGTGTTTACGCGGGTACTAGATTTATCGCTAGCACCGAGTGTCCGGCAGTGCAACCGGCAAAAGAGAGCATCGTATCTATGGGCTCTAGCGAGCTATTTTTTGTTTCGGACTATCAACGCGTAGTGCCGAGTAAATTTGCCAAAGAGCTAAACGCAATGTATCTAAACGGCGACAAGGAAGTAGTGGCGCAAAAAATCGAGCGACTAAATCCGCTAAGGCTTGCAATGATAGACGGCGATATAGAAAACGGCATAATATACGTAAATTCCGGTATTAGCTTAATAAAAGAGATAAAAAGCGCTAAAGAAATCGTCGGCGAGCTTATGGCCGATTTTGTTTAAATTTGCCAAATTTAGGGCATTATCGGCAAAAAATAAAATTTAAATTTTATCAAAATCAAAGGAGAAAAAATGACATTAAAACCTGTCGAACTTCACAAGGCGTATCGCTTGATAAATCACGGGCCGACCGTCATGGTCTCGGCGGAATTTGACGGCGTGCGGGATGTCATGAGCGCGTCATGAGTCTGCCCTCTGGACTACGACAAGCTAACGGCGGTCATGGGCGCGGGCTCTTTTACCCGCTCGCTTTTTGAAAAGAGCGGCAAATTCGCCGTGCAAGTCCCTTTCGTCTCTCAAGCGCAGCTGGTGGCCAAAATGGGCACGATAAGTATGCGCGCCGACGCGGGCAAGCTTGAGGGCGTGGAGATGTTTTACGAGCAGGGCGTGCCTATGGTGCGAGGCTGCGCCGCATGGCTCGTTTGCAAGCGTATCCCCGAGCCTCATAACGAGCAGAGCTATGATCTTTTTATCGGCGAGGTCGTCGCGGCGTATGCGGACGAGCGGATATTTGACGGCGGGCACTGGCTGTTTGAAAAGATCCCTGACGAGCTAAAGACGCTTCACTACGTCGCCGGCGGTCGGTACTATCTAGACGGCAAAGCGATAGATACCAAGCGCACGCCCATAAGCGGCGAGTAAACCGCCTCGCAAAACGCGGGCAAATTTGTAAATTTAAGACGAGCGCACGCGTGAATACGCGGCGAGCTTCGGTAAAATTTCAAGCCAAAGAATCTAAAAAGGATAGAAAATGAAAAAATATATCGTCATCACCGGCGCAAGTTCGGGTATCGGAGCGGCTACGGCAAAGGTGTTTGCGAGGCGCGGAGGAAATTTGATCTTAATCGCGCGCAGAGCGGAGCTGCTTCAAAGCTTAAAGGACGAGATCGCTAAAATTTCGCCTGAATCAGACGTCGTGATTAAAATTTGCGACCTTGCGAATAGCGAGAACGCCCTGACGCTTTGGGACGAGCTAAAAAGCTACGAGCTAAAGGCGCTCATAAATAACGCGGGTTTTGGAGATTACGGCGCGGTCGGCGAGCGCGATCTATCCAAAATTTCGCAGATGCTGGAGCTCAACATCATTTCGCTCACGCTACTAAACCATCTCTTCGTACGCGACTACAAACGCAAGCCCGCTCAGCTCATCAATATCTCCTCCGCTGGCGGCTACAGCATGGTGCCAAACGCCGTCACCTACTGCGCGAGTAAGTTTTTCGTAAGCGCCTTTACGGAGGGTTTGCACCGAGAGCTGGCGCAGGATAAAGAGGCCAAAATGCAGGCTAAAGTTCTAGCGCCCGCCGCGACTAGGACGGAGTTCGGTCCCGTGGCGACGGATGACGCGGACTACGACTACGACGCGGCTTTTGCGCGCTATCACTCGAGCGAGGAGATGGCGGAATTCCTGCTCGCGCTTTAAGACAGCGACGCGTGCGTAGGTGCGGTGGATCGAAACAACTTCGAGTTTAGGTTGGGGGCTGCGCGATTTGACTACGCGGGCAAACGCTAAATTTATGCATTATGCGTCGCGCGACGAAGCGTGCTGTGCGGACGATATGCGGTATAAATTTCGCGTATCGCAGCGCCGCACGGATAAAATTTAACCCCAAAGCGCGTTAAAATTTAAAGAAATTTAGGATCTAAAATGGTAAATCGGCCCTTGTTCGGGAGCTACGGGCGTCGTAGGCAGGGAGCTGGTGCGCGAGCTTTGCGAGAGCCCGGGTTACGATGAGGTAGAAGTATGGACGCGCCGCGAGATAGGCTTTTGCCGTCCTAAGCTTCGCGCGCGGATCATTGATTTTGATGGCATTTAGGATATCGCGCGCATAAATATTTGACGAAATTTTTGCGCCAGGTATGACGATGAAGAGATGGATTCGCGCGAGGCATTTTTGCGCGTGGATGTAGACTACATCTATGCGGTGGCAAAGTGGGGCAAAGCAGTGAGCACGCGGCGCTTCGCACTCGCATCATCTTCGAGTGCGAAAGAGAGCTCGTCAAGCTTTTATCTGCGCGCCAAAGAGCAGGTTGATCGGTGCGCGAGCGAGCTTGACTTTGAGGACCTCCAGATCGCTCATCTGCCGCTAATCCTCGGCAAGAGACCTGATGCTCGCCTGCAACAGCAGATCGCAGCGATGTTTTTAAACTGCTGCTTACTTGCTCAGCAAATTTATATCGTTTAATGGCGCAAGTATTGCCCGCTGCGAGCGTGATTTTAGCTTCAAATCCTATAAAAATTCACTCATTTTTTCTCTTTATTTTGTTTGATCTCCTCAAGACTTAGACCGCTTTTACCGATGCTGTCCATACCGAGCGTTTCGATCATTACAAGTATTGCGGCTGGGTCTTTGTCTAATACGCGCGCTAGCGTGTCCGTAATCTCGGCGATGATTTGCTTTTTTTGCTCTTTTGTAGGCTCTGGAGCGGCTACTTTTATATTTACGAACGGCATTTTCTCTCCTTAAATTTGATAAAGCAGGGCTAATTATATCAAATTTTAACCTGTTACCCGTCTCGCTTGCGTTCTAAAATTTAAGTAGATGTATTAAAATTTAACTTTAAATTTGATTTAAAGTTAGTATGATTATTATGTGACTTGGTAGTAGTAAAATTAGATAAATTTACCCAAAAGGAGCGAATATGCGTAAGAATTTTTTCGGTTCTATCGTTTTGGCTGCGGCCTTGGCGGGCGGTGCGTTTATAGCGGTGCCGCAGACTGTGAGTGCGGGCGTTTTGGCGCATCAGGTAAAAACCCAAGGCGAGCTTGGCTCGGTGTTTATAAACCCTTACGACGTGGCGCCTCTAACGGCCGTCATCGATAGGGCGGGCAAGGACATCAAGGATATCCACGTGCGGGTGCTAGGAAAACCGGGCGGCGGTATCGACATCGCCTATAACGTCTCCGAGCATGCGCTACTGACGCATGACGGCGTGCCGATCTGGGGACTGTATCCAGACTATCTAAACGAGGTCGAAGTAAGCTATGTTTTCGGCGGCGAAAAGAAGGTCGAAAAGTATAAAATTTACGCTCAGCCGATCGTAACGTATAGCCGTGATTTTAGATTTAGCCACATGCAAAAGATGAAGGTCAAAAAGGTCGATCCTGCGTTTAAAAATAGGCTCTATCTCATCAACAACACGATCACGAGCGTTTATAAGCCGCTTGATTGGAAAAACGGCGGTGCGGCTAGCTGGAACGATTTCACAGAAAATTTCGTCGTCGATACGCAGGGCGAGGTCAGATGGTATCTGGACTATCAGAAATTTTACGACCGCAGCGAGCGCAGAGTGATGGACGGCGGCATGATGATGGGCTTTCATCAGCTGCTAAACGGCGATCTTAGCTGGGGCATGGCGCAGCGATATATGCGCTACGATATGATGGGCAAGGAGGTGTATAACCGCGAGTTGCCGCGCGGCTACATCGACCTTAGCCACGAGGTGATGCCACTAAAGGGCGATCATCTGCTGCTTCGCGTTGCCAAATATAACTACCATCATCCTGACGGCAGAATTTCGCACACGATCAGAGATCACATCATCGAAGTGGACGGCAGCGGCAAGGTCGTAGACGAGTGGGATCTGAATGAAATTTTCGGTAAAAACGTCTACCGCAGCAACCTCATCAAGGCTCTTGACGCTCGTGCCGTATGCCTAAACATCGACATGGACGCCAAAGAGATCAAAATAAGCGACGATCTGCCATTCGGCGACGTGACCTCGACCGGCACGGGACGCAACTGGGCGCACGTAAACTCGATCTCGCACGATCCTAGCGACGACAGCATCATCCTCTCGCTTCGCCACCAAGGCATCGTTAAGATCGGCCGCGACAAAAAGGTAAAATGGATCCTCGCATCGCCTGAGGGCTGGAGCGCAGACTTTAAAGAAAAGGTGCTAGTGCCCGTGGATAAAAACGGCAACAAAATCAAATGCGAAAACTCAAAATGCGAGGGCGATTTCGACTGGTCGTGGACGCAGCACACCGCGTGGCTAACTCCGCGCTACGATAACAAGGGCTCCGTAAAGCACATCAGCGTATTTGACAACGGCGACGGCCGCGGCATGGAGCAGCCTGCGCTAAAAGAGCAAAAATACTCTCGCGCGGTCGAGTACAAGATCGACGAGAAAAAGGGCACGGTAGAACAGACGTGGGAGTTTGGCAAGGAGCGCGGATTTGACTTCTATAGCGCGGTTACTAGCAACGTGGAGTGGCAAAAGGATAAAAGCACGTACTTCATCTCAAGCTCGAACGTCTATCTGCTAAAGCCCGATAAGACGATCAAAATGGTGCTCGTGGAGATCGATCCAAAGAGCAACGACATTAAATTTGAAATGGACGTGGAGTCTGCCTCGAGAGACGACGTGGCATACCGCGCACTGGTGATCGATCCGAATATCTTTGATTATTAAAATTTCGCGATAGGTTGGAATTTGGCTTTTAAATTCCACCTGTCGCTTTGGTGCGAGTATAATTTTACGACTTAAGCGCGAAATTTTAAATTTTTATATAAGATGAATTTTTTTAGCAAAGGAGCTAAAATGGAATTTGTAAGCTTAAACGATGGCAATAAGATGCCTATTTTGGGATTTGGCGTATTTCAGGTAGATCCGAAAGAGACGCAAAGATGCGTTGAGGATGCGATCTCGATCGGCTACCGCAGCATTGATACGGCAAAGGCGTATTTTAATGAAGAAAGCGTGGGTGCAGCAATTAAGACGGCTCTTGCAGGCGGGTTAAAGCGCGAGGAGCTGTTTATCACTACTAAGCTTTGGATTAACGATGCGGGTGAGGAGCGCGCGCTAAAAGCCTTTGATGCGTCGATGAAAAAGCTAGGGCTTGACTACCTCGACCTTTATCTCATTCATCAGCCATATGGCGATATTTATGGCTCGTGGCGAGCTATGAAACGTTTGCGCGATGAGGGCCTTGTTCGCTCTATCGGCGTTAGTAATTTCTACGCTGATCGGATCGTCGATCTGTGCGAAAACAGCGGCGTGATCCCCGCCTTAAACCAGCTTGAGTGTCATCCATTTTATCAGCGTGAAGCGTTAAAGCGCACGCTTGATGGCTACGGCATAGCATTTGAATCGTGGGCTAGCTTCGCCGAGGGCAAAAACGATATATTTAAAAATGCCGTGCTAAGCGGTATCGGTGAAAGATATGGCAAAAGCTCGGCTCAGGTTATTTTGCGCTGGTTAATTCAGCGCGGTATCGTCGTCATTCCAAAGAGTGTAAAAATAGAGCGAATGAAGCAAAATTTCGACATTTTTGATTTTACGCTTGCGCCTGATGATATGGCTGCCATCGCCGCGCTTGATACCGATAAGACGCTGTTTTTCGATCACGCAGATCCTGAGCGCGTAAAGTGGATAATCCATGCCTTTGATAAGTAAAATTTATTAAATTAAAGCGGATTGCATACTTTAAAATTAAGCTGCGAGCGTGCAATCCTTGCTATTAAATTTGAGCTTGAGCGAGATCAGAGATAGAGCTGCGGCGATAAATTAGCCCGCTTGCTCAAGCGGCGTTGGTGGCGTAGTCTGCTACTTTATATATTTTCTGTGGGAAGCCCTGCTTTATTCACTTTAATCTCAAATTTACCCTTTATTTTATACAATCTTTGAAATTTACCACAAAGGAATTTTATGAAAATCGCTAAATTTTTTAAAGCTTTAGCCGCCGTTTGCCTGCTTGGCTCGGGTGCAAACGCGCTAGAGGTGGGCGTTAATTATCAAGTGCTACAAAAGCCACTAAACGTGCCGAAAAACAGCGTCGTTAAAATTTTTAACTACGAGTGTCCGCACTGCTATGCGTTCGACAGGACGGTCACACCGCAGTTGATGAAAAAGCTTGAGAGGACGGAGTTTCTGCCGTGGCACCTAAAGACTAAGGGCGTGTTCGGACAGACGGCGAGCGGTATATTCGCAGCGCTAATCGTGATTGATGAAAAGGACGATGTGAGCCTGCTAAGCGACGAGTCAAAATTTAAAAAGGCGAAATTCGCGATTTATAAAGCGATCCACGACAAAAAGGATGATTTTGGCGGCGGTAGCGATAAACAAAGGTTCATCAAAACCGCGCTAGATGCTGCAGGTGTGAGCATGAGCGAATACGAAGCCGCGCTTGCCGGCAAAAAGGCGCAAGCTCTGCTCGCGCAGTGGGACGCGGGCTACGAAGTCGCGGTGATTTCAGGCGTGCCGGCATTTGTCGTCAGCGGCAAGTATCTCTTAAACACGGCTTCGTTCGGCTCCGTCGATGAAATGGCCGCTGCGGTAAAAGAGCTGCTGGCGAAATAGGTCTTGTCGCATTAAATTTAGCCGCGCCAAAGCAAAATTTGTTTTATGCGCCGCGTTAAATTTGGCGGCGGAGCTTTCAGTAAATTTTATCGCTAAGCCGTACGGCACGATAGCGACTAAATTTTATGTTTTAAAGGAGCGGGTCTCGGCGAGTAAAATTTGAGCTAAAATTTACAAATTTGACTTTAAATTTAGGTGCAAAAAAAAAGACAAGGCGAAGTATCGCGAGACGAATTTAAGGGTTGCGACGTAAAAATTTAGCGTGGGCTGGACAAAGTAGTCCGCCGAGCTAAATTTTTACTAGCTCCGTTAAAGACGCTCGCGAGGCAAGCCGCAAAGTTAAATTTGATCGCCGCTTAGCAGTATATATCCGCTCTCGCTAATGTTTTTAAATTTAACCCCCAGCTCCCGCTTCAGCCTCAGCACGACGTTTTGTATCGCGCCTTTGCTCGTTTGCTCGCCCTCGTAGACGAACTCCTCGATCATCTCGTAGCTCACGAGTTTGTTTAGGTTGTACGCAAAGAGCCAAAAGAGCTTGTTTTGCAAAAATGATAGATAAATTTCCTCGCCGTTTTTGTAGATCTTTTCTTTGGCGAGATTTATGCTGGTTTGCGGGCCCAGGCGCACTAGCTTTTCGCCTTTTTCGTAGGTTAGAGCCACGAGCAGGCGGCAAAGCGCGGCGATATCGACGGGCTTTTTTAGAAACGACGCCGCGCCGTGCTCGATGCTTTTGATTAGGTTGTCGTCGGTGTCGTAGGAGGTAAAGACGATAAATTTTTGCGCGGGTTTGATGCGCATCATCTCCTTCATCATCTCAAAGCCGTTCATCGCGGGCATGTGGATGTCGGTGATGACGACGGCGGGGGCTAGCTTTTTAAATCGCTCCAGCCCCTCTAGCCCGTCCGCCGCACCCCAGACGCTTAGGCAGTAGGGCTTTAGCCCGCCTATTAGCAGCTCCCTTGCGATCTCGTCGTCCTCGACGATGAGGACGGTTAGGTCTTTAAGTAGCTTTAAGTGCTCTTGCATCTCACTCCTTTAATTTATCTCAAAGCTCAGCTCAAACGTCGTCGGATCGCCCGCGCTTAGAAGCCTAATGTCGCCTGAAAGCTTTTCGTTTGCCAGCTTTTTGCCAAAATACAGCCCGATGCCGCTTCCTTGCTTTTTGGTAGTTTTTGGCTGGGTTAAAATTTTATCCCGAGCCGCCCTGCTCACGCCGCTACCGTAGTCCGTGACGGCTATCTTGCACGTGCCGTTTTCAAATTTGACGTCGATAAAAACCTGCCGCTTGGCGATCTGCTCTTTGTATCGCTCTACGACTGCGTCCTTGGCGTTGTGAATGAGGATGAGTAAAATTTGCTGCACGATGCCCATGCGCTGCGTGACCTCTTCGTCTTTAAACTCGCGCAAGCTTACCGTGACGTTTGCCTTGCTAAGCTCGGTGTGCATGAGCTTTAGCAGGTCTTTTATGCAGCGCTGCACGCTAAATTTTTGCGGAGCGTCGCTGCTTTTATAAAAATTTCTAAAAATTTCGATCGTATCGCTTAAAAGCACGGTCGCGGCCTGCCCCTTTTGCAGCATATGCTCTAACGTCGCGGCGTCTAGTTTGCCGTCTTTTTGCAGCATAAGCAGGCTTGATATCATCAAATTTAGCGAATTTACGGGCTGTATGAACTGATGATTTATGCCGCTGATTAGCTCGCCCGCCTCGCTCATACGCGCTTTGTGCTTGAGTAGGGCCTCGTAGTCGTCTTGCAGGTTTTTGATTTTTGAGTACATAAAGTTATGGAGGAAATTTGCCACCAGCGCCAAAGCCGCGAACGCAAAAAGCAGGATGAGGGCGTTTTTTAGCGCGGAGTTAAGCAGAGCGGCGAGCTCATTTTCGTTATCCGTACCTGCGCCGATGAACCAGTTTAGCGTGGGGATCTCGGCGACGGAGATGAAATTTGATCCGATATTTAGGCTCGTGATATCCTCGTCCCGCAAGAAAAGCTCTTTAAATTTATCCTCGATCTGCTTTTTTAGCGCCGCGTCCTTCATCGGCGTTAAAATTTCGCCGCCGTGCGTGACGATGAAGGCGTAGGAGTCGGGCGCTAGCTTAAATTTTTCCATATTTTTTAGTATGTTTTGCAGCTTCACTACGCCGCAAAACACCCCCGCAAACGAGCCGCCGTCCATGACGGGCACGCATAAATTTAACGTTGGCTCGCCCAAAATTTTATGGCGCTGCATAAAATTTACCGTGGGCGCTAGCGTGTTTTTGGTCTCCTCAAACCACACAAGCCCCGTACGCAGGCTCTTTGGCATCGCCTCGTCGCCCTCTAGCTCCTTGCCGTCCACGAAAATTTCTCCGTCCTCGCGCAAAAACTGCAAGGCGTCGAATTCTGCGGAGTTTTCTTTAAAAAGCCGTATGAAGCCGCCGAGCTTTTCGTCGTCTCGTATCGCGCCTGCGTTTTGCATAAATTTAGCCGCGCGCACCAGAGAGTGCAGCCGCTCATCCAGCCAAAACGAGAAATTCCCGACGATATTTTCGCTAGCGGCGATCTTGTTTTTATCCGCGAGCGTCGTGATCTGTGCCTTGGCGTCCTCGTAGTTTTTCACGCCCAAAAGCACCACGAAAAGGCTTGCGAAAATGATGATGAAGTAGATTTTAAAATTATGTTCGCGTAAGGCTTTCATACGGCGAGTATAGCAAAATCGGTCTAAATTTAGACCGATTTAAGCTTTTTTGATAGTTAAAATTTTGCAAATAAACATCGCGGCAAGCACGACGAAGCAGACGCCAAAGCCGATGAGCGTGCAGTCTGCCATCGACATAAATTTGCTTGACGGGATCAAATACCAGCCGTCCTGATAAAGGTCCACGAGATACTTCTGAAAGCCGTCTAGCGTGACGCCCTCGGGCACTAGCGGATTATCGTAGCCGCAGTCGCCAGTAGGCAAGAACCAATCGGGCGCCCACCGCTCAAGCGGCAGGCCGAACGGATAGTGCGGCTCGGTCGAGCAGCCCTGCACGCCGAACGGATCGTCTCCGTGCACGGCGTCGTGGATCTTGGCGAGTTTGACGCTATACATTATGCCCTGAATCGCGCCCCAAAAGGCTAGCAGGTAGCCAAGCGCGGCGAGGAGCAAATTTTTGGGATTTATGATCGCGACCAGGCCTCCTAGCGCCATGCACAAAAATGCAAAGCGGATATAGACGCACTGCTCGCAAGGCGGCATATAGACGTAGTTTTGAAACAGCGAGTGCGCGAGGATCACGAGCCCCACGCTCACTGCTACGAGGATCGCCCACGGCAGGCGGCTATCTGCGAATTTCGCTATCTTTTCCGCAAATTTCATGCCCGCGCCCTATTTTTTAAGCAGCTCTTCAATTAGCTGCGCCATGCCGTCGATTGAGCTAATGGACTTCGTCATGATGAGGTATTTGCCGTTTACGACGAACGCCGGCACGCCCTGGATCTTGGCTACGTCGTAGCTCTCGTCCCATTTTTTAAGCAGTTCGGCGACTTTTGGGTCCTGCAGCTTTTTTTGATAGTCCGCTTCGCTGATACCCGCCGCATCAAGCCCCGTCTTTAAAAACGCAGCCTCGTCCTTGCCGTTGCTCCAGCGCTGCTTTTGATCGTGATAGGCCTTGTAGTAAGCAAATTTAGCCTTTTTAAATAGCGAGTTTTCATCTAGCAGGCTAACGCCTTTTTCCTCGTCCATTACGGCTAAAACGGCAAAAATTTTACTCGCCGCCTCGCCGTATTCGCCCTTGGTTTTTAGATGAAACGGCACGTATTTTAGCCTCGCGACCTTTTCTACGACCTTTGGCGTGACGGTTTTATCGTATTTGTAGCAAAACGGGCATGCGTAGCTAAAGACCTTAACTAGCGTGTTTT
>CAURZM010000011.1:0-66141 GCA_963529625.1 uncultured Campylobacter sp. | reverse complement strand
ATTAGGCACGCCGCCAGCGTTCACTCTGAGCCAGGATCAAACTCTCCATATTTATCTAATTTCGCAGACTAGCGAAGCTAGTCTTTGCGACCAAAGAGCTACGCCCTTTGGAAACCTCTAAAGCACACCGCTTCTATCGGAAGCGGCGTATATTACGTAGATAAAACCTATTATCCTCATAATTAAATTTAAAAACCAACGTTTAGTTAATTTAGATTCAAATAATTGAATCAAGCTTTAGAGAGTCGATATGAAGTTTTTAATCTAAAAACTTTATGTTTTTGTAACATTGTTTTTATGAACTTAAATCCTTTAACGGATCTAAATCCATAGGCTCAATCGATCACTTGTTTAGATTTCAAAGATTGACTAAAGATATTTGTTTTTAACAGTTAAAATTTTAAAAAACGCGTTCGCTAAAAGGCTAAAACTACTAGGACTTAAGAGTTAAGAAAGCAGGTTCGGCTCGGTGCGAAACAGAATTGTGATTATACAAGAGCGATGCTTAAAGGGGGCTGAATAGGAAGGAAGAAATTTAAAAACGGCCTGGAAAATTTCGAATTTCATAAATAAAATTTATGTTTAGCATGCCTGGCACAAATTCATTTTCGCCCCCCTGTCTGTAAAAATTTTATAAATTTTGCAAACGACCGCATCCAAACTAAAATTTGATTATACCGCGATATGCCGCAATTCGCGACCGCCGACCACACCTGTTCGCCCATAAAGCCCGCTTGCAAAACACTTAAGCGCACGATTATAAGATTTCGCTATAATCACGTCCGATTTAAAATTTATCAAAATTTAAAAGGACTTTTATGCGCGCAATTTTTTCTATCTATATCTTCATCATCGCAGCCCTTATCGGCGTCGAGCTCTCGCTCGGCGCACTCGTCGCGCCCGTGGTATTTTTCCCGCAGCAGATTATCGGAGATGGCGTGCTATCGCACTTTCAAAGCGGCAAGCTAATGAGCGAGATCTTCGTAAAATACGGCGGCATCCTCATCGCAGTCTCGATCATCTGCCTAGTTTTTGAGATGATAAATTTCAACAACAACAAATCGCAATCCTTTCGCTTGCGCCTCTCGACCCTGATGCTGACGCTCGTAAATATCATACTTGCCCTACTTTTCGTGCTTTACTTTACCGACTACGTCATAAACGCCCAAAAGATCGGTGCAGAAGCGACGATGACGCCGGAATTTGCCCAAATCCACGCGGCTAGCGAATGGTGCATGAAACTCATCATCGTGTTTCAAACGGTGCTATTTTTCGCAAAAATCCTCCCTGCCCTCGCCGCGAAAAAGGCAACACCGGAGCAAAGCGTAGCCGATGCAGATTAAAATTTACTACGAAGATACCGACGCGCAGGGCATCGTGTATCACGCCAACTACATAAAATTTTGCGAGCGGGCGCGCAGCGAGGCGCTTATGCAGGCAGGAGTGGACTTCGCGCGCGCGGACGCACACTTCGTAGTTAGCGAGCTTTGCGCTAAATTTCTCCGCCCCGCGCGCCTCGGAGACACGCTTGAAATTCGTACGAGCCTAGCCGTGCTCAAAAACGCCAGCGCCCTTTTGCGACAAGAAATTTACAAGATCAAAGATATTAAAAACGTTGATTTTAGCGAGCTTTTATACGCGCAGGACGTAAAAATCGCCTTCGTAAAAGACGGCAGGCCGATCAAATTTAGCGCCGAAATTTTAGAATTTTTCAAATCACTTTGCGCGCCAAGCCAAAACCCCTCTATTAAATCGCGCAAGCCTTAGCGTCGCAGTTTGCACCGTTGTCGCAAATCCATTTTTGAAAATCCGCTTGTATTTCGTCCTGCCGAAGCTTGGAATGTCGCCGATCGTGCCCACGCTGCTGCGTATCATCACGGCGATCTACTATGCGATCGGCTGTCCGTGCGCCGCAGCGTCAAGCTGCTGCCTTGAGGCGATGACGTCTCGCATCGGCGACCCCTTATAAAATTTCGCATCCGCAGTCTGTGCCGCTCTACTCCGCTCGCTGTTTGCACTAAGTAGAGCGTAAATTTCGCCGCCGTCCGACTGCACGGAGAACAGCTGCACTTCCCTGCGATAAGTCGTTTTATCCTGCGTAAAATTTCATCGTTGCTTACTCGCTCCAAAACAGAGTGCGCGAAATTTTGCTCGCTGCCTACTCTTTCCAACGCGAGCTGTGTGAAATTTCAATCCGTAGCGGGTACCCAAACGGCTTTGTTTTTGAAATTTAGCCTTGTGCGAACTTTCGTTTTTGCACGTAACCTCGCCGCGGCACGTTATCTCGCGCGATTATTTTTGTTCGCAACTTTGCTCTTGTGCGAAAGAGCATGCGCTAAATTTCCAAAAAGTTCGCTCTTGCGGGCTGAAATTTGCGCGGGTACCTCTCACCGAGCAAAATAAGGCGCATGGCGAACCTTCTTGGTTTCTGCGTTTTTCTGCCGACATAGCATACGAAATTCTGCCCGCGATAGCCTTGCTAAGGCGTGCTACCGGATTTTTACTCAAAATTTTTATACAAAAGTGAAATTTATGGACAGGCTTGGTTTTGCGCCGCGCGGCCGCCTCCGTATCGCGATTTAAATCCGTCGTAGACCTCGCCGCCGCATAGAATTTCCGCAAAACGCCGCTATCCTACGCTGACATGGGATTTTGCGAAGCGGTAACGTCCTAGGCGGCATGAAATTTGGTAGCGGGCGATACGTAAATTTGATCCGCTTTGTTATCTTGCGACGAAATAAATTTTTGCGCTGCCGCAAAACTGCGTTCCACAGCAGCTTATCCGCGCTTCTTTGCTTTTACCTCAAAATGCCCCGCAAAAGCCGCGCCACTCGCTCATAAAGCTGCGCGCAAAATCAAAATAGCACGCAAAGAAAGCGCCAAAATGCGCATCACAGCAGCTCTTTTATCTTCTGCAGATCCTCTTTGAAAAGCTCCGCCTTGCTCGGATTTTGCGCGATGAATGCAGGATCGAAGCTCGGCACGAAGCTGATGCCGCCCTCGTTAAAGACCGAGCCGTGCAGCACGTCCATGCCCGCTAGATCGCCGTTTCGCAGCACGATTTTACAGCAGAGCTCCCCTAGGCAGAGCACGACTTTGGGTTTTAAAATTTTGATCTCATCGGTCAGATAGGGCGCGCATTTTAAAATTATTTCCGAGCTTATGCGCCTATTTTGCGGCACCGCGCACCTTATCAAAAAGCTAAAATAAATTTCTTCCGGCGCACAAATTTGATCTAGCGCCGCTGCCACCTCAGCCTCCAAACCGCCGCCAAAACCCTCGCTAGCGCCCGGCGCAAGAGCTACGATCATAAGTTTTACGCTCGCGGGAGTTTTGAAATTTTTGATAGTTTTAAAATTTTTAAAATTTTGCTCGCTAGAGCTCGTGCGCGTTTTAGCAAGCTCGCAGAGATTGCACTCGGCGGTAGCGGATTTTAGCGCGTCCAGCGCCTTGAAAAATCGCGCGCCGCCGCTTAAAATTTCGGCGCCTACGTAGCGGTAGCCGAACGCTTTGTAATAAAGCAGTCTGCGTAGTTGCGAGCTTTGCACGGCGCGCCTACGATCTGTTTAAATTTCGCGCGACGAATCCGCGATCAAACTGCGCCAAATCTTTATAAAATTCCGCCCTAAAGCCCTGCTCGCGCAAAAACGCCGACAGGCTCTGTTTTTGATCATAGCCCATCTCGCAGGCTAGAAATTTTGCGCGCCGTGCGGCGATCAGCACGATGCGTTTTAAAATTTCATCCCCCCGCTCGCCGCCAAACAGCGCCTGTTTCGGCTCTTGCAGTACGCGCGCGTCCAATGCGTAGGAGTTTGCGATGTAGGGCGGATTTGAGACGATGAGATCAAACTCCCCCGCGATCTCATCCGCGTAGGCGCAGTGCACAAACTCGACGTCCGCGCCCAAGCTTGCGGCGTTTGCGCGCGCCACCTCAAGCGCATCCGCGCTGATGTCGCTAGCCGTGATGCGGCAAGCGGGAAGTAGTTTTTTTAAGCAGATAGCGATTATGCCGCTGCCCGTGCCGATCTCGCAAATGCGCGGCTCGCCCAAGCTCTGCGCCAAAGTAAGCGCCTTTTTTACTAAAATTTCAGTCTCGCAGCGCGGTATCAGTACCCGCTCGTCGACGTAAAATTTAAAGCCCATAAACTCGCAGCTTTGCGTGATGTATTCAAGCGGGCGGCCGTCTTTAAATTCAGCGATCTTGGCGCAAAATTCCGCTTCATGCGCGAGCTCTTCCGAGCATCTTAGCACGAGCTGTTCGTCACTAAGTCGCTCGCAAAGCTTTAAAATTTCGCGCGCGACGTATTTTGAGCCGCACTGCCCCAAGCCCCATCTTAGCGCCTCAGCGATCCTCATCAAGCTCTCTTATGCGCTCATACAGGCTCGGGTGCGAATGATACACCGCGGCGTAAATTTTATGAGCGAGCGGAAACGCCTTGTTTTCGCTGCCCAGCTTCTTTAGCGCGCCGATCATACTCTTTTTATCCTGCATGCTCGCGCCGTGCCGGTCCGCGCTAAATTCATGCATGCGGCTAAGCTTGGAGATCACCGGCTCAAAAAACGCATGCAAGATCGGCGCAAATAAAATCATAAAAACCAGCGTCGCGCCGCCGCCCGCGTTAAGCCCCAGCGCGCCGAATATGCCCCCGGGGAGGTTTCCGAATACCGCGAACGTCGCGCCCAAAAGCACGAAGCTAAGCGCTAAATTTTTCAAAACATCGCCGTGTTTGAAATGCCCGAGCTCGTGCCCTAAAACGGCTAAAATTTCATCCTCGCTCAGCTTCTCTATGAGCGTGTCGAAAAGCACGACCTTTTTCGTCGCGCCGAAGCCGCCGAAATAGGCGTTTAGGCGCTTGTCGCGCTTGCTTGCGTCAATCGTAAAAACGCCGCTACTTTTAAAGCCGCAGCGCTGCAAAAGCCCCTCTATGCGCTCTTTTAGCTCGCCGTGCTCTAGCGGCTGCATTTTATTAAACAGCGGTGCGATAACGGTCGGATAAATTAAATTTATCAGTAAAATCACGCCGAAGCTTAGCAGAAAGCCCCAGACCCACCAGCGCGCGCCCAGGCTGTTTACGCAAAAAACGAGCGCAGAGGCTACCGCAAAGCCGAAAATTAGCGTGAGTACGAGCGATTTTAGCGCATCTTTTACGAAAACGGCGGGCGTTATCGTAGAAAAGCCTAGGCGCCTGTCTTTGACGAAGGTTTTGTAAATCTCAAGCGGAAGCGATATCGCGCCGCCGATGATTAAAAACGCCGTTACGAAGCAGCTCTGCGCAAAAATCCCGTCGCCCGCTAGATCATATATCGCGCGCTGTAACGCACTAGCGCCCGCAAGTATCCAAATAAGTGCCACCGCAAAAGAAAAGCAGTGCGAAAATATATTAAATTTTAAATTTACCGCGCCGACCTCGCCCGCCTTGTGATAATCCTCCTCGCTAAGCACCACCGCAGGCTCTTTTAGCTTGGCGCGGATGAAGCTTAACTCAAGCAGATCGAGCGAAATTTTATAAATCGTGTAAAGCGCGTATAAAAAGATCAAAAACCAAACCATCGCGCCTACTTTAGGCTCTCGGCGAGCGAGAGTACTTCGTAATATTCATTTTCCATACTGTTTAATGTTCCTCTTTTTTCTTCAAGTTCTTCAAAAAGCCCCTGCATACCGAGCTTTTGATAAATTTCAGGCGTTGAAAGCGCGTGATTTAGCTCCTTTATGCGCGCCTCTATAGCCTCGATCTTAGCAGGATATTCTTCTAAAATTTTATTCTGTTTGTAGCTAAGCTTCGCGGCGCTCGTCTTCTCCTTTTTATTTTCGCGGCCGCCTTCCTCGGCGCTCGCGCTCGCGCCAGCGTCGGCCTCGATCTGATCAATCTCCGCCATCTCGTCTTCAAACTCCAGATACTGCGAATAGGGCATTTGAATTTGATCGATCGTGCCGTTTTTTTCGAAAACCCAAAGCTTATTTGTAATCTTATCGATGAAATAGCGATCGTGGCTTACGATAATTACCGCGCCTTCGAAACTTAGCAGGTAGTCTTCCAAAATATTGATCGTTGCGATATCAAGATCGTTCGTCGGCTCATCCAAAATCAGGCAATCGTACTGCTCGGTAAAGAGCTTGGCAAGCGCCAGACGGTTCTTTTCGCCGCCGCTAAGAACACCCACGGGCTTATCTAAAAACTCCTTCGGAAACAAGAAATTTTTCAAATACCCGTATACGTGCATGTAGCTGCCGCGGACGCTTATGTGATCGCCGCCGTTGGGGCAGAAAATTTCGATTATGCTTTTATCGTCCGTGATGCCACTGCGGGTTTGATCGAAGTAGCCGATCCTGATCTCGCCGCGTTTGATCTCGCCCGCATCGATCTTGCTGCGGCCGAGTAGAATTTTAAGCAGAGTGCTTTTGCCCGCGCCGTTAGCGCCTACGATGCCGATGCGCTCGCCCTGCAAAACTCGCGCCGAAAAACCCTTGAAAAGCACCTTGCCGTTTAAAATTTTACCGATATTCGTGCATTCAAAAAGCATCTTTTTGCGATTGTCACCGCCCGTGCCGTTAAAGCTCCTGCTCGCGCGCTCCAGCTCGAGCCGCACGCGACGGATCGCGCCCGGATTTTTCTTCGCATCCTGTCTCATCTGCATGATGCGCGCCTTGCGCCCTTCGTTGCGCTTTAGGCGCGCCTTTACGCCGCGGTGCAGCCACTCCTCCTCGGCGCGCAGCTGTTTAAGCAGCGTCTCGTGGGACTTTTCGAGCGAAGCAAGCATCTCCTGCTTGCGCCTTAAATAGTTCTCATATCCGCCGTCAAAATTTGAAATTTTACCCTCTTCGAGCTCGATACTGCGCGTCGCCAAGCGGTCGATGAAGTAGCGATCGTGACTAATAAAAACGATCGTCTGCTTCGAGCTAAGCAGCATATCTTCTAGAAATTTCACCATATAGACGTCAAGGTGGTTCGTGGGCTCGTCCAGCAGCAGCACGTCGGGCTTTTTAAGCACCAGCGCGCCCAGCGCCACGCGACGAATTTCGCCGCCGCTAAGCGTGCAAACGGAGCGGTTTTCGTAAATTTTAAGTCCGAAATTTTGCAGCACCTGCTCGATCTTATTGTCGATCTGCCAGCCGTCCTTAGCCTCGATAAATTTAATCAATTCGTCTTGACGCGCCAAAAGCTCCTTATTTTCGGGCTGAGCGGCGATTTCGCTTGAGATCGCGTCGTATTCGCTAAGGGCGGCGTAAATTTCAGCTAGCTCCCGCCTCAGCGCGTCTTTGACCGAGAGATTGTCTTCAAATTTCGGCGTTTGAGCGAGCATCTGGATATTTAGTCCGTTTTGAGTGATCACGCGCCCCTCGTCGGTCTCGCACAGACCTGCAATTATCTTCATCAGCGTGGACTTGCCGCCGCCATTTTTGCCGATCACGGCGACGCGCTCGTTAGCGTCCAGTGCGAAATTTACGCCGTCTAAAACGACGTGGGAGCCGAATTTTTTCGTAACATCGATAAGCTCGATCAAAGCCAATTTTAAGTTCCTCTAGTGTTAAATTCGGTGATTTTACACAAAATTCTATTAAATTTTAATAACTTTTAAAGGTTCAGCGATGCAAAGTTTGGAATTTGACGACCTGCGCGTAGAAATTTTCGCCTCGCACGCGCCGTCTTTTGCGCCAGCGCCGAATACTCTGCCCGTTGCATCATTTGCCACGCCTATGACGCAGTCCGTCCAGCCCGCTACGTCGTTCGCTACGTCTACGCCACTTCTGTCGTCCGCACCTATCATCTACCTGCACGCCTTGGACTTTGGCGCGACCGGCATGGGCGAAATTTACGAGCTCGTCTCGCGACAAAGCGGCGCGGATTTCGTGCTTACGGCGATCTATCTAAACGAAGCACATTGGGGCGATAAGCTTAGCCCATGGGCGGCAAAGTCGCCGTTTAAGGGGGTGCACGATTTCGCAGGCGGCGGCGCGGCGCACTTAGAAAAATTTGCGGACGAGCTGATCCCGCATATTGAGCGGCACGTATTCGGCGCGGGAAAGCCTGCGTGGCAAGCGTGCGCGGGATACTCGCTGGCGGGGCTTTTTAGCGCGTATGCGGCGTTTGCGAGCGATAAATTTCAAAAGATCGCCTGCGTCTCGGCGTCGTTTTGGTTCGGCGGATTTGACGCCTTCGTCGCCGCACACTCGCTGCAAAGGGGGCTGGCGCACGTCTACGCGTCCTTGGGCGAAGCCGAGATAAACCCGAAAAATCCGCGCGGAGCGCTCTGCGGCGAGACGGCGCGAAATTTTATCGCAAAATGCCGCGGTGCGGGCGCAAAAGCGGAGCTTGAGCAAAATCTGGGCGGGCATATGCAAGATGAGATCGCAAGAATTTCAAAGGCGCTTTTAAAGCTGGTAAACTCCTAAAATTCGGGTAAATTTAAAATTTCGCGGCGCAGTAGAACAGGAGCGGCGAGAGATTGAAACAAACGAGCCGAGAAGAGGCACGAAGCGTGAATTTAAAGCGAGCTGCCGCTAGAATTTCTCGCGCAACGGTTTTTTGTGCGATGCAACAAAATTTAAAACAAACCTACGTTGAAATTTTATAGCGCAAGTAATGCGACAAGAATGGTGCAGCGCAATTCGGCGCGAATGACACAGCGCGTCGTCGGTGCTTTAGTGGCTTTGGATAAGTGCGATATCTGTTTAAGCGCAAATCATACGGTAGCTCGTCGCTGCGGCACAGGCGGCACGGCGTAATGCAAATTTCAGGAGGGGTAGCGCTAAATTTTTGTAGGTTGTGCTAGCGGTTTAAAACTTAAAGCGAGCCGTCGTTGTAAAATTTAAAACAAATTATGTCGCGGCTAGGATTTAGCGCGCCTGCAAGCTAAATTTAAACAGCAGCGCGGCGCAATGTATGACCCCGCCGTTTCATTTAGTGCACCTACGAGCTAAATTTACCGCTGAAATTTCAAAATTTACACTGCGCCAAAGGGTGCTTCGGCGCTACGATACACGCCGCTAGGTTTAAATTTTAAAATTTAGCGTCGGGCGGGCGCACTTAGCCGATACCTGCCGAATTTGCGACGACGGAATTTCGCGAATTACCGTTTGCAGAATTTTGCCCTGTGAAATTTCGCGGCGTATGCTTCATTATCAGCTCTCTACTGAGCGCTTTTCCCGACGCATGTTTCGCCTTTTCTCTCGCTATACAGACAGCGCCGACCGCTCCATTACTCGCGCTCACTATGTCATTTGCTACATTTGCTCGGAACCAACTGCGAAAAGCTGCAAATGCACCGAATTCTAACCGCACGCCCTAAATTTCACCGTCTACGCAAAGGGCAGAATTTTTTTGTAGTTGCTCCACAGCTCGCTCTGCTCGCCGAAATACGCGAGCAGTCCGCGCGCGTTGCGATCGAAAGGGTTGGGCTCTTTATGCAGCGCGATACGCTGCGACAGGCGCAGATCATAGGTGTTGTATATCGCAGAATACGGCACCGGAAAGTCCGAAGCGTAAAGCAGGCGCGAGTGCACGTCCGTTTGGCTCGCCAGATGCGGCAGGGCTTTCGCGCGCACCGGCGTCATCAGCGCGGAAACGTCGGCGTAGAGGTTTTTGTGCGTACGCAGAAGCGCCAGAAGCGCGAAATAATCGTGTCCGAAATTTCGCGGGCGGCGCGAGAGCGCACGAAAAATATGCGAATACTCATAGTTAATCGCCATGTGCGCGCACACCGTCGTGACGCCCAGCTCAAGCGGCGCATAGATCATCTCCAGCGCCTCGTAGCGGCGCGAGCTCGGCACCGAGCTTTCGTTGCCGACGTGGATCACCAGCGGCAAGCCGAGCTTGGCGAGCTTTTCAAAATACGGCACGTAGCGAGGCAGCCTCGTATCCAGATCCCAATAGTTTTGTAAAAATTTCGCCCCCTTAAATCCGAGCTCGAAGCAGCGATCGATCTCATCTAGCGCGTCCGCTCGCTTCGGATTGATGCTAAAAAACGGCACGATGAGATCAGGGTTTTTTTGATAAATTTCAAACACGCTGTCGTTGTCCGCACAGACGGTCTTATCGCGATGGATTAGCTCGCCCGCATCGCTAAATTTAGCATCCACGCCGAAAAGCACCGCCTTTTTAACGTATTTCGAAGCTCTAAGCCCGCCGAGCAGAGCGTCCACATAGGCTTCATAGGGCTCTTTGATCGCGCGCGATACGTCAATGCCGAAGCGCCTGCCGAAAAGGCGCAGCGCAAGCCTGTCGTAAGGGCGGTCGAAGCGCACCTCCTTGCTTAGCAGATGGACGTGAAAATCAAGCGTTTGCATCGGGGATCCTTGGAAAAATTTTGCCGAGTTTATATCAAATTGCGGTAAATGGTTAGAATTTTAATTCGGGTTTAAATTTACGCACAGCGCCCTACTGCGCCTTTAAATTTTAAAATTTAAACCTCTCCGCAAGAGCCGCTAATTGATATTTAATGCCGTTTTAAAGCTGCGGCGATATACTTGCGATTTGAAAAGCTATTTCAATTAAGGAGCGAAGATGGAGTTTGAAATTTTAGAAAATTCCGCCGATTTTAAGCCTAGCGATCTAGATGAGATAATGGTATCGATCGGCTGGGATACGGAGCAAAACGCAGCCTCCGTGCCGCCGCACGAGATATACAGGGTGTGGCGCACCTATGATTACGTGGCGATCGCCAAAACGCAGGGCAAGACCGTGGGGTTGCTGGAGGCGTTTTGCGACCGCGACAACTTCGCTACGAGCTATCTTTACTGCGTGATAGTTCATAAAGATTATCAAAGGCGCGGTATCGGCACGGCGCTCGTGAATGCCTTTAATAAGCGCTTTGCGCACACCACCACCTTTGTCGTAACTCCTCTGCACAAGGCTGAGGGCGCCGGAGAATTCCTACAAAAGTGCGGTTTTAAGGACGCGTCGGAGCACTTCACTATCCATATGAGGAAGCGAAATTCGATCTAGCGGGCGTAAATTTTAAAATTTTATCGAGCTTTAGCTCTAAAACGGTTGGAATTTTAAATTTAGCTATGAGCTGCTATAATCGCTAAAATTTAAGGAGCCAAAATGATCACTATGCAGATCCAAAGCGGCGTCGATCGCGATACTTTCGAAACTTTTAAGAAGCTTTTTTTAAAGATCGATCCATCCGCGCAGATCACTCTAAGCGGCGAGAAAAATTTAGAAACGATTCTATCGGAGTTTAGATCAGGCGAAAGTTACGACGAGATAAAAAACGGAATGGATGCAGATTTAAAATCATACGCAAACGGCGATCTAAGCGGCTTTGAGGAGCTAGGCAAGGGCTGGAAAAATTAAAAATAGTCCAGTCTAAAAGATTTCGCGCGCAGCTTAGCAAGATCGTAGAATTTATCGCAGAGTGCTCAGAGGATGCGGCGGAAAATTTTAAAAACGAGCTTTTTGTGCAAGCGGGCGAGCTTGGCTTTATGCCGTATAAATTTCGTAGATCAAAAAGCTTTGACGATGATAGAATTAGAGATTTCATATTCAAGGGTTTCGTAATCCCATATCTAATAGACGAACCCAACGATACAATCGTTATCCTAGCGATATTTAAGCAAAATTTATTGAGATAGCTTGACGCCCGTTTAAAAACATCCGCGTTTAAAATTCCGCGCTCCGTTTATCAAAACCATTCATTCGCCGCCGCAGCGCCAAAGAAATCAACCGCTCGTCCCCGATAAATTACCATATATTCACGCCGGGCGCCGTAAATTCTAATTTTACGCATGCTGCGCGGCATACAAAACAACTCCGCTCGCCCCCCTGCGTAAAAGCAAACCTAAAAGAATTTTCGGCTACAATTTCCCCCAAATAAAGGCAAAATATGAAAGAAATCTCGCTACTAAGGCTCTCGCTCGCAATCTACGTCGATATGTTTTTGCGCCTAGTAACCACGTTTATCAACACCTACATGATCTCACGCGTGGACGTCTCTCTGGTAGGCGCGCTGGGGGCGGGCAACGAGATATTTTTACTCTTCATCACCGTTTTCGGCTTCCTCGCCGTGGGCTGCTCGGTTCTCGTAGCGCAGGCGCTGGGGGCGAAAAACAAAGTCCTAGCGATGCGCGCGATCCACACGAGCATCGCATTTAACGCGCTCGTGGGACTTTGCAGCGGCGTTTTCGTCTTTAGCTGCGCGCCGTTTTTGCTGCACGCGCTGCAGGTGCCCGCCGAGCTTTTGAGCGAAAGCGCGATCTATCTTAAGGTCATCAGCATCGTCTTTGCGATAGACGCCGTCGCGATCGTGCTTAGCGCCATCGTGCGCGTTTACGGATACGCAAATTTCATCATCGCAGTCTCCGTGGTGATGAATTTAGTAACGCTCGCGGGCAACTACGTCGTGCTCTTTCGGCCGTTCGGACTGCCGTACTACGGGCTTGAGGGCATCGGCGTAAGCACCATCGCGGGGCGCATGATCGGCGTATTTTTATTCTTCCTCATCATCACGAAGGTGCTAAAAATAAAATTTTACCTCACGATGTTTTTAAAGATCAAGCTCGCTACGCTACGTAAAATTCTATCCGTAGGGCTTCCTAGCGCAGGCGAAAATATGCTGTGGATCGTGCAGTATCTAGTCGCCTTCGCCTTCGTAGCGAGCATGGGCGAGGCGAGCCTTACCGTGCAGACGATCTATTTTCAAATTTCATCATTCATCTTCTTCGGCGGAAGCGCGATCAGTATGGCAAACGAAGTGATCGTAGGCCGCCTCGTGGGCGCCGCCAAGCCGCAGGAGGCGTACCGGCACACTTTTACCGCGCTGCGCTTCGGCCTTGGGGCGACGGCGCTTTTCGTCGCGATCGTGTTTTTAGCGCGCGAGCAGATTATGGAGATGTTAAGCCTCAGCGAGGCGCACAAGCAGGTCATGCGGCCGCTTTTTTACCTCACGCTCGGGCTTGAGTTCGGACGGACGCTTAATATCGTCTTCGTAAACGCCCTGCGCGCAAGCGGCGACGCGAGGTTTCCCTTTGCGATGGGCGTGATCTTTATGTGGGGCGTCTCGATCCCCGTGGGCTGGTTTTTGGGTATTCATCTGGGATATGGAATTTTGGGCGTTTGGATCGGGTTTTTCTGTGACGAGTGGCTGCGCGGCAGCGCGAATACGGCGCGATGGATAAGTAAAAAATGGCAGAGCAAAAAGTTAGTCTAAATTTGCTAGGCTTGCCGATCAGTCTGCGCTTTAAGCGGATGAAATACGCGCGCATCCGCATTAACAAGGACTGCGAGATCAGCGTGAGCGTGCCGCGCTCCTACACCGCGGCGCAAGCGAAAGACTTCATCCTAAAGCACGAAAGCTGGATCCGTCAGACACTGGCGCGACTGCGAAGCAAGCTACTAGCGAGCGATCGGGTTAGAATTTTAGGCAAAATTTACAAGCTGAAATTTAGCCGCGAGGTCGAGCTGGGCACAAACTGCGGCGCGAGTAAAAATTTAGACAATGGCGACGCGCAGGGCGGCGTAGATGACAATGCGAGTAACGACGCGGGCGGCGTAAATTCGGCTCATTTACAAAGCGGCGCGGGCATAGGCGTTAGCGGCGATGTGAGCGGCAGCGCAAATAGCGGTGCGGGCGGTATCGGTGACGACGGTGCAGGAAGTGAAATTTTAAAATTTCACTCGGGCGAGTGCGCCTCACAAAATGGCACAGCGAGCGATAATTTAAAATTTGACCTACCTGGCGATGCGGCGCAGGGGCTCGCGCAACAGAGAGAAGTGCGACAAAGCGGCGGGTTTATAAATACGGCGGCGCAAAATGTTTTCGAGCAATCCTGCGGCGAGATTTTTAAATTTCACTCGGACGGGTGCGCTCCACAAAGCGACGACGCAGGTAAATTTAACTCCGCCGCAAGCGGTGAAATTTTAAAATTTGACCCTGCCGCAGGGGATGAAATTTCAAAATTTAAACCTGTCGCGGGCGAAGAAATTTCAAAATTTAAACCTATCGCGGGCGAAGAAATTTCAAATTTTAGCTCTGCCGCGAGCGAAGGAATTTCGCTCATGAGCGAAAGAATTTCAAAATCCGCGAGCGAAAACGTGCTGCAAAATGTAGCGCAAAGCGCACAAGCGGAGGAGCCCGACGAGCCCAATTTTACGATCAAAAATTTTATCCAAAGCTCTAAATTTAAAGATAAAATTTTTATGTCACGAGACGTGATCTTTTGCGAGAGCGAGGGCGAGTTTGCGGCGTTTAAAAAGGCCTTTGCACTTGAGCTTTACCTACGCTATATCGAGAAATTTTCCCCGCGAATAGGCCGCAAGATCGCGCGGGTGCGGGTGCGCAAAATGCAGACGCGCTGGGGCAGCTGCAACCACGCCAAGGGCTATCTCAACTTCTCGCTAAGCCTGATAGAGCGGGATCGGCGCTTCGTCGAATACGTCGTGCTGCACGAGCTCGCGCACCTCGTCCACGCAAATCATGGAGCGGATTTTTACGCGCTCATTGCGCAGATTATGCCCGATTTTAGGGCACGTATCAAGCTAGGCAAGGGATAAAGACCGCTTCAAAGAGATTTTGCAATAGCAATATTTTGCCCATTTTTATACCCCCGTTTTTGCACTATCGTCATAATCGACTCCTTTTAACTTAAAAATCTCTATTATTTTTTTAGCTTCATATTCGGTAATCAATGAAGTATTAATTTCAAATAGAAATCTATTAATAAAATTTTTAAATAAAAAATAAATACCAATAAAAGTATGTTTTTTAAAAAATAATCCAGCTGAAAATTGCGTATAAATACGTATGAGATCATCATATTTGAATGCCTTCGTAAAATAATTAGATATTACAAATCCATTTTCATAAAATATAATTTTTCGAAATGTCTGCTCTGTAAATAGCATTATGAGCATTAAAAATATAATAAATGAGATAGAAATACCAATAATATCGCCCCTATACCAACCGGTATACACTAGTAACAATAATACTGCATATGATAAATACGGTCTTAAGTGCCCAAAAATTTTACTTCTCTCCACTCGATAAATTTCTTTGCCTAGCCATTCTGGATTTTTCATGGGGTGCCTTTAAATTTGATCTATTATTTTACTTCCGTAAATCTTAAAACGAAATTTTTTAGCTCAAGCGAATTTTAATTACCGTGTCATATGCGCTTATCTATACCTAGATAAAATTTTTCACGCCTTAAAACGGCGAAATTTCGTAAATTTTCGCGAACCAAAACGCTAATCTAAAGCCGCAAATTCCACGTATTTCTCCATCGCAACCAGCAGGAGCCAGCGCGCGGTAAGGCTGAAAAAATAGTGGTGTTCGGGAACCTGCTCCATTATAAATTTTAAAAAATCGTAAAAATATTCAGGCGCAAATTTAACCTCGGCGCTCGTTAAACTATCGCCTAGATAGCAGATTTCGCCGCTAAAAATCCTCGCTTTTACCGCAGGATTTGCGTCTATGAAGCTTCTGGCATCAGCAAAGCTTAAGCAGTCCGCGGTCGCGTAATCTTTCGAACCCAGCAAGACGGGCTTGGAGCCGATGAAGGCGAAATTTTCCTCTATAAATTTCACTCCGCCCTCGCTTACCCGCCAGCGATCGCCCAAGCTCGATAAAAACGCAAACATCTCATCGTCTGCGGATCTGAAATTTGCAGGTCCGTTTTTGCGATCCATTTTCGTCCTTTTTAAATTTATAAACTGCTTTTACGGCGCGCGCGCCGCTCCGAGCCGTCGTTTAACGTCGCAGTAGCGCTCAAAGCCCGCCGCAGACGCGGATAAAATTCTACTCGCAAGCATTATCGTATAAAATCGCCGCGCAGTGTTTGCGACAATCAGACAGACGGCGCTTGGCAAACGGCAGCTTAAACGATAGGCGCTTATCACATGAAGCAGTGAGCGAAGATCAAGCAAGCTACGATCAAATGAACTACGCCTAGCGAGCGACCAAACAAGCAGCAGAAAGCCGGCAAGCGACAGGCAGCGGCTAAATTTAAAATTCCGCAGCCCGCTAAGCTAGAGCTCAAATAATCGCCGCGCAAGGCAAATCAAGGCAATTTACTTGAAAAAATTCTTGATTTTATCGAGTATCCCCTCGTCGTCTCCGCCCTTGCTACCGAAGCTTTCTTGAAGCTCGCGCAAAAGCGCCTCCTGCTTCTCGTTCAATTTTTTAGGAGTTTGGACGTTTACCTGCACGATCAGATCGCCGTTTTTCTTGGTGCGGATATTTGGCGCGCCCTCACCGTAGATCGTAAAGCGCTGCTTATCCTTGGTGCCTACTTTGAGTTTCAGCTCCGCCTTGCCGCGCGGCGTCGGCACCTCGATGCTCTCGCCCAAGATCGCCTGCGTGAAAAATACCGGCACCTCGATATACAGGTCGTCTCCGTCGCGCAGGAAGTGGCTGTCTTCCTTAACGCGCACTATCACGTACAGATCCCCGATCTCGCCGGTTTTGGAGACGTTGCCTTTGCCGCTTAGGCGCACGCGCTGTCCGTCGTCGATACCTGCGGGAATGTCAAATTTAAGGCTCACGTCCTCTTCGGTAAATCCCCTGCCGCCGCAATCCTTGCATCTGTCTTTTACGATCTCGCCCGTGCCACCGCATTCGGAGCAGCTTTGGATGAAGCTCATATATCCGCGTCTGACCGCGACGCGCCCCGTGCCGCCGCAAGCGGAGCAAGTATGTCTTTTTTTGTCCTTCGAGCCGGTAGCGTCGCAGGTAGGGCACGGCTTTTTGATCTTGTATTTTATCTCCTTGTGTACGCCCTCTAAAGCCTCTTTAAATTCCAGCGTTACGGCTAGCTCGGTATCTATGCCGTATGGATCGCTAGGGCGAGCCGAGCGACCGCCGCCGCCGAATGCCTGCTCAAAAAAATCGCCAAAAATGGAGCCGAAGTCAAATCCTCCGCCGCCGCCCGCGCTGCCGAATGCGCCGCTGATGCCCTCTTTGCCGTAGCGATCATACATCCTGCGCTTTTGATCGTCGCTTAAAATTTGATACGCTTCGTTGATCTTTTTAAATTTCTCCTCCGACTCCTTGTCGCCTTGGTTGCGGTCGGGATGGAATTGCAAAGCGAGCTTTCGAAACGCCTTTTTTATCATCTCGGCGTCGGCATCGCGCGCCACGCCTAAAATTTCATAATAATCTTCTTCCACGAAATTCTCCTTAAGCTATAACAAAAGGGGCAATTTTATCTAAATTTAATAAAACTCAAGTTAAGACTTAACTATTTTTATGTATAATGCAATATTTAAAATTTCAGATCAACGATGCAAAGGATAAAAAATGATAAATGTATTGATGATAGAAGACGACAGCGAGTTCGCACAGCTTCTAACCGAATATCTGGCTAAATTTAACATCCAAGTTACGAACTTCGAAGACCCGTATCTGGGCATTAGCGCTGGGATCAAAAACTACGATCTACTGATTTTGGATCTTACGCTTCCTGGGATGGACGGACTTGAAGTCTGCAAAGAGATCCGCGAGAAATACGACATTCCAATCATCATCAGCTCGGCTAGAAGCGACGTGAGCGATCGCGTCGTTGGCCTTCAGATCGGTGCGGACGATTACTTGCCGAAGCCTTATGATCCAAAAGAGATGCACGCGCGCATTATGAGTCTCATCCGCCGCTATAAAAAAGCTAGCGAAAAGGAAGAAACCGCCACGGATAGCGTATTTCGTATCGACGACAAGCGCCATGAAATTTACTTCGGCGAGGAGTCGCTCGTGCTAACGCCTGCGGAGTATGAAATTTTAGAATACCTAATCAAGCAACATAGCTTTTCGGTATCCCGCGAGCAGCTCGTGTACCATTGCAAGAGCCTAAAAGATAAGGATTCAAAGAGCCTAGACGTCATCATCGGACGTCTGCGCACCAAGATCGGCGATAGCTCCAAAGCACCTAAGCATATCTTTTCGGTTCGCGGTATCGGCTACAAGCTCATCGGATGAAGCACTCCTTAATCACCAAAATTTCGGTTTTTTTTGTAATCGCGATCATCTTAGTATGCGTGCTTTTCATCACGTTCGCACGGATGCAGATGAATAGAGCCCTAGGCAGCATGCAGGCCAATCAAATAAATGCAGTCAATAATCTACTTGAGTTATACAAGCGCAACGCCCCTCCCAGCGATATTGAGCGCTACTTCTCCAGCTATGGCTTGGAGCTTGTAAAAGACAAAAATATCATCCAAAACATCATCACGAGTGGTAAAATTTTTTTCGTCCAAGACACTTCTATCGGCGAGTTTAGCTCGGTCGAGTATAATAATTCACTGTTTTTAAATATCAAAAACAACTCTTTCGTCGTGGTTTTCGAAAGCCTCGGCACGAAGAATTTAAACGATCCGCTCTGGGTTGGATTTCTGCTTACGATGGCGGTTTTAATCTCGCTTTATCTATCAATCGTGCGAAGTTTTACGCCGCTAAAAAAACTAAGCAAAAATATTAAAAAATTCGCTCAAGGCAACTTGGACGTAAATTTAGCCGCCGCGCACAGCGAGGACGAGATCGGGCAGGTCGCACAGGAATTTAACAACGCAATCGCTAAAATTCAAGAGCTCATTCGCTCGCGCCAGCTATTTTTACGCACCATCATGCATGAGCTTAAAACCCCGATCGGCAAGGGCAGGCTCATCACCGAAATGCTCGATGACGAAACGCAAAAAGAGCGGCTCATAAATGTCTTCGAGCGACTTGAAATTTTAATCAACGAGTTTGCCAAAATCGAGCAACTGCTCTCAAAAAGCTACTCGCTCAACTATCAGGATTATCATTTTAGCCTCATTTTAGAGCAGGTCAAAGACATGTCGATGCTCGATAACTGGGACGAGCTCATTAGCACGGATATCGAGTGCGATGCGGTGATAAACGTTGATTTCGGGCTATTTGCACTGGCAATTAAAAATTTAATCGATAACGCCCTAAAATACTCCAGCGATAAAAAAGTTCGCATCATCTGCGATGAAAACAAAGTAAGCGTCGCTAACCGCGGCGCGGCGCTTGCAAAATCATTCGAGCACTATAAGCAAGCCTTTATCAGAAATAAAGACGAAAAAGCCACCGGCATGGGGCTTGGGCTTTACATCATCGATAAAATTTGCGAGCTGCATAAATTCCGCTTCGAGTACAATTACAGCGACGGCACGCACTACTTCTCGATCGTCTTTTCGCCAAAGGGCGCTATATGAGCGGCACAGACAGATTCGAAGAGCTCGTAGCAAGCTTTGAAAAGCTTCCGGGCGTGGGCAAAAAATCCGCCCTGCGCTTTGCCTACTACGTAAGCGTGCAAAACTCTTTCCTGGGGCTAAATTTAGCGCACAATATCGAAGAGGCGGTGCGCGGACTGCACAGATGCCACATCTGCGGAGCGGTATGCGAGGGCGAGATCTGCGAATACTGCGCTGACGATGAGCGCGAAAGCGATAAAATTTGCATCGTCGAAAACCCAAAAGATATCTTTATCTTAGAGAGCAATAAAATTTACAACGGTCGCTACTTCGTGCTAGACGCCGCCGACGAAGATAAAATCGCGGCGCTGCGCGCCATGGTGGAGCAAAACGGCGCGAGCGAGCTGATATTTGCGCTGACGCCGGGCATTAACTCAGACGGCATCATGCTTTACGTCGAGGACAAGCTCGCGGATCTGGGTTTGAAATTTACCAAGCTCGCTCAAGGCGTGCCTACGGGCGTAAGCTTAGACAACGTCGATATGCTCTCGCTAATAAAGGCGATCAACGGGCGCACCGAAATTTAAAATTTCGACGAAATTTTAAATTTATGCGGGTAAATTTATCGGCTAAATTTAAAGCATAAAGCGGCAAATAGGCTTTACCGCGGAGCCTAAGCGGCGAAATTTGAGGCGTAAATTTAAATAATGGACGTGCGATGAACGCGATGAAATTTACCGAAATTTACGCGGCTTTGGTGCGCGATACGATGCGGCAGGCGCGGCAGCAAACGGCTTCTCGCTCGCCGCGAGGTTTTAACGGCGTTTGACGCGTAAAAATTTTAAGCGCTCCCGTTTCAAAGCGGAGTTTCGAGCGAGGAATTTAAAGCGCTCAAATTTTAAAAGGCGAAATTCTAAACGGCAAATTTCGAGCGCTAAATTTTAAAAGCGGATTTGGAAGTAGCGAGACGGGGCTGCACGACGCTGCGAGCTCGTAAAATTTAAAGGCGCTTTTCAAGGCGCGAAATGGTTTAAATTTTTAAATTTCGCCGGCGCGGGATTTAAAAATTTAAACGTAATTATCTATTATAATATTTAAGGACAAAGGTGAAAAAGGTTCATTTTATCGGCATCGGCGGCATAGGCATCTCCGCGCTAGCGAGATTTTTACACGAGAAAAATTTTATCATCTCAGGCTCTGATATCAAAGAGAGCGAGACGACCTACAAGCTAAGAGCGGACGGCATGGAGATCATCACTCCACACGACGCTTCGGCGATAAAAGATCAGGAGATCGTCATCTACTCCGCTGCGATCAAAGAGGACAACGTCGAGCTGCAAGCCGCACGCAAAAAGGGTATCGTCTGCCTCTCGCGCAAGGAGGCCCTACCCTTCGTGCTAAAAGACAAGCGCGTCTTCGCAGTCGCCGGCGCGCACGGCAAAAGCACCACGAGCGCTATAACCTCGGCGCTGATAGATGGCTCGGTCATCATCGGCGCGATATCCAAGCAGTTCGGCTCGAATATGAAGTACGAAAACAGCGAAAACATCATCTTTGAAGCCGACGAGAGCGATTCGAGCTTTTTAAATTCCAACCCCTACGTCGCGGTCGTGACCAACGCAGAGCCCGAGCATATGGATCATTACGACAACGATTTGGATAAATTTCACGCGGCGTATCGCGGCTTTTTGGAGCGCGCCAAGATCCGCGTGATAAACGCCGAGGATGAGTTTTTAAGCTCGATTAAGCTCGGCTGTATCAAGCTCTTTCCTTCGCGCGACATAACGGATCTAAAGGTGCTGCTGCGCGATCATCAGCCGTTTATGAGCTTTAATCTAAAAGAGCTCGGACGCTTCGAGGTTTACGGGCTCGGAAGACACATCGCGATCGATGCGTCGCTAGCGATCCTTGCCGCTGCGTGCGAGACGGGGCTAGAGCAGATCCGTAAAAATTTGCTAAATTACAAAGGGATCAAAAAGCGCTTCGACATCCTGTGCGCCACCCCAAACTTCGTGCTCATCGACGACTACGGTCACCACCCCACCGAGATCAGAGCGACGCTGCAAAGCGCGCGCGAATACGCTAGCCTGCTTGGGCTTAGCAAGATCACGGCGATCTTTCAGCCGCACCGCTTCAGCAGGCTTAAGGCGAATTTAAACGCCTTTAAAGAGTGCTTTGCGGGTGTGGAGGAGTTAGTGGTGCTGCCCGTTTACGCCGCGGGCGAGCCTAGTAACGGCATTGATCTAAAAGAGGAGTTTAAGGGGCTCGGAGCGCTATTTACCGAGCGGGTCTTTAGAAACGGCGAGAAAATAGAATTTAGCGATATTTTCGGCGTCCGCCACATCATAAACGATGGGCTCGTGATCGGATTTGGCGCAGGCGACATCACCTATCAGCTACGCGGAGAATTTTAAGCTTGAAAGCTCTCGCCAAATTTATTAGACAAACTCCGCTACGGGCGGGCAAGGATAAAATTTGAGATTTTTGGTGTTTATTTTCGCATTTTTATTTATCGCGGCGATCTTCTTCGTGCGGGACGAAATTTTAAGCAAAAGGGCTAAAATCATCGCCACGGCGCTGATCGTGCTGCTGTGCGCGGGAGCGTATCTTTACGAAAGCGCGAGCGAGCGCTCTGCCAAGCTTGAGGAGGAGATGGTTTTTAAATTTAACGCGGGCGCCAGATTAAGATGCGGCGGCACGATAAATTTCGCTTCCGAAACGCGCGGCACGGCAAATTCCTCTCCCGAAAAACACGGCGCGGATGCGAAAAATTTAAGCTCGCAAGCCGGCGAAGTAAATTTAAACACGCAGGACAAGGCCGCTTCCGCCGTACAAAGCTCCGCCGCTCAAACGAACGAGCAGACTTCCGCTGCGCAAATAAACGGCGCCGTCTGGGGCGGGCAAAATCCCGCCAAACCTGGACAAAATTTTAAATCTCAAAATTCTACTCAAAATTTAGACGTAGCTTCACAAAATTCTACGCAGCAGAAAGATACGCAGAACCGCATGCAGCAAAATTCCGCGAGCCAAGGAAGTACGCGAAGCTCTGCCTCACAAAATTCCGTGCAACTAGGCAACACACAAATCTCCGATCCCCAAAGCTCCGCGCAGAATTCTAACGCAGCCGAGCAAAATTCCATGCAAGGCTCCGTTCAAAATTCTAAAGCTGCGCAAAATTTCGCCGCAGATAAAGAGCAAGGCTCCGCGCAGATCGTAACGCGAGAGAGCTTCACCTACTCCTTTTCGCTGGGCGCTTTCATCGCCAAAAAAAGCGCGGGTGCGGAGTTTAAGGGCAAAACCTACAAGATCAAAGAGTGCGTTTATGATCAGTGACGAACTCTTTACGCGCCTCGATTTGAGCGAGTATCTAGCGAAATTTAAAAGCTTTTTAGCGCGCGAAAAGCCGCTGTTTTTAAGCGGCGATAGTAAGCTAAATTTTGAAAAAATTTCAGAGCTTACGAAATTTGATCTCGCGCAGTGTGAGAGCGTCGCGAACCTAGACGACGCGCTGATGCGCATCTCAAAGCACGGCGTGCTTCATATCAGCGAAATTTACGAGTTTAGCAAGATCGTCCGATATTTTTTGTATCTCAAAAAGCAGCCTTTTGAGGGCAAACTCGCCGCTTGGCTTGCAAAGATCGAGATCCCGCAGCCCATCGCGCAACTAAAGGATTATTTCGACGATCAGGGCGGCTTTCGCGACGCGATAGACGAGCGCTTCGGCGCGCTGAACGAGGCGTTTAAGATAAAGCGTGACGAGATTGAGCAGACGCTAAAAAGGCTGATCTACTCCAAAGCCCTTTCGCCCTATCTTGCCGACACGCAGATCCACTACATAAGCGACACCGAGGCTCTGCTGGTGCGCGGCGGCTTTAATCACGTGCTGAAAGGCAGCGTCGTAGCGCGCTCAAGCGGAGGTTATTTTTACGTGCTGCCCGATGCGATCGCGGCTCTGAAGTCCGCTCAAAGCGCGATTTTGGATAAAAAGGAACAGATCGTTTTCGAGCACTGCAAGCAGATAAGCGCGGTTTTTAATAAAAGCTTAGCCTTTCTGAAATTTATAAACGCCGCCTTCGATCAGATCGATGCGCTGATTGCGCGAGCCGCGATGGCAAGAGCGAGCGATTATGAGTTCATCCTGCCTGAGCCCTCGCGCGACATCGTATTAGATAGCTTCGCCCACCCCGCGCTTAAAAATCCAAAGCGCGTGAGCGTGGAGTTTTGCGGCAAAATTTTACTCATCACCGGCGTGAATGCGGGCGGAAAATCGATGCTTTTAAAAAGCATTCTAAGCGCGGCGCTGCTAGCTAAGTACCTCCTTCCGATGCCTATTCGCGTAAGCGGCAGCCGCATCGGCACCTTTAAGGAGTTCGAGCTCATAATGGAGGATCCGCAAAACTCCAAAAACGACATCTCGACCTTCGCGGGCAGGATGGTTGCTTTTAGCAAGCTTTTCGGGCGCAAAGAAATTCTAATCGGCGTCGATGAGATCGAGCTGGGTACCGATTTTGAGGAGGCTGCGAGCTTATACGGCGCGATGATCGAGCAGCTGATAAGCAGCGACGTGAAGATGATCATTACCACGCATCACAAGCGCCTGGCGATGCTGCTAGCAAAGGATCCACGCGTAGAGCTGCTAGCGGCGCTTTACGACGAGAAAAACAGCGCGCCGAAATATGAGTTTTTAAAGGGCACTATCGGCAAATCATATGCTTTTGAAACCGCGCTGCGCTACGGCATAGCGCAAAATTTGATCGCCGCGGCGCGCAAAAACTACGGTGAAAACAAAGAAAACCTGAACGAAGCGATCTCAAAAGCGATAAATTTAGAGCTTGAGCTAAAACAAAAACTAGCCCAGACGCAGCAAAAAGAGAAGAAATTAGACGCGCTAAACGAGGCGCTAAAAGATCAGCGCGAGCGCGCGCAAAGCGAGCTGAGAGCCGAGCTTTCAAGGCTGCAAAACGAATACTACCGCGCCATTACGGAGGCCAAACGCAGCGTGAGCCTAAGCGACGTGCGCGAAAAGCAGCGCGCCATAAACCGCGCAAACGAGCTCGCACAGGCCGTGCAGCAGCCCGAATTTAGCGCGCCCGAGCCGCAAAGCTTTAAAGCGGGCGATCGCGTAAAATACGGCAAGATCAAGGGCGAAATTTTATCGCTCAGTAAAACCCAGGCGCTGATGCTAAGCGACGGCATCAGGCTGCGCGTGCCGCTTAGCGAGCTAAAGCGTAGCGGTGCGGCGCCCGCGCCCGTAAAAAATATCAGCATCAAGGTGCAAAAGCCCTCCTCCGCGTCGCTCGTGCTCGATTTGCACGGCTTGCGCGCCGAGGAAGCAATCAGCAGGCTTGATAAATTCATCAGCCAAAGCCTCGTGATGGGCTTTGATGAGATCATCGTAAAGCATGGTATCGGCACGGGCAAGCTCGCGTTCGCGGTAAAGGAGTTTTTAAAATCGCATCCGAGCGTCAAGGGCTTTCGCGACGGCACGCCCGCAGAAGGAGGCTTCGGCTCAAAGGTCGTCTCGCTTTAGGATTTAGTTTAAAGACTCGTTTAGCTCTAAGCTTCGACTCAAAAGTTTTTCGCCTCAGACGCGGATGCGAGCAACGCGGAATTCGCTCATTTCATTTATGCTTTCGCCGAGGTTTTGCAAAAGCACGGGTGCTTTTAACGTAGAATTTCGCCGTGGAATTTGTAGCATGGCTTTTCGCTGAAATTTTATGCGGCGTAGCCGCAATAGAAAATACAGCGCGGGCGCAGTCCACGGTTTAAATTTAGCGCGAGCGTAGCTCGCACCGCTAGCGTCGCGCGGGTGGGGGTTGGTAAGGGGGCGCTCCGCTAACTCCGAGCGCCGCCCCCTTACAGAAATATGTAGTGTATAGCACTAATGTTGATATGTATAAATGAAATTCTTAGAATTTTCGATGTAAATTTAAAAGTAACGCTTTGCCTTTATAAAATTCCGTTTAAATTTTAGTCCGTGATATGTTTCTCTTGGGGCGGGAAGGGGGCTTGAATTGCGAGGTCACATTTCTCGCAGAGGCGGCGCTGCCCCGCAGCACCGCATTGCTCTGCTCGCCCACAAACCCCACCCATTCCCCTACGACGCTTTAAGCGGTGCGGACTATGTCCGCGTTAAATTTAAATTGCGACTGCGTCGCATAAAATTCCACCAATAATAAAATTCTTTCGTGCTTAAAATTTTAAAATTCCAAGCGCAAAAGAGTTTTGAAATTCCAAATATGATAAAATTTAAATGGCGGCGGAATTTTAGAATTCCTATTATTGGCGAAATTTCAGAATTTTGATCGGCAGCAGAATTTCAAAATTCCGTAAATTTGAGCGAAATTCTGAAATTCCGTAAATTTAAACCGATTAAGCAAGGAGGCCTCATTGAACCCGATTACCGAAAAGCGCAGCGTTTCGGGCTATTACTACGCCGAGGATCGCGAGTATGTGTACTTCGTAACAGACGCACCGCGCGAGCAAAACTACCGCTTTATTTTCGATGCAGGCGCGATCTATTTGCAAGAGGGTGCGAGCGGCGAGCCGCGGCTTAGCAGCGAGGCGGAGTTTTTCGCAGTCGTCAAAAAGATCCTCGCGCAGTATCGCGATAAAATTTTAGAGCACTCCGCGGAGCTTGAGAATTACGAAAAAATCTACACGCGCCGCGGCGATTTTTCAAAATTTATGAAAAAACACTCGATCCTAAAATATGAAATCCGCAAATTTCAAAACAAAATTTCGCATTTTTACGAGGCGCTGCTCATCTGCGGAAACGAGCAAACGACGCTTAAAAAGCGGCTGAAAAACTACGCCTACGAAGCGGGCGTTTTCAAGGGCGTAATGAGCGAATACGCCGTCAGGATCGAGGATATCTATCAGTTCATCCAGGGCCTCAAAAACGACAAAATTAGCCGCAACATCTACATTCTCACGATCATCTCGTCGCTACTTTTGCCGCTAAATTTCATCACGAGCTTTTTCGGGATGAACACGACGGGGCTGTTTTTAAGCGGCTCGCAGCACGGCACGCTCATCGTGACGCTTGCGATGTGCGTGATTTTCGCAGCGATGCTCGGCTTTTTTATGTTTTACGTCAAAAAGCGAAACTAAAGCGGAGGGGTTAAATTTTGAACAAAAACGAGCTAAAAAATATCCTAGGCGGATACCTCGGCAGGGAGATTGCGGGCGATTTTAGAGTACTGAAAGAGCATGAGATCGCGCGCTGCAACGACGCGGCGAAATTTCCTTTTGAGGGCGATAGCAAGCTGTTGCGCGAGTTTTGTATCTTTGCAGATAGCGGCACCGGCGATCTTTGGCTGCTAAGCTCTAGCGGCGAGATCGCGTTTTACGACCATGATTTGGAGTTTTTGTCCGAGGCAAATTTGAAAAAATTCGATCTAAATCTTGAAAGCTGGCTAAAGATCGCCGAGCTTTTTTGCAAATTTGAAGCCATTAGCAACCCCGGCGCCGCGCAAAAGGCGGAGTTTAAACAAAGCGTAGCTAAAATCTGCCCGCAAATTTTAGAAATTTGGGAAATTTAGACGCTACTTGCGACGCCTAAATTTAATCGCAAAATAGGAGCAACGATGAAATTTATCACATATTACGACTCGTCGCTTGGCAAAATCACCCTCGCGAGCGATGAGGCGGGGCTTTGCGGGCTGTAGTTCGAGGGCGAGAAATACTACGCGCGCGCTCTTGCAATGGGCAGCACGGACGGCAAATTCTGCGCGCGCGATATTGCGGCAAACATAGATACGCCGTAGGAGAGGGTTGCTGCGAGAAAGACCGTGCGCTAGAGGCGAAAAGCGGCGCGGATAAAAAGTGGGGCGACGATGATCTGCTCGCAAAAGAGCAGCACGCCGCGAGCGAAACACAGCGCGATATTATGGCATTGAAAAGGAGCGAGAAGAGTTATATTGCGGCAGAAGCGGCGAACGGCGCGGACGGCAAATTCTGCGCACACACACTTATAGCGAGCGGAAAATTCTGCGCACGCGATTTTGCAGCTAAAGATGTCGGCAAAAAATCTCGCGCGACCAATCTTTCGGCGCAAGGCGCGAGCGGAAAATTCTGTACGAACGAGCAAAACGAGCAAAGCGGATACTTCGAGGAGAAAAACCTAGCCATTTTCGATCAAACTAGGCGCTGGCTCGATCTGTATTTTAGCGGACGCGAGCCGGGTTTTACGCCCGCTCTAAATCCCGTGGGTACGGCGTTTAGGCGCGCCGTGTGGGAAATTTTGCTTAAAATTCCATACGGCAAAACCACGACCTACGGGCAGACCGCGCGCGAAATCGCCGCGGCGCGCGGGCTAGCGAAGATGTCCGCGCAAGCCATGGGCGGCGCCGTAGGGCACAACGAGATCTCGATCATCATCCCCTGCCACCGCGTCATAGGCGCGCACGGCAGCCTCACGGGCTACGCGGGCGGCATCGGTAGGAAAATAAAGCTGCTGCAGCCAGGGGGCGTCGATATGCGAGGGGTTTTCACGCCCCCAAATAGCACCGCGCCGTAAAAATGCAATTTAAGCGGCTGGTAGCGCGCCCAAGGCCTAAAAAGCTAGCTGGATAGCAAAGCCGCGCAAGACGGGGCCTGCCACCAAAGGGACGATAAGCGTTGCGAGCCGTATCGCTAAATGAGCCTAGCTACGCCGCCGAAACGGCGTCCCGTGCGAAGCTCAAATCGACGCACCGCAAAACGTCCCGCACCGATGCGCTCAAAGAGCGGATTGAGTAAATTTTAAAATTTCGCCGCTTTTTCTCCGCCTCCCGCGCAAGCCGCATCGATTTAAAATTTTAACGCGCCGAGGACGGATAGATCGGCCGCCAGATCGGCCGCTGCAAAATTTACGATAGCCAAAATATACAAGCGGCGCCGAAACTGGCGCAACAAAGCCCGCGGCGAAAAAACCAATAGGCGGCGTCACGCCTGCTTCGTAAAATTGCGGCGGGGCCGATTGCCTAGGAGCCCGCTTGAATTAGCGTTTTAAACCGCCGCGCAAAAAAGATAAAATTTTATCTTTTCCGCATGATGATTTGCGCCGCACCTACAAGCAAATAAAGCTCGCAGCTCTTAGCGATCGGTAGCGCCGCTGCTACGCCGCTTAAACCTGCGCGGATCTAAAATTTTATAAATTAAAATTCCATGCCGCGGACAATTCAAAAATTTTGTCGCGGACAATTTAAAATTTCGCGCTTCAAACGATCCGTAAATTCCGTGCTTCAGACTGCGGCGATTAGGTATTAACACTCCCAACGGTGTTTTTTCATACACGGACGCGCTCGCCTCTAAATTCCACACCTTCGGCCTCTAGCAGTTCGCGCTGAGCCGCAAAGCTCGCCGCCAAGGCGCCCGCGTGATAAAGGGCGCGGTGGCACGGGTAGTCGCCGTAGAGCTCTGCCTGCGAGAGCACGCGCCCCACGAGCCGCGAGTGAGCGGGCAGCCCGATCAGGCGCGCGATCTGTCCGTAGCTAGCGACCCTGCCCGCGGGGATCTCCTCCACAAGGGTAAAATTTCATAGATCAAATTTTGCGTCAAAACCATGGCGCGATTATACTCTTTAGCGTTTAAATTTAGGCGAAAATTCACTAAATTTAACCTCGTGTCGGCGCCATGAATTTCATTAAATTCAGCCGCGCTTTTAAATTTTACGACGCGGCGCCTCGCCGAATTTCGAAATTTAGTAATTTTAAAATTTTACCCTATTGAGGCCTGCGCGCAAGCAAAATTTAAACCGAATATTCAGCCCCTCTTTATATGTAAAGGAATATAATTTCAAAACAGATATCAACTTTGATTTAAAGGAGAAAAGATGCAAAATCAAAGACGAAACCTACTAAAGGTAGCCGCTTTGGCGGCGGGCGCTGCGATGCTCGGTACGAGCGAACTAGCTGCGAGCGAAAAGGCGTTTAAGCTCTCTAAGCGCGATCATAGCAAGCAAAGAGCGCTGCTGCTCTCAAGCTCGGGCTACAAGGACACGAAGTATCTATCGCACGCGGTGGCGTGGATCGGTAAATTTGCGCAGGAGAACAACCTCGCGGGCAAAAAGATCGTTTTCATCCCTTACGCAAGCCTACGCAGGAGCTACGACGAATATGAAAAGCGCGTCAAAGAGGCGCTTGCGAGCCTAAATTTAAATATCGTCGGCGTCCACCACGCTAAAAACGCCGCGAAGGAAGTCGCGAGCGCGGATTGCATATTCGTAGGCGGCGGCAACACCTTCAAGCTCGTGCACGATATGTACGAAAACGAGCTCATCGCTCTGATTAGCAAAATGGTCGAGGACGGCACGCCGTATATCGGCTGGAGCGCCGGCTCAAACGTCGCGGGCGCTACGATGATGACGACGAACGATATGCCGATCATTGAGCCTGAGTCGTTTAATACCTTCAACATCTTCCCGTATCAGATCAATCCGCACTTCATCTCGGGCAAGCCTGTGGGGCACAACGGCGAGAGCAGAGAGGAGAGGCTGGAGGAATTTTTGATCGCTAATCAAAAATCGACGGTGTACGCGATGCCGGAGGGTACGGCGTTTTGGCTAGAGGGCGAGAAGGCGACCGTGCTCGGACCTGCTGCGGTGCTAAAGATGAACTACAACAAAAAGGTCGAGTTGATCGAGCCGGGCAGCTCGTTTAAGTATTGATCGCACCCGCTTAAATTTAACCAAGAGGTGCGCCAGACGACACCGCTCGTTTGAATGCGCGAATCGGCTAAATTTTAATTGCGGCGCTCGGCTAAATTCGGGCGCCGCTTTTAAATTTACGCGGTAAAACGCGTTTTACCTATGTGGACGCGCAATCAAAATATAAGCATCGATTTTAAAGCGGCGCACGACCCCTGAAGCCATAAAGAGTAAAATTTAAAACGCAGATAAAATGCCCCGCGTCCGCCTTCTTATGCCGCTCGGCGATTTTATTCCGTATATCGCGGACATCCTTGCCTGCTACGGCGGGACGGTATATTTGCAAAAAGAAATCGGCGGCGCTTATGGTGCCGCCAAAGCAGGTTCGAATGACCTCCGAAACTTAACCGACCTGAGGCAAAGCTTAAAATTTTTTATTTCGCTGGAATCGCCGCAAGAGTCCAAATTGCCTGCAAAGGTATTTTACGACGATATGTATCAAAGCATCATAGAAGGTACGGACGAGCCTGCCGGGCGCTGCATAAATTCGTAGCGCAGCGTGAAATTTCCGTCCGATTTGCAAAGCTTGGTTTGAGCTTAAATTTAAAAATCCGCGTTGTCGCCGTAAGCTGAAATTTTGCGCGATTGTTTTAAAATGCGTTTAAAATTTTAAGGAGAGCTCATGGCGTTTTCAGATTTTTTCAAAAAAGGCGGTAAAAATAGCGCAAATGCCGCAAAGATCGGCAAGACCGCGCAAGAGCGCAAGGATATAAGCATCGAAATTTTAAAATCGCAGGGCGTGCCGTATACCCTCCATCTACCGCTGCGGTACGAGACGGACGAGGTCACTCCGCGCGAAAAGGACGAAGTCATCGCCCGCGCGATCTGCTCGTACGCGGCGATAATGTGCGCCTGCTCGATCAGAGACGAGGGCAAACTCGCGGATGAGGATAAGCAGGGCGTGCAGGGCTTTCTTACGAACCGCTACGGCTGCATAGACAAGCTCACGCGCATGGAGCGCCGCGTCACGCAGGGCGAGGCAAGCCGCGACGAGGCCGTAAATATGGGCTGGAAATACGAGTCGCTGTGGGCGCTGATGTGGGCGATGGGGCTCGTGGAGGAGCTTAGCTTTCCGAGCGAGATCTGCGACTGCACCTTTGTGATGGACACCTTTAGCGGCGGCGATTTTTCGGCGCGCGTGAAGCTGCGGGGCACGGATGAAATTTTACAGGCGCTCGATCTCATCTACCGCTACCACTGGGCGTGCGTTAATGCCCGCGTGCACGGCTCAGACTGCGCGGGGCTCGACGAAGAGGTCGTGATGGAGAGACGCGGCGGGCTAGAGTGGCTGTGCTGCAAGGGAGCGGAGAATGATAATCTGACGGATGAATATAATGCGTGGGATTATCCGGACTTGAACACTTAGCGACCCCTCTTTTTCCTTTATACGTCGTTGGAAACTTCGCCGAATTTCGATTACGTATTAAACAATAAACCTATGACGAGCAGAGATTTGCGACTTCATAAAATGAAAAAAATTCCTGATTCTGTGCCACCAATCTTCGTGTTTTTCTTGTGTTGGCGGAACACAAAGGTACAGGGAGCAGAATAAAAACCATGGCATTTCTAATTCTTGCCCAGAGCGCAGTTTTAAATCAAATAAATTTTTAATGATAATGGTGTAGAAATTGCAAACGGCAAAATAACGAGAGAAGACGATATGTATATAAAAAATTCTCTAAACTCAGTAATTTAATTTGGTAAAAAAATTAGCTATAATATGCAAATAAAGGATATATAATGAAAATAAGCTTAAAAAATGTCGGGATGCTAGATGAAGCAAATTTTGAGGTAGGCGGACTAACTATAATATGCGGTGAAAATAATACCGGCAAAACTTATGCCACATATAGTCTGTATGGGTATTTAGATTTTATAAGAAATAATAGATATTTTTGGAATTTTTATAGAAATTTAGCTGAAAAGTATGTAAATGATATAGAAGTCGACGGTTTAGATATAAAAATATTTGCTGATAAATTTATAGAGATTTTAACCGACTTCTCAAATTTTATATTTAAGCTTTACAAAGATGCATTGGTAGAAATTTTAGCTGGCAAAGATGGCGACTTTGATAAAGTAATTTTTGAAGATGATATTATAAGAAACCTTATAAACTTTCTAAAAAGCGAGAATTTTGAATATATAAAAGAATATTTTTCTTTATCTAATATATTTAGTCTATCGCAAATAGATGACGACATACTTTTGTTTACACTAAAAAGAGATATTGGACATGATATAGAAATGGGTATTATATCCGCAATATTTAACTATATTTGTATATTGTCTTATCCTAATTCTTTTATAATAAGTGCCGAAAGAACTGGCGCTTCCATGTTTCAAAAAGAGTTAGATGTAAATAAAAATGAGATTGTAGAACAAATTTCTATGGCAGATACTAAAGATATGACACATGCCGTAATAGAACTATTACAAAAAAGATATTCGCGCTATCCAAAACCGGTTAAAGATAATATATATTTTATTAGAGATTTGGGGGAGGTTGCAAAAAAGAAAAGCTTTATTGTAGAAGATAAGAATGAATTGAACGCCGAAATTTTAGGACTTCTTTTTAAAATAGTAGGCGGAAAATATATAGTAAGTGATGAGGGAATAGAATTTGCACCAGGCGCTAAGCAAAGAATAACAAAAGGTAAATTTGCTATACAAAGAGCTTCAAGTTCTGTTAGATCACTTTTAATGCTTAATTATTATATTTTACACCGAGTGTCTAAAAATGATATTTTGATGATAGACGAACCAGAGCTAAATTTACATCCAAATAATCAAATTTTAATTGGACGCTTAATAACCTTACTAGTAAATGCCGGAATAAAGGTATTTATTACAACTCATAGTGATTATATAGTACGAGAGATAAGTAATTGTATAATATTAAATAATTTAGAAAATGAGCAAATTACAAAATTTAAGAAAAACGGCTACTCAAAGGAGTATAAATTAGATAGTAAAAAAGTAAGAGCATATTTGGCAAAAAATACAAAAGGTAAAAATACGCTAAATCCAGTAAAAATAAACGAACGCGGAATTTTTATGGAAACATTTGACGATCCAATAGATACACAAAATGAAAATCAGGAGTTTATTTTTACAGAGTTTTTAAATGGTAGTAAAAAATGACAAATAAAATTTTAAAAAATCTTAGAAATTCTATTGATAGTGATTTAAGAATTTTGCCTAGTAGAACTTTATTTTCTATCATTGAAGATAGAAGAGAGAGTCTTATTAAAAGGATTAATTTTAAATTTACCAATCAAGACGATATTTTAATAATAAGACAAAAGGAAAATATCCATACGATTAAGTTTTTTGAAGATAAAAATTTTGCCACCAATAAACATTGCGATTTTATAGTTTTAATTGTCGTAAGCAACGAACTAAAAATATATTTTTGTGAAATTAAATCAAGCGATAAAAAAATTGACGAAGCCAATATGCAAATAAAATCATCGAAATTATTTCTAAAATATCTTTTTAACTGCTATGGAGAATATTTTAACAACGAGCATTTTGTCACTATAAATATAGATAATATTTCAAAAAAATACTATATCTACCCAAAAATAAATATATCAAGCAAGAAAAAAGTATGTGCTGATTTTTTGGATATGCTACCAAAACAAATTAAAATAGATAGTAACGGAACTACAAATACTATAGATGGCTATCAATTCTTTAAAGACTAGCTGCGAAAAAGTTAATCAATAAACTAATCTAAATAAATTTAAGCGGCTAGTGCAAAAGAGCATACTGAATGTGAGATAAATTTATAAATTGATTGGGGATGGAATTTTAAAATTCTATTGCGAACTGCGCAAAGAAGATCACGGGCGCAGATCCGCCGAAATTTCAGACGCGGCCTGCTAAATTTCAAGGCGCCATGGAATTTCAAAATTTAAAGTTGCGGACGAGCAAGGCGCCCGTCCGCGTATTTTAAGCCTGCCAAATTTAAGCGAGAACGTCTGCGCCGCAGACCTAGAAATTGCATCAGCCCTGCGTCGCAGCACTTCCGCTCGCAAACGCCGCCGCATTCAGCGCCGCGTCATAATCGGGCTCATCTGCGATGTCGCCCGTAATCTGCTTGAGGGCGATCTTGCCCGCGGTATCCACGACGAAAACCGCGCAGCACGTTAGCCCCGCAAGCGCGCCGTCTGCGATCAGCACGCCGTATGCGCGCGCAAACTCCTTATCGCGAAAATCGCTTGGAGCGCGTAAATTTTTGATCCCCTCGGTCGAACAAAATCTGCCCGCGGCAAACGGCAGGTCCATCGAGACCACGAAAACCTCGGTATTTTTTATACTCGCGGCGCGCTCGTTAAATTTGCGCGTCTCGGTCGCGCACACGTCCGTATCCAGCGACGGCAGGGCGATGATGACCTGCGCCTTGCCCGTACCGCCGCCGACTTTGACCTCGTTAAGATCCGACCGCGACTAGACTGAGCTCAGGCGCCTTATCTCCCAGCTTAAGCTCGCTGCCAGACAGGCCGACGCTTACGCCTTGTAATTTGGTTTGTTGCATGATTTTCCTTTGTTTTAAAATATCTGAAACGGGCGCATCATAGCCTGCGAAAACAAACGCCTGCTAAATCCGAAAATGGGCGAATTCGTGCGTCGGCTCAGCCTATATGAGCGGTGCGTAGATCGGTCTGCGAAGATGAAATTTTACGGCGCAAAACGGTAGCACAATTAAAGCCCCCGAGCATACCGCTACTCGCATAAAGCACTGATGGTCGCGTCCGATATAGGTCTATGATAGTTGCGCTCCACCTTAAGGCTGCGCCGAAGATAAAATTTCGCCCCGCTTGCGGCGATTTTGTCCGTGAATGAAAATCAAAGCGCGATAGCGCCGCACGCGCTTTATCTGCGAATGAATAAATCTCTAGTAAAACGATAGGCGCGACATCTTGGACATACTTTAAGTTACGGCTTTAGATTTTTAAATTTAATTGAAATTTTTTGATCTAAATTTGCGACCAGCAGGAGTTAAACTTATGAGTTGATTTTATTTGAAGCTAGAATGTGAGTTAAAATTTCGGCTCGTAAAGCGGGTTAAATTTAAACGCCATTTTAAAATTTAAAGAAGCGCCGGGGGTTGGCGATAAAGCTATCACCGCACCCTAGCGCTTTTGAAGCTTAGCCGTTGCGCTTTTTGATGATCTCTTCACCGACGTTTTTAGGAACCTCGTCGTAGTGATCAAATTCCATCGAATAGGTCGCGCGACCCTGCGTCTGAGAGCGCAGATCGGTCGAGTAACCGAACATCTCCGAAAGCGGGCAAAATGCGTCGATGATCTTGTTGCCGCCGCGCTCGCTCATGTTATTGACCTGTCCGCGGCGCTTATTTAGATCGCCGATGACGTCGCCCATATACTCCTCAGGGGTTTCTACCTCGACCTTCATCATAGGCTCCAAGATCACGGCACCCGCTTTTCTAGCGCCCTCTTTAAAGCCCATAGAAGCGGCGAGTTTAAACGCCATTTCGGAGCTGTCGACTTCGTGGTAGCTTCCGTCATAGACCGTTACGCGCACATCCTCGACCGGATAGCCCGCCAAAACGCCATTTTGCATCGCCTCTTGGCAGCCCTTATCGACCGCAGGGATGTATTCTTTTGGAATTGCGCCGCCTTTGATATCGTTTACGAACTCATATCCGGTGCCCGGCTCCAAAGGCTCTAGGCGCAAAAATACGTGACCGTATTGACCGCGACCGCCCGATTGTTTGGCGTATTTGTACTCTTGCTCGACCGTTTTGCGGATAGTCTCGCGATATGCGACCTGCGGCTGTCCGACCTCGGCCTCGACTTTAAATTCTCTAAGCATTCTATCTACGATGATCTCAAGGTGCAATTCGCCCATTCCCGAAATGATCGTCTGTCCGCTCTCCTCGTCGGTCGCAACCCTAAAGCTCGGATCTTCTTGCGCCAATTTTTGAAGCGCGATACCCATTTTTTCTTGATCGGCTTTGGTTTTAGGCTCTACCGCTACGCTGATAACGGGATCAGGAAATTCCATACGTTCTAAAATTACTTTATCTTTTTCGCTAGCTAGAGTATCGCCCGTAAGAGTGTCTTTCAGACCCACGACGGCGCCGATCTCGCCCGCATAAAGCTCTTTGATCTCTTCGCGTTTATTCGAGTGCATTCTTAGCAAGCGGCCGATGCGCTCTTTTTTACCCTTGCCGGTATTTACGACGTAGCTACCGCTTTCCAAAACGCCGCGATAGACGCGCACGAAAGTAAGCTGTCCTACGAAAGGATCGGTCATAATTTTAAATCCAAGACCCGCGAACTCGCCCTCGTCGGTAGAGCTTACGTGAACCTCGCTGCCGTCCTCATACTGACCCTTAATCGCAGGCACTTCATCAGGCGCAGGTAGATAATCTACAACCGCATCTAGCAAAGGCTGCACGCCTTTATTTTTAAACGCGGTACCGCATAGCATAGGAAAAAAGCTTAGACTTAAGCAGCCTTTCTTGATGCCCTTTTTAATCTCTTCTACGCTTAGCTCCTCGCCGTTAAAATACTTCTCCATCAAAGCTTCATCAGTCTCTGCTACCGCTTCGATCATCTTGTCGCGATACTCTTGCGCTTTTTCTCGTAATTCAGCAGGAATTTCAACGATCTCGGGGGCAGAAGGACCCTTGCTATCATCCCAAACGAGCGCCTTCATAGTAACCAAATCGATAACGCCCTTAAAATCATCCTCTGCGCCGATCGGAATTTGAATCGGAACAGGGTGTGCTTTGAGCCTATCTTTTACCTGCTGTTCGACATTATAAAAATTTGCGCCTACGCGGTCCATCTTATTTACGAAAATGATGCGCGGAACATGGTATTTATTCGCTTGACGCCAAACGGTCTCGCTTTGAGGCTGAACGCCTCCTACAGAGCAAAATACTGCTACCGCACCATCTAAAACGCGCATCGAGCGCTCGACTTCGATAGTAAAGTCAACGTGACCCGGGGTGTCGATCAAATTTATCTGATGATTATTCCAAAAGCAGGTAGTTGCCGCAGACGTGATCGTGATGCCGCGCTCGCGCTCCTGCTCCATCCAGTCCATAGTAGCGGCGCCCTCGTGAACCTCGCCGATCTTATGGCTCATACCCGTAAAAAATAGAATTCTTTCGCTCGTAGTCGTCTTTCCGGCGTCGATGTGAGCGGCAATACCGATGTTTCTAACCATATGTAAAGGAGTTTTTCTTGCCATGATGCCCTCCTACCAACGATAATGCGCGAAAGCTTTGTTGGCTTCCGCCATCTTGTAGGTATCTTCTTTCTTTTTAAATGAAGAGCCCTTAGAATTTGCGGCGTCCATAAGCTCGTAAGCCAAGCGCTCTATCATCGTGCGCTCGCTTCTTTTTCTCGCAAAAGAGATGATCCAGCGGATAGCCAAAGCCTGCTGGCGAGCTGGCCTGACCTCGATCGGAACCTGATATGTGGCGCCGCCTACGCGACGAGACTTAACTTCCATCAAAGGCTTAACGTTATCGATGGCATCGTTGAAAACCTCGATACCTTTCTTCTCGCCGCCTTTATTGTCGATGAAATTTAAGGCGCCGTACATAATCTCGGTAGCAACGCTCTTTTTGCCATCAAACATAAGCGAATTAATAAATTTTGTGATTACTTTGCTGTCATAAATCGGATCAGGCATAACTTCCCTAACGGGAGCTTTTCTTCTTCTCATTTTATTCCTTCAAATTTTAAAATTTTACTCAAACTCGACAAAATCTAGTGCCGGTCTGTTTCGGCTAAACTATTTTTTAGGTCGTTTAGCACCGTATTTTGATCTTGCAACGGTTCGTTTCGCAACGCCTGCAGTATCGAGTGCACCGCGGACGATGTGGTATTTAACGCCCGGTAGGTCCTTTACACGACCGCCGCGAACTAGCACTATGGAGTGCTCTTGCAGATTGTGACCTTCACCGCCGATATAGCTGATGACTTCAAATCCGCTAGTAAGCCTTACTTTGGCAACTTTACGAAGCGCAGAGTTTGGCTTTTTAGGGGTCGTGGTATAGACCTTAGTACAAACTCCTCTTCGTTGAGGGCAATTCTTTAGCGCCGGAGACTTCGATTTCTCGGTAAGCTTCTTGCGCTCTTTTCTGACCAATTGATTTATGGTTGGCACATCTTTCCTTTCACAAAAATTTATTCAAAAAGATTTAGATTATACTTTGTTTAAACTTACAGAAACGTAAATTTAACTAAATTTTAATCTCTAATCAGCACAAACTCTCCGCCGCCGCAGATCACTAAGCAGATCGCAGCAGAAAGATACAGATATACGATTTCCAGTTCAAAACCGCCCACGCCAGTAAGCGCGCTCAACGGAGTATGTAGGACATATATTATCATGAGCACATTTGCGATCACAAGCAGAGCGCCTATACGGCAAAATACGCCTATAATTATCATCGCTGGGGCCAGCACCTCGCCTACGTATGCGCCGTAAGCCACCAAATCTGGAATTCCTCTGGCTACCAGCATCGATTTTACGCCGTCTATGCCGTGAGTAAGCTTAAAAATTCCGTGCATTAAAAGACAAACTCCAAGCCCCAACCTGATAAACAACAGACCGAAATTTATGTTGATCATATTCATGTTTCATCCTTTAAATTTAGGGCTTTTTGCCCTAAATTATTTTTTAAGTTTAACTTCCTTATCTTTATACAGACCGGTTCCGACCGGAATTATGCGACCTAAAATTACGTTTTCTTTCAAGTCCTCTAATCGGTCAAATTTACCCGCGATACTAGCCTCGGTTAGAACCTTCGTAGTCTCTTGGAAGGATGCCGCCGAAATGACGCTATCGCTTCCAACAGCTGCACGAGTTACCCCCAGTAGCACGGACTCTGCAATCGCAGGCTCGCCACCAATTTTCATAATGCGCTCGTTTTCTTCTCTAAATCTGCGGCGGCTAATCAGATCGCCGACGATTAGCTGAGTATCGCCGCTATCGACGATTCGAACCTGACGGAGCATCTGAGATACGATGATCTCGATATGCTTGTCGCTGATGACGACGCCTTGAGAGCGGTAAACTTGCTGAATTTCGCTTATCAGATAATAATGCAGCGCCTTTTCGCCTAAAATTCTAAGCACGTCGTGCGAGCTGATAACTCCGTCGGTAAGCTTCTCGCCTGCATGGACAAACTCGCCGTTTCGCACTTGGATCTGGCGGCTCTTATCGATTAGATACTCGGCGCTCGTTCCATCCTCTCCCTCGATTATGATGCGCTCTTTCGCACGCAATGCCTTATCAAAGCGGACGGTTCCGTCGATGTCCGCGATAATCGCGGTATTTTTCGGACGGCGTGCTTCAAATAACTCCGATACGCGCGGCAAACCGCCGGTGATATCTTTTGATTTCGCAGCAGCCTTCGGCGTTCTAGCCAAAATATCCGCAATCGCTACCTGATCGCCCTTATTTGTAAAAATCGCGGTCTTCGGTCCTAGATTATATTTGATAGGCTCTCCCTTGCTAGGAGTAACGACGATGGCCGGTTTAACGCCTTGAGGCAGGTACTCGTTGATGACCAAGCGGCTTTGACCGGTAGTCTCGTCATATTGCTCCGTAGCGGTATATCCCGGCTCAATATCCTCAAAGCTAATCTTACCCTCACACTCTGCAGCTACCGGGATGGAATACGGATCCCACTCCGCAATGATCAATCGATCATCTTTTTTAGGCTTAGCGATAAGATCTTCGCTTTTTACGACGCTATTATCATCATAGGTAATGACCGATTCGCGCGGTATATAGTGGCGGATCGCCTCTCTGCCGTTTTCATCGGAGATGACTACGTACATACCCTTCTCACTTACGACATGACCTTTTTTGATATCTCTTAACCTCTCTAAATAATCGCCCTTTAGGATGAAATACTTAAGCGTACCATTTGCTCCCGCTTTGATCTTTTGGGTTACCGGCTCGCCGTCTTTGACGCGAAGTTCGCTAGCAAACGGAATTCGAGTAGGGATATTCCAGTCTTCTTTTATAACCTCTACTAAACTATCATTTTCTCCAACGGTTTCGCCGTCTTTAAATACGATGTAGAATTTCCCCTCAACTTTACCGCTTACACCTGCGAGTTCGGTAGGCTTGGCTAGATCATGGCGTCGGATAGTATATTTAAATTCTTCCTTCTTGCCCTTTAGCGTGATATTCACATCATCATGAGTTATATCGATGCTTACCTTGCCAGTAATTGGAGCTTTGATCTTAGGCTCTACCAAAAGCACCGCGGCATTTCTGCGGTTCATTACGATATTTTTACCGCCGTTTTCATAGGTCTTGACGTTGTAGTATCTGATAAAGCCTTCCTTATCGGCGATTACTTGACGATCTTGCTGCTCGGTAGATGCGGTACCGCCGGCGTGGAAGGTTCGTAGCGTAAGTTGCGTGCCCGGCTCGCCGATTGATTGCGCCGATATGATACCGACCGCTTCGCCAGGTTTTACCAATTTGCCCTCGCCTAAATTTACGCCGTAGCACTTCGCGCAGACCCCTTTTTCAGCCTTGCACGTAATAGGCGTACGGATGCTTACGGATTTGATGCCAGCATCGACTATGGTGCGTACCTCATTAACGCCCAAGAGCGTGCCTTCGGTAAATAAAATTTCATTCGACACCGGATCAATTACATCCGAGCTTAGCACCCTACCCATAATCCTATCGGCTAGGCTTTCTATTTGCGTTCCGTTCTCTACAATCTCGGTAACCTCGATACCCTCGTGCGTGCCGCAGTCATGCATCGTAACTCTGACATTTTGCGCGACGTCAATAAGTTTGCGCGTCAGATAGCCCGCATTTGCAGTCTTAAGCGCAGTATCGGCAAGACCCTTACGCGCGCCGTGGGTAGAGATGAAGTACTCATTTACGTTTAGACCCTCTCTAAAATTTGAAGTAATCGGCGTCTCGATGATCGAGCCGTCCGGTTTACTCATCAGACCTCTCATGCCCGCTAGCTGTTTGATCTGCTCCGCGCTACCTCGCGCGCCGCTATCGGCCATCATATAAATAGAATTAAAGCCGTCCTTATCTTTCTCCATCATCTTCATCATCTCATCGGCTAGCTTCTTACTAGTGCTGGTCCAGATGTCGATCGTTTTGTTATAGCGCTCGCCGTCGGTTAGTAAGCCCGCGCCGTATTGGTTCTGAACTTCTCTGACCTGCTTTTTAGCTTCTTCTACAAGACTCGCTTTAGACTTCGGCACGATGATATCCGAAACGGAGATCGAAACGCCCGCTTTAGTCGCAGATTCAAAGCCTAAATTTTTAAGATTATCCAAAAATTCCGCGCTTATCTCAAGACCGCCGTTTTTATAGACGTAATCGACAAGCTCGGCGATATCCTTTTTCTTCATGATCTTATTCCAAAGATGATCTGGAATAAAGCTAGGCAGGATCGATTTAATGATCAAGCGGCCCGCGGTCGTAAAGATAATGCGGCGATCGATCATCGTTTTGATTTTGGCGTGGATGTCTAGGGCGTTTGCCTCCACGGCGAGCATTACCTCATCGACATTTGCAAAAATTTTATTCGTTCCTTTTGCGCCCGGCTTTTCAAGGCTTAGATAATAAATTCCTAAAACCATATCCTGGCTAGGCACTGCGACAGGTTTTCCGCTCGCAGGAAGCAAGATGTTCATCGAGCTTAGCATTAAAATTTTACATTCCGCGATCGCCTCTTGGCTAAGCGGCACGTGCACCGCCATCTGATCTCCGTCAAAGTCCGCGTTAAACGCGGCACAGACTAGCGGATGCAGCCTGATCGCCTTGCCCTCGACGAGCACGGGATGAAACGCCTGAATAGACATCTTATGAAGCGTCGGCGCGCGGTTTAGCATCACTGGATGGTCTTTTACAACCTCCTCTAAGCATTCCCAAACCTCATTGATCCTATTTTCGATCATCTTTTTAGCCTGCTTGACGGTAGTTGCGTATCCCTTCTCTTGCAGGCGCGCGATTAGATGCGGCTTGAATAACTCAAGCGCCATCGTCTTAGGCAGACCGCACTGATCCATGCGTAAATTTGGACCTACGACGATGACGGAGCGACCCGAAAAATCCACGCGCTTGCCAAGTAAATTTTGACGGAAGCGGCCTTGCTTGCCTTTAATGATCTCGCTTAGAGATTTAAGCGGTCGCTTATTGGCACCCTTTACAGCGTTGGCGCGACGTCCGTTGTCAAAAAGCGCATCCACTGCCTCTTGAAGCATTCGTTTTTCGTTGCGAATGATGATCTCGGGTGCATCGAGCTCCATCAGCCTTTTGAGCCTAGAATTTCGATTTATGACGCGGCGATACAGATCGTTTACGTCCGAAACCGCAAATTTACCGCCCTCAAGGCTTACAAGCGGGCGTAGATCGGCAGGCAGTACGGGCAGATTTGTAATCATCATCCACTCCGGCTTATTGCCGGAATTTAAAAAGCTCTCGACGACTTTTAGACGCTTGACGATGGTTTTTTTCTTCGCTTCGGAGTTCGTATTTTCCATCTCCTCTTTCAAAGAATTTAAAATTTCAACTAAATCAAGCTCAGCTAGCATATCACGGATTACCTGACCGCCCATTTTAGCGACGAAGCCCGTCTGCGAAAAGCGCTCTTTTAGGCTCTGATACTGCTCTTCGTTTAAAACGTCGTATTTTTCGACCTTTTTAGAATTTTCGTTGTCGTAAAATGCCTCGCCTGCACTTTCCACGATATACGCCTCGTAGTAAAGCACGCGCTCGAGATCTTTCATCTTGATGTTTAGCAGCGTACCTATGCGACTAGGCAAGGAATTTACGTACCAAATATGCGCCACCGGCGTTACCAGCTCGATATGCCCCATTCTGGTACGGCGAACCTTCGAGCTCGTGATCTCGACGCCGCATTTTTCGCACTTCCAGCCCTTATATCGCATCTTTTTATACTTGCCGCAGATGCACTCATAGTCTCTTACGGGACCAAAAATTTTAGCGCAAAAAAGACCGTCGCGCTCCGGTTTGAGCGTGCGGTAGTTAATAGTCTCGGGCTTTTTGACCTCGCCGTGGCTCCAAGCCTTGATCTGCTCAGGGCTAGCAAGCCTGATAGCAAACGCGTCGAAATCGTGAACCCTAGCGTCTTCTTTTATTTCTATTCTTTCTAAATTTGAATTATCGCTCATTTATTCTCTCCATTCTCGTAAATTTCAACGTCTAGAGCAAGCGATTTAAGCTCATTTGTTAAAACAAAAAATGTCTCAGGAATTCCGGTAGACGGAACGTTTTCGCCTTTTGTCAGCGCCTTATACGCAGCCAAGCGCCCGTCGACGTCGTCGGATTTGATCGTTAGCATCTCGCGAAGCGTGTATGCAGCGCCGTATGCTTCCAGAGCCCAAACCTCCATCTCTCCGAATCTTTGACCGCCGAATAGCGCCTTGCCGCCAACCGGCTGCTGCGTAACTAAGCTGTAAGGACCGGTGCTTCTTGCGTGAACCTTCTCATCGACTAGGTGGTGCAGCTTGAGATAATACATGCAGCCTACGTTTACGCGCTCTTTGATCTTTTCGCCGGTGCGGCCGTCGTAAAGCTCGGTCTTGCCGTCCTGATCAATGCCCGCCATTTCAAATAGCTTTTTGAAATCCTCCGGCACAATGCCTTCGAATATCGGAGCGGAAAATCTAACGCCCTTAGCCCAGTCTCTAGCGTATTTCAAAAGATCTTCGTCGCTGATCTTTTCAAGCGTTTTTTTAGCCTGCATTAGTTTGGAAACGCCTGCGATCTCAATCATTTTGGCGCGAAGGGTTTTTATCCACTCGCCCGTTTTCTCCTCTAAAATTTTAGCGATCTGCTCTCCTAGACGCCAGCCTACAAGACCTAAGTGGCTCTCCATTATCTGACCGATATTCATACGGCTTGGAACGCCGAGAGGATTTAGCACGATATCCACGCGCTGTCCGCTAGGCAGATATGGCATATCGACTTCAGGGACGATATTTGAAACGATACCCTTGTTTCCGTGGCGACCCGCCATCTTATCGCCCACTTTTAGCTTGCGCTTGGTAGCGATATAGACCTTTACGAGCTTAACGACGCCGCTTGGTAATATATCGTCTTTTTCTAAAATTTCGATCTTTTCGTCATGCTCCTCTTTGAGCTTGCGCTTTTCGTTTTGAAAATGGTTTTTTAGCTCCTCGTATTCCTTCTGAACGGCTTTAGAATAAGCTTTGACGAAAGAATTTAACGTAAAGCGGTTGGAGCTTTCAAGCTCCTCTTTTTTAACCTTATCGCCCTTTTTATAATCTTTTTTATTTAGGCTTTGATCGCTTTGTAAAGCGCTTTTAGAAAGTAGCGCCACTACCTTTAGCATCTCCTCGCGATCGAGCATCAAAAGCCTGTCGTGATGCTCCCTTTCGAGCTCGGTTTTTTCATCCTCATAGGCTTTATTCGTGCGTGGATCCTTCTCGTAGCCCTTTTTGGTAAAAATTTTAACGTCGATTACCACGCCTTCCATAGAAGCGGTAGCGTAGAGAGATTTATTTACCACATGTCCCGCCTTCTCGCCGAAGATCGCGCGCAAAAGCCTCTCTTCAGGCGTCGGTTTGACCTCACCTTTCGGAGTTACCTTGCCCACCAAGATCATGCCCGGTTTGACGTGAGTACCTATCTTTACGATACCGCTATCATCGAGGTGGGTAAGCTCCTCCTCTTTGATATTAGGGATGTCGCGCGTGATCTCCTCCACGCCGTCTTTAAGCTCTCTAGCCTCGATCTCCTTTTCATAAACATGCACGCTGGTGTATTCATCAGCACGAATCATCTTTTCGCTCATGACGACGGCGTCTTCGTAATTGTAACCGTGCCACGGCATGAAAGCTATGAGAGCGTTTTTGCCGATCGCAAGCTCGCCGCCGTCCATACTAGGACCGTCGGCTATGATTTGACCAGCCTTTATCACGTCGCCTTTTCGCACAATCGGGCGCTGTGAAAAGGTAGTGTTTTGGTTGGTGCGTAAATTTTTCTCCATCGAGTAGTGATCGATAAACGGCCCCTTCTCATCCTCGCCCAAAATAAAAATATTTTTATTATCGACCTTTTCTACGACGCCGTCGCGACCAGCTTTGATCGCTTCCCACGAATCGCGCGCGATTATCGCTTCCATGCCAGTTCCTACAATAGGAGCAGTGGAGTGCAGAAGCGGCACGGCTTGGCGCTGCATGTTCGAGCCCATAAGCGCGCGGTTAGCATCGTCGTGCTCCAAAAACGGAATCAGCGACGCCGCTACGCCCGCGACCATACCGGAGCAAAGGTCTATAAGCGAAATATCCTCGCGCTTAGCCATGATGTTTTCGCCGTCTTTTCTAACCTCCAAAAGCTCCTCTACGATATTGCCCTCTTCGTCCAATTTAGCGGACGCAGGAGCGATTACGAGCCCCTCCTCTTGCGTAGCGGTAAGATAGACGATCTCGTCGGTTACCTTGCCGTTTACGACCTTTTTATACGGAGCCTCGACGAAGCCTAGATCATTTACCTTCGCATAGGTCGCTAGAGTGTTAATAAGACCGATATTTTGGCCCTCTGGCGTCTCGATAGGGCAAATTCTACCGTAGTGCGTAGGATGGACGTCGCGTACCTCAAAGCCCGCGCGCTCTTTAACTAGTCCGCCCTCGCCCAGCGCAGATAGACGGCGCTTATGCGTAACCTCGCTAAGCGGGTTGGTCTGATCCATAAACTGGCTTAGCTGGCCACCGGTGAAAAATTCCATAAGCGTAGTGGTGATAATCTTAGGGTTTACGAAATCATACGGCATAAGCTCATCTAAATTTCCGCTAATGCCGGTAAATTTATCCTTGATCGCCTTTTGAACCTTGATAAATCCAAGGTGCATCTCGTTTGCCAAAAGCTCGCCGATCGAGCGGATGCGGCGGTTTCCGAGATTATCGCGATCGTCGATGAAGCCGTCGCCGTTTTTAACCCTGATTAGATATTTAGCCGTCTTGATAATATCCTCGCTGGTTAGCACGGTTACGTACTCCGGCGCCTCGATACCCAGCTTGTGATTCATCTTCATACGACCGACTTTGGTCAGATCATAGCGCTCCGGATTGAAAAATAGATCGTTTACGAAGCTCTTTGCCGCTTCTTTTACCACCGGTTCGCCCGGGCGCATAACCTTGTAAATTCTAATCGCAGCCAGATCGTTCTCGTCGTCTATGCCCTCGCTTTGTTGTAAAAGTTTAAGCGCGTCCGCATCTTGAATGAAGGAATTTATGATAGAAGTGTCTACGCCGCTAGCTAGGTCGTTAGCAATCGTAAATTTTTTCTCGGTGTTAGCGATCTTGGCTAGTTTGCCCTCATCTAGCGCAGTTAGCGAATCAAAAAGCACCTCGCCGCTGTTTTTATCGACGATGGCGTCGGCTAGGTAGCGCTCGGCTAAAATTTCAGCCGGATACTCGATGAGTTTTAGTCCGTCCTCTGCTAACTTCTCTGCTTTTTTGGATGTTAGGCGCTTGCTCGCTTGATGAAGCACTTCGCCCTTTTCGTTTATAATGTCGTAATCAAGCCTGCCCGCGTATTCTTTCGGATCGAAATCGGTCAGGAATTTTCCCTTTTTGATATAGATTGTCTTAATAGGATAAAATAATTTTATGATGTCTTGTTTTTTGTAACCTAGTGCGCGAAATAGGATCGTGATCGGAACCTTGCGCCTTTTATTTATGCGTACATATAGTACGTCTTTTACGTCGTATTCGAAGTATAGCCAGCTGCCGCGATCAGGTATTATTTGAGCGGTGTAGATGAGTTTATTTAGAACCGTCGGGCTCTCTTCTTCTTTAAAAATAACGCCCGGGCTTCTGTGAAGCTGATTTACGACTACGCGCTCTACGCCGTTAATGATAAATGAAATTCTATCGGTCATTAGAGGAATGTCGCGAATAAATATATCTTGCTCTTTGATCTCTTTTACGCCGATTTTTTTGCCCGTCTTTTCATCGCGCTCATGCACGAGCAAACGGAGCTTCATCTTTAAATTTACCGAATAAGTAAGCCCTCTTTCCATACATTCTCTAATCGAATACTTTGGCTTTGAAATTTCGCTGCTTACATACTCGATACTTAGTCTATTCTGTGCGTCATGGATAGGAAAAATGGCTTTGAAAACCTTTTCTATGCCGCTTTCTCCACCCGAGTTATCAAGATTTAAAAAATGATCAAAACTTTTCTTTTGTAGTTGTAATAAATTCGGAATTTCGATGTCTTTGGGAACCTTTGAAAAATCCACTCTAAGACGATTTCCTGAATATAGGCTGTTTAACATTCCACTACCTCGTAGTTGTATTTTAAAGAAAGAAGTGCCGATGCAACGCACCGGCACACATTTGTATGCGAAATTTTAAAATTTCGCGATTTATTTGAGTTCGACTTTAGCGCCTGCTTCTTCAAGCTCTTTTTTAGCCTTCTCGGCGTCTTCTTTGTTAAGTCCCTCTTTAAGAACGGACGGAGTAGCCTCGGTAGCGTCTTTGGCCTCTTTTAGACCAAGGCCTGTTAAGGCGCGAACAACCTTAATTACATTGATTTTCTTATCGCCTGCATCAAGCAATACGACGTCGAATTCTGTTTTCTCTTCAGCCGCTGCCGCGCCTGCGCCGCCAGCGCCTGCGCCACCGGCTACCATAACCGGAGCTGCGCTTACGCCGAATTTTTCTTCGAATTCTTTGACTAGCTCGCTAAGCTCTAGCACCGAAAGATTAGAGATATACTCTAAAACGTCTTCTTTTGAAATTGCCATTTTATTCTCCTAAATTTTAATTAAGCGCTAGCTTCTTTTTTCTGCTTAAGCGCATTTAAGCCGATCGTAAAATTTTGAATCGGCGCATTCCATACTTGAAGTAACATCGCGATAAGCTCGTCTCTCGAAGGCATCTTCGAAAGTGCTCTAACCTTATCTATGCCGGCTACTTCCCCATCGATATGAGCGATCTTAAGCTTAAAAATTTCATTTTTCTCTTCAAATTTAGCCGCTACTTTACATACAGAAAGCTGCTCGCCCCATAAGAAGATATTGGTATCTTTAAAGCTAAGTCCGTTTTTTTCGGCTTTTTTTAATGCGATATTGGCTAGGGTATTTTTGATAACCCGAACCTTTACGCCCGCTTCACGCGCGCTATTTCTAAGATCTTCAAGCTGCTTAACGCTAAGGCCTTTAAAATCGGAAATTACTATAGCTTCGCTAGCTTTGAAAGCCTCGCCAAGCTCCGCTACTATCTTTGATTTTTCGTCTCTCATCATTAGGTCTCCTTTCCGATCGGTGATTTCAAGCCAAGCGATCGAAATTTTGAAATTTCGATCAATTAAGTTAAAAACCTTGAGCTATCTCCAATCTAAGATAAAAATTTAAAATTTTATTTTAAATCGATTATTTCTTGATTATCCAGCGTAACCGCAGGGCTCATAGTAAGTGAAAGCGATGCATGAGTTACGTATCTGCCCTTCGCAGTCGCTGGCTTATGCTTATTTATGGTTTTGATAAACGTCGTAAGATTGTCTAAAAGCTGCTCTTTGCTAAAGCTAGCCTTGCCAAGGCCTGCGTGGATATTTCCCTGCTTATCAACGCGGAAATTTACCTGTCCACCCTTAGCATTTTTAACGGCCTGAGCGACATCCATAGTAACGGTACCGGTTTTAGGGTTCGGCATAACGCCTTTTGGACCGAGAATACGACCTACCTTACCGACTAGTCCCATTAAATTTGGAGTAGCGATAAGAACATCGAAATTTATATTTCCCTTTTGAATCTCTTCGATCAGATCATCGGCGCCCACGATATCGGCACCTGCTTCGCTAGCCTCGCTAGCTTTTACGTCTTTTGCAATCACGGCTACGCGGACGTTCTTGCCGGTACCGGCAGGCAAAACGACCGAGCCGCGCACCATCTGATCGGCATGTCTTGGATCTACGTTTAGTTTAAGAGCGATCTCTACCGTCTCGTCAAATTTAGCAGAAGCTAGAGTTTTTACTGTGCTTACCGCTTCGTCTACACTATAAATTTTATTTACGTCAACTTTTTTTAAAAGTTCGTTAAATCTTTTTGAATTTTTTGGCATATATTTCTCCGCAATTAAAGTGCTACCGCTTTTTTAAACCTTAGCGGTCAAAAGGTCTAGTCAGTGACCGTAATACCCATAGAACGAGCCGAACCCGCTATAATCCTAGCAGCCTGCTCTCTATCTTTAGTATTCAAATCGGCGATCTTTTTCTCGACGATCTCTAAAACCTGAGCTTTCGTTAAGGACGCTACCTTCTTTTTAAGAGGATTGTCCGAACCCTTATCTATCTTCGCCGCTTTTTTGATCAAATCCGTCGCAGGCGGTTGCTTAGTGATGAAAGTAAAGCTTTTATCGGCATAAACCGTGATGATAACAGGAATATTAAAACCCGCCATATCTTTAGTTCGCTCGTTAAACGCTTTGCAAAATTCCATAATATTAACGCCCTTTTGACCTAATGCAGGACCTACCGGCGGGCTTGGATTTGCTTTTGCGGCCGCTATTTGCAGCTTGATTTCGCCAACAACTTTCTTAGCCATAAATTTACTCCTTATAAAATTTAAATAATCTTTTCAACTTGCGAGTATGAAATTTCAATCGGCGTGCTTCGTCCGAAGATCGAAACATTGAGGCGAAGCTTGCCGTGGATCATATCATACTCTTCTACGATGCCGTTGAAATTAGCAAAAGGTCCATCGACGATCCTAACCGTCTCGCCTTCATCGAAATTAATCTTGGGCTTAGGAGCCTCGCGATTATTGATCTTTTCTAGAATTATTTCGATATCTTTTTCCGGTAGCGGAGATGGCTTTTTTGCCTCGCCGATAAAGCGACTGACCTTAGGCAGCATCTGAATTCTATGCCATAAAGTGGTATCCAGATCTAAATTTGCAAAGCAATATCCTGGATATAAGCTACGTTCTTTAATGGTTTGCTTTGTATTTTTGACCTCTATAACATCTTCGGTAGGCACCAGTACTTCGCCGATCTTAGCCTCAAGCGCTTCGTCTTGCTTTAGTGCTTCTATCGCGCGCTTTACTGCCATCTCGCTACCGGCGTAAGTTTGTATCGCATACCATTTATTTGCCATATTGCGATCCTTACTTAAGCCGTTATCAAAGCGGACATAATAAGATCCACTAGCGCTAAAAACAGTGCGATAACTACGACTACGACTACTACAGAGATATATGCCGTTTTAGTCTGATCTTTAGTCGGGAAAATTACCTTATCTAACTCTACTTTTGCTTGTTTATAATACTCTTTTACTTTTTCCATACCCAATCCTCGTGGCAGGGCAAGAGGGATTCGAACCCCCAACCATCGGATTTGGAATCCGACGCTCTACCGTTGGAGCTATTGCCCTATAACAATTAGCCTTTTAACTTTACTTCTTTATGAAGCGTGTGCTTTTTTAATCTAGGGCAATATTTTTTAAGTTCTAGTTTTTCGGTCGTAGTTTTGCTATTTTTATAAGTAGTATAGTTAATATCGCCACTTTCGGAGCATTTTAATCCGACCTTTACTCTACTTGAATTCTTTGCCATTTGGTTTCCTTGAATAAAAAAGCAAGCGGAATTTTAAAATTCCGCTTGCAAAAAATTAAGCGATGATTTTCGAAACGACGCCTGAACCTACGGTGTGACCGCCTTCGCGAATCGCGAAGCGAGTACCTTGCTCAAGAGCGATCGGAGCGATTAGCTCAACGGTGATTTTAACGTTATCGCCAGGCATTACCATCTCGGTTCCCTCAGGAAGAGTAATCGAACCGGTAACATCTGTCGTACGAACGTAAAACTGCGGTCTATAATTATTAAAGAATGGAGTATGGCGTCCGCCCTCTTCTTTAGTTAGGATATAAACCTCGCCCTCAAATTTAGTATGAGGAGTGATCGATTTTGGTTTGCATAAAACCATACCGCGCTCTACTTCCTCTTTCTTAGTACCGCGCAATAAAACACCTACGTTATCGCCGGCTTCACCTTGATCCATCTCTTTTCTAAACATCTCAACGCCAGTAACGGTAGTAGTTTGAGTAGGTTTAATACCTACGATCTCGATAGTATCACCAACTTTAACGATACCTTTTTCGATTCTACCGGTTACAACGGTACCGCGACCGGAAATCGAGAAAATATCTTCGATCGGAAGAAGGAAATCTTTATCAGTATCGCGAACAGGGGTTGGGATATAGCTATCAACCGCGTCCATAAGCTCCATAATCTTTGCAGACCATTCGCCGTCTTGTCCAGCTTTTGCTTCCTCAAGAGCCTTAAGAGCAGAACCCTTAATGATTGGGGTTTCGTCGCCAGGGAATTTATACTCTTTTAAAAGATCTCTAACTTCCTCTTCAACTAGCTCTAAAAGATCCGGATCATCGACCATATCGGTTTTGTTTAGAAAAACTACGATATAAGGAACGCCTACCTGGCGAGAAAGCAAGATATGCTCGCGAGTTTGAGGCATAGGACCATCCGCAGCAGAAACAACTAAAATAGCGCCGTCCATCTGAGCCGCACCGGTAATCATATTTTTTACGTAGTCGGCGTGGCCAGGGCAGTCAACGTGAGCATAGTGACGTTTCTCGGTCTCATATTCGATGTGAGACGTAGCGATAGTAATACCGCGCTCTTTTTCCTCTGGAGCGTTATCGATATTGTCGTAGTCTTTTAGCTCGGCTAGACCCTTCCTAGAAAGAACAGCAGAAATAGCAGCTGTCAAAGTAGTCTTACCATGGTCAACGTGACCGATGGTACCAATGTTTACGTGTGGCTTGTTACGATTAAATTTTTCTTTAGCCATCATATCCTCCGTTATTGATTTGTGGATTACACAACAAACTAAGCGACTCTATTTTATGGAGCTCATAGCGGGACTTGAACCCGCGACCTCTTCCTTACCAAGGAAGTGCTCTACCTCTGAGCCATATGAGCCTAAACTCAGGCAAAGAGAAATCGCTACCAATACCCAACAATGCGACCAAAATTTAGATTATGTAAGCATATAAAAGCAGTTAAGTTTTACAGCTCCCAGTAAACCTAAATGGTGGAGCGGGAAACGGGGCTCGAACCCGCGACCCTCAGCTTGGAAGGCTGATGCTCTAGCCAACTGAGCTAATCCCGCATCAAAAATTCATGGTGGTGAGACGTGGATTCGAACCACGGAAGGCAAAGCCAGCAGATTTACAGTCTGCCCTCGTTGGCCACTTGAGTATCTCACCCTTTGATGAAATCTGGTCAAACACTGTTACAAAAAATGGAGCTGGTGGACGGGATCGAACCGCCGACCCACTGCTTACAAGGCAGTAGCTCTACCAGCTGAGCTACACCAGCATTTTGAAATTGAAGTGACAATTATAACCGAAAAATCCCCAATTGTCAAGGCTAAAACAGCCTATTTTAAAATTTCATAAAATTTCTGCTATAATGCGCGCAATTTTAAATTTTAAGGAATTTTATATGAAAATCGTACCTTGGATCATAATAGTTTTTATGATTTATTTGATTTATTATTTTATCTCCCGCTCCGAAAAGCGCCTAAATACCCTTGAAAAGCGCCTAAATAAGATAGAAGAAAACTTAAGCGAGCTAAAAAAGGCTACCGAAGCCAACAGACTCTTGATCGAAGAAGCAAAGCTGGACTCTGAAGATGACGCAAAAGAGCAAGAATAAAATTAAATTTAAATCCATGATCTTGCTAGCTTAGCCTTTTTGCCAAATATCTCGTGCTGAAAATTACGAATATATTTTATACGCACTTTGGCATTTTTGAAAGAAATTTTGCCGCAATGTCGGAACCGAAAAGCACAAAAAGCCGACGCGTAGCTAATCCTTAAATTTTGTGAAATTTAAAATTTGCGTTTTATCCTGCAACGCCAAGCAAATCCGCACGAATCAATAAATCAAAAATCCAGTTATTAGCCGCAAATTCCATAGAATTTCAAATAATGCCACATAAAATTAGAATTCCTCCCAAAATCCATCCCCTAATTCAACTTCTTAAAATTTTGCGCAATCCCTCAGCTAAAATTCTAAACTACAAAATTTTAGTATTTAAAATCATATTGCTCAATCCCCCGTAGCAACAAAATCTATGGGCTTGTCACCGTGCACCGCTTCAGGCTACTTTGTCCAAAAGCTCAAAGACGCAAACCGCAACCTTTACAAGCTAACAATAAAATTTAATCATAATTTTTAAAAACCAAAATTTAAAAAGCACGAAATTTTGTCCCAGGATGTGAATTAAGTAAAAAGCTAGCAAAATGTAGGAATTTCACAAACTCAAAATTTTATCCATTGGATTTTTCCTCGCTCACAAGCGCTTCAGCGATGAGCTCCAGCGGATTTACGCACCTCATCTGCGAGCCACTTAAAGAAAGCGAATTATTTAACTGCATCCTGCACGCACTACACTCAGCGGAGACTACACGCACGGGCAGATCCACCATTGCACGCGCCTTAGCCAATCCTACTGCGCGCGCAAGCTCGTAGCGCTCGGCCTGCATCGTCACGCCGTCAAATCCACAGCATTTATTAGGTTCATCCATCTCGGTTATTTCGTAGTTTTGAGCGAGCAAACCGCGCGGTTCTTTCCAAACGCCCTGCATTTTGCGGGCATGGCACGGGTCGTGATAAGTAATCGCTAAAGCCCTTTTGCCGTTGCGCATCAAAAGATCCAAAATCCGCGCGGGCTCGTTACTTCATCGCCGTTAATGCCATGAATCGTGCAGACTTGGATGCATTTACCACATTTTACGCAACGCTCGCTAAGTACCGCAAAATCGAACGCTCCAAGCTTTACCCTACTCATAGCCACGCCGCTTAGACGGTTTTAGAAAAGCGCTTTTCGCCCAAATTTTTATCCATATACTCATCAAAGCACATCGCGATATTGCGGATCAAAAGTGTGCCGGTAGGCGTTACTGAAATTCTATGCGGCGAGACTTGCACGAAATCCTTTAGTGCCTCAAGTTGCTTTAGGCTCGCTCTAAAATGCTCGAAAAATTTTATCTTAAATTTCTCCTCGATCGCCTCTATATCGACGCAAAAATTACTCATCAGCCCCATAATCACCTCTTTGCGCAGCAGATCCTCTTCATTTAGCAAAATGCCCCTACAATACGGCAGCCTGCCCGCATCGATCGCGGCCTCGTAAGCGTCCATATCTTTGAAATTTTGCGCGTAGTGGCGCGCGCCCTCGCCGATGCTGGTTAGCCCGATACCGATCAGATCGGCGCCGCCCTTGGTCGTATAGCCCTGGAAATTGCGGTGCAGCGAGCCGTTTTTAAGCGCGATATGAAGCTCGTCTGCGGGCTTTGAGTAGTGATCCATGCCGATCATCTCATATCCGTTCGCGCTCAAAAAATCGTGCGTAAGCTTTAAAATTTCAAGCTTCACCTTTGGTTCTGGCAGTGTCGTCTCGTCAAATTTACGCATAGATTTTTTTATCCACGGCACATGCGCGTAGTTAAAGATCGCAAAGCGGTCCGGATCAAGCGAAAGCGCAAGCTCCAGCGTGCGCCTAAAGCTAGCTAGGCTCTGATACGGAAGGCCATAGATCAGATCCATATTTATCGATTTTATCCCCCTCTCGCGCGCCATGGCTATGACGTCCCTCGTAAGCTCGAAAGGCTGGATGCGGTGGATCTCCTTTTGCACGCGCTCGTCGAAGTCCTGCACGCCGTAACTGATGCGGTTAAAGCCGTTTGAAACAAGCACGTCAAGCTGATCGGCGTTTAAAAACCGCGGATCGATCTCGCAGCTGATTTCGGCTTCAGAGCTAAAATTTGTAAAATATTTTTTGATATTTTTTATGTGGCGCGCGAGCTGTTCAGCGCTAAAATATGTAGGCGTGCCGCCGCCGAAGTGCATCTGCACGACCTGGCGCGAGCCGTCCACGATGCCGCTTAAAATTTGCATTTCGCGCTCGATATAGTCCAAATACCGATCCATCTTGTCGCGCTTGCCCGTGTATATTACGTTGCAGCCGCAAAAATAACAGGCGGAGCGGCAAAACGGCATGTGAAAGTAAAGCGACAGAGGCGTAGAGCTTTTCTGATTTTTCAGCTCGTTTAAATACCCGTCGTAGCTAAAGTTTTCGCTAAATTCCAAAGCGGTCGGATAGCTCGTGTAACGAGGCCCCGGGCGCGAAAATTTCGCGTAAGCGTCGAAGTCTATGCTATTCACGGCCGCCCGCCTTGGTTTTGATAAGCTCTTCGATGTCGATGAAAAGGTTCGGATGCAGACTTTTTACGCGCGAAACGACAGCATCGACGTCTAAACTTAATCTTTTCGCACTTGGATTTGCGCCCGTAAGCCTTCTGATCTCGTCCATACACACGATCCACGCGTCGCCGAAATCCACCGGCGTATGCTGCAAAATCGAGCGCTCAAGCTTGAGATTAAAATTTTCCTGCATCGCGTTTTTAGTCGCGGCGATGAGATTTGCAAGCGATTTTATCGAGATCATAGTGTGCACTTCGTTATTTTCGTCGATACCGAACCACGGCTCCTCGTCGTTCCACGAGCCGCTTTTTAGAGTGAGTTTTTTCTCGTTGTCCTCGCCCTGCGAAATTTCAAAAACCGTCCTTTTCGAGCTATCCAGCCCGAAAAATTCGCTCGCTTTGTCGATCTTTTTTAGCGCTTTATCTTTTTCTTCCATGCGTTCTCCTAAATTTACCTTTTTTGATCCAGCCAGACCATGACGCCCTTTTGCGCGTGCAGGCGATTTTCCGCCTCTGCAAAAATTTCATCCGCGTGCGCTTCAAACACGGCCTCGCTTACCTCGTATCCGCGGTACGCCGGCAGGCAGTGCAAAAAGATCGCGCCACTACCTGCTAGAGCCATTAAGTTTTCATCCACGCAAAAGCCCGCGAAATCGCGAATTCTTTGCTCCTTTTCGCCTTCTTGCCCCATCGAGACCCAAGTATCGGTCGTCACGACGTTTGCACCCGCTACGGCTTCTTTTATATCGTTCGTTATTAAAATTTTGGCGCCTGAAATTTTAGCATTTTCTTGCGCCTGCGCTAGTATCTGTGGATCAGCCTCATAGCCCACGGGCGTCGCTACTCGCAGCTCAAAGCCAAGCTTGGAGGCAAGCATCAGCCACGAATGCGCCATATTGTTGCCGTCGCCGACGTATGCGGCACGGATACTTGTAATATCAAATTTAATATTCTGGTTTTTATTTTTAAGCGTAAAAATCATACCGACTACAAATTGGTCTTTAGCTTCAGCTTCTTTCATCGTTTGCTCTTCTTTCTCACGAGCGCACTCTTGTAGACGCTTGCGACCAATCTCAACTATAGTCATAAGATCCGCCATTAGCTGCACGGGATGAAATTTATCGCTTAGCCCGTTTATTACCGGCACGCGGCTAAATTCCGCAAGCTCTATTAACGTCTCGTGGCGATTTACGCGCGCCATGATTAGATCGCACATTCGCGAAATCACGCGCGCGGTGTCTTTGATCGGCTCGCCTCGCCCGAGCTGGATGTCGCGACTGCTCAAAAACAGCGCGTGTCCGCCGAGCTCGTTCATCCCTACGTCAAAGCTAACGCGCGTCCTGGTCGAGCTTTTTTCAAATATCATCGCTAATTTTTGATCTTTTAAATACGGCTTGAAATTTCGCGCTTTGGCTTCTTTTTTAATCTCAAACGCTAAATTTAGCATTTGTAAAATTTCATCTTTGCTAAAATCGTTTAACGTAAGAAAGTGCCTCATATCACTCCTTTATCTTTTATAAATTTACTAAAAAATTCTTTTAAATCACCTTTCGTCATATCGCCCGCAGCCACCTTTACGACTACGTCTTCCATCGCCGTATAAAATTCTTCGTCGTCCAAAACTATAGAATTCGCCGATAAAAACATATCGGCTAGCAAAATCGCCGTCCTTTTATTGCCGTCGGTAAAAGGATGAAATTTTATGCACGAATACGTCAAATGCGCGAGTTTATCCGCCATAGTAGGATAATACAGATCGTTTTTTATATTCTGCAACGCAGACGATAAATAGCCGAGCGAAGTTTTATTATAACCCTTGCTTCCGCCTATTTTTTCTAGCATTTTATCGTGGATGAAAATAGCCTGATGCAGCGTTAAATATTTCATTTGTCTTTTTTTCATTTATCCTTTAAACGCTCAAAAACGGCCCTATTGCTCGGCTTATCTAATTTCGTAATAACGGCGCTTGAAAGCTCGCCAAAATTCTCTATGCACTCATCCCCGTTTACGGGTAAAATTTTAGCTTCAAATTTCATCTTTTTTGCCAGCTTCATCACGGCATCCAAGACGGCTTGCATTTCATTACTTTTAATTTCGAGTGCTATTTTATTCATCGCTAACCCCTGTTTAAAATTTCCGCGATCTCTTTGGCGTGATAGGTTATGATCATATCCGCACCGGCACGCCTTATGCCTATCATCGTCTCCATCATCACGCGCTCATAATCGATCACGCCCGCCTTCTTGCCCGCCTGCAGTAGCGAGTATTCGCCGCTTACGTTATACGCGCAGATCGGCAGCAGCGTGCGCTCCCTCAAATCTCTGATTAGATCCAGATACGCAAGCGCGGGCTTTATCATCAAGATGTCCGCTCCCTGCGCCTCGTCCTGCAGGCTTTCGTTGATCGCCTCAAATCTATTTGCGGGATCCATCTGGTAGCTGCTGCGATCGCCGAAACTCGGCGCGCTCTCCGCCACGTCGCGAAACGGCCCGTAGTAGCCGCTGGCGAACTTCGTCGAATACGCCATAATCGGTAAATTTTCAAATCCACCGCGATCTAGCGTCTCTCGCAGAGCAGCAATAATGCCGTCCATCATACCGCTAGGCGCGATCATATCCGCACCCGCTTTGGCGTGGATGAGCGCTTGCTGCGCCGAAATTTCAAGCGTCGCGTCGTTATCCACCGTCTTATGCACATGATCGATGATGCCGCAGTGTCCGTGGTCGGTGTATTCACAAAAGCACAGATCGGTGATTACTAATAAATTTGGAAATTTAGCCTTTATCGCGCGCAGCGAAGTCGCGATGATGCCGTCCTCGCTTAGCGCATCCGAGCCGATGCTGTCCTTTAGCGAAGGAATTCCAAAAAGTAAAATTTTATCTAGTCCTAGCGACAAAAGAGCCTCGCACTCTTTTAAAATTTCATCCAAGCTCATCTGAAATACGCCCGGCATCGAGGCGATCTCCTTTTTGATGCCGCTTCCTTCCACCACAAAAAGCGGATAGATTAGAAAGCGGGTTTGCAGATCGGTTTGTCGCACCAGATCCCTAAGCGCGGGGTTTATTCGTAGGCGTCTAAATCGTTTAAACATTATTTTTCCTTTTTTAGCTAGAATTGCGGGATTTATAATATCACAATCGGAGTAAATTTAAGCATGGATATAAAAATTTCAGAGGTCGCAAATCTCCCCTCCCGCTTCGGAAGCTTCCGCGTTCAGTCGTTTAAGCAAGGCGAGAAAGAGCATTTAGTGATATTTAAGCAGCCTTTGGAGAGCATTGTAAACGTGCGGATCCACTCGGAGTGCCTTACCGGCGATGCGATCGGCAGCCTAAAGTGCGACTGCGGCGAACAGCTCGAAGCGAGCCTAAAATATATCGAAGAGCACGGCGGCATGGTGATCTATCTGCGTCAAGAGGGGCGCAATATCGGACTTTTTAATAAAATCAACGCCTACGCGCTGCAAGATCAGGGCCTCGATACGATCGAAGCAAATCATCAGCTGGGCTTCAAAGCGGACGAGCGCACCTACGAGATCGTGGATTTCATACTCGCTCATTTTGGAATTTCGCGCATAAATCTACTTACGAACAACCCGCAAAAGCTGCACGATCTAAAAGTCGAAGTGGTCGCGCGCGTGCCGATAATCATAACGCCAAATAAATTTAATGAAAACTATCTGCGCGTCAAAAAAGAGCAGATGGGGCATCTGCTGTGAAGCTTGCGCCGGGCGAGAGTTTTGGCGAGCAGGTAGCTAAATTTAAAGCCTGTCTGCAAAAATTTAACCGCGTCCATAGCCTCACGAATTACGACGATTTGGACGCGGTGGTGCACGACAGCCTAAGCGGAGCGAATTTCATACCGCGCTATCCGCACATCGCGTGCGACATCGGCTCGGGAGCGGGCTTTCCCGGGCTATTTTTGGCGCTCGCGCTGCCGCTGTGCGAGTGGCATCTGTTTGAGCCAAATCAAAAAAAAGCGGCGTTTCTAACCTACGCAAAGGTCAGTCTTGCTCTAGCTAACGTAAAAATCCACGCCGAGCGCGTGCAAGATGGCGCAAAGCTGCGCGCCGATCTGATAAGCTCGCGAGCTTTGATGAGCGCGCGAAGCTTAGTTGAAATTTGCCGCGGCTTTTACGATCAAAACACTACGTTTTTGCTCTACAAAGGCTCGGGCGCAAAGGAGGAAGCAGCGGAATTCCGCAAGGAATTTACGAGCGCGCGCTGCGAAATTTTTAGCGATGAAAACGCTTTGAAAAATAGAAAATTTTTAGTAATCAAAGGGGTAAAATAATGGGAAAAATTCTAGCCGTCGCCGTTATCGCGGCGCTAATATATTTTTTGATAGTGCCTAGATTTCGCATAAAGAAAAAGGACGATGCGACCGAGCTTTTGGCGTGCGACGAGTGCGGGACGTACTTTAGCAACGACGAGCTTGCCCTGCGCGATAAAAAGCGCCTTTGCAAATCCTGCGAAGCCAAACTAAGGGGCGGCAAATGATCATCCTAGGCCACGCGCTCGTGCCCTACGAGCCGTTGTATCTCATCAAAAACGGCGACGAAGTTTTCAAATATGACAATCTGCTCTTTAAATTTAACGACAGGCTCATCGCCGCAGCGCAAAAGGCGCAGAAAAAATTTAGCGTTATTACGAACGATATAAATGAAATTTTACTCGCAAACGGCGCAGGCGCGCGCTTCATCATCGTGGACAAAAAATCAGCCGCGGCCGCGCAAAAGCTAGCTAACGATTATCTTTTTGACGCCAAGATCGCGATGTTTATCGGCTCTGCGCGGGCGCTAAAAAACTTAGCCGAGCTCGGAATCGATGCGGCGATCTTTAAAGACGCGATCGCAAACGCACCCAAATCGCTACTTGCAAGCATCGGAGATAGCGTAGGCTCAAAATTTCACTTCGGACTTCCGAAAAAAGATGAAATTTTCGGCGGCGCGCAAAAGCTCGCGGATAAAATTTCGGCTCTGGATAAAAAGCTAAGCGCACCCGCAGCCGGCGAAAAGGACGATATATGGAAAAAATAGCAAAATCCTAAGCAAATTTGTTCGCAGGCGTAAAATTTTTATGACTCATGCAAATTAAAATTCCGTGCATAATTTTGCCTAGCCTCGCGACTTAGAATTTAACGCGAGGTTTTATCCGCTTATGCGAATTGGATTCTACGCTGAATTTTGCCCTCTTTCGCAAATTAGAATTCTGCGCGAAATCCCACGTGTTCTCTGCGAAATTCTCTCGCTTACTCAATTTAAAATTTTACCCGCTCGGATAGATTCGGATAGATTTAAATTTTACGTAGAATTCCGCCTGTCCTCGCGGTAAGAAATTTCAAATAGAATTTTATCTCCCGTGCGATGCAAAATTTTACTAAATTTTCTACGCGCGATATAAAATCTATGTAAATTTTACTCGCGCAATTAACGTAAATAAAATTCCGCCTCTGCCTACGCTTCATAGAATTTTGCGCAAAATTTTACCCACAGAAACCCACAGAGATGATATAAATTCTTAGCCATTGTTTTAAATTTTACTCGCGTTTTAGCTACTTTTATATGCACGGTAAGGATTTTTTAAAGCTAAAATTTTATATAATTATGCGTTTCAAAAAGGCATATTTTGAGTACTAAATTCTTTCTAGCGATCCTTGCGATAGGCGTTATAATGGGGCTTTGCGCAGGGCTTTTAAACTTCGGCATCAACGAAATTGAAACTTTTGCTTTCGGACATAATGATGAGGAATTTCACATTATCACAGAGCAAACCACTGCGCTTAGGCGCTTTCTTAGCGTCCTCGCAGCTGGCGCAATCGTAACTTTAATTAGAATTCTGCTGATAAGGCTAAAACCTTTTCTAAACGTAGCTTCGATGATGGATGGGCAAAATCCGCCGTTTTGGCAAAATTTAATCCACTCAGTTTTGCAGCTAGTAGCCATCGCTCTGGGCGCACCGGTAGGCAGCGAGGCTGCTCCGCGCGAGCTGGGTGGCTTGTTTGCGGCTAAAATTTGCCGCGCCCTAAATATTAGCGGAGACGAGCTTCGGCTATTTGTCGCATGCGGCGCAGGAGCGGGACTGGGCGCTGCATATAATGTCCCGTTAGCGGGCGCGCTTTTTAGCCTAGAAATTTTGCTTAAAAGCTTCGATACTCGAGCAATTTTATGCGCCTTTGCCACAAGTGCGGTGGCTACAGCTACAGCGGAATTTGGAGCTTCAAAAGAAATTTATTACGCGGTTTCAAACTTCGCCCCTACCCCGCAGAATTTACTCGCAGCGGCGCTAATCGGGCTTGTCACGGGGGTCGCGGCGAAATACTTTCAAGACGGAGTGCGCTTGTGCGAAAAGCTGCGCATAAAAAGCCTTAAAATCGCACTTACACTGCCATTTGCATTCGTGCTTACCGCGGCGATCGGCGCATACGTACCAGAAATTTTAGGTAACGGGCGCTCGGCAGCGCAGTTTGCTTTCAACTCAGCGTCCTTTAGCCCATATTTGCTTGCGATCTTGCTTTGCAAAGCATTTTGCATTTTGATGATCTTTCGCTGCGGCGGATACGGCGGTACGCTTACGCCGAGTTTCGCTCTGGGCGCAGTTTTAGGGCTATGCGTAGGATTTGCGATCAGCGAAATTCTACCTATTAGCCTAAGCGCAGCGGGGGTTTGCGGAGGGGCTGCCTTTTTAGCGATCAATCTAAACGCGCCGCTTTGCGCCTTTGCCCTAAGCGCGGGATTTTGCGGGCTAAATCTCAACTCATATTCGGTCGTCGTTTTTAGCATCGTATGCGCCGTGATCGCTAGAAATTTACTGACGAAAAATTTAGCGTAGTTGCGGCGCTGATAATTCATACGCTGCAAATCTGAATAGACGGGCGCGGCGATGATGGTCTGAAAACCTGCCGTCGCGCATAGAGTGAGCGCAGTAGGTTGCACCATTGGGCCAGGGCGGAGCCGTAAGATATGCGCCTAAGCTGATCCTTGGTAAATTTAAGATAAAATTTCGCCACTTTAACCAAAGGAGAAAACATGGGTTTACTTTCATTCGTAGCCGAAGCAGGCAAGAAACTACTAGGTCTAGGCGATGACGCCAAATCCGTAAAAGACGAGATCGCCACTAATCTCAGCTCTACGCCGGTAGAGGGGCTAGAGGTCGAGGTACAGGGCGACACCGTCAAAATCAGCGGCAACGCCGATAAGGAAACTCTCGAAAAAGCAGCCCTCATCGCGGGCAACACCGCAGGCATTAAAAACGTGCAGATCGAGGGCATTAGAGAGGATAGCGCCGAGAACTACTACACCATAGTAAAGGGCGATAACCTATCTAAAATCGCGAAGAAATTCTACGGCGACGCGAATAAATACAAGGTTATTTTCGACGCCAACCGCGAAGTTATCAAGGACGCGAACCTCATCTATCCGGGGCAGAAGATCAGAATTCCAAAAATTTAAAGCTTACCGCTTTTGAATGCTGCGGCTTGATTTTGCAAGCCGCGGATTTTACTTTTGCGCGTATTGCGCTGCGTTTGCGCGAGCCGTGATTTTATCAGCCCGCGGCGCAGCGCGATTTGGCAGGCTGACAGCGCAGCGAGATTTTAGTGAGCTGCGTATTTTGCAAGCTAGCGGCGCGGTTTTACAGACTGACAGCGCGAGCGCTGTTTTTGCGGGGCGTGATTTTAAGCTGGCTTTATGGCGCAGTTTTCAAACTGCGATTTATGAACCAACGGCACGGCATGATTGTGTAGGCTATGAATTTTGCATACCGCGGATTTACGAACTGCGGATTTGCTTTTGCAAGACGGGTTTTGATTTTAAGCCATGACGCGGTTTTGCGAGCCTGTTGCGGCGGATAGTGGATTATCCGCCGCACTTGCGCGCCGCTGCCCTATTTAAGAACATATAAAACGCTTTGAAATTCTATTTATAAAGAGCTAAATTTGGATAAATTTAAAATCAGCACTACGCTAGAAAAGGCTGAGTCTAGAGACTACGACAAATATCCGATAATCATCAAAGACAACGCGATAGAGATGATAACGCTATATCTGCCGTTTCTATTTCTTTTAGATATTATTTCATACCTCTCTCCATATAGGCATCCCGGAGAGCTAACCAGACGGCCAAAAGAGCTAGGAAGCTGCTATATTAAATTTAAAAATTCCGCCATAGAGTATTTTTCTACGAAGAAGAATTTGATCTTATTTAAGATAGAACTATCAAATATAGTGGAGATTAAACGAACCTTCGGACCTTCCGAATTTCAATCACCGATTGCTACAAAAAAGTTTGGATTTTGCGTCGTTATGATTTACTTCGTTTTGATGTCCACGGTTTTTTCACTTTAAAGGCTATGCGATAGCCCCGTTCGTAGTGCCGATAGTATTTGGGCTAGGCATGCTTCCGCTACTGATTTTTAGATTAGTAAACGGGCTAGGACTTGGACTGGATATGCTAAGCGGCGATAGTTTGATCATTTTTGATAAGCATTTTATTATCGACGCCTCGATTTTAACGAGCAGCGAATACAAGGAACTGAAAACCTATTTTCTGCTAAAAACGGGAAAAAATTTAGACAAAATTAGACCACAAATTTTTATATAAATCAAAGGAATAAGTAATGGCGACACAAAGTAAAAATCGATTAAGCTATGCGAAAAACCATTACGAGAAATCAAAATTTCATAAAAGAATGTAAAGTAATGGAAATTTATAATAAGCAAAAACCCAGGGATTACGACAAAGAGCCGTTGATTATAAACGGCTATGAAAAATTTTTTGTGATCGCTTGGTATTTGGTATTGTTATTTTCAGTCTTAACGATAGCTATAATACAAGATTTTATGGAATGCGGATCTTTATGTTCACCAAAAGGCGTAGCTATGAATTTGGTAATGTTAGGGATTCTTATTGCGATATGTATCTTTAAGTTAATTCGCAGCAAGCAACAAATAAGGTTTACGGATAGATATATAGAATTTATCGAAAACGGCGTCGTTAAGAGATTTTGCAAAGTAGAATTCGACGAACTGCGAAGGAACTTTTCGATTGACGTATTTATTAGCTCAGAAATTTTGCAGTATATCTGCAATTTATCTCTTACGATAATGGGGTTCATAGCTTTAAAAGGGAGCTTTTGGAGATAATATTTTTTATCTACCTATGGGGATTTTTATTAAATTTTATATTTTATCTATCAATGAATAAAAACCTCAAGGGCTTTAGTGCTATGCCGTTTATAAGGGTCGCTGAACCTACGACCAACCCCGGATATCACAATATTTTACCAAGATACTATCTTATCTATATCTACAATGATAAAATTTACAACGATATCAAAGAGTATTTTTTGCAGAAAAATATAAATATCGACTACATCAAAAAGAATTATCTGTTCGCCTAAAACTATAAAGCTGCAAGTATAAGCCTAGACGATCGACGCTCGGTTTGCCGCAAAAATCTATAAATTTTATCTAGCCGAACTCGCTCGTCTAAATCCAAATCCTCACATTCAGTTTTAAAATTTTAACGATACTCAAAAAGTTTAAAATTTCACTCTTTATCTCGCTTGCGGGGTCGCGGCGCAGCACGCTTTCATAGACGCTAGGCTCGAAATTATCGCGCCCGGTGTGCACGAAAATATGGATCCGCCGCTCTCTGATACTCGCCCAGATCTGCGCCCCGAGCGCGTCGCCCACCGCCAAAAATTGCTCCATAAATGCAGGCGTCAGCACGTACATCGCGTTTTGCGGCTCGTCGCTAAGCACCTTGTAGCGCGCGGCAAACTCCACGTTGTCCATCGCAACGGGCTTTAGACCTATGTGCTGTTTGTTTTGTATCTCGCGCGGATAGATGAAAACGGGCGCGATGATGCGTTTGTTAAATTCCGCTACGAAAAATGCCCCTGCGAGTTCGTGCTGTAAATTTTGATAGAAAAAGCTCACGTCGCTAAACTCGAAGCTCACCCCCTGCCACGCGCCGCCCACGCGGTCGTTGCCGCGCAGATTTTCGATGAACTCGAACAGATCGCTCTGCACCACGCGCCAAAACGGCACGCTGCCGTAGGAGACGTATTCGTAGCCGAGCTCGCGCACGAAAGGCGCCAGATAGTGCTGCTTGTAGCTTTGGCGATACCGCCCCGTAAAGATATCTTGCGCGCTTCTTACGCCGAGCGCGTAAAGCCGCGCCGCTAGCCATACCGCAAGCGCAAGCGCGGCTAAGCTTATCAACGCCTGCGGCAAGGCCGCGGAGTATTTGAAGATCAAAAACGAGATCGTGACCGCGCCGAACTTTAAGATATTTTCCGCGCCGATGAGATCCTTTTGCCAGCCGTTTAAGTGTACCTCTTTAAGGCTTATGGCGAGCGAGGCGACCGCCAGCAGTATAAGCATCGTCGCGCTAAAGCTCTGCACGCCCTGCCTATCTGCGGAATACGCGATGACGCCGAATACCGCAAATAGGGCGATCGTGCTTATGACGGCGACGAGCTTTAGCTGCTCCACGTGCTTTTTCGCATCCAGCCTCAGGCGCTCCAAATCGTAAATAGTCAAAATTTCGCCCCTCTTTAAATTTGTCCGCAATTTTAGCGAAATTCTAGGAATTTTGGAATTTCAAAGCTCGCTCGTCCGCACATAATGCGAATTTTTTATATGAATTTTACACAGTGCCCCAAATTTAAGGATAAATTCAAAACTCTAAGCTTAAAATTCCATCGTAGCGGGGCGGAGCGCGGAAGTGGAATTTCGCATAAAAGCGGCGCCGAATTTCGGCGAGCGGAAGTTAAATTTCAAGGCATAAATTTGCTATGTAGAATTTTAAAAGCTCGATGCAAAGCGTTATTGGTTCGAGGCTTAAGATCGGTATAAACTTGCTACGTAAAATTTAAAAGCGGGATTTCCTAGCTAAATTTTTAAAAGCAAATTCCAGCAAAATTTCACGATGCAGAATTTCAAATTAAAATTTTGCAAAGTAAAGTTTTAAAGCGAAATCTCGCGCTAAAAATGCCGTCATTCGCAAATCAAATCATGGAGCAAAAATGAGATATATTTTCGGGCCCGTCGCCTCGC
>CAURZM010000010.1:0-80208 GCA_963529625.1 uncultured Campylobacter sp. | reverse complement strand
CAAAAATTCCAAAAATTCCAAAAATTCCAAAAATTCCAAAAATTCCAAAAATTCCAAAAATTCCGTTTCTTAAAATTCTGCAAGTAAAATTTCAAAACCGCAAGTAAAATCCCAAATCCTTGGCAAAATTTCATCCATAACAAAGCTCGCAAAATCATACTTTAAACTAGCTTTTGTTACAATCGCAAGTTTTTAAATCCAAGGACAATTATGAAAAAGCTTATATTTTTTATCGCCACCCTACTTTGCTCTTTGAGCCTTTACTCCGCAGACGCTAACCCGGATGCGCCGCTTAAGCTCGATCCTAGCGTTGTGCACGGTAAGCTGGCAAACGGCGTGAAATTTTATATCCTCAAAAATGACGTTCCAAAAAATAGCGCGCTTTTTTACCTCAACGTAGCCGCAGGTAGTGTTGATGAAAATGACGACGAGCAGGGCTTGGCGCATTTCGTCGAGCATATGGCATTCAACGGTAGTGAGCACTTCGATAAAAACGAGCTAGTTCATACCTTGCAGCGCCTGGGAGTAAAATTCGGCGCCGATCTCAATGCACAGACTGGCTTTGAAAACACCACCTACAACATCCAAGCCCAAGTAAGCGACGAGACGCTAAAGGACATATTTTTGGTGCTGCGCGATTATGCAGGCGGCGTGAAATTTGACGAGAACGAAACGCAAAAGGAAAAAGGCGTCATCTTAGAAGAAGCAAAAAAAGGCTTTGAGAGGCGCTTTTACGAAAAGCGCGCCACATATTTATACCCTAATTCCATATTTTCCAGACGCTTTCCGATCGGACAAAATGAAATCATCAAAGGCGCCACCGGCGAGCAACTAAAAAAATTCTATGCGCGCAACTACCTTCCTAGCGCCATTAGCATCATAGTCGTAGGCGACGTAAACATTGAGCAGATTAAAAACCTAATCAAGCAAAATTTTAGCTCTCTTTCTGCGCACGGCGAAAAAATCCCGCGCGATCTTAGCCTACGCCCATTTGAAGGTGGGCTAGCAAGCACCGTAGAGCCCGAGCTTGGCGCTAATGTCGCTAGCGTGCTTTACGCAGGCAAATATGAACCGCTAAGAAGCTACGGCGCACTTAAGAATGAGTGGCTGCAAGCCTACGTATCGAGGCTGATGGAGCTTGGATACGATGCGATGAATGTGAATGCTAAAATTCCGCTTAAAGCCTATTTCGGCTCGGACGATCTGTTTAAAAACCGCAGACTATACAGCATAAGCGCGAATATTTTTAATTTCGACGCCAACGCCACGCTAAGTAGTCTTTTTAGCGCGATCAAAGGGGTACGCGAACACGGATTTAACAATGACGATTTTGATAGCGTTAAGGCGGAATTTAAACATCAAGTGCAAGCCGATCTGCTTAAAAACGATACACAAAGTGCGCAAATAGAGGCATTACTTGATTTCGTACAAAACGGCAATGTAAAGCTTAGTAAGCAAGACGAGCACGATCTAAGCCTCAAGGCGTTAGAAGAAATAACGCTAGCAGATGTTAATAAATTTTTCTCAAAGATAACGGATGGAGCGAGATTTACGGAGATTATCTCGGCAAAGGATTTGGGCATTAGCCAAAAAGACGCGGAGCTGCTCTACGAAAAAGCGGTGCCGTTTAATTTCGCTGCTTCGAAGCTTGCTTCCAAGCAGCTTGCGGGAGCAGATTTAAAAGAGACGGAATTTAAAACGCAAAAAGGCGCTAGCGGCACTGAAATTTTGGAGTTTAAAAACGGCGCGAAGGTAATTTTAAAGCCTCTTAAAAGCGAGAAAAATAAAATCGCCCTCGTAGCCGTTAAAAAAGGCGGTTACGCGCACTTTGGCAAGGCTCGTGGCGAAATTCTAACTGCCCTGCTAAACTCGGGCACCATAGGTGAGCTCAACGAATACGAGGCGGGACGCTTGACCTCAAAATTTGATTATAAGCTAAGATTTAGGATGGATGACGCGGACTGCGGTTTTAGAGGCGCAGGAGCGGATCTGGAGGCGATGGCACGCGAGCTTTACGCAAGATTTAGCGAGCCGCTAATTCATGCAAGCTCACTTACAAAATACAAAACCGACGCGCTTTCGGCGATCGCGCTGCGCGATGAGACGGCGGAATTTAAATTCGGCGAGCAAATTTTAAAATCTCTATATTCAGGAGATACGACTCGCAAGCAGCCGCTTAGCGTGGATGACGTAAAGAGCGCAAATCTTGCCGATTTACAGCGCGATGCGGATGAAATTTTTTCAGGTGCTGGAAATTTTATCTTTGTGCTTAGCGGCGATTTTGAGCCTGCACGCGCAAAACAAATCCTAGCCAAATATATCGGCAATCTAAAGTCCGGCGCAAGCAGCGCTACACCTAAAACTTTGATGCTAAATACTTCTAGCGGAGAGATTGTGCAAGACTACGGCGATAGTGATAAAAGCGAAGTTCGGATGATTTTTTCAAACTATGAGCTGCAAAATTTCGACTTTTCAGACACTTATAAATTTCAAGCGCTAAAAAGCGTGCTAAGCAATCGCATCGTCGAGCAGATCCGCGAGGCACGCGGACAAATTTACTCGGCGATGGTGCATAGCGCCTATGTGCGTGAGCCACAAATTGCAGCGAGCTTGAACGTATCATTTTCTACCGAGCCGAAAGACGCCCGTGCCGTTGCAGCAAGCGTGAGTGAAATTTTAAAGCAGATTGAAAACTCGGGCGCGAAAGATAACGAACTGGCAAATTTTAAAAAAGCGCAAATTTTATCGACCAAAAGGGCTGCGCAGACGAACGATTTTTGGCTTGCTAATATCACTGCGCACGAGCTTTACGGCTATCCGCTCTATGACGAAAAAAGCTACGCAGCAAGCATAAATGCGGTAAAAAGCGCGGACGTGCAAGAAGCGGCGCGGGTGCTAAGCGATAGGCTATTTACGGCGATTTTAAATCCAAAAAGCTCCGAGAAACGCTAATGTTCGTTTCATTTTTTAAAAGCAAAAAATGGGCGCTTTTAGCATATACAGGGCTAGTATTTTTGATCGCGATTAATTGGTATCAAACTACGCTGAGCGTGCGTTTCAACGAATGGTATCGCGTATTTTATGATTTGTGTCAAAACGTAGATCGTCATACGTTAAACGATTTTTATACGCAGATGAGGGTCTTTTTATGGATAGCGATGCCTGCCGTAGCGGCGGCGATCTCGGAGCGATACGTGGCGCGAATTTGGGCGTTTAAATGGCGAGAGGCGATGACCTTTTCCTATTTTTCATACTGGAAAAAGGTGAGTAAAGATATCGAAGGAAGTTCGCAGCGCATCCAAGAAGACATCTACCGCTTCTCAAAAATCATCGAAGATATCGGCACGTGCGTGCTTTCGGCGGCGATGACTCTTTTTGCGTTTATTCCCGTTTTGTGGAGCCTTAGCGAGAAAGTACCTTTTGAGGCGCTCAAAAAAATTCCCGGCTCTCTCGTATGGATCGCACTTGCAGTAAGCATCGGCGGACTGATAATTTCTTGGCTAGTAGGTTGGTTTCTGCCTAGGCTTGAATACAACAATCAAAAGGCGGAAGCTGCGTTTCGCAAAGAGCTGGTTTATGCCGAGGAGAATAAGGCGGAATATGCGAGCGAAGAGACCACAAAGACGCTATTTGGCAAACTAAAGCACAACTATTACAGGCTATTTTTGCACTACTGCTACTTTGATTTATGGCTAAATTCTTTCTCGCAAATCCTGGTTATCGTGCCTTATCTCATAATGGGACCAGGGCTTTTTACTAAGGCGATTACGCTTGGAGTGATGATTCAAGTGGGTAATGCTTTTAACCAAGTACGCGGCAGCTTTAGCGTTTTTATCGATAACTGGACGACGATCACCGAGCTGCGCTCAATCCATATTCGACTTAAAGAGTTTGAAAAAAATATCGACTACAAGGGCTAGATAAAATTTCGCCCGCACTTTGCGGCTCTAGATTTCGCTTTCTAAATTTAAAGCAAAATCCCGGGTCGCAAGCTTTTAAAATTTCTACGCTTTACTGCTCGCTTTTTTCTTGATGAGTAATGTTTAGCTTTATAAATTTATAGCTTCCTACGAGCAAGATCATCCAAATCGCGATGAAAACTAAAGATTTGATCATTTTTAATCCTTAAAATTTTTATAATGCGGCGCGCAAAAAGCGCCGCCGATATGAAATTTAACCAAGCGCAAAGGCGAACATAAACGCCGCGCTAGAGCAGCCTCACGATCGCGTCCGAAAGCTTCTAATCGCGCCGAGACGGCATCTATGCCACTATGCGGTTAAATTTAAAGCGAAACTCGTGCAATTTTAGCGCCTTCGAAGCTCGGCTTTCGCGCCGTTTAGCACGGCTACGCTCTACTTGACGCTCATTAAATTTCAAGCAGCGTGCGCCTTGCGCCGCCGACTTCCGTTTGGCGCCGCGATAACCTTACGGCAAGCGGCATTTGCGTTGCCCGAGCAGCTTATTTGGCGCTTGCTAGGCACGCAAATAAAATTTTACGCGGCGTGTATTTATGCGCCATGCTCATCCGCGCGAGCGGGCGCGCCTAATAATGCTCGTTTGAAAGCTCCTCTTTATCAAGCTTTTTTGCATCCATCGCGCGCCAAACATAGCTTATATAACCCAGCACAAAAGGCACTAGAAACGACACGTAAAACATCGTCTTAAGCGTATAGAGGCTTGAGCTTGCGTTGCTTATCGAAAGCGAGCTCTGCAGGTCGAAATTTGACGGATAAAACGCCGTGTGATTTAGCCCCAGGATCAAAAATACGCTCGTTACCGCACATACGACGCCCACGCCATAAAAAAATATCCCGCGCACGCTGCTTGTAAATGCGCCTTTGAATATCCCCACCAGCACCAGCACTACGCCCAGCAGTAGCAAGATTAGCGCCGCAGGCAGGCTTAGGTAATTGTGCAGATACTTAAAGCTCTCAAGGCTTACGACGCCGCCGGCGCCGACTGCATAGCCCTGCTTTAGCAAGACCCACGCCAAAAACGCGATGAAAAATACCAAAAAAGCGCTAGCGTTAAATTTAAGCGAAGCTTTGAGCTTAGCGATCATTTCAGGCTCGGCGATATTATTCATCAAATATAAGCTCGCTCCCGTCCTAGCGCAGAAAAATAGTGCAACTCCCAAGATGTAATTAAACGGATTTGCTAGCGCTTCAAGTCCGCGAGCGGGGTTTTTCCACTGCACGAAATTATTATCGCCCAGCGCGAACTCGCTGCCGCTAAAAAGCGTCGAGACGATGATACCAAGCAGGATCGTGCCCAGCGAGCCGTTTATGAAAAGAAAGGCTTCATAGGTCTTAGCGCCCAAGAAATTATCGGGCTTTTTTCTGTATTCGTAGGCGACGGCTTGGATTATAAAGCAAAAAAGCAGAGCCATCCACGCCCAATACGCCCCGCCGAAGCTGGTCGCATAAAATAGAGGAAACGCCGCAAAGCACGCCCCGCCGAACATCACGAGCGTAGTAAACGTAAGCTCCCATTTCTTGCCGATGGAATTTATTATAAAATCCTTCTCGGTCTCATTTTTCGCCAGCGTAAATAGCAGCGTCTGACCGCCCTGCACGAAGAGCATAAAAACCAAAATTCCGCCCAGAAGTGAAACCACGCACCACCAATAAATTTGAAAAATTTCGTGCATCTTAAAATCCTATCTTTATCTGTTTTAGCATGATCTTTATCTCGGCTATGAATAAAACCGTAAATAAAACCGCAAAGAGCATAAATGAGATCATTATGTTCGTTCCCGCCAGGCTAGTAGCCGCGACGCCCACCGGCATGAGATCTTGTATCGCCCACGGCTGGCGCCCTACTTCGGCTACGATCCAGCCCGCCTCGCACGCGACGTATCCCAGAGGGATGCTAAAAACGCAAAGCCATAAAATTTTCTTATATTCGGCGAGATTCTTTCGCATCGCCAAAAATAGCGTCACGAAAAACAGCAAGATAAAATAGCTTCCCAAAGCCACCATCACGTGGAAGCTATAAAAGGTAAGCGCCACCGGAGGGACGATCTGCTTCGCATCATCAAAGTAGCCGTAGCCTAAATTTTGCATATTTTGGTTGCCGAATAAAATTTCGCGCGCCTGCTGCATAGCTGCGGTATCATTGGCGTCTTTGGCGAGCTTGTAATCCTTTAGCGCTTGCAGGGCGATTTTGCCTTTTTCTATCTTTTTATCCGCGCCTTCGATGCCGAATTTCTCGTTTCCAAATACCAGATCGTCGATGCCCGGCGTGAAATTATCAAGCCCTCTCGTAGCCATCAGCCCTAGCGCATAGGGCGCTTTAATCTCAAATAAAAACGGCTCTTTATCGTCTCCCGCGGTTTTGCTCGGATTTAAAACTCCCGCAGCGACGATGCCCGCGTTTACTTCGCCTTTATACAGACCCTCCATCGCCGCAAGCTTCATCGGCTGCTTTTGCGCGACCTGATAGGCGCTCTCGTCGCCGCTAAATAGCACGAAAAGCGAGCTTAGCATACCGAAGCTTGCCGCCACGATGAAGCTTTTTTTAGCAAGCGCGAAGTCTTTGTTCTTTAACATATAAAACGCCGAAATTCCAAGCACGAAAAGCGCCGCGGTAATATAGCCGCCGCCGACGGTATGTAAAAATTTAGCCACTCCGAAGTGAGACAGCGCGATATCTAAAAAATTACTCATCTCGTTGCGCATCGTATCTGGATTAAAGCTCGTACCAACAGGGTTTTGCATCCAAGCGTTCGCGATTAGGATCCAATACGCGCTTAAATTTGATCCGATCGCCACGAGCCAGGTCGAGAGAAGATGGAATTTCTTGCTTACGCGGTCCCAACCGAAGAACATTACCGCAAAGAAGGTAGCCTCTAAGAAAAATGCGAGTAAGCCCTCGATCGCAAGCGGCGCGCCGAAGATGTCGCCCACGAACCAGCTGTAATTCGCCCAGTTGGTGCCGAACTCAAACTCCATTATGATGCCGGTCGCGACGCCGATGGCGAAATTTATACCGAAAAGGCGCAGCCAAAATTTAGTGATCTTGAGCCACTCCTGCTTACCGGTCGCGACATATAGGCTCTCCATAAACGCCACGATAAAGCTAAGCCCCAGCGTTAGGGGCACGAAAAGAAAGTGATAAAGCGCCGTGAGCGCAAACTGCGCCCTCGACCAATCCACGCTAGCAAGCTCTTGCATTCCTACTCCTTAGTCAAATTTTTATAAATGAAATCGATTTTTTCTTGATCGGTTTTAAATTTAGAATCCAAGTTTTCGTCGAAAATGAAAAATTTCAGTAGCACGAAAATTATAAATAGCTTGATCAAAATCACCGCCCACAGCGTTTTGCCAAGCTTCATCGAAGCAAATCCATGCGCATAAAATTTTAAAATTTTGCCGAAAAACATCAAATTTTAACCTTTAGCAATTATTAGTTTATATTTTTTATTGTATAACAATTAATTAAAATTTAGCTTTAAATTTTGAAATTTTGGTAGCAATTTTATCTTTTTAATAAATGAGTTTTTGCGCCGCCACACTTAAATAAAGTTTCTACCGCATAATTCGTAACCGATCGCATTTTACTTAAACTGCACAAAATTTTAGTTTAGATTCGTCATAAAATTTTAAAATAGAACATATCAAGAAGCAAGTAGAAAAATATGCGAGGTTTTGCCAAGCATCTTTGTGCCTAATTCGTAGCAATTTTAAATAGAATTTTTTGTAGACAAATTAATACGGCTCAGCTGAAAGCAGACGTAAGAATTTTAAAATTAAACACCCAAAGCTACACTATACGAAATTTAAGAACGGATAACTAACTCCATGCAAAATTTAAATCATTTCATTAGACTGGGCGGATAATTGAAAAGCCCAAGAGCCGATTTAGCGTAAATTTGCAGCATGGCTCATCAGCGATACAATCTCTGCTAGGTCGAATTTACCGCCGAAAAAGAGATTGAAAGCAAGCGCGCCTTGATTTATCAACATCTCTTTGCCGTCCTTTGCGGGCAGATTTTTTGCGCGCGCGGCTTGTAAAAATGGAGTCTGCTTGCCGTAGATCGCATCAAAGGCAAATTTTGCGCGGGATAAAATTTCATCTATTATTCCCCCGGGCGCTGGTAGCGCGTCATCTTTGAGCCCCGCGCCAGTAGCATTGACGATAAGATCGTAGTCTTTGGATCTAAAATTTTCATAGCTAAAAAATTCCTCGCAGCCGAAGTCAAAATCCTTTGCGCTGCGGTTTAGAATATCAAATTTCACGCCGTTTTTACTTAGCGCGTAGCTGATCGCCCGCGTCGTACCGCCCGCGCCTAAAATAAGCGCATTGCGAATCTCTCCAAAGCCCAAGATCGCGCAGAAAAACCCCTGCGCGTCGGTGTTAAAGCCGTGCAGCGCGCTGCCTTTTAGCACTAGCGTGTTTACCGAGCCGATCTTCTGCGCCGCCTCGCTTAGGATGTCGCATACTTTAAATGCGTCAAGCTTAAAAGGCACGGTTACGTTCGCACCCGTAAGCCTTAAGGCTTCAAATTTAGCTCGCAGCTCCTCGCCGCGCTGAAGCAAAACTCGCCCATAGTAGGCGTCTAGGGCTAGAAATTTTATAGTGTAATTATGAAGTAGCGGCGAGAGAGAGTGGGCGATCGGGTTGCCGAAAACCGCGAATCTGTCCACTATTTCACTCGGTAGATATACGCTCCGCTATTGATGCTGCGCATATCGCTAAGCGCCTTTTGTAGCGTCTCGCCTTCAAAAGGTCCGACTAAAATTTTAGTCACGCTCTTGCTGCCGACGTGAGTTTGCAGAGCGATCGGATTATAGCCTTTTTTAGTGATTTTTTTGGTGTCAGACCCGTTTGGATCGTAGGCATTGGATGCGAAAACCTGCACATAACTGCCGTTTGCCACGCTGGTGCTGGTGCTCTTTGCTGCAACGCCAGCCTTTACGCTCTCACTTTTAGACTCTTGCTTGCTAGCTTCTTTTTTAGACTCAGGTTTTGCTGGCTCTTTTTTGGCTTCAGCTTTCGCATGTTCCTTTTTAGCTTCCGTTTTTGAAGGCTCTTTTTTAACTTCTGTTTTTGCTTGTTTTTCAGGTTCTTTTTTAGGCTCTACTTTTTGCTCGACTTTTCTAATTTCGGTTTTAGAAGGCTCTTTTTTTATCTCGTCTTTTGCAGACTCTTTTTTAGGCTCAGGTTTTTTTACGTCCGTTTTTTCAGGCTTTTTGGCTTCGTCTTTAGGCTCAATCTTTTTACTTTCTATTTTAACTTCGGATTTTTTTGGCTCTTCTTTGATTTCGGGCTTTTGGATTTCTACTTTCTGTGCTTCAGGCTGAGCGCTTGCGACGACCTTGCTTTCGGAATTAGGCTCTTGGGTTTTTATCTCTACTTTGGTTGGAGCTGCAGATGCTGCATTGGGTTCTGATTTCACTTCTACAGGCTCAGGCTGCGAAGGCTCGGGTTTTTGAACTTGTACGGCAGGCTTTTGCTCCGCTTTGGCAAGCTCTTCTTCACTAGGCATAGTAAGACCTGCGTTAGTATCAATATCGTCTTTATTAATAGCCTTCATTATGATTAAAATTATTAAGAATAAAACTACGACGCCGGCTGCGACGGTAAGACCCTTTTTCAAATTCGCGTTCTTATCGACATTGCCGCTATTGATCACTATGTCGTCTATGCTGCTCATATCGAAATTTTTGTCGTTCATACTCTCTCCTAAGATTATTATTTACTTCGTAAATTCTACCACGCAAAATTTACGAAATAAATAATTCGGGTAAGCTTACCCGAATTTATTAAATTTAATACATCGCGCGGTCGTAGATGATAAAGCGGTGCGCCAAATCCCGCACTTCCTCTTTAACTTGCGCCTGAAGCTTGGAATTTGAGATGTCGCTTAGCACATCGGCGATTTTATTTCCGATAAACTCAAATTCTTTCTCTTTCATGCCGCGCGCGGTAAGTGCGGGGCTACCGACGCGAATGCCGCTGGTGACGAACGGGCTGCGCGTCTCGCCCGGCACGGTATTTTTATTCGTCGTAATGCCTGCGTTTTCAAGCGCGGCGCTAGCGTCCTTGCCGCTAAAATCTCTATTTAAAAAGCTCATTAAAATCAGATGATTATCGGTGCCGCCGCTAACGAGATCAAAGCCGCGCTTAACCAGCGTCTCGCCCAAAACTCTAGCGTTTTCCTTGACCTGCTTGGCATAGACCTTCCACTCGGGGCTTAGATTGTGTTTAAAGCCCACCGCCTTAGCGGCGATGACGTGCATTAGCGGGCCGCCCTGGATGCCTGGAAAGATCGCCGAGTTGATCTTTTTAGCAAATTCCTCGTCGTTAGTCATTATGATGCCGCCGCGCGGACCGCGAAGCGTCTTGTGCGTGGTTGAGCTTACGACGTGGCAGTGCGGAAACGGATTAGTATGTTCACCCGCGACGACGAGCCCCGCGACGTGCGCTACATCGGCGAAAAGAAACGCGCCCACGCTATCAGCGATCTGTCTAAATTTAGCAAAATCTATCTCGCGCGTATAGGCGCTCGCACCGCAAACGATCATCTTTGGTTTTACGATCTGAGCGATCTCAAGCACCTTATCGTAGTTTATGCGGCCGTCGAGCTCCACGCCGTACTCGAAGCTCTCATACATCTTTCCGCTGCTTGAAACCTTCGCGCCGTGCGTCAAATGCCCGCCGTGGCTAAGTGCCATGCCTAAAATTTTCTCGCCAGGTTTCAAAAACGCTGCATATACGCCTTGGTTAGCTTGGCTGCCGCTGTTTGGCTGGACGTTTGCAAACTCACAGCCGAAGAGCTTTTTGCAGCGATCGATCGCGATCTGTTCGATCTCGTCTACGAACTCGCAGCCGCCGTAGTAGCGCTTACCGGGATAGCCTTCGGCATATTTGTTCGTTAGCACCGAGCCCATCGCCTCCATCACTTCGGGATAGGTAAAATTTTCGCTCGCGATCATCTCCAAATAATCGCACTGGCGGGCAAGCTCTTTGTTGGTTAAACTAAAAATTTCATTATCGAATTTTTCTAAATTTGACACGTTCACTCCTTCTCTAAATTTAGCGGCCTCATCGCAGGGAATAAAATCACGTCGCGGATCGATTTTTTATTCAGCAAAATCATCGCCAAGCGATCGATTCCAAGCCCCCAGCCGGTAGTCGGCGGCATCGCGTAGCTAAGCGCGCGGACGTAATCCTCGTCCATCTCGTGAGCTTCGTCGTCGCCCGCGTTTTTAGCGTCGATTTGAGCCTTAAATCTGGCGTATTGATCGAGCGGATCGTTCAGCTCGTTAAAGGCGTTGGCTAGCTCTTTGCCCGCGATGTAGAGCTCAAATCTCTCAGCTATCTGCGGATTTTCGTCGCTTCTGCGCGAAAGCGGGCTGATCGAGATCGGAAAATCCACGATGAAGGTCGGATTTATGAGCTTAGCTTCTACGTAATTATCAAAAAGTTCGCTCTGCAGGCGGCCTAGATCGAGCTTTTCATTGACTTCAAATTTATCTTCTTTGAGTTTGGCAATGATCTTTTCGCGATCATTTACGATCTGCGGCTCGATGCCGCCTATCTGCGTAAGCGCGTCGAGATACTTTATGCGCGCAAAAGGCTTTGAAAAATCGATCTCGCGCTCATCGTAGGTTAAAATTTCGCCTAGCCCGAGCCTCTTAAATAGTGCTTTAAATAGCTCCTCGGTTAGGTTCATCGCGTCGTTATAATCATGCCACGCCCAGTAGAATTCTATGCTTGTAAACTCCGGATTGTGCGTCAGATCCATACCTTCGTTGCGGAAATTTCGGTTGATCTCAAAGACCGCCTCCATGCCGCCTACGACTAGGCGCTTTAGATACAGCTCCGGCGCGATACGCAGGTAGCGATCGACATCGAGAGCATTGTGGTGCGTGATAAATGGCTTAGCGTTCGCGCCGCCTGCGATTGGGTGCATCATCGGCGTTTCGACCTCCAAAAATCCGTGCTTCTCAAAAAAACTGCGGATCTCGCTAACGATGATCGAGCGCTTGATGAAATCCTCGCGGACCTCGGGGTTCATTATCATATCGAGGTATCTTTGGCGGTAGCGCATCTCGATATCGACAAGGCCATGAAATTTCTCCGGAAGCGGGCAGATCGCTTTGGACGCGAGCGTTATTTTGCTAGCATGGATCGAAAACTCGCCCGTTTGGGTGACGAAAGCGTATCCGCGCACCAAAATTATATCGCCTACTTCGAGATTTTTCTTAAATTTAGCGTAATCCTCCTCGCCGATGCTGTCGCGCGAGTAATAAATTTGAATATTGCCGCTTTGATCTTCTATGTTTGCGAAGGTGGATTTGCCCGCGACGCGCTTTAGCTTTAACCTCCCGGCAAGGCTTACCTCCTCGCTCGCTTTTTTATCCTCGGTATCTTTGATGTAGCCGAATTTCTCTTTAAACTCGGCTATGCTCATATCTTTTTTTAGAAAGTGCGGATAGGGATTAGCCCCTAAATTCCGAAGTTCCGACGCCTTGTCTATCCTTTGGATCTCTAACTGGCTATCAAACAATCTACTTCCTTTTTGCCGCGCATTCAGGGCAAATTCCATACAGCTGCATCATGTGCCCCGTAAGCGTAAATCCGTGCTCTTTGGCGACGGCAAGCTGTTTGCGCTCGATAGTGGCGTCTTGAAATTCTATGATCTTATTGCAGCTTTTGCAGATTAGATGGTCATGGTGAGGCTTATTGGCAAGCTCGAATTTCTTGCCCTGCGCGCCGAATGAGATCGACGTCGCCATCCCCGAATCCTCTAGTAAATTTAAGGTACGATACACGGTCGCTATGCCTACGTTTAGCTCCGGAAATTTTACTTTGATCTCGTTGTGAAGCGCCTCAGGTGTGAAGTGTTTGTTATTGTTATAAAGCGTGCGGAGCAAAACCTCGCGCTGCTTGGTATATTTTAGACCGCTAGCGGCAAGCGCCTTTTTAAACTCAACAATTAGAGCGTCAAACTCTAAATTTTCAATTTTTGCATTCATAATTTTGTCCTTTCTGTAGAATTTACTTCTGAACTGGCGTTAAAATCACTAGGTTCAGTGCTTTGATTTTGATCCGAGTTCATACGAGCAGTAGAATTCTGATCTTTTAAGAGCTTGTCATCCATCTTAGAACCAATAGAATCCAAGCTTTGTTTGATCTTCGGATCGTCTTTGAGATTTAAAATCCAGTTTCCGATTTTTAAGAAAATCGGCGCAGTTTTGCTGCTTTCAAAATACTTTTTAGTCTGTTCATTCATCGACATAGGACCGCTTGCAAGCGTAACGATAACGGCAAAAATCAAGAAAATTTTACTTACACTAAAAACGAAACCGCCGATCTTATCGACAAAGCCCAGTCCACTCCATTTAAAGAATTTTGAAATAATTTCGCCTATAATCAGACACGAGATCCATACGCCAAAAAGCACAGCGATAAAGCCGATGAGAACCTGCGTCGTATCGCCTGAAAGCACGCCGTTTGCATTCTGCAAAGCTGGAATTTTTGCTGCAATCCACTCGCCTGCCATAGTTTTATAACGCATCGCGGCAAAAAGACCGCCGATAAGACCCAAAATTCCAAAAATTTCTTTTACAATGCCATTAGTGATACCGCGTAGTCCGAAGAGCACTACGAGTACCAAACAGCCGACGTCGAACCAATTAATACCTTCCATCAAGCACCCACCACGCCTATTAGCTCTTGCAGGTTAGTCGAGTACCTAAACGCCGTGTCTTTTGAAATTTGATTTGCACGGATCGCTTTAACCATCGCTTGAGTTTGAGTTATCATACCGGTAGATTGCTGATTTAGCTGCATTTGAGAGTAAATTTGATGCACCTTGTTTTCGCGGATTAGATTCGCTACGGCATTGTTATTTAACAAAATTTCATGGATCGCGATACGTCCACCGCCAAGCTTCGGCAAAAGCGATTGCGAAATGACCGCGGTAAGTGATACGGAGAGCATATTTCGCACTTGGAGCTGCTCGCCGCCGTCAAAGCTATCGATAATACGGTTAATCGTCTGCATCGCGGAGTTGGTGTGTAGCGTACCAAATACCAAGTGACCGGTCTCAGCCGCGGTAATGGCGATCGAGATAGTCTCTCTATCGCGCATCTCACCCACTAGGATAATGTCCGGGTCCTCACGTAAGGCAAATTTTAACGCATTAGCGTAGGAATGGGTATCGGTGCCAATATTTCTGTGAGAGAAAAGCGCTTTTTTATTGGTATGGACGAACTCAACCGGATCTTCAACGGTGATGATGTGCTTGCGCTCTTTTTCGTTTATCTCGTTTAGCATCGCGGCAAGAGTAGTTGATTTACCGCTACCAGTAGGCCCGGTAACCAAAATCATGCCTTTTTCGTGCTTAACTACCTCTTTAAAAATCGTAGGAGCTTTTAAATCGTCCAGGCTAGGAATATCGATAGGAATAATACGAAATGCGGCAGCCAAATCGCCGTTCATAGTGTAGTAGTAGTTACCACGAAAGCGTCCGATATTAGGAAGCTCGATCGCAAAGTCGAGCTCTTTATTTTCCTCGAGCACACTTTTTTGAGCATCAGTAATGAGCGCGTAGCAGATATACTCGATATCCGTACCCTTAAGCGGATCCATGGCAAGTGGGCGCAATGTTCCGTCGATACGTATTTGAGGCGCCGAGCGCGAAACTAAGTGAAGGTCGCTCGCTTTGTTAAAAACGACGGTTTTTAGTAGGGTTTCGATATCTACTAAATTTCTTTGAACTTCTTCCATAAAATTCCTTTCAATCTATGATTTTCGGTACTACGAAGTAGCCGCCTTCGGACTGCGGAGCATGCTTTAAGACGCTTTCTGCGACATCGCTTTTGCGCGGGATATCTTTGCGAAACGGAGTACCGCCTTTCAGCGTAGTGATAGCCGCCTCGCCGCTTTGCAAATCCAGCTCATTTAGAATTTCTACAAAATCTACGATATTATTTAATTGCCCTTTAAATTCCTCTCGCTTAGCATCTGGAATTTTAAGAGCAGATAGCCTTTCCAGCTTGCTTAGCAAGGCATCGTCTATTATCATAACTTTCCTTTTTCTGATAAATGCGACATTATATCATAAAAATTCTTTATCTTAGGCGGTATTTAAAATTTTTTATGCTACAATTACGCCGATTTTCTCAAATAAAGGACTAAGTTTTGGCTTTAAAAGACGACATCGAAGGCGTTAAAAAAGAGATTGGCACAGAAGAGCAGTTTCTAGAAAGCGTCATAAAAAGTGAAATTTTCGTAAAAAAATACAAAAAGCCGCTGATATTTTTGGCTGCGGTTTTGATCGTAGCATTTATCGGATATTACGCGAATGAATTTCTAAGCGATCGCCGCATAGCAAGTGCTAATGCAATCTATGACGAGCTGCTTAACAAGCGCGACGACACTAAGCTAGCCGAGCTTAAGCAAAAAGATATAAATCTATACGCTCTTTATATTTTGCAAAACGGCTCTGCAGACGAGCGAGCGGCGCTAGAAAATACCCAAGGCATCGATGTTATGCTAAAAGAGATAATAAATCTACAAAACGGCAAACAAGGCGGGGTGCTACTCGCCGATTACGATTCTTTGCTCAAAGGCTACGACCTGCTAAAAGAAGGCAAAATCGAACAAGCTCACGCAGAGCTAGATAAAATTCCGCTCAACTCGCCAGTTCGTCAAATCGCACTTGCTTTGAAACACTATGGAGGCAACAAATAATGAAAAAAACGCTGATATTTACGCTTTTACTATCGTTTTTATTTTTAGGCTGCTCGACGAAGCGCCAGTATTTCGAACCTAGCGACGAAAACATCACGGGCGATATGAAATTTAACGGCTCACTGCCATCAGAAATCGTAGCGGTTAGTAAAGATGGCGCGACACTAAAAGACGGCGAAGTTATCTCTAAAAACGGATTGGTAAAAAATTTCAAAGTCTTAAAAAGTGAGAAATTTTTAGGCGAATATGACGGAAATTTCGTCGTAACCGACATCAATGGCACGCTTAAAGTAATTGGTAGCACAGGTGCCGTAAAATTTGAAAAAGCCCTCGGCAGACAAGCGCTCAGCGCAAATATACGTGGCGATGATTTGGCTTTAGTGATGAGCGATGATTCGATTATGCTTATCAAGCTAAGCTCGGGCGCAGTGGTACTCGATCATAAAGTAGGCGATGCATTCGCAATCGATTCGCGCGTGGCGTCACCAATATTTATCAACCAACTTATCGCTTATCCTGCGTTAGACGGACTAGTCAGCATCGCAGAAAACGTAGGCGGGCGCTCGGCACGCGATTTCGTCGTAAGCAACCAGCCGTTTTTTAACAACATTATCGCCTTAGAAAACAAGGGCGATAACCTTTATGCCGTAACTGCCACTAGGCTAATGCTGGTAAGTCCTGCGGGCAATAAAAACCATAATGTAGACATCAAAGACGTGATTTTTAGCGGCGATAGAATTTATCTTTTCTTAAAAGACGGCAGAGTCGAGCTACTCGATCGCGGGCTAAATTTGATCAAATCGCGCAAATTCACCTTCGCGCAGTTTAGCGGCGCACTGCTTAGCGGCGGCTATTTGTATATCATCGAGCGCAACGGCTACGTGATCCGCGTGGACGAAAATTTAGAGGGACAAGCGATCTATGAGCTAAATGGCGAACTCGATGATAAGTCCTTTATCGCAGGCAGCTCGTTTTACTACGACGATAAAATTTTAAATTTTGATGCTAGATAAAATTTCAAAACTTTGCGTTCGCGAAGGGCTCTTGCTTCAAAAATTCCAAACGCTAGATATTGCTAGCTTCACGCGCTCGCGATCATACGGTGCGTATTTTGGCGTGGATCTGAAAAGCTACAACGTCTTTTTATTTATGCGCGACGCAAAATCTCGCTTTGTAATGCGCGACGCGGAATTTCTGCTCTCGCTCGCAAGCGACATTAGCGCAAGCCTAGGCAAGGTTGTAAAAAAGCGCGTGCTGTTTTACAACTCGCAGATGTGTTCTAAAAGCGCGAAATTTTTAAAAGAAAACGGATTTAGCCTCTATGCTTTTGTGTGACGTAGGAAATTCCAGGGTTAAATTTTATAAAGGCGGCGTAACGCAAAGTATGCCCGTAGCGGAGTTTATGCGGTACGAGCCTAAAGAGCGAATTTTTTTCATTAACGTCAATGATAGCGTGAAAAAAAAGCTGAAAAACCCTCTGTTTGTCGATCTGGCGCCGCACTTTGAGCTAAAAACCGCCTACCGCGGGCTTGGGATCGACCGCATAGCGGCGTGCTCTGCCGTAAGCACCGGCGTTGTCGTCGATGCGGGCAGCGCAATCACCGTGGATTTGATGTTTAAAAGCTCGCACCTAGGCGGATTTATAATGCCAGGCATTAGCACGCTTTTAAAATCTTTCGCGAGCATCGCACCCGTGCTGGACGTCACGCTTTCAACCAATATCGATCTGGACCCGCTACCGCAAAAGACCGTAAACGCCGTAAATTACGGGATTTTAAAGCCTATCGTGCTTACGATCGAAAACATCGCGGGCAATAATAAAATTTACTTCACGGGCGGCGACGGAGCCTATCTGATGCGGTATTTTCGCAACTCGATCTATGAAAAGGATCTGATCTTTAAATCGATGGTGAGCTTAATCGCAAAAAAGGGGCTAGCATGATAACTATAGCGCTTCCCAAAGGCCGCATAGCCGACGATACGCTTAAAATTTTTAAAACCATTTTCGGGCTTGATTTTGCTTTCGAGGATCGCAAACTCATAATGCAAGAGGGCGATTTTAAATTCCTCTACGTCCGCAACCAAGATATCCCTACTTACGTTATGGGAGGCGCGGCGGATATCGGCGTAGTGGGGCTTGACGTGCTTGAGGAGCATCGCCCCGATGTGCTTGCGCTGCTTGATCTTAAAATCGGAAAATGCCGTGTCTGCGTGGGCGTACATGTGGGCACCAGGCTAAACTACGGCGCTCCGAGCCTAAAAATCGCTACGAAAATGCCTAACATCACTCGCGAGTACTTCGCCTCCAAGGCCGTCGCCGTAAATATCATCAAACTCTACGGCTCGATCGAGCTAGCCCCGCTCATAGGGCTTGCCGACGCTATCGTCGATGTCGTGGAAACCGGCGCTACGATGAAGCAAAACGGGCTGCAGCCCGCAGAAACCATAATGCAAAGCTCCGCACACCTCATCGCCAACAAAAACAGCTTCGTGCTAAAACGCGATGAAATTTTAAGCCTGCGAGATAAACTAGCCCGCACGATCGCCTAAACGCTCGCTTGCCCTACCACACGGTGCCTGCTGCGGTCGGCGCGGAGTATTTTGCGTGAGTAATCATCGCCGTCTTGGCGCGCTGTCGTTTAAAAAACCTCTGCTGCATATAGAATTTTACAGCGGTAACCGCACCGCTTAAATTTAGAAATCCCGCGAATTTGATTTATCAAGAAGCGGAAGCACTGTCGAGCTGCGCAACGCAAAATTTTAAAATTCTATCGCTACAAATTTTAAAATTTAGCCTAAATTTGCAGCTCGCAGAATTATACACCTCCGCGGCGCAGAATTTCAAAATTCTAAAATCCCGCTTCACAATTTAACGCCGTAAAATTTAAAATTTTCGCAACTATAAATTTGAGCTCAAATTCCCGCGGCTTGGAAACGGCAGAATTTAGGAATTTCAACTCGCGAAATTTCGCCGCTCAAAATCGTGCAAAATTTAATCGGCGCTACTTTTAAGCATAGAAAGTAGCCTGCGCCAAATCAAGATGCTAGCCACCCACATCTCAGCTACTTAGAACTTCGCAAGCAGCGCGTACGGATCAATCCCTGCCGCAGCGACATTTGAAAAACTGCTCCATAAGACTTACAAAGCCCGCACAGGCAACTACTTGTTTTGCTTATATTTTCAGGCAGGACGAACACGCTTAGCACGGTCAATATATAACAGCGCGAAAAATTTCAAATACAGCCGTTTAACAATTTTGATAAATTTTGAATTTAACACAGGTGCATCCCGGCGCTCGGCTCGGCTCGAGCCCAGTCCGCGCTAGCTTTATTTTTTCGGGCACCGTTTACTCGCCAGCTTTGTTTCGGATTTTTTCTGCGCGTCTTGGGTCTGTTTTTGCGTGCTTTACTAAATTTGCTCGGCGAAATTTTACCGCGATAAAATTTTACGTAATAAAGCTATACCTAAAAATTTCAAATCCGCTAAAGTTTAAAATTTTAAAGCTGCGTGGAGATTCGCCAAAGTAAAACTTCGCAAAAATTTAGCTAGAAATTTAAAAGTGTCCGCGCCATTTATTGTACCGAACGTAGGCTAGCGCGACAATATAATTCAACTATTCAACTCTGTCGAGGTATGGCGAGCTGTTATTGCGGTAACTCAAGCGGCATGCTACCAAGCCTCACCGACGCAATAAAGCAGGAAGCGGTCTATGTGTATATAAATTTGTGGCAGATAAAATTCCACCGCGATAAACACAATAAATTTAGATATTACGGATGATCTGCATGATTACGATCCTTATGCGTAACGCTGTAAATTTTACGCACGGCAAGCTTTGAGTCGAAAATATTTGTCGTCTCTTATCACAGCCGCGCCAAAGTCTAGGCTCTCTGTGCACTCAAACACCGCTTGCGTGCAGAGCGGGCAAGAATAAAATTTTACCGACCTAGCGCGACGAAAGAGCCGCACCTACGCCGCGATGATTTCGCGTACCTTTTCGGTGAAATTATCGCTCACGATGTATTCGGTCGGATAAACGAGCACCTCGCTGCCGTTGCGAATCCGTAGAATTAGGCGCTTGGTGTTTTTCAGCGCTGTGTCGCAAAAGGCGAGGTGGTAAATTTTATAAATTTTCTCGCGGCTAAGCTCGCCTAAGCTTAGCTCAAACTCGAAATCCTGCGCGTTTTTGCGCTGCGTCTCGCGCTCTTTGCGCGCCTTAAGGGCGGGATCCTCCGCAACAAACCCGCCCCTTCGCTCCGCAAAATTCCCGCTGCCGTAGCCGCCGCCTCGTTCGCCACCAAAGTTTCTGCTGGAGCCGAAATTGCTGCCGCTAAGGCCATCACGCTCCCTACCGCCAAAGCCTCGCACCTTACTAGGCACGTAGCCGTCGATATTCTGCGCGGCATCTAGGGTTAAAATTTCATCCAAATAAATTTGAAATTTGCCGCCGTAAGGGCTCGTGTTTTTGCTAAGCCGCGCCCAAAACGCCATCGGACGCTCCAGCGCGTCGTCGTCTAGCGATGCGACCGCCTCGTAAACCTCGCCGAAAGCGCTCATCTCGAAACTTCCCGAAAGATCGAGCACCGTGACGTTTGCCATCTGCTTGCCCGATTTAGTCGTGCGGGTATGGACGTTTTCGATCTTGCCGACGCACAAAATTTTAACGCTCGCATCCTCGTCGCCCGCCAATTCGTCGAATTCGTTAGATTTAGTATGCGCGATCGCGCCAAGCTGCGCGGCGTAGGCTTTGAGTGGATTCTCGCTCAAAAATACTCCCGCGCGTGGACGAAAGCTCGCATCGCGGGCGTTTTGTAGGCTCATCATCGAAAGAAACGACAGCTGATACGCCGCGCCGCCGACCGCGCTTTTTGAAATTTTAATCATAAAAGCATACGGGCGCTCCCTCTCCTGCGGGCTTAAGTTTTCGATCGCCTTTAGCGCGTTATCGAACACCGCTAGCTCGAAGCTGCCGTGCAGATCAAGCACGTTTAAAATCCCCATTTTTTTGCCCGTCTTCGTCATGCGCGTGGACAGATCCTCGATCCGCCCCACGCTAAGCACCTCGGCGCTATCGCCCTCGATCTCGCTAAACGCCGAGGATAGCGTGTAGTCGATACCCTCCATCTCCTCTTTGTAATCATCCAGTGGATGCCCCGAGAGATACACGCCCACGGTCTGCTGCTCAAATTTTAAAATTTCGCCCTGCGGAAATTCCTTATCGGTATCGACGAAGCTTACGCTCATGCCGCTCGTCATATCCTCATCCTCGCCAAAAAGCGAGCTTGCGGCGTCCTTTTTAATCTCGGTGATCTTTTTCATTACCTCAAGGATATTTTCCATATTTTGAATCATCGCTAGGCGGCTCTTGCCCAGACAATCCATCGCACCTGCATAAATCAGCGACTCGATGACCTTTTTATTGACGCGGAAATTATCCACACGCGAAGCAAAATCGTCGATGCTTTTAAATTTAGCCTCGCTTTGAAGCTCTAAGATATTTTCGATCGCGGCGCCGCCCACGCCCTTAATCGCGCCGAGGCCGTAGATGATCGAGGTGCCCGATTTGGAATTTTCGTCATCCACGACGCTAAAGCCTCTTAAACTTTGATTGATCGACGGCGGCAAAAGCCCGATACCTAGGCGGCTAGCCTCGTCGATATACTTTGAAATTTTATCGGTGTTGCCCTCCTCCGAAGTAAGCAGCGCCGCCATAAACTCCGCCGGATAGTAGGTCTTAAGATAGGCCGTTTGAAAGGTGATCATCGAATACGCCGCGGCGTGGGATTTGTTAAAGCCGTAGGAGGCAAATTTCATAATCAGATCAAATAACTCATCCGCCTTAGCTACGTCAAAGCCCAGCTCTTTGGCGCCGCTTAGATACTGCTCGCGCATGTGGGCAAGCTTCTTCTCATCCTTTTTACCCATAGCGCGGCGCACCAGATCGGCATCGCCCAAGCTAAAGCCGCCCACCTTCTGCACGATCTGCATGACCTGCTCTTGATAGACGATGATGCCGTATGTTGGCTCTAAAATTTCTTTTATCTCCGGAAAGATATAGCTTGCTTTTAGCTCGCCGTGTTTGATCCTGATAAAATCGGGGATTAGATCCATCGGCCCCGGGCGGTAGAGCGAGATCATCGCGATGATATCCTCGAAGCGGTCCGGGCGCAGGTTCATCGCCAGATCCTGCATGCCCGCGCCCTCGATTTGGAAAATCCCCAGCGTGTTGCCGCTTTGAATCGTTTTGTAAGTGCGTGGATCGTTAAAGTCTATCTCCTCCCAAACTATGTCGCGATTATAGCGGCGCTTGACGAGCTTAATGGCGTTATCGATCACATCGAGATTTTTTAGACCTAAAAAGTCAAATTTTATCAGATCTACGTCCTCGAGATAGTTTTTGGTGTATTGCGTTACTAGGCGCGCATCCTCGCCCTTATCCTGCTTAAATAGCGGCGCTTTATTCCACAGCGGCTCGTTTGAGATCACCACTCCCGCAGCATGCATGCCTGCGTTGCGATTTAGCCCTTCAAGACCCAGTGCAAACTCCCAAACCTGCTGCGCGATCGGATCTGCGTCGATAAATTCTTTCAGCTTCGGCTCGGCGTCGTAAGCCTGCGTAAGCGTGATGCCGAGTTTATCGGGGATCAGCTTCGCCATCTTATCGGCTTGCGAAAGCGGCATATCGCAGACGCGAGCCACGTCGCGGATGACGCCGCGCGCAAGCAGCTTACCGAAGGTCGCAACCTGCGCGACATTGTATTTGCCGTACTGATCGATGACGTAGTCGATCACCTCGCCTCTGCGTGCCTGGCAAAAATCCACGTCGATGTCGGGCATCGAGATACGCGACGGATTTAAAAATCGCTCAAAAAGCAGATTATACGGGATCGGATCGAGGTCGGTAATGCGAAGCGCATACGCGCAGATGCTGCCCGCCGCAGAGCCGCGACCGGGGCCAACCGGGATGTCGTGATCCTTCGCCCAGTTGATGAAATCCTGCACGATGACCATATAGCCCGAAAAATGCATGTTTTTGATGATGGCAAGCTCCTTTTCCAGGCGCTCGCGATAAATTTCATGCTTAGCAGGATCAATAAATTTAAGGCGCTCTTTAAGCCCCTCGCGGCACAGATGATCGAATAAAAAATCATCGTTTGCAAAGCTATAGCGCTCGTCTGGCTGCGGCAGCGAAAGCCCGAGCCTGGCGGCGTATTCGATCGTAAATTTAAAATTCGGCGGCGTAGGCGCGTAGTCCTTCTCGTCGAAGGCAAATTTCAGATTGCATTTTTGCACGATCTCGGCGGTATTTTCGATCACTTCGGGGATGTCGGCAAAAAGCCGTCTCATCTCCTCATCGCTTTTTACGTAAAATTCCGAAACGACGTGTTTTAGGCGATCGCCGTCGTTGATCGTCTTGCCCATCGAGATGCACTGATAGACGTCGTGGGCCTTGGCGCGGTCCTTGCGCGAGTAGTGAGCGTCGTTGGTGGCGATGATCTTGACGCCGATTTCGCGCGAAAGGCGGATGAGGTCTTTATCGACGTTTAATTGCTCGCCGATGCCGTGGCGCATGATCTCGAGATAAAAATCCTCGCCGAAAATTTCCTTATACTCAAGCGCCGCTTTTTTCGCCACTTCGTAGCCGCCCGCGCCACGCTTTAAATTTCGCTCGCTTCTATTTAGATGAAATTCCACCTCGCCCGCTAGGCATGCCGAGGAGCAGATGAGCCCCTCGCTATGCTCTTTTAAAATTTTTTTGTTGATCCTCGGATAGTAGTAAAACCCGTCCAAAAACGCGCGCGAGCTAAGATACATCAAATTTTTATAGCCAGTCTCGTTTTTGGCAAGCAGTATCAAGTGGTAGCGCTGACGGTCGCTTTTATCGCCGATATCCTCGTGGTTATGCAGGTAGGTCTCGATGCCGATGATCGGCTTGATGCCGTGCTTTTTCATCGTCTGATAAAAGTCTATCGCGCCGAACATATTGCCGTGGTCGGTGATCGCGCACGCCTTGGTGCCGCGGCTCTGCAAAAGCTCGGCGAGCTCGCTTACTTTATTCGCGCCGTCTAGCAGCGAATACTCGGTGTGAAGGTGCAGGTGGGTGTAATCGCTCATTTTGATCCTTTTTTCTGTTGGAGCGATTATATTAAATTCGGGCTTTAGAAACGGTCAAATTTAATGGAATTTTAGCTTAAATTTCAGCACTAAATTTTACGAGCAAATTTTGTTACGGAATTTTACTTCGGAGGTTTTACATTCTGGATCTTGCGGATTAAATTTTGACAAAATTTTAAGCTTAAAATGCTGTGATGAAATTTTGCTATCGTAAAATTTCACCTCGATGGAATTTTGAGCTAACGCAATTCCGCAAAAATTCTACGACTTAAATCATCATAAAATTTTGCGGTTTAAAATTCCGTTTGCAAAGCCTTACGGCTCTACAATCTTGAGAATTCCACGATCGCCTTAGCAAGCTCTCTAGTAGGATCGACGAAAATTTTATCGCTTTTGATTAACGGCAAAAATAGCGGCAGCTCGGTGCAGGCAACGACATAAATATCAGCATCGATTTTGCCTAGCAAATTCTCAAAAGCCCCCACGTATTCGGCAGTCTTGCCCGCCTTAACGCCTTTGTAGATACAATCCATCAAAACCGCTTGATTTTCTTCACCGAGATCCACGCTGATTAGCCCCGCTTCTTTGAGCGGATCGTCGTAAATTTTAGCTTTTTTTGTACCGATAGTGGCTAGCACAGCGATTTTATGGGCGTTTGGATAATTTTTACGGATCGCTTTTACGGTAACCTCGGCGATATGAATTAGCGGGATTTCCGCCGCAGCTTCTACATCGTCTGCGAAAAAATGCGCCGTGTTGCACGCCATCGCAAACGCCTTGCAGCCTGCATTTTTGAGCCTAACAGCGCTCTCGCTTAGGCGCGGAAGCGGATTTTCACCTTTGCCTAAGATAAACGCCGTGCGATCTTCAATCTGCGGATAGCTATCAATTACAAGCGGAATATTTTCTTGATCGCTGCCCGCAGCAGTCTCTTCTATAATCTTCATATACAGATCCGCACTTGCCAAAGGTCCCATTCCGCCGATAATCCCAACTCTTTTCATAGCTCGTCCTTTCTAAATTTTACTTGGGCTAATTCTCCCACTTACTCATATCCATTTCGTTTTCGCTCTTTGCTACGTAGATCGATGCCACAACATCGCCCGTTACGTTCATCGAAGTTCGCCCCATATCCAAAATCGCGTCAATGCCTAAAATCATTCCGTAAGCGATCGCTACATTACCGCTTACCTTGACGCCGATAGATTCGAGCACTAAAAGCAGCATCAGCGCACCAGCTCCCGGAACTCCGGCAGTTCCGATCGCCGCAAGCATCGAAGTGATAATGATCGTGAGGTAGTGGCTGCTATTTAGATCGATACCGCAAGCATTAGCGATAAAGAGCGTACACACGCCCAAATATACGGTCGTACCGTTCATATTCACCGTAGCGCCCACGGGCAAAACAAAGCCGTAGATCGCCTTTGGAATTCCCATATCTTCGGCGGTCTGCATCGTAATCGGAAGTGTGCCGTTGGAGCTACGGGTAACAAAAGCCGTAAGCATCGGCGGGCGTACTTTTTTAAGAAATTTAATCGGGCTAACTCCGATAAGCATACAAATAACGCAATAAACCGCAAATACTTGAATTGCAAGTCCCACGTATAGGGTAATTGTGACGTTTAGCAGCGAGCTGAAAGCCTCGATACCGCTTTTATTAAACACTACAAACATTAGCGCAAAAACACCGATTGGCGCGTATTGCATCACCCAGTGCACGACCTTAAACATAATCTCGCTCATTCCGTCGAAAAAATTATAAACCGTGTCGGCGGAGCTTTTGATACGCGCGTCGCTACTATCGCGGCAAAACGCAAGTCCCACGCCGAAAAATAAGCAAAACGCGATGATCGGCAAAATTTCGCCTTTGGCTATGGAATCAAAAGGATTCGTAGGAATTATATTAAGCAAAATTTTACTCATACTAGGCGCGTTTGCTGCCTTTTCGACGGCCTTGGACGCATCGCTTAGATCAAGCCCGCTACCTGGAGAAAATATAAACGCACACGCTAGACCTATGATGATCGCAAAAAGCGTAGTTATAGCGTAAAATATGATCGCCTTAACGCCTACTTTACCGAGGTGCGCGGGCGAGATGCTGCTAGTGCCTACGATGAGCGAACAGATGATGATCGGCACCATGATCATCTTTAAAAGTCTCACAAAAAGATCTCCCAAAGGCGTTAAAATCGCCACCCACGTGGTATCACCCACCGGCATATTTTTAGGTAGCAACATACCGATCGCAGAGCCCAACACTAAAGCGATAATGATGCGCCAAAGCAAGCTTGAGTTAAAATAAAAAGCTAAAATTCCGCCTTTTTTCGTTTGTTTTTCTGACATGGACATCTCCCTGCACTAAGAATTTTAACGGAATTCTACCGCAACTTGCCATAAAATAAAATTTAATCAGTCGCCAAATGAAAGTTAAATTTTAAAATTCAATCGCGAGTTTGCCGCATTTTAAAGCGGGAATTATGCAGCAAGCTTTGTCTTTTGAAGTTATGAAGCGGAATTTTATAGTAATTTCAGAGAAAAAAACGACGCATGAAATTTATAGAATTTTGCGGATTTTGGTGTGGTGAAAAGCCTAAATTTTGTGGTGGTGGGCTCACTAGGACTTGAACCTAGGACCATCCGGTTATGAGCCGGATGCTCTAACCAACTGAGCTATGAGCCCGCCAGCGGTAAAAAAGAAATGTGATTTTACAAAAATAATCTTAAAACGGCGTTAAAATTCTAATCGCGTAATTTTATGAAACTTAGACCTACCCAAATCGTGGCTAAATTTCACACCAAAGCACACAACTTTATCTGATTTCCGATCAGATCACTTTCGTGCGCATAAGGCGGCGCAAATTTAAGACGAAATTTATATAAATTCCAGCTCTTAAATCCGCCGCGATAAATCTAATCTACACTTAAACCACGCAAATCAATAGCTTTTTACTTGAATAGGTGCCGATAACATTTTAGGGACGCCCGGTAATTCATACGCTCCCCGGCAAATATTATTTTCGGCATCGGGACCTTTTGCGATAGAGATAGTTTTCTTTTCGCCGTCTATGCTGATTAGAAAGCATCTATCCCCCTTTGTGCTTTTAAGATATGCGGAATTCGTTCCGTTAGGCTCTAACGGAACGTTCGTCATAACCGAAAAATCGGATGCGAATTTGCCTTGAGAGATATAGTAAGCGTCTAGATCGTATTTAACGGTAATTAAATTTGTCGCCAACTTAGAGATCTCCGCATCATCTCTAGTAGTCAGCCCCGGTTCCGCAATCGCTACTGCAGGCAAGGCAATCGCTACGATACAAACTGTAGCTATTATCGTCGCTACGGATACTTTTTGGGACGTTACGTCGTATTTGCAGTTTTGTAGCGACTTTGCGGCGACGGCAAGCGAGCTTTTATTTTTGCGCGCCATGTCGTTGGTGAAGGGCAAAAATAAGAATTTGCCGTATTCCATAAGACCTAACCCCACGGGAGCAGTCACGACTAAAATGGTAAGGATCAAACCCGACAAATAAGTCAAGATAGCCAAGATCCAACCAGCCATAAAAAACCAAATAATGTTACCTAAGATACGCATATTTTACCTCTTTATAAATTATGCAAATCAAGCGATCCGCCCGCCTCGAGCGGCTCGCACAGCCTCTCATCCGTTTTGCAAAACATTTGGCACAACTCGCGCGAAAAGACGCGCCGAAGCGCTATGGCGCAGCAAAGCGCTAAAACGTTTCGAAACACTAAGAGATGCTAAGGCGCACCCCCTTTAGTGCGACGCGCCCACGCCTGCGGCTATGGCGTGCAAAACGAGCCTTGTGCGTGCAAAACTCCCGTACGCAAAACGACTGCGGAATTATAGGGGGGGGGGCGGTTAACGATTGGCAACAAGCGCTTTCACACGATAAAATTTTACCCTGCAAATAGCTGTAGCAAGGGAGTTTACGAAATTTAAAATTTATTTTGAAAAAGTTAGGAATTTTAAAATTTTGATGATAGAATTTTGAAAAATTTTATAAATTTTTATGAATTTTGCGAATCAAAATTTTAGAATTTTCACGGCGCGGTAAAGCGAAATTTTAAAATTCTGCTACGAATTTTGATATGGATTTTGACGCGAGCTTTGATGAGAAGGCATTGCCTTTAAATTTGCGCGAAGTTTCGCGGCATAAATTTTAGCGGGATTGTATCGCTCGCTAAGTCTCAAAGCTTGACAAATCCGTGCGCGGCAAAATCGAAACGAAATCACCTATGGCAAAGCTCGCAAGACATCAAAACTCCGCACATCAACTATGTGCCTAGCCTCTAAATAAAATTTCGCAAGATTTAACACCACAAAATTCTAAACGGATTTTGCCTTGGCAAAATTTTAAAATCCCCACGTCGCCGCAGAATTTCCTCGATGAGACTTTCGCAGCACCCGCCAATCGCGTCTGCGGATTTAAAATTTTACGCGAGCAGTTTTCTTGCCACAGCGACGATATATTTTGCCGATATAAATTTCATAAACGAAATTCTATTAGGAGCCAAGCCAACCTCATTCGTCCGCGGTTTGAGATAAATTTTATAAACGAAATTTTTGCCAAAGTCAAACGGCTCTGCATCGCGGAATTATCGCGCCGGCACGACTCAACCCGCGCGAGTAAAGCGTTACTTTACAAAATCGCCGCGCGGTGCGACTTCAAAATCGGAGACGGGCTATTTCACAAAATTCCGACCTCTCGCAACCTCAAAACCTCACGAAGCGCTATCTTATAAAATTTCCGCACTACGTAGCTTCAAAGCCCTGCAATGCTTTATTTTACGAGATCTAAATGTCGCGCGACCTTTAAGATTTCGCGCGTATTAATTTTGCTTAACTCTAAAGAGATACGTGGCTTTGCGAGATTTCGGTGTCGTGTAACTTCAAAATTTGCGGAGCGCCGCTTCATAATTATTTTACAAAATTTTAATCTCACGCCGTCTCGAAGCCTGGCGTTATGCTACTTATGCAAATTCTAGCTTCGCGCTGCGCAGAGCCAAGCCAATCTTAGCCAATGCTAGCCTAATCCTCCGCTTCGCCCTCCGCCGCAATCGCTTCGAGGCTTAAAATTTCATCGACATCCTCCAGCTGCGCTACGCCGCTTCCGGCAATGCTTCTAATGCTTGCGTGCATCGCGATCGCACCGTCTCGCGCACGCGCGATCTGTTTTTCGCGCTGTTTCCAGATGCGCTCCATCGCGTTGCGCTCCTTATTTAGGCTCTCTTGCATGCCGACGAATGCCGAGACGATCGTCTTTATCTGGTTTGCAAACTCGGGCGAGGTCAGATAGTCGTAGAGCATCGCCGTTTTACTATCTTGATTTTGCCCCGATCTTTTGGCAAACGCAAGCGCCACGACGTGTTCGCGCAAGACGGCGCAAAGCCCCTTAAATTCCTCAAACGAACAGATCCAAATGCTAGCATCGCTCGGCGCTTGATGCAGCCTAGGGCTGTGAGGCGGCATCTGCTCGGTTACGATAACGCCGATCTGCGCGCCCTCGCCTATCATATCGTCTTTAAGTTTGTCGATCCATTTTGGCTCGAAGCTTTTCGTGCGCTTGCTCTCGTATAAAATTTTACCGCAACCCGCAAACTCCCTCGTATGCACCATCTGCACGCAGTCTGCGCCGCGCGCGCCCTTTTTTACCTCGTCTATCTCGTCCAAAGGAAAGCTTAGCCGCAGATACTCCTGCAGCGCGAGCTCCTGCACCTCGCCCTGAAGCTGCTGCGAGCCCACCTCCGAGCGGCGCTTGAGCTCGTTTATTTGGCCGATTAGACTTTGGATCTGCTCATCTTTTTGGCGGAATTTCAGCTCGTTTTCCTGCGAAATTTGCTTAGAAAGCCGCTCGCGCTCCTGATTCACGCGGTTGGTTAGCTCGATCTCGGATTTGGCTTTATTCTCGGCTTCAAGCTCGCTAAATTTACGCTTTTGCGCCTCCATTTCGGCCTTTATTAAATTTAGCTCGGAAATTCTTTGCGATTTTTCTTGCAGCTCCTTTTGTAAAATTTCAAATTTCGCCGCGTTTTCGCTCTCGATCTGAGATTTTGCAAGCGCTAAAATTTTCTCCCGCTCGCTGTTCAGCGCGGAATCGGTCGCCGCTTTTACGCGCTGCTCAAAGGCATTTTCCTTTGCTTGTAGTTGCGCCAGATGCTTCGCGTACTCCTCGCGCTTAGCGGCGATCTCGGCTTCAAATTTAAGCGTGGCTTCGTTTTGCTGTTGCTGCCACTTTCGCTTCTGCTGCAAAATTTCATCTTCAAATTTAGCCTTGATATCGCGCTGCAGCGCCTCGTCTATATCGACCTGCGAGCCGCAGTGCGGGCACTTTACGTTAGCCATCTTTGCCCCTTAAACTTTGCTCTTTCATCTTTTCAAATTCCTGCGAAATTTGCGCGGCATTGGGCTCATCCGCCATCTTATCGAGCACGGAGTTGTAGCGATTTACGAGCAATATCGCAAGCGCCGAAAAGCAAAATCCCGGCAGTAGCTCGTAAACGATCGCCGAAAGCCCCGATAAGATCCAGCAAATGACCGTAATACCGCCTACGAGCATGCCTACTAGAGCCGAGAGCGCGCTCATCTTTTTAGAATATAGGCTGAAAAGCAGTACCGCTCCAAAGCTCGCGCCAAATCCAGCCCAGGCGTTTCCGACGACGTTTAGCACCGTATCGTTTGAGCCAAATGCCAAAATAGCGGCGACTGCGGCGATGATCACGACGGCGATGCGGCTGCTTAGCGTCTGCGTGCGCTCGCTCACCTCTTTTTTATAAAACGCGAAGATAAAATCCTTCGTAACCGCGCTCGCGCTTACCAAAAGCTGGCTTGAGATCGTGCTCATAATCGCCGCCAGCACCGCAGAGATTATGACGCCTAGGATGAATGGATGAAAGAAAATTTTACCGAGCTCAAGGAAAATTTTTTCGGGATCGTCTATACTAAGGCCCTTTTGTGAAAAATACACAAAGCCGATCAGACCGCTAAGCATCGCGCCTACTAGCCCTAGTACCATCCACGAAATCCCGATGCGGCGCGCGCTATCAAGCTCGCGCGAGCTTCTAATCGCCATAAAGCGTACGATAATATGCGGCTGTCCGAAGTATCCGAGTCCCCAAGCAAGCAGACCCAAAACGCCCAAGAAGCTTTGATTGTAAAATAGATCGAGGTGGCTTGCGCCGTATAGCCGCACCTGCGCAAAAAAGGAGCTGTCCGCAGGGATCTGCAGCGCGCGGTAAGAAAACAGAGGGATCAAAATAAGCACCGCAAACATCAGTGCGCCCTGAAACGCGTCCGTGATCGCGACGGCCTTAAATCCGCCGAAAAAGGTATAAAACACGACGATTAAGATCGTAGCGACCGCGCCGTAGGTGAAATTTAGTCCGAAAAAGCTCTCAAAGGTCTTGCCGCCCGCGATGATGCCGCTGCTAACATAGAGCGTAAAAAATATGATGATTAAAAGCCCCGAGATGATGCGAAGCGTCTTGGTGCGGTCTTTGAAGCGGTTTTCTAAAAAATCCGGGATCGTGACGCTGTCGCTTGCTACCTCGGTGTAAATTCTAAGCCTTTTAGCAAGAAATTTATAGTTGCACCACGCGCCCACGCAAAGTCCTAGGGCGATCCAGATATTGCAAATTCCCGTTGCGAACATCGCGCCCGGCACCCCCAAAAGCATCCAGCCGCTCATATCGCTAGCGCCCGCGCTAAGTGCCGTCACGAATGGGCCTAGGCGGCGATTATCGAGCAGATATTCGCTTAAGCTCGCATTCTTGTCATAATAATACCTACCTATAAAAATAAGCGCGCCGAAATATATCGCGATTGCGCAATAGGTCCAAAAGTTCATCGTTGCCTCCTTTTAAAAAAGCTAATTTTACTATATTTCAAATAAAATTTTACTTTCGGAATTTAGCCAGATTTTAACGAAATTTTAGTATTCTTGCCGTTTAAATTTTAAGAAAAAGGCGCCTTGGTTGAACGAGAAAATTTTAAAGGTCGTATTTGTTTTGACTGTAATCGCCGTGGGGCTTTATTTCACCTATCCAGAACTGAGCGAAGCGCAAAAAATTTCATACGCCAAAAGCTACGGCATCACTCTTATTTTGACCTCCGGCGGCATTGTGATCGGTATCGCATTAGGATTTATGCTGGCATTTTTAAAATTTCTAAACAATAAATTTTTAAGCTTCATTATCGACGAATACGTAGACATCATCCGCGGAACTCCGATTGTTATCCAGCTGATGGTGTTTGTGTTTATTATCTTTGCTACGTGGAGCAATAATATCGCAGCTGCGATCTTTGCGCTGGGGCTTAATAGCTCCGCCTACGTCGCAGAGATCGTGCGCAGCGGTATAAACAGCGTCGATCGCGGACAGATGGAAGCGGCGCGTGCGATGGGGCTAGGCTACGGCACAGCGATGAAGGAGATCGTCTTTCCGCAGGCGATAAAAAACATCCTGCCCGCGCTTGCGAATGAGTTTATTAGCCTTTTTAAAGAAACCTCAGTCGTGGGCCTCGTAGCAATTACCGATCTTACGTTTTTTTCAAAAAGCATGCAGGCGGCGCTTTATACCGTCCAGCCGATACTTTTTGCCGCAGTGCTTTACTATGCAAGCGTGAAATTTTTCTCGTTTTTAGTAAAAATGCTGGAAAGTAGGTTAAACCGCAATGATTGAAATATCAAATTTAACCAAATCCTACGGCAATTTATCGGTGCTAAAAGGAATTTCAAAGACCATAAATAAAGGCGATATCGTAGCGATAATCGGCCCTAGCGGCGGCGGTAAATCAACCTTTTTGCGCTGCTTAAATCTGCTTGAAATTCCAAGCGGCGGCACTATTAAAATAGACGGCGAGGATATTACCGACAAGCGCACTGATATTAATAAAATTCGCCGCAAAGTTAGTATGGTGTTTCAGCATTTCAACCTCTTTGCAAATAAAAACGTACTAGAAAATTTAACTCTAGCGCCTATAAAAGCGGGCATTTATACTAAAGAACAAGCCTACGCAAAAGCAGAGGAGCTGCTGCAAAAGGTCGGTCTTAGCGATAAGGCCTATACTTATCCGCACAAGCTTAGCGGCGGACAAAAGCAACGCATCGCAATCGCTAGAAGTTTGGCGGTAAATCCGGACGTGATTTTATTCGACGAGCCTACCTCGGCACTAGATCCCGAGATGATCGGCGAGGTGTTAGGCATAATGAAAGAGGTCGCTAAAGAGGGCATTACGATGCTTGTGGTAACGCACGAGATGGGCTTTGCACGCAATGTCGCAAATAGGATTTTTTTTATGGAGGGCGGCAAGATCGCTGTGGATGATACGCCTAAAAACGTATTTGAAAATCCGCAAAATCCGAGATTGAAAGAATTTTTAAATAAAATTTTAAACCACTAAAGGAGAGGGAAATGAAAAAATTTATGAGATTTTTAGTTGCGAGCGCGCTACTTTGCGGTTCGCTAGTCGCTAAAGACATCACCAAAGATACGCTCATCGTGGGCACGAACGCCGAGTATCCGCCGTTTGAGTTTGTGGATGAAAACTCCAAGGTTACCGGCTTTGATATGGATCTGGTAGCCGAGCTTGCCAAGCGCGCGGGGGTGAAATATGAAATTTTAAATATGAGCTTTGACGGGCTGATTCCTGCGATTAAAAGCGGTAAAATCGATATGATCGCCTCAGGAATGAGCGCGACACCGGCTCGTAAAAAGGCTATCGATTTCACGGCTCCTTACTATAAAGTCGAGAATTTATATGTCAAGCGCAAGGACGATAGCTCGTTAAATTCCAAGGCAGATCTGCAGGGTAAGCGCCTTGCTGCGCAGCTAGGCACCATTCAAGAGCTTGCGATCAGAGATATCAAAGGCGCCGAAGTTAGCGCTACGGAGAACGTTTTTGTAGCCGTTATGTCGCTGAAAAACAAAAAGATCGACGCACTTTGCGTAGATTCATCCGTAGGCTACGAATATCTTAAGAAAAACGACGATCTAGTAGCGTTTTTTAAAGAATCCGACGGCAGCGAGGGCTTTTCTATCGCATTTGATAAGGGCAAATATCCCGAGCTGCTCGCTAAGTTTAACGCAGCGCTTGAGGAGATGAAAAAAGACGGAAGCTACGAAAAACTTTTGGAAAAGTATAATTTAAAATAATCCGCAAAATTTAGGCGCAAATTCCTCTCATAGAATTTGCGCCGCCTAAGAGGAATCCTATGAAAAAGATATTTCTAGCACTTGCGATTTTGCTCTGCACGCAAAGCTTTGCGGAGCAAAAAGACAGATACGGTATCGCTGCGTTTGCAGGTCTTGGCAATGACGGCAGAACCTTTGTTTTTACTTTCAGAAAGGCTCAAAAAGATCGTTTCTTTCCCTGCGACTTAAAAAATTTAAACATAATCGCCGCGGGCGCTTCAAGGTGCATAACGGACGCTAAGGAGCTTAAAAAATTCGACAAAGAATATAAAAAAGCTCTCGAGTCTGTGATAAAACCCGGCAAGCGCTACTACGTAAATTTAATCGATCGCGGCAATGACGCCTATGTCTGCGACGCAAGCGATCCTAAAAGCAATCTGCGATTGGACCTAGTGGCGGCGGGATTTGCCGTGCCGACAACCGACGATAGCGAACTTCTTTTAAAAGCCGCTGAGGAGGCCAAAGAGGCTAAGCGCGGAATGTATAGCGCAAAATTTTGGGATGTCACTAACTGCATCCTAAACGGCGTGCCGATGCCTAAAAAGATAGATGAGTGAAATTTACGCGCTTAGCGACGATGCCTTAACGCCGCCGCAAACTATTTTTTCGCAGATAGATGAAATTTTGCGCTGCGGCGTAAAGCTCGTGCAGTATCGCAGCAAGCTCGCCGCGCAGGATGAAGCTTTAATCCGCTCTCTCATCGGTCTTTGCGAGGATTACGGCGCCAAACTCATCATAAACGACGATGCGACGCTTGCCAAAAAGCTAGGCGCACACGGCGTGCATATTGGCAAAGGTGACGGCGAGACGGCGCAGGTGCGCGAGTTTTTAGGCGCGGATAAGATCGTCGGCGTTAGCTGCTACGCTGATCTTACTCGCGCGCAAAAGGCTGAAGCGCAGGGCGCTAGCTACGTAGCCTTCGGCTCGCTAAGGCGCGGCAAAACAAAGCCTGATGCGCCGCTTTGCCCCGATGCGCTCGTGCAAGAGGCGCGAAAATCTTTAAACCTCCCAATCGCCGTAATCGGTGGCATAAGCTTAGAAAATTTAAATGAAATTTTAGCCCTCAAGCCCGATTATATCGCGATGGTAGAGGCGATCTACAGGCCTGCTTCGATCACTCAGAATTTAGCAAATTTAAAGGAAAAAATGGATGAATATATTTGACGCCGTGATTCTAGGCATCGTCGAGGGGCTGACGGAATTTCTGCCCGTAAGCTCGACCGGACACATGATCCTAGCTGCAAAACTGATGGACCTGCAGCAAACCGACACGCTTAAATGCTTCGAAGTCGTTATCCAGCTAGGCTCGATCCTAGCGGTCGTGGCGATGTTTTACAAGCGGCTTTTAGTCGATTTTAATCTCTGGTGCAAGCTCGTCGTGGGCTTCATCCCTACCGCCGCGATCGGATTTTTGCTCTATAAAAGCATCAAATCGCTATTCGCGCCGCAGACCGTCGCCTACGCGCTGATCGGCTGGGGCATTATTTTTATCGCAGTCGAGCTCTTTCGCAAGGCGCGCCCTAGGGAGAATGAACTGGAGCATCTGGATCAAATTTCATACGTTCAGGCTTTCATCATCGGGCTTTCGCAATGTTTTGCGATGGTGCCAGGCACTTCGCGCAGCGGCGCTACCATCATCGCAGGGCTTCTGTGCGGGCTAAGCAGAAACCTAGCCGCGCGCTTTAGCTTCCTACTCGCGATCCCTACGATGTTTGCAGCGACTTTTTACGACACCTATAAAAATTTAGACACCTTCGCGCAAAACTCCGACAATATCACGACCTTTCTCATAGGCGGGGTAGTGGCGTTCGTCGTGGCGCTTGCGGCGATCAAGCTATTTCTAAGCTTTGTTTCAAAGTTTGATTTCATCCCGTTTGGAATTTATAGAATTCTAATCGGCGTCGTATTTTTCATCTTCATTTTTTAAACGCAATCAACAAAGGAATTTCATGAGCCTAGCAAAAAATATCGGCGCATTTTTAAAAGACAGATTCAGCCTCCTATCGGTATTTGATGGTGCGGTGCTAAACGCATACACGCTAGTTTTGGTATTAAATTTAGCGCTCGGGTTGCTTCTTATCGCGCGCGGCGGCGAGCTACTCTCTGCGCAGGCGCTGTTTTTTGCGGCGTCCGCGATCTGCGGCGTGACGATACTTTTTTTCGCGCTTTACGCGCTTAGCTTTTATAACGCCAGGCTATATAAAATTCTCGCCTTTGCACTTCTGGCGATAAACGTGGTCTTTGCGATCGCTCAGATTTTTTTGATCTTTAGCCTGGAGCTTACCTACTCGCACGGCACGCTGGACGCGCTAGTGCAAACGACGCCCAAGGAGGCCTTTGAGTTCGCGCATGCGTTTTTAAATTTTAAGCTTATCGCGACTTTTCTAGCACTTTTAGTATTCGTCATCGTCGCTCTTAGGCTTAGAGTGAGCCAGCGAGCGCGAATGAAGCTATGTCGCGCGATAAAGCTAATCTTTCTGCTTAGCTTGCTCGTTTTTATCGCACATGCAGCTTTTACAAGCTACGTAGCCAAAAGCTCGAAAATGCGCGCCAGCATCATAATCGCGCTAAATAAAATTCCGATTTACAACTTTGCTTTCGTTACGAAGGATTATTTCGGCGCCGATTTTAAAAGCGTGCGCGAGCTGCAAGCGGGATATCAAAGCATTTACGCCTCACATTCGCATAAAACCGCGCCAAACCGCATCTCAAACGTCGTTTTTATTATCGGAGAGAGCCTGCAGCGAAATTTCATGAGCCTATACGGCTACTATCTGCCTACCACGCCGAATCTGCAAGCGCTTGAGCAAAGCGGAAATCTAATCGCCTTTAGCGATGTCGTCTCGCCGGGCGCCAAGACCAACGACGTGTTAAAATACGTGCTAAATTTTGGAAATTACGAGAGCGAAAAGCAGCGCCCGTGGAGCGCCAACCTCGACATCGTAAATCTCGCACGGCTGGCAAACTACGAGACCTTTTGGATCAGCAACCAGGAGCGCTACGGGCAGTGGGCGGTCGCAAGCGGCGCGAGCGCGCAGATGACGGATCACTCGGACTTTACGAACCAGATCCCGGTTTACAAATACGCCTACTCGCTCGACGAAGTTATGCTGCCTAGCATAAAAAATTTCAAATCGGGTGCGAAAAAATCACCTCTTGCGCGCAAGGACGAAAGCTCCGCCGCAGAGGTAAATGGTACGCAGAAAAAGGATAAATTTTTCATCCTTCATCTGATGGGTTCGCACCCGAGCTACGAGTTTCGCTATCCCAAAAGCTTTGCTAAATTTAGCGCCGCGGATATTTCGCGCGAGCCGCTGGACGAAGGGCAGAAAAAAGAGCTTGCGCACTACCTAAACACCGTGGCTTACAACGATTTTATCGTAAGCGAAATTTATAAAATTTTCGCAGACGACAACACGCTGATAGTCTATTTCAGCGACCACGCCCAGAGCCTTTATCAATACCGCGGCAAGCTAATCCACGGCGGCATCAACCGCTTCACGCTCGAAATCCCGCTGATTTTCATGGCGTCGGATAAGTTTAAAGAACAAAACGCAGATCTTTGGGCGCGCATCGCCGCAGCCAAAAATAGGCCGTTTTTAAACGACGATCTCATCCACGCGATCGCAGAAATTTTAGAGATGACCGACCTACCCGAGTACGATCCCACTCGCTCGGTGATAAACGCCGATTTCAACGCCTCTCGCCCGCGCATCATCGAGGGGGTCGATTATGATAAGGTTTATAGACTGCAGAAGGAATTTGGCGAGTAAATTCGGTGAAATTTTGCGCCTTTTGAGGGCGCAGAATTTCGCCTCTTAAAATCTGCGTTCTTATCGCAAACGTTCGCGCCTTAATTTAGCTTTCGGGCGGGCGCGGCCGCGTCAATTTACGCCGCCATGGCTCTGCAGTAAAATTTCTCGCCGCGGAAGTCTGCCGAGCGAAATTCGGCTTTGTAAAATTTCAAAATTTTGCGGCCAAAATTTCGAGGCACGGAATTCTACCGCTCAAATTTCACGGCGCAAAACTCCTCAGCACAAAATTTACCGCTAGAATTCAGCCCGCAATTTAAAATTTCAAAATTCTACGTCGCGAAATTTTATGCCAAAGAATTTCACGTCCCAATCGGCACGGAGTATTTGCTGCCGAGCTGCGCATAAAATTCTACGCTTTAAAATTCCAAGCCATAAAATTTTACGCTGCGAAATTTCACCGATAAAATTTTATGTCGCAAAATCCCGCGCCGTAAAATTTAAAAGCGGCTCTTGCTACAAAATTTCGCGAGCTTAATTTATGCTGCCGCAGCGATATTTGCCCGCTACGAAGGTGATTTTATCGCGGATTTTAGCAATCTGTCTTAGCGCCTCCGCTAAGAAATCCACGTCGCTTTCGTCGTGGATGAACGAGAAGCTAGCCCGCACCCAAGCGGGTTTGCGCGACATTTCGGTATCGGGTTGCAAGCCGAGCAGATCAAAGCCGTAAGGCGCGGCGCAGTCGCATCCTGCGCGGGTCTGGATCTCAAATTTCTGCCCGAGCACCCCGGCTAGCGCGTCTGCGGCGAGACCTTTCATATTAAAAGCAAAGATCGGCACGCGCGGCGCAGTGAGATTACCGTAAATTTCAATCTCGGGGATTTTTGAAATTTCGCTTATGAAGTGCCTGCAGATCGCCTCTTCGCGCGATTTGATCGCCTCTAGCCCCGCGCTTTTGCGAAGTTTTAGGGCAAGATAGGTCCGTACCAGCGCGATGATACCCGGCGTGCCCGCCTCTTCTAGGCGCTCCTTGTCGATTATAAAGCGCTGCGTCAGGGCATCTGCGTATTTGATCGTGCCGCCTCCCGCGAATGTCGGCTCCTCGCCGCGCAAAAGCTCCTTTCGCACCGCTAAAATCCCGCTAGCGCCCACGCCGCCTAAGAGCTTGTGCGCGCCGAAAAACACTCCGTCGCAAAAGCCGAGATCTACGTTTTCGTGCGCGATGAGCGCGCTAGCGTCCACGAACAGCCGCCCGCCGTGCGCTTTTAGCATCAAGTAAGCGCGCTTGTAATCGAGCTTAAGCCCCGTCACGTTCGATGCCGCGGTAAGTACACCGTAAATTTCGCGCCCTTTATTTGCGGATAGAATTTCGCCCAGCCGCGCAAAATCCATCAGCCCGTCTGCGCTTAGCGGCACGCGCACGACCTCGCAAAGTCCCCGCCTTAGGCTAATCTCAACGGAGTGATGCTCAAAAGGTGAGATGATGAAAAGCGGCAGCTCTTTTATGCTCTCGCGCCGCAAGCCGAGCCTATCTCGCGTCGCAGGCGGCAGGTATATGCCTAAAATTTCCCAAAGCTTCTTAATCGCCGCAGTAGCGCCAAATCCGCACGAGATCAGGTAGTAGCGCTCCTCGCAGCCTAGAAGCTCTTTGATTTTGGCTCTTGCGTTTTCGTAGTAATCGCTCGTAATCTCGGCGTTTGTTCCACCTGCGGAGTGGACGTTGGCATATGTTGCAAGCACGCGCTCGATCTCCGCTTCTATAGGGCGATACGCAAGGCCCGAGGCGGCGAAATCGAAGTATTTGACCCCCTCTTTTAAGATGATATTTTCTTTGATCGTTTGAAAATCCAAAGCGCGACTCCAAAATTTTTGCAAATTATATCCAAACTCGCTAAAATTACGCCCGCAAGGAGGGCGAAATTTACGAGCTAAAAGACACTGCGCGAAATTTGGGCGATGCTGGTATCGATGCGATTTTGCAGTTTCATTTCGTATTTGACGAGATCGGCTGCATAAGCGGCTACGCGGACGTTTTCGAGGCGATCGAAAATGAAATTTTGCTCTGCTTTGAACGTCTCGGCGAGCGTTTTAAATTCGGCGGCGAGTGCGAAGAGCAGATCAAAAAGGCGCTGATGAAATTCGCTAGAAGCGACCGCAAAAAAATAGGAATTTCAAAAATCTTGCCGCGATTTACGGCACAAAAAATCACCGCAGATCTCATAAACGCGAAGTTTTTAATCACCGAAAAATCAAGCGAGCAAAGAGCGCAAAAAGCCCGTAAAAACGACCGCCTACCGCGCGCGCTGCGCCGCTACCATATCACCGACAAAGTCCATTTTAGCAGTAACTTCGCGAGGTTTTGGTTTAGATTTATCGAGCCGAACCTGCCCGCGCTGCGCCGCGGCGAGATAGGACGCGTGCTAAGTCTAATCAAAGCGGATTTCAACGCCTACGCGGGGCTCGGGTTTGAAATTTTAAGCAAAGAGCTGCTCGCGAAGTATCTAAATTTAGAGATTTCGCAAATTTCAAGCTTTTGGAACAAGGAGGTCGAAATCGACATCTACGCGAAATTTGAGAGCTTTTGCGTTGCGGGCGAGTGCAAATACAAGGAGCGAAAAATTTCAAAAAACGTGCTAAACGAGCTCATGCTCAAATGCGAAAAAGCGCACCTCGCGCCCGATCTGCTCGCGCTGTTTTCTAAAAGCGGCTTTAGCGGCGAGCTAGTAAGCCTAAAAAGCGATAAAATTTTACTCTTTTCGCTCGAGGATTTTAAAATTTTACTTTGAACTGCGCGCCAAAAAAGCCTAAATATGGCGCGGGCGAGCGGTACTGTGTGCGTACGGTATGCCGCAAGCAAACGAATGAGGCGTTAATGACGGATACGCTATCTACGGGCGGTACGGGCAGAGCATAGGTAAGCGCAAGGCATAGCAGACGCGCTATCGATAGGCGGTATGAAAGTGTGTTGAGCGGAAGTGGCGCTATGGATAGGCAGACAGCGTGCCATCTGCACGCAAGCTTGCACCTCTCGCAAACAAATCGCGAAAAGTTTATCTTTGCATATCGGAGCGACCCTCGTCGCAAAGGCTGCAAATTTGTATCATTCGCGCACAAACCTCGCGCCTAAATTCCTCAAATTCAGACTATTTTTTCACCTTGATCACGTATGGAACTGATTTGATCACGCCTTTAGAAAACAGCGTCTTGGTGTCCGCATATACGGCGTCAAGCTCGGCTTTTGAAACGTCCGTATCGCTTACCTGCACATTCTTGTCGTAGTATTTTTCGATCACGTCGATCGCGCCCTTTTGATCGCTCGGAGAGAGGGCTTTTAGCTGCTTTAAAATCAGCGCCGATTTGATAAACGCGCTCTTGCCGTGCACCGGCGCAAAGATCAATTTTACGTTGCTGTTGCGAAGATACTTCGTGATCCTTTTCATCTCCTCGGCGCAATACGGGCACTCCGGATCGCCCACGATGTAGGTCACGTAGGGATTATTTTTATCAAACGACTCGATATAGGCAAATCTCGCGGGATTTATGCTTTTTAACAGCTTAAGTGCGGCAGCATCGTTGGCGTCTTTTAAAATTTGAGTTCTCATCTTAAACAGCGCCGCATCCGCCGCGTCTGCAAGCTTAGGCTCCTCAGTTACTGCCACTAGGCTTTTGCCGTCGTCGCTAGCCAAAAACGCCTCTTTTTTATCGCCCGAGCGGACGATCAGTAAATTTAGCCCGTTTAGCGAGTTTAGCTTGTCGATCGAGATGAGCTGAGCGTTTTTATCATTTAGACTTTGCTTTAGGTTTTTTACGAACTCCGCTTCGTTCGCATTCGCGCCAAGCGTAAAAGCCGCACACACAGCCAAAACGTAGATGAGTTTTTTCATAGCTTCTCTCCCCTTAAAATTTCGCCAATTATATCAATTTAAAATAAAATTTGTTATAATCGCGCCTCATTAATTTAAGGAGAAATTTATGGCTTATTCAATGGGCGATCTAAAAAAAGGTCTAAAAATCGAGGTGGACGGAATTCCGTTTAAAATCATAGAATACCAACACGTAAAACCGGGAAAAGGACCTGCTTTCGTGCGCGTTAAAATAAAATCTTTCATCGATGGCAAGGTGCTTGAAAAGACCTTCCATGCGGGCGATAAATGCGAAGCGCCGAATCTTGAGGAAAAAGAGATGCAGTATCTCTACGATGACGGCGAGGCGTGTCAGTTCATGGATACCGATAGCTACGAGCAAATCGCGATCAGCGACGAGGACGTGGGTGAGGCGAAAAAATGGATGCTAGATGGCATGATGGTAAATATAATGTTTTACAACGGCAAAGCGATCGGTGTGGATGTGCCGCAGGTGGTGGAGCTTAAGATCGTAGAAACTGCGCCAAATTTCCGCGGCGATACGCAGGGCAGCAACAAAAAGCCCGCCACGCTTGAGACCGGCGCCGTGGTACAGATCCCATTTCACGTGCTCGAAGGTGAGGTCATCCGCGTTGACACCGTCCGCGGCGAGTATATTGAGCGCGCAAATAAATAACCCTCCCTCCCTGTTTTTGCGAAATTTTGATTTCGCAAAAATTCCTCTTTCTTTTGAAATTTATAAACTCCGAGCGATAAAATTTAAACCGCGATCGTCGCGTAAATTTTGATTAAAATAACTTTTCAAATTGACCGAAATGTGGGATAATTTAGTATAAGCTTTACGCAACGCTGATTTTTGCAAAATTCAGAATGGTTTTACGATTAAATTTAGGGATATGAAATTTGAGTATAAAAAACGCCCGAAAGCAAATCTTACGATCCGCTTTCGGGCTTTGAGCTAGGCTGCAACTTTAATTAGATTTAAAATTTCACCTTCACTTGGGAAACGAGGCTTAGCAAAATCTTTATTGAAGAAAAGCTTTCTGCCGTCAACTTCTACTAGAAAGTCTCCGCTGCCACCAGGGACCAACTCGACAACTGCATCCTTATAGACGCCTGTTATTTCATCTCTCACACGGAGAGCTTGCGGTCTATAAGATCAAGAATTACAATAAGTAATTACAACCTTCATCTTTATTCCTTTCTAAAAAAGTGCCACATTGTAGCAAATCTAGCTTAAATTTTAATATAAAGGCTCAATTTCGCGCGCCTCAGCATTTAAAATTTACGAGCGAATTTCGCAGTTTGCAAAGTCCTAAATTTCGCTGCCGCAGGCTCAAGACTAGTCCTCAAATTTTAAAATTTCATCGTAGCAGAGATAAAAATCGCAGCCGTGCGCGTGGAATTTCTTATCGCCGTGAAAGTGTCCGAAATACCACCGCGCAGGCCTTACGAGCTCAAAGATCCGCTCCAAATACTCAGACGTTTTATCGGGGGTACTTTTGCCGCACCAAAGGTATTCTTTTAAAAATTTCATCGTAAACCACGGCGCCGTGTGGCTCAACACCGCATTGATCCGCCCGCCCGCGGCGATGAAATCGCGCGCATTTTGCATCGCGCAAGCAAACTCCTCCTCGCTTGGAATCTCGCGCGCCCACCAGCTAAGCCCCGGTATCCGATGCGCCTTATCGACGCTAAGCGCGCCGCAGCCAAAAAATATTCTCGCCGCCCACGCTCACGGTGCCGCTAAATTTCCGCTCGCGCGGCAGCTCATCCAACATATCGAAATTTTCGTGGTTGCCGTCTATGAAAAGAAGCGTGGCGGGGAAATATCTTTCTATATTTTTACGCGCCATAAACTCATCTATCCGCTCGCTCCAAAACAGCCCGAAATCTCCGAGCACAATGACGAAATCATCGGCGCTAAGCCCGCTAGCAAAGGCCTTGTTCGTTATTTTGCCGATCTCGTTTATTCCGTGTGTATCGCCGCAAAGATATATCATATTCCTCCCCTTTAATCTGGCTCGCCGCGCTTTGTTGCAGCCCGCGCAAATAGAATTTAAGCGCTAAATTTTATATAGCGCGCGCCGCAAAACCCAACTAGCATTCCAAGCCGCAACTGCACAAATTTAATCCAAATTAGAAGCATAAATTTAGGCGACGGAATTTTAAAAGCGCGGGCATTGAGCCTGTCGCCGCGTAAATTTAAAGCCGCGGCTTTAGGTTTTTAAATTTTACGGCACGGATCCAAGCGACGAAATCCGAGTAGGCGCAGCTTTGCTTACTGCCGCTAATTTTTAAATTTAGCGATGAACTTTGTAAATTTTATAGCGAACTGCGTAAATTCCGCGGCGGATTGTGCAATTTCCACAAAGAGCTTTGTAAATTTTCACAACGAACTTTAAAATTCCACAACAAGCCGCGTAAATTTAAAGATTGAATTTAAAGCCTGCCGCGCAATTTCGTCGCCAGCGCGGCGCCGATTTTTTCGTAGCCCTCTTTTTGTAAGTGGATCTCGTCGGGACGGATAAGCCCACGCTCGCGCCAGCCGCGCCAGCCACCATCCTCGTCCATAAGACCGGCTATGTCGTAAAACATCGCCCCTTCGTCTCGCGCTAGATGCGCTAGCACCTCCGCAGCGCGTGAGGCGTTTGGCACTTTAGGGCTTCGCGGCGGCGCTACGAGCAGGATTTTTGCACCAGGAGCTGCGGAGCGGACAGAGCGAAGCAGCCCACGGACGCTTTGGTAGAATTTTTGCTCGTCAAATTTCGGATCCATCGCATCGTTTGTGCCATAAGCGATAACTACGAGATCGTATCTAAGTCCTGAAAAATCCCTACCAAAGGCATCTGCACCCCATTTTTCGTAGAGGTTGCTAAACGCGCCATTACTCGCGCAAGAGTCTGCAAAGCGCGCGTTTTTGCGGTAAATTTTATATCCTCCAAGCTCTGCTCCATCACGCAGCGATCGAATTTCGATCGGAAATCTAAGTCGCAGCTTAGAATACTCCCATTTCTGCGGCACTTCTTGCGAAATATACGCGCTTAGCCCACTTGCGTCGCGCACGCGAAAAATCTCGCCACTCTGATCCGATTTATGCAAAATTTCGACGTAAAAATCGCCGCTAAGCTGCTTTAGCTCCAGTCGCACGTTAGCGCCCTTTTTGCCGGTAGCGATCACTCCGCATAGCGGAAAATCGGGGTCTTGCTCGGTGCGGGATGAGATTACATTAAAGCCGCTTTGCTTAAATTCTATATTTTCGCTTTTGTGATATTTAGGCATCATCGCAGGCACGAAGCCGACGCTGTTTTGCACGAAAAAGCCGTGTCTGAAAGCATCTATCAGCGCGTCGCTTCCTAAATGCGAATCGCCAAAAAATTTCACTCCAAAGCCCGCAGAGCTTTTTGTGTTTGCGGAATTTATGCCGCGAACGCCTGCGTTTGCCGCGCATCCGCTTAATAATACGGCAAATAAAATCGCTATAAATTTACTCAACTTCAATCCTTGATAAAATTTCTTTCGCTACCGCTTCGCAACCCTCTTTGCTCATATGAATGCCGTCGTCTTGGCGCACGCGCACGAGCTTCGAGCCGCTTTGCAGATAGGTTTTATAGACGCCTTTTTCGCACACCAGCGGGGTTGTTTGCATAAAATACCCGCCAAGCGCCATACTAGCGTCGGCATATATTTGATTTAGCAGCTGCGTTTTCTCCTCAAAATCCGGCTTTTGCATACACGGCATCGCAAGCCACAGCACTCCTGCACCGTGCGAGTGCGCCGTATCGTAGATCTCGCGCACTCTTGAGGCGTAAAACTCCCGCCAGCGCGGCGTTTTAATGCCATAGGTTTTACCTCCTGCGCGATACTCCCACACATCGTTAGCTCCTAGAAGCACGACTACGAGCTTAACGCCGCCATTCTCTCTAAGCGCAGTATCGAGCGTCTTTTGCCAGTCGAAAGATTTCTTGCTCGCAAGCCCCGTCGATTGCTTGCTAAGATCGATCACCCTCAGGCTTCGCTTCGGGAAAAATTTCTTAGCGTTCATCCCCACGTATTGCATAAGACTATCGCCCATAAAAAGCACCTCATCGCCTGCATTTAGGCGGATTTTGCCATCGTCGCTAAGCGAAATTTTAGCATCAACCTCCGCGGAGCTTTGCGTCGTTAAATTCTGCTCCAAAGCCTGCGGAGCGGGAAGTTGCGAATCGGAATTTTCGCCGCTTTGCAAGGTTGCGCTTGCCGTGACGGGATTTTGCGACGCAGCGGAGCTACGCGGCACAGAGCTTGTTGTAGCCAGTCTTTGTGACATGGAATTTTGCGAAGTAGAATTTTGAGGGGCAGAATTTTGTGCGTAAGGCTCCTGCGCAGAATCGCGCGTCTTTGAATGATGCGCAGAATCATTTAAAGCTGAATTCTTCGCGGCATGGGCTTGCGGCTTGCTATCTTGCAGTTTAACGCTTTGCGAAGCATCGTGATTTTGCACCCCTTTGCTTTGCAAAGCTTGATTTTCCGCCATACGATCTTGCGCAGGTTTTTTAAAATTTTCGCTTCCGCTATGCGGACTTGCGTCCTCATCCTTGCTAATATCCTCGCCTTTGATACGCTGCTCTAGCTTATCTACGCCATTTGCAATCTTTTCGTAGATCTCTCCGCCTACGCGAAACGGCGAGCGGCGTAGCCATTCTTCCAGCCCAAAATCATCGTGAAATCTCTGCTCCAAATAATAAAGCAGCGAGCCTTGCATAAAAAATGCGGAGAAAAGCAGCGCAAAAAGCAGAGTCGAAACAAACCTAAGCATCTAAAATCCTGCGTAGATGAAATTTGGAATTCCGCTTGGCATCAGCGCGAAAATCAGAGTGAAAATCACGCCAAGCGCGAGAGCTTTAGGCAAAAACGGCAGCTCAGCAAAAAGCGCGATCAAAGTATCTTTAAGAGCTGAGATTTTAGGATAAACAAAAATCCCCGCCAAAATCACCGCAAGCACCGCTAGCTCGCTAATATCTCCGAAAGCTCGTGCGCGGGTAAAAGCGCTCAAAATCGCCGCCGCATCTGGCAGGGAATTGGCAAAAAAAATCCAAGCGAAACTTACAAAAATATAGGTGCAAAATAGCGCCAAATGCGGATTTAGCGGCTTTACGCCCACTTTGGCAAGACATTTTAAAAATACAAGCGCCGCTCCGTGCAAAAGTCCCCAAATCAAAAAATTTAATCCCGCACCGTGCCAGATGCCTGATAGCGCAAACGCGATTAGTAAATTTACGCAGGTACGTGCAAAACCCCTGCGCGAGCCGCCGAGCGGGATATAAATATAATCGCGTATAAATGTGGATAAGCTGATATGCCAGCGATCCCAAAACTCGCCTAAATTCTTAGCTGCATAGGGCATATTAAAATTCTGCGGCAGCTTAAAGCCCATCGCAAGCCCAAGCGCACGCGCCATATCGATAAAGCCGCTAAAATTCGTATAAAGCACCACGCCATAGAGTAGCAGTGCAGCTAGAATTTGCGCCGCGGAAGACTCTGGCTCGTCACCGTAAACGCCTGAAATCACATCACTATAATACGCGCCCAAATAGCCGCTAATAAGCAACATCTTAACTAAGGCAAAAATTATAAGCACATAAATTTCATCGGCATTGCCAAAGTGCTTGAAGCGATCAAACTGCGGCAGCACTGGCTCTACGCCCTTAGCCGCGCTAGCGCGTCCGATAGGACCCATCACGACGCTAGGGAAAAACGCTAAAAAGCACGCCAAGCTCAAAAAGCCCTGCCCACCGCATTCGCGCCTATAAACCGAGACGAAATAGGTGATCGACATAAAAACATAATATGAAATTCCAAGCGGAAACGCCACACTATCGACGGCACCTAGGTGCAGCGCAGCAAGAGCGGCATTGAAAAACTCCCTGACGTAGCCATAATATTTAAAAAACGCGAGAAAAAATAAGCCGCCAGCAACTGCCGCAAGCATCACTGCACGCGCCTTCGCAGTTGGTAACGAAATCTGCTTCGCTAACCCCGCTTTTTGCATCTGCTTTGCTATGCCAGCTTGTTTTGTTGCGCTCATCTGCTTGGCAGCCGCTTTACGCGAGAGCTTTTTCTTGTGCGAGGACTGCTTTGCGGGCGGTATGGCTTTTGCGACTACGCGATTAGCGCGCGCGATACACGCACCTGCAAAATATACGAAGGCACTATAGGCTGCAAGCACCAGCGCAAAGCGAGGATTTACGGAGCACATAAAGCCGTAGCTTGCCAGCAGGATCAGAATTTTTTGCGCGAAAATGTGATTTTTGAGAGTCCAATAAACGATTAAAAACGCTAAAAAAGCAAGGACAAACTCGGGCGAAAAAAATGTCATTCAATCTTTCCAATTTAAATTTTTAAAGCTCTTGCGGCTTTTAAACGCTCGCGGCGCGAAATTTATACGAAGCGAAAAGGCTTTTTAAATCGCTTGCAGCGCGAGATTTTATGCGCAGGCACGGCATTACGTTGCTAAACGCGCTAATAAATTTAGCGTCCAAATCCTTAGATTTCATGGACAGCTTGCAGCAAGCCCTTGCCGCGTGAGCGAAATTTCGCCACAATGACAAAATTTGAAACGCAAATGAGGGCTCGACGCATGAATAAAATTTTTAAACGCGCGGAGCGCTTTGCCATCAAATTCTTACAAAACCTCGCAAGCGCAGTCTCGCAGGTTCTACCCGCAGGATTTCAAAATAAGCGCCTTTTGGAATCATGCCATATAAATTAGGCGCGCGATGCCGCTAAAATCCTACGAAATAAGATGAGCCACACTTCATCACAACTATTAGGGCCGAAATTCTACAAAGCAAAATTTTTAAAAGCCAAAAATTTTGCAGCGATAATAAAATTCCGCCCGTTAAAATCTGCCGCGCAAAATTACTAAGTAAAATCTCACTTTAAGGCGCGATAGAAACCATCTAAAAGCTGCGCCTTATGAGCCAAAATCATGGCTTTTAATTTTTACTGCAAATTGCAGATCTGCACCTCCATAAAGGCTCTTTTAATTTTATGGTAACGCAAACGCACCTTACACTAGCCTCGCTGCTCTTTTTTGCAAAAAACACAAGTTAAAATCAACGTGTTTCGCGTCGCAAATTTTGGCTCTAGACTTAGTTTTGGCGCGGCGTAAATTCGAGCTCGCCAGGCAAAATTAGTCGTAAATTTAATGCGGCTACATAGATTTTGACTTGGCTGAAATTTAACGTAGCAGAGCCAAATCTCGCTTCGCAATCTAGCCATTCTAACGAGATAATGTAAATTTTAATTTGCAATTTAAAATTTCTAGAGCAACGATACCAGCTTTAGCTTGCGTTTTGAAATTCTAATTTAACGACGCAAGCAGCTCATAAAATGCCGCGTAAAATTGCAAATTTCAGCGTTTTTTATTCGGCTGACGAGGTTTGTGCGCACAAGAACTGATTTATGAAAATTTTAAAATTTTATCGCTTGCCCCAGCCCGCCTTCAGGGCAATCGCGATAAAATTTACGCTCCGCGTCTCAAGCAAGCAAGCAGTTGCGATGAAATTCTAAGCTATCAGTCGAGATGAAATTTTACGCCGCATTTTAAAAAAATCCCGCGCCTGCCCAACTGCGAAATCCGTAAATCTCGCGCAAAATTTCACATCGCCGTATTACTTAGCAGCTATCAAATATGCTTGCCAAGCAAACGCGTAGAAATCTCTCACCGCCCTTTCATGCTCGTTCGAAGTAAAATTTCGCGCAGATGTTTTAACGGTCCATATTCGAAATAAACGTTCCACATAATTCTATCGCAAAACAGCTGTCGGGTGGAATTTTACCCGACAGCAAAGTCCGTGTTGCCTGAAATTTACCCCTCTGTGCGGATGATTCTTACCGCTTCGACCATATTTTTTAAGCTAGGGCGAACTTCTTCCCATTTGCGGGTTTTTAGGCCGCAGTCAGGGTTGATCCACAGCTGCTCTTTCGGGAGCACCTCAAGCAGCGCGCGGATCTGGCTTACGAGCTCCTGCACACTAGGAATTCGCGGACTGTGGATATCGTAAACACCTGGACCAACCTCTTGTTTATAGCCGACCGATTTAAAAACTCGAAGCAGCTCGTTACCACTGCGAGCAGTCTCGATGCTAATGACGTCGGCATCCATCGCCTCTATCGTTTTGATGATGTCGTTGAACTCCGAATAGCACATATGCGTATGGATCTGCGTGTGAGCACTTGCGGCGCTGACAGCGAGCTTAAAAGCACTAACGGCAAATTTTTCGTATGCAGGAATGTTTTCGGATCTAAGCGGATAGCCCTCTTTAAACGCCGCTTCATCTACCTGAACGATCTTGATACCCGCGTCTTGTAGATCCGAAATTTCATCGAAAATCGCGAGCGCAAGCTGTTTTACGATCTGATCGCGGGGCTTATCGTCGCGCACGAAGCTCCAGTTCATCATCGTCACCGGACCCGTTAGCATACCTTTCATGATCCTTTTAGTACGGCTTTGAGCGTATTTGATCCACTCCACGGTCATCGGTTTTGGGCGGCTCACGTCGCCGAAAAGTAGCGGCGGTTTCACGCAGCGGCTGCCGTAGCTCTGCACCCAGCCGTTGGCACTAAACGCGTATCCGCTCATCTGCTCGCCGAAATACTCGACCATATCGTTGCGCTCGGGCTCGCCGTGAACCAGCACATCCAGACCAATCTCATCTTGAAATTTAACGCAGTCGTCGATGTAGGCTTTGATGTCGCGCTCGTAGGCTTCGCAGCCAATTAAGCCCTTTTTATAGGCGTTGCGAACCTGGCGAAGCTCGGCTGTCTGCGGAAAAGAGCCGATCGTAGTGGTAGGCAAAATTCCATAGCCTAGCTCTTTTTTCTGCACCTTGATGCGATCCTCGTAGCGATCGGCGCGCTCGAATTTATTTAAATTTGCGGCGCGGCTTTGCACTCGCTCGTCGTGAATTAGAGGCGAGCTAGCGCGAGTTTTAGCCGATTTTTGATTTTCCTCGTATGCCTTCATGCCGTGTTCGCACATCGGAATTTCAAAGAAAAGATGGGTCAAAATCGAAATTTCGCTTAGTTTTTCGACCGCGAAACTTAGCCAGGATTTGATCTCGGTGCTTAGCTTGTCCTCGTATTTTAGCGTAAAAGGCACGTGCAAAAGCGAGCAGGAGGTACCCACATAGATGCGCTCCTTAGGCACGTAGGCCTCGACGGCTTTGAGTTGGGCTAGCTTTTTGTCGATGTCGCTCTTCCAGATATTGCGCCCGTCGATCACGCCTGCAAAAAGCACGGTCTTAGCGTCTTTTAAAGCCTCAAGCTCTTTTTTGATATTCTCCTCACTTGCGTAAACAAAATCAAGCCCGATCGCCCAAACATCGGTCTTTACTATCTCGCGTACGGCCTCGGTCGCATGCTCAAAATAGGTCATAAAGATGATTTTTACATTGCTTGCGACCTTGCTTAGGCGCTGATAAACAGGCTCGATCTTTGGCGCTAGCTCAGCCGCGCGATCCGTTACGAAAATTGGCTCGTCAATCTGAACTACGACCTCGCTATCAAGCTCGCTAAGAAGCTTTAGCAGCTCCTCGTATTTCGCGGCAAGAGCATCTAAATGCGCGAGCGGATCGCTTTTGTCGCTTGATTTGCTAAGCGCCAAGTAAGTAATAGGTCCGATTAAATTTATCTTTAGCGCGCAGGAATCCTTAAAATCATTATTCTTCGCGGCCTTGTACTCGCTTAAAATTTTACTAGAATTTAGGCTAAATTCCGTATACGCCGAGATTTCGGGCACGATATAGTGGTAGTTTGTGTTAAACCACTTCGTCATCTCCATCGCGACTGCGTCTTTGCTGCCGCGCGCCATCGCAAAATACTGCTCATGCGCCGAAAGAGCCGCAAAGCGCTGCGGGATCACGCCGAAAAGTACGCTGGTATCGAGCATCAGATCGTAGTATGAAAAGTCGTTTACGCTAATTAGGCCGCTCCAAGCATCCAGCTGATATTTGATGTGGCGATCTTTTAGCTCTGCGGCGACTCGCTCTAGCGCGTCATAATCGCACTTGCCCGCCCAATAGCTCTCCAAAGCCTTCTTTAACTCGCGCTGCTCTCCGATACGCGGAAAGCCCGTAACGTAACTTTTCATCTCTATCCTTTGAGTAAAATTTTGGTATGAAAGTGTTGATTTTATCTAAAATTTCTTTTGACGTCATTAAAATTTTAACCTAATCTCGAAAATGAACGAAATTTTATCCAAAAGCGCAGGGATAGAATTTCGCCGATAAAATCTGAAATGGAATTTTTATCGACGAAATTCTGTAAGTTAAAATTTTAGGATTGAATTTAAAGGCGTTAAATTCATCAATAATTTAAACCTCGTCGCAAGATTCTACTAAAACTTGGTAAAGCCTTGCAACGAGGAGGCCAGCCACACCCGACACACCGCAAAGCCACTGAGCATAAGGCTCTATGAAAGCAGTGCAATGCCTCAAATATGAAAATTCTTAAAATTTATAATTATATCCTGCGTAAACGCCGTATTTTTTACCGTCGTTATCTTCGATATAATCGCCATCTTTATACCACGCCTTGCTTGCTTTAAAGCCCATTTCAATCTCGCTATTGGAGCCAAACTCATACGCGGTACCTATCTTGCCGCCCAAAATGAAGCCGCCCAGCGTATCGTCCGCTCTAACCCAGCCGCCATTGCTATAGTCTATTTTAACTTCAGTATCTAGCACCGAAAGTCCAGCGTAAGCGCCTAGGACAAGCTTAAATCTGCCGAAAAGCTCCGGCGTAAAATCCGCACCGGCTACGAAATCGTGCGTGCTCCATTTAACCTTTCTTTTCGAATTGGCATTCGAGCTGGAATCCTCGCCCTTAAATCCATAAAAATATCCGCCGTAAGCTCTAAACGTGCCGAAGTCGTATCCGGCTTTAACGCCGATCTGCGGCTGTCCGTCATCAAAACCTGCAGCTTGGTTTTTGAAATTATATCCACCCTCACCGCCTATGAAAAGCCCCTCCGCCATCGCGCTTACTGCAGCTAAAGAACTAAGCAACAATGCTTTTGCAACTAAATTTCTCATTTTTACTCCTTTCGGTGAAATTTTATCTCAATGATAGCGACACGCTTCGAAACCTAGGCTAAATTTAAAGTAAATACATAACATTTACGATTTTTAGTGATAAAATTTTGAAGTATTTTCGTAACTTATTTATAGTATAAATTCTAAATCTCAACATATAGCTTGCATTATAAATTTTATCGCTTAGTAACATACGCTTCGTAAAAGCACAATGCAATAAAAATTTACGCAATATTCCTCTGGATATAAATTTATCTTAATAACTTGTAAATCCGCGCATAATTACTTAAATAAACGGGCTCAAACAGATCTTTATCATAGTTTTCCAGCACAAAAAGTTGGATAAAGGCTGATTCAAAAACCTTTTTATCTAAGATTAAAATTCTTTGGTAATCCGGTAAAAATATAACGAACAGATCGGAGCTTTCATCTACCTGCTTTGATAATTTAACGAGTTTGCCGTCTACTTCGCCTACCTGATAATAGGAATTGATAGGTTCCTTTTTGCCGTTAAAAATTAGATATTCCGGATCGGCGCTAGGTAGCGTACACTCATCATTTACTATGATACTCACTCCATCTTCGCCCATTCTAATATCATAACCCACATGAACAAACGGAGTCCAGAATTCCCTTCCCGTAGCTATATCGATAGTGGAAAATTTCAAAACATTCGGTAGAATATCTAGCATATGCGGTACGAAGTAATAATATACCTCTCTGGTTTTTTGAGGGAGTTTAAAATTTTTATCTTCCAGGGATTTTAAAAATTTATTGATATCGGGCTCATTATAATCCTTTTGCATCTGAAGCAAACTTGAGCTAAAATTTTCATTCATACGCCTTTCGATATATTCGACATTAAGCCTTGCCATATTAGCAGAGCTTACCTCATCTTTATTAAAGGAAAATGCACTCATAAAAGTGTATTCTCCTGCCTGTCTACCTCCGGGATCAGCTACTACTTTTACATCGGAGTAATATCTGATTAAATATCCGTAATCCCACCACGATAGCACATAATCCTCCCTGCTAGCCTTATTTTTTAGCTCTGCAAGAGGCGCTATGGAGTCTTTCGTAAGCGTAGGCGCAACTCGGAATTTATAAATAAAATCTATGCTAGGCATTAGCGCTAAACAAGTTAAAATAGCCAACAAAGTACTTCTAAGCCAGGTGCGTATTTCAAAGTAATTCAGCGTAAAATATATAAAATAAGCAAATCCAAGCGCTATCATCGGTGTAGCGTACATTGTAAAGCGAGTTCCGCCGAAAAGTGCTAAAACTCCAAGCGCTATCATCGGCAAGGTTAAGATAAACGAACGGAATTTTATCAGCAGTAGAGCCAGCCCTCCTACAGCGCATATAAATATAAATAGATGCCCACTAGATTCAAGCACAAATTTCATGAAATTAGCGTTTTCTACCTCATTAACCGTATTCCTAACGCCGTAGAAGTAGAAAATTTCCTCTTTGCTTACATCCTTTAAGATATATGCTTTAAGCTGCACTGCTATAGGCACAAGTCCGCCGAATATGACGAACGTAATTACGGCGATCGTACCCAAAATCCAAAGAGCTCTTTTGCTTTTATGGCTTGGAATTTTAATCATTAAAAAATATAGCAATGCAATCAGTGAGATTTTGAACAATAAAATATAATTTACAATTATTGTCTCGCCTTCGTAATACGCGCCAAAATTTATAACTGCAACGACCATAAGAATCATCGCTTTGTAATTTGCCTCATTACGCCTATCAAAAATCAAAACGTATAGCAAAAACATCACTATAATTGCCATATTTAGAGAATACGAGCTAGAATACCACCAATCATAAATTACTGTAAAAACGGCAGGTAAAGCAAAGCTACTCTGCGTGCCTCGCTCTATGAGCCTAATCAAAGCCCATAGCGTTAGCATCGGCAGGACGATATTTAACATATCGCTATCAAAATATCCGCCCAAGGTCCTGACATAATATCCGGGCAGCACGCAAGCAAGTAGTGCCGCGATGATGCCGGCGCCCAGGATATTATACTCTCTTGCTATCAAAATAATCGGCACGACCACCAGCGGCGCGAAAAACACGCTCATATAGATCGTAATGCTATTTAGACTGACTGGTAAAATTTTGCTAAGCAAAAACGCTAGAGTTGGGATCGACGCGTCGTATGGGCTAAGATCGCCCGGCTGATGAAAGCCCGCTATCATATCGCGCGCGCCCTCGGCATTCGCAAAGGCGTCGTTCGTGGTCATAATAAGCTCGCCATCGAAAGAAAACTGCTCGATCCCGCTAGCCCAATATATCCAAAAAAACCTGCACGCCACGCCGAATATATAAACCAGCGTCATGATCAAAAAAATATCCATGCGCGAACATTCGCCGTTTGTAATTCTAAATTTTTGCATCTTTTTCCTTGATTTGCCGTTTGAAGTACCGAGCGGCAGGGTTAAAATTTGCCTCTACAAATTTTACTCGCTTTATCACGTCCGCGCTAAATTTTAACGACATTGTTTAATTTGCGTTTATTATAGCAGAATTTACCTGATTACGATGCGAGATGTAGAAATTTATACAACAAATTACTGTGGATGGCGCGAGCAAACCGAAATTTAAAGCATCTCGCTCGCGCTATAAAGTATGGAATTTATGCGATTAATACGCGTCGCACATAAATTTACAGACGGTTTTTGTGCGCAGATTGAGCATAATCGAGCTTAGGCATCTGCCGTCCTTGTTGCCGCTTAGTAGGCGCACGGCATCGCCCTCTTTCCACTGCGTGCTGTCGCCCTCGATCGTCCTGTAATGCGCGCCGTTAATGACAAGCGATTCGCCGCCTTTTAGAGTTTTATCGATCTTCAGGTCGCTTGCGATCTGGCTTAAATCGCCTTTTAGGGCATTTGCGATTAGTTTTTCTTCGGCCTGTTCATGCGTCTTCATCGAGCTTTTAGCAAAGTCCGGCACCTGCACAGTTTCGGTCTGAGCCGAAGCAAACGCGACTAGCACGCAAGCAGCGTAAATTAGTTTCATATTTTCTCCTCGGTTTTTTCAAAATTGCGGCGATTATAGCAAAGTTTACTTAAAAATTTCGGTCTAAATTTAGCTAGAGTTTAAATTTAAGAAACCGCTCGTCTATTTAAAACAGAACCAAACTCGACGGCAAATTATAAAATTTCGCCGCAATTTAAAATTTACTTATTAAAATACGCCGCGAGCGTATTTAGGATGACCAAAATCAGATAGGCGTTTTTATTTGCAAGATTTCCCTTTCTTGTTTAGCAATGACTAAATTTTTGTAAATTTAGCATAAATTTACGAACCAATGGCAATCGGCGTAAGATGAGCTCGTAGCGTAAATTTGCTATTTTGAGACGTAAATTTAGAAATTTTATTTTGTAATTTTGGCGTATAGAAGCTTAAAATACTTAAAAAAGCAAAAACTAAAAGTGCCTTGTAATGGCAATCTGACCCCAAGAGTTTTGACCAGCTTGGAGCTTTAGTGGTATTATCTTATAACGGCTAGTTTGCCGGTGCCGGCGTTTTTATTTACCTCGTTTTGGACGTTTGAGGCTTCGATGAGCTCAAATTTATATGGAGGCTCAAATGGCGGCTTGGTTAGCTTTTCGCAAACGCTGCCTTTTTTTGAAAGGTCTATGTTGCCGCTTTCAAAAATGGTGCCTTTGTTACACTTGTAGCTTATCTTGACGCCATTTGTAAAGTAGTTGTTTTGAGCGTATATTAGCGAGCCAAAGCGCACGCCAATGGCGTATTTTTGGTCATAGAAGCCATCTTTTGAGTCATAAAAGTTGTTATAGACGTGCACCTTTGCATTGCGTGCCATAGGTAGGCGTTGCGCGCAGTTGTCAAAAACGTTATGAGCGACCGTTATAGTCCTTGTTTCGCTGCTGCCGTCAGAGTCTCTTGAGCCAATTAACATCGTTTTGTCATGGTTTTCAAAGATGTTGTGCGAGATCGTGATAGCCGCACTGTCTCCCTTGATGTCGCATAGTCCGTCGTAAGTCTGCCATTTGGTAAGCTTTCCACCTGCTAAATGCACATGACCAAGCTCGACCGTGTCCTTAAAATGGCAGTGATCTACCCAGATGTTTTTGCTTGACTTTATGCTGACGCCGTCATATTGCGCATTAAAGCCGTCATTTTTTTGTATATCTGGAAATGGATCAAAAGCATCTTCGATCTTCATATTGCGGATCGCGATATTTTGGACATTTTTTAACAAAAGCGAGCCGCCTTTTATGCCTGAGTTTTCGCCTAAGCCGATTATTGTGGTGTTGCTAGCTACCGGCACTACGATGAGCTTTTTCCACTCGTTGGCTAAATTTTTGCGAAGCGCTGCTAACTTTGGATCTTGCGAACCGTCTAAATTTGCACGGCATGAAGCGCCGTAAGCCTGCATAAATTTGGCATAAGAGCTAAACTCGCCACCGCTAATCTCACTTATAAATTTATCCAGCCCATCGCTATTGCCATTTTGTGGGATCTTGCCTTCGCTAAGGTCTATGAGCCCATCCACATAGATGACGTAACCACCCATTTGAGCGTATTTTACGAGCTCTTGCCTATCTTTTACGACGACTTCTTTGCTCTCTTTGCTGGCGTATCCGCCAAAATTTTGCTCTACACCAATGCTAGCGTAACCAAAGGGCGAGTCGCTTGCTTTTATCTCGCCTGCTTGAGCTAGAGCACCAAATGCAAATAACGAAGAAACGGCTAGAAACAATATCTTTTTAAACATCTTTAGCCTCCCAAATTTGGCTTTTTATTTTTGATCTTCTGTTAGAAAATCACTGCCGAATTTTATTTTGGCTCATTAAATTTAGTGTAAGGCTTTTATAAATTTTTAGTAAAAGCAAAATTTACACGAAAAATATCTCGCTTTTATTGTATTTGTTAACTGAATATAAAATGTTGTGGTATGAGTAAAAATTTAAGATTTTTTGATTTGGATATAAATAAAATCATAAAATTTGATAATCAAGGCGAAGTATCGTGGGTGAAATTTAATAAAAATCAGGCGCGGTATTTTTCGCTTAAACGAGGCGGTTTTAAATTTTGTGACGGGAGTTACCGAGTGGGTAATGACCGAGCAAAATTTAAAACCAACGAAGTATAAGTAGAAAAAGACAAGCCTTAAATTTAAACTTCGTATCTTTCTCCTGGTTTCATTTCGATCATCTCCCACGGCAAGCCCTGTTTATTTAGCTCGTCCATGAAAGGCTTGGCGTCGAAATTTTCCATATTAAAGACGCCTTTGCCGCTCCAAATGCCTTTTGCCACCATCATCGAGCCGATCATCGCAGGCACGCCCGTCGTGTAGCTCACGGCCTGTGCGCCCGTCTCGGCGTAGCAAGCCTCATGGTCGCAGACGTTATAGATATATACTTGGCGCTCTTTGCCGTCCTTGAGCCCGCGGATCACGCAGCCGATGTTGGTTTTGCCCTTCGTGCGAGGGCCTAGCGACGCAGGATCCGGCAGTAGAGTTTTTAAAAACTGTATCGGCACGATTTTTACGCCGTTATGCTCTACCTCGTCGATGCGTAGCATGCCGACGTTTTCTAGGCATTTCATGTGAGTTAGGTAGCTCTGCCCGAATGTCATAAAAAAGCGGATTCGCTTTAGCCCTTTGATGTTTTTAACGAGGCTTTCTAGCTCCTCGTGATAGAGCAGGTAGCTGTCCTTGACGCCAACTTTGGGGTAGCCCCATTTAAACATTATTTCCATCGGCTCGGTCTCTTTCCACTCGCCGCGCTCCCAGTAGCGACCCTTTGCGCTTACTTCGCGCAGGTTGATTTCAGGGTTGAAATTCGTCGCAAACGGATAGCCGTGATCGCCTGCGTTGCAGTCTAGGATGTCGATCTCGCCGATCTCGTCAAAGAGATTTTGCTGTGCATAAGCGCAAAATACATTGGTCACGCCAGGATCAAAGCCGCTTCCCAGCAGCGCCATGGTGCCCGCCTTTTTAAAATCCTCGTCCTTCGCCCATTGCAGTTTGTATTCAAATTTCGCGGTGTCGGGGTGCTCGTAGTTTGCGGTGTCGATGTACGGGATGCCGGCGCGAGAGCACGCGTCCATGAGGGTTAGGTCCTGATACGGCAGCGCCACATTTAAAAGCAAATCGGCACCCGTTTTTTTGATGAGCGCGACCACGGCATCGGTATCGTCCGCGTCGATCTGGGCGGTATCAATTTGTACGCCTAGGCGGTCCTTTATAAATTTAGCGATCGCGTCGCACTTGCTTTTGGTGCGGCTTGCAAGGGTGATCTTGCTAAAAACGTCCGCGTTCATCGCGCATTTTACGGTCGCGACTTGGCTCACGCCGCCCGCGCCTATGATTAAGATATTTGACATTTAAGCTCCTTTAGATTATCTTTTATAGTCTTCCGTATAATTTTCAATTATTAAAATTGGTTCTAGCCTGTAATGTTTTAATTGCTTGTCAATAGCTCTATTATCGCTCGATTTGTTTTTTATTGAATTAAAAAATCCTCTAATATTTTCCTTAAAAATTTGCAAATTTTTATCTGTCATAACTCTTATTTTTTCATTAGAAAATGCATCTTGCGATATTTTATTGCTTGGATGAATCAAAATAGAAAAATAGTTATTTTTATCTTTAATGTGATAAGTTTGATTAAACCAGCTAGTGGATGAGGTTATTTGCTCTATATCGCTTTTTGAAATAGTGTCTGTTATTGCACCATTTTTACATTCTATTATAAGATATTTATTATCAATTGCCCAAAAATTGTCAGGACCGCATTTATACTCTTTATCTGGCCGTTGTGAATAGAAGCCCAATAATACACCTATTCTTTTAATGGAATCTTCGAATTTATCGTAGGTATCTTTTGTGAAAACTAAATGAGATAAAATTTCCTCAACCTCTATTATTAAGTCATTTGTGTTTATAAAGTCAGATATATAATTAGTTATATTGTCTACCTGACTTTTTTGCTGAGAAATTTTACTATATTCAATTCCATTAATCGGCTTTAAAATTTGATTATTTAGATTGCAGGCAGATTTTAAAATTTCTTGTGCCTTATTTTGGTCTATAAAATTTGTATATTCTGCAAGAATCTGTTTTGCATAGCCTATAAAAATTTTGTTATCCTGTGGTAGTTTGTTTATATAATTTTCTAAAATTTCTTGTGCTGCTTTATAATTCTTATTAATAGCAAAGTTATAAGCTTTTCGTAATTCAATAGAAAATATATTCAAGCTGTTTACTTTAAATTCTATATTTAAAATTCTATCATTATGTGCTTGTATCCAATTCTCATCTCTTCGTAATACTTGTACAATGGTTGTTTGTATATCCTCTATGTTTTTACAATCTTCCATTACCTCTTCTGATAATTCAAACTGTTGTTTTGTTGCCTCTGAAAATTTATCTTTATGCTTTGCAGTTATTTTTGCCAAATCATACCCAAGTAATAATACAATGCAATAATCAGAATTTGATCTTATTCCCCTGCCCATTCCTTGTTCAATTTTTTGTATTTTTTGGTTTAAAATCTTATCGTCGTCTCCTTGTAAATATCCTTCATTTAACTGATCTATTAGCGTTTGAGCATTTGGCAACCCATCTATCACCAAAATTCGACAAGCTTCATTTGGCAAGTCTATACCATCGTATCTATTTGTAAAAACAACAATTGTGCCTTTTGTATTTTTATCTTTAAGCTCTTTTACGCATTCTTTAATGTTGTCTTTATTGGTTACATTAGTTGCCATATGTTTCCATATTTCACTCTTTTGAAAAGATGGAGAAATTATTGATATGTTGCATTTTAGATCGTTGGCTAATTTTTGTAGCATTTTTTGGATGTCTTTCATTGTCATGTCTGAGTCTATCCTGTGTGGAGCAAAAATAAGACGTTCCCCAATATCGTTTACTATTTTTGGGGTAATTGGTTTGTTTAAATATTCCTCGCTTATATTAAAATGGGTTGATAGTATACTATCGTCGACAAGTGTTGCAGTCATAAAAATCTTACGCTTGGCGTTTTCAAAAGATACAAACTCTTGTATAGGAATAACATGAGGAGTTATTTCGATTCTGGATGAACTAACCACACATCTGCATAATTCAAAATTTCTTTCTATCAATTTCAAATTAAATTTTTTTAAATCATCATCCCCATTCTCTATTATAAATTTAAAAACCTCTTGATGCTTGTCTTGCCAATTCCAGAAAGGAACAAGTCCTATCGTATTTGGTTCATTTAATTCAAGTTTTGTTGCTAATGACTGGCTTTGGTTTCTAATATCATTAATGAAAAGTCTAAAAATTTGATTATATAAATTTTTATTATCTTCTTGATTAATCGTTATAGTGAATTGTTTGTTTATAATATCTATACAAGCATGCGCATCATCTATAACTACACTTCCAATTTCAATTTCTGGTTTCCCGATTCCAAATTTACTTTGTCCATTAAACAGTTGATATGCATTGCATATTAAGATTTTTTTTGAAGTTTCAAATTCTATGGATTGTATGGCGATAGTTGCATTGATACCTAACATATCAGCTTCATTTTTAACTTGTTCTACAAGATATTTGTCTGGAACAACATATATACAAGGTCCTTTGTTTTCTCTTAGACAACTTTCTAGTATAAGAAGACCTGCTAATGTTTTACCACTTCCAGTATTCATTTTTATGACTGTAGCATTTTCATCTCTTTGTTCAAACCACTTTTCAAGGACATCGGTTTGTGGTGCTCGCAGATACTGATATCGCTTTTGTGATAATGAAGCAAAAATCTTATTCGGCTCTATTGTTTTATTGGTTATATCTTGTTTTATATATTTTTTAAAATTTGCCATTTTATCTCCTTTTTAAAATATTATATAAAAATTTACTTTAAATTTCTATAGCTGAATATATTTTAAATAAAAATCTTTCAGTTTGTAGCTATAATCGCTTAAATTTATCACGAAAAAGAGTGAAATTTTAAGGAAACGCGAGAAAGAATTGTAATTTATCTGCTATAAAATTTAGCTGTATGTGATGAGCTATGAATAGGCCATGTAGCGCAAATATAAAACAGGTTTGCAAAGCGCTATCGTAACACTGCCGATATAGTAATGATAGGTGAAAAAGCGACGCAAATTTACCTATTCAAATTACAAAGCAACAATCAGTCGCCTAAATCTAGTTACATAAATCCGCCTCAACTACCGCACATAATTAATTTATGGTTTTACTTACGAGCCGAGCTTTGGATTTTATATTTAGCTACGAAAAAACAGAACTTTAGCTAACAATTGCACTTTTATTTTAAAATTTGCGACGCAAACTCATACTAACAGCAGACGCAGTATCTGTGCGACACCCAGGCAGATGCAATATTACTAAAAGGGTATTTGCAGCACAATCTTACATAGGCGCGATATTTACGATCAAGGCGGCACCGATCTTGCGCCGTACCGCTAAAATCAGATTTCGTAGCGATAAATTTTGCCGAAATTTTCATCCAGAGTGTAGCTAAACTCACCGCCTGCGTAATAGATTGTTTCGCCGCTCTCCAGCTCGAAGCGCTGATAGACGCGCAGCACGACCTCGTTTTCGCTGATGCCTTGGACATGAATAAAGATATCGCTCTTTCTGCCCGCGGTCATCGCCATCTGATAGAGCTGATTAAATAGCGCGTATTCGGCGTTTTTTTCGGCGTCCTCTTGGGATAAAAAGCCCTCCAGCACGCCCAGCATCTCCGCGCGAAATTCCGTTCTGGCGCGCGCATAGGCGTTTTGGATATTTTCGATCTGGTTGGTATCGAGTAAATTTAAAAGCGAATGTTTGCCCACGTAAAGCGTCGCGCTCGATGTGATTTTGCCGTCCTTGTCGGTCACCAGTCGCAGAGCTTTCTCTACGCGCCACAAGGCCTCTTTTAGTTCGAGCCCGCTTTCAATTTCAATTTTCATCATAGATCCTTTATCAAGAATGCGGAATTTTAGCGTGAAATTTTAAATTTTAAAGACAAACTTAGCGATCAGATACGCCATATATAGCATCAAAACTCCCACGAGCGCGTCGATTATACGCCATGCCCTACTGCTTGCAAAAAGCTTCGAAAGCGCCCCTGAGCCATATCCCAAGCCGAAAAACCACGCAAACGATACGAACATAACTCCCGCGTAAAACCACGGCTTTTGCGGATCCGCGATCGTAGCGCCAAGCGAGCCCACGACCACGACGGTGTCTAAATATACGTGCGGATTTAGAAGCGTCACAGCAAGGGCCTTGGCTACGACGGGCGCCAGCGGGCTATTTGCCGAGTTTTGAATCTTGGCAAAATGCGAGCCCTTATAGGCGCTAAAAAACGAGCTTAGCGCGTAGCAGAGCAGAAATATGACCCCGCCTATGCCTAAAATTTGGGTAAAAAACGAGCCTTGCTTAAGAGCGCCGCCGATTAAAAATATCCCTACGGCCGTAAATACGGCATCGCTTAGCGCGCAGACCGTGCAAACCGCCGCGACGTGGTTTTTCGCAAGACCTTGGGAGATAACGAAGATATTTTGCGCGCCGATCGCGACGATGAGCGAGAGCATCAGCGCGGCTCCTTGTAAGAAAATTCCGATCGGCAAGGAGTTCAAAGCTGCGCGCCTCTACTTGTTTTTACTTTCGCAGGCGGAGCTTTGCATCGCCGTATCGGTAGTATCGGAGCCGTCTACCGCCGCACTTTCGGGCGCAGCGTCAGGCTCATTATCGCTCGCGGAAATTTTCGAGGCGGAATTCTCGGCGCCTATGAAATTTTTGCCTGCGACGGCGCTATTTGAGGAAGCGGCATTATTCAGCGCGGCGGGGCTTTGTTCGTTTAAATTTGAAGCGCCCTCTAAATTCTGCGCGCCGTTTGAATCGACGGTGCCATTAGAATTTTGTGCGGCGAAATCCTGCGCCACGCCGAAATTCTGCGCGCCTAAATTTTCATCTAAATTTTGTGCGCCGCAGGAATTTTGCGTATCGGAATTTTGCGAAGCGGAATTCTCATCGCGAAAGTTTTTAGCTTTAAAATTTTTAGCGCTACTCGCGCTTTTTTTAGAGCCCTTAGCGCCTTTGCGAGTCTTTGGAGCGGCTTGCTCTTCTTCGGAGCTTTGCGAAAGACCCGCTTTCTCGCGCAAAATTCTACTCAGCTCATAGATCGAAATTTCAAACGAACCCGGTAGCGTAGCCTCCGTGTCACTGTAAAATCGCAAAAAATTAAAGCGGTCCTGCGCCTGCGGCGTTTTTTTGAATACAAAATTTAAAAGCTCGGTTTTGTTTCTGCCAGCGACGAAGGTTTTTGTGCCTAAATTTGCTATATCTTTGTATTCAAAGCTCTCGGAATTTGCGCCGCGCACGATCGTAAAAGCATCCTCGCCGATCTGCAAATAATTTTTCGCGCTGAGTCTGAGCGCGCAAAAAAACGCGCAAAATGCCGCCACTACGGAAGCGAAAAGCGCCGCACCGCCAAAGCCCGCGTGGTAGCAATATCCGCTAGCGAGCGCCAAAATCGTCGATCCCGCCAGCGTCATCGCTACAGGCTTTTTATTCTCTTTTATTATCATCTTCCCTGCTTAATCATCTGTCTTATATATTCGTAAATTTTAAAATTTAGCGCATCCATTACCGCGTCTTTAGAGCCTGGATTTTTGATACTTTGGTAGTTGAGATTAGTTACGTAATCCTTCCACGCACCCTTGTTTTTAACGCTTATGTAGAGGCTAATCTGCGAGTCGTAGAAATAATCTCTGTAATAATCGTCGTCGTCCCAAGGATCATAACCAAACGGCATCCCCCAGCCCATGCCCACGCCCGTATATCTATAATACCTGCCAAAGCCCATTCCGAAGCTAAATCTCGGATTATCCCACGATCTGCGCGAAAAATCCGCCTTGCGAAAGTAGTTGAGATTGCCGCCGATTTGGACGTTCGCCGCGCTTTTATTTACGACCTTAAATCCGTCCGCACGTAGATGTTGGATAACTACTTGGGTTAAATTTGAATCCGTCGTAGAGGTATTGGTGAAATTTACGCTTATGAGCTTATCCTGCGGAAATTCCATAATGTGAAGCGGCTCGGAAGTGCGCACGATACCGCTATTTACGGGCACATTTTTAGAACAACCCGTAAAAATCAAAAACGCCGAAATGACCAAAAAAAGTGAAATTTTATTTTTCAAGACAGATCCTTTCGCTTAAGATTTCAAATCCTAAATTTGAGTGATTGTAGCATAAATTTAAAATTTTAATGTCAGCAAGAAGCTATTTTTTGAAATAATCTAACGATCGATACGCGGGAGCAGAGATTTTCAATAAAATTTCGCGCTGAGCGACCGCTAAATTTAAAGCCGTCGCTCAGTTGAAATTTCTGCGAAAGGAAGCGGAATTTTAAACCGGAGGTGTTTAAAATTCCATAATCTTATAGGCTCACACCGCGCGTAAGCACGCGCTTGCGATAAACCTCCGAAACCCTGCTCGCGTCGCCCACGATTAAGGCATTGGTCGAGCAGATCGCCGCGCACATCGGAACCTTTCCCTCCGCGATGCGGTTTTGACCGTATTTATGAAGCTCCTCGTGAGAAAACGTAGGCTCCGGTCCGCCCGCGCACATAGTGCACTTATCCATCGCGCCTTTGATACCGAAAGCTCCGTCTCTAGGGAATTGCGGAGCGCCGAACGGACACGCGTAGAGGCAGTATCCGCAGCCGATACATTTATCTTTGTCGTGTAAAACGACGCCGTCGGTTCTGATATAGAAGCATTGAACCGGACAAACCTGCGCGCAAGGCGCATCGGTGCAGTGTTGGCAAGCAATAGAGCTTGAAACCTCCTGCCCTTCGATGCCCTCGTTTAAAGTGATAACTTTGCGCCTATTGATCTGCACGGGAACCTCGTGCGCCGAGCTGCAGGCTACCTGGCAACCATAGCAAGCGATGCAACGCTCGACATCGACGTAAAATTTTAATCTTGCCGGCATTTTATCTCCTTATGCTCTTTCTAGTCTGCAAAGACCGGCGTTAAATTCCGAAATTTGCGTATTTATGTCAAAGCCGTAGTTGGTAATCGTATTTGAGCTCTCGCCTCTGATATATGGCTTAGTACCCTCAGGATAGCGCTCGCTTAGATCCTCGCCTTGGAAAATTCCCGCGAAGTTATACGGCATAACAATACGATCAGGCGTTACGGCGTGCGAATAGATGCACTTGACTTTGATCTTCGTGCCTTGCGGCGAATGAATCCACATCATCTCGCCATCTTTGATACCTTTATCAGCGGCAAGCTTAGGATTTACGTGCGCAAACATCTCCGGAGTAATCGCCGAAAGATACTTGCTCGTTCGCTCGATCATACCCGCACCGCTTAAATTTACGAGCCTTAGCGAGCTCACGATAGTAGGGAAATCCTTGCTCCAATCCTGCTTTTTCTGCTCGGAAATAAATCTCGTAAAGACGCGGAAATTTCGTTTTTGATCCGCAAAGGTCGGATATTTCTCCACCAAATCCCATCTCGGCGAGTGGATCGGTTCGCGATGCTTTGGAATTTGATCCGCAAACTGCCAAACCTTCGCTCTAGCTCTTGCGTTTCCGCAAGGACAAATTCCAAACTCGCGGCATTTTTTAGCGATAATGCCGCTATAATCTGTGCTCCACGTAGGTCCCATCTTGGCTTTTTCATCCTCGCTTAGTGTGATGCCTAAAACCTGCTCGATATTTGCTTTTGTAATCTCCGCATGACCGCCCGAAATTTTTGATCCCGGAAGGGTAATGCTCTCGTCGGCTAGCTGCGAAACGCCGTCGTGCTCTAAGCCAAAGCGGTTCCTAAAGCCCATGCCCCCATCTGCATAAGGTCTAGTTACGTCGTAAAGAATCGGCGTGCCCGGGTGTTGCGTATCCCAGCAAGGCCATGGAAGCCCGTAGTATTCGCCCTCTACTTCGCCGCCTATGCCGCGCAGGGTATCGGGATCAAATAGATGCCAGTTTTTCTGCTGTCTGCGAAATCTAGCTGCGGTGCGTCCGTTATTTCCAATACTTTGAGTATTGCGTGCGATCTCATCGGTAGCGTCGTCAGGCCAAACAAAATCGTCTTTAACCTGCTTAAGCTCGCCATCAACGATGCCCATCTTCATGCCGCGAACGTATTCGTCGTAAAAGCCGAATTTTTTCGCGAATAAAAACATTACCTCCTGATCCTCTTTGCTCTCAAATAGAGGCTTAACGATCTGAGTTCTCCACTGACCGCTGCGGTTTGTAGCGCTTAGATGACCTTCGCTCTCAAACTGCGTAGCTACCGGCAAAACATAAATTCCATCCGGTCTATCGTTTAGAATCGCTACTTCGTTTAAGAACGGCTCGGCGACTACCAGCATATCGATCTTACCTAATGCTTCTTGAGTCTCGCGAACGTGAGCCATAGAAGTAATTCCTGTGCCTTGCACCCAAAGAACGCGGACATTGCCACTACTTAAAACGGGCTCGTTTTTCAAAACGCCCTGCCACCATTTAGATAGCGAAAAGCCCTTTTCGTTGCGCCAGTTTATCACGTCTTGCTCGATGCTCGGATCGTAGTGAAAATACTCGGTAAAATTCGTGCCAGGCACTTTTTCACCCTGCTTTTCGTGCGGCTGCTTAGTAGAGACGGCAAATCTTTTAATAAACTGCTCGTAATCTACGCCCCAGCCCTTAGTAAAGTGCTTCCAAGCGTTATCGGCTAGCCCGTAATACGCAGGTAAGCTATCGGAGAGATTGCACATATCGGTAGCGCCCTGAACATTATCATGGCCTCGAAGGATGTTGCAGCCGCCGCCCGGCTTGCCCATATTGCCTAGTATGAGCTGCAAAAGAGCCAAAATTCTAGTATTAGAACTTCCGATCGAGTGCTGTGTAATGCCTAGAGCCCAGCACAGAGTAGCGGGCTTTGTGGTAGCGAACATCCTCGTAAATTCTATCAGCTCCTCTTCTTTGCAGCCGGTGACATTTGCTACCTCTTTAGGATCCCACTTCTCAGCTTCGGCTCTAATCTCCTCTACAGCGTAGGTTCTGGTTTTTATTAGCTCCTTATCTTCCCAGCCGTTTTTAAAGATTAGATGCAGCATTCCGTACACAAACGCTATATCGGTTCCCGGACGAATTCTAATATACATATCGGCCTTAGCCGCAGTTCTAGTAAAATTTGGATCAACTACAACGATTTTCGCGCCGTTTCTATCGCGAGCCTGAAGAGCGTGCTTCATAGCTCCCACTGGATTTGCAACCGCGGAATTCGCACCTATGAAAAGGATCATTTTAGAATTTTTCGCCATATCACCTACGTGATTTGTCATAGCTCCATAACCCCAAGTATTCGCCACACCGGCGACTGTTGCGCTATGTCAAATTCTGGCTACGTGGTCGTTGCTGTTCGTACCCCAGAAGGCTGCAAATTTTCTAAAATAATATGCCTGCTCGTTACAAAATTTAGCCGAACCCAGAAATACCACACTATCTGGGCCGTCCTCTTTGCGAACTTGAAGCATTTTATCGCCGATTTCGTTAACGGCTTGCTCCCAACTTATGCGCTCCCACTTGCCGCCAACCTTTTTGAGCGGATATTTAAGACGCATTTTAGATTTGGTTAGATCGATTTGATCGATTCCCTTACAGCAGTGACTGCCCTGCGAGATCGGGTGATCTACTGCCATATCTTGGCGAATCCAGGTATTGGTGCTCTCATCCACTTGAGCCTCGATACCACAGCCTACGGAACAGATCGAACATATCGTTCGCTTCATAACGGAACCTGGAAATGGGTTTTTGATCTCTTGCTCAGTAGCAGCTCTTAGCGTATTATTTTCGCCAAACGCAGCTACGCTACTCGCTCCTAAAGCGGCGAGTTTCAAAAACGATCTCCTTCCGATCGCATTCTCACTCATGAAAATTCTCCTAGTAAGCTACTTTATAGTATTTTTTCCACGCTTCACTCTCCCAGTAAAGCACCTCTTTTTTCGGTGATTTGCCACGAACGGTATCGCCATAGTCCTGCTCGCTTTTCGCTAGAGCCTGAGACGCGGCAACGCCCACGGCACCTACTGCGCCGATTTTTAGAGATTTTTTAAGAAAATCCCTGCGTTTGTTCTCCATGGTCTTCCTTTGTGAAGAAATCGCTTTAAATCTTTTATTGTAGTAACGCCTGTTACAGGATTTAAGTCTAATGAATTATAACGAAAAGGCAGTGAGATGGAAATTAAATTTTAAGTTACTTTTTAAATTTTATTTAAAATTCAAAATATAAAGTTCTAACTAAAAAACTACTCGCAAAACTCTAGCTTGCAAGTTTAAAATTTAACCGAAATTCTGCTTTTGCGTTAAGATTTCCGTTAAAAATTTTATTTATCAATCCAGATCAAAAATATCTTCCGGATTGGTAAATTTATTTTGATAGCCGCCTTTTTTGATCGCTTCTTTAACGACGCTGCGATCTTTCTTTTGCGGAGCAGCTATAGCTAAAAGAGAGCGTTCTAGCGCAAAAAAGCTTCTCATTAGTGCGCCTAATGATTTGAAAAAATCCGCCCGCACATGCCCGCACAAAAGCTCGCTAAACTCATCCACAAAGCTGTTGGTGACATTCGTAAAAAGCTCTAACGCCAGCGCTTCGCCGTCTTGCGCGCCGACGAAATTTTTAGCGTATTGCGAGTTCGCAGCATTTTTGCCATCCTGCGAGTCCGTAAAATTTTTACTGCCATGCAAACCTGCAGAATTTTTTCCGTCTTGCGCCGTTAAGCTCGCGCTATTTGTGGAATTTTGCTCGTTTGCCGCGGAATTTTGTCCGTTTAAAACCGCGCTGTGTTTTGCAGCCGCGTCGCGCAGCAGAGTCGAATGCAGGTAAAAAATAAATCCCACATAATCCTCGCACTCTTTGCAAAGCTCCATATTGCGGCGAAATTTACTCTTTTTTAGCACGTCGATTACTGCGACACGCATACGCCCATCGTCGCGCCCCTCGTCGTAGAAGCTTGCACTCATCGGCACATTGGCATATGAAAAATCAAAAAGCACGGAATTTTGCTCGCTTTTAAACGCTGCAAAATCGAATTTCGCCAAATTTTGAAATTCCGCCTCATCGCTAGGCACAATGGGCGAGCTGCGTAAAAACTCCAGCTGTTCCTTCCAGCGCTTAAATTTCGCATCCGTTTCATAGAAAAAAAACGGAATTGCAAAAAATTCGTAGTAGTAGCTTCTTGCTTGAAGTAGATTCGCATCCATTACATTGCCCCTTTTCTAGCATCTTCTATCTGCTTTTTTATCATTATTTTCGCCTTGCAATCGCCGCAGCAAAAAAGAGTCTTCATCTTTTCAGGCTCGTTTGCAAAATGCGCGCCCATCATATCCGCGATCTTCATCACGGCTTTGCTCGTCGCAAATTCCTTACCGCATTCAATGCACTTAAAAAGCTCATCTTTAGCTAGCATTTTGTAATTAAAAAATCCCGGCTCAAGCTCCACGCCGCAAGGCTCAAGCTCGATCGTATCCTTTTCGGCGCAGCTTAGCACGCAGTAGTTACACGTCGTGCAAAGCGAGGCATTGAGCTTAATTGAATTATCGCTGTTATCGGCATACAGCGCGCCGGTATTACAGGCACCCACGCAGCTAAGGCATAGCGTGCAGCTTGCTTCGTTTATGTTTACTTTGCCAAATTTTAGCAACTCTCCGCTTTTTACAGCGCCGAAGCTACCATCGCCGACCATTGCGCTTACGCGTTTGGAAAAAATTTCTTTCTTGCTAAGGCCCTGCTCGTTTAAGCTAAATGCCCACGGCTGAGAGCTTTGCGCCCACTTTAGCACCTCTTGCAGCTCGGTTAAATTTCGCGCTAAAAATACCGCGTCCTTGCCATAGATCGCGCGCGAAATTCCATTGATGAGCTCCGCCGCCTCGCGCGTGCCCTCGCCCGCGTTCGTGCCGTAAATGATCACACTCGAGCCGCTTTCTTGCATCGCGCTTAGCAGATTTACCTCATCTATTTGCTTGCTTCCAAAAATTCCAAACGGCAGCACGCCGCACGGAAGCTGCGCTGCGGGTGCGGACTCGATTTCGCTCTCTGCGATGAGAAGCGGAATTTTGCCTGCATAGAGCTTTGCGATCTCGCCAAATACGCTTTGAGGCAGCTTGGCAAATTTTAGCGCGCCGCTAGGGCAGACGCTCACGCACGCGCCGCAACCGATGCAGTCGATATGCGAAAATACTAACTCGCGCTTTTCGTCGTTTTTCAAAATCGCCACTGTGGGACAAACCTCTGCGCACGGCGCGCGCAGCTCATTTCGCCTGCCGTGATACTGGCAGATCGCAGGATCGAAGATCGTGGAATTCTTATAATGATAAACCGGGCTTTTGGAATTTAAAATTTCTAAAATTTCATCATCTTTTAGCCCCGAAATCTCGTAGCAGCCGCTTTGTCGTAGCTGATAGGGCGCCGCGCCGCTAATCAAGAAAAAATCCGCCTCAGTCTCAACCTCATCTCGCTCGCTTAAAATCGTAACCGCAAGATCGCCAATCTCGCCGTAGACGATCTTAATCTCGGCTCTGCTTAACGCGATCACCTTAAATCCATGCTGCCTAAGTAGCCTCACAAGCTCCTCTCGCGGCTCGTCACAGGCGAGAATCACGTTTTTGCCGACGGGCTTTTGATAGTCGCTATCTAGCGCGCCGTCGAAAGCGATATCCTTGGCGCGATACAAAATATCTACGTTTTTAGCGATTTGTAGCGGCTCATCCGCAGAATTTTCTATATAAAAATTTATCTCGGGCGCATAAATTTGCGCTTTTAATTTCGGCGAATTGGCGACGATAAATTCCTCGTTTTTCGCCCCTTCTTCATCGCCGCAAATTTCGATATCGTCGCTTAAGACGACATCCTTTAGCCCCGCGGCGTAAAATCCATGTTCTTTCATAATCTATCCTAAATTGATAATTAGGCGGGTTTTACTCTTATTTTCTAAACAGCTTTTAAATTCTGCACTTAAAGTAAATCGAATTTAAATTAATAATTCTATAGATAAAGCAAAATCAAAGCTTTAAATGATAAAATCGCCTAAATTTTAAGGCATCGGGGTCGCAATGCAACGAATCAAACTACCAAAAATCGATAAAATCGCAAACGCGCAGGAGTTTCGAAACTGCCTCCGCCCGCAAATCATCAAAATCGCGCAAGAGCTCATCGAAGAAGCACGCAGGAAGGCACTGCAAGGAGGCGAGCTCGCAAGCGAAAGCGAGATCATCGCGCGCATCAAATCGCGCTATGAAAAATTTCAAAATCTAAGCCTCAAACCGCTCATTAACGCAACCGGCGTCGTGCTGCACACGAACCTCGGTCGCAGCGTCATCAGCGCCGAAATTTTAGCCCGCGCGCAAAAGATCATCACCTCGTATTCAAATTTAGAATACGACCTATCTGAGGGCGCGCGCGGCAACAGATACGACTACATAGCGCTTTTGTGCAGCGAGCTCTTCGGCGCGCAGGACGCGCTCGTAGTCAATAACAACGCTGCGGCGGTATTTTTGGTGCTAAATACCTTCGCGCGCGGACGCGAAGTCGTGGTAAGCCGCGGCGAGTTAGTCGAGATCGGAGGGAGCTTTCGAGTAAGCGAAGTGATGTCAAACTCGGGCGCAAAGCTCACAGAGATCGGCACTACAAACAAAACCAAGCCGGACGATTACGAGGAAGCGATCAATGAAAACACGGCGATCTTGATGAAAGTGCACCGCTCAAATTTTAAAATTTCAGGCTTCAGCTCTAGCGTAAGCGCTACGGAAGTTGCGGCTTTGGCGCGAAAAGCGACGCGCAAAAAAGAGGAATTTTTAGCGCTTAGAGCGGCAAGCTTTAAAAATTTAGAAAATCTTTGCGGCGGCTCGTCGGATACGACAGGCGAAATTTTAAATTCCGCGCCGAATGGTTTAAACTTAGCGGCAGCTTCCGCGAATGCTCTAAATTTAGATAGCGGCGAGCTGTCCGCAAAGAGCGAGCGCTTTTATGAAGGCGGCGCGGGCGAAATTTCTAGTAAAATTTCTAAAATCTGCCCCGCAAAATTTAGCATGAAAAAAGAGGAAAGCTTTAACGAGATCATCGATTATTACGATCTTGGAAGCGGCTACGCGAGCGAACTGGGATTTGGACTAGGCAAAAGCGAGCCATCCATTTTCGAGCTTTTAAAAAGCGGCGTGCGGCTGCTTAGCTTTAGCGGCGACAAGCTTTTCGGCTCCGTGCAGTGCGGCATCATCTTAGGGGATCGCGAGCTTATCGCACGTCTGCGCAAAAACCAGCTACTGCGAATGCTGCGCGTGGATAAGATCACGCTAAGCCTGCTTGCCGAGACGATCAAGGCGTATATAAATAAAGAATTTCACCTCATCACGACGATAGATCAGATCCATCTGAGCCTGGACGAGCTGCGTGAGCGAGCGGAGCTAGTGCGATCTCGCATCAGCGTAAAATCGCAGATCGTGCCTACTACCACCTTCGTAGGCGGCGGCACGATGCCGAGCGCCTCCTACCCAAGCGTCGCGCTTGCGATCTTAGATGGCGCAGACCCGCAAAGCACGCAGGCAAAATTTCGCGCTGCGGGCATAATCGGGCGGATCGAGGATGATAAATTTTTGCTCGATTTCAGATCGATTTTAAAAAGCGACTTGCAAGATTTAATAAAAAAGATCGGAGAAATTTATGAATAGCGTAATCATCGGCACCGCAGGCCATATCGATCACGGAAAGACTGCGTTAATCAAGGCACTAAACGGCTTTGAAGGGGACCGAATGCCGAGCGAAAAAGAACGCGGCATCACGATTGATCTTAGCTTTTCGCATCTGCGCTCGGGGGATACTAACGTCGCTTTCATCGACGTTCCGGGGCATGAAAATCTAGTAAAGACGATGATTAGCGGCGCATATGCCTTCGACGCTGCGATGCTAGTAGTCGCCGCTGACGACGGACTGATGCCGCAAAGCCGCGAGCATATTCAAATTTTATCGCTGCTCGGGGTAAAAAGCGTGATCTTGTGTATCAGCAAGTGCGATCTTGCTGACGACGCGCGCAGATCCGAGGTCGCGACGCAGTGCAGGGAATACATCGGCAAATTTAAAAATTTGCAAATTTTAAACACCTTTTTTATCAGCATAAAAGATCCCGCAAGCATCGCCGAGCTGAAAAACTATCTTTTCAATATCAAGCCCGCGCAGCGCCAAGGAGGCGGCGTCGTGCACTACTACATCGACCGCGTCTTTTCGCTCAAGGGGCTCGGCACCATCGTAACGGGCAGCCTCATTAACGGTGCTATTTCAAAGGGCGAGAAGCTTTACAACTGCGATCTGGGTAAAGCTTTTAACGTCAAAAGCGTACAGATTCACGACGAGGACACGCCGCTGGCGCAGGCTCCAAACCGCGTCGCACTGAGTTTAGATGCCAAAACGAGCGAGCTGCAAAAGGGGCAAATCCTAAGCAAAAAGGGCTTCTTCCGCGGCTTTAATGAAGCCGACTGCACCTTTAGCGGTGAAATTTCACACAACCAAGATGTGCTGTTTTGCGTAGGAAGCAAGCAAAGCGCGGCAAAAGCGCTCATTTTAAAAGAACTTCCTAGCGGCGAGAAGCTCGTGAGCTTTAAATTTGACAAAACGATGTTTTTGAAATTTGACGAGCCCTTCGTCTGCCTAGCAAACTCGCGCGTAATCGGCGGCGGGCGTGTGCTAAACGCCGTGGTAGAGCCGCTAAAAAAGCAGAGCAAAGCCGTACTTCTCACCGCGCTTTTGAAGCGAAATTTTACCGAAGCGTTTAAAATTTTAAGCCTTTTTCACAAGCATGGATTCGGGCTATTTTCGGCGTATCAGCGCTTCGGAATGGAATACGACGAGGCGGTAAAGATCGCGCGCGGCATAGAAGGGACGTATTTTGACGAAGCAAATTTATGCGTTTACGATCTAAGCGCGATCGAGGACGTAAAAAGCCTCATAAAATTTATCGTCTCCAAAAACGACTACGCGATCTTTTCGCCCGCCTCGATCGCTCTAAAGCTCTCGTGGGCCAGCGAAGATCTTGCTACGCGCGCGCTTAGCGAGCTTGAGCGAGGCGGCATCGTCTCCAAAAAGGGCGGAGTTTACGTAAAATCCGGAGTGGATTTTGACGCGCTTAAGCAGAGCTTGGAGGGTAAAATTTTTGATCTCATCAAAAAGGGCGGCATCGCGCCGCTTGCACCGTATAACATTTACGATGAGCTGGAGATTGATCGCGAAAGCGGCGATGACGCGCTAAAAAAGCTAACATACGCCAAAAAGGTCGTCCGTCTCGCGCACAATCTCTTCGTCGAGGCCGAAAATTTAGCCCTAGCGATCAAACGCCTCTACGCAATCATCGAAAAAGATGGCTTCGTAAACGTCACAAACGCCAAAGAGGAGCTTGGGCTTAGCAGAAAATTCGTCATCTGCTACCTCGAATACCTCGACAAGATGGGAAATATCGTGACGATCGACAATAAACGCTATTTGAAAAAGTAAAAATTTAAAATTTTGCACTACAATGCGCGGAATTTTTTGCAAAGGAAAAAAATGAAAAAAGCTATTTTAACTTCAGTTGCGCTCGCAGCGAGCCTAAACGCGGCTCTAAGCGACAGCGAAATTCTATCCATCTACGGCGGCGCGCCACAAGGCATCGACATAAAGATCGCCGAACGCATCCCGCTTAGCGAGCCAAAAGGCGTTGAAGCGGTCGTTTTAAAAATCTCTCAAGGCAATATGTCGCAAGAGGAGATCATTTTCACCCAAGGCGATCTGATCTTTACCGATATCATCGATCCTAAAAAACGCGTAGTCTATAAGGAGCAGATCAAACAAGACCGCATCGCAGGACAGCTAAGTAAGGTATTCAAAGCAGAGAGCAAAGACAATATCATCAAGCTAGGAAACGATCCTAAAAAGCCTACGATTTTAATGCTAACAGACGCTTTGTGCCCATTCTGCCGCAAAGAGATGGCAAGGATCGAAGAAACTCTAAAAAATAACAATGTCGATATCGTCATGACCTCCGTTCACGGCGATGACGGCCACGCAAAATCCGCGCTCATCTACAAAGAGATCAAAAATGCTAAAACCGACGAGCAAAAGATAGCGGTTTTTAAAAAATATTACGCTGAAGATAACAAAGCAGGCGCCAAAGACGTAAGCGCTGCCGAGCTAAACGCTGCAAAAGCCCTAGCTGCCAAATATTTCGGTGCGGGAGTAAACTCGGTGCCTTACATCATCGAACTAGACAAGCTAAAATAATCTCTTTTAAATTTTGCGGAGCGATCCGCAAAATTCCACCTCATCGTCTTAGCCTTAGCGGTTTTAATTAATTCGGATTTTATAAAATTTTACGAGTAATTGCTTTAGAATTTTTATAATCCCACCGCTTAGCAAAATCTCTTTATCGAACCAGATTTAAAATTTTAAAATTTCTTTGTATATGGAATTTTAAAATTTAATAATCACGGAATTTAAAGCAGGCACAGATCTTTAAAATTTCAGACCACTTTTAAAAGACACGTGCAAAATTCTACTGCAAAATCCGCATTATTCTTTATATTGAAAGTAGCATAAAAGCGATAGTGTATGAAATTTAAAAGCAAGAAAATATGTAAACGAAATCCGCAGCTGGAATTTTAAAATTTTAGGCGGAGCTCTAGATAAAATTTGAACGCGGATTTATGCAGAATTCCGCTTGTTATAAAGGAATTCTATCTCTAAGCTCTATGTCGTCCGCTTAGAGCTTGCGTGAAATTCTATGAAAATTAAAATTCCGCTTCTACCCCTGCTCTAGCGAGGCTATTTTTGCTCTCGCTTAGCTCGTACGATGCGCTGAGTCCGACGCTTTGAAGGATCTTATATTTCAGTCCGATCGCGCCGTTAAACACGCCGCTAGAATAATCAAGCCCCTCGATGTCATATCTGTCCGAATACTTTCTGCTCGCATGATACGAATCGCCGCTAAATCGATGCTCGTACTCCGCATTTGCGAATATCTGCAGATCGCCGAAAGCCTTGATCGCGTAAATTCCCGCGGTGCCGTTTGGCGCGGTTTTTGAAGCGGAGCTAAATTTAAGCCTAGAGATCGCATCCTCGTTCACTCTAATCGCTCCAAGCCCCAAATACGGCTTAATATAGCCGTTTTCAAATAAAAATTTATACCCTGCTCTCGTACTGAAATCCCAAATTTGCGACTTGTATTTCGCGCCGTGGATAGCGCCGAATCCGTTATTGGTTTCAAATTTATGATCGTTTGTCGAATATGTTAAATTTACCGCCAGATCCACGTTCTCGCTAAAATCGTATCTACCCGCCAGACCGAGCTCGTAGGATTTGATGTTTTCTTTGACGCCGTCGAATTTGCCCTCGTACCAAGCGTCCGATTTTTGATACCCAAAGATCACGCCCAGCGTAAGATCATCCACTCTCTTGGAGGCTCCGAGTAAAATTCCGTCGCTCTTGTGATCGTATTTGACGCCGCCCGAGCGGTCTTTGTAATCCCCGCCGTAGTTTCCAATCGCGCTTACGTTTACATTAAACTCCTGTCCGTCGGTGTCGGTTAAATTTTTATAAGCAGAATTTCGTGCAAGCTTTGTAAGATCCAGATCGACCTTCGAGCGCGGCATCTCGATGCCTATGCGGTTGCCGCCTCTTGCGACCTGCGAAAACAGGCTACCGTTTTTAGGCGTGAAGTTATTGATCGCCAGCATCAGCGCTTCAAAATAGGTAGGCAGATCGTCGTATCCGCTAGGATAGGCATTCGTATCGGAGGTGATAAATAGATTTGCCGCGTTGCGCTCGCGAGATAATCTTATGATCTCGTCGTATTGATCGGGTCTTGCGTTGTATATGACGTGCAAAATTTTAGAGGAGTTCGCGGGGTCTTTTTCAAATTCCGAAGTTCTAGGGCGGTAGTGGTTTATATACTCATCCGCGCTCACCTCTTGCAGCATCCAAACGTCCGCATAGGGGGCTATGGCGTCGCGCACGCCCCAGCCGTTATTTGCCAAAACAAGCATTCCCGGATATTTAGTCTTGATATAATTGTAGATACTCTTCATATAGGCAATAGTTGCGGGATTGTTTTCGGTATTAACCTCGTCGATGAAGTATCCTGCGATATTTTCTCTGCCGTAGAAATTTACGAAATTATCAATATCAGCATAGACTAAATTTAAATTTCTAGTAGAATTTGTAGTATAGGTATAGCCTAAATTTGATATGCCCGCCGCGATATTTCGCTTCATCTGAACTGCGTCTTCTTCTCTTCTGACCAGATATTGTGTGGTTTGATCGCCCGGCGTCGCCGCCTCGTAAGAGCCGAAAGCCACATGGGGAACCAGCGCGCCGCCTATATTGGTAATGCCGTTCCAAAACTCGGCATTTACGCCGCTATTGCCCGTCCAGCGAAACGCAGGCATCATAACGCGCTGATTATTAAGCCTGCCCGAATAGGAGCCCTTTTTGGCAAAGCCCCTTGCGTACTCGAGCTTGATACGAAATGAGTTTTCATACTCGTCGCTCGCGGAGCTATCGCTAGCCGCGTCGCGCCTACTTAATTTCGCGCCCAAGCTATCCGCAGCGCTCATTACGTCGGAACGGGAAGTGTTGTTGGAAGATGATTTTTGCGCGTTTGCATAGCTCCAGGAATTCTGCTCGCTCGCATAGCCGAACCCTGCTGCACCGACAAGCGCAAGAGATACGATTTTTTTCAAAGACTTTAGCATTCTGCACCGCCTCAAATAAAATTACCCAAATTCTTAAATTTCGACAAATTTGCGGACGCGCTTTTAAAATTAAAAGCTTTGTCGAAATTTAAAAATTTGACCGCCTTAGAGGCGGCCAAATTTTAAAGCTTATTTTAATGCCGCTTTTGCCTTCTTTGCAACGGTCGCGAAAGCTTCGGGATCGTTCATAGCCATATTTGCTAAAATTTTTCTATCAAGCTCGATGCCCGCTTTTTTCAGTCCGTTTATAAATTTAGAATAGCTGATGTCGTTTAACCTGCAAGCTGCATTTATGCGCACTATCCAAAGTCTGCGGAAATCGCGTTTTTTCGCGCGTCTGTCACGAAAGGCGTAAACGAGGCTTCTCTCTAGCTGCTCTTTAGCCTTTCTGAAATGTTTGCGTCTTGCGCTATAAAATCCGCGCGCAAGCTTTAGCACCTTGTTGTGACGGCGGCGTCTAACGATGCCCGTTTTTACTCTTGCCATATTAATCCTTTCTTAATCGGCGTCCCTTTGGGGATCTTGCCCTAAAATCCATAAATTTAGGGGAGTTTGAATGACTTTCGTCAAAAACTAACTTCGCACTATTTGCAAAGCATTTTTTTAACCGCAGATACGTTCGTAGAATCGACGTATTGGGCCTCGCGCAAATTCCTCTTGCGTTTTTGAGACATCTTCGTCAAAATGTGGCTGCGAAACGCCGAGCCTCTTTTGATCTTGTTTTTGCCCGCTTTAAAACGCTTGACGGCACCGCGCACGCTTTTCATCTTTGGCATGGTCGTCCTTTTTTTAAAGTGAATGGGAAGTATATAATAAAGTTTCTTTGAAAAATTTGAATTTTAGCAAAATTTATGAAAATACAAAATGCTACATCGAAATTGATATAATTATTACTCATAGCAATATTTTTAGATTTATATCGTTTTTATAAATTTAAGCAATTGGATAAAAGTTTTCCTTTTTAATACAATTAAAACTATAAAACTTACTATTATTAAGCAAAACGCGTAGACGCCAAGCAATATATGAGATATAGCAATAAAGCAAACACCACAAAAAAATTCTGCACTAATATTGCAAAAATTTATACTTTTTATAAATTTTTTCAGACCATAACTCAATGCGATATATTTGGCAAAAAGAGATAAAAACAGGCAAAACATTATGATAAATATATCATTGCAAAAATATACAATAAATCCAATAAATACTGAAAATATAATCAAAGAAATTAAATTTATACGAAGCATTTGTCCTTCTTTGCGTAATGCCTTAAAATATGAATTAGTAAGAAGGAGCGTCTTACCTTCGCATAGCAATATCGCAAAAATTATCGGCATATAATTTAAAACGTCCGCATTAGGTAACCAAGCGCCCAGTAGAATTTCTACAGGATATGCAAATAGAAATAAAAATACAAATATGATTGATAGTCCATCATCTAAAATTTTAAAAATTTCGTCTTGTTCGCAAGCTTTTTTAGTTCGTAATATCGGGAATAAGATCGCCGAGAATGCATTGATAAAAAATAGAGCAAAATTTAGTAACGACAATATAAGTGAAATTTTACCAAATAAGACGATGCTAAATTTCCATGCAATCATAGATCTTGCAATAAATATCAAAAATATATTGCAAAGCGCAGAGATTGTTAATTTTATGCCTATTCGCATATTTTTATAGGCTCAAGATAAGTTAAAAACTTTAAAAGGAGTTTTTAACTATGA
>CAURZM010000009.1:0-88382 GCA_963529625.1 uncultured Campylobacter sp. | reverse complement strand
CGCGCACCAGCGTTTCGTATAAAAACGGCTCGTCTTTTTCGATGCTTACCGCATCATCGTTTAAAAATTCATAGATGAACGCAAGCTGTTTTTTATCGCCGATTTTTAAAAAATAATCAGCCAAATTAGTCGCGCTCTTAATGATGATTTTGCGTAGGTCATCTATCTGCTGCGCAGAGTAACGCTGCGTAATCAGCTGCCAATTTTCCGCCATTCTCGCCGCAATGATAGACAGCTCGAAAGCCCTGTCGCCATAAGCATATTTTTCGCTTTCGTCGCCGATTTTTTCTATAGCCTCAAATTCGCTCATCATATACTCGTATAGCTCCTCATCGCTGAGGCTAAAATTTTCTAAATTTAATATTTCGGCGATGGTTTCGGAATTTTTAGGCAGATCGCTTGAATATCCAGGCTCCTGCTCTTCATTCTCTCTATCCCAAGCGGCTTTTCTAGCTTCAAAAGTTTTAAAATCCACCAGCGGATTAGCGCCCTTTTTTACGAATTTAAAAAAGGCAGAAATATCGATCTGATGCTCATCTTCGCAAATTCCATCTTTAAACATCAGCTCGCTATTTTCGAAAAATTCCCAACCCTCAAGCGCGCCCGAGTAGCTTCGACCGATCCGTCCGTCTAGGACAAAGACGCATTCTCTAGCGCTATGATCAGGCATTGCGTGGTCGTTTGAGACGATATACGACGCTTGAGTTTTTCCAAAAACCTGCAACATTCCGTCGTTGTATTCGCCGCTTATGCCCCAAATCGCCGTTAGATTGCCGCCGATTGCGATAATGCCGTCCTGCGAATGCAGATAATTACACGCCGTATCTTTGGCGACCTGTAAAAACAGATAATCATCATCGACGATATTGCCGCTGATAGATAAATTTCCGTTAACAAACATCGCTCGCGCGTTATTTTTGCCGCCTGTTTCGTTAAATTTATCCTTAAGCCAAGCGGAATTTATCGTGCCTCCCGACAGGCTAAGATCGCCGTCAAACACCAGCACGTCAAAACTACTATCCAAATGTAAATTTGAGCCGAATTTTTGCTCAAATTCATCATAAGGCAGTATAGAAACGGGTGGAATTTTGGTTGCGAAAGGGCTACGGTTTTCGTATTGCTTTGCTTGTGATTTAACGATCTGCTCGCAATTTTGCAGAAAATTTTTGATCTGGCTTTCCATTTTTATCTCCTTTTAAATTGCTATTTCGGCAAGTAGTTCCGCCGAGCAAATTTTAGCGGACGCTCTGCTTCATTCTTTGCATTCGTAACTTTTCAAGAAACAGTTGCAAACAAAGTGAAGCAAAAATCTCTTTCAAAAGCACTCGCGAGGCAAGCCGCCGCAAAAATTTTAAGGCGAAGTATTTTTTCTTTAGACTAGGCGGAAACGACGGAGGCGAGGGAGCGTATACGCAATACGTGACCGAAGCCGACCGAGTTTCCAACGACGTATAAAGGAAAAAGACAAGCCGTCCTAAGCTACTGAAGTCTAGCGATTATGTTTCTTACTACCTCTGCTACCATCTCCACCGACGCTATCTCGCAGTGCTCGTTTACGGAGTGTGGCGAGTGGATGCTCGGGCCTATGGAGCAGGCTTGCAGCTTGGGCTGTTTTGCGACCAGTACGCCGCACTCAAGGCCCGCGTGCACGGCGGCAAATTTAGCCTGCGGCTTTTGTTTTTGCAACTCCTCAAGCACCAGATGCGCGAAGTCGCTGACGTGCGGCGCCCAGTTCGCCGAGCGGTCGGCTACTCTCACATCAAAGCCCAGCGCGCTAGCTAGCGTAGCGGTCTCAAAGCCAAGATTTTCGAGCCCCTCGCGCTTCATCGCGCGAGCGAAAAAATCAAACTCGATCACTTCACCCTTCTGCTTAACGGTCGAGAGATTTATACTTTCATTTACCATGCCAAGCTGCGTGTCGTAGCTGCGCACGCCCTGGGCGAATGAGTTGATGAGCGCTAAAATTTTGCCGCTGTTTACCAGCACGTCCGCTTCGCCCTCGCCTAGGCTCTTTACCCACGCTAGGCCGCGCTGCGCCGGCTCATGCGCACACAGCGCCTTGCACACGGCATTTGCGGGGATCGAGTTACTCCTCTCGCCAAAATCTAGGCTGATGAGCTCGCAGCCCTCCTCGGCGAGAAATTTCGCTAGCAGCTTGGTCGCGTTTGGGATATTTTTATGTATCTCGTTGCCCGAGTGCCCGCCGCTAAGCCCGGTAACGCCGATCTCGTAAATTTTACCGCTCTTTTTAATGGTCTGCGCGCCGATTTTCGCGCTCACGTTTATGCCGCCGGCACATCCCAGCGTCACGCGGTCGTCTTCTTCGCTGTCTAAATTTAGAAGATTAGGCGATAAAATTTTACCCTTAAAGGCATTCGCGCCCACAAGCCCGACCTCTTCGTCGTTGGTAAATAGGCACTCTAAATTCGCAAACTCCCTCATCGCGCCCATCATCATCGCCACGCCGATGCCGTCGTCAGCGCCCAAGCTCGAGTTTTTCGCCCTTAGGATGCCGTCCTCTTCGATAAGCTGCAAATTCGGCGCCGCTCCCACGCAGACCATATCGTAGTGGCTTTGCAGGCAGATTTTAGGCTCGCCCTTTACGGCGTGGATATTGCCCGCCTCATCGACGTTTACGCTAAAGCCCTGAGAGCGTGCAAAATCCGCTAAAAACTCCCTCATCTGCTCCGTTTCGCAGCTGCAGTGAGGTATCTCACACAGCTTTTTAAAATCGTTCATAACCTCGTTTTTTTGCATGTTTGCTCCTTTAGAATTTATTGTAGCGCGGCGTATATGCGGCGGCGCATATCGCTAAATTTAAGCGCGACCGCGCCCGCTTAAGTGCTTGCGAAATTATGCTAAATTTAAACGCGACAGCGCCGATATAGTGCTTCTGCAAAATACGCACAGAATTCTATCAATCGCGCTAGCTTACGCTGCAGGCAAGCTGCGCAAAATGAAATTTTATGCAAATCACAGGAATTTTACCGAAATTTAGCAAGAATTTTATTTAAAATTTAGTCCGAATTTTGCCGGGGATTTTTATTTTACGATTACGCCCTCATAGCCCGTTTTTGCGATCGCCTCAAGCATCGCGGTCTCGTTTGCGTCATCTTTTGCCGCGACGGTTGCTGTTTTGCTCTGCTGCGAAACCTTCGCGCTTATCACGCCTGGTGTTTGCAAAAGTGCCTTTCGCACGATCGCGGTGCAGAGCGGGCAGTGGATCTTCTGCACGTAAATTTTAACCTCTTTGTCGGCAAAAAGCGTCGTAAATCCAAGCATCAAAAACAAAATTTTACGCATAAAGCTCTCCTAAAATTTCAGGATATGTAAGCATAAAGGCAAGCAAGGTCCCTAAAAGCACGTAGATCAGAATCCACTTTTTGCGTCCGCTTTGCAGTGAGCATGCGCGCGGCTTTTTGAAAAAGAAAAACGCCGAGAGAGCGAAGCAAAAAAGCGCTAACGCAGAAAGTGGTGCACGGTAGTCACCGAAAGCCTCTGCGCCTGAAAAAATGGAAAAGCTCGCGCCGAAAATCAAAAATAAAAGCGCAGGCAGACAGCAAAATGTCGCGGCAATCGCGCTAAAAATCGCGGCAAATATCAGCCACAGACTGCGCGCACCGAAGCGATTTTTGCCAGGATTTTCCCGCTTTTGCGCCAAGGTTTCTTGCGCGGGATTTTCTAATTCGGTTTTCAAATTTTGCCTTTCAGTATAATCTTGATAATCTTGTCGCACCCCAGCCTGCTTTTGGCGTGGAATTTTATCTGCAAATTTTACCGCTACCAAATTTCGCACAGAGTGGCAAAGAGGCGAAATTTTAAATTCCGCAAGCCGTAAATTTTAAAATTTCGCGCCGAAAAATTTCAAAATTTTGCTCGCTTTAAAATTTCAAAATTTCGCTGCCATGTCGCTCGCAAAATTCTAAAAATTTTTAAATTCCACGTCAAATAAGGCGCGGAATTTTTTGCCGATGCAGGCACGGCGGCACGCAGATTAGGCGCGCTTTTACACATCTGCCCAAAGTTCGTCTAGCGGGAAGTCTCTCTTGCATGCCCACTCAAAAAGCCCAAGCTGGCGGCGCCGCATAGCAAAACGCGAACCGCTACAGCTCTTTCGATCTGTAATCGTAGCTGAAATCTTTCGGCGAGTAGTAATTTAGCGTGTTGCCGTCCACTTCGCCGTAAGGATAGCCGAAATTATTGATCGGGAACTGCGCCGGGCGTGGGCTTAGCGTGAAGTCCCTGCCGTAGTTAAAGCCGATCCAGCACATCTCCCAGTTGCCAAATAAATACTCGCGAATTTTAGCGAGCTTGCTGTCGTCATTGCTTAGCTTCTCGCCCAATCGCACCTTTGTAACGTCCGCAGGATCGACAGGGATCCAGCCGTGGCCTTTGAGATAAAATTCCGCCCTGCAGTGCTGCGCGCCCGAGATATGACTGACGCCGTCTTTAGGCGCAGCGCCCATTTGAGCGCTAAATCTTGACGCGCCGACGCGGATGCCAAACATCTCTCTTGCGGCTATGCCCTGCGCGCGGCAAAGTGCGACGAAAACGCTATTTATGTCGGTGCATTTGCCACTTAACTTGCCGCTGCTTAAAATTTGCTTCACATCCCCTAGCCCGCAGCCTAGCACGCTATTATCGCGCTGCATAGTGTTTGCCACCCACGTATAAATCGCGCGCGCCTTTTCCAGATCGCCCTTTACGCCGCCTGCGATCTCGTCTGATTTTTGCTTGACGATGCCGTCGATTTGAATCTGCGTGCTAGGCTCCAAAAACTTCGCTACCTCGGGGTTAAGCTTTTCGTTCGGATTAAAATTTACCTTGTTAAAGTCGGTGTTTCGCTCAAAGGTCTCGACGCTAAATTTAATATTTAGCGTGGGCTTTGCCACACCGACGTAGCCGGCATAGAGCGTCGGAATTTCGCCATAGTCCACGGACGGATCGTTGAAATTGCCGTCAAATTTTATGTCGCTTACCTTTTGATATTCCGTGATAAGAGGAAGCGGTATCCAAAGCCGAGTCTGCTTACCCTTCTCCAAAATTTCGTGATTTAGCGATAGCCCGAAAGCTCTCTTTTTACCAATGACTTTTTCCCCGCCCAAAATGGTACTCAGAGCAGCCATAACGGCGCCTAAAATCGCAGTGTTTCTTAAAAAATCGCGTCTTTGCATGAAATGCCTTCAAAATAAAATGGCTAAGCCTTAGCCCTAATTACGCGTGGATTTTAGCCTTTTGCGGCTTTGAAATCGCTAAATTTAAAATTCCGCAAGTCGTAAATTTTAAAATTCTATCCATATTTAAAATTTCAAAATTCCGCTCGCTTTAAAATTTTAGAATTTTGCCCGCTACGTAATTCTAAAATTTTATCCGTTTTAAAATTTCAAAATTTTGCCCAAAGACACGGCGCAAAATTTCGCCAAAGCGGGCGTGATAGCCTGCAAACTAGGCGCGCAGGTAGTAACGGCGGCGTAGGCTAAACCACGCAAAAGCGCCGCTGTCGCCAAGCCAAGCGTGCGCTTCGATGAAACGGTTGGGCTTCGACGAAGCGCGGCAGCTTAGCTTAAGCAAATCGCGGCGGCAAAATGCAAGCCGTCAGAGGATTAAATTTCTCGCGAAAAATACTCGTAGATAAAATTTTTAGGCGAGTACGGATCTTTCGGTGTGCCGCCCACTTCGCAATACGGATGCGAAAAAATTTCGATCGGAACATGCGCCGGACGCGGATTTAGCACAATTTCGCGAGCGTAGTTAAAGCCCAGCCAGCACGGCTCCCAGTTGCCAAAAAGATACTCTCGCACCCGCGCCAGCTTGGAATCATCCTCGCTTAAGCCTTCGCCCAATCGCACCTTCGTAACGTCCGCGGGATCGACCGGTATCCAGCCGTGGCCTTTTAGATAAAATTCCGCTCTGCAGTGCTGCGCGCCCGAAATTTCAAGCGCACCACCACTTAGAGCGCCCATGACGCCCATTTCATGCGAAAATTTCTGCGCCGTGCCCGTACGGATGCCGTAAATAGCGCGCGCAGGAATGCCAGCTGCTCTGCAGAGCGCTACGAACACACTATTAATATCGGCGCATTTGCCGCTTAGCTTGCCGCTGCTTAAAATCGTCGCTGCATCGCCACTGCCGCATGCGATCACGCTATTATCGCGACTCATATTTCTTGCGACCCACTCGTAGATCGCACGCGCCTTTTCCAGATCGCCTTTAAGCGAGCCGGTGATCTCGTCTGATTTTTGTTTTGCAGCGCCTTCTACCGGAATTAGCTTTGAAGGCTTTAAAAACTCCTCGATCTCGGGACTCAAGCGCTCGTTTTCATTAAAACTTACCTTGCTAAAATCGGTGTTTCGCTCTGAAATTTCAATATCGAAGCTAAGCTCAAAATAATCGTCGTCTTCGCCTACGACACCTTGCTCGCCGTATTTGCCGACGCCCGCTCTCGCCTCTTTATCGGGTGCGAAGCGCGCGTAGTACGTGCTTATATGATCTCCGCAGATAGCCGACTCTTGCGCATTTGAACGGGTATGATATTCGCCCAGCAACCTTTGATACGACTCTTGCAGCACTAACGGCAGCCAAAGCCGCACCTCTGCGCCACCACTTGAAATTTCGTGATTAAACCTGAGGCTAAATTTTCTCGTTTTTGCTTCTTGCATTTTTTGCTCCTTTGCTTGAATTGCAAGTCGATTTTATCTCTTTGCGCCTTAAAATGGATAAAATTTTATGTTAAAATGGCGCTAAATTTTGAAATTTTAGGATTAAAATGGATCTGCAAAAAATTAGAGACGAGAACTTTAAAAAGCTGCAAAGCGGGCAAAACCGCGAAATTTTAAGCGCGATCGAGGCACTGCAAATAGACGAGTGCGACTGCGACTGCGGCGACGTCGTGCGTGCAAGCTTTAACGCAAGCGCGGAGCAGAGAGATGAAATTTTGCGTATCGCGCGAGCGCTAAAGCCGTGGCGCAAGGGGCCTTTTGCGCTGAATGATCTTTTCATCGACGCTGAGTGGCGAAGCTTCGTGAAATTTAACCTGCTACGGCCGTTTTTAAATCTGCGCGGCAAAACCGTCGCCGACGTGGGCTGCAACAACGGCTACTATATGTTTCGCGCAAGCGAGCTAGCGCCTGTGCGGCTAGTGGGGTTTGACCCGAGCGCGCTATTTTATCTGCAGTTTCGCTTCATCGAGAAATTCCTCCGCAGCGGCGCGAAATTCGAGCTTTTGGGCGTGGAGCATCTGCCCTTTTACGAGCACAAATTCGACACGATCTTCTGCCTCGGCGTCATCTACCACCGCAGCGATCCCGTAAAGATGCTAAAAGATCTGCGAGCCTCGCTAAATGCGGGCGGCGAGGTGCTTTTAGACACGATGTATATCGAAGGCGCGGGCGATTTCGCGCTATGCCCAAAAAACAGCTACTCAAAAATTTCAAATATCTACTTCGTCCCGACCGTCGGCGCGCTTCAGAATTGGTGCGAGAGAGCGAAATTCAGAGATTTTGAAATTTTGGCTCAAAAGCCCACGGATGCGAGCGAGCAGCGCAAAACGGAGTGGATCGACGGGCAGAGCTTGGAGAATTTCCTAGACCCGCTCGACGGCTCTCGCACGATCGAGGGCTACCCCGCGCCGCGCCGTATCTACGTGCGGCTTCGGGCGTGATATGCGCCTTTAAAAATGCGTAAAATTTTACCGAATTTAATCGGCTCGCGTGGAAAATTTTGCATTCGGCAGGATGTGAAATTTAGCTAAATTTAGCGGGCCCCAAATTGGATTAGATCACATTGTAGCGACTAGGATCAGTGCGGCGCAAAATTTTAAATTTCGCCTTTTGCGTTACGTTTTGCTCGGCGCGGCGGCACAAATTTTAAATTTTGCTTTTGCGTTACGCTTTGCGTCTTGTACGCGCGGCGGCGCGAAATTTTACTAAATTTAATCAAGCGGCGGTAAATTTTAAAATTTTATCTACGCATCTTCGCCAATGCGCGCGCAGTGCGAACGCAGCGCAAAATTTAACGCTCGCAGCCTCAAATAAAGCGGTAAATTTCGGCGCCTGCAATGCGAGCAAAGCGGCATAAATTCTAACGCCTGCGAGCAAAGCGGTATAAATTTCAAACGCCGACCAGCTTCACGCCGCTTCTCGCACAGCGAGACGCAATTAAATTTAAACTATCAGCGCTCAAAAAGCTGCAAAAAATATTTTAAATTTTGCCTCTCGGCCGCTAGGCTTGTATTCGCTCCGTGCCCCGGATAGAGCGTAAAATCGCCCTCTATCTGCAAAATTTTATGCAAAGACTCTCTCATCTGCGCGCCGCTTGAAAAGGGAAAATCCCACCTGCCGATAGAGCCTTTGAATATTACGTCGCCGCTAAAGATCACGCCGCCTGCTTCGATCATGCAGCTGCCCGGCGTGTGCCCGGCAAAAAGGCTAAATTTAACGTTAAAGCCCGCTATTTCAAAACTTTGTTCTTGCCCTTTTACGAGTACGTCCGCTTCTATGGGCTCGGGCATCGTATCAAAAGGATCCGCTCGCAACATAAAGGCGTCTTCCTCGTGGATATAGATTTTAGCGCCCGCCCTTTGCAGCTTCGCGTCGTCATAAACGTGATCGAAATGCCCGTGCGTATTCAAAACCGCGGCGATCTTTCCCGCATTTTGCATCACCCAATCAAAACTGCCCTCGCCCGGATCGATCACCAAATCGCCCTGCTCGCCCTTTAGAATGTAGCAGTTCGTCGCGTATTCACCGAAAGCTTTTTTTAAAATTTGCATTTAAATCCTCCTTTTAAGCTTAAATTAAAGCCGTAATTTAGCCAAAAATAGTTAAAATTCGCACAATTTAACGTAAAATTTTAAGGCTAAATATTATGTTTTTGGACGATTTGCTGCCGCAACTGACCGATTTTTTATCGGAAAGACTCGATGAAACGGGCGCGGACGCTTTTGTAGTGGGTATCAGCGGTGGACTTGACAGCGCCGTGGTTTCTGCGCTTTGTGCACTTACTGAGATCCCCACTTACGGGCTTATCCTACCTAGTGCGGGTTCAAATTTAGAAAATATGGCAGACGGCATCTTTCACTGCGAATCCTTTAATATCCCATACGAAATCCAAGAGATCGCGCCGTTTGTAGAAAATTTTACCGCTTTAAATCCCGGTGCAAGCCCGCTTCGCATCGGAAATTTTGCAGCGCGCATGAGAATGAGCTTGCTTTATGATTACAGCGCGCAAAAGCGTGGCGTAGTCGTAGGCACGAGCAATCTTAGCGAGAGGATGCTAGGCTACGGCACGATCTACGGCGATCTAGCCTGCGCGTTTAATCCGATCGGAGAAATTTTAAAAACCGATCTATTTAAATTCGCAAAAATTTTATGCATAGACGATGCGATCATCAAAAAAGCCCCAAACGCCGATCTATGGGAAAACCAAAGCGACGAGCGCGAGCTTGGATACAGCTACGAGATCTTAGATAGTGTGCTAAGAGATATTTTTTCGCACGAAGCGCTGCGGACGAAATTTCGCTCAGGCGAGCGAATAAACGCAAACGATCTAAAATATCTGCAAAAATCGCGCCACAATCAAGAGCTGGTGAAATTTATCATCCGTAGAATTCTTAAAAATAATTTTAAGCTTCGCGCGCCCGCGGTCGCTCGCATAGAGCCCGCACACTAAGGAGAGATTTATGAAAGAGATACCGTTTTATAAGGCTCAAATCGATAAAAAAGAGGAAGACTTAATTAAAAGCGCCCTCTACAACAGCGATATAAGATATAGCGAAATTTTTGAAGAGGATATTTGTAAATATTTCGGCGTAAAGCATGCCGTATCGACTACGAGTGGCACGACGGCACTGCATCTGGCGCTTTGTGCGATGGATATTAAGCGCGGAGATAAAATTTTATGCTCCGTAAATTCCTTCCCTAACGTTGCCGAAGTTATCCGCCACTTCGACGCAGAGCCCGTTTTCGTAGACATCGATCCGATAAGCTTTAATATCACGAGCGAAAGCCTTGCTCGCACTATAGATCAGAACCGCCACAAGAAGCTAAAATGCGCTTTCATCTCGCACATCGCGGGGCTTGCTGCGGATATAGACGCCATCAGCGAGGTCGCCAAAAGCGAAAATATCATCCTCATCGACGATGCGTGCCGCGCCATGGGCGCTACCTATAAGGGCGCAAAAATCGGAGCGCTTAAAAGCTCGCTCATATCGTGCTTTCAGATCAATCCTCAAGCGCAAGACGCAATCTCTACGGCGGGCTTTTTCGTTACGAACGACGATGAGATCGCAAGCGCCGCTCAAATTTTAAGAAACGGCGGCATCGTGGGAGACGCCTTTTACAAAGACGGCAATATGTCCTTTACCTACGACGTCGATCGCATCGGTCAAAAATACGATCTTAACGCCATAAATTCCGCCTACGCCATCGCTCAGTTTGAAAAAACCGACGCTTTTATAAAGCGCCGCAAGCAGATCGCCGTAGCCTACCGCGAGCAGCTCGCAAACTGCCCGCACGTAACGCTTCCAAGCGACAGCGAGGAGCATATCTACACTCAATTCATCGTAAAGATCGACAAAAACCGCGACGATTTTGCCAAAGCGCTGATCGCGCGCGGAGTAAGCGTATCGCTGCACTACGTGCCGGTGCATCTGCTAAGCTACTATAAAAGTAAATATAATTACAAGGTCAATGATTTCCCGAATGCGCTTAAAAACTATCAGCAAATTTTATCTCTGCCGATCTACACGGCGCTTAGCGACGACGATGTGAGCTACATCTGCGAGCAGATCAAAGAGATAGCGCAAAATCGTGTTTAAACTCCTAATTGAGCGAAACTTATACGACCCGAGCCCCGCGTGGCTTGCGCTCGGAGTGATTTTAGCGCCGTTATCGCTGCTTTATACGCTTATCGTCTGCCTAAGAAGGCTCTTTGCTAAGCCGCAAAAATTTAAAATTCCAATAATCAGCGTCGGAAATTTAACCCTCGGCGGCAGCGGCAAAACCCCGCTGGTACGAGCGCTTTTTAAAGAATTTAATCCCAGACTTAAAACCTGCATCATCCTTCGCGGATACGGGCGCAAAAGTAGAGGCTTGCTCGAAGTGGCGCTCGGCGGACGAGTGCTTTGCGATGTGCGGCAAAGCGGCGATGAGGCGATGGAATACGCGCTGTTTTTACGCGGCGCAAACGTAATCGTCAGCGAAGATCGCGCCGCAGGGATTTTGCGCGCGCAAACTCTCGGCTTTGAGCTGGTGATCTTAGACGACGGATTTTCTAAATTTAATATCTCTAAATTTGATATCTTGCTGCGCCCGCAAAGCGCGCCGAAGCTGCCCTTTTGCCTGCCGTTCGCCGCGTATCGCTACCCGCCGTTTTTTTATAAATTTGCGGATTTCATACCCGCGCCGAGCGATATTGCGCAGGAGTTTAAAATTGTTTCGGCAGCGGATCTGCAAAGTAAGCTAAACGGCACGGATGAAATTTCAAATTCCGACGCAGATGAAATTTTAAATTCCGCTGTGGATAAAATTTTGGATTTAAATTTAAAAACTGCCGTAAATGAAATTTCAAATTTAAACTCTACCGTCGCGAATAAAATTTTAAATTCCAAAGAGGCGAGCTTTGAGAGATCCCGCACAATCTTAATCAGTGCTATCGCCAAGCCTTGGCGCTTAGAGCGCTTTTTACCGCTCACAAAAGCGCACGCCTTCTTTCCCGACCATTACGATTTCAAAAAAGAGCAGATTTTAGAGCTGCTAAGGCGCGAGGACGCGGAGCATATCCTATGCACGGCGAAAGATTACGTGAAATTAAGGGACTTGAGCGCAGAAATTTCGGTGATTTTGTTAAATTTGAAGCTGAGCGAAAACTTTATCCGCAAAATTCAAAACTACATAAACCAAGCTATGATAAAATAAGGTTTTAAAAGGAATTTTATGATAAAAAAGAGTAAAACCGCCGAAGTCATCATCTCCGCGCTGCCCTATATCCGTAAATTTAGAGATAAAATTTTTGTCGTCAAATACGGCGGTGCGGCGCAAACCGACGATGCGCTCAAGCTTGATTTTGCCCGCGATATCGTGCTTTTGCATATGGTCGGCATCAAGATCATCGTCGTGCACGGCGGCGGCAAAAAGATCAATCAGACCCTGGATAAGATCGGCGTGCAGAGCGAATTTTGCGATGGACTTCGCGTAACGAATAAAGACGCGATCGAAATCACCGAAATGGTGCTAAGCGGCGTGGTAAATAAAGAGATCACGGCGCTTTTGAACCAAAATGGTGCGCCCGCGATCGGTATCAGCGGCAAGGACGGCGGGCTTTTAAGGGCGAAATTCCTCGATGAGAAGAAATACGGCTTCGTAGGCGAGATCACCGAGGTAAACACCAAACTGATAAACGACCTGCTACAAAAGGACTATCTGCCGGTAATCGCCCCGCTTGCGGGCGGCGAGACGGACGAAAACGTGAGCTTTAATATCAACGCCGATCTCTGCGCCAGCAGGATAGCAGCCGCGCTAAAAGCGAGCAAGGCGATATTTTTAAGCGATATTGACGGGGTGCTCGATAAAGAGGGAAATTTAATCAGCAGGCTTGATGCCGCGCTCATTTCGAAACTCAAAAGGGACGGCACGATCGCAGGCGGCATGATCCCCAAAGTCGATGCGTGCCTGCAGTGCGTGCGAAACGGCGCAAATGCCGCGCATATCATCAACGGCAAAATTCCGCACTCGATCCTACTTGAGCTTTTCACGGACGGCGGCATAGGAAGTTTGATAAAGGAAGAAATTTAGGCGCGAGCGCGGATGCAGCAGGCTTAAAACCGTAATGCCGCAAGTCTGCGCAAGTAGTGTAAGCGATCAAATTTAAAGCGCCTAGGCGGGCGTAAATTTTAAAATTTTAAAAAGGAAAAAGATGAAACTGGTTTCTACGAGAGATTTTTCGCAAAAAGCGGATCTTAGCTACGCGCTGCTAAATCCGAGCGCGAGCGGCGGCGGGCTTTTCAGCCCCGAGCGGCTGCCGCTTTTGAGCGAGGATTTTTTTAAGCAGTGCGAGGATCTGAGCTACAAACAGATCGCGCTTAAAATCATCGAGAGCTTCGATTTTGACGTAAGCAGCGAGGTCTTTGAGAGCGCGCTAAAGCGCTACGATAAATTTGAAAATTCCGCCTGCCCCGTCCAGATCAAAAAGCTAAGCGAAAACGCCTATATTTTGGAGCTTTACCACGGCCCGACGCTCGCGTTTAAGGATATGGCGCTGCAGCCTTTCGGCGCGCTTTTAAAAAGCATCGCAAAAGCTAGAAATGAAAAATTTTTAATAATGTGCGCCACGAGCGGCGACACGGGGCCTGCGACGCTGGAGGCTTTTGCGGACGATGAGAACATCAAAGCGGTCTGCCTCTACCCGCAGGGCGGCACGAGCGAGATACAGCGCCAGCAGATGGTCAAACAAAGCGCGGCAAATCTTAAAATTTTAGGCGTGCGCGGCAACTTCGACGATACGCAGCGCGCGTTAAAATCGCTGCTGGCTGATGATGATTTCAAAAACGAACTCGCGCGGGCGAATTTAAATTTAAGCGCCGCAAACTCGGTAAATTTCGGCAGAATTTTATTTCAGATCATCTACTACCTCTATGCTAGTATCTATTTCTCAAAGCACGGCGTATTGAGCCCCGAGCAAAATTTAAACCAAAGCGATCAGTGCCCGGCGTGCGGCAAAAATTTTGGCGCCGCGATAAGCGCAAATAGCGCGCAGAGCGTAAAACCGAGCTCTAAATTTAACACCTTCGACGTCATAGTGCCTAGCGGAAATTTCGGCAACGCGCTGGGAGCGTATTTCGCCAAAAAGATGGGCGCAAAGATCGGCAAAATCAAGATCGCTTCAAACGCGAACAATATCCTGACCGAGCTTTTTACGCGCGGCATCTACGATCTGCGAAAGCGCGAGCTCATCCGCACGATCAGCCCTGCGATGGATATTTTAGTTAGCTCCAACGTCGAGCGGCTGCTTAGCGATATGTTCGGCGATGCGCGCACGAGCGAGCTGATGCAGAGCCTGGCGCGAGACAAATTTTACAAACTCAGTGAGAGCGAGCTTGCGAAGCTGCGCGAGGTCTTCGAGGCGGATTTTTGCGACGATACGCAGTGCGCTAAGTTTATCAAGCAAGAAAGTGAGCACGGCGTGCTGATCGACCCGCACACGGCGACCTGCTTTAAGCTGCTTGACGAAAGTCGCCTAAATCTCGTCATCTCGACCGCGAAGTGGATTAAATTTACGCCGTCGATGATCGGCGCGATCAAAGGCAGGGCTTGCGAGGACGAGCGAGCCGATATGATCGCGCTTTCGAAGGAATTTCGCAGCGACATTCCGCCGCAGATCTCGCGCCTTTTTAGCGCGCCGCAGGTTCACTCTAGCGTCGTGGAGCAAAGTGAGATCAAAAACGCCATAATGGAGTGGATCAAAAAATGATAGTAATCCCTGCGCGCCTTGCTTCGACGCGCTTTAAAAATAAAATTTTATGTGAGTTTGACGGCGTGCCGATGTTTATCAAAACGGCTCAAAATGCCGCCAAGGCAGACCGCGTGCTAATCGCCGTGGATGAGCCGCAAATTTTAAAGATCGCGCAAGATTACGGCTTTGACGCCGTCCTCACCGCGCGCGAGCATCAAAGCGGCACCGATCGCATCGCTGAAGCGGTCGCAAACGCGGCGCTTGCGGAGAACGAGATCATCATCAATATCCAAGCCGACGAGCCCTTTTTCGAAAACGAAAATTTGATTAAATTTAAAGATTTTGCCCGCGAGGCAATCACGCAAAAGGGCGCATTTATGGCGAGCTGCTACAAATACATAAGCCAGCAGGCGGCAGGAGATCCAAATTTAGTCAAGCTAGTGCTTGATAACGCGGGCTTTGCGATCTATTTCTCGCGCTCGCTCATCCCTTATCCGCGCGCGGCATGCGAGTGCTACCTCGGACACATCGGCATCTACGCATACAGCGTGCGAAATTTAAAGAGGTTTTGCGCCCTGCCCGCCTCGGTGCTGGAAGATACCGAAAAACTCGAGCAGCTTCGCGCCATAAGCGCGGGCGAAAAGATCGCGATGCTCGAAATAAAAACCGCGAGCATCGGCATCGACACGCCGGCTGATTACGAGCGCGCGCTAAAGGAGTTCGGCAATGGAATTTAAAATTTACTCGCTATGCGGCGCAGTATTTGGGACGCAGGAGCCCGCCGCAGAGCGTAAAATTCTAACGCGACGTAAAATTTTAGTGGAGCGCGGAATTTTAAAATTTAAAGATGCGAGCGCAAGATGAATTACGATGAATACAGATCCGCGGTAGATACGCTAAATGCGTGGGCGCGGGCATATTACACCGACGATAAGCCGATCGCAAGCGACGAGGAGTACGACGAGCTTTATTCGCAAGTGGAGAAATTCGAGGAGCAAAACCCCGCGCTCGCGCTGCCCTACTCGCCTACACGGCGCATCGGAGGCGCGATCAGCGAGGGCTTTTCCAAGCTCGCTCACGGCGCGCAGATGTGGTCGATGGAGGATATTTTTGGCGACGCGGACCTTTTGGCGTGGCTAGCTCGCGGCGAAAAAAGCGGCGCGCAGTTTTACGTCGAGCCGAAATTTGACGGCGCGAGCTTAAATTTAACCTACGAAGGCGGCGTGCTGATAAGCGCGGCGACGCGCGGCGACGGGCTTATAGGCGAGGACGTGACGCAAAACGCAAGAGCGATCAAATCGGTGCCGCTTCAGATCCCCTACGCGCAAAGAATCGAGATCCGCGGCGAGACGCTGATCACCAAGAGCGATTTTGACGCGCTAAACGATGAGCGCGCCGCAAACGGCGAGAGCCTGTTTTCAAACCCGCGCAACGCCGCCGCAGGTAGCCTGCGCCAGCTGGATAGTGCGATCGTAGCGAAGCGAAAGCTAAAATTTATCCCGTGGGGGGTGGGAGAGCATTCGCTAAGCTTTGCGCTGCACTCGCAGATAATGGAATTTGTGCGTAGTCTAGGTTTCTTACGCGACGAGTTTTGCCGCATCTGCAAGAGCGCAAGCGAGATCAGGGCTGCGTACGAGGCGCTGCATAGCATGCGCGCTAGCAAAGACCTGATGCTAGATGGCATGGTAATCCGCGTAAATGAGCTTTCAAAGTGCGCGCAGATGGGCTATACGGTGAAATTCCCGCGCTTTATGGTCGCGTATAAATTCCCCGCAGTCGAAAAGGTAACGCGGCTGCGCGAGATCAATCTGCAGGTCGGCCGCACCGGCGCGGTCACCCCCGTAGCCGTCGTAGATAGCGTAAATATCGACGGCGCGAACGTTTCAAATGCGACGCTTCATAATTTCGACGAGATCACGCGGCTGGGGCTGATGAAAAACGATTTCGTAGGTATCATTCGCAGCGGCGACGTGATCCCGAAGATTACGAGCGTTTACAAACAGCGCAGAGACGGCACGCAGAGTGAAATTTTGCGCCCGGATCGCTGCCCGGTTTGCGGCGAGAAGCTACTTGACGAAGGCGCGCTCATAAAGTGTCAAAATCTCGATTGCAAGGCGCGCGTGATAGGCTCGCTGATCTATTTCTGCTCCAAAAAATGCATGAATATCGAAGGGCTAAGCGATGCGACGATCACGCAGCTTTTTGAAAGCGGCAAAATTTCAAAGATCAGCGATATTTACGCCCTCGGCGCGCAGGATTTGGCGGGGCTCGAGGGCTTTGCGGATAAAAAAATTTCAAATCTTTTGGGCGCGATAAATGCGAGCAAAAACGCGCCGCTTGAGCGCTTCATCGCTTCTTTGGGGATCGAGCACATCGGCGAGGTGGCCGCGCGCAAGATCGCCGCGGCATTCGGGCAAGATTGGCTGGATGCAAGCGAGGATGAAATTCTGCGCCTGGAGGGCTTTGGAGAGGCGATGGCAAGGAGCCTAGCGGAGTTTTGCAAGATAAATCGCGAAAAAATTCTAAATCTAAGCGAAATCATCACGCCTCGCGCACCCCAGATACAGACTACCAAAAGCGCTTTCACGGACCGCAGCGTCGTCATCACCGGCACGCTGAGCCGTCCGCGCGACGAGTTCAAGGCTAGGCTTTTGGCAATGGGCGCGAAGGTGCAGGGCTCGGTATCTGCCAAGACCGACTTCGTGCTCGCAGGCGCAGAAGCGGGCTCCAAGCTGCAAAAAGCTCACTCGCTTGGCGTGCGGGTGATCGACGAGAGCGAGTTTGAAGCGCTTGCGAGCCTGGCGACGCCCGGCGCAAATTCACCCGGCAAGAGCGGGCCCCAAACGCTTACGGGAAGCGGCGAGTGAAGGTATTTTGTTTGGCGCCGAAACCGCACTCAAACGGCGCGGGGTTAAATTTTAAAAGCAATCTCCGCCCTGCGGCGCTTGCGTGTTTTACGAAGCGCGAGAATTTTAAAAATTTTGTAGCGCATGAGCAAGCGACAAAAGCAACAAATCGAGCAGCCGCTGCAAGATCGCTGGGCTCTAAGGCGTGCGTAAAAACGGCAGACCGAGAGGCGGTTTCTGCTAGGCGCGCGGGCTCCGCTTGCCGCGGCGCCAAGACGGCGAGCGCGATGTCGATAGGTGCAGCCACAAGCAAGAATATCTCAAATTTCGCGGCGCTAAAACAGTGCGCCGATAGGAAAAATTTTAAAATTTTCGCTAGCGGCAAGATAAAATTTGCAACGCACGGCGAGCCGAAATTTACAATGCGCAGTATGGCTAAATTTGCGGCGCGGCGCGGGCTAAAATTTGAGCCTTGCGGCGCTACTGCCCGCAATTTTGCTATGCGCGATAAAATTTTAAGCTCAAGCTCGCGCAAAAACTGCGTGAGTTTTAAAATTTCACCGCCGCGCGGCGCGGAGAAAAAACAAAATGAGATTTGATCTGCTCGTCGCAAACACGCTTAAAATCAGCAGAAATCAGGCCGCCGCGCTGATAAAACAGGATAAAATTTTGCTGCGAGGCGCCGTGCAAAACAGACCCTCTGTGCAGATCGCGCCCGAGCAGAGCGGCGAAATCAGCGCGACCGGTCAAATTTACGTAAGCAGGGGCGCGCTCAAGCTTGCGGGCTTTTTGGATGAGCTAGCCGAAAACGGGCTTTTAGCAAGCTGCGGCGCAAATTCGCCTAACTCGGCAGCAGAAATTTCAAAGCCGCGCAGTACCGCAAAGAGCGCGGATAGCAAAGCGGCAGCGACGCAAAGAGGGGGCGCAGTAACGACGCAAATTTCAAGTGCAGATTTTGCGGCTACGGATAAAATTTTGAGCGCGAACGAGACGACTGAAATTCCAAGCGCGGCTGCCGCGACGACAAAGAGCGCAAAAGCCACTACCGAGGCGATCCGTACCGCAAAAACTAACGCCGAGACGGCGGAGCTTTTACAAACCGGCGCAGGCAAGCAAACAGTGGAATTTTTACAGACGAGCGCGGGCGCCGATACGACGGAGCTTTTGCAAACGGACGCAGGCGCCAAGGCGGCAGAGATTTCAAATGCGGCAAAAGCCTCCAAATCGGGCGGCAAGGCGGGCGCGTGCCGCAGCGAAGGCGGCGCGGAGCCTATGCAAGCAGAGCCCTTGCAAAAAGACATTTTAAATTTAGCGGGAGCCGATGTTTTGGACGTGGGCAGCAGCACCGGCGGATTCGTGCAAATTTTGCTTCAGCGCGGTGCAAAGAGCGTGACCGCGCTTGACGTCGGCAGCTCACAGCTAAGCGAAATTTTGCGGCGCGATCCTCGCGTGATCGTGCGCGAAAACACCGACATCAGGGAGTTTGCAAGCGAGAAAAAATTTGATCTCATCACCTGCGACGTGAGCTTCATCTCGCTAAATTTGATCTTAAAAAGTCTCGCGAGCCTCGCAAAAAACGCTCTCATCGTGCTATTTAAACCGCAATTTGAAGTCGGCGCAGAGATCAAGCGAAATAAAAAAGGCGTGTTAAAAGATGAAAAAGCGGTGCGCGCCGCACGGGCGAAATTTGAGCGGCTATGCGCCGAGCTGGGGCTTGCCGTGCTGCACGCTAGCGCCTGCAAAATCACGGGCAAAGAGGGAAATAAGGAATTTTTCTATCTTCTAAAAAGGATGAACGATGAAATTTAAAAACTTAATTATATTGGCGTTTTGCGCCCTATTTTTGGGCTCGTGCGCCAAAAGCTTAAACCCAAAAGCACCGATCGTCAAGAACTTCGATATCGCTAAATTTAGCGGCGGCTGGTACGAAATCGCGCGGATGAAAGGTAGCAACGAGCTGCAAAACACCGCGTACGAGTGCTTCGTCGATAAAAACTCCACGATCAATCTTCTAAAAACCGCCAAAACAAGTTCGGGCAAAATCGAAAACGAGCAGCACGTGTTGGAGTTTGCAGGCGATAAAAACGTAGGTCTGCTCTATCAAAAAGGTCTGATTTCCGACTCCCTCTACCGCGTGGCGCAGGTGGACGGCGACTATCGCTACGCCCTGATCTTCGGCGCCGATACGAGCGAGCTTTACATCCTATCGCGCACCAAAACCCTGCCCGAGCCGATCCGCATCCTCTATCTAAAAAAGGCGAAGCACAGCGGCTACGACACCAAAAAAATCGTATGGACGAAGCAGCAATAATGGCTAATCAAAAATCAGGCAAAGACCATACAGAGGCTTCGCTACGGAATTTTAAAAATCAAAATTTTGTAGCACAGGATTCTAACTTGCAAAATTTTACGGAACAGAATTTCACAAGCAATGGAGAAAATTCATCTCAAAATATCAAACGTCCAAGGCAAGAGTTGAGCGGAAACAAAACCGGCGATGTGCACCGCGCAGATGAAGCAGACACCGCTTGCAGTAACGAAGCAACTTATGACACGGCCTATGGCGACGCTTGCAGCAATAGCATAGACGCGCAAGCTCAAAGCGCGCTTCCTGCTTGTGCGGAAGTGCTGCGTGCGCGCCTAAGCGAGCAGTTCGCACGTGGCGAGATTTTCGCAACGCTACAAGGCGCAAACCGCGATAATGTGCACGCCGTAGCGATCGGCAATTTCGACGGCATGCACCTTGGACATCAAAAATTATTTGAGCGCCTAGGCGAGCAAGGCGCAATAATCGTAATCCTAGCAGGTGGTGGCACGAAGCTCACCCCTTTTGCGTCGCGGCAGGCTTTTACGGACAAAAAGATTTTTTATTGCGATCTACGCGCTATCAAAAGCCTTAGCGGAGGCGAATTTATCGTTCTTTTGCGCCGAAATTTTATAAATTTGCAAAAAATCGTCGTCGGTGAGGATTTTCGGTTCGGGCGCGACAGAGCGTGGGGCGCGGAGTTTTTGCAGCGCGAATTTAGCGGGCAAACCTGCGTCGTAGGGGAGTTTTGCTTAAGCGGCGGCGGCGTGCATTCAAGCAGGATCAAGGAGCTTTTATCGCGCGGCCAGTGCGAAGAGGCGGCGGAGCTTTTAGGGCGAAATTACGAGATCTGCGGACGCGTAGTGCGCGGTCAAGGGCGCGGGGCGCGGGAGTTCGTAGCGACGCTAAATCTTGATGCGAGCGGCTATTTTATGCCAAAAAGCGGCGTGTATGCGACCTTGGCGCGCGCTGGAAGCAAGGAATTTGCAAGCGTGAGCTTCTTGGGGCACAGGCTCAGCACCGACGGAGCTTTTGCACTTGAAACGCACATTTTAGGAGACTTTGCAGGCTTTGAGGCGGGTTTAAATTCCGCGCAAGATCACGCGCCGTGCTGCGAGGGGCAAGCCGCACATTCTGCGCGAAATTTAGATGAAATTTCGGCTCGTAATTCAGTAGAAATTTCTACACAAAATTTTGCAGCGAGCGAGAGCTTGAGGGCCAAAAATAAAAATTTAGAGGCTGCGGACAAAAACAGCGGCGCGAAATTTGCCTGCGTGAAATTTATAAAGTTCCTGCGTGAAAATCGCAAATTTAGCGATCTAGCGCAGCTTAAGGAGCAGATTTTAAAAGACGCTAAGGAGGCGGAGGCGGTACTACGAAGCCGTAAATTTTGATCTACGGCTTGTAAGCTTAAAGATGAAATTTGCGGGCTGTGTGCTTGAAATTTGATGCGTCTGCCCGCGTTTTGCATCTACGGCGCATTATATTAGCCGTCTGCGACATCCCCCGTATAAAAAGTCGTGCGCCCGTTGTCACTGAGAATACTTGGTGCACCGCTTGCGTCTGCGATGCCATATAGGAAGTGTACACAAAAGCAGCGCGCAAGCCGAAAAAAGTCGTTAAATTTTAACGGCGTACCGTCCGCAGGACTTTAACGCACCTTGAGCTTGGGTTTATGCAAGACTAGGCAAAGTGCAAGCTGCACCGAGAATCAAGGGCAATAAAAAATCTTAATTGCGCTGTGAAGCTTTAAAATTTAGCAAGGCTGAGCTGCCGAGCAAGGGCTAAGCGGCTAAATTATGCGCCTAGCTAAACGCAAGATTTTGTCAAGCGCTCCCATTTTACGATGCATAAAATCACAAAATGGGCGCGAAATTCTACCAATGGAGCTTTGACTATGCTTTTAGTTTAAGTTGGTAATTAAAGAATTTAAAGGAGCTGTTTTGGCAATGCGAGATTTGGCGGCGTAAAATTTAATGTTGAGAAATTCTAAGCCCGCTAAATACGGCACAAAATTTTAAGGATATATTCGCGCGGCGCGGAATTTTAAAGCCTGTCAAGCAAGACGTGAAATTTAATCATGCATCGAGCATATCCGGGCTAGAAGTTGGGCGCAAACTGGGATGCAGCTCGCTCGCATCAAAAGCGTTCATGCTGCGTTTAAAATTTAGGTATGCTTACGCGCGTGGCAAACTAAGCACAAAAATTCCATGCGTAGCGGTCGCAAGTCGAGTGTCTCGTAAGTACAGAAAGCACGGTGTGAGAATTCTGCGCTTAGCATGCGCAGAAAATATAAATCGAGTACCGCGCGAATAGTGAAGCTAAAAAGGAAACAGATGAAAGACGAAATTTTTAAAGAGCCTATCAAAAAGCAGTTTGAGTTTGACGCCAGCGTAGCGTCGGTTTTTGATGATATGATCGGGCGTAGCGTGCCGTTTTATGAGGCAAGCACACGGCTTAGCAGCGAGCTTTTGGCGCGGATGCTGCCGCAAAAGGCGCGCGTGATCGATCTTGGCTGCTCGACTGCGACCGCGCTGCTGGCGCTGTTTGCGCTGCGTCCCGATCTGCGGCTGTGCGGCATCGATAGCTCGGAGGCGATGATACAAAACGCCCGCGCCAAGGCGGCAGCGTTCGGCGCTAAGCTCGAGCTTGGCGTATCGGACGTGCTGGATGCAAGCCTCGCAGACTGCGACGCCGTGATCCTAAACTACACCCTGCAGTTCATCAGACCGCCGCGCCGCGCCGCGCTCGTGAGTAAAATTTACGACGGATTGCGCGAGGGCGGGGTTTTGATCTTTAGCGAAAAGATCGTCTATGAAGAGCCTGCGCTGGCGCGTCAGATGATCGAAATTTACGAGGATTACAAGCGCGCGCAGGGCTACTCGCGCTACGAGATCGCGCAAAAACGCGAGGCGCTTGAAAACGTGCTCGTACCCTACACCGAAGCGGAAAACCGCGCCTTGGCGCTAAGCGCGGGCTTTAAGCGCGTCGAGAGTATCTTTAAATGGGCGAATTTTATGAGCTTTGCGGCGTTTAAATAGCGATAATTTAAATTCACAAGAAGTATAAATTTTGAAATTCTATGAATTTAAAAATTTCAATGATTTCCGAATTTTTTACTTTCCAAAACTTTTGCATTATAAAATTTGAAGTAAAATACGGAGTGCAAATTTTAAATTTTATTTTGTACTCAAAGGCGTAAAATCTAAAATATCCTTTCGTACACGCAACTTTTGGAATGTGAGGCCCGAAAGCCTTTTATTTTACGTAAAATTTTAATCGTCTAGAAATAATTGATGTAAATTCCAATTAAACTAAATTTTACTTCATTGCTGTTCACTGCGCTTCTTGGGTTGTTTTAGCGATTTGGACTTGCGGGCTTACTTTTGTGATTAGCCCCGTTTCTTCATCGATTTTTTCACTAGCGATACGATTTTCAAAATCGTCGAAAAAACGTTTCGTATCGGCTAGGATATTTTTATATTTACGCCATTTATTTCTATAAATAGATCGGCAAATCATAAATGTCAAAATAAAACTACTTCCAATACATGCCAAAAATGGCAAGAGCTCGAAATAAAGTATTTGAAAATAACATATACATATAAATACCAGTATTCCACCTATAAATGTACCGCAGCCAACGATATCATAATCAAATCTGGGTTTATAGCTTTCGGCATTAGCCCAGAATTGATCCTCATTGCTTACTTTTCTAGTTATGTTTTTAGTTAGACCGCAATCAATATAACCACCATTTTTTTCGACATAACCAGCCATCTCATCACCATCCAAAATCAAAAAATTTTTATCTAAAACCGCTCTAAACAAATCTTTACCTTGCCCCCTAAGCTGGAATGTCCATATATGAGTATGCGTAGTACTTGTTTTAGTGGTAGTATTTGTCGTCGTATTGCTGCTAAAACTGCCGCGAACGGCGAACGGATTGATAGGCAAAATAGTGGCACACAAGCCTCCGCTACTTACATCGCCACTATTTACAGTCTTTACAGTAGTATTAGTTACACTACTCATGTCTGTTAGAACTTCTTTTTTAGCATTGATTGCGATGCCGTGAAAATAATCCATTAATAATCCTTTAATTAAAAATAAAATTTGTGAATAATACGCCCCCCCCCCATTAAAATTTGCTGAAATTTTATACTCGCCGTATTTTTCAGGCGTTACGGCAAGGATTTTTATCTAAATTATTTGGAATTTGACAATTAAATTTTGATGCAGATTAGATGGCTCAAACAGCGCGAATGTATAATTCCAGTTGCACGCGAGACGGCGCAGAAAAAAAATTAACCTATGATTTCAAAATTCCGTCGCGGATGTGAACTGCGCAAATTATTTTATAATCCGGCAAAATTTCAAAATTCCTATGGAATTTTGAAATTTCATAGTCCAAGCAGAATTCATAAATTTTACAAAATTCTCAAAAAATTCAAAAATTGAAAAAGTGTGGCTGTCTAAATTTCGGGCATAAAAAAAGTGTCCGCCGTATGACGGACGCCGTGTATAAAACCGCAGCAGACAAACATATGCCGCTGCGAGCAAAGGAACTTATTTATCTCTTAAATTTAACTCGTTAACGAGCTTGGAGTAAACTGCGTAGTCTTTGTTTTTAAGATATTTCATCATTCTTTTGCGCTGACCTACTAGCTTTAGTAGTCCTAAGCGAGATGAAAAATCTTTCGGATTTGCTTGCAAATGAGAGGTCAAAAGTGCGATCCTTTCGGTAAGAAGCGCGATTTGCACCTCCGCAGAACCTGTATCTTTCTCTCTTCTAGCGAATTTCGCAACTATCTGTGCTTTTTGAGCCGTGTCTAAAGCCATGATGACCTCCTGATCGGTAAAATAGGAAGCGATTATACTTAATTAACCTAAATTTTTGCTTTCTTTGTGTAAAATGCACGCTTTGACACCAAAGGAGAAAATAAATGCTTTTTACAAAAGCAAGCGAATACGCCCTACTTTCAATGATCTGCATCGCGGGTAAGGAGGAATCGATGGATGTCGATTCGATCTCTAGCGAGCTTGGAATTTCACGCAGCTTTTTGGCTAAAATTTTACAAAATTTGGCTCGCGCGAGACTTTTAAATTCCTTCAAAGGCGCCAAAGGCGGCTTTGTACTCGCGCGCAATGCGGACGAGATCACGCTAAGCGAGATCATCAAAAGCGCCGAAAGACGCAAGGCGACGGTATTTGATTGCACCGCCGAGGGGATCGACGCCTGCCCGAACGGTCGCACGCTGTGCCGCGTCAATCTAATGTTCGGCGAGCTTCAGGAGAAGGTCGATGAGTATATGGATACGATCACGCTAGCAAACATCATCGGCAAAGAGCGCAAATGAAAATATATCACCTCAGCCACACCGATCTGGACGGCTACGGCGCGCAGTTCGTCGCGGAGCACTATTTGACGGATGTGGAATTTTTTAACGCCAACTACGGCAAGGAGATAAACGAAAAATTTGAACTCATCCTTGAGCGCATTGATGAGCGGCTTGCCGCAGATGCGGACGAGAAAAGCCTGGTTTTAATCACCGATCTAAATTTGCTACCCGCGCAGTGCGAGAAATTTAGCGGCGAGCTGGCACGTCGCAACGCCCGCGTGATCCTTTTGGATCACCATCAAAGTGGGCTTGAGTGCGCGAAAAAATTCTCGTGGTATTTTTTGGACTCATCGCGCTGCGCTACGAAGATCACCTATGATTTTTTCAGCGCGATGTTCAGCGGCTCGCCGCGGCTAGATAAGCTCGTGCGCGTCGTAAACGCCGTGGATATTTGGCTAAAGGACGAGAGCGAGTTTGAGCTCGGCAAGGTCTGCCTCGGCATGGTCTCGGGCGCGAAAGAGATCAATAAGATCATGTTTGAGCGGGAGAGCAGGGATTATATCTTTTTCTTGCTGGAAAAAATTTTTAAATTTCAAGACGAGCCGGACGCTCACATCGCGCTAGATAGCGCGCTACACGGCATAAAGAAAGAATTTTTTAAAAGCGAGCGCGACGATACGCTAAGCAATCTCGTTTCGCACTTCGTAGTCGCCCGTCTAAGCGCGCAAAAGCAGCGCTTTGAGATCAGCTACCTCGATAAAAAGGGCATTTTGACCTACAATATTGGCAACGTAAGCGTCATCGGCAACGACTTTTTGACGCAAAACCCCGATGTCGATTTTTTCATAGACGTAACGAGCAAAAAAACGCTCAGCTTCCGCGCAGACGGCAAAACCGACGTTAGCGAAATGGCAAAGCTGCTCCTCGGCGGCGGCGGACACGTAAACGCGAGCGGCGGGATGTTTGCAGGCTTTAAAGACGCGAGCTCGTACGAAGCCGTAAAGGCGCAAATCGTGGATCTAATCGAGAAAAAAACTCAAATTTCAAAGGAAGAAGATGAAAAATAATGACGAAAAAATCGCCGAGCAGGACCTCATCTACGAGATTAATATCCTGCTTGACGCGATGCTGCTCTACGCGGGCATCAAGCGCGATCGGCTCGCTGATGCGGCGCAGCTATATATCGAAAACATCGACGTCGTGCTACAAAACTCTGACGCTAGCGGTGCAGACGAGGTGATCGCCGTGGTCGAGTTTTTGCGTAGCAAACACGCGGAGTTATTTGAAAATAAGGGTTAAGCGCGAAATTTTAAGCGAAATTCTACGAGCTAGAATTCTACGAAGCACAAACTTGTGGAGTAGAATTTCATTTAGCGCAGAAATTTACGGAGCGAGAAATCCGCGAGATAAAATTTTGCGAAATAGAATTTCTAAAATGCGAAATACGGAATTTTGCGGGTTTAGATTTAAAATTTTAAAATTTAAAAAGTATGTTTTGCAAATAAAATTTTAAGGCATGGCGGCTACAGAATTTTATTTTAAAATTTTATGCTGTCAAACAAGAGCAAAATTTCAAGGCTTAGAATTTACGCTAAGAAATTCCGCGCAATAGCAAATTTAAAATTTTAAGTGCATTTTGCGGCACGGAATTTTGCAAAAAATTTTAGACAACGCGGGGCAGCTCTGCGTAAAATTCTAATCTAGGCTTCACGCGGAATTTTGCGCTCAACTAAAGCGCAAAATTCAAATATAAAGGCGCACTCTCCGCTTGTCGATGCGGTACAAAGAGTGCGCAGATCGTGGATTTTAAATTTAAAAACACGATCCTGCCGTCTAAGATCAAAAAATGGCGTAGCGTCTAAGCTTGCCGATAATGACAAAGCTCGCTTTGAAAGGAAAGGAGAATTTTATCTGCAAAAGCGCGTAAATGGCACTTTAAGATACTTTTGTCATTTCTAAGAGAAAAAGATCCGCGCCGGAAGCTTTTAAGCAAGCGCGCTTGATAAAATATTATCGCTAGATATGGTGCAGATGTGGTAACATCCGAACGTAGCGAAATTAAACGAACGCGGCACTCTATCGTCGCAAAGCCAGGCATTGTAAAATAAAAAGCTTGGGCAGGGCGTTTAGAAACAAAATATCGCGAAATAAGACACCTGCAAAGCAAGGTGCCTATAAGATGAAGCGTCGTAAAATAGAATAGAAAGCAACGTGTCGATAAAATAGACACCATGAAGCAGAATTTCGTAGCAGTAACGCAGGACGCGATTAAATTTTAAGCCGGCGGCGCGCTAAATTTTGAAATTTTATGAATTTAAAACTTTATGAAAGGATAGAAATGAAAAAGATTTTTTTGTTTGCATGTCTCATGCTTTTGGGCTCGCAGCTTTTCGGCGACGATAAGGTCTATCGCCTAAGACTTGCTAGTACGTGGGAGGCGACTACGCCCGTTTTGGGCGCTGCCGCCGAGGATTTTAAAAACTATGCCGAAAGCCTTAGCGGTGGTAGGCTTCAGATCCGCATCGATACGCCGAGCAAGCACAAGGCAAGCTTTGGCGTATTCGACTTCGTCAAAAGCGGTCAATACGATCTAGGATATACTTCGCTTTATTATTATAAAGGCAAAGACGCCAAAACTATGCTCTGGACGGCGGTGCCTTTCGGTATGACTACTGATGAGCAGCACGCGTGGTATTACTATGGTGGTGGGCGAGAGCTTAATGATAAGATGTTCGCGCAATACGGCATGAAGACCTTTTTGATGGGATCTACCGGCATGCAAATGGGCGGCTGGTTTAAAAAAGAGATCAACTCGGTCGCAGATTTGCAAGGGCTTAAATTCCGCATACCGGGGCTAGGCGGAGAGGTGATGAGCAAGCTGGGCGCCACTATAAACACAGTGCCTACGGGCGAGCTATTTATGGCGTTAGAGATGGGTACGATCGACGCGGTCGAGTGGGTAAGCCCCGTCTATGATATGCCACTTGGATTTCACAAAGTGGCTAAATACTACTACACAGGCTGGCAAGAGCCTATGGGAGACTGCCAGCTGCTGGTAAATCAAAAGGCGCTAGAGAAGCTGCCTGCGGATCTTCAAGCGATCTTAGAGGCTGCAGCAAGACTTGCCGGAGAGAACTTCCAAAATAAGGGCTTTTACGAAAACGCTCGCATTTGGGCGGAGCTAAAAGCGCAGTTTCCGGACGTGCAGGTGCGTGACTTCCCTGCAGACGTGATAGCCGCGCTTAAAAAAGCAACGAATGAAATCTTAGACGAGGAGGCGGCGAAAGATCCGATGTTTAAAGAGATCTTAGACAGCCAGCGCGCGTTTTTGAAAATCGGCAGAGAATGGAATAAAATAAGCACCGTAGCCTACATAAATAACGTAAGCGGTATCGCGGGCGAAAGTGCAGCAAATCCAATCTCCGTAGGCTCTAGCGGTACGACAAACTCAGATTCTGCAAGCAGCGGAAATCACAGCGCTGCAAGCGATTCTAACGCAACGGACGGCAAAAATTTAGGCGCGATAAAGTAAAGCGGGCGCTGCGAGCGATAAAAATAAGGTGCGACGAACAGATCTGGCACAATAAGTAGCTCAGGCGCGACAAGCGGCGAAAATTCTAACTACTTTTAATAAAGTAGATGGAATTCTGCCGCAGCAGCTTTGGCGCAATAACTTCAATATCAGAGCCTAGTTCATAAATCTCGTCCGCAAGCAGGCAGAAGCTTTGGCACAATAACTTTAACATCGCAAGCGGCGCGATCTGGCGCAGCAAAGGGCTCCCGCGTGAAAAATAGAACGCCAAAAACACGCGATGAAACAAAATTCTAAAAATTGTGAATTCCAAGCACGACGGAATTCGGAATTTTAAATCTAAAATTTTAAAATCAAAATTTATTGATTTCAGACGAAGCGCGAAACTACTCCGGTTATGCTAGAAACCGGCATTTGCGACCATTAAGACTAAAAGCCGCGTCTAGCGCTTTAAAAGCCTATGAGCCTTTTGTATTTATATATTAAAATCACAAAAATCGCATTTGCGTTATTAAAATTATGGCATTTCTTGGCAATATAGGCTAATTCGCATAAAATCAGCCTGCGCGCGTTAAAATTTAATCAATAATGTAATTTGGCAAGACTTGTCGCGATAAAATAGCCTTATTATAATGCTTATCTTTAAAATTTACTCCATTGCGCCGCTCTAATTAAGGTTAATTTATTGGGATTTGATAAATCGCGAATGCCCGGTCTCTGCCGCCACATCTATTAAATGCAATAGCAGATAAATTTCAACTGCCCTCTTATTCGATAGTGCGACTACGCAAAAAGACGTATTTGAAGTACCGCGAAATTTATTGAATTCTTGAAATTTTTGATCTTTAAAATATCGCAAAACGGCTAGATCGCCAAAATTCCATATTATTTGAATTGATTGTTAAAAAATAGATTCGGAAGCATAGCCCCCGAATCTACGGATAAGATTAAATTCTTAGAATTTAATCGGATGGTGGTGGAAGTCGTCATAAACGACTTTATTGGTTTGAAATTTAATGCGCTTAAGCTCACGGATACGCAAAAATTCCTCTTCGTCGATCTTTTTAATCTGAATCGCTGCCTTAAACGTAGGCGTTTTGGCGATAAGATCCCAGCCGCCGCTTGTTAGCTCGTTGCAGCAGCTCTCCCAGTAGTGATAAGACATCTGAATGATACCATCCATTATACACTCGGTGATGTCCGCCTTGATCGCGATATAGCCGTAGCGGCTCCACGCGACGATGAAATCGCCCTGTGAAATTCCGTATCGCTCGGCGAGTTTCGGATTCATTTCCGCAATCGGTCCTATCGCGTCGCCGCCCTGCTCTACGGTCTTAGAGCGCCTAGTCATCGCGCCTCCTGCGTACTCGTAAACCTTACGCGTAGTTAGAAGCTGGATCGGGAACTCCGCATCGGTCTTCTCATCCACGGAGCCCGCCATTACAGGATAATCTTTCGGCATATTCATACGCTTTGCGAATTCCTCTTTGGCGCTTTCGATCTTGCTCTTATCATCCACAAATAGAACCGGGACGAAATTTCCTTTACCGTCCGGAGTGAAGAATTTTTTATCAAGATACAATGCAGGTCCGCCCATAGAATTCTCATCAGGGCACGGCCAGTGAAGTCCGTGGTATTTTTTGATGCGGTAATAGCTCATTCCGCCGTAGTTGTGCGGAGCTACCCTGCGCACCTCTTCCCAAATCTGCTCTGGAGATTGGAATGTGAAATAATCCCCTAGACCTAGGCGTCTGGCAAGCTCGCAGATGATAGCCCAGTCTTGTCTAGCTTGTCCCGGAGGGGCAACTACAATTTCACTATGCTGTACGCGGCGCTCTGCATTTGCATAAGTGCCCTCCTTCTCGCCGCTGCAAGCTCCAGGAAGCACGACATCTGCTTTGCGGCTCGTCTCGGTTAAGAAAATATCTTGGATCACATACATCTCTACCTGCGAAATCGCGCGCAAGAAGTGGTTTGCGTTCGGATCGGTCATAACCGGGTTTTCGCCCATCGTCCAGAAGAATTTTACCCTACCATCAAGAATTGCGTCAGGCACTTCGGTTTTATGAATGCCGATCTTGCCGTTTAGATGACCTTTTGGTAAATTCCACTGGCGCTCAAACCAATCACGGGCACTTTCGTCGGTTACGGCTTTATAGCCGGTAAATACGTTAGGAAGCATTCCCATATCGCAGCAGCCTTGGACGTTTTCTTGTCCGCGGATCGGTAGATCGCCGCTGCCTAGCTCGCCTACGTTGCCCGTTACGAGCATTAAATTTGAAATGTCGCAGACCGCGCCCACGCCGTGGTTGAAGTGAGTTACACCCATGCCGTGCGTGATAACCGCAGGGCGCGTAGTGGCGTAAATTCTAGCCGCTTTTCTAATATCTTCAGCGTTTAACCTAGTGTATTTAGCTACGGCTTCAGGCGAATAATCCTTAACCGCCTCTTTTACATATTCAAAACCCTTGGTGTATTTCTCAACGAATTCGTGATTTACCAAATCCTCGTCGATAATAGCATGGATTAAAGCGTTTATAACCGGGATATTATGCTCCGGCTCAAGCTGGAGGTGGATATCTGCGCGATTTGCAAATTCCGTCTTAACCGGGTCAATTACGATGAGTTTAGCGCCTCTATTTAGCGCTCTTTGAACGTGCATAGCTACGATCGGGTGACCATTTTCCGGGTTTGAGCCGATCATCATAATGCAGTTGCTGTGAGTTCCGATCTCCGTGAAGCTATTTGTAGCCGCTCCGTTACCGATTGTTTTGGCAAGACCTGCCACAGTCGGAGCGTGTCAAATGCGCGCGCAGTGATCGATATTATTCGTACCTAAAATTCTAAGTAGCTTCTGCGCTACGTAGTTATCCTCATGCGTACAGCGTGCGGAATAGTTTCCGGCTATCGCGTCGGCGCCGTATTTTTCTTTGACTTCTAGCATCTTTTTAGCAACCAAATCAAGCGCTTCGTCCCAGCTAGCCTCGACCAAATCGCCGTCTTTACTAAATTTGCCATTCTTTTTACGAATTAGCGGAGTAGTAAGCCTATCTCTAGAACCTACGTAATTCCATCCGTAATAACCTTTCAAACATAAACAACCCTGATTTACGGGGTTGTCGCTTACGCCGGTTGCGGATTTGATATAGTTGTCTTCCGCAGTCAGCTCGATTTGACAGCCTGTGCCACAATAAGGGCATATGACCTTGCCTTTATTCGCCATATTTTCTCCTTTCGAAAATACTAAACATGCAAAATTACCATATATGCAATTTCGGCACAATTATATAAATTCTTACCTAAAATAAAATTGAAATTTTGCCTTAAGCTAAAAGAATTTTTTCAATTATAATTAGGAGTAAGTTGGGGTGATTTCAGTAGTAATTTAAATTTTAAAATATACTTTAATACTGATATACTAGACTTTTAAAGCAAATAATCAACGAACTGGTTTAAAAAAGAAATTAGTTTTTAAATTTAAGCTTTTAAAGCAAATTTATCAAATAAATTCCAAATATCGTCAGATAAATGACGGAATTTTTTTACGGACTTAAATATAATTACACCAAAATTTTTAGTAAAAAATTTTTAAAATTCCTTAAGTCAAGGAGAAAGGTATGAAACAACATAAATTTGTAATCTGCGATTACAAACGATGTATCGGTTGCACGACGTGCATGGCGGCCTGTTACTCAAGTGCCTACGAGCGTGGCAAGCTTGCTAAATCGCGACTTACCGTGCTTAGACAGGCTTACGGTGTTATGCCTACGCAGTGCAGGCAGTGCGATGACGGACCATGCGCAAACGTCTGCCCTACCGGTGCGCTTCGCTTCGATAATAACTATATCGAATTACACGAAGAAATTTGCATCGGATGCAAGATGTGTACGCTCGCCTGTCCTTATGGCGCGATCAGCTCGAATGCCGAGCTTATGCCGTCAGTAAATTATGCGGTCGAGCCGAAGTATTATCTCGAGATCGAAAGCCAGGCGGGCGCCAAAAGCACCGCCATCAAATGCGATCTATGCAACGGACGCGAGAATGGTCCTGCATGCGTCGAGGTTTGCCCAACTAGCGCTATCATTATGATAGATCCTAAAGAGGGTAAGCATAAATTGGGCTTTGCGATAGACTACGATGCGGCTAATGCTTTTGCAAAAGACGTATTAAACGGCGAAATCAGTTGCGTCGCCAAAAAAGAAGGAGGCGCAAAATGATAAGCGTCTATACTTTATTTATCGTCAGTGCAGTAATTAGTATCCTTTTATACTGCGCTCCAAAAACTGCCGTTAAGGTTGGATTTGGATTAGGTGCTATCAGCTGTTTTTATGCAATGTGTCATTTCGTAGCCAATATGGGCGTAAGCGATAGCTTCGTTTTGGGCGGTACTTTCTTATATGCGCCAAAATTTGCTTTAAGTCCGCTTGGAAATTTCTTTAGCTTCGTAGTCGTTTTTATAGGCTTTGCAAGCAGCGTTTATGGCATGAGCTACGCCGAAGAATATATCGGCAAAGCAAATATCGGCGTTTTTGCATGTTTATTTAATACCTTCATCTTATCTATGCTTTTAGTCATCAGTGCGGATAATGTATTTTGCTTCGCTGTTTTATGGGAGCTTATGACATTAATTTCGTCATTTCTAATCATAGTAAACGATGGCAAAGGCACGCTCAAAGCCGTTATGGTATATCTAGGTATAGCGCAGATCGGCGCATTTTGTATCACCTGTGGATTACTTATCATTGCAAACTACGCAGGCAGCTTCGAATTTGCGGAGTGGGGAAAAGTAAATATGCCTATGGGCGCTTCTGTAGCAGCATTCATCTTGTTTTTGGTCGGCTTCGGCTCAAAAGCGGGAATGTGGCCTTTCCACGTCTGGCTACCGCAAGCTCACCCTGCAGCTCCGTCAAACGTATCTGCGCTGATGAGCGGCGTTATGATTAAAGTAGCGCTCTTTACGCTCGTTAAATTTACACTATTTTTACCGCTTAGCATCTATTTCGGACTTGCAATTTTGATCCTTGGAGCCGCAAGCTCGCTTTTCGGCGTTTTATACGCTTTGTGCCAGCACGACTTCAAAGCGCTTCTTGCGTACCACTCGGTTGAAAATATCGGCATTATCTTGCTGGGTCTTGGCACCGGAATTTACGGCGTCGCAGCAGGCAATGTAACGCTAGCTGCAGTCGGATTTTTAGCAGGCTGCTACCACGTAGTAAATCACGCGATATTCAAAGGCTTACTATTCTTATGTGCAGGCTCAGTAATCCACGCTACTCATACGCAGAATATGGACGTGCTAGGAGGGCTAGCTAAAAAAATGCCTCTAACTGCCGTCGGTATGTTTATCGGTATCATGGGTATCGCAGCGCTTCCTCCGGTAAACGGCTTCGTCTCAGAGTGGTTTACCTATCAAGGAATGCTTCAAGGTGCTAAGGAAAGCGGAATTTTCATTAGATACGCCTTCTCTTTAGCAGTGGTCGCTCTTGCACTCACCGGCGTTTTGGTCGGTATGCACCTTAAGCTTTATGCGGTAATCTTTGCAGGAACCCCAAGAGATGAAAAAATTTGGGAGAACGCAAAAGAAAGCCCATTAGGAATGGTTTTAGGAATGATCATTTTGATGATAGGCTGCGTGGGATTTGGCGTAGGCGCACACTTCATAGTAGATTACATTATGCAGGCGGTAAATTCTATCACTTCCAATAGAGAATTTGTCGCAAGCCTAGGCGCTTCGTCAATCACTTCGCCTTTGGGAAGTATCGTCTCAACTCCTCTTATTGCAGTGATTTTGTGCTCTACAATGCTGCTTCCGTTTATCATCCTAGCAGTTATGAAAGCAAATCGTGACAAACCTCGCGAGACCGATCCTTGGGCATGCGGCTTTAAATATAGCCCTCGCATGCAGATGACCGGCGGTCCTTTTACCGGCGATTTAAGAAAGATTATGGACTGGTTATTTAGAGGTCATAAACGCAGAATAGAGCAAAACGGCTACTTCGGACCGATCGAGTATCACAACCACCCACAAGACATTTGGTGGACGATGATTTATCAACCGGTAATCGATTGGAGTAAGAAGATCGCCGATAAGATAGGAATTATTCAAAGCGGCTATGCAAATTTATATACGCTTTACATCCTAATCTATCTTTGCGCGATACTGGGCGTCGGATATTTCTTGATCTAGGAGGTTTGAGATGCAGACTATACAAACTATATTTTTAATGATATTTCAAGTCGCGGTTATCGTCCTAGTCGCTCCACTCTTCGACGGTATGGCGAGAAAACTTCGAGCCAAGCTTCAGTCGAAACAAGGAAGCGATTTTTTCCAGACTTACCGCGATATTATTAAGCTTTTTAAGCGCGGCAGGACCGTTCCTGCGTGCAGCCACTGGGTATTTAGATGGGCGCCGTTTTTCCTTTTCGCTACTTCGGCGGCGATTTTGGCGGCTATTCCTATTACATACAGCAAAGATACCCTTTTCGGAGCGTATTCGGATATTTTCGTTATCCTATATCTAGGCGCGCTTTTGCGCTTTGTATTCGGTGCGGCTTCGATAGACAGCGGTAACCCGTTTGCCGCAACCGGCGGTGGACGCGAGCAGATGCTTGCCGTTTTTGTCGAGCCTGTTATGATGATGTGCCTAATTGTAGTAATGATGGCTGCGGGAACTTCAAATTTAGTTGAGATCCAGCAGATGGTACGCAGCGGTCAGATCGGCTATCAAATTCCAAGCTTTGCTGTCGCTTCGATTGCATTTTTATGGTGCATGTATGTCGAGACCGGCAGAAAGCCATTTGATCTTGCCGAAGCCGAGCAAGAACTTCAGGAAGGTCTACTTGGCGAATATGCAGGCAGCGATCTAGGCTTAGTGCAAGCGGCGCTTATTTTGAAGCAATTTGCGATGATCGGATTATTCCTAACGATATTTGAGCCGTGGAATTTTAGCAATCCGTTTTTGGCGATCATAATCTTTGTGCTAAAAACCGGCGTATTTTACGTAGCAGCCGTTTTCATCGACAACTTTGGACCGCGCTTTAGAATGACTTCGAGCATGCGCAAAATTTCATGTGGTGCTCTTGCCATCGCTTTTGCGGCATTAACGCTTTACGTAGTAGGATTTTAAGATGAATAGTATCGATATTTTAGCAATTTGTATGATCGTAACGTCACTCGCGGTATTCGGACTTAGAAATTTAAAGCTTTCGATCGGAATTTACGCGATTCAGACGCTACTTTTGGTAAGCATATTTTTTATGCTGTATTCTAACTTCAATGCGCCGCAGCTTAGAATTTGGGCGATAGTGGCGTTTTTTACGAAGGTTATTTTCGTGCCAGGAATTTTATTTTGGCTAGTTAAAAAGCTGGATGTGATCAGCGAGGATGAGCCGGTAGGCGGCTTTTTCGTAAGCCCCGTTATTGCGATGGGATTTTCGCTAGCGATTGCGATGACAATCAATCCGATCTTGCTTAAATTCTCTCTTATTCAAGAAAGAATCGTTCTAATAGCGGCAGTAACCGTATTTATGATGGGAATTTTTGGCTTCATGCTAAGAAATTCTTTCATCAAGCAAATTCTAGCCTACTGCCTATTTGAAAACGGCATCCACCTAAGCCTTGCGCTTATGGCTTACAACTCTCACGAGCTAGTCGAGCTTGGAATTTTAACCGATGCAATCTTTGCGGTTATTATTATGAGCGTTTTGGCGGTTAGATTTTACAAAGCTTATGACGGGCTTGATACGTCTAAAGCTTCGAATTTAAGGGGTTAATGATGAATAGTTTAGCTTTTATATTAATTTTTCCGTTGCTCGGAGCGCTGATATTATTCTTATGCCCTAAGAATTTCAAGCTCCTAAGCACGCTACACGTTTTGATTTCTGCAGTTACTTCCGCAGGACTACTCTGTAACGTAGGCAAGCTTCTAAGCGGCAATGCCGAGGCGTTTTACGCATACGATAAATTTCTATTCCTAGATAGCCTAGGCTGCGTATTTTTAGTGCTAATCGCCGTAACGGGCTTTTTGGTAAATTTATACTCTACCACCTATATGAAATGGGAGATACAGGGCGGTCATTTAGATCTTAGCGATCTTAGAAAATACTATGCGCTCTGCCACGTTTTCGTTTTTACGATGACGCTTAGCGTTATCTGCAACAACGTCGCGTTTATGTGGGCTGCGGTAGAGGCCACTACGCTAGCTTCGGTATTTTTGGTCGCTATTCATAAAGATAAAAAATCTACCGAGAGCGGTTACAAATATATCGTCATCTGCTCGATCGGTTTAGCGTTCGCGCTTTATGCGACCGTTTTACTATATGCGGCTACATTCAAAATCACAGGCGACGGCGAGGCTTCGATGCTTTGGACGAGCATTATGGATAATGCCAAAAATTTAAACGGCGATGCCGCTAAGCTTATCTTTATATTCGCTCTAATCGGCTTTGGAACCAAAGCAGGACTTGCTCCTACTCACACTTGGCTTCCTGACGTTCACGCAGAAGGTCCGGCTCCGATTTCGGCACTACTTTCGGGTGTGCTTTTAAAATGTGCGATGCTAGCGATATTTAGATATTACGCTATCACAGCTCAAGCTGTAGGCTTTGACTTCGTTCAATCCGTGATGTTAATTTCCGGTACGATCACGCTATTTATAGCAGGAATTTTCCTCGTTCGTCAGCACGACGTAAAGAGGATGTTTGCTTACCACTCGGTCGTTCATATGGGTGTTATTGCATTTGCGCTAGGTATCGGCGGATATTTCGGCTTGCTTGCCGCGATCTTTCACTGCTTGGCTCACAGCTTTACCAAGGCTCTTGCATTCTGCTCTACCGGTAATATCGCTAGAATTTATGGTCACAAAGATATGTCTAGAATGGGTGGCATGGTAAAAATCGCTCCGCTTACTACGATAATGTTTGGTGCTGCGGTTTGCTCGCTCGTAGGTGTTCCTGCGTTTGCGATCTTTGTAAGCGAATTTAACGTTTTCAAAGGCGCGATAGCCAGCGGTCAATACATAGCCGTAGCATTATTTGCGATCGCGCTCGTAATTATTTTCATCGCGGACTTCGCGCACTTTAATCTTGCGAGCTTCGGTACGCCTAAAGGTGAAGTAGTTTATGCTAAAGAGATGAGCTTATTTGAAAATTTACCGCTAATCTTGCTTTGCGCTTTAGTGATAATTTTCGGCGTATGGCACGTAGGTGATTTTTGGATGCTTGTCGAAAACGGCGTTAGAATAATGATGAGAGGTTAAAAATGAGAGGCGATAAATTTATAGAAATTTTAAAGACCAAAGTCAAGGTCTTAGAAGTTACCCGCCAAGCCGAGGATCAAATCACCGTTTTAGTGGATAGAAATGATCTGCCGCTTGCGGTTAAGACGCTATATTATGACATCGGTGGTTTTATCAGCACGATGATCCCTAACGATGAGCGCGAGCTAAACGGAAATTTCGCGCTTTACTATGCGATATCTATGGAAGGTGGCAAAATGACCGAAGCGGAGGATTTTGCCGCAGAGGATAAATGCTTCATCACCGTTAGGACGCTAATTCCCGGATCGGATCCGACATTCCCATCGGTTACTCCTTTAGTGCCTGCTTGCGTATGGTACGAAAGAGAAGCCTTCGATATGTTCGGCTTAATCGCTGAGGGCTTGCCTGATAAACGCCGTTTGGTGCTAAGCGACGATTGGCCGGATGGACTTCATCCACTTCGCAAAGACGCGATGGACTACCGCTATAGGCCCGATCCTGTAGATCATAAAGACGAGCCTAATGCAGAGTTTTTATTTCCTAGCGGCGATGGAGTAGTGGATGTTCCACTTGGACCTCTTCACGTAACGAGCGATGAGCCGGGACACTTCAGACTATTTTGCGACGGCGATGAGATTATAGACGCGGACTACCGCTTGTTTTATCAACACCGCGGTATGGAGAAGCTAGCTGAAAATCGCATGAATTACGATCAGATGGGTTACCTTGCGGAGCGTGTCTGCGGAATTTGCGGCTACGCTCACGCGATTGCGTGTATTGAAGCAGCAGAAAAAGCCATCAAGCTTGAAATTCCGCTTCGTGCGCAGGCTATCCGCGTCATCTGCCTTGAGATCGAGCGCCTTCACAGCCATCTTTTAAATATCGGTCTAGCCTGCGAGGTAACAGGTAACTACAACGCCTTCATGCATATCTTTAGGGTGCGTGAGTATTCTATGGAGTTAGCTCAGCTCGTAACCGGCGGCCGCAAGACCTACGGCAACGTCATTATGGGTGGACTTCGCCGTGATATGACCGACAACGAGATCAAAAAAAGCATCGAGATCATCAACAAGCTCGACGTTCAAATTTCAGAAATTTGGGACGCTGTTATGGAGGATAAACGCCAAATCGGTCGCTGGAAGGGTGTGGGCGTATTAGATCGCAAAGTAGCGCGCGATTTCAGCCCGGTAGGTCCAAATATGAGAGCTTCCGGTTTTAAACGCGACAACCGCTACGATCATCCTTACGATTTCTTCAACAAGATAGAATTCGAAGTAGCCGTAGAGCACGGTGGCGATGTATTCAGCCGCGAAGTCGTAAGATATAAAGAGCTTAAGCAATCGATCCACATCATCAGGCAGTGCTTGCATCAAATGCCGCAAACTCCGATAATGATTGATCCACAGACTATGATCAGACCGGAAAACTACGCTTTAGGTCACGACGAAGCACCGCGCGGCGAAAATGTCCACTGGATCATGCAGGGCAACGCACAGAAGGTTTACCGCTGGAGATGTCGCGCCGCTACATATAATAACTGGCCGAGCTTGCGATTTCAATTCCGCGGAAATAACATCTCCGATGCAGCGCTAATCGTATGCTCGATGGATCCGTGCTACTCATGCACCGAGCGCGTAACTTTAGTCGATATTAATAGCGGAAAGAGTAAAATTCTAACCGAAAAAGACCTTAAGAAATTTTGCCAAGACGGCAAGGTTAGCAAAAAGGATTTAAGATGATGAAATTATTCGACATTACCGAAAAATATGGTAAGGCGACCTATGCTTATCCGTTTGAGCCATACATCGTGCCCGAGAATTTTCGCGGGCAGCCTGAATACACCTATGAGCTTTGCATAGGCTGTGCTGCGTGCGGAATCGCCTGCCCATCTAATGCGATTGAGCTTAAGATGAACGAAGCCCAAACCAAACTAATTTGGGAATTTGACTGCGGGCGCTGCATATTTTGCGGTCGCTGCGACGAGGTATGCCCTACGGGAGCGGTAAGGCTAGGCAATAGCTTTGAGCTAGCGGTAAAATTTGATAAAAGCGCGCTTATCCAACACGGCGAGCTTGAGATGGAAAAATGCAGCTGCTGCGGCAAGCCGATGACCCCAAAAAGACTCATCAATTACACGCTAGAAAAGCTAAGTACGGCAAATTTGCTCCCAGGCAGATTAGAAGAAGCTAAAAAATATCTCTATATCTGTCCTGAATGCAAAAAAGCTCAAGCGGTCGAAAGAGTGACCAAAGGTATAGAGGAGGCAATAAAATGAGTTTGTATCAAGTCCCCGAAAATATTAAAAACGCAAACGATCTAACCGCAAAATTGGAGCTTTTGAAAAATATCAAACGAAGCTTCAGCGTTTATCGTATCGACTGCGGAAGTTGCAACGGCTGTGAAATCGAAATTTTTGCTTCCATCACGCCGATGTGGGATCCGGAGCGCTTTGGTTTTAAACTCGTAGCCAACCCTCGCCACGCAGATATCTTAGTCTGCACCGGTCCGGTTACTCGCCAAATGTATTATCCGCTGCTCCGCGCTTATGAGGCTGCACCTGATCCAAAGATCGTAGTAGCTCTTGGAGCCTGCGGAAGCACTGGCGGAATTTTTCACGACGCATATAGCGTATGGAGTGGTATCGATAAGATTGTACCGGTAGATGTTTATATCCCAGGCTGCCCTCCACATCCTGCTAGCATCATCTATGGTCTTGGCATGGCGCTTGGCATCATCGATCAAAAGCTTCAAAAGAAGAGCTACGAGCAAGATAACACTCTTCCGCCACCGGTTAAGAGTTCAGTTATCGGCGATATTTTATTCGAGCGCGATCTGCAAGCTGAAGCTAAGAGGCTGATGAGCTATATTTTCGGAAGAGTTTTATTTGCAAAATATATGGATGCGATCAAAACCTCATCTGACGTTCATGATCCAAAAGCTTCTCGCGAGGCTCTACTTAACGCTATCCACACCGAAGAGGATCCTAGATACGCGGAGTGCATGGCACTATTGCACAATGACGTATATCTAAAATACGCTCGCGCTACGGAAGAATTTAAGATCGATCCGCAAAAAGAGGTCTGGAGCAAACGATGATTGAGGTTTTTAAGCTTACAAAGCGGCATATGGACGAAAACGAAAATTTACCTAAAGAGTTAAAGGATATCAAGGTTTTTTCCACCTGCGTCGGTCATGGCGTAGGCACGATCGATTTTAGCGAAAAGGTACTTGAGATAGACGATGAAGAATTTAAACGCATCATCGAGAACTCTGGCGACTACGTTAAATTTAAGATCGGTAACCTAAGCAAGTATTTCGAGATTGAAATTTTTGCCGAGCACGCAGCTAAGCTAATCCCTCAGCTTTGCGAATGTGAGCTTAAAGATCTGCTAAAAAATATGCGCGAAGGATACTTCGTGCTAAGGAAGGATTTTTGATGCGAAAGGCGTTGCTTTGTATCGGCAATCCCCTTCGCGGCGACGACGACGTGGGCAATGAAACAGGGCGAATAGTCGAGGCGAATCTAAAAGGCTGGCGCGTTTTTTACGGGCAGGATGTGCCCGAAAACGAATTTGCAGCCCTTAGGGAATTCGCCCCTGAAATTCTGATCGTAGTAGATGCGATGAGCGGCTTTGATGAGGATAAGATTGAATTTTTCGACCTCAGCAACGATCGCGACTATATCTACTCGACGCACAACCTGCCTACGCCGGTGCTTCTAAGCTATCTGCGCAAAATTTGCCCAAAGACGTTGTTTTTGGGCATTAGCGTGTTGCTCGATAACGTCCTTGATTTTAAAGAAGGACTGAGCGAGAGCGCAAAAAAAAGTGCGCAAAAAGCTTATGAGCGTATCTTAGAAATTGATTCAAATTTAAATGAGGAGGAGTAAATGTTAAATCCTGCAGAAACCGCGCAAGTGGTATCTAGTTCGATGCAACACAAGGCGCATACCCCGCTAATTAGCATAATTTTTCTAGCTATAATGGCGGGCGCTGCAATCGCTATGGGAGATATTTTCTGGGCTCACTCGACCGTCGGAATGGCTGAAAAGCAATCTATTGGCTTATCGAATTTCATCGGTGGTATTACCTTTAGCTGCGGTCTGATGATGGTGGTTTTTTACGGTGGGCATCTATTTACCAGCTCGGTTTTAACGGGCGTACCTGCCGCCGATGGCAAATTACCGCTAGGTAAAACAATCGGCTATTGGGCTATCGTTTGGTGCTTTAACTTCGTAGGTGGCGCGTTAATCGCGTATATGTATTATTACTCAGGACTTCCGCTTAAATATGATGGCTACATCTTGCAGCACTTCATTCCTGCAGCAGCAGGCAAAATAAACGCACCTTTTCATGAGCTATTCATCCGCGGAATTTTTTGTAACGTATTTGTATGTATGTCTATCTGGACTGCGACCAGCGAGAGCAATCTATCAGGTAAATTCTTTGCAATTATGTGGATGATCGGCGCATTCGTAGCTTGCTCGATGGAACACTGCGTGGCAAATATGTTTATCCTAACTGAAGGCATCATCGCTAAAGGCCACTACCTTGCGGCCGCAGGTGGCGATGTAAATGCTCTTGCAAGCTCGCTTCACGGTGTAACGGCAGCTCAAATAGATTCAATAAACTGGGGAAATTTCATCGTTAAAAATATGATCCCGGTTACGCTAGGTAACATCTGCGGCGGTCTATTTTTCGTAGGCTTGGTCGGATTTATGGTCAATAAATACGATATGAAAAAGAAAGACTAATCTATCGCGCTTCAGCACGATATAAACAAAATACGGCGCGGCACTTTGCCGCGCATTTTTACTTTCTTAAATTTTAAAAATTCCGATGCGTAAAATTTCGTTCGATCCAAAATTTTAAATTCCATTGCAACCCATAAAATTCCAGCTTGATTTAAAATTTTAAATTCCATAGCCTGCCACTAAATTTAAAATTCCAAAGCTTTGCGTTTTAGGATAGCGGATAAAATTTAAAAGTGAATTACGTGTTAAAATTTTAAGCAAATTCAAAACAGAATTTTAAACGAGACCACAAACCCAAATTTTATATAAGTTAAAATTTTAGACGAAATCCTAAGCGAAATTCGGGATGAAATTCCAAAACAAAACTCTTGATAAAAATTTTACGCTGTAAATCTAGGTAAAATCCTGCGCCGTAACTTTAGACAAAATTTCGCGCTTAAGCCGTAACGTAAGCCGCATAAATGCTTTAAAAACTCTAGCCCGAGCCTAAACACAGTAGCTAAGCAACCTGTCGTAGTCCAGGATCAAAAACTCGTGCTGGCTGATTTTTTGAATTACGTTATCTTTTACAAGCTCATTAAACGCGGTACTCGCGCTTTGACGCTTGAGCCCTACGAAGGATGAAAGCACCTTTAGCGAAAAGGGCAAAAAGACGTATTTGTAGCCATTTTGATGAAAATTCTGCTCGTTTGCAAGCTCGATCAAAAAGCTCGCGATGCGCCCTTTTGCATTTTCAAAAAGTATAGAGCGTGTGATTTTGCGCTGCAGCAGAATTATCTCTGTTAAAATTTTTATATATGCCTCGCAAAAACTGCGATTTGCCAAGATCTCCCCAAGTCCGCTCGCATCGATCGTATAAATCTCGCTGTCCTCTAAAAACTCAAGCGCGCAAATTTCATTAAGAATGGTAATATTGTCCTTGTTTAGGTAGTTGATGATGAATTCCTCGCCGTCTTCAAAAAACGAAAGCTTCGCCTGCCCGCTTTTAAAAATAAAAACTTTAGGCGCCTCGCTATAAAAAACATAGCCTTTTTTGATGACTTGGTGCTCGAACATTGCAAGCTCCTCGTCGCTAAGCGTGGCGATAGCCTCGGTTTGCAGTAGTCCCAGCCGCGATTTTTCCATATAACCTCCAAAAGCTAAGAATTATACAATGAAATATTTAGACAAAGATAAAGCTGCGCGGATTAAATTTACCATCCGCACTATGGCTGCGCATCTAGGTCGCTTAAGCTAATAAATTTTATAGCTTTTAAAATTCTAAATTTTACCCGCGCTTTGCATCGCGTAAAATTTCAAAAATTTATTGAGCCTTATGCGGCGAAATTATAGCCAAAGCCCACGGCGCGAATTTAAAATTCTACCTCTAAATAAAAATTCATATCATTTTATTGAAATTTTATTTAGCAAGGATATAATAATGCATATTAAAAATAAGCAGTATTTTGCTCGCGGCAATACAGCAAGAAAGGCACTTTATGCAAAAGTTAAATTTTAAAAATAGCGTCTCCGAGACGCTGCTAATCAATGTCTATATGCGCCATTTGGATTTCAAAGACGCGGGTCCGATCTTAAACGATCCCTTTTCAAGCGCCGTGGTCGAGCAGATCGATTATGATTTTGCGAAATTCGACGAAGCGCGCCTTAGCAAGACAGGCACCGTGATCCGCGCGAAATTTTTCGACGACGAAACGCTGCGGCTAGCTAAAGAATTTGATCGCCCTATCATCGTGCAGCTCGGCGCCGGGCTCGACACCCGCCCGCTTAGATTGCAAAAAGCCCTACCGAGCGCTCTATTTTACGACCTCGATCTGCCCGACGTCATCGCCGTGCGCGATGCGCTGCTGCCCAAAGCAAAGAATAATTTCAGCCTGCCCTGCTCGATGCTAGATTCCTCGTGGATGGACGAGCTGGTCGCAAAGCACGGCAGCGCGGGCTATATATTCATCTTAGAGGGCGTGAGTATGTATTTTGAAAAGGAGGAATTTAAAAAATTTTTTATTGCGCTTTCGCAAAAATTTAGCGGCTACGTGCTGAGCGACTTCATGAGCGAGTTTTCGGTAAGAAAATTCGACTCCAAACGCCACGATGCGATGCGGCACATGCAAAACGCGCCCTTTAAAATGGGCATTAGTGGCGGCGCGGAGGTGCAGAGCTGGGAGCCTGAGCGTATCCGCTTTATAAAAGAAGCCGCGATGATGAAAATGTATCGCGAGCACTGGAGCCTTAAAGGGCGCCTATTTAGCCTAATACCCGCCTTTTGCAATGCGTGCAAGATGTTCGTTTTCAAAATCGGCGGTGATGAATAGGCTTAAAATTTCAGTTGATTGCTTTGCAAATTTCGACAGCTAAGGCGGGAATTCTAAGCTGCTTATCTGGCAAGCTGGCATGCAGAGCAAACGGCATATACTGCTTTGCTTAATGCTTGAGTAAAATTATAAAAACGCTTTAAAATTTCGCTTAAATTTCTCTCAATTTATAGGAATTTAAGAGTTTTTAAAATATATTTTCGCATCTTAAATTCACGGAAAAGATCATGCAAAATTTTCTCGACAAACTCACCGCCACAATTGACGCAATCAACTCCTTTTTGTGGGGTCCGTACTTTCTAATCGCCCTACTTTGCGGCACCGGCGCGTATTTTACGGCGCGCTTGCACCTGGTGCAGATTTTTAAATTTAAAATGGGCGCGCGCAAGCTTTTCGGCAACTTCTCCCTGCACGGCGAGGCTGCGGGTAAAAGCGGCATGAGCTCGTTCCAAGCCGTCGCCACGGCGATCGCCGCGCAGGTCGGCACGGGCAATCTGGTAGGCGCCAGCACCGCGTTAGTAATGGGCGGACCGGGCGCGATATTTTGGATGTGGTGCGCGGCGTTTTTGGGTATGGCGACGAACTTTGCAGAGATATGCCTGGCTCAAATTTACCGCACCAAGGACGACAGCGGACACATGATCGGAGGACCCGCGTTTTACATCAGCCGCGGACTTAAAAGCCCCCTTGCCAAGCCTTTAGCGGCGTTTTTTGCGCTAGCCATCATCTTTGCTTTGGGCTTCATGGGCAATATGGTGCAGGCAAACTCCATCTCAGACGGCTTTAGCAGCGCATTTGGAATCCCAAAGTGGGTGAGCGGCGCAGCCTTAGCGCTCATCTGCTGCGTCATCTTTTTCGGCGGCGTCAAAGCGATCGCGCGCGTAGCCGAAAAGGTCGTGCCACTAATGGCGATCTGCTACGTGCTGGTAGGTCTCGTCATCATCGGCTCAAATTTCGATAAAATTCCATCCGTCATCGCGCTGATATTCAAAGCCGCGTTCGATCCATCCGCTGCTTGGGGCGGCGCTACGGGCGCTACGATCGCCACCGCGATGAGATACGGCATCGCGCGCGGGCTCTTTTCAAACGAAGCGGGTATGGGCTCGACACCGCACGCACACGCCGCGGCGAACGTCAAACACCCCGTAGATCAAGCCGTGCTCGGCATAATGGGCGTTTTCATCGATACCTTCATCGTACTTAACATCACCGTTTTCGTCGTACTCAGCACCGACGTAGTCACCTTCGAAAACGGCAAGGCGGTATTTTCGGGCATCTCGCTGGTGCAGGAAGCCTTCGGGTCGCAAATTTTGGGTCGCAGCGGCGGCTACGGATTCGTGGCGATCTGCCTGTTTTTCTTCGCATTTACCACGATTCTGGGCTGGTATTACTTCGCCGAGATCAACGTGCGATACCTCCTGGGCGCAAAATTCGTCAAGCTCTTGCAAATTTTGGTCGTCGCATTCGTATTCATAGGAAGCGTGCAAAAGATCGACCTAGTCTGGGGGCTAGCCGATATGTTTAACGGACTGATGGTGATCCCCAACTTAATCGCAATCATCCTGCTTAGCCCCGTCGTTGTGCGGCTTTTGAGCGACTTTAACGACGGCAAAAGCTACGACGCGAACGACTACAAATAATGCCGCGCGCTAAATTTCAAGCTCGTACTTGGAATTTAGCGCAAAATCGCCGCAGAATTTATAATTTTAAAATTCTTTTCGAGCTAAAATCATAGCCTAAATTTTATGATCTAAGGAGAAGGCATGCAAATTTTAAGGAGCAAAAAATGCCCGTTTTAAAGGCATTACTGACCGGGCAACCCCGCGCTTACGGCGACGAGCGCGCTATACAGCCTCTAAAAAAGCGTTGGAAGACGGCGATATTCAAGCAAGCTAGGACGGGCGAAGTGCGCGCAAATGAGCTTGGATTCGAGGGCGACGCGGTAGCCGACACGCTGCATCACGGCGGAGAGGAGAAGGCGATTTTTGCCAACTCGCTGCAAAATTACGCCGCGTGGGAGAGATTTTTGGGACTTAAAAATCTAGCTTACGGCGCAATGGGCGAGAACCTCACGATCAGCGGACTAGACGAACAAAACGTATGCATCGGCGATGTGCACCGCATAGGCTCGCTGGTACTGCAAGTAAGCCAGCCGCGCAAGCCCTGCTACAAGCTCTCGATGCGCTGGGGCAACGCGGAGATGACGGCGGAGATCGCGCGCAGCGGACTTACCGGCTGGTACTATCGCGTGCTGGAGGCGGGCTCATGCCGCGCGGGCGACGAGATCTACGTCGTAGAACGCGATCCCACTATGATGAGCGTGATGGAGCTTAATCGTCTATTTTACGGCGATCGCCTCGATGAAGGGCTGTTAGCAAAATTTAACCGGCTTACGACGCTTACGCCAAAATGGCGCGAGGATATGCGCCGCAAGCTAGAAGGCAGCTACGACGACAGCTTTATGCGGCGGCTATGAAATTTAGCCTCGAAGCGGTGTGATAAGACCAGCAAAGCAGCACCGCGTCTTGTTAGCTTTAAAACACACTCTTGGTGCGGATTTCAAAAATACTTTCTTGCGAGCCAGCCTACAAAACACTTTCTCGACTTGAGCATTTAAACATCTTCTAGGCTTTCGGTATCAGCGCGCAAAACCACTTCTTAAGTGCGAGCCGTAAATTCAGGCTAAATTTCAAAGCTGAAATTTTAATTTTATCTGCGCTTGATCGCGCGCAAACGTGATCTGTTCTCGCACCATGTTTTGTGACATGATACAGGCTACAAATAGAATTAAAGACGCAATTTAACCGCGCCTAGAATTAAGCCGCTATGAAATATAAATTTAATCGCGCATTCAAAGCCGCACGCGCCGCTCTTTGTAAATTTTAAAATTTAAAAGCGGTAAATTTAAACCTTTTGCTACGCAGCGAATTTTCCTTAAAACCGAAAAGCAAATTATTTACTCGCGCGACGCACTCATCTCGCGCATTCAGCGACGCAGCTCTTACGCTGCAAACGAGCTCCTAAGCTTTTAACGCACGCCAAATTAGACGTATCAAACGCTTCGCCAAGCGCCTTTAAAGCTCATTTTTATAACGCTCGCCATAAGTAGAATTTTGCGCGGAATTTTCCACGGCGCGGTAACAATTACGACCTTTTAAGAGCGCGACCGCAGCTCAAAAGCCTATTTCGGCTTTTTAAAACCGCGCGCTGTATGGCTCAAAGTCCATTCCTGTGCTCAACCAACTACCGTGATCCCCGCATCTGCGCAGACTTTTCGTGCCTTTTTGGATATACCGATGCCAGTCGTTTCGATTTTTTTAAGATTTTTGAATTGCGCAAGCTCGGCGGCGTCAATGTTTTTAATGTCGAAAAGCTCATCCTCGCCGTCCCAATCAGGCGCGATTTGCAGGTAAATTTCGTTTCCGCCGTCAAGATAGAGCTCGCTCACCTGCTCCGCCAGATTTGCGGGGACCGGATAGTCCTTAAACCACTTTTTGGCTTGCGGCAGGGCGCCAAAATCTGCATACGGATCGATGCCGCGCTCCTCGCAGTACTCAAACACGTCAAATTTAGGCTCCAGCAAGGCTTTTTCATACATCAGCTCGTTCATCACGGCGATTTTGAAATTGAAATTTTTAAACGCTAGCGTCTCGCCGGCCGCGCGCGGAAGCTTAAATTTATCGCTCGGCTTGCACTTGACCTTTTTCTCTTTTTGATTGATGCAGACGCGCCCTATCGGCATTTTCGCAGCTCGCACGATACCTGCGATCTCGTCGGTGTCGCGTTTAGCGAAGCGCTCGGCAAAATCCATCGCGCCTATACGCTCCTGCACGGCCTCGGCTAGAGCTAGCGAGACTTCAAACTTGCCTAGGCTAAGCTCCAAAAATATATATGCGCCGCGCAGCTCCTGCTCGGGTACGGCCTCCAGCGGCGGTCTGCCCTCAAGCGTGAACGCGCCGCCGTAGAGCTTGCGCGGAACCTCGTGCTGCACGCCCTTTGCGACCTCAAGCATCAAAATCATCTCGGTAAGCTTCGGCTCTGCGAGCTCGCCTGCGCGCACGAAGGCGAAAATCCCCGCCTCGTCCCAAAAATAGCGGCTTTTGCCTTCCCCGTCATCGATCACGCGCGGTTGTCCCAAGGCTTCGTTAAATTTAGCCAGATCAAACTCACAGTTTACGCCGCCGATGAAAATGCCGTCCGCACGCACGTCGACGTCAAATTTTTGCTTTTTAAAAATGTCAAACAGTCCCATTTGTCGCTCCTGATTTTGCCTTAAATTTCGTCTTAAAATTTTTCCAAAAACCCGTAAAAATCGTCTGCGAAAAGCCTATCCTCGCCCTCCGCATAGTCGCGCACGAAGACTTTGTATTCGCATAGCGCGTCGTCTGCCCGATCGCTTGCTATCTCTTTCGTCGCTCCACTTGCTGCGTCATCTGCCGCCTCGCTTGTTGTTGCGCCCGCCGTTTTACACGTCGTTTCGGCATTCATATTGCGCGCCGCATCCGCCGATCTCTCCGCGCGCGCTTCGTCGCCAGGTGCCCTATTTTTCGCACCGTCGGCTACCGTCGCGACGACTGTATCGCGTACCGTCGCGCTCATGGCTTCGTCGCTCGTGCTCTCCGCCGTCTTGCCGCGCGCCGTGTTGGGCGAGCCGTCCGCTATACCGCCGTCGTCGCCTGCGGGCAAAATTTTAAAATAATACTCCTCGTCCTCGAGCTGCAAAAACACGAGCTCGTCCGCGGCAAATAACCCGTTTTTGAGATTTACCTCATACGTGTAGCAGATGTCGGCGTCGGCACTGTCCGCAAACTCGGGCGGCGTGATCGTTTTTAGCTGCGCTAACGCTGGCGTATCTTAGCAGCATCTGCTTGTAGCTCGCAGGCAGCGCGAAACCGAGCCGCCGCTGCGCCTGCGCGATCCACGCAGGCTCTATGTCGCTGCGCCCTGCGGCCGTGATATTTTTAGATTTTTGAATAAGCTTTTCTATCATTTTAATCCCATTTTGAGCGAAAAATTTTAACGCCTTAGCACACCAGACGCGCTGTTTGCATAGACCCGCGGGCATTTGACGCGGCTTTTAAAATCTAAATCTAAAAACTAACGCAGCTTTAAAACCAAAGCGAGCGATTTAAAATTTCGGCGGCCCGCGTCTAAATTTTAACCGCAAACGTGACTCGTAGTGCCTCGGCGATCTAAATTTAGCGCTACTTAGCCAGCGCTATTACTTCGATCTCTACAAGCGCGCCTTTGGGGAGTTTGGCGACCTGCACCGTGCTGCGAGCCGGCTTGTGCTCGCCGAACGCCGCTGCGTATATCTCGTTCACCGCGGCAAAATCGCCCATGTCAGCTAGGAAAATCGTCGTTTTGACGGCATCTTGCAGCGTAGCGCCCGCTTCTTTCAGGATCGCGGCGAGATTTTGCAAAACCTGCCTCGTTTGCGCCTCCACGCCGCCCGCGACGAACTCGCCGTCCGGCTTAAGCGCGATCTGCCCCGAGGTAAAGATGAGCCCGCCCGCCTTGATCGCCTGAGAGTACGGCCCGATGGCCTGTGCCGCATCGGGAGTCGAAATGATCTGCATACTAAATCCTTTGTGAAAAATTTCGTCCATTTTATCGCAAAATATTTTAGCATTGCTTTAGGCGGCGGAATTTCTCGAGCGGGCGGCTAAGATTATGGGCGCGGATGCGGCTGGTACGATGAAATTTAATAGACCGTTAGTGATGGCTAAATTTCGACGGGCAAGGCGAAACAGATACGCAGCGATACGGCAAATTTAAATGGCATGGATAGGCAAAATTTCGCCTACGATAGCAAAATAAAACGGCAAACGCGGCAATGCGGTTAAATTTATCGCGCAAATACAGCGGGCAATATGGCGAGAAGCTAGCGCGGAATAGCGAGCCGTGGCGGCGAAACGGCAATTTTAAAAGAGCTAACGGGCGCAACAAAACAGCGTGTGAAAGTGCGGCTAAATTTAATCGATACGGGCACGGCGGCGAATCTGCACAGCAAATGGTTGAACTGTCGGTACGAGCGCAGGGCGAGCAAAACGGCTCGCTAAGGTGGCGTGTATTTTAAAAGGCAAGTAAGCGGGAAAGAAGCGTGCGTGACGGTGCCCGATTAAATTTCATCAATGCGGGCTTGATAACGCCGCGCGCTCGGCAATACGACGACTCTATCGGCGGCACCGAATGAATGCATGGCGATACTACGAAATAAATACGGACAGTATGGCTAAATTTAACCGATGCGGATGGACGAAACTTCATCGGCATCGTTGTACAGCAAATCAAATCCTTGCACCATCAAGACCATCAATGTCGCGACAGTAAAACCAAGCCGCCACGGTAGTGATATGGGCGGCGAGGCGGTAAAAGCAGCGCCAAAATTGCTACCATCGCAGCAGAAAGAACAGCGCCGTCATAAAAAATCAGTGCGACACCGCGCAACGCAATTAAAATCCTCACAGTAGCAAGTGCGGTAACGAAATTGTCGATGTAGCGGAGCAAAATCAGCGCCACCAAAATAATAAAATCAAAGACCTCGCGACAAGCAAGGTCTCCGACGTAACGCCAATAGAATCAACATCGCAGCAGCGGGAAATTAGCGTAGTCGCGACAAGATCAGCACAACGCTACGATAAAATCGACGCCATCGAAGCGAGACTGGCGCTACCCTACAGCAAGATCTGCGCTACTGCGGCAGCAAGATCAACGTCATCGAAATAGACCAGCAAGAGTTCATAAAATTTTACGTTAAATTTTATACGAAATCCTGTATAAAATTCTATGATTTTGGCTTGAGATTAGTCTGCGATCGGTCTTCAACCAGTCTGTAATCAACTTGCGATCAGCCTCCAATCAGTCCTTGTATTCAGCTTGCGATCAGTCCGTAAAGTAGCTTTAAAATCGTGGCGGCAACGACGAGCAGAAGCATTTTACGCACGAATTTTACGTCGCATCGCATCACTAGACTTGAGCCTGCGAAGCTGCCCGCGATCTGTCCGACCGCCATCACCGCTCCGACGAGCCATAAAATTTGCCCGCCGATGATAAAAACGCCCAAAGAGACGATGTTTGAGGTGAAATTTAAAACCTTCGTGTGCGCGACCGCCTTTTTCATATAAAGCCCTAAAATTCCAACCATCGCAAACGTCCAAAAAGAGCCTGTGCCCGGGCCGAAAAATCCGTCGTAAAAGCCTAACACAAGCCCGAAAATCGCGTAAAAGCTATTTTTTGACATCTTAGGTCTTGCGGGCGCTTCGCCAAGGTTTGGCGAAAAAATCATATAAAAGAAAAGTGCCAGCAGCAGGATCGGAATGAGGTAATTTAGGAATTTCGCATCAATTAGAAGCAGGACATAAGCGCCGACGAGTCCGCCGATAAACGTAAAAACCACGCCGCGCAAGATCTCCGCCGCATCGACGTAACCCTTGCGGATGAAATTTAAAGCGGCGGTGAAACTTCCAAAACTGCCTTGAAATCTATTTGTGGCGATCGCTACATGCGGTGAAACGCCCACGGCAAGCAGCGCAGGTAGCGAGATCAGCCCGCCGCCGCCCGCGATCGAGTCGATAAACCCGCCGAAAAACGCCGCCGCAAAAAGCACCGCAAATTGCCAAAGCTCAAGCTCCATCTTTGTCCTTTTCTCAAATCACACAGGCACGCGCTATGAACGCCTGCTAGAATTCCGCGCAATTACGATCGCAAAGCGCTCATGCGCCTCAAAGTGCATACAAACACCTGCTAGAATTTCATGCAATTTTATAAAATTCCACGGAATTATATCGGATTTTGCTGCGCCTCTCTGCTTAAATTTTATGAAATTTACCGCGCGATTGCCGTTTTAGTGCCATGCATTTTATCGCGTCGTGCGCGAGCTGCAAAATTTCATGAAATTTTAGCAATGTAAAGTAGCGGAATTTTACCCAAATTCTGCAAGTTAACCCTATAAATTTCGCGCGACTATCCGTGAAATTTGCAGAATTTTATAAAGCGATCTTTTGCTAAAATTTTATGAAATTTCGGCGCGCTGTACTTAAGGCGTACGGCAATCCACAAAGGCTTATCTACCAGATTACGCGGCAAAACATCGCAAAATTCCGCCGCGCAATCACGCTAAAGCTTCATAAAATTTTATCACACGTACCAGATAAAATTCCGCCGACTTATTCCGCAGTTTTGTTTAAACTCGCGCTTAGTTCGGGTAAAATTTTATCTATCTCGCCGCTCTGTCCGAGGCGATATAGCGCGAAGTCGTATTTGATGGGATCGCTCGGATCGAAGCGCCTTAAGCTTTGCGTAAGCTGCAAAACCGCCTCAAAATCGTAACTCTTGCGATCGATCAGCCCAAGCTTAAGCGAAACTTTATGCGTATGGGTATCGAGCGGGATGAGGAGGCGCGATTTTTCGATCTTTTTGTACAGCCCCAGATCGATGTCGCTGTCGCGCACCGCCCAGCGCAGGAAGAGATTGTAGCGCTTATATGGCGACGTGGGCTTTTGCGCGAAGCCGCGCCCGAAAAAAAACTCATACCCCGGGCTGCGGTAGGGATTTAATCTGTAAATCTCGCCGATTAAAAAATTTATCCCATCCTCGATCCGTCCGTTTTTTTGCATGCCGCGAAGCACGCTCTCCTCGATGCTAAGGCTATTTTTAAGCCGCTTTAAAGTTATAAAAATTTCAGCGATGTCGCGCGGGCTTTGAAATCTATATTTTTTGCCCGCAAGCTCCGCGCCAATGCGCTCATCGCTCCCGTCTAAAAGTGAAAAATCAAGCGAGCGAAGAAATTTTAAAATTTGAGCTGCGTTACCGTAAGCAAACAGCGCGCAGATGAGCGCTACGACGTCGTTTCGATGTCCCTTTACGACCTGCAGCGGATCGGGCGCGCCGAAAAGATCCGCGTCGCAATTTTTCAAATCGGCGTAATAATCTAAAATCTGCTTTAAGCTTTTCATTTTACGTAGTAGCTCATCGTCGTAGCGCCGAATTTGCGCGATTTAAGCAGCGCGAAATGACCGATTTTAGGCGGCAGCTCAAGCTCGCTCATATGCTCGATCGCGATTAGCAGTTCGCACTGCGCAGAGCCTAGGCGCGCTATCAGCGCCAACACTCGCTCGTAAATCTCGCCAAAGCCCTGTCTGATCGCAAACGGCGGATCTAGATATACAAACACTCTGCGCGCGGGATCGGAGACGGAATTTTCTCTGGAATTTGCGGTATGGCTTTTGCTAAAATTTACGGCAGAGCTTTCGCCTAAACCGCAGGCTAAATTTTCGCGGGAATTAGCGGCGAAATTTTTTCTTGAACCGCGGGTTAAATTTACGTTTGGGTGCAAATTTTCTCCGCAGCTAGCGGCAAAATTACCACTAGAATTCGCAGTAGATTTTTTTCTTGAATCATAGACGAAATTTGCGTTTGAATGTAAATTTTCCCCGTAGCTAGTGGCAAAATTCTCGCCTAAATTTAAGATTTCTTTCTCTTCGCAGCTCGCGCCTAAGCCCGCACCGCGATTTATGCCAAAATCAGAGCTTTCACCGCATTTTGAGCTTAAATTTAAGTTGCAATTAGCGGTCTCGACATCGCTAACGTCGTATTTTGAAGCGGAGCTAGCGTCAAACTTCTCACTAAAGCTCGCGGCGTCCGCAGCTAGCGAATTCATGCAGTATTTTATGCTAGAAGCGCCCGCATAATCGACAATTTGGGCACGATCGCCAAAGCCCTCGCCCGCGCAATCGTCATTTGCGCCGCTCTGCGCGCCATTTTGCGCGCTGCCCGATATATCGCTTCGCGTACCGCATTTTGCAAAATCTTTCACGCCTTCCGCTTCTACGCTTTGCGCGGCACAGTATAGGTTCTCGCCCTGCTCTACGCCACTAAAGCTTTTGCGGCATCCGTCTTTTTCGCCGTCTAAATTTTCATAGTAGGCGGCGTCGGCATGGTTTTTAAAATTTTTGCCGCTTAAATTTGGCGAATTCGCGCCCGAGCGCGAGTTTATATCCGCTTGCAGCTCGTGCAAAATTTCGGGTAGTCGTTCGAAGCAATCGCCCAAAATCGCATTTGCGCCGAGTCCGAAAAGCTCGAAATTTTTCCGCATTATCTTATGCGCGGCGACGTCCTTTTCGATCGCATAAACGTTTTTTGCGCCGTTGCTTAGCGCTTCAAGCGCCATTGCACCGCTGCCGCCGAAGCACTCGATAAACGCCGCGCCGCGCAACTCCGCCCGCCAAGTATCGAAAAACGAGCCTTTTACGATGCTTTTTGTGCTGCGCGTGCTCGAAAGCGCGGGCAGAGCGAGCTTTTTGCCCCTATAAATGCCGCTTGAAATTTGCGTAAAGAGCGTGTCGCCGAGCTTGGAAAATTTAGCCATTTTGCCTTCTTAAAATTTCGATGATTTTTGCCTTAAACTCATCAAACAGCGCGCAAATTTCAACTTCTACACTCGCCGCATCGCATTCGCTAAAATCCCGCTTTAGCTCGCTTTGAAAATCCTCTAGCGTCGATAATAACATCTGCTTGGAAAACGGCAGCGCCAAATCTCCGCCCTCGCCGATCAAAAATAGCGGTTTTACCGAGCTTTGCGGCTCATCGCTTATCACAAAGTCACAATCCTGCACACTTGTAGCGCGATCCTTCAAAAACAGCTCCAGCGTCCTTTGCAAAATTTCGCAGTCGCAATCGATAAAAGCTCTCATCAAAGCCCCTTTTTAAATTTTATCATCTTAAACTTTTCGCCAAACTCTGCGCGCAGGTGATTGAACTGCAAAAGCGCATTTAGGTAGCCCTTCTCGCCGCTTTTTTGCATAAAAAGCTCTAAAAGCTGGACCGCGCCGAAGTCTATGAGAGCCGCGATCTGTCTTTTAAAATCCGTCGCCGCCGCGCCCGCATCCTCAAACGCCGCGCGTAAAATTTCAAAATTTACGTCGTAGGTAAGATCGCTTTTGCCGTAAAAATCGCTCAAGTTTTGCACCTCAAAGAAGCCAAAAACTTCGTGATTTCGGTAAATCCGCAGGCTAAAATCGCCGCTAGCGCCCATCTGCCCGTAATCAAAGGCGATGAAATAAAACCTCTGCGCGCTGGCGCAAATTTCGCGCGCGAAGCGAAAGTATCCGATCGGGATTTCGCCGCGCGAGATGCCGAATCTGCGCGCAAGGGTCAAAATTTCACCTTCTTTTACGGGGGCAAATTTTACCGCACCGCTTTTTATAAAAAGCATATTTTCGCCGTCCACCGCCTCGCATTTAAAGGCGTCGAAAAGTTCATTTGCCACAAAGATCGCATCTTTAAATTTCGCCTCGCGCGCGCTCGTAAAGTGCTTTAGCGCGATTTCGCCGCCGAAGCTCTCCGCAAAGCTCGCCCGCTGCAGCTCGCGCAGGCGCTCGTGCGGCTCGATAATCGCAAAGCTAAATTTATCAAGCGCCGCCGCGCCGCCCAGCGTAAAGATGGCTTGCGCTATGTCGCAAAGCAGCCGCCCGTCGTGCGATCCTATTTCTACGATAGCGATTTTGGCGTTATTTTGCGGTTTTTTTGCAAGCGCAACATCTAAATTTGGTTCGCCGGGATTAACCGCAATGTTTTGATGCGATGCAATTGGGCTTGCCGCCGCGTCTAAGCTTAACTCTTGCGTCGCGCCAAAATCCGAGCTTAGGCGTAAAATTTCGCGTGCGATGCAGATCCCAAAGAAGCTCCCTACGCTCACGGCAGTGTAAAAATCGCCGCTCTTGCCGATTTTAGCGGCATTTGCGTAGTATCTCTCGTTTAGCCAGCCCTCAAAAAAATCGCTAAATTTCACGCCCGCACTATCTCGTTCAGGCTCTTGCGTAGGCGCACAAAGCCCTCTTTGATCTCGGATTTTTTGATATTTAATGCAGGCAAAAATCTAAGGGTGCGCTTACCGGATTTTAGGATCAAAAGTCCGTTTTGTAGGGCTTTGTTAAAGATCTCGCTCAGATTTTTTTCATCGCGTAGCACGAGGCCTTGCATCAGACCGAGCCCCACGCGCTTTTCGATCAGGCTAGGATAGTCTGCGGCGATGGCGTCTAGTTTTTTGACAAATCTTTTTATAGTCTTATCAAGCTTGCCGCTCGCTTTTAAAAACTGAAGTTGCAAAAGCACCGCAAGCGCCGTAGAGGTCGCCAAAAAGTTACCGCCGAAGGTGCTTCCGTGCTCGCCCGGAGCGAAAATGTTTTGCTGCGCCACGCACGCGCCGATCGGCACGCCGCCCGCAAGACCTTTGGCAAAGGTGATGATGTCGGGGCGGATGCCGTAAATTTGCGACGTCGCAAACTCGCCCGTGCGATATACGCCGCACTGCACCTCGTCGGTGATCAAAAGCAGCTTTTTCTCTTTCAAAACAGCCGCCAGCCTTTGCACGCTAGCCTTATCCAAAGGTTTAATGCCGCCCTCGCCCTGAACTAGCTCGATCATCACGGCGACGCTGTTTTCATCGATATGTGCGATGATCTCCTCGATATCGTCGAAAAATTTAAACCCGGGCATATAGGGCGCAAAAATTTCCGGATGAAATTTCTCCTGCCCGGTAGCTTGTAGCGTCGCTAGCGTGCGGCCGTGGAATGAATTTCGCAGAGTTAGAATTTCAAATTTTTTATTAGGGAAGTTTACGGTGCCGTATTTGCGCGCCATTTTGATCGCAGCTTCGTTCGCCTCCGCGCCCGAGTTGCAAAACACCGCGTATGTGCGGTATCCTAAAAGCTCGCTAATCTTTTGAGCCAGGGCTTCTTGGGGCAGAATTCTATAGATATTTGAGCCGTGGATGATCTGCGCGGCTTGCGTGCCGATCGTTTCTAAGACGATATCGTTTGCGTGCCCCAGGCAGTTTACGCCGATGCCCGCGCCAAAATCTACGTAGTCCTTGCCCGTTTCGTCATAGACTATCGAGCCCTCGCCTCTTACCAGCGCTACGTTTACGCGCGCGAAATTATCCATCAAATAGTTCATTTTTTATACTCCACTTTAGGCAGATGCCAAGATTTGTAATAAGCCACCATGCGAAACGCAACCCCTAAAACCAGCAAAATAAGCACCGAGACTACACCGCTAAGCCCCAATCCATCAAGCACGAAATATATCAAACCTACGCCCATGCTTATCGTGCCATAAAGCCCCGTATGTAAAAACCACGGCACTTCATTCAGCAGTACGTCGCGCAAAATGCCGCCGCCCACGCCATTGCAAAATGCGATTAGCACCACGCCGAAAACGTTGTGATTATAGCTTAGCGCGACCATCGCTCCCACGATCGAAAAGCTTACGACGTCGATCGCATCGGTTAGAATAAATAAAAATTTACCCTCCAAATCGCGGTTTTCGTAAAGTTTGGCAAAAATGGCTACGGTGCTTACCGCAAGCACGATGGTTACGGGCGCATAGTGTGTAAACGAGTAGATCTCGCGACTTACTAAGGTGTCGCGCATGATCCCGCCGCCAAGCGCTGTCAAAAATGCCGCGATAAAGATCCCAAGCCAATCGCAGCCCTTTTTTACGCCGAATAAAAACCCGCTAAGCGCCGCCGAAGCGATGCCTACGCACTCCGTAAGCTCCAAAATACTCATATCACAACCCGCTAAAATCCTTTTAAAAACGCATTTTACAACAACTAAATATAAATTTCGGTAAAGCGCGGCGGGCTGGATAAATTTAGACGCGGCGGGATAAATTTCAGAGCGGTGGATAAAATTTGAGCTTGGCGAATTAAAATTCTACGAGATAGAATTCCTTACGGCAGAATTTCGCTAGATAAAATTCTGCACGGCAGAATTCTATGCGACTAAAATACGGCGTCGTCAGGGCGTAAATATAAAATTTAGACTTGAAATTTATAAATGCCCGCGGGATAAAATTTCACAGAATTTTATCGCGACTAAAACATACAGCGTCGCGACCTAGCGCAAATTCTAGTTTTAAATTTACGGCATAGCTGAGCTAGAAAGAATTTAGCGCCAACGAGACCGGTTCTATATTCGCAGCTAACGGCGCATAAATTTTGATTTGAAATTGCACCCTCGTTTTTGGCGCCGTGTTTTGCCGCTATAAAATTTCATGCGATTTTACGAAGACCCAGCCCGCGCAGAATTCTACGTAAAATTTTAAAATTTAGCGGTCGAATTTTGCATGGAATTTTACGCCGAGCTCCGCTAAATTAGCGCAGCCGCTCTTTTAAAATTTCCCAAATGCCGGGCATTGCCAGCAGTCCATTATGCGGCGCGGCGGCTATTTCATAAAATAGATCGCCCGCCTTAAGAGATCCCGCAAGATCATACGAGTGATACACCGGTATCAGCTCGTCGGCGGCGCCGTGGATGAGCGTGATCTGCGTGCCGCGCGCCGCTTGCAAAAATTCCGCGGTCGGAATCTTGTAGCGGATCAAAAATTTCGGCACGAAGGGGATTTTTTCGTGCGCGAGTCGCTCGAAGCTAAAATATGGCGCGAGCAAAATCAGCCGCGCCGCATCCCACTTCGCAGCCTGCTGTGCTGCGATGCCGCTTCCGATCGAGTAGCCGATCATCGCAAGCTTTCTTGGCGGATGCTGCGCTAAAACGTAGCGGCTCATCGCATCCGCGCTCGCAAAAAGCTGCTGCTGCGATGAAATTTTGCCGTCCGATTTGCCGTAGCCCGGGTAATCGAAAATATAAAAATCGTATCCCAAAGCCGCAAAATCCGCGCCGTATGCGCCCCAGCCGCTCACGTCGCCGAAGTTGCCGTGAAAGAACAAAATCGCGCCCTTAGGCTCTGCCGCGCTAAATTTCAGCCCGTTTATAGACCCGCCCCCAAACGGGATATTGATCTCTTGAAATTTTATCGCAGCGACGTTTGCGTTATTGCCCGCTGCGGCGCTTCCTGCGGCGTTTTCGCCAATATGCTCGGCGCTAGTTTGAGCGCTTTCGTTTTTGATCTCACCCGCTGCGGAGCCGCTTTCTTTTGTGTCGCTCGCTGCGGAAGCGCCTTCGTCCGCGCTGTTCTTCGTAGAGGTGCTATTTTGCGTAGCGGACGACGGCGTATCTAAATGCGCGCCGCTCTCGGGAGCGTTTACAAGTCCTGCAAATTCGGAATTTTCAAAGCTAAATTTGAAGTTTTTATCCAGCGGCTCGCCCAAAAATATCAGCCGCTCCTGAAAGATATAAAGTCCCGCCGCGATCGCTGCATAAAGGCACACCGCGATAACGCACAACCTAAGTAAAACCCTCATCACCGTCCTTTAAATTTAAAGCCGAGACATAAAAACGCGCAGCAGCACGCGAATCCGTCTCATAGCTAAGCTTTAAACTCGCTCAAAAACCATTGAAATGCTAGGATCAGCCCCGGCGCGCGCACGATCTTTTCGTCGAACATAAACTCCCGCGCCTTGGCCGCAGGCAGGTAGAAAAGCTCGATCTTCTCGCCGTCCACGCCGCCGCCGCTACCGATCTTCATCGATTCGTCGATGCACGCGAAGTATAAAATTTGACGGTTCGCCGCAAAGCCAAGGGCGCTATAGTAGCTCGTGATAAATTTCAGATCCTTCACGGCATAGCCCGTCTCCTCGAGCACCTCTTCGATCGCCGTTTGTTCCTCGCTGATGCCCTTGTCTAAAATGCCAGCGCAAAGCTCATAGGTGTAGCCCTTTTCGGGCGAATTGATTAAGCCTTCCTCTTGATAAAACCACACGCTGGGGCGAAACTGCTTAACGAGCAAAAGCGCGTCGCGCTGCGTATGGTAGAGCAAAATCGAGACGCTATCGTGCACCTTGACGCAGTCCCACGCGCGCGCTACGCCGTCCATTTCGAAATTTAAGCGAAAGGGTTTAACGAAATTGGAGCTTTTAAGCTCGGAAATTTTGAAATTTTTTATAGTAGTATCCACGTCGCAAGTCCTAAAAAGCTAAAAAATCCCACGATGTCCGTAACCGTGGTAAGCAGCACGGAGCTGCCGACGGCGGGGTCGATATTTAATTTTTTAAGCGTGATCGGAATGACGGCGCCGAAAAGCCCCGCAAGAGTTAAATTTAGCACCATCGACATCGCAATCACCAGCCCCAAAAGCTTAATGCCGAACCAAAAATACGCCACAAACCCCATCAGCGTGGCAAAAATGAGGCCGTTTATAAAAGCGATCGTGATTTCGCGAAAGAGGACCTGCTTTTTGTCTTTAAACGCTATCTCGCCCAAGGCTAGGCGGCGCACAGTTACCGTAAGCGCCTGCGTGCCGGTGTTGCCGCCCATGGAGGCGACTATTGGCATAAGCACGGCGAGCGCGACCAGCTTTTCGATAGTGGCGTCAAAAAGCCCGATGATCGTAGAACTTACGATCGCCGTGCATAAATTTACCGCTAGCCACACAGCGCGCGCGCGGCCTGCTTTAAAGATCGTAGTCTCATCGTCCTCCGCTTCGTCATCGACGCCCGCGAGGTTGTAAATTTGCTCAGTAGCGCGCTCTTGAATGAGATCGTGAATATCATCGGCGGTGATACGCCCGATAAGCACGCCGTTAGCATCGACAACGGGAATGACGTTAAGGTCGAATTCTTCAAAGTCCTTGATTACGTCGTCGATCTTATCGGTATCGGTGGCGAAGTGGATTTTATTTTCGGCGCCGAATTTTTGTGAAATTTGCTCCAACGTGAGCGAAAAATCGTATAAAATCAGATCGGACGTCGAAAAGCTCGTAAGCAGATGCCCCTTTTTATCGAGCACGAAGAGCTGAAAGACGTTCTCGATCTCGTCCTTTTCGCGCATAACGCGCAGCATCTCGACCGCCTGCCCCAGGGTCTGATCCTGCCTGGCGCTAAAGACCTCGGTCTGCATATACGCGCCCGCTTCGTCTTCGCTATATTTGGAGATCGTAAGAATATCGTGGCGATCGTCCTCATCAAGCCCATAGAAAATCTGCTCGGCCTTGTCCTCGTCGATTTCGCCGATGTTTTGCAAAAGCTCCGCCTGATCGTCGCTTTCGAGCTCCTCGATCGCTTTGACGATCTTTTCGTGGGGCAGAGTTTCGATGACATCTTCGAGCATATGCTCGGGCATCTCAAGCGCAGCATCAGCAAGATCCTCAGGATCTAGCTTTTTTAAGAATTCTACATATTTTTCTTCGTCGTGCTTTTTTAGAGTTTTTAAATGCTCCGTAAGATCGGCGGCACTCAGCTCATGCTCAAGCGTATCGTCCAAGTGCGCATCGAGGAGCGCTTTGGCTTCCTCGACGTCGTCCAGCTGCTCTTTATTTTCCATTTTCAGCCTTAATTTATCGTGATAAGCGACTCGTAATTTTCAAATTTAGCCGGATTTTTCGAGCCGTCTTTAGCCGCAGCCATTCTAGCGTCCATATCTTTGACAAGGGCTTTAAATTTAAGCTCCTCAGCGCTTATGACGTTAGTTTTTTCAATCTTGACTACCTTAAGCGGATCTATCGCCTGCTTATTTTTATAAAGTCCGAAGTGCAGATGCGGTCCCGAACTAAGCCCGGTTGAGCCCACGTAGGCGATTAGCTGGCCTTGCTTGACGCTAACGCCTGCTTTTGTTCCGCTAGCAAAGCCGCTAAGATGTGCATAAAGCGTGCTGATACCGCCGCCGTGGTTGATTTCGACAGTATTGCCGTAGCCGTTTTTACGCCCTACAAAGCTAATCTTGCCCGCTCCTGCGGCATTTACCCTAGTGCCTTTGGGAGCTGCGTAATCCACACCTAAGTGCGCGCGATATCGCTTTAAAATCGGATGAAATCTTTTAGGGGTAAAATACGATGAAATTCTGGTATAAACAAGCGGCGTAATTAGCAGAAAAGATTCGACCTTTTTACCGCTTCGGTCGTAGTATTTATCGTCGAAAAAATATAGCGATTTGGGCTTTTTATTTTCCTCGATCATTCCTGCGGTGATATTTACTCCGCCGAAAGGCTTGCCAAGCCGTGTCTTTTGCTCGTACAGGATCACGAGCCTATCGCCCTTTTGCAGCTTTTTAAAATTTACCTCGTTTTTAAAAACAAGCATAAACTCATTCGCTAAAGCCGCATTGCCCGTAGCTTTGATGATATCTTGATAGGGCGAGCTTTCGATCTGAATTCCTAAAGAGTAGCTGTTTTCCTCATAAACTATCGGAGTATAAACGAATCTAAAAGTGCCGAATTTATCGCGATAGATGTGGATCTGAAGCTCCTCGCTGACAGGGATTAACAGCTGGGAGACACGGCCTGCGGGATCACGCAGAATTTGACACTCCACGCCCGCGCGCACCTCAGCGGCAAGCTCTTGATCCTCTTTATCCAGGTCGTAATATACAGATGCGGGGATGCCCGCGGTTTCCATAAATTGCAGCAGACTCACGCCATCGGGCCAGGCAAACTTCTCTACGCTGGGGTTGTTCGCAAAAACTACGCCTATCCACAGAAAAAGCAATATAAAAATTCTAGTCATATAAAACCGCTTTGAAATATTATTTTAAGGCGGGATTGTAACGAAAAAACGCTTATATTTCGTAAATACCGCGGAATTTTATCGCTAATTTCAAAGTTTTATGTATAATTAGCCAAAATTTTATTCAGGAGCAGAATTTTGAAAAAAGCTTTACTTATTTTAGGTCTATTTTTAAGCGCGGCGATAGGGGCGGAATTTAACATGCCGCGATACGAAACCGCCCTACTTAGCGTAAAGGATGGTTCGGGCGAAATCACAGATAGCCCTACGATTGCCGTAGGTAGCAGCGGAGTTGTGATGCATAATTTCGGTAGCGGCGCAAGCTCCATCATCGCGCGCGCAGTCGTGACGCAAAAAAGCGCAGGCAAGACAAAGGTGCGATTTGAGGTTTTTGATATGTTAGCTCAAGAGGCGCTGCCACTGCCTAAAATTTTACCCTCAAGCGGCGATAAAGTGATCTTAAATTTCCTCTATGACCGCGCCATAATCGTCGCGCCTAACGCTGAAATTTACGAGCAGGTTATCAAGGCTTTTCCGAATATAAATTTTATCCACCCAGATCTTGGCGGCGCCTATCTTAGCTATAACCACAAGCCAAATCCTAGCCGCGATGATTTTCGTAAAATTTGCGCGCAAAACAGTGCCGGACTGATTTTTATCGCGATGGACAAACAAGGCGTATTTGCCGATTGCGGTAGCTTCAAGCCTTTGCGCACGTTCGCTAGCGGCGGCGTGGCTTATTATCAGCTGCCATTTTACTCGCGCGTGGGCGAGATAAAGACCGTCATTTGGGACTTTACTAACGGCCCGATCAGTGATTACGACAAGCACTACCGCTATTTGCTGGGCTTAGACGGCGATGAATAGCACCGCGCGAGCGTTTTTACAAATTTATTGGGCGCGGATAACGCCTATTTTGACGAGGCTCATCGCACAGCATACTGCTACGACGCGACGAAAAGACGCTGCCTGCCGGACGGCGTGCTTTTCCCGCGAAGTGAAGACGATGTCAGTCAAATTTTAAAATTCTGCAACGAAAATTTAATCCCCATAGTTCCAAGAGGCGCAGGTAGCGGTTTTACTGGTGGATCTTTAGCCGCAAACGGCGGAGTGATTTTGGCATTTGAAAAGCATATGAATAAAATTCTAGAAATCGACATGCAAAATCTACTCGCCGTAGTCCAACTCAGCAACATAAATATCGATCTGCAAAAGCAGCCGCAGCGCGCGGGCTGTTTTATCCACCCAATCCCGCAAGCCAGGATTATTCCACGCTAGGAGGCAATGTCGCCGAAAACTCCGGTGGCATGCGCGCCGCAAAATAGAGCATCACCAAAGATTACGTAATGGCACCGCGTGCGGTACTGCCTAATGGCGAAGTAATCCGAGCGGGCAAACGCACTATCAAAGATGTCGCAGGCTTCATGTGGCAGGAATTTTAATCGCAAGCGAAGGCGCACTTGCCGTCATCACCGAAATCATGCTCAAACTCATCCCGATGCCAAAGCTTAAAAAGACTGCGATGGGCGTTTTTCCTAGCGTAGATGCGGCAATGAATGCCGTATATAAGACGATGGCTGCCGGTATCACGCCCGTGGCGATGGAATTTTTAGACGCGCTGTGCATAGCCGCGGTCGAGGAGAAATTTCACAAGGGCTTGCCGAAGGGCGCGGGCGCGATTTTGATCTGTGAAACAGACGGCAATTTAGAAGCAGTGCTTTTGGAGGAGCTCGCACTCATAAAAGAAATTTTCGTTCAAAACGGCGCGAGCGACTTTCGCATCGCAGAAAGCGAAGAGGAGCATGCGGGCATTTGGTTTGCGAGGCGCAACTGCTCGCAGGCGATCAATATCTACGGCACGCTTAAGCTAAATGAGGACATCACCGTCCCGCGCTCGCAGCTGCCCGAGCTACTGCGCCGTATCGCGCGCATCGGCGATAAATATGGCGTGCCCTGCTTCGGGCACACGGGCGATGGCAACGTCCACACCAACGTCATGGTCGCCGACAAAAAAGATGAAGCTCAAGTGCGACGCGGGCATGACGCGATCACCGAAATTTTCAAAGCTGCAGTTGGTCTTGGCGGTATACTCAGCGGCGAGCACGGCATCGGGCTAGGCAAGGCGGAATTTATGCCACTAGCTTTTAGCGCAGCAGAGATAGAGCTATTTCGCGCGATCAAAAGGGCTTTCGATCCAAAAAGCATCTTAAATCCAGGAAAAATGGGGCTTTAAATTAGGATCGTCATCCAACCACTATGATGATTTGAAATCGATTTATCCCGCTTACCCCATCTAAAATTTTATTTTCTTACAATATGCCTGCTTAAAATTTATCTCGCTTGTAATTTAGTTTGCAGGCTACTTCGAGTTAGATTAAGCTTGATCTACCCATTTACAGATCAATTTTACTTGCTTTGCAATGAATAATTTTACTTGTTTATTGATAGATTCCATCCACTTGATAATTGATTTTACTTACTTCGCAGATTGGTTATCCCGTGCGATCTTTTTCGGATATTTTTGCCATATCAGCTGTGATTGCATAGCTACTCGCTAGTTTGCACAATTTTTTCTCTTTCAAAGATACATACTAAGATTATAATGAAATCCCTATATCGCGATGGATAAGTCTATGATAAGTTAAAATTCTGTCAATAAAATCCATAGCATAGATTAAATTCTAAACTTCTGAAATACTGAAATTTTAAAATCACTATCCATCGCCATTATTTCAATATGCGGAATTTCAGCAATAAAATTTAGAAATAAAATTCCGCGAAATTTCATAAAATTCATAAAGCTCCGCAAAATTTCTATACTAATTTCGATCTCGCCGTATTATCATCTAGCTAGCCCTGCTATCTATTTGGTCGCATTAGCCTCGCTTGCATTTATTTTATTCATCGCGGCTACTACGTTGCAGCTAAACTCAGCTCCCAGCTTGCAGGCTTTGTCGTAGTAGATCATCGCCTTATCCAAATCCGGCTCGCCAAATTCATTCTTTGAATACGCTAGCCCGACCCTCTGGCATCCCTCTGCCAAAGCAGCATCGCAAGATTTGAGGAAAAACTTAAGAGCGCCCTGATAGTCTTTTTCTTCGTAGCTAGCGACCGCAGCGTTTAAGCAGCCCTCGCCCAGTCCCAAATCGCATGATTTAGCAAAAAAAGCGAACGTATTTTTCTTATCGGCATTTTTATAAGAGATTATCGCGGCGTTGTAGCAAGCTTTGGCGGCTCCCAGCTCACACGCTTTGGAATAAAACCGCGCGGACTTGCCCTTATCTTTCGTAGTTTTATATAAATTTTGCTCGTCGTAATATAAATCCCCCGCGATAGCACAGCTATTTTCCAGCCCCGCTTCGCAAGCTTTTTCAAACGGCTTTTTTGCTGCCTCATAATCGCGCTCCTCAAGCAAATACACTCCGTAGTCTTCGCACGAATTAGCCCTACCGATGCCGCATCCGACAAACGAGACCCCTTGCGGGAAAAATATCTGCGCGAGCAAGTAGGCTGCTACGATTAGCGCGGCAATCGACGCTAAAATTTTCATTTTTGCTCCTTTTAAATTTTAAAAATAATTATAGCAAAAAGCGAGGGATAAAATTTTAATTTTTGATAATAGCTGTGAAATCTCCGGCGAATTCTTGCAAAATTTCTATCAAAATCCCAAGCAAAATTTTAAATAAAATTTTAAACGGAGCTTTGAGCGGAATTTTAAAAAGACAAAATTAGAATTTTACTTGCAAGATTGTTTTTATGGCTGGCTTGCCTCAATTTTTACTCGCATGTCTATATGGCGTCCACGGCGCCTGCAGTACTTTATAATAACTAAAACGCATTTAATCCTGAGGTATGAAACGCCTACAGCCTCTGCAATGGTGATTTATCAGAGCGATAATCTAGTGTGTAAAATATTTTGTCGCGTACCAAGCCCGTAGTAAGCATCTTGCCGCACCCTAAAAAACTTTTGAAAATTTCGCATTGCTGCTTAGAAATTTTAAAAAATTTTTACGCCGCCAGCCTTTAAATTCTAGCTTAAAAATCGGCTTACCTATGCCAAAATCGCAAGCGTAATGCGTTTTTAGGCGTTTTGGCTCAATACCCAGGCTTCTTAGATCGCACCACTTAAATATGTGAGTCTTAAAATAATTAAGGCCGCGCAGTATCTGTATCGCGCATGTAAATTTCATTTATGTAGACTGCGATTACGATTTCAGCCGCGCAAGCCCAGCCTGTAAAATTCTGCTAATTTTAAAACCCAAATGCCACGTAGAATTCTATTCATTTCAAAGAGCTTTACTTAAAAAATTTATCCGTTGCAAGCCGCACTCCCTAGCGCTCAAACTCTATCACAGCCTCCTCCTCGCCGAACCACATCACCGAGTTTTTCATATCGCAAAACTTCGCCTCATCCGCCATCAGCTCCGCTAGCACCGCTCGCGCCGCCTCGCTGTTTCGCGCCTCCACAAACGCCTGCACGCTCTCATACCATAGCTCACCCATCGCGTCGTAGCCAAACGCCACCGTCTCGCACCTGGTGCTCTGCCCATCGATAAAGATGGGCATAGTTTTTGCATAGCGGACGATATTTAGTACCTTTTGATTAGCCAAAACCTTTTGTGAATGCGCCGCCCAATGCACCACAAACTCCTGCTGCGTGATACCCGGTGCCCTTGTCACCAACATCGTGATCTTAAACATAACCGCTCCCTAAATGAAATTTATTGCAAAATTTGCGCCCTATTCTATGATGCATCCGCGTTTTTGCAATTTTGCTTAGCATTCTTTGCGTCTAAATAGACCTTGCAAAAACTTAAAATAGCAACCGTACACGCTAGCACAAACCGCCAAAATGCATAAGCCTCACTACTTAAAGCTCAAACCGCCGTCAATCTCACCCGGTTTAACCGCCTAAAGCGTCATTTACAGCTGCCGCCAAAATAAATTCCGCAGACTCTTTGCAGGCAAAGCAAAATTTCGCCAGGCTTTAGCGGGCTATGAAATTTTGCCAGGCTTTCGGCACGCATAAATTCTATCCGTTTTACTAGGCAAGATAAGATCCACGAGCATTCAGAAAGCGATAAAGCGAACGAGCGACGATTTCCTCTTGCGCAGCCGAGCGCAAATTACGTTGCTACACGCGCGCCTAACCCTTGCTTGCCAAAAACCTCCGCAAAATTATCGTCGCGGCGATGCTATCAAAGCGCGGATCTTTGCCGCCCCCCTTAGTGCCTTTGCTCGCAAACTCCGCGGCTTCGGCGCTCGAAAAGCTCTCGTCTTGAAATTTTATCTCGCCATCAAAATCCAGCAGCGAGGCGAAGTGTCGTATGCGCCTGCTCATCTCCTCCTCGCTCGCCCCGCCGCGCGGCACACCCAGCACTAGCACGCTGGCGCCCTTTTCGCGCAGCAGCTCGCTTAGCTCGCGTGCGGCTTGGGTGCGGTTTTTGCGCAGGATCGGCTCGCACGGAAGCGGCGTCTTATCATCTGGTGCCGCTGCCACGCCGATACGCTTAAGCCCAAGATCGATCGCAACTATCAAATTTCATCCTTTGCTAATATCAAATTTTGCGGAATTTCGCTATCAAAATTCTATCGCTGAAATTCCGCGATCGAAATTTCATAGCTAAATTTCATCGCAGAATTTCACCGTGGAATTTTATGAAATTTAATACAAAATAGGCATAATAAATTTCACTCGCTCGCGCCGCTTGCGAGCTATTAAATTTAGCGTGCCGCGAGCTTCAAATTCCAAAATTTCGATCGCCGCGCCCAGCTCGGTACATCCGCACTGGGTCCGCGTGAGCTGCACGTAAGCGACACTAAAACGCACGGCGGGCATAAATCCTACCCGCGCGGGTGCGGACGTTCAATCAACCCACCCAACGCAAAATCAAAATTTTAAAGCAAACCCGCACTCACGCGACGGAGCAGATACAAGCCCCTACGCTTTATAGCTCGTAAAATTTTGCTGCCGTGACCAAAAATTTTCTCTTGCAGCAAATTTAGCCTACCACACTCGCGCTGAAATTCGTAGCCAAATTTACCCGCAAAAATTTAGCACGATGGACAAACAAACATTTAAACGCTATTTCAGAAAATTTCATGCATTTTAACGCTTAAATTCCGCACCGCAAAGTATTTATAGATCGCGAGAAGCATCCACAAACCGATCATTACCGCAAGCGGGGCGAGCGGAGCTGCACAAACAAACTGCGCCGATTTATTTTAAGCCAAGTACTACTTGCGGAAGGTAAAATTTTACCGAGCCGTCTTTTTCTAAATTTAAACTCCGACTGCGCAGACTACGCGCCGTGCAAACAAGCCGTGCGGGCGGACGACGCCGATCAAACCACGGCGAGCAAGTGCCCGCCGGCTACTTTGCCACGATCTTTGCGCCTAAAATTTCGATCCTGCCTTCAAGCTCGTATTCGTAAATTTTATCGCCGAAGCGCTCGATCGCCGCTTGTAAATCGGAATTTAGAGCTAAAAATTCCATCACCTCATCTCGTGCTCGCTCAGTGTTTTGCGGCGTCTGCGGAGCCAAAGAGGCGACAAATTCGCCAAAATCCGCAATCAGTCGCGCCTGAGATTTTGCGAGCAGATCGTTCGTGCCCGCGCTCTCGTCCATTCGGTGCGGCAGCACGTACACGGGCACGCCCATCTCACGAGCCAGGCGCGCGCTTTGCAGCGAGCCGCTGCGGGGCTCTGCCTGAGCGACGATCAGCGCTTCGGACAGCGCCACGACGATGCGGTTGCGCTGCAAAAACTGAAATCCGCGCGCGCTCACGCCGTCCTCATACTCGCTAAGCGCGAGGCTGCGCTCGTAAATTTTGCCGATCATGGCGGCGTTTTGCGCGGGATAAATCTGATCAAGGCCGTTTCCAAAAACCGCAATCGTGTTTGGAAACGCCCCTTCGTGCGCGGCTATGTCGCAGCCGATCGCCGCGCCGCTTACGACGCAAAAGTCCGCATCGCTCAAAGCGCGCGCGAGGCGCAGGATCAAATTTTTGCTATAAACGCTCATCTTGCGCGAGCCCACGATCGAGATGCGACGCTTTTGAAGCAGCGCCGGCTCGCCTCTAAAATACAGCCGTGCGGGCTCGCTCGTACCAAGCCTTCTTAAGCTTGGAATTTTAAAACCGAGCTCACTCGTAGTACTCATAAATTTCGTCCAAATACACTAAATCGACCTCGCCTAGGATGTCGGCGCTGTTTGCAAGCGCGCGCAGAGTGGCACTTTTAGGATGTCCGATAGCGATGGCGTAACCCTGTTTTTTAGCAAGCGCGACGGCTTCGCGCAGCTTTTTGCGCACCGCGGCGACGCTGTTTTGATTATCCAAAAATACATCGCGATGCACATATCGCATGCCAAGCCCATTCATCGCCGCCTTAGCCTTGGTAGCGGGGCTCGTGCGCGAGTCGATAAATAAAAAGCCATGCTCATTCATCGCGCGCAGCAGATTTTGCATCGCGCGCTCGTCGGCGGTAAATTTAGAACCGGTGTGGTTGTTTATAAATTTAGCGTTCGGAAAGTCCGCGCGCAGCTTGGCTATGACGCCGCGCAGCTTCTCGTAATTATCCGAAGCTCGCAGCGTCGCGGAATTATTTTTGGCGGAGCTCGCCTCCATCGGCAGGTGAATCGCGTAATGCTCAAAGCCGCGAGCGAGCGAGCGCGTGTCCTTGCGCTGGTACTCGGGCGGGAAGATGGACGGCGTCACTCGCACGGGCAGAGCAATGAGCTTTTGCGCCTGCTCGTCGGTGCCTACGTCGTCGATGATGATCGCTAGCTTTGCACGAGAGCCTGCGGGCAAAGCCTTGCGCGGCGATTTAGAAAGATCGTCCACGCCGCCGGAACTAGGACTTTGCGCGGTAGAATTTATAGAATTTTCTGAAGCGGAATTTGCCGCGGTAAAATTTACGTCCGATCCGTCGCTCGCCGAATTTACGGCGGCGGAATTTGAGGAAGCCATAGAATTTGCGGAATTTTGCGAATTGCCGTTTGTAGAATTTTGCCTCTCTAAATTTTGTCCTGCGGAATTTTGCGAGGCAGGCTCTACGGGAAGCTTCGGCGCGGTTACGTTTTGCTCGGCGATCTTATCAAGCTCCTTTTGAATCAGCGCTTCCTTCTCCGCAGCGCTTAAACGCGGTCGCTTACCCTGCGGCTGCGAAGATGCTTCGGAAGCTTGTTTGCGCGAGCTTTGCTGCAATGCGGCTTTATTGCCCGAAAATACGAGATCCAAAACCGCGTAGGTAACCGCACCGCTTAAAAAGCATAAGATTACGACAAAGGCGATCGCTATGTAATTGATCGGGCGCTTTTTGCGGCGCCCGCGTGGATTTGTATTAGCCAAAGCTCAGCCGAAATCAGTTTTTATCTTTGTTTATAAGCTTACCCTTGGCGATCCACGGCATCATCGCGCGAAGCTTATCGCCGGTTTTGCTAAGCAAGCTATTTGCCGTGATGTTGCGCTCGGCGTTCATTCGCACGTAGCCCGCCTTGCGCTCGAGTATGAAGTCTTTTGCAAATTTGCCGTTTTGGATCTCCTTTAGCACCTCTTTCATCGCAGCTTTGCTGCTTTCGTTTACGACGCGGTTTCCGCTTACGTAATCGCCGTATTCTGCGGTGTTTGAGATCGAGTAGCGCATATCTGCCATGCCGCCTTGATAGATGAGATCCACGATCAGCTTCATCTCGTGCTGGCACTCAAAATACGCCATCTCAGGCTCATACCCCGCCTCGACGAGGGTCTCAAAGCCTGCGTTAATGAGCGCGCAAAGTCCGCCGCAAAGCACAGCCTGCTCGCCGAAAAGATCAGTCTCGGTCTCTGCTTTGAAGCTCGTTTCGATGATGCCGGTGCGGCCGCCACCGATCGCGCTTGCGTAGCTTAGAGCAAGCTCTTTGGCTCTGCCACTTTCGTTTTGCGAAACGGCGATCAGCATCGGCACGCCGCCGCCGCTTACGAACTCGTTACGGACGGTGTGGCCCGGGGCTTTCGGAGCGATCATAATGCAGTCGACGCCCTTTGGAGGGATGATCTGTCCGAAGTGGATATTAAAGCCGTGCGCAAACGCAATCGCGTTGCCCTCGCTTAAATTCGGCTCGATCTCTGCTTTGAAAATGTCGCTTTGAAACTCATCAGGCGTTAGGATCATCACAAGATCGGCTGCTTTCGTAGCCTCGCCGACGCTCATTACTTTAAAGCCCTTTGCCTCGGCCTTGCTCCAGCTCACGCCGCCCTTTTTAAGACCCACGATAACCTCTACGCCGCTATCTCGCAAATTTTCTGCGTGAGCGTGTCCCTGCGAGCCAAAGCCGATCATGGCGACCTTTTTAGCCTTAATCAAACCCAAATCGCAATCTTTGTCGTAAAAAACGTTTATTGCCATAACGCATCCTTTTTTAAAAATTTAGGCGAGATTGTAGCTAAAATTTGCTTTTACGTAGATAAACCGCGCGCCGCAAGGGCGGATAAAGAAATTTTGAGCTATCATTGAGGCATAATTTAGCTTTAAAAGGAGCGAAAATGAAAGTGGGATTTATCGGCGGCGGAAATATGGGCGAGGCGATGATCGCCGCACTTTGCAGAGCCGGCGGGCGAGATTGCGCAGCGGGCGGAGAAAATTTTACAGAGGATAAAGAAAATTGCACGGCGGGCGGAGAAAATTGCGCGCACGATGGGCGGAATTCTATGCCCGATACTCAAAGCTTTGCGGCTTGCGGGCAGAATTCCGCAAATTTAGAGCAGAATTTTGCGAGCCGCGAACGTGATTTCGCCTGCGCGCAGCCCACCTCCGATACAAAGTTTCAAGTCCTAGCTTATGCTAGAAGCAAAAACGAAGTCTTACGCAAGCGCTACGGCGTGCAAATTTTACAAGGCGAGACGCAGCTGGCGCACACTGCGGATATTATCGTGCTCGCGACCAAGCCCGCTAGCTACGAAGGGATTTTGCACCTGATCGCGCCCGAGCTCGCGGGCAAAATCCTGCTTCTTTTAGCGCCGAATTTCAAGCTGGAGCGTGCCCAAAATATCGTAGGTGCGGACGTTTTCGTAGCCCGCGCAATGCCAAACGTCGCCGCTGGCGTCGGCGCGTCGGCTACGGCGCTGTGCTACGGCGAGTATTTTGATGAGGCCAGTCGGGAGATCGTGCGAGCTCTAGCCGCCAAAATCGGCAAATTTTACGAGATAGACGAGGCTGGCTTTGCTGCATTTACGGGGATTGCAGGTAGCCTGCCTGCGTATGTGTGCGCCTTTATCGAGGCGGCGGCGGACGCGGGCGTGCGGGGCGGACTACCGCGGGCGCTGTGCTACGACGTGGTAGCGGCGGCGGTAGAGGGCACGGCGCGCCTGGTGCAAAGCGGCAAGCGTCCATCGGAGCTCAAAGACACGGTCTGCTCGCCTGCGGGCACGACGATAGAGGGACTTGCAGCGCTGGAGGCGGCGGGGTTTCGCGCAGCGGTGATGGCGGCGATTGAGGCGTGCATCGCCAAAGCTCGCAGTTAGCCTCGCCGTACCTCGTCGGTTTCGGATTTCAAATACGGCGCGTTTCAGTCGCGCTAATATCGGAATTCTGTGCGGGCGCTCTCTAGAGAAAATTTTGTCTTATTTTTAAATCAAACGAGCTTGCCCGCTTTAGTTGCAGCAGAATTTACGAGCCTTATGACAAGCGAGCCGGTAAGCTCGTATTGCATTTAGAATTTTAAAATTTATAGATTTTAGAAATTTTAGGTCAAAATTTTACGCTTAAAATTTTAAATTTACAAGATTATAAATTTAGTGATCGCAGGCAGGGTAAAATTTTGATTTTTAGTAGAGCAAGCTTGGCGTCCATAACCATTAAAATCAAAATTTGGCACAGTATGAGTGGATGCGTATACGACTGCGAACTTGAGAGGCAAGAACATAAAAGCGAAACGCAAGCGCTAAAATAGTGCGTCTTGCGCCGCAGTCTTATTAAGACACAAACGCAAACAGCAAAATTTCGCCGCTCACGCAAACAGCAAACCAAAACTAGCCGCGCCGAAGCGTATTTGATTACCAGAGCGAGCCGCATCAAAACATATTCCGCCGCCCAAGCAAGCATTAAATTTAAACTGCGTTTCGCCACCGAGCTGCAAACCAAACCTGTGCGCCAAATCCTGTCAATCTGCGCAATAAAAATTTAACTTTCATCCGGCCAAAACTTCGCACGCAAAACCGCGATAAGCAAGATCAGATAAATTCCTTCTCCAAAGGCTGCATCGCATTGCCGTCTGCGTCAAAAAGCACCCGCCCGCAGACCTCGCAAACCTCGTCTCTAGGAGAGGGCTCGTCCGCATCCAGCTGCCACGCGGACATCTCGCCGCACTCGCAGTTTATGACGTAAAGGATCTGCCTTTTGCGGCGCTTGCCCCACGGCGCGATATCCCAAAATAGCTCCTCGCGCTTGCCTAGCTTTTTAAAATCTTTCTCGGCGTCCTTGTGCGCGATAAGCAGATAGTAGGCGTCGCTATGAAGATCCAAAGTAAAGAGCCTAAAATCGCTCTTTTTGAGCGCCTTTTGAAACTCGTTCATCAAAAATAGGCTCGCATCGCCGCGCTCGAAACCCTCTTTTTTCGCTTCTTTTTCGAGCCTTGCGTAAATTTTATCGCACTCTAGTGATACGCCGCTTTGCAGCGCATCAAGCCTAGAGCTGATAAATTTGCCCACATCGCCCGTCTCGTCCTCGCCGGCCCAGTCAAGCATCCAAACAAGCCCTTTCCCGATAAGCGCATCCAAAAACTCGCCGTCATTCATCTCGCCCGTTTTCTCAAAACCGCCCGTCTCGCCCGCCGTCAAATGCTTTAGGACGCAGCACTGATCTTTCGTCATTTTCGCTCCTTTGATTAAATTTACCGCCTACGTGGGTCTGTTTAAATTTTACTCCCAAAAAGCTTTAAGCTTACTTTTCGCAACTCCTTACGCTGCAAATTTAGCTCGCTGCGGCGGGTAAAATTTCGCTATAATTTTGCCAATTTAACAAAGGAGAAAAGGGTGAGCGTAGAATTTCGCGTCAAAAATAAAAAGCGCCCGCTATTTATGGGCTATTCCGACGCCATGAGCGTAGGCAAGGCATTGAAGCTCCTGCCCGATCTATCGGTATTTGGCATAGACGAGAACGCCGAGGACTTTGACGAGAGGGCGTTTTTAAAATCGCCTTTGAGCGAGCAGGAGTGCTTGATTTTGGGCGTGCGGGGCAAGAGCGGGCGCGGAATGGAGCTAAGATATGACGAGGAGCAGCAAAGCTACGCCGTGCGCGTAAATACGCCCGCGACGGTATTTGATTGGGTTTTGGCGATCTCATATCTACAGGCGTTATCTAAGCAGCTGCAAAGCGAGATCGCGGATGAAAACGGCGAAATTTACACCCACGACAGTATAGAACAATTCGACTACGAGCGCGATATATCGGCGGGACTGCATTCGATAGATCAGCACTTAAGCAGCGATACCGAGGTAAATTTTTGCTACGGAGTAGAGAGGCCTTTTGCGATAAACCGCGCGATGATGGATGAAATTTTAGCCTCATACAACCCCTCTGCCGAGTTTAGCAAGCGGCTAACCGAGGTGCAGTACCTCGACGCTTACAGCGCGCGCCAGAGGTTTTATCGAAATGGAGATGACGGCACGATAATGGGCTCATACGCGCTCACGCAAGACCTGCCTACTATCTTGCCCTACAAACCGTTTGTGGAATGGCAAAACACCGAGATGCTGAAAAATAACGACGTCGCGCGCTGGCAGATCGCGCTCATAGGCATAGAGGGCGACGAAAACGACGCCGATAACTACCATGCAATCGCCGAGCTGGAATACGACGAGTTTATCGCGCGCTTGCCGAAGCAAAACTACCGCTTCATCGATGCAAGCTATATTTTGGTGGATGGGCTAAGCGCCGAGCAGCTAAAGGCGCTGGCAGGCTAAACTCGGCTTGCGGTGAAATTCTACAGGGCTTCATCGAGGATTGACGCCGCAAAATTTAAAGGAGCGGAATTCGCGGTAAATTTCGCGGTATGTAAAATTCTAAGGAGGCGGAATTTTATCGCGGCGGAATTTTTAAATTTATATCGCGGTGAAATTCCGTCGTGATAAAATTTAGAAAGTCTAAATGAAAAAGATCTGCTACGACCTAAAATTTACGATAACGACGAAATGCTGGGCGAGCTGCAAGAGGAGATCGAGGCGCTACCGTAGTGCAAGCGGATTTTATCCGCCAAATAGCGTCGCGCGTTAATCAGCCAAAATCGCCGCCCTACTTAAATCCGGGTTCAAGCTTAGCTCATCTATGACCCGCAAAAGCTCTAAAATTTCATTTTTGATCTCAGCGGCGTCCTCTAAGCTCGGTGGCGGCGAAAAGAGCGTTGTTTCAAACTTATTTTTCGCTCCGTTTAAAAATAGATAAAGCTTATCGTCCATAAACGCCGCGCTTAGCCCCATTTTGCCCGCAAATTTTTCCTTCAGCTCTCGCAAGCGCTGCATAAATGCGGGCGTCAAAAGATACCTTGCCTCTACTTTATCATCCGCAAAGACCCTAAATTCTTTGCTAAAAAACATGTCGTCCATCTGCTCTTTTTCGCCTAAAAATCTGGTATTTAACGTGCGGCTCGCGACTATAGTTTGCCCGCTAAATTTCTTGTAAAACTCGCAGACTAAAACCGAGCCGCTGAACGCCTGCATATCCTTCATCGCCTCCCATGCAAAAATTATCGCGGATAGCAAATTTAGCGCCGCCGAATCGCTTAGCTCCAGCGTCGCGCCGTTTGGAATATTGATCGCTTCGCTGAGGCTAAATTTGACGCCTTTATAAATGCCGCTGATTTGATCTTCGGCGCAAAACTCATCGGGCGAATAGATGCCGATTTTGCGAAATTCTTTACGGCTGATGCCGGCATTCGGATCGTAGCTAAAATTTGGATCTGTGCCCCGAATAGCGGCGCGGACGAAAACGTCTTTATAAAACGCTTTGTAATCCCCCAGCTCGCTGGTCACTCGGCTCGCGTTAGCCATTAGTGCGGCTTGAAAAAACGGAATATAGATAATGATGAAAAATAGCGGTGCAAGGCGATTTTCAAAAAGATGCCATACGGCAAATCCGCCGCCCACGGGCAGTATAATTATAAATAAAATCCCCAAAAATAGATACTTTGCAAACGCGCGTCTGCACTCTTTTTGCTTTTTGGCGGTGGCAGCTATTGCTTCGTTTATATTCAAAATTTTACCTTTTTCTAAATTTGCGCGGCGGATTTCGCGCTCGGAGCGAATTTTAGCAAAATTTATGTCGCAAAGATACGGCGGGCGCGAGTAAATTTTATTCGGCGGATTATTTACGCCGCAGCGGCGATCTACCTGGACGTGCGCTGATTTAGCCACATTTTAAGATTGCCCGCACCCTCTTTTAACACCCCAAATCCTGCCGCGGCGACACAGACAAAATTAATTAGCGAGCCCCTCCCGCCGACGTTTAAAATCCCAAAGCCTACAATCCACAGCGCCGCGCCGAAGCCAAGCGTGCACACGGCGGTCGCGATCCCCAGCTTGCGGCGCAAGGGGCTTGGTTTGCGCGCTACCCAAACTCGCGTAACTACGTAGCTGCCTGCGTATCCTCCGCGGATGAAATACGCGCACGCAAGCTCGCCCTCCTCCACGGGGATATCGTTAAACTCGCCGCGCAGCTTCACGCCGTCTATCTCGAAAAATACCCAAATTTTGCTATTTCCTCTTGCAGCGTGGACGCGGAGATTTCGAACCTCGCCCGTGATTTCATATTCCAATTTACCTCCTCAAACAGCTTCGCGCTTTACTTCCGCGCTAAATTCCGCGCCGTAAAATTTTAAAATCTAAAATTTGCCTTGCTTGCAGCGCCGCCCATAAAATTTTAAAGTTGAGATTCTGCAGCCCTAAATTTAGAGCTAAGCCTTAAAATTTCATAGCGATAGAATTTCAAGTAAAATTCTACGTGCCGTAAAGGCTCATAAATCCGCCGCAGCAATATCGCAGGCAAGCCCATCAAAAAACCAATACCGCGCGGCGAGCAGCGTAGATAGACGGTGCAAGGCGGATAGCGCAAAATAGACGCCATACGACAGACGACGAGCAATATAAAACAGACGGCGCACAGCAAGCAGTGTAAACTAACAAACGTGCGCCGGGCAACCAAGCGCCTACTTCTTTAAAATTTGCTCTTTCATAAATTCGTAGATCTGGCAGGATTTTTTATTGCCCGCGTCGCAGCCCTTTTTGACGCATCCAAGCCCCTTGGAAAACCCGCGCAGATCCCCCTTAATCACATACAAATAGCCTAAATTATTGCAGGCGTCGCCGTAGCCCAGCTCGCAGGATTTGGTGTAAAACTTCTCCGCCTTGTCGCGATCCTGCGGCGCACCGAGACCCTTATCATACGAAACGCCGGCATTATAGCAGCTATCCAATAGCTCTCCGTCGCAACCTCGCTCGAAAAAGCTCACTGCCTTTGCCTGATCCGCCGCGAGCCCAAAACCGCCCGTGAAATAGACCACGGCCGCATTGTGGCAGCTTTTGGCATAGCCCAAATCGCAGGCCTTGACATAGTACCGAGCTGCCGCGGCGAAGTCCCTACTCAGGCGCCCCCTTTGATACAGGTTGCCTAGCTTGTGGCAGGCTACGGCGACGTTTTTATCGCAGGCTGCGTCATAAAATATGGCCGCTTGCGTCGCATTGCCCTCGCCGTCGTATAGGGCTCCCAGATCAAAGCAGCTATCTTTCTCACCCACCTCACAAGCCTTGGCAGAAGCGAGCTTGGCGCCGTCGTAATCTCCGCGGGAGAGCTTGTCGCGCCCTAGCTGCGCGCAGCTTACGCCGTCGCCGCGGTAGCACTTAAACGATAAAACTGGTGACGGCCAAAAAAGCACCATAATCAAGATACAAACGGCGAGCGAAAGCGCCGCTATGTCGATGATCTTTCTCATATCTATCCTTTTTGCGGCGATACGCCGCGTGGCTTAAGGAGTACTCTTGCAGGCGAATTCCGCCAAGGAGAATTTTACGAATTAAATTTTGTCGCATGAAATTTAATCTGCACAAAAATTTTAGTACCTCAAGCCTTGTTTTAAAATTTTACTTCGAACTTCCACGCCGCAAAATTTTAAAATTTCAAAATTCCGCAAGCGGTAAATTTGCAGCCGAATTTTAAATTTTACGAACGGCACCCAGCACCGTAGCAATATCGCGAAACCGCTCGTAAAATTCTAAAATCGAAATTTTACGAGCCGTAAATTTAGAGCCAAGCTTTAAAATTTCATAGCTATAAATTTTAAGTAAAATTTCGCTTTGTATTTTAAATTATAAAATTTCGTTCGTGAGATTTAGGGCTATCGGCGCGAAATGTAGCCTGCGCGGCTACATTTTCTCTTTCGCGCTTAGGCCCATCAGAGCAAACGCCGTGCGGATACTGAGTGCCACGAGTGCGAACAGCTTGAGCTTCGCATCCTCGTTCTCGCTGCCTACGACGCGGTTTTCGTTGTAGTATTTGTGAAAGTCCGCCGCGAGCGCCTTTAGGAAATCTGGCAGCTTCTGCAAGCCGCGCGAGTTAAATGCGTCGTTTAAAATTTCATTCAAGCTAAGCGCCGCAAAAGCTAGGCCGAGCCCTGCTTCATCTAGCGTGCCGAAGTCCGCGCCTAGGACATCCGCCTCGCGCTTGCCTGCTTTGGTAAAAATTTGATTGACCCGCGCGTGGGCGTAGTTGATGTAAAAGATCGGATTGCTGCTGTCCTCGCGCGCGAGCTCGTCCACGTCGAACTCAAGCGGCGTCTCGCCCTTTTTGCTGATAAAGATAAATCGCATAGCGTCTCTACCGATCGCGGCGAGCACATCACTCATCAAAATCGCGTTGCCAGCGCGCTTGCTCATCTTGTAGGTCTGCCCGTCTTTGAGCAAATTTACCATCTGCATTAGGATGATCTCAAGCCTGCTTTCGTCGTAGCCCAGAAAATGCACGGCGGCCTTTAAGCGCGCGATGTAGCCGTGGTGATCGGCGCCCCAGATGTTGATACAGCGCTCATATCCGCGCTCAAATTTGTTGTTGTGATAAACGATATCGCCCGCAAGATAGGTCGGGCGCGCATCCTCGCGGATGACGACGCGATCCTTTTCGTCGCCGAGCTGCGATGAGCGGATCCAAATTTTGCTCTCCTGCTCATACATCTTGCCGCTACGCTCAAGCTTCCTAATCGTTGGCTCAAGCTCGCCGTAGAGGCTCTTTTCGCTAGCCCAGTTTTGGATATGGATGCCCGCGTCTGCGAGATCTTTTTGGATGATCTTTAGCACTTCGTCTTTGGCAAACTCCGCGAGCTGCAAGATCCGCGATTCGTCGCGGAAAATTTCATCGCCGAATTGGGCGCGCGCAAGAGGGATGATCTCATCGATATACTCGCCGCGGTAGTATTTCTCAGGATAGCTCACGTCCTCGCCCGCGAGCTCGCGCGCACGAAGCGCGATCGAAGTGCCCAAAAGCTCGATCTGATTGCCCGCGTCGTTGATGTAGTACTCGGTATCGACGCGGTGCCCAAGATAGCCTCCGATGCGCGCGAACGTATCGCCGTAAACGGCGCCGCGCACATGCCCGATATGAAGCGGGCCTGTAGGATTAGCGCTGATGTATTCGAGCAGAATTTTTTGCGGCATAGCGGCGAAATTCTGCGCCTCATCACAATTTGGCACAGCAACGGAATTTGACGCCTCTTCGGAATTCTGTGAAATAAAATTTTGGCTAGCGGCGGAATTTTGCGATTTAGCGGCGTCATTGCCGCTCGCAGCTAGATTTGCAGCGTAACCTTTGCTAGCAGGCTCGCTTGCGCAAATCCTTTCCGAAGCTGGTAAAATTCCGCGTCCAAGCTCGGCGTCGTTTTTCGCAAAATCGCCGCCCAGTCTAAGGGCGTTTTCAGCAAGTGCGCCCAACACAGCGGGCTTTAGGTGAAAATTTAGATAGCCGTTCACCGCCGTAGCACTTAGAATTTCGCTATCTTTAAATTTAGCCGCAAGTTCCTCGGCGATAAGCTTTGGCGCCTTTCGCAGCTCCTTAGCCAGCGCAAAAGCCTCGGGCGAGGCGTAATGAGCCAAACTTTTATCTTTGGGTTTTTCTAAAACGACTTCGCGAGATAAAATTTTAAAAATTTCGTTTAAGACTAAATTTTTCAAATCCTTTACGCCTTTTTAGTATCGCTGATTTCGGCGTCTTTGATCTCTTGCTCCATCTTTTTCTCGACCTTTTGCGGTTCGTCGTCCTCTTCCATCTCTTTTTTGAAAGTCTTTATGCCCTGTCCTAGACCCTTTGCGAGCTCCGGAATCTTTTTCGCTCCAAACAGCAACACAACAACAATCAAAACAATCAGCCAGTGACCAATACTCATAGAACCCATTTTTTCTCCTTTAAATTTTCCAAATTTCGATTAGCTTGCCTATGTCGCGGCTTGCCGTTTCTAGTTTGATAGTTTTGTAGATTGATCTTAAATTTTCATACGCCGCTTCCAGACGGTCGTTTATTATGAAATAATCATACTCGCCTAGGCGCTCCATCTCCTCTTGCGCGTTTTGCAGGCGTAAAGCAATATCGGCGGGATCATTATCGCCGCGAGCGCGCAACCTATCCCTAAGCTCTGACAAGCTCGGCGTAGTAATAAATACGCTAGTAAGCCCGCTTTTAGGCACTTTGCTACGCACGATCTCATATCCTTGCACATCGATGTCAAAAATCACGATCTTACCCCGCTCAAGCTCGCTCGTAGCGGCTTTTAGCGAAGTACCGTAGTATTTGCCGTGGACCAATGCCCACTCTAAAAACTCCCCGCGCTCAATACCTGCGCGAAACTCGCTCTCGCTTATGAAATGATAATTGACGCCGTCCGCTTCACCCGCACGCATTTCGCGCGTCGTAGAGGAGATCGAGAAGTATATCTGCTCGCCAAATTCTGCGATAAGGCGCTTTATAAGCGTGCTTTTGCCGCTGCCGCTAGGACCGGAGACGAGCAAAATTTTGCCTTTCACTATCTATCTCCAAACGATATGTCGATATTGATCTTAAAGTCCTTCAGCGCGTCTTTGGCATCCTTGCTGCCCGCAAATTTCTCGATCGTGTTTGCGATGCCCGCTTCCAGATCATCGCGCAACTTGGTTTTCAGCTCCTCGGCGCTCGGTTTTTTACCGTGCTCGTTACGCAGCAGCTCGCTTTTGGCGCTAGGCTCTAACTCGCTTGCCATAAGGCTGGCAAACTCCGCCGCAGCCGAAGCGGCAAGCTCATTCGGCATAGCTTGTGCGCCAAATTTCATCTCATTTGCCTGCTCGGACGCGCCGAATTTATGCGCTTTAAATTCGGTGCGCTCCGAAGGCTTTGAAGCATTAAATTTTATCTGTTGCGCGGCGCTCTTTGCGGGCTTACCGGATTTAAATTGCTCGCTATCTGCGGAGCTTTCGGCAAACGAGTTTGTAAAATCGCCCTCCATAGCGCGCAAAAATCCGTCCGCAAACCCGCCGGCAACGCTATTGGCTTGCTCGCTTTGCTTAGGTAAATCTGAGGCATCTAATATGTGCGGTAAGTTTAGCTCCGAAAAATTCAGCGCAGGAGTAGAATTTATAATCCCGGTATTGCTAGAATTTATAGAAGCTGCGAAATTCGCGGAAGCCACAAAATTTGCGCCAATTGAATCCCATGCTTCATTATGAGCAGACATAGGCGTATTCTGTGCAAGTCCGCCAGTAAATTCCATGCTTTGAAATGGAACGGCGTTATAAAGATTTTCGCGAGGTATATCGCCCGCACCCGCTAACGCAATCGGCGTATCTGAAGCGACCTCGTATTGAGACGAAATTTGCGTTTTTTGAAAATCCGTAGCCGCTTTATTTTTATCATGCGCAGATTTTTTATCCTCTTTTTCATCAGAAGCAAACGCAGCCGCGGCAAAATTATCATATCCGCCAAACTCCTCCACGGGCATGCCGGCACTATCGAAAAGCCTGGAAAAATCCATATCAAATCCACTGTTAACAGACGCGCCAGCCGCATCTTGCATTACTTGCGAGGTAAATTTTCTTTCCTCCGTTTTATAGGCAAATGAGCCGTCTGACTCATGCTGTTTAAGAGTAACGTCCGCAGAGTCTTTCGCTTCCTCTAGATTAGGCACAGCGTCTACCTTTTTTTCAACAGAAGTTTCATTAGAGCTGCCAGCTCTTTGCGACTCTTCTTGCTGCGCAAGCGGTAAAGTTTCGCTTGCCCGTGTGGCGGGAATTTCATCTTCTGTCTGCGATTTATTTGTTTTGAAATTCTTAGGATTTTCATCATCTAGCGCCGCTAGAGCTATCGGAGCATCGTCCTTTGCGAGCGAAATTTCGCCCTGGAGTGTGTGATTATTTTTGGCGGGTTCGCTTGTGCCGATACTATTTAACGGCAGATCCTCAGGGATATCGCTAGCAGCTAAGTTTAGAGGCATATCGTCTGCGATATTATCTGCAATCTTTTCTGCGACCGCGTTAAGCGGCGTATCATCGGCGATATTGTCCGCAATAGCTGCTTCATCTGCAAGCTGTGAGAGCGGAATATCATCTGCAATCTCGTCCGTGCGCGGCATATCGCCTACCAACTGCGAAAGCGGCACATCATCTGCAATCTCAGGCGCTATATCGTTTGCCAGCTGCGAAAGCGGTATATCCTTGCCGGAATCATAAAAGCTATCCACGAGCTCTTCAAAATTACTGCCCGAAGCGGAATTTGCCTGGTCAATCGCATCGATCTCCTTCATCACAGAGCTTGCGTCGGCAAATTCTTTTGCCATTTTTTCTTTCGCCTGCACACTCATATTTTGAACCGAAAACTCGCTGATAAACGTGATGAGCTCAAGCGGCGAAAAAGGCTTGGTAAGGGTGTATCGCGCTCCTGGCACCGAGGCATTTTTAGGCGTCAGAAACAGCGTCTTATTAAGATCAAATTTTGAAATATCATCGCCATCTTCATAATTTTTTATCGTCAAATCATATTCACTCTCGTCTGCACTATATGCTACCAGGTCCGCACCGATGCGCTCGCAGCAAATATTTACGACACTTGCAACCTGCTCATTGTGATTGTCAAGTAGAATTTTCATTTATGACCTTTTAGAAAGAATTTGGGCTATTGTAAGATATTTTTGGTTATTAATTGCTTATATTTGCGCTAAATTTCGGTTATTTAGGCGATAAACTTTGCAGCATTTTTGCGCTAAATTCTCATCGTGGGTCACGAGCACGAGCGCGCCACGGCTGAATTTTACGTAATCAAAAATCACGCCCATGACCTCGCCAGCGGTATCCTTATCTAAATTTCCGGTCGGCTCGTCGGCAAAGATTATGCGCGGCTTTTTGCAAAGTATGCGAGCAATACTCACGCGCTGCTGCTGTCCGCCGCTAAGCTCACCCACGCCTTGCTTTAAAGTATGTTCGATCTGAAGCTTTTTTAAAATTTCATCATCTATCGCATTATTCGTAAGTTTGGCGGCGAGTTCGATATTTTCGCCGGAGGAAAAGCCCTTAAAAAGGTAGTGGGATTGAAATATTATGCCAAAGTCGTTACGGCGGATTTTAAGTCTCTCATCGGAGTTTAGTTCGTAAATACTGCGCCCGCCGTAGATCACTTCGCCCGAGTTCGGCTTTAAAAGCGTGCATAAAATATGAAGCAGGGTCGATTTGCCGCAGCCGCTAACGCCCAAAATAGCGATGCTCTCGCTCTCTTGGACGCTTAAGCTTACATTTTCAAAGAGCGTATAATCATACGCATGAGTAAGATTTACGCCCTTTAAAAGTTCCATATTTAGCCGATTTGAGCCGCTACTTCGGCAGCGAAGTCTTCGCTCTTTTTCTCTAGACCCTCGCCCACTTCGAAGCGGACGTATTTTACGATCTCGATCTTGCCGCCTAGTTTTTTAGCTTCTTCGTCAATCACCTGCTCGACGGTTTTCTTATCGTCCATGACGTAAAATTGCCCTAGCAGCGTGAGGCGCTGATCGATTTGGGTATTATCGGCGATGAAGCGATCGATCTGACCCGGCAAAATTTTATCCCAAATTTTTTCAGGTTTATTTTGCTTGCGAAGCTCGTCTTTTAAAATTTCGATCTCTTTGGCTAAAATTTCATCGCTTAGATGCGCGCGCGAGCCAAACTGCGGGATCTTATGAAGCGGTTTGCCCAAGCGCACAAACTCCTCATTCTCCTTCTCAAACTCGCCTTTAAGAGCCAAAAATTCCTTCTCGATAAAATCAGGGTCAAGCTCTTTATAGCTGATGACCTGCGGTTTCATCGCGGCTGCGTGCATGCAGAGATTTTTTATAAGATCCTTCGCACCCTCCGCAGTCCGCTCGCTATCGCAAGCTGCTGCGATAATGACGCCTACTCGACCGTTTGAGTGCAGATAACCGTTTACCACGCCGTTTGCGCCTGCCTTAATCGTCTCAAATCTTCTAACGACCAAATTTTCGCCGATCGTAGCGATCTGGCTTTTTAGATGCTCATCAAATTTAACACCGTCGATGATGCTGGAATTTAGCTCATCAATGCTGCTAATGCCCTTGCTTTGGATATGTAGAGTAGTATTTTTAACTAAATTTATAAAATTTTGATTTTTAGCCACGAAGTCGGTTTCGGAATTTATCTCGCTTATGGTTGCGATCTTGTGATCCGCTCCCACTTCGACGCTCACTAGACCCTCGCTAGCTAGACGGTCGGCTTTTTTAGCAGCCTTTCCAAGGCCCTTTTCGCGAAGCAGATCGACGGCCTTATCCATATCGCCGTCTGTTTCAACTAAAGCCTTTTTGCAGTCCATCATCCCCGCTCCGGTGCTTTCGCGGAGCTCTTTTACCATTTGCGCGCTGATCTCCATTACTCTTCGTCCTCGCTTACGTCAAAATCTTCTTCGCTCATCGCCTCGGCTACGACTTCCTCTTTCTCCTCGTCGCTGACGGCTTCGCTCTGCTCGACATCCTCGCTTGCGTCTTGATCGCGAAGCGCCTTGCCCTCGTTGATCGCCTCAGCCATCTCTTGGCAGAAAAGCTGAACCGAGCGGATCGCATCGTCGTTGCCGGGGATTGGGAAATCGACTACGTCCGGATCGCAGTTCGTATCCAAAGGCGCGATAACCGGCATTTTTAGGCGGTTAGCTTCCGCTACGGCGATCTTTTCTTTTACAACGTCGATGACGAAGATCATATCGGGAAGGCCCTTCATATTGCGAATGCCGCCTAGATAAAGCTCGAGCTTCTCTTTTTTGCGGCGAAGCATTAGCGCCTCTTTTTTAGTTAGTAAATTTATCGAGCCGTCCTCTTCCATAGTCTCGATTACTTCGAGCTTGCGGATCGATTGCTTGATAGTGGAAAAATTTGTCAGCATGCCGCCTAGCCATCTGTGGCTCACATAAGGCATGCCGCATTTTTCGGCGTACTCTTTTAGCGTCGCGCCGGCTTGCTTTTTGGTGCCTACGAAAAGTATTGTCTTACCCTCGGCAGCCGCGTCGCGCACGATATTATAAGTGTAGCGGAAGTAGCGGATAGTTTTTTGTAGATCTATGATATAGATACCTTTTCTCTCGCCGAAAATGAATTTTTTCATCTTCGGATTCCATCTGCGCGTTTGGTGTCCGAAATGAACGCCGCACTCTAGCAAATCTCTCATTGTTACCATGAGTTTTCTCCTTGTGGGTTGCCCCGAAATTTAGTTTATTCCTCCGCATCCGCCCGTAAATCTGCTCTAAATTTACAACTAAATCAAGGATTGATGCGTGTGAAATGAAAATAAGATTATATCATCTAAAGATAAAAAGAAGCTTTTTACATAAGTATATTTTACAAATTTTAGTAAGTGGGTAAAATTATTTTCGTAAAAGTTTTTTCAGCTTTTTCTAGAGTTTCTAACTTTTCAACTGCTTTTTTAAGCTCTTCTTCGAGATATTCACTTCTACTATAAATCAGTTGATTTGATAGTTCCTGAACTCTGGCCCTCATCTCGTTTATTCTTTTTTCTCTAAGAGTTTGATCTATGTATTCTCTAGAATTTTTTATCTTATCAATTCTCTCGTTAAGCTCTTTTGCTCTTAATTCTTCCTGATTTCTTAGCTCTTTTCTTCGCTTTTCCTCTTCTTCCTCTTTTTGTCGTCTTAGTCTCTCTTGCTCCTCTCTTTTAGTTTCTATTCTAAGAGGACTGCCTTCTATTGCTGCATTACGATTCCACTCTTCTATCTCGCTATCAGACATTTTATAAGGTTTATTGGCCCATACACATAGCCAAATAAGACCGATACAACCAAGTAATATTTCAATCCAATCACTCATCTTACTTCTCCAAATCTTATGTAATCAATAGCTATCGATCTCAATTCACAAAAAATATCATCAGAAGAATTAGATGAAATTTTAATAACTACGTAAATTATATAATAAGGTAGTAAATATAACGGAATCTTATATTTATCTAAAAAATTCGGCCTAGTGTAATCCAAATTCGTAATATCATCGTTAATTATTTGATAACTTGGCATATTTTCTAATTCTCTAAAAATTTTTATTATTTTCTTACCTTTTACATATCTTTTTAAATACAGAAGAATTCTAATTGATATATTTTTTATACTTTTATTCTCTCTCACAAACAAGCAAGTCTTGTTTTCTATAGAATCATTAATTGAAGCGTATTTGCGAAGGGTATTATTCCATAAGCCATCAAATTTTATACTTAAATCTTGAATATCTTTCAGTAGACCGAATTTCTCGGCTACCTTTAAAATAATATATATCTTAAAATATAATGCCAAATTACTATATGAACCATCTTTTGCTTTTAAAAAATAACTTTTTCTTTGCAAGATATCATTGTTATATCCATCAAGCTCAATATAGTCAGGCTTATAAGCAAGATAGCGCTCGACGCACTCCATTTCCTCGCTTGATACCCTCCTTTTGATAGCCTTAATGTTATAACTTATAAACTTTTTAGCGCAATCAATATCAACTATATTTGCTATAATTTCATCTTTTACCTCATCTCTAAAATCATTTAGGCTCAAGATAAGTTAATCGGATTCTCTCTTATCAGTTTTAATAGTTTCTGATATAAGTTTTCCTGTGTAGTTTTAGTATTATATCCAAATTCACACTCTTTAAGATGAAGCAAGAAATTCTCTTTCTTAAT
>CAURZM010000008.1:0-93284 GCA_963529625.1 uncultured Campylobacter sp. | reverse complement strand
AAACTCACGCTAAGATAAATTTTAGATTAAATTTATAAAATTTCGACTAAATTTTAGCGCGAAAGCCAAAATTTGAAATTATTTTTTATAATTAAGCAAGTTTTAATAAACGCGTGATTTCTACGTTAGCGAGGTTGATTAAAATTACGGTATCAAATCAATTCAAAGGAGAATAAGATGAAGCGAACTCTTTCTTCATTTGCGCTAGCTGCGGCGTTACTCGGCGGTCTAAGCACGGCTGCGCTGGCTATCGGCGGACCTAGCGGCGCGCACATAGACTACGGCATCCCGGGCAAGATCGGCGAAGTAGTCGTAAACCCATATGACATCGCGCCTCTAACGGCGGTCATCAAAAACGGCGGCTACACGCTAGCAAACGCAAAAGTCACCATCGTGCCGAAGCCGGACGGTCAGACGATCAGCTATAAGGTCGCCGACAAGCACCTTCGCACGCACGGCGGAATCCCTGTTTTTGGACTTTACCCTGACTATCAAAATACCGTCGAGGTCGAGTATGATAAAATTTATAAAGGTGGGACCGAGCACGTAAAGGAAACTTATAAAATTTACGCTCCCGCGATTTATCTAGAGAGCTCGGGCATGCCGTCTCAAAAGGGCGCGCTGTTTGATAAAATCGAAGTCGTAAAGGCTCCGAGCGCCAAATTTACAAACCGCCTTTACTACGTAAATAACTTCGTAAATAAAACCGGCAAGGGCACCAAAGTCGTGTGGAACAACCCCGCAGGCGGCGCGATCGAGTGGAACTACAGCCCCAATAACTTCATCCTAGACACCAAAGGTGAAGTGCGCTGGTATCTGGAGCCGAGTAAAATTTACGACCTCAAGCAGCCTTTTAGCGCAGGCGTCATGATGGGCTTTAAGCAAAACGACGACGGCGCGATGACATGGGGTTACGGCCAAAGATACGCCAAATACGACATAATGGGACGCGAAATCTTTAACCGCGAGCTACCTGCGGGCTACAACGACTTCTCGCACTCTATGGACGTTGCGCAAAACGGGCATTATTTCCTCCGCGCGGCAAACGCCAACTATAAACGCGCCGACGGTAAAAACGTCCGCACCGTGCGCGACGTTATCGTCGAGGTCGATAGAGACGGCAACGTCGTGGACGATTTTAGATTATATGAAATTCTCGATCCGTATCGCGACATCGTGCTAAAAACGCTCGATCAGGGCGCCGTATGCCTAAATATCGACGCTAGCAAGGCAGGGCACACCGCAAGCGCAGACGAGTTAGCTGCGATGGATACGAACGAAAAATGGGGTGACATCGTGGGCTCGGGCCCTGGACGAAACTGGGCGCACGTAAATAGCGTGGACTACGACCCAAGCGACGATAGTATCATTATCTCCAGCCGCCACCAAGACGCCGTCATCAAGATCGGCCGCGACAAAAAGATCAAGTGGATAATGGGCGCGCACAAAGGCTGGAAGGATCAGTTTAAAGGCTATTTGCTCCAGCCCGTAGATAAAGACGGCAAAAAGATCGTCTGCGAAGACGAGTACTCAAAATGCCCGGGATATGAGAGCGAGAAGGGCGGATTTGACTGGCAGTGGACGCAGCATACGGCATTTCGCATCGATAGCAAGTCCAAAAAGGGCGTAGTGTATCTCACCGTCTTTGATAACGGCGACACCCGCGGTATGGAGCAGCCTGCGATGGCGGGTATGAAATACTCTCGCGCGGTCGTCTATAAAATCGACGAGAACGCCAAGACCGTCGAGCAGGTCTGGGAGTACGGCAAACAGCGCGGCAGCGAGTGGTACAGCTCGGTTACTTCGCTAGCGCAGTATCAAGACGACCTTGATAGCGTGATGGTTTACTCAGCGGTCGCGGGCATGCAGTTTGACATCGCCAAGGGTCGCCCCGTCGGCGTACCTAGCCCTCACATCAACGAGTTTGAATGGGGCGCGAAAGAGCCTTCAATCGAAATAAAAATGACCAACGCGATGGGCTATCAGGCATTTCCGTTTAGCCTAGAAAAGGCGTTTGAGAAATAAAATTTTAAAATTTAGCGGCCGTGTTTTGAGCGCGGCCGCTTTTGTTTTGGTTTATGGTCAAATTCTACACATCTACTTGATAGAATTTCATCCGAATTCGGCAAATTTTATCCCTCAGTACGGCAAAATTTAGCCGAAAACATAGCTCTTTATTCTAGATAAAATTTAATCATCGGATTTGCGATTTCGCGTTCCGCTTTTGTTATAATTTCGCTCTGCTAAAAATTAATAAGCGTTATTTCGGTATAGACGAGGTAGCGCACGGTTTGGATGAAATTTGCATCCCGCTTGAGGGCGGGGGACGATAGGTATGAGGTTAATGCGCCCAAAGGATATTCGTGCGGCAAGGCGGCGCAGCAAAGGAGAAAGAGTGGAAAAATCTAGAAAAAAGGAACTCAAAAAGCTCGCGGCGTAGCGGCAGCGAGATGTATTTGAAAAGAGCCTGTCTATGAATAGGGCGGAGTTTGAGGGGCTATTTGAGTTCTTAGACGAGGGCTTGGCGCATCGCGACTGCGACGGCACGCATAGGCTCATACTGGATTTTGCGAGCTCGCCGCGTGCCGAATGAGGCGGTGGTTTTGGACTTTTGCGAGCAAAACGGCGGATATTGCGACCGCGAAGTTCTAAACAACGTGCAAGATTGCTTCGAATTTTAAGGGGCTGTGCTGCGGAGAGACATGGCTTTGCCCCCGCATCACATTTAGTAAATTTCATCCGCACGATGTTTAAATTTAGCCTAAAATTTCCCCTACGAAAAACAGCGCCGACATCGCAAACGTGCAGAGCGCGACGACCTTTAGCTGCCCGTCGAAATCGCGACACTCCCGCACTTTCGAGACGAAAAATAGATGCCTAATAAGCGGCGCAAAGCTAATTATGTAGAGTAGTTTTACGCCCAGCTCGCCGCGCAAAAATGAGTAGCAAAGCATCAGACCCGCTCCGCCCACGATCAGCGCGTAGTGGTAGCGCTTGGTCGCGCGCAGTCCGATACGGACGGGGATCGTGCGCTTGCCCTTGAGCGCGTCGTTTTGGATGTCGCGCATGTTGTTTAGATTTAGCACGGCCGTGCTTAGCATACCGCATGCGCACGCAGGCAGCAGCAGCGCCGCATCAAGCGAGCGCGCGTATAAAAAGTACGAGCCCAGCACGCTCAAAAGCCCAAAAAACAAAAACACGAAAACGTCGCCAAGCCCCAGGTATCCGTATGCTCCGGCGCCCACGGTGTAACGGATCGCCGCGTATATCGACGCGCCGCCCAGCGCCAAAAATAGCAGCACGAGATAAAACCGCTCGCCAAACGCCAAAACGCTTAGCGCGAGGCTTGAAAATGCCGAAAATAGCGCCGTAGCGACGATGACGCGCTTCATCTGCTCCGCGCTCATCTGTCCCGTTTGTATCGCGCGGCGCGGTCCCAGCCTGCCATCGTCGTCGGTGCCCTTTACCGCGTCGCCGTAGTCGTTGGCGTAGTCGCTTAGTACCTGAAACAGCAGCGTCGTAAGCAGCGCCAGCGCGAAAATATCCGCTCTAAACGCGCCCGCGCCGTATGCCGCGCCGCTACCGAGCAACACGCCTGAGACGCTAAGCGGCAGCGATCTAAGGCGAGCGGATGCGTAAAGAGCCTTTGCGGTTATCATTTTTTGCCTTTTGTTTTTTTTGATTTGTACGCCGAATTTACGGCAAACTCAATTTAAAATTTAGCGGAAAAACGCCAAAAATATTATAAATTTAGACTATTCGTAGAGTAAATTTTATTTAAATTCGCCTTTTTAATATAAATAGCGGTAAAATAGAGCCAAAAATTTTAGGAATTGTGATGAAAAAAGTTCTTACCGTTCAAGATATATCCTGCGTGGGCAAGGTTTCGCTGACCGTTGCATTGCCGATACTAAGCGCGATGGGGATGAGCACGAGTGTGATCCCTACGGCGGTTTTATCGATGCATACGGGCTTTTCGGGCTACACCTTTTGTGATCTAAGCTCGCAGATACGCGCGATCATGGCGCACTGGAAAGACCGCGGAGTGGTGTTTGACGGCATCTACACGGGCTTTTTGGGCTCGGCGGCACAGATCGAGATTATGGGCGAGCTATTTGCGAGCTTTGGCGGCGCGGACAAGATCATTTTGGTCGATCCTTGTATGGGCGATAACGGCGTGTTTTATCCTGGCTTTAACGAGGATTTTGCGCGCATGATGGCGCTTTTGTGCGCGCAAGCAGACATCATCACGCCCAATATCACCGAGGCCTGCGCGATCACCGGCGTGCCGTACCGAGAGGACGCGGATAGGGATTTTATCATGGATCTGCTTGCAAGGCTTCGAGAGCTGGGCGCTAGACAGGTTATTTTAAAGGGCATCGGCTACATCGCCGATCAGTGCGGGGTTTTCAGCTACGATGCGCGCACGGGCAGGACGAACGAGTATTTTCACGAGCTGCTGCCGGTCAAATTTAACGGCACCGGCGATATTTTCGCAGCCGTAGCCTTTGGCGCGATAATGCGCGGTAAGTCGTTGGAAACGGCGGTTCGCATCGCCGCGGACTTCGTCGTAAGCACGATCAAGGAGACGATGAGCGACGAGGAGCGCAAGGACTACGAAGGGGTGGATTTTGAGGCAATAATCCCCGAGCTGGTGAGGAAAATCTAAGCGCTAGACGGATTTGGAACTCGCCGCGCGGACAGCGGATTTGTGGTAGAGCTTTAAAATTTTACCGCAAAAAGAATTCCTAAATTTTATCTGCGGCGTGAAATTTTAAAATTTTCAAAATTTATGTGTCGTGTGAGGCATGGAATTTTATAGGCGACGTGAAATTTTAGAATTCATGCATTGCGCGGGCTTATAATTTTATCTCCTGCATAGAATTTTAAAATTTGCACCGAAGTAAAGATGCAAAATTTATCGCTAGCACGGAATTTTAAACGCAAGGTTGCAGCGAATTTATCTGCTTGTGAGCTTGAGCTGCATTTTGAAGTTTTGCACAAAATCTGCTTAAAATTTTATTCCCACAAGCCGTGCGCCATGCACTTATAAAATAATTTCAAAATTTATGAGTAAAATTTAGATTAAAATCCGTATTTAAATCCTATATTTATTTAAAATTTTAGCGATTATTAGAGAGGATGCTTGAAGAATTAAATAAAGATGGATATAAAATTAACGGCACTAAATTGCAATATCTGATAGCGAAAAATGAGATGATACGGAAAATTTTTGAGATACCAAGCATCAAGACGGCTACACTATGGCGGTTACTATGAGCGGCAGCGATACGGATAAGATAAATACTTACACAGAAAAAGAAGGATTGCAATAGCAAAGGCGATTGGAATTTGAATGTGTAAAAAAGCACTTAATTAAATTTTTCGAAGCATTTAGTGAGATTATGAAATTTTAAAATTTAAATTAAGAAGGACGGCATAGTCGTGAAATTTAAATATGAGCGTTGCGTAAAATAGCCGCATCGGCTAGATCTATTAAAACCGCCGTATACGTATAAAGGGTAAATTTAAAACGGAGCTTTGCCGAATTAAATTTACCCGATTTGCCTCGCTATAAAATTTATTCGCCTAGGAAGTATTTCAGATCCGCCTGCGCGTCGCCGCTGATTAGGCGAAGGCCGAAATTTTGCACCAAAAAGCCCAAAATTTCGTCGTTGAAAAACTCAGGCACCGTAGGCCCCACGTTGATATTCTTAACGCCTAGGCTAAATAGCGCAAGCAGGATGATGACCGCCTTTTGCTCCATCCACATCAGCACGATCGAGACCGGCAGATCGTTTACCGCGATACCCGTAGCCTCGCTAAGCGCTAGGGCGATCTTGACCGCACCGTTGCTGTCGTTGCACTGACCTAGATCGATATAGCGCGGAAGCTCGGTGCCGGGCACGTTTCCGAAATCCACGTCGTTGAAGCGGAATTTGCCGCAGCTGGAGGTCAAAATCACGCAGTCCTTCGGCAGGCTAAGCGCTAGCTCGCGGTAATACTCGCGTCCTTTGCCCGGCGCGTCGCAGCCTGCGATGACGAAAAAGCGGCGGATTTTACCCGATTTGATCGCGTCTAAAATTTGCGGCGCAAGGCTCAAAATCGTCTTATAGTGTCCGCCCGTCACCAAGCTCTCGTCGCTGTCCATGCTCACGTCACCGCATGCAAGCGCGCACTCGATGAGCGGCGTAAAATCGTCGTTTTGGATATGTTTGACGCCGTCGGTACCCGCGATAGAGTAGCCAAACAGCCTGTCTGCGTAGCTACAGGACGAGCGAAGCGGCACGATGCAGTTCGTGGTCATCAAAATCGCGCCTTTAAATTCGTTAAAAAGCCTAGTCTGATCGAACCACGCCTTGCCGACGTTGCCCTTTAGGTGCGGATACTTGCGAAGCTGCGGATAGCCGTGCGCAGGAAGCATCTCGGAGTGGGTGTAGATATTGATGCCCTTGCCCTCGGTCGCTTTTAGCAGCGCCTCAAGAGCGTGGAGGTTGTGGCCGCTAACCAAAATCGCCTTACCCTCGACCTTGTTTTGGCTAACTTTAACCGGGGTCGGTACGCCGAATTTTGCGGTATGCGCCTCGCTTAAGATATCCATCATCTGCACGCCCGCGCTTCCGACGGCCATCAGCTGCGCGATATGCTCGTCAAAGTTAAAATTTGAGTTCGTCAGCGTGAAATACAGCGTATCCGCCATAACGGTATCGATCGCGCTAGTATCGGCGCCGAGCTCACGGGCGTGGTGGCGGTAGGCGCTAAGGCCTTTAAGCCCGAAAACCATAGTGTCTTGAAGTAACGCCAGCGTGGAGGTTTTACCGCAGGTGCCGCGGTCTTGACCTTTGGCACCGCAGCCCTCGGGCGCGCTCATTTGGCACTGATGACAGAACATCTCTAGATTGTCGCTCATAGAAATCCTTTATAAAAAATTTAGTTGGTAATTTTAAGATTTTATTTAGGCAAAAAAATTGATTACAATCAATAAACGGCTAAATTTTATCAAATTTATTTACAAAATGAGAATTTTAAATTTTATAAATTGCTTCAATTTTACTTATAACGGGAATATGGCTACTTAAATTTAGATATAACGTGCGGAATTTCAAAAAACGGATAAGCAATGAAAGAGAAGTTAAAATCGTTAGCGAGAAAGGTTTCTAAATTATATAAAAGTGGTAGTCCAAAAACGTTATGAAAATTCTACATGCGAGTGATCTACATTTCGATAAAGCTAAATTTGATCGAATTTTAAGCTTAGAATTTGACATTTGTTGCATAAGCGGCGATCTGATAGATGCAAACCAAAAAGATATCGTAGGACAAAAAGTGTGGGTGAAGCGGTGGTTAGAAAATTTTAAAAAGCCCATCTTTGTATGTAGCGGAAATCATGACGTGAGTGAGCCTGGCGACGTTTCTTGGATACGAGCGTCTAATATTTATGCGGATGGCGATATTAAGACGCTTGAGGGTATTAAATTTGGCTGCACCCCTTATCTCTACGCAGATATTTTGGATTTTGCAGAGTGCGACGTGCTACTTACGCATATTCCGCCCGCACATACGCAAACGTCCATAGAGCGCGGCAGAGATTTTGGCGATAAAGAACTTTTTAGAGCGCTGAAGTACGGGCTTTTAAAAGCAAAAATAATCCTTTGCGGACACGTGCATAATCCGCTTTTAGATGTCGATAAAATCGGCGATTGCACGATTTATAATTCAAGTCTGAAGCTTAATATTTTAGAAATTTGAGTTAAATTTATAAAATTTTAGCAGCTGAATTCTATAAAATATAATTTAGCGCGATAAATTAATTGTATTTCGCGGCTCTACTCGCATATCGGCAGCACGTCTTTTGTCCACAGCTAAGCAAATAAATTTAGCTTTTTGTCATAATTTCTTTCAATAATTTAAAATCACTTTCACTAAATCCGTAAATTTCTACTTCACATTCTTTTTCTGCGTCTAAATTTTGTTTGAAAAAGCATTTGTATTCGCTGATCACCTCACGCTTATCTAGCCCACCTACTCCGCATCCCATCAGAGGCAGAGCTATTTTTATATATTTGCTTTGATCTTGCAAGATTATTTCTTGCAAATTATTTAAAATTTGCGTGATAGTATCTAAGCTCGGCTTTTTAGGCTTTGATCTATCGGTGTAATTCATAATGGCTGCATGTAATACGAATGGAAAGTTTGCGTGATTTGAGGCGGTTTTGACGACGTCGCCTTGCCTTATCTCTCTTATTTTTAGCTGTTCTTGCATGTATTTTTCTAGCACCTCGCCGCAATGCCTCTTAAAAGCCATAGACACACCGCTACCAAGCAGCATCGCCGTATTTGAAGGATTCATTAGATAATCCGCTTGTGCGTCCAATAAATCGCCAAATTTTATCTTTATTTCATATGAAATTTTCATTTTATCTCTTCTAAATACCTTTCTATCTCATCTTTTATCGTATCGGCTAACTCCTTTGGTTCTAGCACTTTGATAAACGGAATGAAGTAGTAAATGAGCGGCTTTATCTCCATTAAATTAGTAAATTCTATATCGATTACGACCGAGCCATCGGCATCAAGTCCTGTTATGCTCTGCTTAGCGTAGGGTTTTCTCTCGAAATATTTCTTTATCTGCGGAGCTAAAAGCACTCTAGCGGTATTTGGCTTATCTAGCGTTGCCCAGGCGGAGCTTATATTTTTAATCCTCTCCTCTATCGTGGCATCTAATTTAAATTTTTCCTCAAGAATTCTAATATTTGCGATGCTTTTTAAGTGGAATTTCTTAAAGGTATCATTTTTATTCGTATCTAAAAATAGCAAATACCAAAATCCGTCAAACATCGCTAGTTTTAGCGGCTTTATCTTAAATTTAAAACCGGCGTATTCGCACTACACCAAGTCTCTTTCTTTTATGGCGTTTTCAAGCAATTCGAAATTTATAAAGTCATCTTCACTTAATTTCTCGCTGCTTATATTGGTTAAAATCGGATGATTTAGCCGGTTTGTGATCTGTTCTAGCAAAACGTGAGCCTTTGAGTAGAAATTTGCGCCCATGGTTTTTGAGATGTTGTCGAGGATATTTATGACGGTGCGTTCCTCCTGATCTAAGCCATCTTTGATTTTAGTTTTATCTATGCTCCACATCCTGCCGTTTCTTACAGCTCCATTTTTCGCTAGCACTTCGTAAAGATCTCTTTGGATAGTTTTGGTGCAAACTCCAAATTTTTCCGTGAGCTCGGAGATGGAATGGGGTTTTCTGCTAATTAAGGCAGCTATTTCGTTTATGCGTTCGTATTTGTTGCTACCGGATTGCGGGATTATTTTTTGCGGTTTTTGCATCTAGGCTCCTTTTATATTATTTTATCTAAAAATAAAGGGATAATATCAGCTAAGGATTGCTCTTAATCCTTCAAGTCCGCCTGCCTTTATCGCCATACCTCTATACGCGCTTACGTGAGTATCTTGCGGGTTTATGCGGATTAGATGAGCGCGTTTAAATCTTTTTGCCATCCTCTCTCCGTAAATCCTAATCGTAGGCACGGCAAGCCCCGTGCCGATCTCGATTATGGCTATTTTGGAGTTCATATTATGGCTAAGCCACGCGTCGTACTTTTTACGCTGCGCCCAAGCTCTTTTGTGATTAAATTCGTGATCGTAAAACATAAGTATATTTGGGCGGCTCACACAGCCGCACTCTGGGCACACGGGCATCTTTGTAGCGATAAATTTGGCCTCATCGACCTCTACGCTGTTTTCGTCCATATTCCAGATGTTTCCGCCATCGTTGTGGATACACTGTGCGTGATGTATGGAGCCGTGGATTTCATAAATTTTATCCTTGTCAAATCCCGCCTTTTCAAAATGTCCGTCGACGTTTGAAGTGTAGATAAAGTAGTTGCCGCCTTTTGCTTCGCAAAGATTTTTTAGCAGCGCAAAACCCTCGTGAGGCTGGGTTGCGTTATAGAGCTTTAGCCTGTGTCCGTAAAACGCCCAGGCTAGCTCAGGACTGCTAAAAAACCACTGCGGATTTGCCATTTCCGTAAAGCTTAAATTTTTATCCTTTAAAGGCGGATAGGCTTTCCAAAAGCCAAGATCGCCTCTAAAATCAGGCAGTCCGCTATCTACGCCCATGCCTGCTCCTGCGGTTATTATGATAGCATCAGCTTTTGCGATGATCTCTTTTGCGCGAGAGATCATATCTTGCATAACTTGCGCCTAAATTAGCTTTGCAATTTCATCGGCTAGCGTCTCTAGTTCATTTTTCATTTTTATTAGCTCATTGACTAGTTCCGTCTCACTATATTTATTTACGATTATTTCTCTTAAAAACTGATCCTTTTTAAGCCATTTCCACCTTGCAAACGTTGTGCCTATTTTCCACTCGGCAAGCGTAAATTTAGCCTGCATACCTTTTATACGCTCATTGTTGGTTCCATTCTTATTATCATATTTAAGCCCAATATATGGATTTAAAAAATTTCTACTATCAAATTCTAATCTAAGATTCATAACTTCTTTATCGCCCCAACTATACTTATAGAAAATTATGGGCGCAAAATACCTAATTGTATCGGCCGCTCTTATATCGACGTGCCATTCTTGCGATAATCTTTTTTCGAGTTCAGTCTTTACGTTTGACATAAATTCATTAAGTTTATTCGAACTGGCTATATCGAAATACTTATTTTTTATCTCCTCAACTATATCATAGTTTTCGAGTATTATCTTGCTAATCTCATTTGCATCCATCTGCACTCCTTTATATTTTCCGTAAATTTTTTCAATAACGTTTTTATATTGCGATATAACGATTGATAAATTCGTTAAATTTCCCGTTTCCTCGAGGCATAGATCAAGCCACGCAGTTATCTCTTTGTCGTATGAAATCGCCTTAAATTTAGCGATTTCATCGCCCTTTTCGTTTGAAATTCTGCCGTCTTTGATTTTTAGTCCGTCTAGGCTATAGCCGGTAGGCTCGCGCCCTTGCGGTGATAAAAACAGCACGTAAATTTCAGCTTCATTGCCGTTTTCTTGTTGGATAGTTTTTATATATCTTTTAATCTGAGCCTCTTGATCGCCGGCATAAATTTTATTTTCTAAAATAATATGCTTCGTGCCGTCAGTTATGTAGATATCTATATTCTCGTATTCTTTATAGACTTTTGCGATTTGCGAATTTAGCCCAAAATCCTCTAGCCCACATGCTTTTATAAAAAGCTCCAAAAATAGCTCTTTTTGATAATGCGGCGAGTTCGGATCGAGCAGCGAGCAGATAAAGCGCGAGTGCAACCGCACTTCGTCGCTAGCGTCAAAAAGCGCCAAAAATAGATTGTAGTCATTATTGCCGCGCAGCTTTTTCACTTCTAGCTTATCGCTTAAGACTTTGATTTGCTTTAGCATAGATTCAAATTTCTCTATATCCATATCTCCTCCTTTAAAATTTTAAAGCATTATAGCAGACAAACTAGACATTTTTTGTCTTAGCGCACAGCCTCATAAAGTTTTTCTAAAATTTTAACCATTGCTAGCGTATCGAGCTTACAGTATTCTAGCAAAGCCTGCTTATAAGCTTCGCGCCCTGTTTCTTTCATAAAAGCCATAGCGGCATATGCTTGCATAGCTTCGCCTCCGTGATGGATCAAATTTAGATCCTTGTATGCCGACTCAAATTCAGGCACAAGTGCCGGCAAGACATACTTTATAGAGTAGCTACCTTTCATTTTCGGATGATAGTAGCTTTTGCTTGCAAAGGGTGCCATAAGGTCTTTTATATTGTCGTGGATAGCCATAAGCTCGTTTGAGATTTGCGGATAAGCTTCGGCCAGGCGTCTTATCGCTCCTTTTTCAAAGCTCATATTATAGGCTAGCACGCAGGCATCCTGTGGGATAAATTTGATTAAATTTAGCGCTAGTTCGTATCTAGGATCGGCGCCAGCCTCAGCTAAAAACTCGAAATGCTGTAAATTTCCCTTGCCGTCATCTTTGTGGATTGAAAACTGAAAAGGTATCTGCTCGTAAGGCCTAAGCCCTACAAACTGCGGTACCGCCTGCTGAAAGGTCTCAAAGTCGAGGTGATAGAGCGGGTAGCGGAGCGTGCCTAAAAATTCTTTTATTGCATCTTTGTCTATGATTTGTTCTTGCGAGATTTCTGATTTTATTTGGATTTGCTGAGAGGCGTTAAATTTACTTAGATCTTTTATATTGTTAATTTTAATCAAGCCACTTTTATAAAGCTCAAATTTTTTATCGCTTCTTAGACGAGAGATGTCAAAGATGCTATACTCCGGGATAGCTCGCTGCTTATGCCAGCAGTACTCCCGAGCATCGCAGGGATAAGGACTTGTGCAATGAGGACCGATATCAATGCTTGGCTCATTATTTTGGCTTAAAATCTCATCAAATTTATTTAAAATTTTAGGAATATCTCGCTGCTTTTGCTTCACTTGCTCGGTTATGTCCTGCACGCAAAATAGCTTTTCAAGCTCTAGCGTTTCGTCTCTTGTGTAGGTGCTATCGATGTGAATTATATTTACGCGGCTCACCTCGTAGCCAAGCGAGCTAAGCACGTAATACTGAATGGCCGCATCGTCGATATATACGTCCTTGAGCGCGGTCGAGCTCTTTACTTCGTTGATGATAATCCCATCCACGCCTATGCGAAGGATATCAACCATCACAAGGACGCCGTCAAAGCAAAAAGTGGCCTCGTAGATCACCTTTGTGCCGCGCTTGATAAGCTCTTTTGTTTTTGCTATTTGTGCGTCAAAATCGCCGCTAAATTCTATCCTTTCTCCACTGCTAAATAGCTCACAGGCTAGCTCGCCTACTGATGTTCCGGTATCAAATACCGCCTGCGCATTCTCACCCGGGGCTTGCAAAACTTCAGGCTTTTTCTTTTTAAGCCACAAGCTCTTTTCACACTGAAGACCGCGGATATAGAGGGATTTGGAGAGGGGCATTTTCATATGCCCTGAAAAAGAATTTTCTTCATTTCATCGCCGAGTCTGCCGATCATATCCTTATCGTATCCCTTTTGCGATGCGTAAAATATTAGCATTTTTATACTCGAATTTGGGCTTTCCTTTATCATTTTTAACTTCTCACCAAAATCATAATCGCTTAAACTAGAATTAAAATCCTTTCTTATTAAGGCCAAATTCCCAAAATCATCTAGTGCTTTGTTATTTTCTTGCAAATTTGTTGCCCACATATGCTCTACCGTGTCTTGGGGTTTGATTAGGTATTCATCTCTATTAAATTTAGGAAATACCTTTTTTATATCATCTGAGCAAATATTGCAAACGCTTAAATTATTAAAATCTCGCCAAAGTAGGTATTCTAGCCTATAGAACCAATAGTGCGGTACTGCTGTTCCAGTATCTAAAAATTTAGAGTCGATTTTTTCAAGTACCGGCGTTTCCAGACTTTCGCCTTTATAAATTTTTCCTATAACGTCATTTATAGTTTCTACTATTTTACGAGATTCATTGTTTTTTAAAGCGCTCTTTGCTAGTTCATTATCCAATTGTTCGAGAAATTCAATAGCCTTTTGTGTATTTTTATCGTTACACGCATCTAGCGAGTTTTTGTCTAAGAAGGCCAAAAGTGCGGCGATAAATTCAGGCTTGTCGTATTCGCTAGTATAGTAAAATAACCTTTGCAAATTTAGCAAAATTTTGTTTTTCATCTTGTCATCCCTATAGACGAATTCATCAAATTTTTTACGCATACTTTCTAAAAAAGCAATAAATTCATAGTGCAAATCTGTTTTTTTCCCAAAAACTTTTTCAAATTCCCCCCCAAAGTTTATCTTTGTCTATGATAATCTTATTATTAGGGTCCACCTCATTCTCAGAATCCACATTCAAGCCGTTTTTGGCAACAAACACCTTCAAAACTAGAAGTAAAAACACCGGGAATTTTACTAAGCTTTTTATATCAGAATTCGTTTTGGTTTGCTTTTCTTCTTTGCGATTGAAATCTGATTCCAAAAGCTCTCTTATTGTTTTTGGTTCGATGGGTAAATCTGCTTGATTGCTTTCTAAAATTTGATCTTTATATTTTTCGTCCATATTTGAGATCATATCCCATTTTCTTGCTACGTCTGCATAGTTATCTTTAATATTACTTAAAAATCTAGCTTTTAAAACTTGATGATTTTCAAGCTGAATGCTTTTTGTGTTAACTAGTTCAAAATACTCAGTAGCTTTGACATTTTCTGGGATAATAGTCATCGTAAAAATAGCCGAATTTATATTCTTTTCGAAATTATCTTTACACAAAATTTCATTGTTGCTAGCAAAAAGGATGGCATCTAAAATTTGTCTATTTACATATTTGCGTTCATTTACGTTAAAGTTTTTTAGTTTTTCGCCATCGCTACTATCTATTTCATAGCTTAGTTCAAACGGTTTTTCTTTTACTCCTAAAGCCATAAAAATAATATAAATAGTAGTAAGTCTTTGCTGCCCATCTATGACGATAAATTTATCATCATTCTTCTTAACTACGATATTGCCGAGATAGTGCCCTTCTTTGCCGTTTATATCGCTTATTAGTTTTTCAATATCCTGCTTTCTCCAAGAATACGCCCTTTGGTAAAAAGGTATTTCAAATTTATAATTCTTTATGCTGTGTATAGTACGATTATTTGCTTTTGCTTCTTCCATCTTCTTCTCCTTCAAAATTTATAATATTAAAAGAATTATCGGCCATGTACTTTCTAGTGTACTTGGTCTTGTCCTTTATCCTATTATAATGCTTTTCTCGATTTTCGGGCAAAATCTTCGATATTTCTGCATTAGTTTTTAGCTCTTTTTCTATTTTTACTTTCAGCGTTTCCAATGTGCTTGAGGTATCAGTAAGCTGTAAAAGCCGTTGAACTATTATCCGCGGACTATCACCAGAAATTCTATCATATCCGCAGGCGACGCCAAATATATTTAAAAACACTAAATTAGCAACCTCGTCTAATGCCTCGATACTAAACTTGTCGGCAATAAATAGCAAAACTACATGGCAAGCATGATTTAGATAACTACATCCCGTAAAATATTCATGAAAATATATGAAATTACTTTCAATGTATTTTAAAATATCGCAATACTTAAAAACATATTCAAAAAAGCTCGCCCCTCCAAGAATATCATCCGTGAGCGATATATTGCTTTTGTAAATTTTGATTTTCTCATCAAAGTGGTTTTTAAATTCCTCAAAAATAGAATAATTAAACTTATACCACTCTTCATCTGCACCATAATAACCAAAAGTTCTATATGGATTAAAAGCGTCAGTTTTAGTTCGTCTTATATATAGTGCGCTTCTTAATGTGCGGAATATCAAATTTTCTCTCAAAAACCAAGATGTATTAATGCCGTATAAAGAATACTCATTCCATTTTTTAGCGTAGTGAAGCATTAGTTGCTTTGATTTTGTCTCATCCATAAACATTAGGTGGTGGTTTTTGAGTAAGTCCGTTTCGCTAAGAGCTCTACCGCTGGTATTGTGCGTATCAAAGTATAAAAATGCTTCGTCTAAGTCTTCAGTTTTTACGAACGTAAATTTAACTTTTTCTTTTATATGTTCTACGAGCCCTTCTTTATCTTTTATATTGGCACATTCTACTTTTAAAAGCTCAAAATTTCTTTTCAAAGCCTTATGCGATAAGATATTTAACTTATTATCTAAAAAAGGCACTTCATTATAACCCAGGGCCTTTAAAATAATGGCTAGTGTAGTTATACGTTGCTGCCCATCGACTATATTGTTAATTGATTCTTTGTTTTTATGTGCTTCCTTATGCAAAATTATGTGCCCTAGTAAAATTTCATTAGAGCTTCCATTCTTAAACGATCTTTCAATGCTTGAAAGCAGTCCTAAAGCCAAATCCTCACTCCATACATATGGGCGTTGGTAGTGCGGGATTTGATAATTTGCGCTACTTAGTATGTCATCTGCACTTAAAATGTAACTATTCTGCTCATTGTCGTCATTTGTCATAGTATTTCTCCTTAAATCTTTTAAAATTTTACTATAAAAAGCCTAAAATTTTTATCCTTTAAATAAAAATGATACCATTTTAATTCCGCTAGTTGTGTTGCTAAAACCCTATCCTTTTTACTTTCTTTTCATTTTTTAAAGCCACTTCCCGTTCCAATCTCTCATAAAAATCATCACTGTTTTTAACCCTTTTAAATTTAGCCTGTCTTCGCACGCTTGCAAAATCTCCTGGCGCCAAAAAGCTTAAATCCGAAATTCTTGCAGCTACGTTTTCGTCAAATTTTATCCTTAGTGATGCGCACTCCTTTTTGAATAAATTTAATGCTTGATTTGGCAATAAATATCCGAACTCGAGCTTTAAATCAAATCTTCTAAGACTTGCTTTATCGAGATTATCGATTAAATTTGTCGTAGCGATAAAGATGCCGCCAAAGCTCTCCATCTGCACTAGCATTTCATTTACTTGAGTTACCTCCCAGCTTCTAGCAGCTAGGCTTCTATCTTGTAAAAAGCTATCGACTTCATCAAATACGAGCACTGCTTTTTAGCTACCAGCCTCTTTAAAAGCCTCGGCTATATTTTTCTCGGTTCCGCCGATCCACATAGATAAAAGCTCGCTTCCTTTTTTGATGATAATAGGCCTTCTTAGGCTTTTAGCGATAAATTTAGCATAGGCGCTCTTCCCGGTTCCTGGTACTCCGTAAAGGCAAATCCTAGCGCTTTTGCTCTCTTTTATACCTTGCATTAGCTCGTTTAGGTCGCAGCTTGAGTTTACGAAATTTGGATCATAGCTGCTAGGCAGATCATCTTTTAATCTCTCTTTTTTCTTGTCCTTTTCTAGTGTGCCGTAGCCTTGTGCTTTTAAAGTGTTGCTTATCACGCGCTCAAAAGCCTTATTTTTATCTCTTAGACTTAAGCTCGAAACGACTAAGCTTGCGTTGCTAACGATTGCGGGCGCAATAAATTTATTTTTTGCAAGTTTATTGATTAGCTTATTATCTATCAAATTTGCGCTATATTCTTTGATGATCCTCGCTCTTACATTTTTATTAGGTACCTCAAGCTTTATGGCTAGATTAAAACGTCTAATGACGGCCTCGTCCATGCTATAAATATTATTCGTAATCCAAATAGTAGGTACTTCGTTGGTTTCAAGAGCTCTATTTATAAAGGCTTTGCCGTATTGCCTTTTCTCATCGTTATTTATGTTAAATACATCCTCAGCCTCATCATACATCAGCAAATTTGAACCTGCTTGCAAGATATTTTGCGCGAGGCAATAAGATCTTATTCTTTGGGCTTCATTATCGTATCCGCTTTCGTCTCCATAAGCAACCTCATAAAGCTTTAAACTTAATTCTTTTGCTAAAACCTTGCTAAGCTCGGTCTTACCTGTCCCTGCAGAACCGTAAAAAAGCACGTTTACGCCTTTTTGTCCTTTGCGGATAGCATTTTTTAAAAAAGAGATTAAAATTTGCGCATCATCTTTAATATGAACATAATTATTAAGAGTTAAATTTGTATCGCTGCAAGGTTTTATGGTACTTGCGAAAATTTCGTCTATGCTTTCGCATTTAACAAATAAAGCGCCTATGAAGTCGTTATTTATCACGTCAATTTTTGATCTTAAATTGCGTCCGTAGATATCTAATTTTATAAGTGAAGTTTTAGCAAAAATTCCATCTTTTTTAAAAGCTTTTTGCACGTCAATAAAGCTTAAATTTAATATCTGCGATATGGCTTTTGCAGCCTACCTATCGTTTAAATTTTCTGTCAGCTCGCAAGCGTCCGAAACGATTTCGTAATTAAACATAATCGCGACGAACCTCAAAATAGCCTTTTCGGTATCGTTTAAACCTAAATTTGCTTGAAGCAAATTTAAATTATATTCGAGCTCTTTTAACTCGCATAAAATTTTACTTCTCTCAAGAACGGCAAGTTTATCTTTTAGGGTTTTAATATCTTGCTGGGTTGGCTCGTCCGAATTAACCTCTAAAAATTCCAAAAGGTTGCCATATTTGGATTTTAGAAATTCTCTTTGTCCTCCAGCACAAAATATCGCTCTGAGTATCCAAAGACTGGCAAGGTCATATATCTCGCTATCTACGAATAAATTTCTGTTCTTCATTAGTGCCTCCTTGTTTATTTGGAGGTATTTTACTATGTGAAGAGGACGGATTTATGTCCACATTAATGTAAATATATGTTTTGTATGTGAATTTTATATCATTTTTACAATACAACCGAGTTGCTATATTTAATATGCTTGCGTTTTCAGTAAATTTACGAAAGGCATTTTTTATAGAGCTTAATATATAAAAAGTATTTTGCACTAAAATTTTATATTTTACTAATTAAGGATTAGGGAATTTAAGTGGCTCCGGATGCTGGATTCGAACCAGCGACCAAGCGGTTAACAGCCGCCTACTCTACCGCTGAGCTAATCCGGAACGCGTAGAATGGATGGTGCGGATGAAAGGACTTGAACCTTCATGCCGTGAGGCGCCAGATCCTAAGTCTGGTGTGTCTGCCAATTTCACCACATCCGCAAAAAAAAACGCATATTAGCCAAAAAGCTCTTAATATGAGCTTAATATGGTACGCCCAAGAGGATTCGAACCTCTGGCCTACGGCTTAGAAGGCCGTTGCTCTATCCAACTGAGCTATGAGCGCAAAATATCAAATCAGTGGTACGCTCGAAAGGAGTCGAACCTTCAACCTACAGATCCGAAGTCTGTTGCTCTATCCAATTGAGCTACGAGCGCATAAAGTGGGGTGAGTTGTGGGAATCGAACCCACGACCCTCAGGACCACAATCTGATGCTCTAACCTACTGAGCTAAACTCACCACAATGGTCGGAGCGAAAGGATTCGAACCTTCGACCCTCTGGTCCCAAACCAGATGCGCTACCAGCCTGCGCTACGCTCCGTAGATTTTCGTGGATTGAATGAAAATCGTATTATATATATTTTTTCTTAAATTCCGCTTTTTGCGACTTTAAATTTAATGAAATTTAGCAAGTCTCATCTGTTTTTCTAAATTTTTCAATAAAATTCGCATCAGCGCCAGTCCCTTCGTGCGGTGCGAAATTTCAAATTTCACCGCAGCGGGCAGCTCCCCGATCGTGCGGTCAAATCCGCGCGGAATAAACATAAAATCGTATCCAAATCCGTTTTGCCCGCGCTGCTGCGTTATCGCCGTGCCATGCATGAAGCCGTGCGTGCAAAACTCGCCCAGATCGCATTTTAACGCAATCGCCGCTGTGTAATGCGCGGACGAAGAGTCTAGACTTAAAGCCCTCAGCTTCCTTGCTAATTTCTCGCGATTGCTCGCATCCGTTGCATCTGAGCCGCTAAAGCGCGCCGAAAATATCCCCGGAGCCCCGCCCAGCGCGTCCACACAGATACCGCTATCATCGCTTAACACAAAAAATTCGCTCTGCAAATTTTTACTTTTTAGCGCTTCATACACGGCGCGGGCTTTAATCAGCGCATTTTGCTTGAAGCTCGTGCCGCACTCGTCGATCTCAAAAGGCTGAAGTACCTCGCCGAGCGCACACACGTCGTATCCCATGAAAAATTCTTTTATCTCTTTTACTTTATTTTTGTTGCTCGTCGCAAGTAAAATTTTCATCCTCGCTCCTTAAATTTAAGCCGCCATTTTACCCAAAATCAAAGAATTCGTTACGATTTTTGGCTATAATCGGCGCAAATTTCATATTATTTGAGGTCTAAGATTATGCTAAAAAGCGTCCTTCCGCTTAGTTTTATCATCGCTACGAGGTTTTTTGGATTGTTTATTTTGCTGCCCGTGCTTAGCCTGTATGCGTTGAGCTTGCACGGCGCAAACGAAAGTCTAGTGGGGCTACTTTTTGGAATTTATGCGATTATGCAAGTGATTTTGCAAACGCCATTTGGAGTGCTAAGCGATAAGATCGGACGTAAAAAAACCCTTGCGATAGGGCTGGCGCTTTTTATCGTGGGTGCTTGCGTTTGTGCGGCGAGCGAGAGCATTTATACTATGATTTTTGGGCGCTTTTTGCAAGGCTGCGGTGCTGTAGGAGCCGTAGCTACCGCACTAATTAGCGATTTTACGCGAGAGGAAGAGCGCGGCAAGGCGATGGCGGTAATGGGCGCGATGATAGGCGTGAGCTTTGGCGTAGCAATGATTTTAAGTCCGCTTTTAAGCGCTAAATTCGGGCTTGCCAGCCTATTTCATCTAAGTTCGGCGCTTACGCTTTTATGTTTGGTACTGCTTTTTTTCGTAGTACCTACCGAACCGCATATCCGCTCCCTGCGCCAAAAGGTCCCGCTCGGCTCACTTTTGAGTGACAAAAATTTAATGCTTATGAATTTAACGAATTTTTTTCAAAAGGCCTTCATGACGGCAGCGTTTTTTCTAATTCCAATTTTGCTCGTGCAAAAATTTGGACTTTCTAAAAGTGATTTGACTAAAATTTATGCTCTAGGCGCGATATTTGGCTTTACCGCGATGGGTGCGAGCGGTGCTTTGGGTGAAAAGCGCGCGCTAGCTAAGCAAATTCTACTTATCGGCATTTGCTTTTTTATCGCTTCGTATTTGATTTTTGCGTTTGCTAGCGGGGCGAGCGCTTTCGTGGTGGGCGTGATGCTCTTTTTCGTGGGATTTAACGCGCATGAGCCCATTATGCAAAGCCTTGCGTCCAAATTTGCCAAAGTCGCTCAAAAAGGCGCTGCGCTTGGAATTTTTAATTCGTTCGGATTTTTTGGCAGTTTTTTGGGTGGGTTATGCGGTGGCGCACTTTTTGGCAAAATAGGCATCGAAGCACTAGGCATTGGCGTCGCGGTTTTGAGTGTGATCTGGCTTGTGCTACTTTCTAGGCTGAGCGATCCAAAACTTTTTAAGAATTTATACTTTCCTAAAGGCGGCGATTTTTCCGCGCTACAGGGCGTAAAGGGCATTATTGAAATTTACGAGACCGATGGCGAACTCGTTGTGAAATTTAACTCGAAACTGATAAATGAAGATCAAATTTATAAAATCGTAGGAGGCAAATGATGGAATTTGAAAAATTTGAAAGCGCGATGGAGCGCTTCGCAAGCACGGTGCAAAAGTCCTCGCGCATCGAAAAAGTCGCGATCACGCAGGCGCTAGGGCGTATTTTAGCAAGCGACGTCGCAGCGCCCTTTAGCACTCCGCGCCGCCCGACCGCCGCGATGGACGGCTACGCGCTAAAGGGCGCGGATCTGAGCGAGGGAGCGAAATTTAAGATCGTCGGCACGACGCCTGCAGGCAAGATGCCTAGCTCCGCGGCAAAGGCGGGCGAGTGCGTTAAAACCTTCACCGGCGGGCTCATGTGCGAGGGCAGCGACACGCTTCTGCCGATCGAAAACGTGCAGGTACAAGGCAGCGAGATCGTCGTCACAAAGCCCGTTTCCGCGGGCTTTGCCGTGCGCGCGGCGGGCGAGAGCTACCGCGAGGGCGAGCTTTTGCTTAGAAGCGGCACGAAGCTCGGCTTTTCGCAGATCGCGCTGCTAGCCGAGCTAGGGCTATTTCACATAAGCGTATTCGTCCGCCCAAAAGTAGCGATCCTTGCTACCGGCAGCGAGATCAAGGATCTGGGCGAAAAACTCGAAAACGACGCTCAAATTTACAGCTCCAACCACATCGCGCTTGCAAATTTAGTAACGCAGCTGGGCTGCGAAGCGATGATAATGCCTCTAGTACGCGATGACGAAAAGGAGCTAGAAAGCGCGATCTTATCGGCTTTACAGAGCGCTGACATACTTCTAACAAGCGGCGGAGTGAGCGTTGGAGACTACGACTTCGTGCAAAGCACGCTGCAATCAAAATTTGAGCTCATCGTAAAGGGTGCGGCGATCAAACCGGGCCGCCACGTGCGCGTAGCCAAAACCGGCGAAAAATATATCTTCGCGTTCCCGGGCTTCCCGCTCTCGGCGCTCATTACGTGCATTTTGTTTCTGCGCGTATTTTTGCAAAGATCTTTCGGCGTGCGCGAAAACACGGAATTTAGCGCGATCTTAGATCACGACTACGTAAAAAAGACGCCGTGGATGGAGTTTATGCCTGCGCTCTTGCAAAACAGAGACGGGCGGCTTTTTGTTAGCCTGCAAAGCAAAAAGCAGGGCTCCAGCGCGATTTTGAACAATTTGGACGACGATAGCGTCCTGCTCGTCGCGCCGCTCGAGGTCAAAGAGCTCAAAAAAGGCGAGCTCGTGCGCGTAATCGCGGTACCTAAAATTTAGCGCGCAGGGTTTCGGAGGCGGTTGCGAGGGCAGACAAAATTTTAACTGCCGCGAGGGTTAAAATTTTGCCGCTGCGAGGCGTTAAATTTAGCTGCGAAGTTCGACTTTGAAGTTTGAAAAGTTGAAATTTGGACCCAAATCGCGCGGCGCGATAGGTTCATTAGAATTTTTACCGCGTGCCGTATCAGAGCAAGCAAATGCGCTAAAATTTTTGCTACCGCGCAACTTCAGCTCCAAGTTGCTTTACGGGCGAAATTCGGATATTTGCGAGAGATAAAGTAAAAATGAAAGATAAATTTTATGACGCTCCGGCGGGCGTTTTCGGCGAATACAAAGCAGGCGTAAAATGAGCCAAACCCACCCTTTTAAGCCGATTTTCGATGAGAATTCTAAAATTTTAATCCTCGGCTCCTTCCCCTCCGCCCCCTCTCGCAAGCTGGGCTTTTACTACGCAAATCCGCAAAATCGCTTCTGGCGGGTGCTAGCTCAAATTTTAAACGCGCCGCCGCCTGCGAGCACGGACGAAAAGATAAAATTCCTGCTCGCCCGCGGCATCGCCATCTACGACGCTGCGATCTGCTGCGAGATAAAGGGTTCGAGCGACGCCAAAATGACCGCCGTCGTGCCTGCAAATTTAGAACCGATCTTTAGCGGCGCACGCATCGTGCAAGTTTACGCAAACGGCGGCAAGGCGCACGAAATCTGCGAAAAATATCTAAAAACTCAAATTTTAAACGCAACGGGCAAAGAGCCCGTCAAGCTGCCGTCCACAAGCCCCACAAACGCAAATTTTAATTTTGAAAGGCTAGTGCGCGAGTGGACGATCGTCGCGGAAGTATTGAACCATGCCGAAATTTAACGCTCAGCTCCGCTAAATAGCGTGCGAGGCTTACGGGTACGGCTTGCACTCCGCCCGCATCATAAACCAAATCCACAGCCCAAATTCCGTGAGGATTTATCTAAAATTTAGCTTTAAATTTTAAAATTCTTTAAATTTAACCGAGCCAAAAGGAAGCAAAATATGAAAACTCACAAAGCCGTGCAAAATTCGCTCAATTTGGGCTTAAATTTAATGCGAAATTTCACTTTTTCAAGCGCATTAAAGCTCCTGCTTCCGTTTTTAGCGCTAGGCGCGCAAGCTCTGGAGCCAAAAATCGTAATGAAGCCCGAGCCGAGCTTAAAAAACGGTCTGTATTTCGTAGCGGACAAGCCCTATAGCGGGACGCTCAAGGTGCTGCACTATAGCGCCGAGGATCTCTACGACGTAAATTTTATGGGCGTCGTCTACCCCAGGCTAAAGCCGCTGCCGCCCACGCTAATCCGCGAGATCGACGTAAAGGACGGCACTGCGGTGCTTCAGCGCGATTACTTCGACGGCAGAGATAAGCCCTCAAACGAATATCCGCTAAAGGGCGGCCTGTACGACGGCGTCGCAAAGAGCTACTACGCAGACGGCGGCGAGCTGAAGTCGCAGAGCGAATACAAAGCCGGCAAGCGCGAAGGCTTTTACAAGCTGTATTATCAAGGAAGCGGCAAGCTAAAGCAGCAGGGCGCGTATAAAAATGACAGGCGCGAAGGCGTTTTCACCGACTACTACGAAAGCGGCGAAGTAAGCGCGCGCCATCCCTATAAGGGCGGGCTACGAAACGGCAAGGACGTGGATTATTACAAAAGCGGCAAAGTGCGCGGGGAGCGGAGCTACAAAGAGGGCAAGCGGCAAGGCGTAGAGAAATGGTATCACGCAAACGGCGCGCTAAGGCAGACCGGCGCATACAAGGATGACCGCAAACAGGGCGTTTGGAAGTTGTTTTACGAGGACGGCAAGACGCGCGTAGTCGAAAATTTTAAAGACGACGAGCGCGACGGCGCCGTGCGCGAATACTACGACGGCGGCGCGCTGCAGGGCGAATACGAGTTCGAGCGCGGCAGGCAAACGGGCACGAGTAAGCAATACTACGCAAGCGGCGCTCTTGCGGCGAAAGTGATGTTCAGAGACGGGCGCAAACACGGGCTATACGAAACATACCACGAAAACGGCGCACTCAAGGCTAGAGTGACGTTCAAGGATGGCCTGGAGGCGGGCACGGCGAAGCACTACTACGCAAACGGCAAGCTCGAAGCCGAGGGCGAGTTTGAGCGCGGCAGGCTCGTGCGCGCCAAAAAATACGATGAAAGCGGCAAACTAATCAGCGACAAGTCCGATAAAAACGGGCTAGCAAGAGAGTAAAGCGGGCTAAATTTTAAAATTTTAAGCGGATGGAATTTTAAAAAGGTTTAAAATTTTGAGTAGACGCGGTTTTGCGTTTTAACGATTGCGGCTTCGCATTTTCAGTACTCACGGCTTTGTGCTTTAAACGAGCGGGATTTTGCGTTTTGAAGCACGGCTTCACGTCTCTAACATTTGATTAGGACGCGGCTCCGCACTTTAAACAGACGCGACTTTACACTTCGAGCGAGCGCAATTTACATTTGAAGTGCGGCTTAAAAATTTTAAACAAGCGAGCCTTGCGCTTTTGTTTTTTAGCCGCACATACCGCGCCGTCAAGTGCCGCCTTTATAATGATGCGGCTTTGTATTTGTAGAGCGACGCGCTGCGTTTAAACGAGTAAAATTCGCCTGGCGGCTTTATACAGCGCGCGAATACGGCTTGACGTTTTAAACAAACGAAGCTTTATGCAGCGCAGCTCGCCGCGTGATTTGAGCTGATGCGGTTAAAATTCCACGCTGTATTTTGGCACACATAGCGCGCAGGTATCGCCCGACGCGACATAGCTTGGCTTCAATACGGCTTGTCTTTTCCGCGTAACGAGCAACTTTGGCGCGGTGCGAATTTTTAAAATTTAAAGCGAAATTTCAAGCCGAAACAGCACTGAAATTTTACCCGCTGAAAGGGTAAATTTGGCGATCGATTTTCGCTAAATTTAGCTCGCGGTTCGCAAGCCATGTTATTCAGGCTTAAATTTCAAATCTATTGCAACCTTGCCTTTAGCGCGGCAAATTTAATCTAGCTGATATTTTAAAATTTGCCGACCGCTTTACTAAACAAAATTTTACGAATAGGGCATGGGTGAACAAGGCAGGGAGGCAGATAGAAGTTGCCCTCTCCGTATAATTGCGGAAGCAAAGAATAGGCTGCTTATTTCGGTATGAAAATTTCATGGGCTTATTTGCAACTTTAAAATTTTGCAAGATGCTCGCTCGTAGCGTTAAATTTCAATACGCGGGCGGTGGAAATTTAAGAAAGCAGAGCTAGATAAAGCGAAATTTCACATAAGGTCTGTGCAACGCGGTATTTGCGCACAAGATATAAGCGCTGAAAAGGAGAAGCACTCAAAATTTAGCGCGTAACGAGTGGCCAACTGGAGCCAAACAATCTTTAAATTAAAAATCTTAAATTTTAATCCGCGGACGCCAAATGAGCTCAAGATCAAAATCCACGTAAATTTTATACGGCTAGATAGCAAGCCTAAGGTCTTGCGACGCCACGGGCTGCGCGGTGCAGTATTCGCGAGGCAAAATATAGACGCCAAGAAGCGAAAGGTGCTTGAAATTTAGCGCGCGGCGTGATTAATGAACTTAAAGTTTTGCAACTCTCTAAGTTGCGCAGCAAAAACCCAAATCTATCCGCAGCAGCCGCAATCGCAGCGCGAAGATGCGGCTGGATGAAGCTCGCCGATGTAGAGCTTCACGGAGCTAAGCCCTTGCTTTTTCGCCCACGAATAGGCGTCGCTTGCAAAGCCGAAGTCCGCAAAACGCAAGAAATTCTCCACGTAGGATTTGCGCGCATTTTGATAATCTATGTAGTAGGCGTGCTCCCAAAGATCGCAGGCTAAAAGCGGAATTTTGCCGCGTGCGATCGGCGTGTCTGCATTTTGCGTCGTGATGATTTCTAAATTTGCGCCGCGCTCATCGCACACGAGCCAGCACCAGCCGCTGCCAAAAAGCCCCAGCGCGCGCTTTAAAAACTCGCTTTTAAAATTTTCCATCCCGCCGAAAGCCTGCGCTAAAGCGTCCGCCAGCTCGTCGCTAGGCTCGCTTGGCTGCGCGATACAGTCGAAATAAAAATCGTGGTTGTAAATTTCAGAGGCGCTATTAAAAATATGGCTAAAGCCCAGGCAAATTTGATAAAGCTTTGAAATTTGCGAAAACTCGCACTCCTCGCCGCGCGCCTCCCTGAAAGACTGCGTGATGATCGTAAAAAGATCCGCATTTTGTATCGGCGTGTCCGCTATGTCTCGATTTAGGGCGGAGACGTAGTCTTCGCAAAGCCCGCCGTGATGGAATTTTAAGCTTTGCAGGCTAGCGATTTTATTCGTGCGCGGATCAAAAGGCAGCGCCCTGGATCTAAACACTAATAATCCTCGCTGTCCAAATCGCTATAATCGTTAAAACCGTCGTCGTCTTCGTAGCTGTAATCATCCTCGTCGTAGTTGTAGTTGTAACTCTCGTCGCCTCCGATTAGATCATCGTCCTCGTATTCGTCCTCATCGAACTCTTCGTCTTCGAAGTCATCGAAATCAGCCATTTTGCTCTCCTTTGTCGTTGGAATTTACTTTTGATTTTACGCATTCGCTTGCTATTTCCGGGATATTTTCGATATAAACGCTCTGTGATGGGAAGGCAAACGATAGTCCGTTTTGCTCCACGATCTCCATTATTTTAAATAAAACATCCTCTTTGGTTTGGATGAAATTTGCCCATATTACGGTTTTTGTGAAGCAGTAAACTAAAATGTTAATGGACGAATCGCCAAAGCTATCTAGCGCCACGAACATAGTGCTTTTATAGCCCGCTAAATCGTCGATAGAGACCATGTTTTGCCTATAGCGCATACGAAAATCTTTAGAATTTAGCGCCGTATCTGCAGATTGAGCGATGCCCGGGTGAGATTTTAGCATCTCTTTGATGTCGTTTACGCACTTTCGCAGTTGAGCCGTGCTCGCGCCGTATTCGACGCCCACGGTAAGCTTTAAATTCCGCCCTACCTTCCTACGACTCCAGTTTTTGATATTTTGCGCCATTATGTTGGAATTCGGCACAAAAACAAGAGCGTTATCAAAGGTTCTGATCGTCGTCTTTCTAAAGCCTGTTTCTACGACGTTTCCTTCTATGTCTCCTAATACGACCCAATCACCTTGCGAGAATGAATTATCAAATAATAGCATCACGGATGAGAAGAAATTCGCGATGATGTCCTTGGTCGCAAACGCGATCGCAAGTCCGCCGATTCCAAGAGACGCCATAAGCGCCGAGATGTCAAAGCCCAGACGCTTTAGCACCAAAAGCACGGCGATGATGATTACGATGACATATAGAATTTTAACGACTAGATTTATGATATCTTTTCTGACGCCTTTTTTCGTGATGTTTCCAAGCACGACAATGCCGTAACCATCGATGATCTCGATGATGAGCCACGCCCAAAGCACCACGTAAACGATCGAGAATAAATTTGCAAATTTTATCGGCACCGGCGCCGGATAATAAAATATACTAAGACAGATATCGACCGAATAAGCGATCAGCAAAATACCCATCGGGCGCTTGATGATGCCTACTACTTGCGTTTTTAGAGTTTCGCTATCCAGCGAAAAGCTTTTATTGAAGAATTTAAATACGAAATAGATGATGTTGGCAAGCAGTCTGCGAAGCGAGTAGAAAAATAGCGTAATCAGCGTGATTAAAATGAGCTTGCCGAAATTTACGTGGCTGAGCTTAAACGGAATTTTATCGTTGATATAATCGATCACCGATTTAAAATTTAAGCTGGTAAAAACCACGCTGCTTGCGAGTAGATCGCTATTTCGCGACAGATACGTAAGCACCTCGTCGTAGGTCTGTTTATCGTTTTTCAAATCGTTGATTTTAGATTCTAGGGCGTCTATCTGTTCTTGACTGCTTAGATTATTTTTCAAATCATTAAGTTTGCTAAAATCCCTAGTTTGGATATTTAGTAGAGTGCTACTTAGCTCGCTTTCAAGCGCGCTTCTGCTTGCGCCGTTTACAAACATATCCTCAATTTTCATAAGCGAGGTATAAAAGATCTCCGCCATTTCCATTTTTTCCCAATCCGCGCTTGCATTTACGTATTCGGGAGAGCTCTGCTTTTTGGCGTATTTTTTTAGCGTAGTTTGGATGTTCTTTTTATTTTGCGCATACGACATTATGCTTTCGATATCCATATCCTGCTGCGTAATCGCGAAAGGTAGACGATCAAAGAGTTTGGCTTTATTGCGATCGATGGCGTCCAGCTCGTTTTTGCTCGCGTTGGCATCGCCGCCGTTAAGTAGGGAGCTACGCTGCAAATTTAGCTTTTTAATCTCTTTGATTACAGAGATAAGCGTCTCGCCGTTAGGAGTTTTTTTCTGCGAAGTCTCCGTTTTGGCGACCTTTTCTGCGATCATATTTATTACTTCAGTTTTATTACCATCCTCCGTGCCGAGCGATTTGGATAAAATTTTAGTGACTTCCTTTTTGATCTCGGTTTTATTGTTTTCTAAAGTAAGATTTGCCTCTGGAGCGGAAGAATTTGTCTCTACAAAGCTTCCCTCGCCGGTCGTATTGAGGTCTGCAAACGCTAAAACGGCGCTAAAAAGACTAATCGTTAAAAAGCTGATTATAGATTTTTTCATAATCCATTCCCTTATTTAATAGCGTAAAATGCGCGCCTTCGTCGTCGTAGTTGAATAGCTCGCCCGTTTCGATGACGTAGTGCCAGCCGTAAATTTTAATCTCGCCATTTTTGTAGGCGTCTTTAATGCCAGGAAAGCTAAGTAAATTTTGCATGGAATTTATAATATTTAGCCGCTCGGTGATCCACTCGCGCTTGTCGGCGCCGAGGTCTTTTAGCTTTTCAACCTCGTCTTTTACAGGCTGCATTAAATTTAGCCAGCGCCTTACGTTTGGAATTTTTTCAAGCTTTTTTGCGTCATAAAACAGCGCCGCGCAGCCGCCGCAGTTGCTGTGTCCGCAAACGATGATATTTTTGATATTTAGCGAATATAGCGCGTATTCAATCGCTGAGGTAGTCGCTAAAAATTCCTCGCTAATGCGGTATGGAGGAACGACGTTTGCGATATTTCGCACGACGAAAAGCTCTCCTGGAAGCGTCGAGGTAATTAGGCTTGGCACCACGCGCGAGTCAGAGCAGCCGATAAAAAGCGTGTGGGGCTTTTGATGATTTGCCAGACTTCCGAAAAGCTCGGCATGCTCGGCAAAATTTTCTTCCATAAATTTAATAGCTCCATTTATTAACTGGCTGGGCATACTTTCTCCTTAAAAAAGTCGGGAATTATATATTACTTTCATAAATAGATAGAATTCTGCGAATTTTTAATGATATATTTACCAAATTTTCGCTAAACTCCCCGCTCATAAATCAAAAGAAGGAGAAAAATATGAGTCTATACGACAGACGAAATTACGCGGACGACTATGAACTATCGGACGCATCACTGGAACAAGGACGAATCTCTCAGACCATTAAACAAACCTACGCGCTTCTAACCGCTTCGATGATAGCTGCGGCGGCAGGGGCTTTTGTGGCGATGAGCTTTGGCGTGAGCTTGGCTATTCATCCATTTTTATATCTAGTGCTTTTAATGGGGCTAATTTTTGGTATGCAAGCAGCTGTAAATCGCGGCGCCAACACGATCGCACTGGTTTTGCTTTTTGCATTTACCTTTATTACCGGTCTTACTCTAGGTAAATTGATCGCTATTTATATCGCAGCGGGCGCTGGAGATGTAGTGACGCATGCGTTCGTGGCTACGGCGATTACTTTCGGTGCTCTTACCGTTTATGCGATGAATACAAAGACAAATTTCGATTCTTGGGGCAAGCCGCTATTGGTATCGCTTGTGGCTATTATCGTGCTAAGCCTTTTGAACTACTTCTTTTTCAAAAGCACCGTGCTTGATATAGCGATTTCAGCTTTTTCGGCTTTAATCTTTTCGATGTATATCATCTACGATACTAAAAATATCATCAACGGCACCTATACTTCACCGATAATGGCTGCCGTAGATATGTATCTAAACATCTACAACCTCTTCCTTTCGCTGCTAAGAATTTTCGGCGCAAGCAGAGACTAAATTTTACGCACCGCTTCGTGCGGTGCACTCTTAACTTAAAATTTATAAATCTTTTATTATAATCGCGAATTCAATTTTTTCAAAAGGTTTTTATAGTGACTACGTTATTTTTGGTTTTACAGGTCGTCTTCGCCGTGATAATTACGATCTCCGTTCTACTGCAAAAGAGCTCTTCTATCGGACTTGGCGCATACAGCGGAAGCAACGAAAGCTTATTCGGAGCGAAGGGTCCGGCTGGGTTTTTGGCTAAATTTACCGCCGCGATGGGAATTCTATTTGTGATAAATACACTTGCGCTTGCGTATTTCTATCAGCAAGATGCTAAATCTTCTATCGTAGATCGCGTAAAGATCGAAGCAAATGCTACTAAATCCGTGCCAAACGCTGTCCCTGGCGTGCCGTCTATCCCTACTTCTGGCATAAAGCCTAATTTCGCTCCTGCAAGCACCGAGTCAAATTCCATAATTAGCGGCGAGACCAATGCGACGGGTACGAAAATCGAAGCACCCGCAGCTCCTGCTACCGGTACTGACGCAGCTAGCGCGCCTGCTCGGTCGCAAGCATCAAGCGCCGCAAGCGATACCAATGCGAGCGCTGCTTCCGCAGATCAAAACACAACCAAATAAACTCTAAATTTTAAAATTTAAAAGCGCAAAATCCGCGCTTTTAAATGCTATTCTTATTTTTTTAACGCTATAATTTCGCAAATTTTATTTAAAGGATTTGAATGCTAGAAGCTATCTACAAAGAGCAAAGAGCAAACGGCGATCGAGCTATCGAGGCTTTGAAAAAGGACTTTACGACGCTACGCACCGGCAAAGTAAGCGTAGCGATCCTAGATCATATTTTCGTGGATTATTACGGCTCGCAAACTCCGCTAAATCAAGTCGCGACCGTCCTTTCGACCGATGCGGTAACGATTTCGATCACGCCGTGGGAAAAGCCGATGCTAAAGACGATCGAAAGCGCGATCGCAGCGGCAAATATCGGCGTAAACCCTACTAACGACGGCGAGAGCGTAAAACTATTTTTCCCGCCGATGACGGTCGAGCAACGCCAAGAAAACGCTAAAAAAGCAAAAGCGATGGGCGAAAAAGCAAAAATCGGCATTCGCAATGTCCGCAAAGACGCTAACGACGAAATCAAAAAGCTCGAAAAAGACAAAGCGATCTCCGAAGACGACGCTAAAAAGGGCTATGACGAGGTGCAAAAGATCACCGACTCTTACTCAGGCAAGATCGACGACGCAGTCAAGGCCAAAGAAGCCGAGCTTTTGAAGGTCTGAGCTGTGAATATAGAAAAAATCTATCGCGATTGCGGCGCATATCTGCGAGGGCATTTTCTGCTTTCAAGCGGCAACCATTCGGAATTTTATCTGCAAAGCGCCAAAGTGCTTGAAGATCCACAGCTCGCGGGACAGCTCGCAGACGAACTTGCCGCAATCATCGAAAAAGCGGGCGTAGAGTTCGATAGCGTCTGCTCACCCGCACTGGGCGGAATTTTAGCGGGCTACGAGTTAGCTCGCGCGGCAAAAAAACGCTTCATATTTACCGAGCGCGTAGATCGCGTGATGAGCCTGCGCCGCGGCTTTGAAGTGCATAAGGGCGAGAGATTTATCGTCTGCGAGGACATCGTCACTACGGGTGGCTCTGCTCTTGAGAGCGCGAGGCTCATCGAAAACCTAGGCGGCGAGGTCGTGGGCTTTGCCGCGCTTGCCAATCGCGGATTTTGCAAGGTCGCAAATTTAGCGGGCAGCAGCGCAAAGGGCGGTGCCAAGCTGCCCGCAGACAAGCCGTTTTTTGCGCTAGGCAATTTCGAGTTTGAAATTTACGAGCCCGCGACCTGCCCGCTTTGTGCTGCCGGAAGCAAGGCGATCAAGCCAGGCAGTCGCGGAAACTAGGCGCCGATTTGCTGCTAACAAACCGCAACGAGATTAAATTTTATCCTCTAGGCTCTAAATTTATCGCACCGAAATTTTAAAATTTAATCTAAAACGGATCGAAATGGCAAAACAAAAAGCTAAAATTTCACCGATTTTTCTGCGCGTAAAGGCCTTCATCGTCGATCTTTTCATCATCGCGATGCCCCTATTCTACGGCGTTACCTATCTCGTCTTGGGCTCGAAAGAGGCTCTGTGGCGCAACCAGACCGCGATCGCGCTTATCTGGCTTGCATACGGCGCGATTTGCGCGGCATTTTACGCTCGCAGCGCCCAGACGCCGGGCTATAAGCTCGCGGGGCTTTATCTCATCGATGTTTGCAGCGGACGCAAAGTAAGCTTTTTTAGAGCCTTAGCTCGCTTTGCTTGCTTCGTATTCGCGGGCTTTAGCATCATCGGGCTTTTGATCTGCTTCTTTCGCAAAGATCATCTAAACTTACACGACCTGCTAAGCTCTACCGCGCCCGTCGTGCGAAAGGACGCACAGTGAGCGGACAAATTTGCGGCATCGACGAGGCCGGGCGCGGCTGTCTTGCAGGACCGCTTTGCGTCGCTGGCTGCGTGCTGCAGCGCGAGATCGCAGGCCTTGCCGATAGCAAAAAACTAAGCGAAAAGCGCCGCGAGGAGCTCTACGCCCAGATCATCGAAAACTCGCGCTACAAAATCGTCGAAATTTCAAGCGCACAGGTCGATGAGATCGGACTCAGCGCATGTCTAAGATCGGCGCTTGAGCAGATTCTCGCGTATTTTATGGGTTTTAGCGGGCAGATCATCTACGACGGCAACGCAACCTTCGGCGTACGCGGGCTTCAGACGCTCGTAAAGGCCGACGCGCAAATCGCCGAAGTAAGCGCGGCGAGCATCCTCGCCAAGGTCACGCGCGACCGCACGATGTATGAGCTCGCGCAGCGCTACCCGCAATACGGCTTCGCGCAAAATAAAGGCTACGGCTCGCGCGCGCACATCGCGGCGATCGAGCGGTACGGACTCACGCCGTTTCACCGTGCAAGCTACAAGATCAAATCGCTGCAACCCTCGCTGTTTGATTAACGCGGCAGCAAGCTTGCTTGATCAGCAAGAAAAAAACCGCCGATTTTGGCCGATACTCCGTAGACAAACGGCGCCGAAACTCATACCCAAAGGCATAAACTTCCAATTTTGGTTAATACGGCTAGTCGCTAGTTTCGGCGGGCGAAATCCGCTTTTTCGCTAGCTTCTCAGAATTTTAACCGCACCTCCCGCCCCGCGCGGCTATAGCCTACTCTTGCGCTGCTTACAGGAATTTTAATCCGTACTTTTGTATCTCGTAAGAGTCCGCACAAGGTCGGAATTTTATCTAAAACCGCAAGCTCGGCTCGCTCGCTTATCCGCACCGCGCAGTATGCTGAATAAAATTTAAAATTCCGCGCAGCAAAAATTTAGTCTGCGCGCCGCAATAAAGCTAAAATTTAAATTTGACCTTGGCGACGAGAAGGCATTGCACTTTAAATTTAAAATCCACGTAAAATTTTGAATCAAATTTTGATATAAAAAAAGGCGGCTAAATTTTAAAATTTCATCAAATTTAGCCGCGAAATAAGGCGCTTATTGCCTTTCATAGAAAATTACTAAGGCGTCTTCTGCTACCCTTTTACCAGTGAACGAACTTGTTTTAATAATATCATCGGCAACATCTTCGGTCACCATAAATTTATCCGACAAACTTATGCTTTTATCGGCATTCACGATAAAATTTAGCTCAATAACAGCTTTTGATGGATACTCTACTTTTTTGCGTCCAAAAACTGCATCATATTGCTCTACTGTTAGCTGCGAGTAATAGACAGCCCTCTTAAGATATTCTATAATGTAATCAACGCTATATTCTTTTTGGAATTCCCCTTTTAATTTATCGTCACAATCAACTATCTTGCCTTCATCGTCGAATTCTATTTTGCCTTTAGTTTTAAATGTTTCTTGGAATTTTACCTCATTGAGTTTGCAGTGTTCTTTTGCTAGCTTAAGCAGACCTTGCTCATCATAGACCTTACTTTTGTAATAAATCATAGCATTATTTAAAGATGTATCCAATGCTCTTTGTTTATAAGATTTAAGGCTCTCGGTTTTATCTTGCACTATCTTTGCTTTCATGCGCTCCATATCCAAGTCGCAGACCATTTTGACCGTCTTTAATCCGCCGTTTTCCTCTTTGCTCCAGGTGACACTTTTGCAGATTTTCGAGCCCTCGATCGCCGTGCCGATACTCATTGACTTAAAATCGGGTAGAGTGTAGTTTTTTACGAGCCCTACCTCATCCTCACCGCATCCTGTTAAAATCAATGCCGCAAGCGCGACACCTAGCACATATTTCATCTTTAACTCCTTGAGGTGAATTTTCTAGAAAATAATGCTACCCCCCCTGCTTAAAAATGTATAAATTTAGTGCCTAAATTTTAAAATTTCGTCGCCAAAATTCCACGCTCTTCATCTATGAAATTCCGCGCGCTGTATTTTATCGCGACAGATTTACGGCAAAATTTAAAGATAAACCATCCGCATAGCATCGCCTAAATCTGCGCGCAGTTTCGCGCACAAAGGCGGTAAAATTTAGAAATTTTAACCAAACTTTCGCTATCATCACGGCTTAAATTTCACCCAAAGGAAACCGATGTTTGAATGGATCGCCTCACCCGAGGCATGGATCAGCCTGGCTACGCTCACGGGGCTTGAGATCGTGCTTGGCATCGACAATATCATCTTTATCGCGATTTTATGCGGCCGTTTGCCCGAGGCGCAGCGCGGACGCGCCCGTATAATGGGGCTCGCGCTTGCGATGTTCACACGCATACTGCTACTTCTTAGCCTAAGCTGGATCATGGGGCTTACTAAGCCGCTATTTAGCGTGCTTGCGCGCGATTTTAGCGGACGCGACCTCGTGCTGATCGGCGGCGGACTTTTTCTGCTCGTCAAATCCACGCTCGAGATCCACTCCAGCGCCACGGGCGAGGCGCACGAGCGCAGCGCTAGCAGCGGCAAGGTAAGCTTCGGCGGCACACTAATTCAAATCGCCGTTTTAGACATCATCTTTTCGCTCGACAGCGTCATCACCGCCGTGGGCATGGCACAGCACCTGCCCGTGATGATCCTCGCAGTCATCATCGCCGTGGGCGTGATGATGCTCGCTAGCGGCGCGATCGCGCGCTTCGTAGACGCAAACCCGACGATCAAAATTTTAGCGCTTGCGTTTTTGATTTTGGTGGGCGTCTCGCTGATCGCCGACGGGCTGGGCTTTCATATACCTAAGGGCTATATCTACTTCTCGATGGCGTTTTCGCTGCTTGTTGAGCTCATCAATATCCAGGTCCGCAAAAAATCCGCCGCGAAATAGGAGGAGCGGAATTTTGCGAGATCTCAAAGGCGCGCATGGGCTTTGCTAAATTTCTTTCGCCGCGACGTATCAAGCTTGCTCGTGGCACGGCCAGGAATTTCAAGCTAGAGCCCGCGGTTGCAGACACGGCGAAATTTAGCTTTACGCTGGAGGGCTTGCGCTTTGCGGGAATTTTGGACTTAAGGCGCGACGGACTTTATCTGCCGATATGCGAGGGCGACGAGCTGGCGGTGATATATGAGGCTTCAAGCTCAAATTCCAGCCGCGAGGCTTTGAGGGACTTAAATTCCAGCCGAAGCGCTTTAAACGGCGCCGATTTAAGCGGCGAAAATTCCGCGCCGCGCCCTAGCTGCGAAGTTTCAAGTAACGGAAATTCCACTGCCGCAAATTTAGACTGCGACGCACATAGAGATACCGCGGCAAGTGCGCGCCAAAATTCTGCGGTATCTGATTTAGTGGGCAAAGATCGCAACGGTATAAATTCCGCCGCTTTGAGCCTGATCCGCGAAGGCTCTAACGAGCGAGCGAGCACCGATACGGAGCCTTATGCTTCGAATTTAAATTGCAAGAATTTCAGCGGCTCCGCCTCTTTAAATTCTACCCGCGAGAGCCGTGACGACGCTTCGGTAAACTCCGCCGTTTCCGCCCTTCCGCTAGATTTCGTTAATCTAAGCCTAGGCGCGCAGCGCTGGAAGGACACCGGTAGCACAGCACTCGCTGCGATATTCGCAGCCTTCGGCGTAGTGCTGACCGCGATGAGCATCTACTGCATAATCTTTATCTTTGATGCAAGGGCTCCTGCCGGACTGCTAGCCCTGCTCATCCTCGCGCCTTTTGCGTATTGCAGCTTTAAGTTTATGCGAAAGAACTGGCGCGCTGCAAAGTTCGGGCGCATATTCGCAGCGCTTCCGCACTCCAAAGAGCCCAAGCGAAGCGGCGAAGCGGAGGGCTATGCTAGCGGCGTGCGCGTGCTGCGAAGCGGCGACGTTTATTATTTTGGCTTCGCGCTGGACGGGATATATTTATCGGGCGACAGCAAGCGGCGTATCGTCTCTGACGCGCTACGCTCGGATCAAAATTTAGCGGAGCTTGCGGACGGCGAGAATTGCACGAAATTTAAAAATTTAGACGCAGAAAATTCCGTAAATTCTGCGAGCGTTAAAAATTTTGCGAAATCAGCGAATTCCGTAAGCTCTGTGGATTCCGCTAACGCAGCAAATTCTATAAATTCCGCCCGCTCCGCCAAAACCGCGGCATCCGTCAAGGCGAAGGACGCCTCGCAGAGCTTCGAGCTGCAAAACGGCGATATTCTCCGCGCTCGCTACAAAGACTACCGCGTAAGCGGACTGTGGAACCAAAGCCGCGGCATGAAGCTCGGCGATACGCGCAGCGGACTTCGGCGCGTGATAGATTTTATCGCGAGCGTGGCGCTACAAATAGGTCTGCGTCTAGGCGGCGCGCTCGTGCTGACGTGGCTCGGCGATCACATCGGCGGCTCCTTCGGCAACGCCCTAAGCTTCATCGGATTTTTGCTGCTGCTTAGCCTTATGCTTTGAAAGGCGAATTTCAAACGGCAGCCTCGCGGAATTTTGCAACTTCAAGAAATTTCAAGTTTCGAAATTTCGCAGAATTCCGCGGCGAGCGGATTTGGATTTTAAATTTCAAGGCGCGGCAGAATTTCAAATTTTACGGCGTGTGAGGTCGCAGCACGGCGTGTGAAGCTATAGTGCGCGAGGCTGTGACACGCAAAGCTGCGACTAGCCGCCTGCTAGCTCCAAATTCTTCCGTTTAGTTTTAGGTTTTTTACGATCGCTAAAAAGTGCGAAAGCTCGCGCTTGAGCTGCGCGGCAGGGTCACGGCGCAGCACGCTTTCGTCGATGTCCGGCTCGAAATTATCGCGCCCCGTATTTACGAAAATATAAATTTTGCTATCTGCGAAGCTAAGACTGACGGGCGCGGCTACGGCGCTTGCGAAGCGCAAGAGCCTCCGCATAAAGGCGGGCGTTAGAATGTACATCGCGCCCGCCGCGTCCGCGGAATACACGGCGAAGGCGGCGTTAAACTCCGCATCGTCCATATCGATCTTTTTTAGCGCGCGAGTATTCGGCGCGCCGGCGCGAGCGGGAAAGATCAGGGTTTTGGCACTTATGCGTTTGTTAAATTCCGCGTAGAAAAAGGTGCCGAGGATTTCGCTTTTCGAAAATCTATTAAATAAGCTCACGTCGCAAAATGCAAAACTCACGCCGTCATAAACGCCCAAAACCCTGTCGTTGCCGTCTAAGAATTCGTCTAGTCGCGAAAAAAGCTCAGAGAGCTTGAGTTTGGCGGGATCGATACTGCCTCCGATATCGTATCGATAGCCGAACGCTTTAAAATAAGGCATTAGATAATGCTCTTTAAAAGCGCGCCGAAATTTTATCGAATAAGCTCGTTTAAGCACTCTAAATAATACAAAAAAACTTGAAGCGGCCAAGACTAAAGTCATGGCTGCGAATGAGATATATTTGGAAGTCGTTGGGTGGCTTTGTAAACCGATCCAAAATAGGCACATTATAAAAACGTAGACAGCACAGATTATCTTAGCTTTTATAGAGCTTTCATCGCACAAAACGCCTACGATAAGAACAGGCCCGAATAATCCGATAGACGACACCAAAGTCACCATACCTTCTTCGTCGCGTAGCTTGTATAACAAAAACGCGCCGTAAAAGAGCATGCACGCCGCCGCTAAGATCATATTTCTTTTCGCCTTATACAAAAGCTCCAGTCTGATCTGCTCCAGCTCGCTTGCGCTCAATCGCCTCTCCTAAAATTTAAATCCGATTATGGCGCTAGCGAGCTTTAAATTCGCTTACGAACGGCGACGAAATTTTAAAATTTAGACTTGCGTAAATTTACGGTTAAATTTTAGCAGCGGATCGTCTAAATGAAGCAAAGGCGGAATCTTGGTAGAAATTTAAGCGGCACGGAATTTTAAAAATTCCGTGCCGTAAGAGAGATAAAATTTTACGAGCGCGCTTTAAATTCGCTATAAAATTTCACTGCGCCGAGTCGTAAAATTTCAAGAAACAAATGCCGCAGATTATGCTGCGAAATTTAGGGTGCTCGAGCGAACGCCGATAAATTTACGAATGCTCGCGCCGTAAAAAGCGCCGCGCGGACGCCGCTAGCAAAATTTAAATTTTTCTATAAGGCGCCTGACCTACTTCGTAGAAATTGTTGCCCTCGCTGTCGATCGCTACGATAGCCGGAAAATCCTCGACCGTAAGTCTCGCGACCACCTCAGGTCCTAGCTCTGGATAGGCTAGCACTTCGTATTTTTTGATGCTTTGGCTAATCAGCGCGCCCGCTCCGCCGATAGCGACCATATAGACGCAGCCTGATTTTTTCATCGCCTCTACGACGGCCTCAGAGCGGTAGCCCTTGCCGATCATGCCGTTGATGCCGACTTCGTTTATCATCGTCGGAGTGTATTTGTCCATTCGTCCGCTAGTCGTAGGTCCCGCAGCACCGATAGCCTGTCCCGGTTTTGCAGGGGTCGGCCCCAGATAATATATCGTCTCGCCGGCTAAGTTTACGGGTAGCTTCTCGCCGCGAGCGAGGGTTTCGGTTAGAGCCTTGTGCGCGGCATCGCGAGCTGCGATGATGGTGCCGCTGATTAGGACGTTATCGCCCGCCTTTAGGCTTTTTACTACGCTTTTATCGAAAGGTGCAGTAATTCTTTTAACTTCTGACATGATTTCCTCCTTATAGTTCAGCGTCGGCATGGCGAGCCGCGTGGCAGTTGATATTAACGGCGACCGGAAGCCCTGCTATGTGGGTCGGATACCACTCTACATTTACCTTAACGGCGGTGTTTATGCCGCCCAAACCCTGCGGACCGACGCCCGTAGCGCGCGCCATTTCCAATAACTCATCCTCTAGCTTGGCGTAGCGCTCGTCAGGATTTCTGCTGTCGATTGAACGAACCGCGGCTTGTTTGGCTAAAAGCGCTGCCTTATCCATCGTGCCGCCGATACCGACGCCTACAACCATAGGAGGGCAAGCGTTAGGACCAGCGTATTTGACCGCCTCTAAAAATACTTTTTTTACCCCCTCGATGCCGTCTGCGGGAACGAGCATTTTTAGCACCGATTTGTTTTCGCTGCCAAAGCCCTTTGGGGCCACTTTGATCTTAAGCTTGTCGCCGGGGATGATGCGGGTATTGATGACCGCGGGAGTATTGTTTGTGGTGTTTTTGCGCTCAAAAAGCGGCTCTGCGACCACGGATTTGCGCAGGTAACCGCCTACGTAGCCGTCCGCAACGCCTGCGTTGATAGCATCCTCCAGATATCCACCCTCGATATGTACGTCCTGACCGAGTTCGACAAAAACCACCGTCATACCGGTATCTTGGCAGAGCGGTGCGACCTCTTTTGCCGCCAAATCGGCATTTTGTAAGAGCTTGCCTAAAATATCTTTGCCGATGGGCGAAGTCTCGTTCTCGCGCGCTTTCTCAAACGCTGCACGCATATCTGGCGTGACGTGATAACAGGCTTTTTTGCAAAGCTCGCTGACCACTTTTGTAATCTCAGCCGCTTGGATCGTTTTTATGATCTCTCCTTGTATTGAAATTTTAATGGATTATATTCCGTTAAACTAAAAACTTAGTTTAAAATTTTATCTTCATTTAATAAATTTTAACAAAAGGCTAGAAAATAAGCGGTTTTTAATCTTTTTATAATAAAACACTGCTTTTCGAATTATCAAATACTAAAAATTTTGCGAAGAAATTTTAAAATCAAGGAAACCTATGAAAAAGAAAACTCTTGTGCTGCTCGTGGGCGCTTGTGTGCTTATAGGAATGATACTTTCTCTTGGGATTGCAGAGATGGTTCACCTTACGGGCACCGATAAATTCTGCGTATCCTGTCATACGATGCAGCCGATGGCAAACGCCTTTCACAACGACGTTCACGGCGGCAATAACCAGCAAGGCTTCAAAGCTGATTGCGTCGCCTGTCACGTCTCTCATGAAAATACCTTTATGTATCTTTGGACCAAGGCTCTAACCTCCGCAAATGATGTCTACAAGACGGTCTTTACCGACGCAGATAAGATCGACTGGCAAGAAAAACGCAAGGAGCGAAATCATTTCGTTTATGAAAGCGGCTGTCTAAGCTGCCACCGAAATTTAAAAGAGCAGAATAATCAAGTAAATAAAGCCTGGCTCGCGCATAGGGATTATTTTGCGGGCACTACCGGCAAAACCTGCGTGCAGTGCCACGAAAACGTCGGCCACAAAAATATGGGTATAGAGATCACCAAATATTGGGATAAATACAACCTAGAAAATAACAAAACCAAGTAAAGGAGAAGCAATGCTAAAAAAAGTCGCTATTTTAATAGCCTGTATCGCATCGTTTGCATTCGCAGAAATGCCCGCGCAGCATGCGAATATGTCCGCGTCGGACGCGAACGTAAGCAATTCCGTAAACGTTAGTCTTACGAAGAATTTAAAGGTAAATAGGCAGCTTACGCCGCTAGCTAGACGCTGCGTTGAGTGCCATGCCGAAAAAACTCCGGGCGTCGTTGCGGATTGGAAGATGAGCCGCCACGCTCACGTAGGCGTTAGCTGTACCGACTGCCATTCGCAGCCAGCAGATAGCCCTATGGCAGCTAAAGAGCCGCATCCGAAAGACACAGACAATCATATTTCGGTGCTAGTTAGCCCTAAAACCTGTGCCAAATGCCACAGTAACGAGGTTAAAGAGTTTGAAAACAGCGGTCACGCAAGAGGTGCTATGCAGATGCAAGCCAACAAAGGAATGGTTGATCTAATGTATCACTACGAAGGACGTGATATCCCTGATCTTAAACACGCGCCTGATATTACCGGCTGCTCTCAATGCCACGGCGGCGTCGTTAAAATGGACGAGCATAACAAGCCAACCAAAGAGACCTGGCCTACATATGGCATCGGTACGGTTTATCCGGATGGTGGTGTAGGCGGATGCAAATCATGCCACTCGGGTCATAAATTTTCGATCGCCGAAGCTCGTAAGCCTGCTGCTTGCGCATCTTGCCACTTAGGACCTGATCATCCGGATATCGAAATTTACAATAACTCGATGCACGGACACGTATTTAACGCTGAAGGCAATGAATGGAAATTCGATAGCGCTCCTGGTACTTGGGCGGTTCCTGACTACCGCGCTCCTACATGCGCGACCTGCCATATGAGCGGCGGTGTGGGCGATCTAAACTCCACTCACAACGTATCTCAACGCTTGAAGTGGAATTTGTGGCAGCCTAAGAGCAATCTACGCACCGGTGGCAATGATACTGCAGTAAGCGAGTTTTTAAATACCGGCAAACTAAACGTCGGCAATCCTTTGGCGGGTAACCTAAACGGCCCTGAGGCAGCGCGTGCCGAGATGAAGCAAGTCTGCAAAGAGTGCCATGCAAGCACCCACACGAATAATTTCTTTGAGGTGGGCGATAAACAGGTACTTCTATATAATGTTTACAACGACGAAGCGACTAAGATGCTAAAAGAGCTTAAGGAAAAGAAACTTCTAAAAGATGATCCTTGGGCGGATGCGTTCCAGCGAATCTACTATGTTTCATGGCACCACGAGGGTCGCAGAATGCGCCAAGGCGCGCTAATGGGCGGACCTGATTATTCGCATTGGCACGGCGTATTCGAGGTCAAAAACGACATTAGAGAGATGCGCGAAATCTACGAGCGCCGCATCAAAACCGGCAAGATCGAGGAATAATCCTTCTTAGTCTGCTAAATTTTGCCGGACTAAACAGATCAAGCTTGTAAGTCCCTGCACTTCGCGGGGGCTTTTTTATTTGGATAAAATTTGGAATTTTATTTTGTAATCCGTAAAGCCCATCGAAAATCGTCCCTAAAAGCCACTACAAAATCACTGTCTAATTATTTAAGATCATTGAGAATTTATGACGGAAATGGCTGATAAATTAGAGTAAATTTATCTCTTTGCAATCCAAAATTAGCTACAATCGCGCATATCATTTAAAAGGAATTTTATGGACAAGCAAACGGCATTAGACTTTTTGAGACTTCATCAGCCGATGCCTGCGCAGCTTTCGGATCAGCTTGTGGTAGAGTTTCGCGCAGTACGGGAGTTTTTGCGTGATAATCCCTGCGACGAGGCGCTTGAGCCGCTTTTGCGCTCGCTAAACGAGGGTGACGGCGCAGGTGAATATCCACTCGTGGACGAGGTGCTAGGTGCGGTGGACGATGCTGCTGCGGTAGCTGCGATTAGAGCGGTCTTAGAAGATCCGAGTACGGGCAGCGGAGCGCGATTTTGGGCGACGCTTTTTAGCGTGAGCTTCGTCCGTAAGGAGCTCATCGCAAGCCTAGAGACATCGCTTAAATACGCAAACGATGATTTGATCGAGCTTACAAAGGAGCAGATCGAAATGTTTAAGCAGCTGACGTAAAGCTAGCTGCGTAACTTATAGTTGCGCCTTGTTTGCCAGATTGCGCCGCTACAAAGTAAATCCAAATTTATAAAAATCGGCTTAATCGCAGGCTGCTTTTAAATTTTAAAATTTTGCGGTCGCTTAAAATTTCCTAGAGGCTGCGATTATGCAAGAGGCGCGCTTTATTTTCTGTGCGCGAAATTTCTATCGGCAAAGAATAGCGTCGCCGCTAAGCTGGAAGTGGCGCAGGCACCGAGAGATATGCACCTAGGCAAGGGTGGAAATTTTACAGCTCACTTGAGACAAAATTTTAAATCTACAGGCTTGTGATAGAATTTAAGTCGTAATAATGAAGCAGAATTTAATATGCGGCGAGCACGACGCTGAAATTTTAAGCTTGCGTCGCGCAGTGATTGGATTTCGCTCGGTGCGATCCGTACGAAATTTTAAGCCGTAAAGATAAAGCGGAATTTCTCATACGCGATTTTTTTGAGACGAAATTTTAAGCAATGAGTTTGAGGCGGAATTCTAAGGCGTGAGTTAGATTATAAACTCGCACCGTCGGTAGAGGATACCGCGCCTTTTTTGCTCTGAGAACTCCTACCGCACGGCAAAGAATTTTGCGCCATTTTGCACTACAGCTGTAGATCTCGACCACGCAGCGAGTAAGGCTGTGATCGCTATGCGACTAAGGATACTGCGCCATTTCGTAAGCGATCTTGTGGCGAGATAGGCTATGTGTTTGGGTGCACGGCATAAGAAATTTGTGCGGTGTGATCCGTGCAGGATTAGATGGCGCAGATTTTGTGCCTCCATCTGCACTGCCAAAAAAATTCTATTGAGCGGAGTTGTGATCTAGAAATTTTGCAGCGGCACAAAATTGCCTGGCGCGGATTTTAAGCTTGCGCGAAATTTCGCACCGGCTAGTATTTGAGAGGCGTAAAATTTAAATTGCATATCGCTTAAAATTTTAAACTTATGAATTTGACCCGCGTTTGCTTTTAAATCCTAATTACGCGCCGTGCTTGGCGATGAAATTTTAAAATTTCATCGCGCCAAGAGCAGCTCGATCAATCAGCGGGCGCAGCTAAAAACAAGATAGATAAAATGCATCAGCGCGTGAAGCGGGGCTAAATTTAAATTGCAAGCAAAATTTTAAAGCGCGATTTAGACCGCTTGCGGGCGTTCGGTTTCGGCTCTGAAATAGTTAAATTTAGCGCTGCACCCGCGAGACGCTTCGGTTACCTGATTTTTGCAGTGCCGAAGCAAAGCCCGTTTTTGTCGCACCGCATATTTTCTATCTGCGGATCCTCGCTTTCGCCGCAAATTTGAATCATTTGATGCGACGCCTCGTCCATTTTGGGCTCGCTGCAATGCGAAACGCCTGGCTTTGGCTGCTCAGGATTGGAGCAAGCGCATATAAATAGCGCTGCGCAGGCAAATAAAATAGCATTTTTCATTTTAAATCCTTTTAAAAAATTTCGTAATTTTATCTTTACAAAACTGAAATTTTACGGAATTTAAAGCGTTTCGGATAAATTTAAGGCAGCTGCATCTGCAAATATAAATTTTCTAAATTTTGCGTTAGATACGAAAGGGCGGCGTGTAAAGCGAGATAAATTTAATATTTGCGGGCGAGCTTTAAGACGCAGCTCAAATCATTTTGCGGAAAGATAAGATTAAAGGCGCACTTAATCTTATCTATCGTTTTAAAATTTTTTACCGAAAGCCGCTAGAATTGCGCCTTTTAAACCAAAATAGGGAGAAAACATGGCAATGACGAATTACATGGAACTTTTGATGGCAAATCAGCCGTGGAATTTGATTTTATTTATGGCGGTGCCGATGGGCTTAGCAGAAGCGATAGTAGCGAGCGAATTTTTTAGCTTGTACCGCGCGCAGAAGGGCTCTTTGGCACTAAAAATCAATAAATGCCTTAGCATCATTCTCGGCGCTTATTTTACGATATTAATCATTTACGTAGCGGTTAAAATTTTGCCCGTCATTCATTTACGTGGCGCTGCGGACGCCTTAGCTTTGGCGGCATACGTAGCGGCGGCGCTGCCTGCGCTAGTGCTGCTACTTTTGGAGCTAGGAGTTATCGCAAAAGGAGCGGAATTTAGAGCTAGGCTTAAATTTCATTTCTTGGTGCTGATTGTATTTTTGGTGCTAGGACACGTCGCGATGATTTTTGGAATGACCGATCCAGGTGTGAGCGGCATGGATCATTCTATGATGGATCATGGCTCGATGAGTGGGATGAGCCACGATATGGGTTCGATGGAGGGGATGGATCATTCGCATATGAATCATGGCTCGATGGAGAACATGGATCATGGCGGCATGGATCACTCAAAGATGGAGTATTCACATTAACTTTTAGCATGCTCGGCTTGGGCTAAATTTTAAATTCTATTCCGCCGAGCTGCGGAGCTGATAGATCTTTATGATTTGATTGCCTTTGTCTGCGAAATGCATATGCAAGCACCTCTCAAATAAAATTTTACCGCCTTTCATATGCCGCCTGCGAGGCGGTAAAATTTAATATCAAGCTTATCGCCCCGCCTTTTTATGTTCTTGTGATCTTTTAAGCCGACTTATGTAGGCGCAAAGCTCGCACATATGCGGTTTGAGGTTTAAATTTACGTGCAAACCGCTTTGGTATATTTTTTTAACGTTAGTTTAATACTAAATTTATATAATCTAAGTCTAGTTATATTTTAAGAGATGATTAAGAATGAAATGCGCTAAGCTTGGAGGCGGATAGAGAATGCAAGATTGCGAATTATTGGACGTTTTGTCCAATAAAAGGGTGCTTTGCCTAGAGGATGAGCCCGGGATTTTAAAAAATATAATCGAATCGCTACAGCTGTTTTTCGGCGAAGTGGTGGGGGTTAAGGACGGGCTAGAGGTCGTTAAAAAGATCCGTGCCGCCGGCATCAGCGTGCCGATCGTGATACTTTCGAGCCACACCGAGCAGGAGTATCTGTGGCGGGCGGTGGAGCTTAAGATCACTAGGTATTTGCCTAAGCCGTACGACAAAAACGCCTTTATAAAGGCACTGCAAGACGTCGCTGCGGAGCTGATAAATCACGCGCCGATATTTAGTATAAACGATGAGCTGAAGTATGATTTTGCCAAAAAGATCATCTACGTCAAAGACAGTGCCTGTCATCTTTCCAAAAGCGAGAGCAAGCTTTTGGAGTACTTCTTGGCGCGCAAAAATCAAACCGTAACCTACGAGCAGCTATTCGACTACATGTGGGAGTTCGAGCAGCCAAGCAAGGAGGCGATCAAGGCGATCGTAAAAGAGCTGCGCCGCAAGATCGGCAAGGACGTGATCAAAAATTTATATGCGGTGGGGTATCTCTTTGAAGTATAAATTTAAATTTATCGTAGCGCTTTTCGTGCTGCTATATATCGTAATTACGGCTTTGGTTTTTAACTTCTACCGCGAGCTTGCGCTAAAGGATACGAGGCGCGAGGCGTTTTATATCCTAGATACGATGAATGCGGTGCGAGATTACGTCTCGACCGTGCAGCGCCCGCTAATAAACGAGCTTAAAGAAAAAAAGCTTCTAAGCGAGGATTTTTTCGATCCGAGGCTGATGTCCTCAACCTACATAACGCGCGAAATTTATAAAATTCAGCTCGCCAAAGAAAATATCAACTACGATTACAAGCTCGTCGCCACCGATCCGCTCAATCCCGAGCACGAAGGAAGCAAGTTTGAGAATGAAATTTTAGAGGGCTTTAAAGAAAACAGATATAAAGAATACTCCAGAGTCATCTATGATAAAGGTGGCGCCTCGTATCTTTTGAGCCTGCCGATAACAAACTCCCAGCCTTCGTGCACCGAGTGCCACAGCATTAACGCAGCACCTAAAAAGATGCAAGAGCTCTACGGAGATGTGGGAAATTTCAAAGGTGGCCTGGGCGATACGATCGCGATGATAAGCTTTAAAATTCCGATAAAAAGCATTCTGCTCTATCACACCAAAGAGTTCGTCGTTAGCGGCTTAAGCTTGCTTGTGGTGTTTTTGATCTGTATATTTTGTATCTATAAAATTCACAAAAAAAACGCGACTTTAAAGATGCAAACGCAGCTTTTACTGATAAATCAAAGCCGCCTAGCGCTAATGGGCGAGATGATCGGCAATATCTCGCACCAGTGGCGCCAGCCGCTATCGCAGATCAGCTCCACGCTTATAAATTTAGAGCTTTATAGCGAGCGGGGCAAGCTTTCAAAAGAGAGGCTCGAAGGCGGCATAAAAGACGCGGGCGAGCAGGTAAAATTTATGAGCGATACGATCGAGGATTTTAAAAATTTCTTCAATCCGAATATGCCGAAGAGGGAATTTAGCGTCAGCGAGGCGATCGAGCAGGCGCGTAAAATTTTAAACGCCTCGCTTAAAAAGCACGTCATCGACATAAGCGTGCGGATAGAAAAAAATTTCACGCTCTACGGCAACGTAAACGAGCTCATCCAGGTGTTAATAAACATCATAAACAACGCAAAAGAGGCGTTTTTGGACGTGCCGCTTAAACGGCGTGAGATTAAAATTAACTCATTTTTAAAGCAGGGCGAGCGAGTAATCACGATCGAAAATAACGCAAGCCGCATCGACGAAGCGCAGCTAGATAAAATTTTTGAGCCGCACTTTACGACAAAAGAGCAGGGCAGCGGGCTCGGACTATATATGAGCAAGATGATAATCGAAAAAAACGGAGGGAGCATAAGCGCTGCGAATTCCGAGGATGGCGCGATATTTACGATTGCTTTTCGTTAAATTTAGACTTCATTAAATTTCTCCCTTTTTCACCCTTTTTTGTTGATATTATTTCGAACGTAGAACTTTGCTAATTTAAAATTTCGATTTTCAAAGGAGGAGCCATGAAAAAATGGAATAAGATGCTACTAGGCGCGCTAGCCTGTATTAGCATTTTTGCCGCAGGAGCCTGTGCTGATGAAGGCATGGGGCATGAGATGGAAATGTCGCAAAAATCGCGCGACGTCATCGCAAATCCTAAGGGCACGTTGCAAAGCAGAGGCGTCATATCCTTGCAGGACTACGTCGTAGAAGAGCGAGAGATGTATGACTGGCTATTTAAAAATCACCCGATTTTTACCAAATACGGCGGTAAGACGGTCGGTAAGATGGATGTACACGACCGAGGTTTGGAGTGGCTTGCGGAAGGGCATGGATTTGACTTTTCAAAGGCTAGTAAAAGAGACGACGGCAAGGGATATAGCTCTATGATGTATAGAATCCCTGCGGGCTCTTCGCTGCAATTTCCGAATAAATTTATAGGTCCTGAAAAATGCGGCGAGTGCCACCCCGCGCAGTATGAGACATGGAGCAGATCGCGCCACGCCACTACTATCCGCTTCCCGGGCGAGCACCCGGAGGTTAATAACAACCTAACCGATCCGGTATTTAGCCCGGATACGGCGTCGATCCTTCCAAAAGGTATCACCCCTGACGTAATTTATGCGACCGTGGGACATCTAAGGACAAAATTCGGCTACGTAGATGCATGGCTTCTACGCGGAACCTATCACGTAGAGGGCGGCTTACTAAGAGATGGTACCGGTCAGATCGTAGCCGGCGGCAACCAATTCCAAAGGACTTGGGCGTTAAATTTAGACGATGAGACGGTCAAAAAGATTAAAAAGATTGTTCCGGAATTCCCAGGCACGCTTGAGGAATACGGCGATAACGGCGGTTACGTAAGAGGTCTTGCGTCGTATGCTGCGAAATACAAAAAATCGATGTTTTTCCAAGCAAACAGCTCGTATTGCGAAGTCTGCCACCCATTCAAATTCGATTTTAAAACTAAAAAAGAATTCTATGCCGCTTTGGGTAACGCAAAAGAGCTTCAAAAGCACACTATCTCCAAGGGTATCACCTGTGAAGAGTGCCATGGAGCGGGCGGTCACTTGGATGGCGCTACAAATTTTAGAACCTCAAACTGCGAACGCTGCCACCAAAGATTTAACTATAGCCCTGATTTAGCTCGTGCTAATCCGCTAAACAACGGAAATCCCGATCTATCTCTTAGCTCTAAATTTAAATCCATGGGTCCAGGCTGCGGCTCTGAAGGCTCCCAGTCCTACTTCACTGCTCACTACGAGAAGGGTATGCGCTGCGTAACCTGCCACGATCCGCACGATAACACCGGACCGGTAGTTGGCGATAAAACCGTCAAAGGCGTAAATTACAACTCAGAGCAGGGCTATTTGAGCGCGTTTTATACAAAGCCTAAGATCACAAAAGAGTGCAAGGATTGCCACCAAGAGCAAGCCTACATCGCCGCAAGAGCCGATACGCATAAAGACAACACCTGCGCATCTTGCCACATGCCGTTTATGATGAGCTGCGAGAACTTCTACGCTATTCAGTTCCAAGACAACGCGGGATTTGATACTCAAAGAAGATCGCACATCTGGAAGATCGACATCGATCCTGCTAGAAAATCTCTAGTCGCAGGCGATGCCGCCAAAGGTCCAAGAGATGCGAAAGATTGGCACTTCCAAAGAAATAAAGATGGACGAAATTTCGTCGATCTTATGTGGTCTTGCGCACGAACATCTTGGGCGGATAAAGATATGCAAGATACCAAAGGCTGCCACAGCCCTGTCGTTTCCGAGCTAAAAGAGACGCTTCACTTCAAGAACCAAAAGCAGGTTTACGATGAGGTTATGGGCTGGCAAACTCCGATTAAGAGCGACTTCTCGCAAGTTAAGATCGGTATTCAAGGAATTTACTCTATCCTTGAGACTAAAAAGCTTAACTCCAGCGACAAAACTCGCGTCTATGAGCTAATAGAAAAAGCTCAAGACACCGTCGATCTTATCGAAAAAGACGGCTCATGGGGTATGCATGGCTTTAAATATACTAAGCAAAGGCTAGAAGCCGCTAAAGAGTATATCAAAGAGGCTCAAAGAATTCTAAATAATAATTTATAATTTTTTCGGGGTCGCGTAAGCTCGCGGCCCCGAAATTTAAAAGGCAAATGTATGCAAAAAAGACTAAAAATTTTCTTGCCTATCGTTTTGGCAAGCTGCGCGTTGGGTGCGAATTTAACTACGCAAGAACAAAAAGAATCTTATAGCATCGGAGCTTCTACCGGAAGCTATGTTTCAAACCAGCTGCATTCACAAGCCGCATTAGGCGTCAAATATGACTTAGATGCGGTGATAGAGGGGTTTTTGGACGCTCTTAAAAAGCAGCAGAAGCTAAAAGATGAGGAAATTATTGCGCTTTTGAATCAAAGAGCCGATAAGCTAAATAAGATCGTAGAAACAAATTCCAAAGCGGAGCTTGATAAAAATTTAAAAGCGGGTAAGGAATTTATGGCGAAAAATGCCAAAAATCCGGACGTTAAAACCACAAAATCCGGTCTTCAATATGAAATTCTAAAGCTAGGCATGGGCGAAAAGCCAAAGCCCGAGAGCGTAGTGGTGATGAACTACAAAGCGTATTTGACGAACGGTAGTGTATTTGACGATACTTTCGCATCTAAAATTCCGGCGCATCTTTCTATGATAGGCTTAATCGACGGATTGCGCGAAGGGCTGCTTTTGATGAATACAGGCTCGAAATATAAATTTACAATCCCTAGCAATTTAGCCTACGGCAACGTGGATGTAGATAGAATTCCTGCGGGTTCTGTGGTGATTTTTGAAGCCGAACTACTAAAGGTTTTAAAGCCCGGCGAGCTTGCCGATGCGGCGAAAAAGCTTAGCGAGAGCGAGGCTAAAAGCTTTCACGACGCGAATAAAACAAAGTAGTTTTGCTTAAATTTAGTCGGAGGAGAATATGCAAAAGCAAAGAAGAAATTTTATAAAATCCGCCGCACTCGGCTCTTTGGGGCTTGGCGCAATCGCCTCAAGCTTACTCGCACAAAATAGCGCGGATAAAAGCGCACAAGACGCAAATGCAAGCGCCGAAAAACAAGGGCCGAAAAAGCCGCACTACGGTATGATCTTCGATCAGAACAAATGCGTCGGCTGTACCGATTGCGAGATCGCCTGTAAAAAGGTAAATTCGGTTCCAAAAGGTCAAATGAGGCTTTTTATCCAGGATAAAACCGATCCGCTAAATTTGAAAGAAAAGCGCTATGTTAGAGTATCTTGTCAGCAGTGCGAGGACGCGCCGTGCGTGAGCGTATGTCCGACGAAAGCCTGTCACAAGGACGAAAAAACCGGCATCACGACGATGAACACCGACGACTGTATCGCCTGTAAATACTGCATCGTAGCCTGTCCTTACGACGTGCGCTTCATAAACCACGAAACCAAAGCCGCAGAGAGCTGCAACTTCTGCTTGGATACGAATTTAAAAGACGGTCACGAGCCTGCCTGCATTGAGGCGTGCAGATACGAGGCGATCGTATTTGGCGATCTAAACGACGAGGGCTCGCACATCAGCAAGCTACTTCGCGTAAAAGACAGCCTGCGTATGCATCCTGAGTGCGGCACGAAGCCGAGCCTGCGCTATATTCCTGCGGTTAGATTGGGGGTGTGATATGAACGGAGCTATAAATTTTACTGCGACCTTCTCGCACGGCGTGGAGTGGGGCTGGCCGATCGCGGTTTATCTTTTACTAGCGGGTATGAGTGGCGGCGCTTTGATAGTCGCGATTCTCGTTAAATTTTATAAAAAACAGACCGAAAGCACGCCGCTGTTTAAGGCTGCGTCGTTGCTATCTTTCGTCACGATCCTTCTAGGCATGGTCTGCCTGGTAGCCGATTTAGAGCGGCCGCTACTTTTCTGGAAAATTTTGATTAACTATAACTTTACCTCGGTTATGTCCGTGGGCGTGGCTGCGCTTTGCGTCTATATCCCGCTTACCTTCGTAGCCTGCCTTTATGCGTTTGAAGCTGATCTTAGCGGATTTTTATCGCGTAGACTTACTTTTTTAAAAGGGCTTTTCACGCTCGTAATGAAAATTTTAAACGCGCTTCGCCCGCTGCTTCTTGCGCTTACGCTTGTTTTTGCGGTCGCGATCTGCGCTTATACGGGCTTTTTGATCTCGGTTTTAGTTAGATTTCCTATCCTTAATACCGCCGTTTTACCTGCGCTTTTCGTGGCGTCGGGCTTATCGGCGGGTATCGCGGTATCTAGCCTCATAGCCGCGCTTTTCTTTAAAGCAGACCCGCACGGAGGCGATCTAAAAACTTTACACGCGGTCGAGTGGCCGGTTTTGGCGATGGAAATTTTACTAATCGGCATGATTTTCGTCTCGCTAGTAACGGGCAGCGACGTGCAAAAAGCCGCCAGCGTAGCCTTTAGCGAAGGCGTTTACGCTCAGCTGTTTTGGCTAGGCGTCGTGGGCGTAGGTTTTTGCGTACCGCTCGTTTTAAATTTCGCACTAGGCAAAAAGATCGCTCACACCGCGTTTGCGTTCTACGCGAGCGCGCTTGCCAGCGTGGTCGGAGTATTACTTCTTAGAATGTTTATACTATACGCAGGTCAAACTTACGATATAATAATGTAAAAAATTCGAAAGAGGCGATTTTGGGCGTAAATTTATTTAGATTTTTCACTTCTTACAAATTTGCGCTCTGCCTCCTCTTTATCCTTGCCGCAGGCGCCGGCGTCGCAACCTTTTTAGAGAGCATTTACGATACGCAAACGGCTAAAATTTTAGTCTATGAGGCGCGCTGGTACGAGTGCGTCATGGGTGCTGCAACGCTGAGCCTGCTCGCTATCATCGTAAAAACCAAAATGTGGCGCCGCTTCGGTTCCTTCGTACTTCACGCTGCATTTATCGTTATCTTTATCGGCGCGGCGCTGACGCGCTATTTCGGTACCGAGGGCGTGCTGCACGTAAGAGAGGGCGAGAGCGAAAGCGAGATGGTAAGCGTAAAACCATACTTGCAAATCCGTACGCAAGACGCGCTGTTTGAGCATCCGCTAAATCTATCTCAGATCGGCGATAACGATTTTAGCTTCACGCAAAGTATAAATTCTAAAAGCTTCACCGTCAAATTTAGCTCCTACAAACCTGCGCCCAAAGGCGAGCAGGGCACGCTTGCGGTAAAGGCGGGCTTTGAGGGCGGAAGCGAGCAAGAAGCGCAGCTGCGCGGCGGCGCGGGCTGGCTGGGCGAGCCTAAAATTTTAAACTTTGACGGCGAGGAGATAATGCTAAGCTGGGGCTCGAAACTCATAGAGCTTCCGTTTGCGGTAAAGCTTTTGAAATTTAAGCTCGAGCGCTACCCGGGCTCGCAAAGCCCGTCATCCTACGCCAGCGACGTTGAAATTTTAAAAGAGGGCAAGAGCGCGGGGGAGCATGAAATTTATATGAACCACCCGCTAAGCTTTGACGGCTTTAAGCTCTTTCAATCCTCCTACGACACCGACGAGCTGGGCACGGTGCTGGAGCTTAATCGCGATCCTGGTAAAATCCCCACTTATTTCGGCTATTTCTTGCTTTGCGTCGGATTTATCGGCAATCTTTTTACCGCGGGCAGCAGGTTTAAAAAGCTAGCTAAATTTATCAAAAATAACGCACCCGCCGCGCTTCTTTTGATCGCGCCGCTTTTTTTCAGCATTGAGCTTCGCGCCGCGGATGAAAACTATCTGGCAAACCTTAAAGCCAACTCGCGCATTCATGCAAACGGCGCGTTTGCGGAGCTTTTGGTGCAAGATTACATGGGCAGGATCAAACCGCTTAGCACCGAAGCAAGCGAGATCGTAAATAAAATTTCAGGCACGGATTCGCTTTACGGCTTAAGCGCCGAGCAGATGATCCTAGGAATGAGCCTAAATCCCGCGTTCTGGCGCGATCAAAAGATCATCAAGATCAAAAACGACGAGATCAAAAAGATGCTAGGCTTGGCGCCACAGGAGCGATATGCGAGCTTCAATTCAGTCTTTGATGAAAACGGCAACTACAAGCTCGCCCACGCCCTGGACGAGGCGAATGAAAAAAGCGCCTCGCGCCGCGCCGCGCTAGATAACGAGCTGATTAAATTCGATGAGCGGCTAAACATCGCGTATCTAACCTTTAGAGGGGTGTTTTTTAAATTTATCCCCGTGCCGAACGACCCGCAAAACGCGTGGCTCTCGCCGAACGACGCCTTTGCGGATTATAGGATCGCGCCGCAGATCAAAGGCGTGTTAAACGACTATTTAAACGGCCTGCAAGATGGAATTTCGGATAACGACTGGGCTAAAGCGGACGCAGCACTTGCAGAGCTGAAAAACTACCAAAGGGCTACCTCGGCGGCTATTCTTCCTAGCGTTAGCCGCGTCAAGGCAGAGGTGTTTTATAACAAAGCTTCGGTTTTCAAAAAGCTAGTTTATTGCTATATGATCCTAGGCGGCGTAGCTTTAATATTGGCGCTTTTGGGCGCGCTTTGCGGTAAGCGCTTTGCGCTCGCGCAAAAAATTTTATTCACTGCCTTTGCTACAAGCTTTGCGGCACATACCCTTGCGCTTGCGTTGCGCTGGTACGTTGCGGCTCACGCGCCGTGGAGCGATAGCTATGAATCGATGATCTACATCGGCTGGTCGGCGGCGCTTGCGGGGATCATATTTTTTAGAAAGTCCCTGCTTACGCTAAGCGCAAGCTGCTTGCTAGCTAGCATCGTGATGTTAGTAGCGCATATGAGCTTCGTAAATCCGCAGATCACCAACCTCGTGCCGGTGCTAAAGTCGTATTGGCTTAGCATCCACGTATCTGTTATCACGGCTAGCTACGGATTTTTGGGGCTTAGCTGCCTGCTTGGGCTTTTGGCTCTTGTTTTGATGGCGCTTAAAAACAGCGCCAATCGCGAGCGGCTTAACGCACAGATCAGATATATAACGGCGATCAACGAGATCAGCCTCATCGTGGGGCTTTCGATGCTGACGCTCGGAAATTTCTTCGGCGGCGTGTGGGCGAATGAGAGCTGGGGGCGATACTGGGGCTGGGATAGCAAAGAGACCTGGTCGTATGTCTCGATCATCGTCTATGCGATCGTGCTGCATCTGAAATTTATCCCGAAGCTCGGCTCGATCTATGTTTATTGCGTGAGCTCGACGCTCGCGTATAGTTCGATCATAATGACCTATTTCGGCGTAAATTTCTACCTCACCGGCATGCACTCTTATGCCGCGGGAGATGCGCCGCAGATACCCGCGCCGTTTTATTGTATAATAGCGGCGGTATTTTTAATAATCGCTCTTGCCTTCAGAGGCAGGGACGTAAAAACGATATAAAGGAGTAAATTTGAAAAAATTTCTAATAACGCTGGTTCTGGTTGCCGCGGCAAACGCGGGCTTTATCAGCGAGGGTATTCAGGCACAGCAAAGCGGCGATCATAAAAAACTCGCAGAAATTTACGAGCGAGCGTGCGGTTTGGAAAATAAAGCTTCGGGATGCTATAATCTAGCCGTTTTGTATTTTGAGGGCACCGGCAACGTAGAGAAAAATTTCGAAAAAGCGATCAGCCTCTATGAGAAGGCGTGCAGCGCTAAATTTGCGCTTGCGTGCAACAATCTAGGCTATATCTACGAAAGCGGCAACGGCGCGGATCAAAATTTCACCAAAGCCGCGGCTTATTACGAAAAAGCCTGCAAAGATAACGAAGGCTGCACCTCGCTCGGACTTTTATACGCAAACGGCGCTGGGCTCGCAAAGGACGTCGCCAAGGCGGCGAGCCTTTATGAAAAAGCCTGCACCTACGGCGATATGATGGGCTGCAACAACCTGGGCTATTTGTATCTGAAGGGCGAGGGCGTGCAGCAAAGCTTCGCAAAGGCTAAAATTTTTTACGAAAAAGCTTGCGGCGGCGACATCGGCATCGGCTGCAACAATCTAGGTTATCTATACGCCTTCGGACAGGGGGTGGACCAGGATTATAAGCAAGCAAAGCAGCAGTATGAAAAGGCGTGCAACCTCGGTCACTTCGACGGCTGCAATAACCTAGCCATAATGTATGCCGAAGGAAAAGGAGTGAAGTCCGATAACGCCAAAGCAAAAGAGCTTTTCAAAAAAAGCTGCGACGGCGGCATCAAGATGGGCTGCGAGAATTTGGAATTTTTAAACTCGATTAGTAAGTAAATTTAAAACATCAAATTTTTAAGTAGATAGTATGATTTTACGTTCGTTTTTGGCTTCGGCTGCGCTCGTCGCGTTCGTTTGCGGCGCCTCGATGGACGGGGCTAACAAAGCGGCAAAGCCTATGTTTCAAAGCGTGGATCCTAGCAAGGCTACGCTTGTAGGAAGCGGAGAGGGCAAAGAATACTGCGCTGTTTGCGGAATGAGCCTGGTTAAATTCTATAAAACTAATCACGTTTGGAACGGCAAGCAAGTCGCTTCTCTGCACTGCTTGTACGAGATTACGGGCGGCAAAATTCCAAGCGATGCGCAGGTCGTCGATACGAAAAATCTAAATTTGATCGACGTAAATAAAGCTTTTTACGTCGTGGGTAGCAAGGTCAAAGGCACGATGAGCCGCAATAGCAAATACGCCTTCTCAACCGAGGCCGATGCGAAAGAATTTCAAGCCGAAAACGGCGGCGAGATAATGAACTTTGCCAAAGCCTACGAGATTGCGGGACAGGATTTTGAGGGCGATAATAAGATGATTAAAGCCAAGCGCGAGGGCGGCGTTTACGCGCACGGTAAGGAATTTTACGAAGCAAACTGCGCTAAAACTGAAGCGAAAAGCTTTAAAGCCATCTCCGAGCTTAAAGCTCGTCTCAAAAATGTTTGCGACGCAAAAGGCGCGAGCAAGGAGCCTGAGTACGACAAACACCTGCAAGCCGCGGCGCTGTATCTATGGGACGCGCCGGCAAATTTAGGCAGCAGCGGTAAAGATACAAAAGCGAAAAAGCCTGAAAAGATCGTCGTGCCGGAAGGTGCTAAATGCCCGGTCTGCGGTATGCTAGTGGGTAAAAACCCTAACTGGGCGGCGATGATAGAGGTTCAGGGCGGCGAGAACCTGTATTTTGACGGCGTGAAAGATCTGATGAAGTACTACTTCCAAAAAGGCAAGAGCTTTGATAAAATTTTCGTAACCGATTACTACAAGCTACACAAGATCGACGCTAAAAGAGCTTTTTACGTGCTCGGTTCCAACGTCTTAGGACCGATGGGCGACGAGCTCATTGCGTTTGAGAGCGAGAGCGCGGCTAAGACCTTCGCCAAAGATCACGGAGGCAAGATGCTTAAATTTGACGAAATTCAAGAGAGCGTACTAGAAGGGCTATGAGGCTCATTTGCGCTTTAATGATCTTTTTTGCCGCCCTTTACGCGCTCATTGCGGTGCATTATGTAAGCTTTGATCGAGCAAAGAGCGAGCAGTGCCTACAAAAGCTTGCGCGTGAGATAAAGGACGTGCGGCTCTCAAGCAGCTTTAAGAGCAGGGCCTACGCGGAGTTCGTCTATGATAAGTAGAAATTTCATTGACTACTCCGTAACTCTGCTGCGAAAAGACAGAGCCGACCACTCCTTTAGCTTTGCGATCTTTGCATTTATCGTTTTTATTTTAAGCTCAGTGCTTTTTATCTCGGGCTCCATTCAAAACGATCTCGAAAAGGTCATCAAGCTCAGACCCGACATCGTAGTAGAGGCTCTGCGCGCGGGCAAACGTGATCTGATGCACGACGGCTATATCTACGACGTCTCTAAGATCGCGGGCGTCAGCGAAGTGCAGGGCGCCGTGGACGGGATGTATTATTTCGCTCAAAAGCGCGTTTGGTTTCATATCGTAGGCGACGAAAGCCTGAGCGAAAATGAAATGATCGTAGGCGAGGGGGTAAAGGCGGCGATGGGCGAGTGGTACTACGAGGACGAGTTTCACTTCTTAACCGAACAGCGCCTAATCGCGATTAAGATTAATAAAATTTCGCCGCACGAAAGCAGCATCGTCTCAAACGACGTGATCTATCTAAACCCCGCTACCGCGCGCGAGGTGCTAAGCCTGAAGGAGGGCGAATACACTAAGCTCTACGTAAGCGTGCCCAACCCCAACGAAGTAAGCGAAGTAGCGCTTAAGATCGTAAATTTATACCCTAATACGCAAGCTCTCAGCGCCGAGGACGCGGTAGCCGAAGTGAGGCATCTGTATTATTACAAGGGCGGGATCTTTATGGTGCTTTACGCCGTGGCGATGATCTCGTTTTTCATCTTACTGAAAAATCAAATTTCGCTCGCATACGGCGAGAAGAAAAAGGAGATCGCGATTTTGCGCAGCATCGGCTTTTGTATAAAGGACATCATCGCGATGAAATTTATTCAAAATTTCATCGTCTCGCTAAGCGCTTATCTGCTTGGCGTCGCGGGCGCTTATGCTTATGTTTTTGTTCTAGACGCACCGCTTTTGCGCGATATATTTTTAGGCGGCGAGCTGCGAAATTTCATCACCTTTACGCCCGCGATAAATTTCAATATGCTCTTTTTGATCTTCGTCTTTAGCGTGATCCCGTTTTTGGCGTTCGTCATCATCCCATCCTGGCGCATCGCTATCGGCGATATGAGCGAGGCGGTCAAATGAGCCTAATAGAGATCAAACGTCTTTGTAAAATTTACAACGAGGGCAGGGCGAATGAATTTCGCGCTTTGAAAAATATAAGCTTAAGCGTCGAGGAAGGGCAGATCGTAATCTTAAAAGGAGTTAGCGGCAGCGGCAAAAGCACGCTTCTTTCTATCATAGGCGCACTTGCTAAGCCGAGTAGCGGCGAGGTTTTGGTGGACGGCGCAAACGTCTCTAAGCTCGCCGATATCGAAAGCTCCGCGTATCGCCATAAAAAAATCGGCTTTATCTTTCAGTCTTTCAATCTGCTTGAGGCGCTTAGCGTCTATAAAAACGTCCTTGCGCCGCTTAGCCTCGAGCGGCTGAGCAAAGATGAGCTTGGCGCGCGCATAGACGAAGCGATGCAGATCGCCAATATCGCGCATAAAAAAGATCAGATCGTCTCCAGCCTTAGCGGCGGCGAGAAGCAGCGCTGCGCTATCGCAAGGGCGCTCGTGATGGGGCCGCAGATCATCTTGGCCGACGAGCCGACGGCAAATTTAGACAAACAAAACTCGCTCGGTTTTGTGGGGATGCTTTCAAAGCTCAAAGAGCTTAAAAAGACCGTTTTGATCGCGACGCACGATATACTCTTCGACGAGCTGGATTTCGTAGATCGATATGTGTTTTTAAAAGATGGAGAAATTTCTACATGAGCGTATTTTTATCGGGCAGCGTGATCGCGTTTTTGGCCGTGGAGCTCATCGTAATAGCGCTGATGACGATCTCGCAGTTTCACATCGTGCGGATCATGCGCTACTGGGACTTTAACGCCACCTCAAATTTACAATACGCCCTGGAGAAAAGAAACTATCTCATCAACACCATTTTGTTCTTCACGATAGCGTGCAAGATCATTTTGTTTATATTTTTCGCGCTCTGCTTAAACGAGCTCTCTTCGATCGTGCCCGGCGCGATGTGTTCCGCAGGCGTCGTGGGCTCGAACCGCTACGGCAATATTCTGCTGCTTTTAAAAATTTTACTGATCTTCGGCTTTGGGCTCTGGCTTATTTTAAACAGCCTCGATCTTAAAGCGGGCAAATTTCCCTATCTAAAGCGCAAATACCTGATCTTTACCATCCTTTTTACGGGCGTTTTGGCGGAGTTTATTTTAGAAATTCTATTTTTTACCAATATCCCGCTGCGCGTGCCGGTGTTTTGCTGCTCGGTCGTATTCCGCGCGCCGAAGCTCCCGTTTGGATACACGCAGGCGCTTTTGGCGACCTTTTTCTATGCGATATTGGGCGCCATTTTGATCTTAAATTTCTTAAAGCAGTCGATGGCGAGCTTTGCTCTGAATTTGCTCTTTTTGTTCGTCGCATACTACGCGATCACCTATTTTTTCGGGCTTTACGTTTACGAGCAGCCCAATCACAAATGCCCGTATTGCATGCTTTTGAAGGATTATTACTTCGTCGGCTATGCGATTTGGGGCTCGCTGTTTTTGGGTATATTTTTCGGCATCGTGCCGTTTTTAACGGAGCTCATCACTAAGCGCGCCTACACCCACCTGCTTAAATACTCCTCGTTCTGGCTTATTCTAAACGCGCTCATCTGCAGCGCCTACGTCGTCAAATACTACTTCGTGCGGGGCGCGCTGCTATGATTAAGAAAATTTTTGCCGCGGTTTTGCTCGCCTGCGTGATGGGGCTGCTCATATCGTCCATGGATATAGCCGAATCCAAAATTTCCGTGCGCCATGGCAACACGGATAAGCAGCCGCTGCAGATCGAATTCGGCAAATATCTATGCCACGAGAGCGGCACGGTGATAAACGATCTGTATAACACCGCCCAGGCCGTTATGCCAAACGGCGATACATATTTTTTCAACGACATCGCAAACGTCTTTATGTGGCTGATGCGGCAAAAAAACAGAGATGAGATCGTGGTGTGGGTTTATTCGCAAGACACCGAAAAATACATCATCGCCAAGGACGCCTGGTACTCGCGCGTCGAGATCACGCCTATGGGCTACGGCTTTGGGGCGTATGAGTTTCATAACTACGGCAGAAGCGATTACTACTACGATGAGATCGTGCTGTGCGCCGCTCGCGGCGAGACGCTGCTAAATCCGCTCATCAACATCCTGCTATCTGAAAATAAAATTTAGTCCTGCGATGGATGGGAAATAAAATTTAGCCGTGCGGCAGGTAGGAAATAAAATTTAACTCCGCAGCGGGCGCGACTTGTCGCAGATACGGCCCGCCGTTTGAATTTTATCCGCGTGTGGCTTGAATTTTACCCGCGCCCGCACCTTTTATTAAATTTTGCCCGCTGCTGCTGCTTTCGTTAAATTTAGCTCGCGTCCGAGTTTGCGTTTGCTCGCAATTATTAAATTTGCTCGTATTTGCCCAAGCTCGCGCCCATTCGTATTAATTGAAATTTGACCCGCCCGCACCCAAACTCTCACTCGTCCGCTCTTATGGAATTTAGCTTGCATTGCCTGCTCGCATCGGCTTGCTCGTTAAATTTGACCCACCCGCACTGCTTGCTTGTATCAGCCGCTTTGCCCGCACCGCCTCAGTTTAAAAATTCCAGGCTGCACTCGCTCGTTAAAATTTTAAATTTACCCGCTCGCTTAAAATTCCATGTTTGTCCGCACGTTTCAAATTTTAAAGCCGCGCCGCGCTTTTTAAAATTCCAAGCCGCAACGATACGCGCTCGCTACATAAAATTTTATCTCGCGCCTGCCGCTTGCGTTAAATTTGGCTCGCGCCTGCTTGGACGTCGCCGCTCGCGCGATCAATAAATTTATATCAATACGGGCGCCGAAATTTTAAGCTATAATGGCGCCAAATTCCACATTAAAGGAGCGAAAATGAGCGAAATTTTAGATCAAACGCTGCAGTGCGCGAAAGAAATTTTAGGAGCGGAGGCGCTGGATATTAAGATCGAGCGCGCGGTCGTGGGGCTGTTTTTTAGCGGCGTGAAGTTGAGCGGCGGCGCATGCGGGCTTAGCTATACGCCGCTAAAGTCCCTATCAGGCGCCGTTTGCTGCCCCTCGCAAGCAAGCGTGATGCCCGATTCAGGCAATATCGCAGGCAAAAGCGTGCGCTATCTGTTACGTGATCTAAGCTCCGCCGCGCCGCTTAAAAAGACGCTCGCGCTCGCCGCGCTAAATGCGCTTGGAAGGGCGTGTTTCGATAAAATCTGCGCAGATTACGACGTGAAATTCGGCGCCGATCCCTTTGATGAGCTGCGGATCGAGCGCGGCAGCTTTAGCGTCGTCGTGGGCGCGCTGGTGCCCTACATCAAGACGCTGATGAAAAATGGCGCGGATTTTAAAATTTTAGAGCTTGACAAAAGCACGCTCAAAGAGGCTGAGCTGCCGTTTTACCTGCCTGCAAGCGAGGCCGCAAGCGTTGTGCCGCGCGCAGATAACGTGATAATCACGGCTACGACGCTCATAAATGACACGCTGGATGGGCTTTTGCGTCTGAAAAAAAGCGGCGCCAGGCTCGTGCTCGTGGGGCCTACCACGCCGTTACTACCGCAGGCGCTGTTTGAGCGCGGCGTGGACTTTGCGGGCGGCACGCTCGTGCGGGATGCGGACGCGGTGCTCGATATCATCGCGCAGGCGGGCTCGGGGTATCACTTTTTGGGCAAATTTGCCGATAAAATCACGATTTGCAAGGGCTAGGGCGCGGATTGAAATTTTAAAATTTTGCGCGCAAGCGGCTTTGCTGCGAATTTTTATAGATTTGCGCGAACGTTTTAAGAGGTCTTTTTTAAAAAACGATGTAAAATGTCCGCTTTAGAAATGAGAGGAGCTAGAGATGAATAGCAAAAGACGAAATGTGATGAAATTTAGCTTGGCGTGCGCAGCTTCGCTACTTTGCGTCGGTACCGCCTCATTTGGGGCGGGCTTAAATTTGAAGGAGAAAAATATGCAAAAGTGCGTCTATATCGTGCACGGCTATGATGCTTCGCCTAAGAAGCACTGGTTTGCCTGGCTCAAAGGCGAGATCGAAAAATCGGGCGCGAGGGCAGAAATTTTAACGATGCCTACGCCTGCGCATCCGAAGCTTGATGAGTGGCTGAAAACCTTGCGAGAAAGCGTAAAATTTGAAGGCGAAGTTTATCTGGTCGGACACAGCCTCGGCTGCCCTACGATCTTAAATTTTTTGCAAAGTAGCGCTGCAAGCGGCGCAGTAGAGGGCGTAGTGCTGGTCTCGGGGCTTGCAAAGCCGCTTAGCGATCCGCAATTTAAAATTTTAGACGAGTTTATGGATAAAGGCTTTGATTTTGAGCGCATAAAAGCCGCCGCAAAACAGCGCGTTGTAATTTCTGCGAAGGACGATTATATCGTGCCGTTTAGCTTCAGCCGCGAGTTAGCGGGGCAGATCGATGCTAAGTTTTACGAGGTGCAGAAAGGCGGGCATTTTTTAGACAGGGACGGCTTTACGAAGCTTGATCTCGTGTATGAAATTTTAGAAAAAATGATGAAATTAAAGGGCTAGGCTTCGGGCAAACGCACCCGCTCGGTTTTTGCTTCTGCATTCGCGCTGCTCGCGTTTTTCTCTGCCGGAGTTCGGATTTGCTTTGCGGCTAAGATAAGGGCTTCGTCTTTAGCCCGCCGAAGGCTTCGCTGCCCGCACAGATAAGCCTGCCGTGCAATCGTCGTTTGCAAGGCGAGTTCCGCGCGGTTTTTTGAAATTTTGCAAACGCCGCAATGGCAATAGGTGCGTATCGTGCGAGTGCTAAAGCACGGCGTGTTGTAGTGGCGGTAAGTAGGTCTCGAATTGCGGCGAGATAAAATTTAAAGGGCGCGGCGGAGCTTTTGCGACGACGGAATTTTAAAATTTTAAAGCAAGCGGGATGAGCTAAATTTTAAATAGCGCCCAGCTCGCGCGGGCTAAATCTGCACCCAAACCCGCGCCGCGCGAGAGATAAAATTTAGTGGGCGCGAAAGGCGGATAAGTTTAGTTTTTCTTTTCGTTAAACATATACGAAATCACAAAAACGATCAGACAAACGGGCGCAACGATAACAAACGCTATGCTCCAGACTGCCGCACGCTCGCCTAAAAAATACCCAGCAGCGAGGCATGCCAAAAACCCGCCGTAAAAAGCGCCGAGCGATAAATTTTCTACCGCAAAAAGCAGCAAACTAAGATTTGGATTTTTTACAAACAGCTTGCTTAGCTTAAAATTTTTATACTTTTTGAATAAATACCAAAACAGCGCGCAAGCTAAAATCGCAAATGTCGCCGTAAAAACGGCAATCCTTAGCGCGCCATCAAAAGGCAAAACCGCCAAAATCAAAGCTGCCGCCCACCAATCAAGCAAGAAAACTAGGCACCGCCAGCAAATACTTCTCCGCCGCGTAAAATTTATACCTTTGCTCCGCATCCATCGGTCTTAAGTCCCTTAAATTTTTTAATAAAATTAATATTAGAGAATTTAGCGCATCTCTATATCTCTACCGCCCAAATAATATTCTTCCAGCGGATAATTTATATTGCCGCAGTTATCAAATTTAAAACCTTTTCCGATACCAACTACGGCATTTTTTCTCTCTTTATAGTATTTCTTCACGATAATAAAATTTCCTCTCTCTCTCGTATCGCACAGATACTCCGAATGGTTAAATTGCATATAATTGCCGTTAAATATAGCGAATTTATCAAGGAGCAAAGTGCCAGTAACATCATTCTCGCTACCATCTATTCCAACTATCGGTCTATCAAATCCAACGCTCATATCGTTCAAATTTATTTTTAGATATTTCTTTGGATCGGTTTTTTTAGCCTTTAGCTCTTTCATCAGTATCTCCTCCGTCGTTTTTCCCTCTTGATAATATTTTTCTAATACTTCAAAACAATTCGATAAGTTTATATTTTCTAGTTCATAGTATGCAACCTCGTATCTACTATGCCAAAAACTACCGTAGGTTTTAAATTTGTAATCGTCAATCATCCAATCTAGTTTTATATCATAATCTAAATACGCTCCTGCTACTCTTTTATACAGCTCCTCTTTGGGTAAAATTCTATCCTCTTTTAGGCAGTATCCTTGTTTGTATTTGTCGTAGTCAGAGAGAGAAACTATCACAAAGCCTCGCGAAGTAGAGTAGTCAGGGATCGTGCGGATAAATATGGCGCAGAGTATCGCCGTAAAAAGTAGCGCCGCGGCTATGATTTTAAATTTAAGAGATTTGTAGAATTTCATAATGATCCTTTAAATGCAGCCAGTGAAGCAAACGCACACCTCGCCGTCCTGTGAAATTTATACCTTTGTTCCGCGTCCATCGGTCTTAAGTCCCATAAACTTTTTAATAAAATTCATATTAGAGAATTTAGCGCATCTCTATATCTCTACCGCCCAAATAATTTTCTTCCAGCGGATAATTTATATTGCCGCAGTTATCAAATTTAAAACCTTTTCCAATACCGACTACGGCATTTTTTCTCTTTTTATAATACTCTCTAGTAATGTCAAAATTTGTTACCAAGTCATAAATATACTCCGAATGGTTAAATTGCATATAATTACCGTTAAATATAGCGAATTTATCAAGAAACAAAGTGCCTGTAACAGCTTTATCGTCGCCGTTAACCATAACTATCGGTCTATCAAATCCAACGCTCGTATCTTTCAAATTTATTTTTAGATATTTCTTTGGATCGGTTTTTTTAGCCTTTAACTCTTTCATCAGTATCTGCTCGGTCGTTTTTCCCTCTTGGTAATATTTTTCTAATACTTCAAAACAATTTGATAAGTTTATATTTTCTAGTTCATAGTATGCAACCTCGTATTTACTGGACCAAAGACTACCGAAGGTTTTTAACCTATAATCATCAATCATCCAATATAGCTTTACGTCATAGTCCAAATATGCTCCTGCTACTCTTTTATACAGCTCCTCTTTGGGCAAAATTCTGTTTTCTTTGAGGCAATAGCCCTGCTTGTATTTGTCGTAGTCGGAAAGGGAAACTATCACAAAGCCTCGTGAAGTGGAATAATCGGGGATTATACGGATAAATGCGGCGCAGAGTATCGCCGCTAGAAGTAGCGCTGCGGCTAGGATTTTAAATTTAAGAGATTTGTAGAATTTCATATCAGTCCTTTTCTATCCATCCATTCGTTAGAGGCTAATTCTTTCGGACCAGGAGGAGTTTTCTTTCCCCACAAATAATAACTCAATATATCGGCGCCGTAATTACCCTCTAATTCTAATCTTAGATCAGTTTCTTTTTTGCCCATCTCTTATCCTTTTTCGGTTACATTCGTTAAGATAAAATTTCAACCAATCTTATCCACCGTGAATCCACATATCCAGCTCCTGTTCCGCCGGGGCTTTGATATCAAAATTTATATTTCCGCAATTATCGTATGAGAATTTACGTCGCAAATGCTTCATATGAGTATAAGCCAAGACTTCGTTAAGGCTTTCTAAGTTCTCATATTCGTTTTTTATTCGCATTAAATTTTCTTTGCTTTTGATTTTTGTTAAATCTTCTTTATTGTTAAGCTCGATATACCAACTTATATAACCAGGTCTGGCATAATTCACAAAAAATTTATTCTCTTTTATTAAAAATGATTTTTCTAAAAACATTTTTCCACCATGAAGCGGATTTTTCTCTTCCGATAAGATAATAGGCTGTCTAAAGCCCAAAATTTCATCCTTATACACAAAATATTTTGATAGATTGGAGATATCTATTTGCGTCTTGTCTTTTATCTCATAATCAAAACTCTTTCTATCGGTATTTTCAACCAAAAAATCAAACCAGTTTTCTTCATTAAAATCGCCGATTAGATAGAGCTTGGAGATGTGCGCCGTATAAAAACTATGGCCGAAAATTTTTATATCGTGCTCATCGATAATAGTATTTCGCAGAACCTCATAGTCGTGATATCTTTTAAAATAATTTATAGCGGCATTTTGAAGCAATTCTTCGTTGCTTAAAGCTCTATTCTCTTTTAAACAATACCCCTGTTGATATTTGTTATAGCCAAAGATAGAAACGACAGCAAAACCTCGCGAAGTGGAGTAGTCTGGCACGATGCGGACAAATATGGCGCAGAAAAGTAGCGCTGCGGCTAGGATTTTAAATTTAAGTTTGCGAAATTTCATAACGATCCTTTAAATGCCGCCAGTGAAGCAAACGCATACTTCGCCGCCGCGTAAAATTTATACCTTTGCTCCGCGTTCATTGCCCTAGCCTTTTTAAATTTGGATAAATTCTAGCGATGCTAAAAGTTTTTCTACCCGCACCAAACCCTCTTTTCATCGCTAAATTTCATATCTAGTGCTACCAAATTTTAAATCGTCGTAACATTTAAATTTTTGGTTCTCGCGACGCTCAAATTCCTCTCGCTGCGGCGCCAAAAATTTCAGATAAGCTCTAAAGCTGTGCCTTGGTTTTATGCCGGCAAAATTTAATCGCGCCGTAAAAAGTCGGTCTGGTGCGTAAAATTCAGCGACGTGGCAAAAGGGGTCCGTCTCGTAAAGCGGTGCCGCATAAAATTTAATCGCGCCGTAAAAAGCTACTCCGCTGCGCAAAATTTAACCGCGCCGCGCCAAATTCCGCTATCTCTTCGGTTTGCTTAACTCATAGCCGAAGTGGATCTTTTTGCTCTCGCCTGGCTTTAGCTCAAAGTCCCAGCTAAGCAGTCCGTCCTTGCCGAGGCTGTTCTGCTCGGGCGAGTTTTTCAGCGCGACCTTTACATCCTCATGCGTCGAGACGGGCGCTCGCTCTTGTAAAACCACGTTCCACGCGCGCTTGGAGCCGTTTTTGATCTCGTATTCCCAAGCCATGGAATTTTTGCTTTCTCCGCCGAAAAAGGAGTTTTTCGTGAAGTTGTTCGCCTGCTCTTTTTTAACTTCGATCAGGCTGTTTTTACCCAGATATGCCGTAGCCTCCGCGTTTGCGGCAAAGCCTAGATGCACGAGCCCGATCTGCACGCCGTCGAGCTTTATTAGCGTTTCGCTCTCCTCTATGTTTCTTTCGGGGCTAAATTTAGCTCGCACGTAGGCCGCCTCGCTGCCGTAACCGTCGATGAGAAGATCAAATTTCGCATCCAGGCTCTGTTTATCGAAGCTAAACTCGCCCGCCTCGCCCGCTTTGAGGCTTATGCCGCTGATTTTCCACACCTTTGAGAACGAGTTTTCGATATTCGCGCCCGTCCTTGCATACGACGATCTAGCCTCCGCCGCGGGCGCGGCCCTATCCATAGCCGCTTCCTCTAGCATCACGTCCTTTTTATACGCCGCTGCGGGCGCCGGTCTTGCGGGCTCGCCCTCGTACCACGGATAAAACGGCTGCGGCGCGGTCTGCGAGGAGTATTCGTAAGGATACAGCGCGATCGTTAAATTTGCTAGCTCCGCGTTTAGCGGGTTTTGCACCGAGAGTTTTTGTGCGACCTCGATTTTGCTGCTCGCAAGATCGGCAGAGAGCTCGTTGTGCGTGTAGGCGCTTACGTCAACGGGGTAGCTTATTTTTACAAAGCTTGGATCGCAGCCAAAGTTCGCGTTTAAGCGGCGCTCGTTTTTGATCACGTATTTTGAAATTTTCTCTTTGAGCTTTCCGATTTGCTCGTCCGTTTTTGAAATTTCGCCCGCTACGAGCAAGACTTCGTCGTAAACTTTTTGCGAATCCGCCTTTAAGCTCGCCAAACTCCTATCTTTTAAGCTCGCAAAATCGCTTAAAAAGCGCTGCTGCGCCTTAAGCGCGACCAGGCGGTCGTTTAGCTCGCGCAGGCTCTTTTCGTCCGCCTCTTTTTTGGCGAATTCCGCGTTTTTCACGGGCTCAATCTCTCCCAAAGACAATTCGCGCACTTCGCAAGAGCCCGCGATCTCGATGCTGCGGATATCCAAGTACTCCGGCACGTTCACGCTGAAGTTTGATTTTTGCGCGCCGAAGCTTTGGTACAAGAAGGCGGAGTTCGCGTAGATCTCAAGGCTATTTTCCTGAGCGCTTAAATTTACGGCAAGCGCCGCGGCTGCGCTTAAAAGTACTATTTTTTTCATTTTCGCTCCTTAAAAATTTTACGTAATTGTAACGATAAATTTTGATTTTTATGCTTAAAATTTAGAGCGAATTTTAAAATTCCGGCCCCGCCGCTCGCTTTGAAATTTTAAAATTCCGCCGCCTCAAAATCCACGCCGCGGGCGCTAAAATTTTACCGCCGCTAGCGCTATATAAGCTTTGTTGCTCGCGAAGTAAAACAGATAAATTTTAAAATTTTGCGCAGCAAAATTTCTGTAACTTTAGGCGAGCGAAGCAATGCGAAGGAAGCGCGGGGCGCTTCCTAGCCTTCGCGAGAAATAGTGAAGCTCCTCATCGCAGCGGCGGCTTAGCCATCGCGCGAAGTTAAACCGATAAAAATGCAGGCGCTAGCCTGCCGTAACTTTAGCGGGGCGTGGGGCAGAGCCCCACTCGCAGGCTCGGACTTTGTTCGAGCCGAGAAGTTAGGATCAAAACGGATACGTCAAGCAACACACCCTGCCGACCTTTTCGTTGTAGCTGACGTCGAGCTTCAGATCGTATAGTTTGCTTAAAATTTCGCTTTTTATAATCTGTTCGGCCTTGCCGTATGCGACCTCGCCGCCGCCTTTTACGAGCGCGACGTATCCGCCTAAAAGCAGAGCGAAATCGGGATTGTGTGTGGCTAAAACGACGGTGTAGCCGTTTTTGAGAAGCTCTTTTGTGGCGCGGAGGAATTTGTATTGGTTGGCAAAGTCTAACGCCGAGGTGGGCTCGTCGAAGATCACGATCTTAGGCTCGCTGCAAAGGGCGCGCGCGATGGACGCCATCTGCCTCTGGCCGCCGCTTAGGCGCGTGATGATCTTGTCTTTTAGGTGCCAAATTTCAAGCATTTTCATGTAGCGCTGCGCGAGCTTGTAGTCGTTTTCGCTCGGCTGCGAAAAGATCCCGATATGCGCCGTGCGCCCCATCAGGACGTATTCAAAGACGCTGTAGTCGTACTCGCAGACCTCGCTTTGCGAGACGTAGCCGATGATCTCGGCGCGCCCTTTGGCGCTGAGGCTCGCCATATCCTTGCCGTCAATTGAAATTTTACCGCGCAGGGGCGTAAGCGTGCCGCTGATTAAATTTAAAAGCGTCGATTTGCCTGCGCCGTTTTGCCCCAAAATCGTCAGCATCGCGCCCGCTTCGAGGTTGAAATTCACGTCGCGCAGCGTCAGAGGGGCGGATTTTACGTAGCCGAAGTCTAAGCTCTCAACCCTAACCATTTAGCTTCCTTTTGTTTTTAAGCAGGATGAATATAAAAAATAGCGTGCCGATAAAGCCCGTAAGCACCCCTAGCGGGATCTCGCTTTGATTTATGCTGCGCGCTACGTCGTCTACGATGAGCACGAAGATCGCGCTTAAAAATATGCTCGCGGGGATCGCCTTGGTGTTGCTCACGCCCACGATCATGCGCGTTAGATGCGGCATCAAAAGCCCCACCCATGCGACTATGCCGCTGATACACACGCTGCTTGCGGTTAGCAGCGTCGCGCAGACGATGATGATGCCCCGCTCCATGACGACGTTTACGCCCAGCTTCGCCGCAGTCGCATCGCCCATAGATAGGACGTTTATGCGGTAGCTCATCAGCACCAAGATAGCGATACAAACCCCCATCACCGGCGCTATCATCGCTAGCACGGAAGGGTCGACCTTTGCTAGGCTTCCTAGCTGCCAATACACGATGTCTGCGAGCTTCGTCTCGGGATCCGCCATAAATTTTAAAAACCCAATCAGCGCGCCCATCAAACCGCTTACGATGATGCCCGCAAGCACGAGCATTATGGTGGCGCTCGAACGCAGCGCGCGCGTGATTAGAAGCGTAATGCAAACCGCCGCAAGCCCGAAAACAAAGGCGAAAAGCTGGATCAAAAGGATGTTTAGATCAAGCAGGATCGCGATCGCCGCGCCCACGCAAGCTCCGGCGCTCACGCCTAAAAGATCGGGCGAGACGAGCTGATTTTTAAAGACGCCCTGATACGCCGTGCCGCTGATGCCAAGCGCCGCGCCCACGAGTACCGCGGCGATGATGCGCGGCAAGCGCACATCCATAACGACGTTGTGGACGTTTTGCGCTACCTCGCCGCCGCTAAGCGCTTTTAAAACCTCGGCAATGCTTAGTCCGAAGCGCCCTATACAAAGCGACACGGCGACTGCTGCGATCGTCGCCAGTATCAGCAGCACGAGCATAAATTTAAAATTTTTCATACCTTCCCTTGCTTTAAATTTTATCTTTTGTCTTAAATTTAATCTTTGAAATTTCGCTTCATCGAAATCCGCTTAAAATTTCACTTTCTAGCTCGCGGGCGAAAGACTTGCAGTAAAATTCTTTCGTGATAGCTCCAAGATCAATATTTCAGAAAAGATCCGGATGAAAATTTTAGCCGCCTGCAAGCTTTGTAGTGACATCTCCTTGCCCGTGAGGTCTCAGCCGAAAATGTTTGCAGGCGCAGCATAGACGCACTTTTGCTGCACCGCCTCAAGCTGCGAAACGCAGGACTTGACGGCAGCGCCTCCGCCTCACATGACGTCTTCTGCCGATGACGACGCAGAGACTGCAGCGGCTTTGATTTATGCATCTAAATCCTTAAACAAATATGGCATTTTAGCACATATCATATTAAATTTTTATGATTTCAACTTTCATACATGCGGGCGAGACCCAATGGCGTACAGCTTCGTGCAATAAGGCTTTTAGCAAAATTTAGCTTGCGGATTTCAGATGAGCGCCTACGAAATTTACGCCAAGATGGAATTTTAAAATTTCATCCTTTCGCGAAAGATAGACTTAAGCCCGATGGCGGAATTTGCCCGGCTAAATTTCGCCTATTTAGCAGCAGGAGCGGCGCGCGGCGAAATTTTACGTAGGATTTGAAGATTTGATTTAAAATTCCACGAACGGATGTGGCGCGAAAATTTTATCTTTATTTGACCTCGGTTTTGCTAGCCACTTAGTTGTAGAATTTTACTGCTCGTTTAGCTGTGGGATTTTATTTGCCCGCAAGAGGTTAAATTTTATCATGAAATTTCGCATCGCTTAAAATGCGATGCGAAATGAATCCGTCCGTTGCTACTGCCAGCCTAGGGATTTACGCTTTAGGCGCATATCACTTACCATTTTTAACGCAAGTGCGACCGGATCGGTATCTACGTGCATCACAGAGCCAAGCGCACGCCTGGTGCCCTCTTTGAAAAAGTGTATGACGTTTGCGGAGCCGTGAATTTGATACTCGACGCAGTGATATGAGTCGATGCCCATTAGACGGAATCCAAGCGAGGCGTCGACGCCCTTTTCGTTCGCCCACTCGGGAGAGGTGAAGGCAAGCGGCAGCTCGTAGAGATTTTTGTCTAGCACTCCTGCGATACCTGCGAAAATTCCGCTGGAGCGGGTATTATCGATACACTCACCCACATGCCATACCGGCGGAAGCTCATCTTTTTCTAAAAACGCCCGCAGCGACGCGCCTGCTTTTTTATACGCGCTTTTTTGGCAAAAGCCCAGCTTCATTAGCGGGAACGACGCGCAGCCGTTGGTCAGGATTAGGACGTTATTTTCGATTAGGGTTTGTGCGACATCTATGATAGCGCGCTCATAAGGCACTTTAGGATTGGTGCAGCCGACCATATTTACGATGCCTAAAATTTCACCGCTTTTTAGCGCGTGCGCTAACGGCTCCATGCCGCCGTAGTGCTTATGGACGAATTCTACCGAAAAGCCCACTTCGGCCTCGACTTCATACGGCGGGATATATACCGGCAGTCCCTTGCGCTTTTCGTGAGATTGCAATGCGCGGTCTAGAATTTTACGCGCTAAATTTCTAGTCTCGGCGATATTGCTATGGTGATGATCGTAGCCTATATGCTCGGCTCCGGGAAGCCTAGCTGATGAGCTCGTGGTAACGACCTTGGTCTGGAAGCAGTTAGCTACGTCCATGATCGCAGGATAGACATCTTGGACATCGGCGACCCACAGATCAAGCGCTCCCGTGCCTATGACGAGTTCGGCAGTTACGGCGTTTGAGAGCGGCACGACGCCCCAGTTGCGATACATCGCCGATAGTCCGGAACAGCACACGCCGTAAAATGCGATCCCCTGCGCGCCTATTGCGCGAGCCTTATCTTGGTACTCCTTAGAATTTCCGATCTCCACTATTAGGCTTACTAATGTCGGCAGATGTCCGTGCACGGCGATATTGACCCAGCCTTTTTTAAGCGCGCCCATATTGCTTTTGGAAGTTACGCGATCTCCTACGCCAAATAGTGCATCCGTAGCGATATTCGCAGCTACTACGCCGGTGAATGTAAAAGCAAGTCCGCAGCGCAAAAGATGCTGCATCACGCTGCGCCAGTCCCCATCCGTGCCTACACCCGTTCGGTGATATGCCTCAAAGACTTCGTTATACGCACTAATCGGCAAGATATCTAGCTTCCGCCATACCTCTTGACGCTCCTTGGGTGCGAGCGCAGTGATGGTTTTATACTCGCCGCTACTTTGCGAAAGATCTGTTAAAAGCGTATCGGCAAGCTCGATCGCTACCTCTTTTAATTCTCTGCCTTCAGTTGGAATTCCAAAGGCCTTGGCGGTATTGATGATTTTGTATTCGCCTATTATGGGCAGATCTAATTTGCCCTGCGCCGCCCATTTTAGCGACAGCAGAAGCTCTCTGGCATGTGCGCCATGTTGAGCTACGCCTGCAGCTACTTGACGCAATAGGTTGCGCGATACGATGAGATCGGCGTCCGCACCGCAAGTGCCGCGATCGGCCTTTTTAGTAATTTTGCAAGGTCCCATATTGCAGATCTTACAGCATACTCCGCTAAGTCCATAGCTACACATAGGCATCTGTTTATCGAAACGATCAAACGCCGTATCTACGCCGATCTGCTCCATCCTAAGCATCATTTCACGCACGGCGGGATCGGGGGTTTTCTCAAGTACTTCTTGTTTTGTGGGGAAGGTCTTTTTGTATTCAAGCACCGCCTTCATATAATCCGCCGTAAATTCCGCCTCGTGAAAATGCTCGAAAAGATTGCCCTGCGCGTCTTTATGTGTGTGTGGACTAGCCTCTGCGGGCACTAAAACTTTTGGGATGCCGTGCTCGTCAAATCCGATAATCGCGCGATGAGAGTGGGGTTTGTGATCATGGCAATGTTTATCGTGCTCATGCGAGCAGGCGGCGGAATCCTCGTCGCGCTCATGCGAAGACGCCGCAGAATTTGCGCCGTATTCGTGTAAATAAGCTGCGAGGTTCTCTTCTTGATCGTGCGAGTGGGTCGCAAGATCTTCGTCGTGTAGAGGCGAGTGGATTGCGAAGCTATCGCTATGTTCGTGCGAGCAAGAGAAGTGGTCTTTGCTGCTTGGACTCTTCGCAGGATTTAAAATGGAATTTGTCAAAGAATCAGCCATGGAATTTGTCGTAGAGCCTATCGCGGAATTTTGGGCGTTGCCTGCGCCTTGAGCGCTTGAGCGCGCCGCAAAGTTCGTGCTTGAAGCAGAGCTCGCGCTATCATCGTAACTCGGTGCGGAATTTTTGGCTTCGCAGTCGCACTCGTCGCAGGAATTCTCGCCCGTGGCGCGATTTTTAGAAATTTTGTCGCGAGCATGTGAGGCGGAAGTCGTAGAATTTGCGGTGGAATTTTGAGCGCTATTTGCGCTTTTATCAAAAACGGACGCAGCGGAGCTTTTGAGCGCGTCTGCGGCGGAATTTTCCCCCGTATTCGCAGCGGAATTTTCATCCGTCGAAGCTTTCTTGCGTGAGCCTTTTTGTTTTGCGATTTTGTCGTTTGCCATGATCGTCTCCTTGAAATTTATTTTAAAAATAAGCGAGAATGTAGCCCTCAATAAATATACTAAAAGACTACATTATTTAATTCTTATAGATAAAATTTAACGTGATTGTATTTTTTAATTGCTTTAAATTCCCTTAATAGCGCACTAAAATAGAAGATAAAATTTTATGAATAAAATATACTAAAATAGCTGGATTTAAATTTCGCCAAGTGGCTCGATCATCTTAGATAATCGATTAGCTTGGCGGAGATTTCGCGAAACTGCAAAATTTTATGCCCTTTTTTCTCGCGCATGAAGTCCTGCGCGTCGCGCAATCTCGCAAACGTGATAAGATCGTCGCCTCTGGCGCTTTGCAGCACGCTGCCGAATACATAAAACGCGTCCTGCGCCCGCAAAATTTCGCCGCTTGCGTAATCGGTGACGTAAAGTTCCGCACCGCCGAAATTCGCATCAGTGGAATTTGCCTCGCCTAAATTGCCGCTAGCTGGATTTTTGCTCTCAGAATTCGCTCCAGCGGAAGCGCCGCCGAAATTTGCGTCCGAGCTCTCACTTTCAAAAAAATACGCAAACATCGCCTTGGGCGAAGCAAACGCGAGCGCGCTGCCGTCTTTGAGCCTTGCGTAAGCGCGAAATTCGGGGTGCGCGCTGGTATCGATGCCGTATTTGGCGCAGGTGAGATTTATATCTTTTAGCCACGCAAGATCGCGCGCAGGTTTGGAATTTTGCGCCGAATCGGAGCCTATACTATCAGGCGCGCTTAAATTCTGCGCCGAATCAGAGCCTTGCGCCGCGGAATTTTGCATCTCCGCTGCACCGCAAAGCGCTATAAATGCCGCCAAAATGAGTGGAAATTTCACGCCAAATCCTTCGATCTAAAGATAAAATAGCCCAAAACGAGGCTCGCCGCGCCCAGCGCGATCGGATAGAGCAGCGAAAAGGCGATGAAAAGCCCGCGCCCGAAGTGATCTAGGATAAAATATGCCGTCGTGCCGATGACCGCAAGATCGGGATCAAATAAGCTGATAGCGGCGATGCGGAAGTCCTCCATCGGGTTTGCTAGGGCGATCGCAAAGATCAGATTTTCGTTCACGCCCGTTTTTGCGAGCAGTCCTATCAGCACGAGATCCAAAAACGCAAGGCAGAAAAGCCAGACGAAAAACGCAAGCCCAAGCCCCATCTCTTGGCTTTTTGAGACGGCGCAGATCAAAAATGCGATCCCTAAAAACGCCGCGCACAAGCTAAAAAGCAGCCCCGTATAAAGCAGGCAGATCGCCCACGGAATGCCTGTGCCCTTGATCGCGCCCCAAACGATCGCGAGCAGCAGCGATAAAAATATCGGCACGAAGACCCCAAACAGCCTTCCTAGCGCTTTGCCGTAGTAATACTGCGCCTGCGAGATCGGAAAGCTTAGCAGGTATTCGAGGATGTTTAGGTCGCGATCGGCCAGGATCGCCTTGCTAGTGGTTGCGAGCACGAAGACGGGCAGGATGATGATGCAGATCTGAATAAACAGCAGCAGCAGTCGCGAAAGCCCGCTAAAGCCGAGCACGCGCGAATCGGTTACCCCCGTGATGAAAAATGCCGCCACGAGCCCGCTAAAGATCAGCAGATAGAGCAAAAACCAGCGCGAGCGGAAGGATTCTTTGATATCCAAAGCGGCGATGGTGAGTAAATTTTTCATTCATATTCCTTTATTGCGCCTCGGTGCGCTTTTAAATTTAGATTGCTTGCGCGGCTTAAATACGCCGCCCGTCTTTAAATTTTAGCCTCGTTTTGCAGCGCGGATTTTACAGCCTTAAATTTGCCAGCCAAGCTTTAAATAGGCGGCGAAATTTTATCCGCCGCTTGCGACTGCGGCTCGCGCATAAATTTTAAATTTACGGCTCCGGCTCGCAGTGCGCTTAAACATCGCGTCGTTCAGTGTCGCCTATTATCCGTCATTCACGACGCTGCAAAGTAAAATTTCATCTCATCGATGGCGGCACGGGCGGCACGCTGAAATTTTATGCTTTAAATTTAGCGCAAAACATGGACCGCTTAAAATTCGTCTTAGCCAAAACGTCTTTAATGCGCGTGCCCCGAATGCATATCGTGCGCCGTGCCGTTACCCTCGTGCATCTGCCCCATATCGTGCGGCGCGCCTTGAGAGTGCGCCGTGCTGCCCGCATCGCCGCTCATGCCATGATCTGAGCCGTGAGTGTGCTCCATACCGCTCATATCGTGCTCTGCGGAGTGAGGGTCTTGCATCCCACTCATGCCATCATGTCCTGCGCTCATATCATATCCGTCGCTTGCGCCGTGCGCATCGCGACCCATATCGCCCATTCCCATGCCGTGCGAGCCGCCGCCTGCTTTAAGCGCCGCGACTACTTGATCGAAGCTGAAGTCTTGCTTGCCCTCTTGCTTGTTTTTAAACGCGCCCCAGCCAAACGACATAGGAGTTTTGAAGCCCTTGTAAAAATACGCGCTTCTTGCGTCGATAAACTCGCCGTTGCCGCTAGCGTCGTTGATATAAATTTTGGCGTCCTTCAGCCAGTTTAACTTGTCGTTGGTAACCATAAAATCCACCAAGCAGCCGATGTCGTCAAAGTAGTGATTTTTGCCGTCCACGCGCACATCGACGCTGAAGCGGTTGTCGCTGATCGCCATCTGGCAGTGCTCGCACACGTCCCTGTCGTAGTGGACGTTGCCGTAGTCTTTCTCGTCGCCGCAGCCTAAAAACGTAAGCGCCGCAAGTGCGCATAGCATAATTTTAAACATTTTTATCATCTACGATCCTCCCTAGATCCATTGAAATCATTCTTTTTACCAGCCCTTCAACCTCGTCGAGCCTATGCGAGATAAAGATCAAGCTTTTGTCTTTTGCATACTTACGCAAAAGCGTCTTAAAATGCTCGCGCGCGCTCGGATCGAGATTGGCTGTCGGCTCGTCGAAAATCATCGCCTTGCTGGCTCTGCCGAATGCTAGCGCGATTAAGAATTTCTGCTTCATACCGCCGGATAGCTTATGAAATGGCTTGTTTAAATTTGAACTCAGATCAAGCTCCATTTCGTCGCAAAATTTTACGATGTCTGCTCTGCTCGCGTCCGCTGTGCGCTCGGCGAAGTAGATGAGCTCATTTAGGCTTAGCTTAAGCGGCGGCGGGGTTTGCGGCACGAAGCTGATACCACGTAGCGCGCGGCTGCGCTGCTTAAACGAATCAAATCCATCGATAGCTACGCTGCCGCTTGTGGGTATGTATTCGCCTAGAATCGTCCGCATCAGCGAGCTTTTGCCGGCGCCGTTTTGCCCGACGAAAAGCACTTGCTCACCATCCGCGATATTTAGATTGATATCTTTTAAAACGAATTGATTTGCGAATTTCTTGCTTACGTTTTTAATCTCTATCATAGGCTTCCTTAGATCATATCTTTTAGCTTGTTGCCGATACTCAGTGCGTCTTGGTGACACACGTCGATACAGCGTCCGCACAGCGTGCAGTCGATCCCTTTTAGCATAAATTTGCTCTTATCGCCTAGGTTTTCGGATGCCTTTTTTTTAGTGATATCCAGTACGTGCGAGACGAAGCAGACGTCTTGGCAAACGCCGCAATGATCACACCTACTCTTATCCCAAGTAATCTTGCTAAGGCTTGCTTTCGCCGCAAGCGAATAGGTGCTTCCTAGCGGGCATAGATGAGTGCACCACGCTCGCCTGCTAAAAAATACTTCGAGCAAAAACACAAAAACGATCCAAAGCCCCGCCAGCGAAAAGCCGTAGATGATGAGGCGCGATAAAATTCCAACTACGTTAAAAATTTCAAAAACGAGCAGGTCTGTAATGGCGCTTAGCAGCAAAAATACCGCCCAGATCGCATATCGCATACCGCGAGGCAGGGTGCGCTCCTTGATGACGTGCTTGGCAATTAGCGTATTATGCAGCTTCTCGCCGATCTCGCTAAGCGCTCCGTAAGGGCAGATCCACGAGCAAAACGCCTTACCGCCCGCGATGAAGTAAAACAGCAAGATAGTGCCTGAGCCGATGAGTAGATTTATCGGCAGATCCTTGTGCGCGGCGATCACCTCAAGAGTCGCGAAAGGATCTGCTAGGTGAAAGCCAAGTATCCGCGAGCCGCTGATATCGCCCTCTAAAATTTGAATATCCGCGCGAAAGGAAAGCACGAAAAGTAGATGCACCAAAAATACCGTAGCGTAGCGCAGAGCCCGAATGCTGGGGCGCAGCTTGCCGCTTTTGCTTCTAAGCGCGAAAGTCGAGAAAAAGCTCGTATTTTTGATCGTGCATCGCGAATTATATTTATCCAAGAGCTACTCTTTAAATTTTGAAATTTCATCCGCGAGCTTATCTAGGCTCTCGTCGCTTACATTGGTTAAAAGTCCGCTCATTAGGCTGTTTTTGATCTTGCCCGCCTTATAATCTTTGAGGCTTGCTAAAATTTGATCCTTGCTCTTACCACCGATCGGCGGAGCGATCTTGCCGCGTCCGTCATCGCCGTGGCAGGGCGCGCAGCTTACCAGATAGGAGCTACTAACCTTGAAATCGCGCTCTTTGACGCTCTGCTGCAAAATTTTAATATTTTTTACATCCTTATCGTCGATGAGATCGACGCTTTTGCTCTGCGGCGCGGGCTTTGCTTGCGTTTGTGGCTTGACTTCTTGCTGCGGCGCGCTAGAATCATCCGAACTAGCCATAAAGATCATTAGCGCGATCAGCGCAATGCCTAGAATCAAAGCTAAAATTTTGCCCGGTTTCATTTCTGCTCCTTAAATTGTTTGTTGAACTCATAAATTTCTTTTGCCATCGTCTCTATTTGCTGCTCGCTCATGCCGTTTACGAGCTGCACCATAAGTGGGTTGGGCTTTTCTTTAAATTTATACTTTTTAATCATATCCACGATCTGCGCGTCGGTTTTATCCAGAAGCGACGGGCCTATGATGCCGTTGGCGTAGTCGTCGTGGCACGCCGAACAGCGCAGGATAAAATCGTGCCCAAGGCGCTTTTTCATCAGGTCGAAATTTAGCTTTTCGTATTGGTTTTTGATACTCGAATACGCCACAATATTTTTGGTCGTTTCGTTCACATCGCCGTTGAGGTTAAAATTTACATTTCGCTCGCCGTAAAAATCGTAGCTTACGAACTTATCGTCCTTCTTGGGCGCTTCGCCGCTTTTAACGCTGATGCGAGGCTTGGCAGTATGATTTTGTTCCACGCTCTGCGGCGTAGAATTTGAACTTACAGAATTTTGTGAGACTGAATTTTGCCCTGCGGAATTTGTCGCGGCAGAGCCTGAATCGCCGTCATCTCCGCAGCCGCACAGCAAAAGCGCCGCAGCTAGCGAGCAGAGGTAGAATTTAATAGAGTTTTTCATTGTTTTCCTTCATAGATTGATTTGTAATCCGCCCGCGGGATTATCTCGATGATACGCGCCGGGCAGAGCTCTGCGCACGCGCCACAGCCGACGCAAGCGCTGCGGATCTGCGGAGCGAAATGCTTGCCTGCTTCTATCATCGCTATGGCATCAAGCGGCTGCGGGTAGGGGCACAGCGATGCGCATAGATCGCATGGTTTGCCCTCTTTTGCCGCCAGCGCGGAGTTTAGCTCGCGCTCCTGCTCGGTCTTGGCGGGCTTTAGGCGCAGATCGCTAGACTTTAAAGTCTGCCCGCGATACGCCAAACAGGCGTCTAAATTTTCAATCACGGCGATACCCATTTTAACCTTTTTAGGCTCGTTCGTCTCGTGGCTGAGCGCGCCGCTTGGACAGGCAAGCACGCAAGGAAGCGCGCCGCAAAGATAGCAGCCTCGCTCTTTGGCGTCGATGACGGGAGTGCCGATGTCAAAAAGATGCGTGATGTCAAGCAGATAGATGCTGTGATAGGGGCAGACCTGCACGCATTGGCCGCACTTGATGCAGCTAGAGCGAAAGCCTCGTTCTGCTAGCGCTCCGGGCGGGCGCAGATATAAAGAGGCGGGATCCCCGCTAGAATTTTCCGCGGAATTTTGTCCTGTGAAATTTATGGAATTTTGCTCGTTTAAATTTTGCGCTTCACTGCCCGCAGAATTTGCAGAATTCTCATCCGCAAACAAGCTCGCTGTCCCGAGTGTTCCGAGCGCTCCGCCGAGTAGTTTTATCGCTTCGCGTCTAGTCTTTATCATTGCTTCATCCTGGGTTTTGGATCTTTTAGCAGTAGCTCAGGCTCTGAAAACGGAGCGAGCTTGGAGATGAAATTTAAAAGCGCGATCCCGCTGGAGCCGTAGAAAAATCGCACGCTCGGCTTATGCGCCCAAAGCCTGTCGGCATAAGCATATGAGCTGTAGCTAACGTCGCCGTAGCCGTCACCATCGCGATCAAATCCGTCGTAATCGTCAAAATAGTTGCCACTCCATTCGTTTTGCAAGAGCTTGGACTCAGGCGTATCGTTTAGCACGATCTCCATATTGCCTTTAAATTTATTGTTTTTAAATACGCTTTTTAGCTGCGTGGCATGGAATTGCACGCCGATGCTGTTGTATTCGATATCGTTGTTTTCAAAAACGTTAAGTGAGCCCGGCTGATAGGGGGATTGATCCAGATAAAATCCGCGGGCATTGTAAACGACTTTATTATCCGTAACCCTGAAATTTGAGCTATCCTTCATACCGATGCCTACGCCGTAAGCGCCGTCCGCGTTGCGCACGACGTTACGCCTGGCGATATTGTCGCTTGAAAACATAAAAAATAATCCCACGCTGTTGCCGTCGTAGTAGTTATCCTCCACGACGTTATGCCCGGAGTTCATAAAGTGCAGCGAATAACGACAGCTATGGCCTTTGTTGCCTGCGACGAGATTGCCGTTAGAGAAGTAAAAAACGGTGTCGCGGACGTTGTGGACGTCGTTATTTAAAATTTTATTGGCATTGGAATACCAAAGCTTGATGCCGTCGCCTTTAAAACTCGTGCGGTAGGTATTGCTTGAAATTTCGTTGCCCTCGATCGTTACGTCGTTTGCCTTGCTTAGCACGACGCCGTAGAGCACGTCTTTGATGAGATTATTTTTTATGATTACGCTGTTTACGTCGCTTACATTGATACCCGCATCCTCGCTAAGATGCTCGAAGCCTCCATTTTGGATTGTTAAATTCTTGATTGTGACATGCGGAGAGCGGACGCGGATCACCGTTCCGTTGCGATCGCCTATGATCACGGCGGAGCGGTCTAGTCCGTCGATAGTAAGGGGTTTATCGATTAAAATATTGCCGTGATACTCACCCGCGGCTAGTTCGATAATATCGCCCGCTTTTGCGTTATCGATCGCGTCTTGAAGCTCGCCCGCGCCTAGAACTAGGGCGAGCGAGAATGCTAGAAGCAAAGACCTCATCTATGCTCTCGTAGAAATTTTTTCTTAGATAGTAGAGCTAACCCCGATAGCAGCGACAGGGCTAGCATCAGCCAAAAGCCAAGAGCCGGATATGAATGGGTAGTAAAATGCGCCACACTGCCGTCGCCAAACGCCGTAGGCATAAAAGGCTTTATTTTAAACGCGCCCCAGTCTTGCAGGTTGTGCCCGAACCAATACAGCCAGCCCACGTAGCAGCCGATGAAAATAAGTGGCGCAATAATCGGCAGTATCATAAGCAGAGTCTGCCCCTTGCCGTCGTAGTACAAAAACGCAAGCATACCGATCGTAGCGATTATGAGATAATACGGCGATAGCGAGTGCTCGAGCGTGCCGCCGCGCCAGACGGGATACATGCCGATATAGTGATTTAGGGTATTCATCTCGCCGACATCGCCGCTAAAGCCGTCAACGTGGACGTAAAGCGGAATTCCATCGGGGAAAGCCTCTTTTGGATAGTTCGGCGCTTCGAGCGAAATTTTCCACACCGGTATGCTAGGTACGCCCACTTCAAATTTATGCTCCAGCATCGCGCCTAGATCGTTTTTAACATCACTAGGAATTAGGTGATTTTTATAAGATGCTTTCGTATAAAAATTCCATATCGGTGCGGAGTATGCGGGCAGCTGCGAGACGCTGCTAACCTGCCCCGATACAATTTTGCCTTGGACTTTGAAAAATCCGAGCGTAGGGATGGTAAAAGCGACCGTCATAATAAGCAGCGCTAAAATCGCGTAAATTTTATATTTTGGCATTTCGTCTCCTTTAAATTCTCCCCCTTGCGGGGGAGAGTGGGGCTAGTTAAGACCCGCGTTCTCATCGACCCATTTTAGGTATTCGATGATATCTTTGATCTCTTCGTCTTTCATATGTTGATTTGGCATGCGAAGGTTGAAGTAATTTATCATTGCCTTAACGTAGTCGTCTTCATAGAATTTAGCAGGGTCTTTGATGAAATCGGCTACCCATTTCTCGCCGTTTTCATGGCGAAGTAGGACGCCTGTTAGATCAGGACCGGAGCTTACTTGACCGATGACGTGGCAGCCGTTGCAGCCTCCGCGTAGGTAAGCCTTTTCGCCGTTAGACGCAGCCTCGCTCATAGGAGTGGAGAGCTCGCGGATCAGGTTGTTTTTAGCGCGAAGTCCGACATCTGCGGTTTTTACTAAATACTGCCAAACTTGACCTTCCCAAAGTATAGCGCCGTTCATATCGCCTGCTTTTACCGCGGCGTCTGCCTTGGCTTTGGTTTCAGGAATTTTGCCGTATTGATCCAGCGCGTCATCGACTAAAGCCTTGACCTTAGGATATTTCTCGTAGTTTTTCTCTTTTAAGAATTTAACGACTGATTGGATAACGTCGTCGGTGGCTTTATTCGTAGCTACTACCTTGTCGTATTCGGCTTTTAGAGCTTCTGGGCTAAGAGCTTTTAGCATAGACGCTTTAGCTGAAGTGTATTTTTTATTCGGATCTTTTACATATAGATATCCGAACATCTCAAGGTGCAACGCAGAGCAGAATTCCGTGCAGTAGAAAGGAAATACGCCCTCTTTATCTGCGATGAAATTTACGCTCGCAGTCTTACCTGGCTCAAGCGACATATGCAGATCGTAATCATCAACCGTAAAGCCGTGAGTTTCGTCCTCAGCACGCTCTAAATTTGTCATGTAGATCGTTACGTTATCGTCCTTATTAACCTCGATGTGCTCAGGATTGATATGACTGCGGATCGCCGTAGCATAGACTTTTACGTTTTTGCCATCACGCTCGATGCGCTCCTGACCCGCTAGCGTCATGGCAGGGTGTTGCTTGCCGGTGCGGGAGTTCGTTCCCATAGTATAGGTAGGTTTCGTATGAAGCTTACTGGCTGCGATAGAAACTACGTCGTGTGGTTCGCCTAGACCGATAGGAAGATCGTAAAGCATCTCCATTTTAGGTCCTGTAATATCGATGAGTTGGTGATTTTGCGGATGAAGCGGTCCGATAGGATTAAATCTATCGATCGAAAGCTTATCCAGTGCGATTACGTATTTGCCGACCGGCTTAGAGGATTTACCTTCCATAGAATCAAGGTGTCCGATATTGTAGTGAACGTTGATCCTATCTAAAACCTTTAGCGTCTTGTAGTTCCATTTTACGATCTGGCTATCAACGTAAAGCGATGTATAGATTACGCCATCTTGCGAATCGAAGGTATTATGCAAAGGTCCAAGACCTAGCTCTGCTTGTCCGTGAAGCGTCTTTTGCATATCTAGGATCGGAATTCCGTATGGATCCTTGCCTGCGTATTCTTTTTTATCAATTAGCTCTTTGATCTTTTTGAAATCATAAACGCTAGCGTGAGTATCTAGTTTACCGCCGATAATGATATAGCGACCATCCGGGCTAACGTCAACGCCGTGAGGGGATTTAGCTTCAGGGATCAAAAATAGCGCTCCTGCTTTTACAGCGGCATCTATTGTAACAATCCTATGTCCGTTTACAACCTTGTAGTTTTTGCTGTCTTGAGCAAGTTTTTCTAGAATTTGCCAGTTATAAACGTGCAAGTAGTCGGTATCGTTGCGACTCATACCGGCTTCCATAGGAGGCAGACCCTTTTCGATGCCGCCTGTGTACATTTCGGAGTTAAAGCTGTTGGTAAACGCCCAGCCGAAGCTCTCGCCCTTACCTGCGTCACTTAGATCTTGCATATATGGAGGAAGCTCTAGCGAGAAGGATTTATTTACGTCGATTTTGCCTTTATCGTAGTCAAATTTCCATAGCGTTACCGCACCGCGATAAACCGCCTGATACTCCTCGATCGGGTGCCAGTCGTTATCGAAAGGGGCTGCGTATTGGCTGGTTTCGATGACGTATTCGGTATTAGGCGTTACGAAAGAGCCGCCGTGATCGCTTTTGATTACCGGATTTACGACTATTTGAGTGGTTTCGAAATCTGATAAATTTATAACCGCAATTCTTGGGTTCGCCTTATCGTTGATAAAGAGATAATCGCCCACATACTCGCCGTTTTTTTCGCTGAAATTTGGATGGTGAGTATCGCCCCAGTTGATCTCTTTGCCGTTAATAGAGCCCGATCTTAAGACCGCCTTGCTCTCCTCGTCAAAGCCGTATCCTTGCCAAGGCTCCGGGGTAAATACGCCGATATATTTGTAGATCCTCATCGACGGCACGCCGTAAACGATCACCTGTCCGCTTTGACCGCCGGAGGAGAAGACCATATAATCGTCCTTCCTACCGGTCGGCTGATAGGTCTTAGCCGCTGCCAAAACGTCTTTTTCGCTTAAATTTCGTTCTTTCATCACGCGCTCTAAGTCGCTATCTGCGGCACACAGGGCGCTTGCGGCGAACAAAACCGAGCCCAAAAGCACGGGTTTGAAACTTTTTAACATACTAATCCTTTCTTAGAATTTTAAAATTTTACCTGATTTGCTGACTACGAGGATCGCTTCCCCGTCTGCGTACATCGCTAAAAATTCGCTTTTTAAATCCGCAACCTCCTTTAATCCTGCTTTTTGATTTTCGTAAATTTTATCTTTAGTAGCGATAAGCTGCGTGCCGCGGGCGCACACGATGGATTTGATCCAAGAGCCCACGCTTTTGCGCTCGCCACTTTTTAAATTTATAAAATCCCCCTCTATATCGCCTGCAAACAGCGTCCCATCGCAGTCTGCAAGCGCAGTGGCGATAGAGCCGCTTAAATTTTTATCGCCAGCTTCGGCTGAAATTTCGCTTTGAGTTTTAAGCCCCTCGTCTTGAAATTTTGCACCTTTGAATTCTAAGCCTTGAAATCCCGCGCTCTTTGCGCCGCCAGCTTTTGTTTCGTTTTGCTCGGAGCCTTGCACGATTTTCGTGCTATCAAATTCCGCATCTTTAAATTTCACGCTACCAAGCTCTCCCTGCGCGGCGCGATCTGCGCTAAAACAGGCTACGCCGTTCCAGCTTGCGACGCAAAGTCCGTTAGTGCCCAGGCTAACGGCATTGATCCTGCCGTAATGAAACGAAATTCCGCGCAGCCCATCGGGGATGGAATTTCTATTTAAAGATTGCCCGTTCGCGGTGGAATTCTCACCTGGGGCGTAGCCGCCGTCCGCGCTGTTATCAGGGTCCTCGTCTAATCTTATTAGTTGATTCTTATCCACTACCGCGTAAATCACGTCTTTTGCGGCATAGATCGCATCTATTTGGGCTGTACCGCTACGTCCCGTCTTAAGCGTGCGTAAAAACTTTAATCTATCGTTTAGCACCGCGATTTCGGCTCCGCCCCAAGCTAGATAAATTTTGCCGTTTTTAAAATTTAGAGCCGTGATTTCGTTATCGCTGTATTTTTGCGCGAACTCCACATTCCATTTAGCAGTATCAAACATCCTAAGCTCGCCGCCACTGCCGCATAAAAGCAGTCGGTGCGAGCTTGCATCGAATGCGCCCAGACGCAGCGTGGAGTTTAGATCAAAGCTACCAGCTGCTGCCATCTGCGATAAACAAATCAAAAAGGCAATACAAAATTTTATAAAATTCATCTTAATCCGCTCTTTGTGAAATGATACTATCCCAAGGCTTAAAAATCGGTTTAAAGCTTGAGCTATAATGAAATTCTAAGATTTCTTAAAAGTTGCGAAATTCTATGATATAAAAACAGCTCTAAGTGAAATTTTATTTTTCACATTTCGCTATATAAATTCCGCTTTAAAATTATAATTTCAGTAAATTTTTATTTTGATAGATTTTTACAATTTGTAACGCTCCTTTAATTTTGTTTAAATAAAAAGTTAGTATAATCGCCAAAGTTTGTTTTAAATTTTACTGAAGGAGAAACTATGGAGTTTCTGACAAGTTTGTCTGAAAGCACTCAATTCTTTTTGCAGCTCATTATAGTATTGGGCTGTTTGTTTTATGGTGCTAAAAAAGGCGGTATGGCGCTGGGAATTCTAGGCGGTATAGGCTTAGTGATCTTAGTGTTTGGATTTAGATTAGAGCCGGGTAAGCCGGCAGTGGACGTTATTTTAACTATCCTTGCAGTTGTCGTAGCAAGTGCAACGCTACAGGCTACGGGAGGGCTTGATGTAATGCTTCAAATAGCGGAGAAATTGCTTCGTAAGCATCCGAAGATGGTTTGTATCATCGCTCCAACTGTTGCGTGGACGCTTACGATTTTGTGCGGAACGGGACACACCGTCTATACGCTGCTTCCGATCATCTATGACGTAGCTATTAAAAATGGAATTCGCCCTGAGCGCCCGATGGCTGCTTCTACAATCTCCTCGCAGCTTGCTATCATCGCTAGCCCAGTTTCGGTTGCCGGCGTTTCGATGGTCGCGATCTTACTAGGTCAAGGCGTGCATATCGAGGGCTTTAGTACATATTTGGATCTGCTAAAACTCACTATCCCTTCTACTTTCATCGGTATGCTTGCGATCGGAACGTGGTCGATTTTTAGAGGTAAAGATCTAGATAAAGATCCGGAATTTCAAGAAAAGATCAAAGATCCAGAGCAGAAAAAATATATCTACGGCGAAAGCACGACATTGTTAGGTCAAAAGCTTCCTAGGATTAAGTGGATCTGCATGTGGATATTCTTAGCCACTATTGCGCTAGTTGCGGTTTTGGGTTACGAAAAAAGCTTGCGCCCTGCGTGGACTAAAAATGTCCCGGGTAAATCCGTAGAGATCATCGTCGATAAAAAAACGGTCAAAAATATCACGATCAAAGATGGTCAGGTCATCTCCATGGTGGATGGCAGTAAGGTCGTCTCAAACGTCAAAGAGTCCAAAGCCAAAGATGCGACGAAATTTAATAGCGTCGAAATTTACGACAAAGATAAAAAGCTAGCTCAAAGCATCGTCTCTCAAGACGGAAATGTAGTAATTACGACAGGCGATAAGAGCGAGAGCATCGCAAATGCAAGCATAGTCGTAAAAGATACTATGAAAAAGACCACAAATTTAAATATGGTCTTAACCATTCAAATTTTCATGCTCCTAGCGGCGTCCATCATGATGATCGCTTCGGGTATTAAAGCGGGCAATATCGCTAAAAATGAAATTTTTCATAGCGGTATGATCGCGCTCGTAGCCATTTATGGAATTTCATGGATGGCAGAAACTATGTTTACTGCTCATATCGAAATGCTTAAGGCATCCCTTGGCGAGGTCGTTAAGGCCTACCCATGGACGTATGTCATCGTTTCGCTGCTAATTAGTAAATTCCTTAACTCTCAAGCGGCGGCGGTTGCTACTTTCGTACCGCTAGCGGTTAGCATCGGTATTGATCCGGGCCTTATTATTGCGTTTGCACCGGCTTGCTACGGATACTATATCCTACCTACCTATCCGAGCGATCTTGCGGCGATCCAGTTCGACCGCTCCGGCACTACGCACATCGGTAAATTCGTCATCAACCACAGCTTCATTTTCCCTGGGCTAATAGGCGTTCTTACTTCATGCGCGATGGGCTTTATCTTCGCTCATATTTACGGCTATTTATAATAGCTATATGCTCGCGAGTTCGATACTCGCGAGCTTTAAATTTCAAATCCTAGCGGCTTTTAAAATTTTTAAATTCTAAAGCTTTCTAAATTCCGTTCATAACCCGCCCTAGGCTAAATCGTTTTAAATAAAATTTACGTTATAATCCCGCCAAATTCCACACAGGAGGCAGATATGCAAATCCCTATCGCATACGGCAAAGATGATCATCTAAAATTAGAGATAAACGAGAAAAATTTGCTCGGCGTTTTTGATCCAAACCCCGTGGCTAAATTTGACGAAACGGCGCTCATCGCAAAGGCTCTAGCAAATCCGATAAATCAAAAAAGCTTTGACGAGTTTATCGCGGGCGAGCAAAAGATCGTTATCATCGTAAACGACGGCACGCGCCCGACGCCGACGGCAAAAATTTTAAAGCAAATTTACCCGAAAATCCGCGAGAAAAATAAAATTTTCATCATCGCCACCGGCTGCCATAGAGAGGGCACGCAGGAAGAATACGAGATGATCTTCGGCAAAGAAATTTACGCGGAAATCAGAGCCAAAAACGAAGTTCACGATCACGACTCCAAGCACGATGAGATGGTTTTTTTAGGCGAGTCCAAAAACGGCACGCAGATGTATCTAAACAAAATCGTAGCCGAGGCTAAAAAAGTGATCGTCATAGGCTCGGTCGAGCCGCACTATTTCGCTGGCTACACGGGCGGTAGAAAGGCATTTTTGCCGGGCACCGCGTCGTATGAGAGCATCACGCAAAACCACAAGCTCGCTCTTAGCGCCGACGCGCAAGCTCTGCGCCTAGAGGGCAACCCCGTGCACGAGGATATGATCGATGCGATGAAGGTACTAGCGTACATCGACGTTTTTTCGATACAGACGGTGCTTGATAGCGAGCACGGCGTGTATTACGCAAGCGCGGGCGATCTAAACGATAGCTTTTACGACTGCGTGAAAAAGGCCGACGAGGTCTTTTGCGTAAATATCCCGCGCAAGGCCGAAATCGTGATCTCGGTCGCGCCCTATCCGATGGACGTCGATCTCTATCAAGCGCAAAAAGCCTTAGATAACGGCAAACTAGCGCTCGCGCAGGACGGAATTTTAATAATGGTCGCAAAGTGTCGCACGGGCATAGGTCCAAAGCCGTTTTTTGATCTGATGGCATCCGCGGATACGCCTAAAAAGGTGCTAGAAAAGATCAGCGCAGGCTTTAAGCTCGGCTATCACAAGGCCGCTAAAATGGCCGAAATCTCGCTCTGGGCGCAGACCTGGGCGGTGAGCGAGCTTAGCGATGATGAGATGCGAGCCGTACATCTAAAGCCCTACCACGACATACAAAAGGCCGTGGACGACGCGCTCGCGCAAAAGGGCGCGGACGCTAAAATCATCATCCTGCCGTTTGGCTCGATGACGGTGCCTAAGGCCTAGGCTTGGCTAAAATTTTATATTACGACGCGAGCGCTGGTATCAGCGGCGATATGAATTTAGGCGCGCTGGTGGAGCTCGGCGTGGATTTTAGTTATCTTTGCGCCGAGCTAGAGAAGTTAAATTTAGCCGGTGAATTTAAGTTGGAGCGCAAAAACGTGCTAAAAAACGGTATCGCCGCTACTAAAATCGACGTAGTGCCGCTAAAATCGCAGCCTCACGCCAGAAGCTACGCGGACATCAGGCAAATTTTAGAGAGTTCAAATTTAAGCCAGAGTTGCAAACAAAGAGCGGGCGCGATATTTCGCACGATTGCGCAGGCCGAGGCCAAAGTTCACGGCACGGAGGTAGAGCGGGTGCATTTTCACGAGGTCGGCGCGATCGATAGCATCGCCGACGTCGCGGGAGCGGCGATCTGCCTCGAGTATCTTTTCGAAAAGCTTGGCGTCTCGCGCGTGCTAAGCTCCAAAATCGAGCTTGGCGGCGGCGTAGCGATCTGCGATCACGGCGCGCTTAGCGTACCTGCGCCAGCCGTTTGCGAAATTTTAAAAGGCGTGCCCGTAAGTCTCGGACGCGTAAATTTTGAAATGACAACGCCCACGGGAGCGGCGATTTTAAAGACCTGCGCGGACGAATTTACGGATAGCGCGAGCTTTAGGATAGAAAAGATCGGCTACGGCGCGGGCGGCAAGGATGCTGCAGAATTTGCAAATGTGCTTCGAGTAATGCTTTGCGAGACCGATGAGGATCTAAGCGGCGAAGGGGACGAACAAAATTTAAGCCCACGCCCTGGCTACGGCGAGGTTTGCAAACAAATTTTAATCTCCACGAACATCGACGATATGGACGCCGAGAGCTTTGCGCTTGCCTGCGAAATTTTACGCGAAAACGGCGCACTGGACGTATTTAGCCGCTCTATTTTTATGAAAAAAGGGCGCATGGGCTTTGAGCTAAACGCGCTGTGCCGCAAGCAGGACGCGCAAAATTTAAAAGACCTGATATTTACGCACACGACGGCGATCGGCGTTCGCGAGATAGAGGTTGCTAAAACCGAGCTAAAGCGCGAGTTTGCGCGGGTGCAGACGAAATTCGGCGAGATAGGGCTTAAAATTTCTGGCAGCGGCCAAACGCAAAAAGCAAAGCCTGAATTTGAGGACTGCAAGGCCGCGGCGCTCGCGCACGGCACGACGATAGAGCGGGTGCGGAAAGAGGCGCTGAAAATCTATGACGAAACTAGAAAAACTAAAGGCTGATCTGCGCGGGCTGGGCGAGCTGGCGGTGGCATTTAGCGGCGGCACGGACAGCTCGCTACTATTGCGCGCGGCGCACGACGCGCTGGGTGCGCGAGCGATCGGCATAACGATAAGATCGCCCTACATGTCCTCGCGCGAGATCGCCGAAGCCGTGGAATTTGCTAGCATCTACGGCATCCGACACGAAATTTTAGAACTAGGCGTCGCAGAGGAGATCAAAAACAACCCCGAAAATCGCTGCTATCTGTGCAAAAAGGCGGTCTTTTCGCGCCTGATAGAGCGCGCCCGCGAGCTTGGCTTTAGCCGCGTCGCGGACGGCACGAACCGAGACGATCTGGGCGAACACCGCCCCGGGCTCAAAGCAAAAGAGGAGCTAGGCGTGCTCTCGCCGCTGATAAATTTAACCAAATCCGAGATCCGCGAGCTATCGCGCGAGCTGGGCTTACCTACCGCTGAAAAGCCCGGCTACGCATGCTTGCTAACGCGCCTGCCGCATGGGCGCGAGATCGACCCGCACGAGCTAAATTTGATCGAAGCGGCGGAAAATCTACTCATCGCAAGCGGCTACGCAAACGTCCGCGCGCGGTGCGACCGCAAAAATATAAAGCTGCAAATGCCCTTTTCTAGCATGCGAGACTTCCTAAACGACGCGAAATTTAAAAGCGTCGTTAGGCAGCTCGTGACGCTTGGCGCAGCGGAGGTGACGCTTGATCTAAAGGGGCTTAGGGAGGATGTTTTGCATGATAGAGGATGAAATTTTAGAACTTTTCGCGGGGGTAAAAAGCGGCCGCGTGAGCGAGCAAGAGGCGCTAAAATACCTAAAAAACTACCCATACGAGGACGTGGGCTGCGCTAAGATCGACACTCAGCGCGCCCTGCGAAACGGCGCGGGCGAGGTGATCTACGGCGCGGGCAAGACGGACGATGAAATTTTACGTATCGCGAGCGCGATCGGCGCGAGAGGACAAAATATCCTGATCACGCGCACGAACGAGCGGGTTTTTAAACGGGTGCGCGAGATGCTGCCGCAGGCGGAGTTTAACGCTCGCGGCCGCGTGATCAGCGTCAAATTTAAAGAGCCCGCGCTCACGCAAAGCTACATCGCGATAGTCTCTGCCGGCACCGCCGACGGCGCGGTCGTGGAGGAGGCGTACGAGACGACGCGATTTCTAGGCAACGACGTGCGTAAATTTAGCGACGCGGGCGTGGCTGGGCTACACAGGCTGATCGCAAATTTAGACGAGATACGCGGCGCAAAGGTCGTGATCGCGGTAGCCGGCATGGAGGGTGCGTTAGCTAGCGTGCTGGCGGGCCTCGTGAGCGTGCCGGTGATCGCGGTGCCCACCAGCGTGGGATACGGCGCGAGTTTCGGCGGGCTGGCGGCTCTGCTAGCGATGCTAAACAGCTGCGCAAACGGCGTTAGCGTCGTAAATATCGACAACGGTTTCGGTGCTGCATATAACGCGAGCCTGATAAATCATCTCTAAATTTACGCCGCCGCGCGGGTTAAATTTAACGGCAAATTTAAAAGGAAAGCGTTGCGAGAGGAAAATTTAAACGAGCAAAAGGCTGGACCGAAGGGCGCAAAAAAGCTCACGCTAAAGGCGAAAAAGAGGCAAAGCGCGAGGACGAGGCTAGAGTTTTTAGCCGCGGCGACTCTGATTTTAGCGGTAGAAATTTACATCGCGATCTGCGTAAAGAGCGGCTTCGTGCGCCACTACGCGGGCGACGTTTTGGCCGTCATCTTGCTTTACGCGTTGGCTCGGGCTATTTTTAGCGTGCCGCCGTCAAATTTGCCGCTTAAAATTTTCGCGTTCGCGGCGGCTTTGGAACTTGCGCAGTATTTTGGCGCCGTGCAAATTTTAGGCATAGAAAATAAAATTTTAAAAGTAATGATCGGCGGGACGTTTGATTTTGCCGACCTGCTGTGCTACGCTGCGGGCTGCGTCCTAGCGGGCGTGTATGAAAAATTTGAAAAAAGGAGAAGCGATGGATAAACAAAAAGCCGTGCAAAAAATGACCGAGGTCATGGCGAAATTCGTCGGCTACACGGGCAAGGTGCTGCCTGACGACGTGACGGCGAAGCTGCGGGAGCTTAGCGAGCGCGAGACGCAGCCGCTGGCAAAAGAGATCTACAAAACGATGTTTGAAAACCAGCGCCTGGCTAAGCAGCTGGACCGTCCGTCCTGTCAGGATACGGGCGTGATCCAGTTTTTAGTGCGCTGCGGCGCAAATTTCCCGCTCATCGGTGAGCTTGAGGAGCTACTGCGCGAGGCCGTACTACGAGCGACGCGCGAGGCTCCACTGCGTCACAACAGCGTCGAGACATTTGACGAGTATAACACCGGCAAAAACGTCGGCAAGGGCACGCCGAGCGTATTTTGGGAGATCGTGC
>CAURZM010000007.1:0-93337 GCA_963529625.1 uncultured Campylobacter sp. | reverse complement strand
ATGCACCAGTCGCCAGCCCACTTAGTATCAAAAACACCCAGTTACGAGGGGTTAGGCTCGATAACGGCTGCCAGGCTTTAGCGTAGCGTAGGAATGTGGCGAGGCAAAAGGCGATGATGATCGTGCGAATAAAAGTCGCAAAGTGAGAGTTGATCCCCTCTAGCCCGATTTTTGCAAATATCGCAGTCAGCGCCGCAAAGAGCGCTGATGCAAGTGCCCAAACCGCCCATGTCTCCATGATATTCCTTTATGAAATGAATTATTGGATTATAGCCCTATTTAGGTAAAATTTCCTTATAATTTCGCGAGCGTCGCAGCAAAAAGCTAAATCGCAAGCGAGCAATCCTACGAAGGTGGCATTGAAATTTTAAAATTTTAGCCGCAAAATACGGCTAAATTTCAGTTCCGACAAGCAAAGCTCGCTTCGCGCACTACCGAATGAGTTCGGGCGCCGTTTGAGTGGTGTGCCGCAAGACACTGTTCGCAGAAACTGTTATAAAATTCTGCTTCGGCAAGATAAAATTTTATCGAGGCAAGACGAGCTTTCCTTCGAATGCAAAATTCTATTTTAATTCAGCAAAAGCACGACCGAATACGCCTTTTACAAATCTAAACGCGATATAAATTTCCCCTGAGCAGAAAGATCTGAATTTAAAAAAATATTTATCGTTTGTATATAGAATCTCAAAATTTCTACGAGGAGAGCTTATGAAAAAATTTCTACTCGCGCTCATTGCGATATTCGTTTTAGCGGGCTGCGGCAGCGACCCGAAAAGCGTAGCCGAGGACTTCATCAGAGCCCTATACGAGGGCGATTCTAAGACTTTGGTGGATGCTATAGACATACCCGATAAGGACAGATCGGACGACGGCGCAATGCAGATGATAAACGGCAAACTGATGCAAATGGCAGGTGCTGGCAAGGAGGAGGCTTCCAAGCGCGACGGGCTAAAGGGCGTTTCGGGCGAGCTGCAAAATAGCGACGAGAAATCGGCGCTCGTGAAAGTCGTCGTGTCTTTTAAAAACGGCACGAACCGCACCGAGAGCGTTAAACTCATCAAAAAAGACGGCAAATGGAAGGTTGCGCTTTAGCCAAAAAGCTTCTCATCTGTCTGATCTTCGCTCTAGGCGGGCTCGGCGAGCTTTGGACGCTCACGCGCGCGCGCCTACGGCAAAGGAGCCGCTGTGGATGCCGGATGAAATTTTATCAAACCTACGCACGGGCGATCTCGTCTTTCGCCTAGGCGACGTCACCGACAGCCGCATAATCGCGACCGCGACGGATTTTAAATACTCGCACGTAGGCATGATCGTGCGCGAGCGCCCGCTTTTGGTAGTGCATGCCGTAACGGGCGAGGGCGGGCTAGACGGCGTCGCGGCTGTTTCGATGCGCGAGTTCTTGGCGCATGCGCGAGACTTTGGCGCGGTGCGGATGAAATTTTTAAGCGAGGAGCAAAAGGCGCACCTCGCCGCTTCTTTACTTAGGTGCGTCGGCGAAGATTTTGCGCTAAGACCTCGCGGCGAAGCGAACCTCTACTGCACGACGTTGCTTGAGCAAGAAATTTCAAAAATCACGGAATTTTCGCCGAAATATTTTAAGTTAAGCCTAGCCGTCCTAGGCGGCGAATACCTCGCGCCGAAAGCATTTTGGCACTACGGCGGCGTCGAAATTTTATATGAGCGGTAGGCGCAGCTTATCTTGGGGCGGAATTTTGCGCGCTGTGTAAATTTAAATATCGCATCAATACAAATCTGCGCATGAATAAAATTTAAGCTTAGAATTCTGCGCCGTAAAATTTTGGTCAAAATTTGTTTTGACGCTAAATTTTAGAATTCTGAAACGACGTAAAATTTTACGTAATATAGAATTTCGTGAAGTACTAAATTACAAAATTCCATTAATTACTAAATTTGCAAAATTTGGTAGGCGTGGAATTTTATAGAGCGCGTAACTTGCAAAATTTTAAAAAGCGAAGTGCGCTTCGCCTCTACAGCTCGCCGAAAAGCGCTTCGAGATTTTTAAGACCTTCTTGCGTGGAGACCTTTTTCTCGCTCGCCAAGCCGGTTTCGATAAGCTCGATCTCGCAGCCGCACAGCATCGAAGCGAGGCGGATATTTAGACCGTTTTTGCCGATCGCTTTGCTTTTTTGATCGGGGTTTACATAGACGATCGCCTTGCCGTCCTGCGCTATTTTGACCGAGTTTACGATCGCAGGCGCCATTGCACGAGTGATCAAAATTTCGGGGCTTGCGGAGTATTCAAACGCGTCGATGCTCTCGCCGCCGCTTCCGTCTTGCAAATTTTTGCTTAAAAATCTACTCACCGCATCGATTCGAGCGCCTCCTTTGCCGACGGTGGCGCCTACCGGATCGACGTTTGGCGAGACGGCGCTAAGTGCGATCTTAGCGCGCCTGCCCGGAATCCTCGCGCAAGCTTGGATGATGACGCTGCCGTCTTTGATCTCGGGGACTTCGGCGGCGAGTAGGGCTTCTAGGAATTTCGGGCTGGTGCGCGAAAGCTCCAGCCTGATACCGTGGGACTTGTCGATGGCTACGTTTTTAATGACAGCTTGCAGCACGTCGCCCACTTTGAAATTTTCACCCTTGATGCGGTTTTTAAGCGGCATGAACGCCTTTGTATCCTCGATCTCTACGTATGTAGTACCGTCGTGATCGATTTTGGTGACCGTGCCGTGGGTGAGGGTGCCCACCTTGCTTTTATAGTTTTCAAAAATTTTCTCTTCAAGCAGCCTTTGGATGTGAAAATTTAGCTCTCTAGCCAGGACGCCGGAAGCCGTGCGGCCGAGGTTTTCGATATTTATTTCGTAGCTTAGTTCATCTCCGATCTCCGCGTTTTCGCCTATTTTTTTGGCTTCGCTCAGCGCGATGAAGTTGTGATCGCCGAGCCGCTCGTCATCATCTGCTACGACGTGGACCTTTTGGTAAAGCTTGACGCGCTTGGTCTGCGGATCGACTTCGCTGTCGTAGAGATACTCCTCGCCGAAAAGTCTTTTTGCGGTCTGGATGAACGCCGTTTTGACGCGCTCTTTGACGTCTGCGGGCTCAAGCCCCTTTTCATTTGCAATCGACTCGATGATGTCGGTGATTTTTTCCATAAATTTTCCTTAAGATTTGATTTCGTGCTACTAAATTTGGATTTTAAATTTTGAAGTGCGGTATTATATGGAATTTTGACTTTATTTTTATTTAAACGAATTATTATCTAAATTTCGCTAAACTCGCGGGTTTAAAAAGATAAATGAAAGGATAGATCATGCAGCTAAAACTTGCCAGAACGGAGCTCGCCTCTAAGCCAAAAAGCGTTAAGATCGAGGATTTGCAAGCCCAAGTAGAAAAGAGCGGACAGAAAATATTTTATCTGGATAGAGAAAATTCTCAAAAAGATTTAGCCGCTTTGGTGGATTTTTTCGATACTAAGGGTTTTAGCGTGTATCAGCGCATAGTGCGATACGGGCTGAACGAAAACGAGTATATGTACGAGGTGCATATCCTTTGAGTAAACTCCTCTTCATCCAGACCCTAGGTTGTGCGATGAACGTACGCGATAGCGAACATATTATCGCGCAGCTAAAAGAGCAAGATTACGAGATTACCGACGACGTAAATATTGCGGATCTGATCTTAATAAACACCTGCTCCGTACGCGAAAAGCCCGTGCATAAGCTCTTCAGCGAGATCGGAGCATTTGATAAAGCTAGAAAAAAGGGCTCCAAAATCGGCGTTTGCGGCTGCACCGCAAGCCATCTGGGCGGAGAAATTTTTAAGCGCGCGCCCTTTGTGGATTTCGTGCTCGGTGCCAGAAACGTATCTAAAATTTCACAAGCCGTACGTACGCCTAAATTTATCAGCACAGACATAAATTACGACGAGAGCGAGTTTGCCTTCGGAGATTTTGCGAGCTCGCCATATAAATCCTTCATAAACATAATGATCGGCTGCGACAAAAAGTGCTCCTACTGCATCGTGCCGCAAACTAGAGGCGATGAAATTTCGATCCCCACTCAAATCATTTTGCGCGAGGCCGAAAGATCCGCAGCTCGCGGCGCTAAAGAGATATTTTTGCTCGGCCAAAACGTCAATAATTACGGCAAGCGCTTTTCTAATGCGCACGAAAAAATTGACTTCAGCGACCTGCTCGTGCGGCTTAGCGAGATAGATGGCATCGAGCGCATCCGCTTTACCAGCCCGCATCCGCTGCATATGGACGATAAATTTTTGGACGTTTTTTGCAATAATCCTAAAATTTGCAAATCGATGCATATGCCCTTGCAAAGCGGCTCCAGCAAGGTTTTGCGCGATATGAAGCGCGGATATACCAAGCAGTGGTATCTGGATCGCGCGCTTAAACTGCGCCAAAGCTGTCCGGGCGTGGCGATTAGCACCGACATCATCGTGGGCTATCCGAGCGAGAGCGAGGAGGATTTTGCCGAGACGATGGAAGTATTAAAGGCGGTGAGATTTGAGCAGATTTTTTCCTTTAAATTTAGCCCGCGACCGCTCACGCCGGCAGCAAATTTAAAGCCGCTGGATGATGAAATTTCAAGCGAAAGGCTAAACAGGCTGCAAAGCGCTCATACTAAAATTTTAGACGAGATCGCAAAAGCGCAAAAAGATAAAATTTTCGATGTATATTTCGAGGAGCTGCGCGAGGGCGGCACCGCGTGCGGTAGAAGCTTTTCAAATTTTTTAATCTGCGCGGGAGGCGGCGAGGAGCTGCTAGGCACAACTCGCAGAGTACGTATCGAAAAGACCGCCAGAATGACGCTTTATGGACAAGTTATCGCTTAAAAAGCGGCTGTTTTTCCGCGCCTCTGAATATCTCATTTTTATTCTGACTTGGTGTATTTTTTTAACGTGCAGGGTTAAATTTACCCCCACGAAGCTGCCCGAAAAGCCCTGCGTCGTCGTGTTTTGGCATGGAAGATTAGCGATGATGAGCTTTGCTTATAGGCGCTGGTGGCTGCGGGATTTCGGCAAGAGGCGCGCCAAGGTCATCATCAGCGATCACAAAGACGGCGAGATAATTACGCGCGTGATCTCGCATTTTGGCATCGGTGCGATCCGCGGTAGTAGCTTTAAGGGCGGCGCGCGCGCACTTATGGGTGCGATCAAAGAGATAAAAAGCGGCACCGACGTTATCATCACTCCCGATGGCCCGCGCGGTCCGCTTCACAGCGTCGCCGACGGTGCCGTGATCCTTGCGCAGCGGCTAAACTTAGACATTTACGCGCTAAATTATGAAGCGAGCAGTTTTTGGAAATTTCGTAGCTGGGATGAGATGGTATTGCCAAAGCCGTTTTCGCGCATAAATTACAGCCTCAGCGCGCCGCTAAGCTTAGCCGGGCTTGACCTTGAAGCGGGCAAAGAGGCGATCAGGCAACTGCTTTTTGCAAGCGCCGAGAAGGACGCTAAATTTTAGTTTGAAATAATAGTGTTTCGGTATAATTGCAATTTTAGGAGAAAAAATGGCACTATTTAAAGCAAAATCATTCCTCGGCGTCGCTAAAAGTGCCGACGCATGCGAGTTTTTTTATAGAAAATTGGGCTTTGGCAAAAGAATTTTGGATGAGAAATCCGATCGCTTTCCTATCGCGCAAGAAAACGATTTGGCTACCTCGCTGGCGGGCTTTGCGGATCTGAGTGATAAAAATTTAATCTCTTGCGTGCTGATAGACGACGAAAATCAAAGGGTGCATTTTAACGAGGATTATATGATTAAAGAAAATAGCATTTATCAAAAAGTCGATGATAGCTTCATAGTGGAATTTCCTCGCGCAAGTGCACAGGCGGCGGATGAGACTTTTGGAATAGAATTTAGCTCGCACGCTAGTTTATTTAAAATTTTATACTTCTTGCTAAAAAATCAAAGCGATTTTGAAAACATGGCGATGTTTGCGCTGAAATTTAATAACCGCGCATGTTTCGTCGTCGCCAACCAAGAGCGTGTGCTCTACGCCGATATAATGCGTATCGATGAGGAGATGCAGGCGGCGATGAGCGATACTGACGAGCTATTTTACGAGCTTTTGAATTTCCAGATCGAGACCTTCTACAAATCCGAAAATAGCGAGTTTCTCACTAATGTTTTCATCTACTCAGACGGCACGCTTAGCAACGAGATTGGTTATGTGATTTTCACGCGCATCTTCATCAAAACAAATCTGATAAATCTAAATTTCGCCGATTACATCAACAAAATCGCGATGCTGGAAGCCCGCTAGATCAAATTTTTCGCTCTGGCACCTAGGCAGAATTTGAAAATTTTATCTTTGCAGTATTGCGTTTGCTTGATACGATTTAGTTGCCTGTTTGCGCCGCATTTTATTAAATTTTATCTCGCGTTACATAATGGATTTTGGCTGGGTAAAATCATTCGTATTTAAATCAGCTCGATTTTAAATTTAAGCTCATTTGCCGCAAAGATCCGTCTTGCGCCGTAAATTCTATTTTTTCACGAATCCCGATTAATTTTGCGTAAAAAATTTTCTATCAAAGCCCGCCTTTGCTCCACATCGTCACTATCGCTAATGCCCTCTAGCTCACTTGCGTGATGAGCCTTGGGCGGGATATCTTTCAGATACGACCACACCTCGTCCTCGCTTAAAATTTTGCCGTGCAGATCAAAGCCCACGTTTAGCGCCCTGCCCGAAACTTCAGCCATATCTGCGTGCAGGTGACCGTAGAGCATCAGTGCGCCATAATGGCAGTTTGCCCACTCGATCATCGGGTAGTGAGACAGAGCCGCTCTCTTATGCGATAGGCGCACAAAGGCGTAGCCCACGATCTGCTCAAACATAAAATTACCGTCCGCCTTGTGTTGGCTTAGCAGTTCGTTTTTCATCGCGGCGATGCGCCCGTCGTGGTTACCGAGCACTAAAAAATGTCGCCCGTTTAGTCTGCGAAGTAACTCGCAAGTGTGCGCAATATCCTTGTGAAAGGACACATCGCCGAGATTATAGACGAGATCCTCGGGCGTAACGAGCGCATTCCAAGCGGCAATGAGATTTTCATCCATCTCGGCCACGTTCGCGCCTTTTCTAAAATTCGGGTATTTTTTCAGTACCAGCTCGTGGCCGAAGTGCAGATCGGAGGTAAAATAAACGCTCATAAAAGCTCCTCAAATAGCGCAAGATCCGCGCCCGCGGTAAATAAAAATCCGCGGTTTATCGGAGGGATTTTTAGGGTGCGGCACGCTTCTTTAAATTTCTTGTCCATCGCCGCTTTGATATATGGCGTTACGAGAATAAAATTTTTGCCCGCCCCCACGGCTACCTTGCCGCCTAGCACGCAGCCTGCGCCGTTTTCTAGGCAGCGAGCGCATTCGTTTCGCTGCGCCGAGCTTAATACGAGTCCTAGCCGCTTGCACGCCTGATCCACGCCGCGAAGCTCGCCAAGACCGCGTTTTACGAGATAAATTTTTGCCGCGGGATTAAAAATCTCGGGAGCCAAATTTAACGCATCGACCGCCAAAAACTCAAAGCTCTTTTTTACGCCGCTAAAGTACTCGTTTAAAAACGGCTCGCTAAATTTCGCGCGAATAAAGCCGCGTTTAAACCGGTCCGTCAAATTCGTCTCGTCGGTGAAGTATTTTAGGTTTCGCTCACGCAAAAACCGCTCCAGCTCGCACTTTCGCACGCCTAGAAGCGGACGAGCGATCACGTAGTCCTCGCGGGCTTCGATCTCCTGCATGCCTAGTAGCTCGCTAATTCCCGCGCCGCGCCCAAGCTGCATCAAAAACCACTCGAATTTATCGTCAAACTGATGCGCCAAGATCAAATTTTCATATCCCTGCTCGCGGCAAATCTCGGCGAAAAACTCATATCTGGCCGCACGCGCCTCGTGCTCGAAATTCGACGCACCCAGACGCACGCTTTTTACGTAGATTCGTTTGTTAAATTTGACCGCCAAATGCCTTGCCGAGGCGACTTCGTCCTTGCTTTGCGCGCGGACGTTATAATCCACGATCGCAAGGTCAAATTTCACGCCCGCCTCGTCTAAAAGGTAAAAAAGCGCCGTACTATCGACGCCGTGCGAAAAAGCAAGCAGATTTCGTCCCGATTTTAGCTTATGCAAAACGGGCGCGCTTAGCATTTTAGGCCTTTGCCGTGATCTTGCCTAGCGCCTGGCTGCCCGCTACCTGCGTGATCTCGCACCAGTAGCGACCGCCGGTTTCTAGCTGCTCCACGTCGCTTTCGTTGATCAAAATTTCGCCGTCGATGTCCTTATCCCAGATCGCCTTTTTCGCGGCGTAAAACATCTCGCCCTCGCTGCTTTCGCCCTCTAGCGAAACGATAAATTTCTTGCCCAGCTCCTGCGCGAAGCTCGCTTCGATCGCGGCGCGGGTGATCTTTTCTATTTTGCTTAAGCGCTTTGAGATGATTTTGGCAGGCACCTGCTCCATCTCGTATGAGAGCGTGTCCTCCTCTTTCGAATATGCAAACGCCGAAACGCGGTCAAATTTAAACTCCTGCAAAAACGCGCAAAGCTCGTCAAATTCCGCTTCGCTCTCGCCTGGATGTCCGACGATAACGCCCGTTCGCAAAAACGCATCGGGCGCTCTTTTCATCAAATTTAAAAGCTCTTTGATCCGCACCGCGCCGCTTCCGCGCCTCATGATTTTTAGCATTTTATCGCTTGCGTGCTGGATCGGCATATCAAAGTAGTTCACAAACACGGGCGAGGCGATGATGCGCCCCACTAGCGCGTTTGAAGTCGTGCTCGGATAGAGATAAAGTATGCGCGCGGTTTTGACGCCCTCTATCTTCTCGACCGCGTCGATGAGAGAGATGAGCCCGTCGCTAACCGCGTGATCGCGCATATACGAGCTGCTATCCTGCGAGAGGAAGCTAAAGTCGTAGTAGCCCTTTTTTACGAGCTTCTCTACTTCGCTTACAATATTTTCGAGCGAGCGGGATTTTAGCTTGCCCTTAAAGGTCGGGATCGCGCAGAAGCTGCATTTTTGATTACAGCCCTCCGAAATTTTAACGTAAGCGTGGTAGTTTGAGCCCGTTATCACGCGCGAAGAGGTAAGCGCGGGGCTTTGCAGATAGGTTTGCGGGCTGAATAAATTCTGCTTTTTTAAAATCATCTCATCGATTTTATCGTAGTCGCCAACGCCGCTAAAAATATCGACCTCGGGCAGTTCGCGCATAAGCTCGTCTTTGTAGCGCTGCATGAGGCAACCCGTGACGACCAGCAGCGCGCCGTCTTTTTTCTGCTCGCTAAGCTTCAAAATCGTGCGGATACTCTCCTGCTTGGCGCTTGCGATGAAGCCGCAGGTATTTACGATCATCACATCCGCACTCGCAGGCTCATCCGTGAGCTCGTAGTTTTGCAAACGTCCGAGCATGATCTCGCTATCGACTAAATTTTTATTGCAGCCCAGCGAGACGAGATGGAGTTTTGCCATTTTACAGCCAGATATTATCGATCAGGCGGGTCGTGCCGACTTTGGCGGCAAGCAGGATTATCGTATCGCCTTGCTTGATCTGCGAAATTTCATTAAATTTATAATCCACGAACGCTATATAATCGACCGCCAGCGGCTCAAGCACGCTAAGCATCTTTTCGCGGATGATATTTAGGCTGATCTCACCTTTTTTAATAAGCGAGCTGGCATTTAGCAAGGAGCGCGAAAGCTTAAGCGCCATAAGCTTGCCCTCCTCGTCCAAATAAGCGTTGCGCGAGCTAAGCGCGAGCCCATCACTTTCGCGCACGATCTCACAAGGGATGATACTTATAGGCATAAAAAAGCTCTTTACCATCTTCTGCACGATGAAAAGCTGCTGGGTGTCCTTTTTGCCCATATAAACGTTGCTAGGACGAGTTAGATTAAAAAGCTTATTTAGCACCTTAAGTACGCCGTCGAAGTGCCCAGGGCGCGTTTTGCCTTCTAAAATTTCACTTATTGGCTTAGGCGCTATGATCGCTGGCTCCTCCGTGCCGTAAATTTCATCCGTGCTCGGGATAAAAAGCGCGTTCACATCGAGGCTCTCGCAAATTTTAATATCGCCCGCTTCGTTTTTTGGGTAGCTATTTAGATCCTCGCCGGGCAAAAACTGCGCCGGATTGAGGAATGCGGAGACGATTACGATGTCGTTTTCGTTTCGCGCTCTTTTTATGAGGCTCGCATGCCCCGCGTGCAAAGCCCCCATCGTAGGCACGAAGCCCACGCTGCCGCTTGCTGATGCTCTGAAGCTTTTTAGCTCCTCTACGCTTCTAATAATTTGCATTATTCTCTCTTTTCAATATAAAATATTAAGGCCGGCAATTATATCAAAAAATATTAAAGGTATAAATTAAGCGCGAAAGGGCGGTCTATTTAGCGAGCGTTAATCAATGAGTACTAAAATCTATCACGAGCTTTAGCTCTAAAATAAACTTGAAAAGGAGCGAAAATGGCTACTCAAGAGACAAATTTAGATTCTTTGAAAAAGGATATCGACTCTTTAAAAGCGGATTTTAAAGAGATTATGAAGTCCATCAAAAATATAGGCGCAGAGCGTGCAGAGTCTGCTAAAGATAAAATTTTAGATCAGCTAAACAGCAATGAGATCAAAAAATATATAGATGATCTAAGGCTCAAAGGCAAAGACGGCATAGAAAGCGTGAATGACACGATAAAACAAGATCCGATAAAAAGCATTGCTATCGCTGCCGGCGTCGGATTTTTGCTCGCTTGGTTGCTGAAAAAATAATGGCCGGCATATCTGAATTTATAGTTTCGGTAGTAGAGCTCGTAGACGCTCAAGCTAGCGATATCAGGCGCTCTTTTTTAAAGAGCGCCAATTCGGTTTTACTAAATATAATTACGGGTGTGATTTGCGTTATAGGCTTAGTATTCTTTTTGCTAGGACTGCACGCGCTTCTTGAAAAAACTATCGGAGAAATTTGGGCGTATTTTGCTTGCTCTGTTGCAGCTTTTTTATGCTCTATTATCGTATATAAGGTGCTTTCGTGCAAAGCGAAATGACAAAAGAAAAGCTAAGACTAGTGGTGTCTATGCTTGAAGACAAAAAAGCCGATTGCAAAAAGTTGAAGCTAGAAGAAGCAAAGCTAAAGCTGCTACTAAACGACCCTTTGCCCGATCTCTCGACGGAGCTTAAACTGATTAATCATGGCAATATTAAGCAGGTTTTGATATCCCTAATAGACAAATGCTTCATAATGCCCGCCTTAAATAAAATTTTATAAACAACCTTAATCCAAAATATGTTATAATCACGCCAAAAGCATAAAAAGGTCTTAAATTTTGGATAATTACGAATACACGGAACTTTTAAAAACCCTAAATACTAAAGTCGAAAATATTGCGGGCGTCGTAAAACCGGAGAACATTAAAGCGCGCCTAAAAGAGATCGAGGAGCTTGAAAACGATCAAAATCTCTGGCAGGACGTTGCAAAAGCAGGCGCCATCGGCAAGGAAAAAACTAAAATTTCAAATATCTTAAATAAATTTCTAAACGCTAAAAACGCCGTAGATGACGCAAAGGCTCTATATGAGCTGGCAAACTCGGAAAATGACGAGGAGACGATAAACTCGCTTTTTGCCGAGGCGGGTGAGTTAGAGGACAAAATCATAAATTTAGAAATTTCTATGATGCTTGGCGGCGAAAACGACGATAAAAACGCTATCGTCAGCATTCATCCGGGCGCGGGCGGTACGGAGAGCAACGACTGGGCGAGTATGCTATACCGCATGTATCTGCGCTTTTGCGAGCGAGAGGGCTTTAAGATCGAGGTTTTAGACTTTCAAGAGGGCGAGGAAGCGGGTCTTAAGGACGTTAGCTTCATCGTGCGCGGCGAGAACGCCTACGGGTATCTGAAAGCCGAAAACGGCATCCACCGCCTGGTGCGCGTAAGCCCATTTGATAGCGCAGGGCGCAGACATACGAGCTTTTCAAGCGTAATGGTAAGCCCCGAGCTAAATGATGATATAGAAATAAATATCGAAGAGAAGGATATTCGCGTCGACGTGTTTCGCGCAAGCGGCGCAGGCGGGCAGCATATCAATAAAACCGAAAGCGCTGTGCGTATCACGCACATCCCGACGGGCATCGTAGTAAACTGCCAAAACGACAGAAGCCAGCACAAAAACAAAGAAACGGCGATGAAGGTGTTAAAGTCGCGCCTTTACGAGCTGGAGCTGATGAAACAGCGCGAGAAGGACGAGAACGTGCCTAAAAGCGAGATCGGCTGGGGGCATCAGATCCGCTCCTACGTGCTTTTCCCGTATCAGCAGGTTAAGGATAATCGCAGCGGCGAGGCTTATAGCCAAACCGATGCGATTTTAGACGGCGATATAAAAAGCATAATCGAAGGTGTTTTGATTTCACAAGCGAACAGATAAATTTTTTTCGAAAGGATGAGAATGAGTGAAGATGGAATTTTGCTAGCGCTAGGATATAGCGTAAACGACGCGACGGTCGCGCAGCTACGAGGAATTTTATCGAAGTGCGATTTTGAGGATAACGAGCTTGATCGCATTGTAGGGCTGAATGATAAGCTTAAAATTTACGGTGCGCACGTGGCGATGTCGAATTCAAACCCGTATTTTAAGATAAAAAATGACGCTACTAACGAGGAGCGCAAGACCGCTGTGGAACAGATTATCAGCGCTTGGTCGGAAAAATTTAAGCTCAAGCTGCAAAAGGTCGCGGGCAAAGAGACCTATTACGTTTTAGGTCGCCAAATTTCAAAAAATTAAGGAGCAAAATATGAAAAAAATTCTAGCTTTGATTGCCGCCGGAGTATTTTTAGCAGGCTGCGTTAGCAACGCGCCAAAGAGCGCAGTCGATGCGCCAAAGAGCGGCAAATATTCTTTCGCCGACGTTCAAGATGGTATCCGTGCGATGAACCTACAAGGCAGCGTCGTGCAAAGCGATGCGTGCAAAAACGGCAATGGCGCAATGTGTTTAAATTTCGCCGATTCTATGTATTCCAAGCGCGACTATGCTTCCGCCGCCAATGCCTACAACGCCGCGTGCACGCTCTCTCAAAACTTTCCTGCTTGCCAGAAGCTCGCAGCGATGTTTGAAAAAGGTGAGGGTGTGGAGCAAAATAAATTCAACGCCATTGATCTATACCGCATCTCGTGCTATTACGGCTACAAGGACGCGTGCGCAAATATGCGCCGCTTAGGATACAATGGCTAGCGTTTTTGGGATTTAAATTTTAAAATTCTGTTTAGATTTACTCGCTACGAATGAGCTGCTTTCAAATTCCATTCCGCCGTATCGCGGGATGGAATTTGTTGCATGAAAAATTCTGCACCATACATTTTGATAAAATTTTTGTGTCACTTATAGCTAGAAATAAATTTTATCTACATCGTTGATATTTATATTGTGTCTAGCTAAGAAATACTCTTTCAATTCAAAATATATCGAATTTTTAAATATCGGTATTAAATAATATCTAGAGCAAGCAAATAAGCCGATATGTCCATAATGCGGTTCGCCAACTCTCAATGCAGGAAAAAGCGAAAATCTCCTATCACCGCTCTTTCCCAAAACAAGACAAAAGATAAATTTTACTAATATATTGCCCGCAAACTGAAACAAAGCAAAGCTCAAAAACCAACGAGCAACCACGAGATCAATCGTCATGAAAACCAAGCATAGCAATACCGCCATAAACATATATAGCAATCCTCTTTTTCCTTTAAAATTTCCTATAAAAAAGGACCAATCCATATTATGCTGTAAATTTTCACATTGCTCGACATACGCGATTTTATCTTTTTCGTAAAATTCTATTTGGTTGTTTTTAAGCCGTATCGTCGGTCTCTCTTTTCTATAATCTATAAGCTCCGGCAATATAATGAATAGCGATAAAAATGATAGAAACAAAATCATGCATATACCGTCATTGGCGCTATAATTCGCTGCGCCGCTGGCTTTCCAATCAAAATTTACGATTATGGCAAATACGCCGCCCATAAAAAGAGAGAAAACCATTAATAGCTTTTGATATAGATATTCGTAGTTTTTAAGAATTATCGGATCTTTGTCGTAATCTCTTGTTTGCTGTTTATTAAAATTTTCCATTTATCAGTACTTTTTATAAAATCAGCTTATTTCCTTACTTTTTAATTCGCCTTATGATATCTCTTTCTAAATTTAAATTTTCTAAATTTTACCTTTTTGCTAAATACCGACAAGGTGCGAGGGACGGTATCTAAATCTATATGCGTTTTGCGCATAAAATACTCTTTTAATTCCAGATACTCTTTTTCGCTATAAATCAAAACATTTATAATTCTAAGATCGCCCGTTTCGCCGTATATCACAAGCCGGTCATAGATGCCTAAGCATCTGAAACTGCCATTTTTAAGATGCATCAATATGCTCGCTCCGAATAGGCTAATTGCTATCATCGAAATTAGCGCGATCATCGCATGCATTCCGCGCATAACGTATGCGCCCAAAGGCCAAAGCGACAAAAACAGCATTTCGGGTATACTTATCCTCTGCTGCCGGTCCCAGCGCGGATCAAAACTGATCGCAACGGCGCCGATTTGTTCAAGTTTCAAAGATTTATAAGCTTTATCTTCTTTGTAATATTTGATATCCGAATCGTTAAATACGAAATAGACGCCCTTTTGTTGCTTTCGCCTGATAAAAAACATTACCAAAGCGAAAGGAAGTAATCTAAAATTTTTGGGCTCAATGGGGTTTACTACGGTAACGACCGAGATGAAGAATAAGCATCCTATAAGCGTAGCAATCGTGGAATATTTCATATAGTCGTAAAAAGCATAGTCTTTTATTACTATCGGATTTTTGTCGTAGTCTCTGGCTTTTTGTTCATTATAATTTTCCATTATTTCAAGCACCTTTTAAAAAGCGGTATCATCGGAATTTAAAGTCTTAGAGCTCGCATCTTCTAATTTTAAATTTTTGAAGTCGAAAGCGTTAAAATTTTTGGGATAAAGACCTTCTGTTAGATTTTGCTTTGCATCGCTGTGCTGATTATTTAGGAGCTTTCTTAATTCCTCAAGCCTGCTTTGATCCATTTATCGCCTTTAAATTTGATGGACGCACCATTTTATATTCTCATCACTTAAAGCTCAGTAAATTTTATCGCTCATTCGCTGTCCTACAATAAGGCAAAGACTCTAGAAATTTTAAACTATACGTAAAATCTACCATAAATCCAAAAAATTCTAATTAAGCGTATAAATTCCCTTATTTTTAAATCCGCCTTATACTCAACTTTTTAAATTTTAAAGCAACCCTCGTGTCTTATGGTAAATTTCTCTCTTAGCAAATCACCTCTTTCTTATATTAAGTAGCTATATAGCTCGATACCCTGTCGTAAGTTACTTTCTAGCGCTCCACAGAGCTGCGCTAAATACGCATCAGGAATTTTAGATGTAGAAACAACCGGTGTGATACTACTAGGTGTAAAATATATATAAGAAATCTAAAATATAATCTTTAAAGAATTTTTATTAAATTCTATATTTCAAATTTAAGAAATTTCCGCGGAATTTTGACTAAATTTCGCATTTTATAATTTTATTATGTCATGGAATTTTCGAGGTAAAATTCCAACCAATTCCGCGGAATTTTAATTTGCGTCCGTGTCAGTCAAACTAGCTAAAAAGCTTTTTCATCGCCTTAAAAAACATTGCGGTGAGAGGATTTGATTTGCCTGAGACCTTTGCGATCCAGCTCTCGTAGGTCTCGCCTTTGCTTTTTAAAAAGTCCACGAGCGCCTTTTGGCTGGCCTGCATACCGCCGTTTCTTTCAGCATCCAGTAGCGCCCTATAAATTGGCTCTATAGTTTCGATCGCAGATCTTGGCGGAGCCTTACGAAATGCCGTGTATTCGGTGATCTGCCCTGTCACAGGATCTTTTTTAGAAGTAAATTCCGTAATGACCCAATAAAAGCGCCCGTCCTTGGCTAAATTTTTAACCACGGCGGTAAAATCCTTGCCCTGCTGTATCGTATCCCACATAAGCTTAAACGCTATTCGCGGCATATCCGGATGCCTGATGATGTTATGCGGCTGCCCCAAAAGCTCAAGCTCACTATAGCCGCAAATCATACAAAAATACGGATTTGCAAACGTGATAATGCCCTTCGGATCGGTTTTGGAAACGATATAGCGCTTCTCATCGAGTTTAATTTCCTGATTAATCGGAGTCGGTCTTTGCATTTTTAATCCTTTGCTTAAAAATTTATTGCAGAGTATATAAAATTTTTCTTTTCAGAAATATTAAATTTTCGTTAAATTTTTATAAATGTTAAATCTTTAAGTGAATTTTTAAAATTTAATGTATAATCTCAAATCAAAATTTCAAAAGGCGGCGCGTTGAAAAATCCCTTCCTATCGCTTAAATACTCAAATTTTAGAATTTATTGGATCGGGATGAATCTCTCGCTGATCGGTTCTTGGATGCAAAGCGTCGCGCTACCGTGGCTAGTGCTAAGCATCACCGCAGACGCTTTTAAGGTCAGCCTTGTAGCCGCGGCGCGGTTCTTGCCCGCGCTACTTTTCACGCCGTTTTCCGGTGTACTGCTCGATAAGTTTAATCGCAAAAAGATCCTTTTGCTCGCTCAAATAGGCATGGCGGTGACTGCCTCAATTTTCGCAGTTATGAGCTTTTGCGAGCTATATTCTTTCGGCAAAATTTTATTTTGCGCTTTTGCAAGCGGCATCTTTACCAGCATGGACGCCCCGAGCCGTCAGTCGATGGTAAAAGACCTCATCGACTCGCCCCGCGATCTAGCCAACGCCATAGCGTTAAATTCTATGTCCTTCAACGTCGCTCGCATTGCAGGACCTGCACTTGCAGGGATCGTGATGGCACTGTGGGGCGTGGGCTTTTGCTTTTTATTCAATGCGCTTAGCTTTTTAGGCATCATCGTTTCGCTGTTTTTCATAAAAATTCCGCCATCCGCTACTACGCTATCTAGCAGAAGCGGAGGCGTTTTTGCCTCGATCGGTGCTGGAATTTCGTATGTCTTGCACAAAAAAATTCTAAGCGAGCTAATGATAATAGTGCTTATCGTAGCGACGCTGGTGCCAAATTACAACGTAACGATCTCGGCACTTGTTAAGCTTAGCCTGGGTGCGGATGAGCGAAGCTTTGGATATTTGATGTCGGCTCTGGGCGTGGGGGCCTTTTGCGGCGCGCTTTTCGTAGCAGTCTTTGATAAACTCGGCATCCGCAAAATCAGATCGTGCGCGATCGCTATGGGGGTGAGCTTAGCTCTTACTGGGGCTGCGAATTCCTTCGCATGGGCTGCGGTAGGGCTTGCCGTAACTGGGTTTCTTTTCGTAATCACAAACTCCAGCATCAATTCCACCGTGCAAATGCACGTAAGCAACGAATTTCGCGGGCGCGTGCTTAGCTTATATGCGCTCTTTTTAATAGGTAGTACGCCATTTGGAGCGCTCATATCGGGCTTTTTTACCGAGCTACTGGGCGCTCGCGTAGCCCTTGCAATCTGCGGCGCAATTAGCATTTTGCTACTGCTAGCGTTATTTTACGGCTTTAAAATACGGCGCAGGACGCATTTTATCTTTCGAGATAAAGTCTAAGCCAAAAGCTGCATTATCAAAATTAACCTTATTTTTACGATGAATCCTTAGAATTCCTACCGAAATTTAAAGGTAAGGAGTTTTTATGAATAGACGAAATTTCTTAAAAAGCACCGCCGCGATCGGCACGCTAGCAACGTTAAATCTAAATTTAAGCGCTAGCGCGGTTACAGGCGGGACGGAAAAGAAAGTCGCTAGCGTCTGCGAGATGTGCTCCTCGCGCTGTCCTATCGAAGTGACCGTCAAAGACGGCCGCGGCGCTCTCATCGAGGGCAACCATCGCTTTTCAAACAAAACCTCGATCTGCGCTCGCGGAGGCGCGGGCATCAATCAACTCTAAGACGATCAAAGGCTCATTAAGCCGCTCATTCGCGTAGGCGAGCGCGGCGAGGGCAAATTTAGAGAAGCAAGCTGGGACGAAGCGCTTAAAATTTGCGCGCAGAGGCTAGGCGAGATTTCGCAAAAATACGGCCCGCAAAGCGTAGTTTTTACCTCCAAAACGGGCGAACACCACACCCAGATGATGAATTTCGCCTGTGCCTACGGCAGCCCGAACATCTACTCGCACTGGTCCTGTTGTCCGGTCACCTACAATATCGCCGTGCCGCACACCTTCGGCGCTAATATGCAAAGAGACTACGGCGATGCAAAATATATCGTAAATTTCGGTCACAATCTTTTTGAGGGAATCGATATCTCAAAAACTAAAAAGCTCGCAAAAGCCGCAAGCAGAGAAGACGTAAAGCTTTTGGTGCTCGATCCGCGCTTTAGCGTCGTAGCCTCCAAAGCCGATGAGTGGCTACCGATAAAACCAGGAACCGATGCGGCGTTTTTGATGGCGCTGATTCACGTCTGGCTGCGCGACAACAAATACGACAAAAAATTTATCGAACAATACGCCGTAGGGCTAGAGGAGCTAAGGCAATCGGTGAAGGATACGACGCCGCTTTGGCAGGAGGCCATCACGGGGATCAAAGCGGACAAGGTAGAGCGCATCGCAAATGAAATTTACGCTGCGGCTCCCGCAGTCGTAATCGACTGGGGTCATAAAACCACGACCGCCAAAGCCGAATATATCCGCACGCGCGCCATCGCAATCGCAAACGCGCTGATGGGAAACGTCGAGAAAAAGGGCGGAATTTACTTCTCTAAAGATTCCAAAACCTTCAACGCGCTTTGCAAAGAGGATCTATTCCCTACCATCTCAAACCCCGATAAAAATTTTAAAATTCCAAAGACCGCGCGCATCGACGGCTGCGGCGAAGAAGGTAGCGAAAATTTCTTCGTGCCGCGCAAACACGGCGTTTTGATGCAGATCGCGCCTACGATTTTAAGCGAAAAACCATATCCGGTAAAAGGCTGGGTCAGCACGCGCTTTAACCACCTCATCAACGTTGCGGGCGTAGATAAGAGCGTAGAGGCGATCAAAAAGCTGGACTTCGTGCTCGCAATCGACGTGTATATGAGCGACTTCGCGTGCTTAGCCGACGTGATCTTACCCGAATCCACGTATTTGGAGCGCGACGAGTCGATTCAAAACAAAGGCGGCACCGCGCCCGGATTTGTAATGCGAAACAAAGCCGTCGAGCCGGTGGGCGATACGAAGTGCGGCTATGAAATTTTTAGAGAGCTTGCGAGAGTGATGAAGATCGATAAGGACTACACCTGGAACAACATCGACGAATACCGCATGCAGCAAGCCAAAGGTAACGCCGAGCTGATCGCAAATTTAATCAAAAACGGCTACGTAAGCTACAAGGTACCGAAGCTGTATTACCGAGAGCCGAAGCTCGTGGCTAAATTTATCGATAAATATCCTGCCGCGGCGGAGTTCGTGGACGAAAACGGCGAGATGAGCTCGCAGATGAAATTTAAAACCCCGAGCGGCAAGATCGAGCTTTTCGCGCCGAAAGTGGAGGAGCTTTTCGCGGGATACGGCTGCTTAAACACCGAGGGCATGGACGTATTTGGCGGACACAAATACTGCCTAATGACCGGCAAGACCGCGCTTCACACCAACGGCCACACTCAAAATGTCAAAATTTTAAACGATATGATGAGCGAATCGCCGGTTTGGATCAGCCCCGCTTCTGCAAAAGCGGAGGGGCTAAAGACGGGCGATATCGTGAAGCTCAAAAATAAATTCGGCGAGCAAAAGGCTAAAATTTTCGTCACGCAAGGCATCAGAGACGATTGCCTATTTTTATACCACGGCTTTGGGCACGTAAGCCCGGGGCTAAAGCGCACGAACGGCATAGGTACGAACCAAAGCGTCCTTCTCGATCCCGCTGCGGGTCCTGTGGTAAGCACGATGGTAACCAACGTCGGCGTCGATATAGTTAAAATTTGAAAGGGGCGGTTATGAAAAAACTCATAATGATTCACGACGAAAATTTATGTATAGGTTGCCAAGCCTGTTCGGTTGCGTGCAGGAACGAAAACGGTGTACCGAGCGGTGTTTATAGGCTGCAAGTGCACGGCAAAACAAGCGGCGTTTTTCCAAATTTAAAGCTTGATTATTCGCGCGCCAGCTGCGTTATGTGCGAGGATAGCCCCTGCGTGAACGTCTGCCCCACGGGAGCGAGCTTTAAAACCAAAGACGGCGTAACGCTCATAGACGAGAGGCTTTGCGTCAGCTGCAAATACTGCATCCTGGCCTGTCCTTACGACGCTAGATTTGTCGATCCTATCACGCACGCTATCGGCAAATGCACCTTTTGTTACACTAACCGCACCAGCAAAGGCTTGCAGCCTGCTTGCGTAAGCGTGTGTCCGACCGACGCTTTGGTTTTCGGCGACGTAAACGACGCGAGCTCTGGGGTAAATAAGCTGCTAGCCAAAACGAGCGTAGAATATCCGAAAGCGTATCTAAACACCAAACCGCACCTAGCGAATATCAAAAACAAAAAAGGAGGACGCTATGAATAATATGTGGGGCGATATGAGCCAATACTCTGAAATTTACTGGCCTTGGCCGATTGCGATTTATCTATTTTTGGCGGGTCTTAGCGCGGGAGCGACGATGGTGGCGCTTTTAGTCAAATGGAACCGCCACGAAAGCGAGCAAAATTCTATCTGGGACGCGATGATTAGAGCGGGTGCGATCACGGCGCCGATCACGATCTGCGCGGGGCTTTTGCTTTTGATCTTCGATCTGGGCAAGCCTCTTACCTTCTATCTTTTGCTGATCAAATTTAACTTTGGCTCGGTGATGAGCCTCGGCGTGGCGGCGCTTTTAATCTACGTGCCGCTTAGTTTTGTATTTGCGCTGTGCGTCTTCGGCGAGGAAATTTGTAAATTTAAACTACTTGCGTTTCTGCGACCTATCGTAAATTTGCTAAGCTCGTTTGCCAAAGCTTCCAAAATTTTTGAGCGAGCCCTATTCGTGCTTGCTCTTTGCGTGGGTGCATATACGGGCTTTTTATTAAGCGCGGTGATGAAAATTCCGCTTTGGAATACTCCGGTGCTTCCGATTTTATTTTTGCTATCGGGCTTTTCCAGCGGCATCGCGGCGAGCATTTTAGTTGGACTTCTGTTTTTTAAAGGCTCGTTAAACAAAGATAGCATAAAATACCTTTTGGTGCTTGATCTGCGCGCGATACTCTTTGAGATTCCGCTTTTGTTCATTTTGTTTGTCGGGATGTATTTCGAGGGCGGCACTAGCGCGCTTGCGGCACAGCAGGCTTTGACGCACGAGGTTTACGGCAAAATTTTCTGGATCGGCGTTTTAGGCACGGGGCTCATCGCTCCGATCATCATCGCCTTTACGGCGCTGAAAAACCACGCCTACAAGCCTGCGTTTATAGTTTTAAATTCTTTCGTAGTGCTTTGCGGCGTCATTCTGCTTCGCTACTACATCGTATATGCGGGGCAAATTTGCACGGGAGCGTAGTCTCGCTCCCGATTTAGGGAACGGGTTTGAAAATTTTACTTTTAGAAGACGATTTTGAATACAGAAGCAGCGTAAGCGAGTATCTGCAGGAGCTTGGCTACGAGGTGGACGAATGCGCTAGCGGCGACGCAGCCTGCGATAAGATCGCCGCGAATGCATACCACTTGCTGATTTTAGACATAAAAGTGCCGGAGGTTTCGGGCGAAGAGGTGCTAAAATACGCTCGCAGCCTCGGCCTTAACACTCCCGTGATGATGATGACTTCGCTCGGCGACATCGACGATTTAAGCCAGTGCTACGAGCTTGGTTGCAACGAATACCTAAAAAAGCCCTTCCACCTAGCCGAACTTAAATTTAGAGTAAGCGAGCTGATGCGAAAGTACTTCGGCGACGAAAAGGACGCCGTCAAGATCGCGGATAAATTTCACTACTTCGCAAATTTAAAAATTTTAAAGCGCGCAGACGAAGAGATAGCGCTAAGCGCCAAAGAGATCAAAATCATAGAATTTCTACTCGCCAATATCAAAAGGTTCGTAAGCGTAGATGAGCTCATCGCCGACGTGTGGGACGGCGAAGCGGGCAGCGTCGATGTGCGCGTGCATATCAGCAACCTCCGCTCCAAAACGAGCAACGACTTCATACTCTCCAGCCGCGGACTCGGATATAAGATCAATGCTTAAAGGGTTCAAATTTACGCTTTTTAGCGCGGTTTTCATCATCGGCGCCTTTATAAGCGAGAGCCTTTATATCATCTATTTAAATTCCAAAATCGAGGAGAGCGCCAACGTTGCCGAGCTGATACAAAAAAGCGACGAAGCTCTAGCCGGCGCGGATCTGAATCTAAAAGACGAGCTAATCTACGACTACGCGATCCTAAACGCAAACGGCGAAATTTTAAGATCAAATCTAAGTGTGCAGCCGCCGGATTTTGCATTTATCACGCTGAAATTCGGCGGGCGAGTATTTTTTAAGCGCCACTTTCTGCATGAGGGCAAGCTGCATTTTTTCGTCATCTCAAAAAAGATAAGCTACGCCAAGATAGAATTTATCGCGATCTCTACGATCTTTATCACGATTTTCGTAGCGCTCATCATCGCGCTGTTTAACTACAAAATCATTAAAAATTTCTACGCGCAGCAAAGCAACCTAATCAAGGCGTTTTTCAACGACGCGATGCACGAGCTAAAGACCCCTCTGGGCGTCGCGCTCATCAACACCGAGATGCTTGGGCTGCGCGACAAACACACGGCGCGAATAAAATCCGCGCTAAAGCAGATGGTAATTACTTACGAGGACGTGGAGTACTTCATCAAAAGCGGCAAGATGAGCTTAAAAAGCCGCCGCATCGATATGAGCGAGTTTTTGAGCGCTAGGATAAATTTCATCTATCTGGTCGCAAAAAGCAAAAACATAAGTCTGCAATCGCGAATAGCGCCAGATGTGAGCGTCTTTATGGACGAAACCTCGCTAATGCGCCTCATCGACAACACCCTAAGCAACGCCATAAAATACTCGCGCCCCGGCGGCAAGATCATCATCGGGCTGGAAAAAGGGGTAAGCATAGCGGTCTTTAGCGTGCAAGACTTCGGCATCGGCATAAAGGATACGAGCGCGATCTGGGATAGATACTCGCGCGAAAACGCGGCTCTTGGCGGATTCGGTCTCGGGCTAAACATAATCGATAAAATTTGTAAGCGCTACGGCATCGCAAAAAGCGTCAGCTCAAAGCTCGGTGAGGGCAGCACCTTTTGCTACAAAATCCCGCTGTTTAAGCAGAAGCTTTTGGACTAGCCACTAGCCTGTGATATACACCGCAATGTTTTATATAAACAAAATGTTTTCTTGGTTTATTTTGTTAATTATTTTTGATAGACATCAAAAATAAATCTTTCACGTCTAAAATTATAATTAAATACAGGAATCGTATATTCGCCTGGCTGTGGACCATTTTCAAAAATTTCTTTTGTCTTCAAAAAAGCTATTTTTATCTCTTTGATTATATTGTCAATAAATACATGGCATTCTTCGATTGAAAATATCCTAGTTCCATCATATTCATATTCAATATATGTATTTTCAAAATTTATATATTCGCTCATACGATTTATAGCGTCTTTTTTATAAAGAAGCAAATGTTTTTCTAGTAATGAATAATCAGGAAATCGATCATATAAAACTCCTAATTTTCCATGATTACTATCCCAAACAGCTATTTTATTTTCAATTAAATCATTGGAAGGGAAATGAACCTCCAACTCTCCACCACGATAGATATATCCATATTTAGCTTTACCTGTATCCGTTACAAAATCTTTATTATAATCAACCTGCAAATGAAAAACCGACATAAAAGTCGACGAATACCAGTATTGCCACCATAACATCAAATTCGGTATTCCATATTCGGGCCCAGTATTCGTTAGAGCATAAAATTGAAAGCTTGGTAGCCAGAAGTAAAACAAGCATATTCTATCATCGTCTTTAATTACTATTTTCTCTGATTTTATCCTGACTTCTATTATATCGCTTTTATCTATTACTTCGGCGCTCGCAGAATATATTTTATCCTGATTTGCATGTGCATCTCCTTCCCAATAAAATTCGTAAAAACTGTTATTATAATTTTTTGATGTAAGTTTTACTATTTGCTCTTTATTGTTTACATTATTATCATGAATTTTAAGAGTTATATATTCTTTGCTTTTGAGCTCCTTATCCAAAGATATTTTAAATTTGCCGCTCATCTCTTTTTGGTTTCCTTCGCTGATAACGCCGCCGTGCAGAGTTACTTCTATCTCAACCGAATCAACTAGTGCTATATTTAAATATGCGTTTCCGCCCTCGTCTTTAAAATCCTTCTTATATCCGTTTATAGTAATCGTGCTAACGCCTCTTTTGACGATCAATCTATCCTCTTCTAGTTTATATTCCGTTTTCCCGTCTTCGCTTAGATATACTCCTTTATCCCTATTGTAAGTTCCACCAGTCAAAGCTACCCGATCAAAAAATACTTTTCCTCTTCCGTCGGAATCCTCTATGGTATCGCCGCGGCCTACATAGTATGTATCGAAGCCTTCCCCTCCCATCATCCTGTCTTTTCGTTCTAATATGCCGTTCATCTCATCTATGGTATCATCTCCCTTGCCTCCCACATAGGTTATGCCGTTGGGGATATATTTTATATAGTGATTTAGAAGTCTAAAAGGGATAAAAGCTTCTACATCGAATCCCTCAATAGGCTTAAATAAAAGTTTTATGTCGTTACTAAAATTAAAGTTAGCAGCTTGTGTCCCTACCATCTTATCTTTTTCATTGCCTCTGAACATTACTATCTTATTGTTCTCGTCTAGATAGTCTATAACTCCAGTAGATACTATACGATCAAATTCGGGCCAAAATTTTAACAACATAACTTTATAAAAATCAGAGTCTAAAAGTTTACTATTGCTATCAACTTCATATTCTTTCAGCTCTTTCATCGAATCATAATTGTTTTTGTTTATACTTCCTCCATCTATGATTGTTTCGCCTGTAAATTTAAATTTTACCGTTTTTCCTATAGCGCTAGGATCTGCTATTTGATTTAATATATGATTTACCGGTCCGCTACCTTTGCCTCCTTTAAAATCAAAATCTCCCGCTTCAAATTGATATTCTATGTCTTTTACAAGGATAGGATTGAGATTTTCATCTAAAACATAGCGAATTTTAGAAGTATTGAGTCCAACTTTCATACTTCCGAATGTAAAGGCCAGTTTGGCAAAGTCTGGATTGTCTATATTTCGGTTGTAAAGAGATACTAAAGCAGGGTTTTTATTGAGTGTTGGTTCTTTGGCTGCATCGTATATATCCGATTTAAGTTTTTTATTTTTATCTAATTCTTTATTGTCTTTATACTCCCCATAAAATAGATTTGCAAATTGCTCCTGAGTTAAAAAATACAACCCATTTTCAAATCTTTCATATTGACCTTCGTTTAATGTCGGATTTCCATTGTTTAGCTTATTTCCACTTACTGTTTTGCCGCTAAAAAATGTTTTAAACGATCTAAAGTCTTTTGCGTTTACAAAGTCCCCGGCCTTTTTTAGAAATTCTTGTGTATTGACTTCTAGCGTTATGTTTTCTTCCCTACCTATCCATTTGGCATCTGCCATTTCCGCCTTTGAGGGGGCTTTTGATTGACCCCAAAGATACCAAGAGAGAATTTCTGCACTATAATCTTTACTTAGCTCTAGCTTTTTTGGCTCCTGATTTTCCATCGCTTATCCTTTACTTTGAAGTTCTAAATGTTTGATTTGAAATTTGATTAGTAAATTTCAAATGATTAGGCTTTTCAGCCGCCTTTAAACAAATCTTCTCTTACTAGGCGATCCGCTATTTCTTCGACATTGTTTTTATAAATTTTAAAATCGCTATTGCCGCATGTATCGATTTTAAAGTCATCTTCACTATATGATCTGGTTTGAATCTCTCTTTCATAATATTGCCTTCTATCCAATAGGTCTTTGGGGGTATATCCTTCAGGAACTCTAACCAAAATAGCACCGAATTTAAAATCATCATAAAGAATAAAGCTTTTATCAAGATATAAAAGATATTTATTTAATCCTGTGTATTCAATTACTGGCATCTCAAAGCCCGCAAAGCCCTCTTTTAAATTTAGCTTTAACTTTTCTGCGATATCTACGGGCTTCATTTGAAATTTCTCAACAAAAATATTTCTATATAGCCAAGCGTCTTGATTTTTACGTTTTTCTATCTCATATTCTTTAGATAGAACTTCCAGCCAATCATCGTTATTAAATTTATCGGTTTCGTAAAAGCCTACTTTAACGGCAAATTCTCTATTGCCATAGTTGCAAGTCTTGCTGCCATATACATAGTAGCACCTGTCTGTAATAGCTGCACGAAACAATACATGTCTTTCTAAAGTATCTAAAATTCCGCGCTTAAATCGTTCCTCCCTCGGCAAAATTCTATCCTCTTTGAGGCAGTATCCTTGCTTGTATTTATTGTAATCAGGGAGGGAAACTATCGCGAAGCCTCGTGAGGTGGAGTAATCGGGGATTATACGGACAAATGCAGCACAGAGTATCGCCGCTAGAAGCAGCGCGCCTGCTAGGGCTTTAAATTTAATAGACTTATATAATTTCATATCAGTCCTTTTCTTGCTATCCCTTAGCGCGGATTATAAAACTATCACTATAAAAATTTACTTAAACCTAAAATTTCTAGCCTTTCTCAAGAAATTTTGCACGTCACCTTTCGATCATATTTCTGTTATTTTCACTTTTGATGAGGCTTACGATTGGCCCATTCGTCCGCTAGCCTTCGCGGTGCAGAATTATATAGCCCAGCTTCGTGCCGTTTTCGTCCGAAAATGCCCGCACGTAAAAATAATGCCCGTCCTTTTTGATAAAGCTCTGCGCCCCAAAATCAAGCGTCGCCAAAATCGACAAAACGTCGTAATCCGGCGCGCTGTTTACGACGATAAAGTCCTTGATAACGCCTATTTTATCATAGAAGCAGTCGGTCTCGAACCTCTTATCTACGAGGATAAAAATATCGTTTCCCATACGGTTGATCTGCGCGATGACGTGCTCGAAATCGAGCATTATCTCGGCGCTTCCGATAAATTTACCGTCGCTAAAAACCGGCGAAATTCCGCGCATGAAAACCCCGCACCGCCCCATCTCCACAAGCGCTTTTGGAAGCAAGCTCTGGCGGATCTGCAAAAGCGAATGGCGAAACGAGCTCAGATCGTCGTTGTAAAATTCGTCGCTCCAGCTTCTAGCCAGACTTCTGATGTTTTGCGTGTGAAAATGTATCTTCACGCCCGTGTAAAAGGGCACCGCGCTTAAGATGTCTTTGTATTTTTTCGTCACGTCCATGCACTCGCCGTGTTTGCCGCTCTCGAAACAGCGCACCACGTCGCTGTTCTGCGACAAAATCAGCGAGATCGCAAAGGCGTTTAGCTTCTCTTCGTCCACGATCTTTTCAAACAAGCTCGCGCTAAAATCGAACTGCTGCTTGATTTTTATCTCATTTTCCTCGCTTTTAAAGCGCAGATAAAATGCAAAGGTGGCGCCGCAACAAGCAAGCGCGAAAAGGCTTAGGTATTTTTTGGATCGCGCGCCTATCATCTGAATTCCATCTTTAAATTTGCCGCTAAAATTTCTGCAAATTCGCTAAATTCCGGCAGATTTAGCTTGCCGTTGCGCATCTTTTTTCCCCAGACGGACTCCGGGAAAAAGCTGTCGTTTTTAAAGCGCGCTTGGACGTGAAAATGCACGCGCGGCACGTAGTTGGCGAAGCTTGCGATGTTGATCTTATCGGGCGCATAAAACTCCCGCAGGCTCTTTTCGCACTGAAGTACGGCGCGCCACAGATGCGCCAGCGTCGCCTCGTCGCAGTCGCTAAGCTCTTTAAATTTCGCCTTCGTAAAGACCTTTACCCACGGCACTTCGTGCTCCTCGCGCTCCACATAAATCATCTCATCTTCGTAAATCATTGCCTCTCCTTGAAAAGAGAATTTTAATGCAAAGCCCATTAAAGCTCGGTAAATTCCTTTTACATAAATAATATACTAAAATACATTAATTAAATATATCTATAAAATCTCGATATATTCGCGATTTTTATGCTATAATTCTATTTTTTAAAAGGAATATATATGAAATCAGTTTGGATAATGATCCTATGCGCCGCAGCTATTTTGATGATTACGATGGGCATTCGTATGTCATTAGGTCTTTTCGTGCAGCCTATAATGCAAGCAAATTCCCTATCCATCGCGCAAGTAAGCTTTGCGATGGCAACTACGCAGCTGGTATGGGGCTTTTCGCAACCGCTTAGCGGGATACTTGCAGACAAGCTCGGTGCCTACGTCGTGCTATTTTGGGGCAGCGTGCTTCTGGCGATTAGCTGCGCTCTTGTGCCGTTATTTAGTAGTGAAAGCTCGCTTGTATTAACGATGGGCTTTGGGCTTGCACTGGGGCTTGGCGCGGGTAGTTTTCCGATTCTAATGAGCCTAATGGCAAAACGCCTGCCATTTTCTATCCGCTCGGTTGCTAGCGGAGTGCTAAATGCAGGCGGCTCGTTCGGGCAGTTTTTATTTGCGCCTATGATTGGGTTTTGTATCGCAACGCCTGCTTTAGGATACGGCGGCGCATTTTTTACGCTCGCAGGGCTTAGCTTGCTAATTCTGCCGCTTGCGAGACTTTTGGCAGGCGGTAAAATTCTATTTGGCGAACAGACCAGCCTGCATGAAGAAGATAAGCGCAGCTTAGGCGAAGTGCTGCGTTTAGCGCTGCGCGATAAAAGCTATATTTTGATAAATTTAAGCTTTGCTACGTGCGGTTTTCACGTAGCGTTTTTAGTGACGCATCTGCCTAGCGAAGTAGCACTAAGTGGGCATGGCGCGCAGGTAGCGTCCTTTTCGCTCGCACTGATTGGTATCGCTAACATCGTAGGCAGCTTATTCGTAGGTTGGTGTGTTTCCAAAGTGCGATGTAAAGTCATTTTATTTTGCATATATGCCCTGCGTATCGCTCTTATTGGTGCTTATGTGCTCTCGCCCAAAGATAGCCTTACATTTTATATCTTCAGCGTGGGATTAGGATTTACCTGGTTAGCGACCGTACCGCCTACTGCGGCTGCCGTTGGTAAGCTATTAGGGACACGATATTTAGCAAGCCTATTTGGATTTACGATGCTTTCGCATCAAATCGGCGGATTTTTTGGCGCATATATCGGAGGTCTTGCGGTGCGGGCATACGGCGCGTATGATTATATGTGGTATTTGGATATGACGCTAGCGGCTATTGCAGCTCTGCTAAGCCTGCCTGTGCGTGAAGCTAAGATGAAGCACGTGAAATTTTAAAAATTTTATGGGATTTTGAAATTTACGGACGGAATTTTCGTGAAATTTTGCAAGCTAAATTACGACAGAATTTTGAAAATTTTAAAATTTATCGGATTTTATGTTTCGCACGATGAAATTTCACTTTAGCTTTAAAATTCCGCTACGATAAAATGCAAAATCCGCTTATGCTTTCAAATTTAGCCGAAACGAGCTTTTAAATTTTATAGAATTTTGAAATTTTAAAATTCCGGCTCGTGCAGCATTTTAAGAGCCGGCGCGAGAGCGTCTGCAAAGCCTTTAAATTTTTCAAATTCCTCCACGCTAAGCTCTGCGCTAAACTCCGCTCCTGCAGCACCGAAGCTCGCTTCATAAACAAAACCCGATTTTTTTAAAAAATGTTCAAATTTAGCCACCGCTGCAAACGGCACGAAAAACGCGCACTTCTTACGCAACACGAATTCCACTAACTCTGCGGCATCCGCAGCGGCGTCTATCACGGCATTTGCGCTACTGGCGTATGCTCGCACCAGCCCGCCAGTGCCTAGCTTGATGCCGCCGAAGTAGCGCACCACGAGCACCGCGGCGTTAATCAGACTGGCGCCGCGAAGCGCGTTTAGGCACGGCGCGCCCGCGGTCGATTTGGGCTCGCCGTCGTCGCTTGAGTTTTCTACGATCTGCCCGGGCTCGTTCAGCGCGCGATACGCCCAGACGATATGCCGCGCCTTGGGATGCTGCTGCCGCAACTGCGCACGCAGCGCCTCAAAGCTCGCTATCGGCGCGAGATAGGCGATGAAGCTTGATTTTTTGATCTCCTGCGCGGCGCTGATCTCTTTTTCAATCGTTTTCAAGGCTTTCCTTTGCGGAATTTTATCTTTTTTGCATTATAATAAAAGTTCAAAAAAAGATCAAAGGAGCTTCATGATCCAGACTTGTTTATTTCCCGCGGCGGGCTACGGTACGCGCTTTTTGCCCGCGACCAAATCGCTACCTAAAGAGATGCTTCCGATCCTTACCAAGCCGCTCATTCACTACGGCGTGGACGAGGCGCTGGAGGCGGGCATGGACAATATGGCTTTCGTCACGGGTCGCGGCAAGCGCGCGCTGGAGGATTATTTCGACCGCAGTTACGAGCTGGAGGATCAAATTTCAGGCAGCAGCAAGGAGTATCTGCTCGACGAGATCAGGGCGCTTATGAAGCGCTGCACCTTCTCTTTCACGCGCCAAGAGCAGATGAAGGGGCTCGGCAACGCGATTTATACGGGTAAAATTTTAATCCGCGACGAGCCTTTCGGCGTGGTGCTCGCAGACGATCTGTGCGTGAACGAAAACGGCGAGGGCGTGCTTACGCAGATGGTTAAAATTTACGAAAAATACCGCTGCAGCGTCGTTGCAGTAATGGAGGTGCCGCCGCAGGACGTAAACAAATACGGCATCATCGCAGGAAAAAGCATCAGCGACGATCTGATAATGGTCTCGGATATGATTGAAAAGCCTGAACCTAGCGAGGCTCCGTCGAGCCTAGCCATCATCGGACGCTACATCCTAACGCCTAATATTTTCGATCTCATCGAGCAGACGGCGCCGGGCAAAAACGGCGAGGTGCAGATCACCGACGCGCTTTTAAAACAGGCTCAAAACGGCGTGGTGATCGCGTATAAATTTAAAGGCACTCGCTTCGACTGCGGCTCGGTAAAAGGCTATGTGGAGGCGATCAAATATTTCTACGAGCGAGAATTCGGCGATGGTAAAAAATGAGCTGTTTTTCCCGCTGGCAAAAGAGGGCGCACTAGAGGAGGTAGCGGCAAAGATCCGCGCCGAATACGAAAGCGGAGAGATAGGCTACTACCACCTGCCGCAGCAAGGCGCAAACGAAATAGCGCAGGCGCAGGAATTTTTTAGCGCGCGAAGCTACGACGAGATCGTGCTTTTGGGTATCGGCGGCTCCAGCGTGGGCGTGCGGGCGCTTTATGAGATACTACGTCCGCGCGTAAGAAAGAATTTGCGCTTTGAAATTTTGGATAATCTCGACGGGCACAGCGTAAACCGCGCGCTTGAAGGGTTAAATTTTGCTAGCACGATCTTCATCGTATCCTCCAAATCGGGCAGTACGATCGAGACGATCTCGCTTTTTAAGGTCGTTTTGCAGCGTTTTGGAATTTCAAATTTAAAAGCGCTAGCAAAAAATTTCATCTTCATCACTGATGCAGGCTCGCCACTTGATATCTTCGCGCGCGAGCACGGCGCCTGCGTGATAAATATGCCCGCTAACGTAGGCGGCCGTTTTAGCGTGTTAAGTGCGGTAGGGCTAGTGCCCGCAGTTGGGCTAGGTCTTGATGCAAGCGCGATGCTACGCGGAGCTGCCGCCGCAAAAGAGCGGTATCTGGATGAAATTTTAGCAGGCGATCCCGCTAAAATCGCGGAGAATAAAATTCTACGAAAAGCCCATCACTACGCCACGCACAAAAGTGCGAAAATCAACGTCCTTTTTAGCTATGGCGACGCGCTGCGCGGCTTCGGCGAGTGGTACGTACAGCTATGGGCGGAAAGCCTAGGTAAAAAGATCGGCTTTAGCCGCGAGGGACTTACTCCTGTAGGGCTTGTAGGCTCGCGCGATCAGCACAGCTTCCTTCAGCTCATAATGGACGGCGTAAAGGATAAGACCGTGACTTTCTTAAAGCTCACGGACAACGGCACTGCGGATGCGGTACCTGGTATCAGTCTGCAAGGCCTTGAAGGCTGCGACTTCGTAAACGGCATGCGACTGGATGAGGTACTAAATCTTCAATGCGATGCTACGCTGCAAGCCGTACTAAATGAGGGCATCAGCGTCGATCTTATCGAGGTTTCGCGGCTTTGTGAACAGAGCGTGGGCGAGCTATTTTACTACTTTGAGCTGCTAACCAGCGCTACTGGAGCGATACTGGGCGTCAGCACTTACGATCAGCCGGGCGTCGAGGTAGGCAAGAGAATTTTAAAATCGCTAGTTTTGAAATCGCGAGATTAGAATTTGCGGCGCTAGCTAGACGGAATTTCGTCGGGTCAAATTTTACTAAAATTAGGTTTTGCTGCACCATATTTTGCTTAAGCAAAATTTTAGAATTTTAAAATTTACGTTGCGAAATTTTGATTTCTCGCTACGAGCATTTGGAATTTTGTCGCAAAATTCCACGGCAGAATTCCAAGATTGCACCGCGAGGCGTAAAAATTTTGCGACTTGCGAGCGTGCAAGGAGGCAAAATGAAAATCGCAAAGATCGATCACTTCGTCCTAGTTACGGACGATTTGCAAAAATGCGTGGAATTTTATGAAAGAATTTTAGGGCTAGAGTATGTTTGCGAGGGCGACAAACACAGCCTGCGTTTCGGCTCCTCAAAGATCAATATTCACACCCGCGCGGGCGAGTTTGCGCCGTTTGCGGCGCGTCCTAGCACGGGCTCGGCGGACTTTTGCCTCATCTGCGAAGATCAAAGCGCACAGCAGCTCAAAACGGAGCTGGAAAGCAAAGGGGCACAAATAGAGCTTGGCGTCGTACCTCGCAACGGCACGCGCGGCGCTATGCAAAGTATCTATCTGCGCGATCCTGACGGCAATCTCGTAGAGCTCGGCGTATATGAAAGCGGCGAAGATTAGCGCGTAAATTTTAAAGGCAAAATTTCAAGCGGAACGTTAAAATTTAAATTTTCTAAATTCTATTTTTCATTAAAGATCAATATTCTGCGAATTAAATTGTTTATCCAGCGGTGCGCTAATTATGTATCGTTTATATATTTTTTAAACCTTATCTTTTGTTTTTAGAATTTCATAAATTTGTTCATTTTATTCACTATTATTTTTGCAATATTATAAGGCGGTTTCCAAAATAAATATCCCTCTGTAATATCTATATTTAGCGTATCCAAGAAATATTTTTGCAGCTCGCCAAGCTCATTTTTATTATTGATCGTAAATACTTCGGAATCGGAGCCATTGCATATCAATAATTTATCACAAAGCAAGAACCTAACGGTTTTCTCAAACAGAATATAGTAGAGAAATTTAATAATAGGCATAAGCGACAAGCCCATAATTATAAAAATAAACATATAAAATTTAAAGTTGTATAATGCCACGACGATCATTATAAATAAAACTAAAACAGAAAATTTAATTTTCACATCAAAGGGCGCAAAATTGGGAATCATATAAGCATATCTGTAAACGGAGATATTTTTTAACGCCATCTCTTTTTCGCATTTTGTTTTATTTTTAAATTCTATTTTGTCCTTCATAAAGGTTATCGTTTTTTTGCTATTTATAAAGCTCGCTGCGTATATAAAGAAAAATGCGGTGCCATAACCTAGCAATATTTTCATATAAAACCTAAATTTATACTCACTGCTAAAATGATAGGTCAAAGAACAAATTAACAAAATTCCAAGAGCTATCAGCCAAAACAGATCGTCCATCTTTTTTACGACTATCGGATTTTTGTCGTAATCTCTAAACCCAATCTCTTTGTTTCTTGTATCCATAACCGCCCGCTTTAGCTAAGATAATATTTTTCTATTTTATCTATATTGATATTTTTTCGAACTAAAAACCATTCTTTTATTTCGTTTAGCCTTTCTGTATCATATACGCAAACTAAATAATTTTTTGCCGATAAAATAGAGCTTAAATAATAAGTATTTTCCTGCTCATAGTACGGATAATCCACTATGATTGCAGAAAAGAATGAAAAATTCTTAAAATTGCCTACAATTAAAAAGTGAAAAAATATTTTCAAAAAGATTGCAGAAAGTATTGAAAAAATGAAGAATAATAAAATTTGCGATGATAGAAACGATAGGGCTGCAATAGAAAAAATTATAATAATATTATAAATGAGGCGACGAACTTTATCGTCGTTGCAATATCCCCAAAATGGTCTGCCTATCACATCATTTAAATGAATATTGTTCGTCCTTCTCTCAGGCTCGCCATTGTTATAGAAATCTATAGAATTATTCATAAAGTAGATTTTTCGATTATTATTGCTTACGCAGCAGCTATAAATAAGTCTCAATACTATCGCTATAAAAATTCCAAATATAACGCTAGAGCCTATTTCCATCATCGATATATGGTGTTTTGAAAAAAATTAAATCCCATATGCTTAGAATATATCCGCCCAAAATCATAGGCATATATAAAAACGTAATTGTAGATATTAGCAGCCTCTCATAATTTTTTACTATTATCGGCTCTTTGTCGTAGTCTCTGGCTTTTTGTTCATTATAATTTTCCATTATTTCAAGCACCTTTTAAAAAATAGATCTAAATTTATAATAACTTAATTTGATGAAAACCTTTTATACGCGTTGTCTGACTCTTTCTTCGCGACCTCTTCCTTCGTCATTTTATCCTCCTCATTAGATAAACAAGTAATCTTTCTTAACGTTATTTATATTTACGTTTTTCAGCAAAAAATATTCTTTAATTTCATCATAAATTTTTTTATTATAGACGTAAACGAGATAATATCTTGGATAAACGGGCTTGTTCCTAAACCATCTGCCATATGAGGGGCGTGCGATCCTAATAAATGGCAGAGCCCTAAACCCTTTTAAATTCCTATTTATAAACAGATAAAGTATTAAATTTAATAAAAATCCGAATAAATATGTAAAAAATACTGCTATAAAAAATATATCCCACCATATTACGCATATAAAAATAGCGATAAAGTACAAAAATATCTTTTCAGATTTTCCTATCTCATATAAACTTGCCAAAATTCCGATAGAGAAATTTAAAGATAAAGCGTTTTCGTCAATTTTGCAGCGTTTTTCAACTAAGTCGTCGCTAATAAATTCTATATAATTGTTTGTGAATTTTATCTCTTGTCTAGGGCGGATTACGGTAAATATGGATATTATAACTGTAGATAGTAAAATAATGAATAAAATAGCGAAATACTGAACTATATCAATATCTTCATGATTTATAAAATCTATAATTAAAAATGCATGTAGCGTAGAGATCGGCAATAATAGGACTAAAAACGAATATACAAAAAATCTTTCATAATTTTTGATTATTATCGGCCCGTTATCGTAATCCCTAGCTTTAGAATTCTGCGATAAGGCGCCGCTGCCATCCAAGATAAAATTTTGCTGCTCTGCGCTGTTTTCGCAGGCGGAATTCTGATCCGCTTCGGCTTTTAAATTTAAAGCGCTAGGATCGGATTTTTTGGTTTCAGAATTTGAAACTTCGAAATTTGAAGATTTATAATTCAAGAATTTATAATTTGAGACTTTGGAATTCTGGGATTTAAAATTCAGGAATTCAGAATTCGAAACTTCAAAATTTGAGACTCTGAAATTTTTGGTTTCAGAATTCGGGGCTTTAAAATTTTCATCGTTAGAATTTTGTTCCGAGCTCTGCTTTGGCTCTTGATGCCGCTTTTGTAGTAGCTTTCTTAATTCCTCAAGCCTGCTTTGATCCATTCGCCGCCTTTAAATTTGATGGACGCGCCATTTTATACCCCCACTACTTAAAGCTCAGTAAATTTTACCGCTCGTGCGCTGCGCGCCGTTTGATCAAAATTTAGCCCCCATATCTTTGCAGTGATTTTTTATATGTTTTCGCGGCAGTGTAGCCCACGCTCAGATATGCCTCAAACTCCTCGCTGGTAAGCCTGCGCGGCTCATTCGCAAGCTTCGTCGCGCCCGCTGCGCCGCTTGGCGTATTTGCGTCCAGATTCGTTTCATTTACGATTTCACCCCGTCGGATTCGGTTGCTAAAGCTCGCTGCACGCGCTATTTGCGGCATACGCTTTAAAGAGAAGTTTAAATTTTGCGTTTGCAGATTTAAAATTTTACCCATGCATTTGCGCGGACCCGCGATAAAATCGCCGTTTTGTATGAGCGGGGCGGCAGAGCCAAACGAACCGCTCTCCGCCAAGCCGTGCAAGCCGCCTGCCGAGCCGGGTAAGCAGCCCGCCAAAACCGGTAAGCCTCCCGCCAAAAGCTCTGCACCGCTTAGAACGCGCAGGCTTCGCACCAAAATCCCGCCGCCGCTTTGCGGGACGCTGCGAAACGAAATGTCAAAGCCGAAATTGTGAAAAAATATCTCGCCCGCCCGCGACGCGCGCTTGTAGGTGTTTCGATCCGCGCCCGTGAAATACGCCTCGATCTCCGCGAAGGCGAATTCCGCGCCGCTTACGCAAAGCACATAGTTTTGCAGCAGATCGCGCATGAAATTTTGGATCTTTGCCTGCGCTCGCTCGGCGTCAAACTGTGCCTGCGGCGGATGGACACTTAGCCCTGCCTGCGATGGACGGACGTTAAATTTTAAGTATGCTTGCTCCGTATCAAGACGCGCTTGCTCGGCGTCAAACGGCGGCTCGGTATTAAATTTTAAAATTTTAGCTTGCTGCGCGCCGTTAGAATATGGCTGTCCGCCGCGAAATTCCGCGTCGCCTTGTGATTTTAAGGGCTTGTCGCCGCTCCCATCTCTAGTGCTTTCTGCAAGTTTGGGATTTTTTGAAGCAAGCTTTGAACCTGCCGAAATTCCAAACTCCGCCGCGTCGATTTTTGAGAAAAATTTTTCTAAATTTTCATCGCCTAGCATTTTGCTCTTCCGTAGAATTTCCTTCGCGCTTCGTCGTATCCGCCTTGCTACCTGTAGTGTGGGCTTCGCCGTTATTTGCCTCGGCGCGCGTTAAATTTCCCTCGCCGCTCGTTGCGTTTGTATCGCCTCGCGCTAAATTACCGCCGCTACTTGTCGTATTTGCTTCGTTATCTTTAAAATTTAAAGCTTCGCAACGACCTACGCCTAAACGTTCAAAATAATATCTCTCCCGCTCACCTAAGTTTTCCACTCCCCTTTCGCATACGCGCTTGATATACGCCTTGCTAGGATATCTAAGCCGATTGAGCGCCAATTCACTACCCGCGTCTGCGCGCTTTATCAGCTTAGCGATGCAGGCGTCATCCTCTTCACTATTTGCGATATAATCCCATATGCCGCAGTATCTATCACCGCTCAGCGCCGTAATCAAAAAATAAACCCAAAGCAGGATTATGGCAATCGATATGCTTCCTTTTATTTTTAAAGATCTCTTTTTTACCATGTTTTTCCTTGAGTAATAAATTTTAACTCATTTTTTCATAGATTTGACCAACGACATAAAATTTACGATATCGCCTTCAAGGCTAATCTTATCGCCCAGCATTTTGTTCTTCCGTAGAATTTCCTTCGCGCTTCATTTTGTCCGCCTTGCTACCTGTAGTGCGGGCTTCGCCGTTATTTGCCTCGGCGCGCATTAAATTTACTCCGCCGTCCGTTACGTTCGTATCGCCTCGCGTTAAATTACCGCCACCACTCGTCGTATTTGCTTCGCCGCCCTTTGATTTGGGCGTTTTAAAGCCAAAATTCTCACAGCGATCTCCTCGAAAATCTTGGAAATAATATCTCTCGCGCTCGCCTAAGCTTTCCACCCCTTTTTCGCACACTCGCTTAATATACGCCTCATGCGGATACCTTAGTCTGTTTGCCGCTAGGATATCGCCGGCATCCGCTTGCTTTACTAACTTAGCGATGCAGGCATCGTCTTCTTCGCCATAGCCCAAAAATACCTCTCTCACATTGCAACACGAGCCGCTGATTTTTATATATAGGGCGCACAGAATAACAACCCCCCTACGATTAACAAAAAAATTTGACTTTTACTAGCTTTCAATTTCGCTTTATCGCCCGACATTTAATCCTCCCGTAGAATTCATATCGCGTTTGATTGTGCCTATTTCATTGCGGATTATATTCGCACTCTCGCGCGTTAAATTTCCCTCGCCGTCAGTCGCGTTCATATCGCCTCGCGCTAAATTACCGCCGCCGCTCGTCGTATTTGCTTCGCCGCCCTTTGATTTGGGCGTTTCAAAGCCCCAAGCTTCGCAGCGATTTTGGATGTAGAGCTCAAAATAATATCTCTCGCGCTCACCCAAGCTTTCCACTTCCTTTTTGCATGTGCGCTTGATATACGCCTCGTGCGGATATCTTAGCCGATTTGCCGCATATATATTACCCGCGTCCGCTCGCTTTACCAGCTTGGCGATGCAGGCATCATCTTCTTCATCATGCCTGCCTGAAAAAAATTCTCTCGCGCTACAATACCCGCCGCTACCGCTTACAAACACGGCATAAATAATAAGAAGCGCCACGGCTAGCACAAAAACATGACTTTTACCGATTTTCAAGCTCGCCTCCTTCGCGATTAAATTTTGATTTTTTCCGCAGATTTACGATCTGCGGGCGGATCGTAAACTCGCTTACGTTGGACTTCGTGCGTAAAATTTGCAGCGTAAAATTTGCGATCTCCTCAGCGTCCACGAAGCTTGCTTCATCATCTGCGGGCTCGAAGTTCAAATCCTCGTAAAACGGCGTTTTAGTGATGCCCGGGTTGATGCAGCTTACTCTAATCTGCTTGCGCGCCTCCTCGAAAAGACAGAGCAGAAACGCCCGCAGCCCCGCCTTGCTCGCGCTATAAACCGCGCTAAAGCGGCTCGCCCGCAGCGCCTCGATCGAGCTAATGCCGATGATATGGGCGCGGTTGCGCTTTAAATTCGGCAAAAGCGTGCGCGCGATGATGATGTTTGCGGCAAGATTTACGTTTAAAATTTTTAAAATTTCGCCCTCGCTCATCGACTCAAGCGGCGCAAATTTCGCCGTACCCGCGCACAAAATCAGTGCGTCAATCTCACACGCCGCAGCCAGCGCGCGGCACTCCTTCGCTAGCGCGTCCGTATCCTCAAAGCGCGAGCTTAGCGTTAAAATTTCATAGCCGTTTTGTCGCAAAAGCTCCGCAACCGCGCTGCCGATACCGCCGCTTGCGCCCGTGATCAATGCTTTCATCTTTTCTCCTTTAAATTTTCATGCCGCTTCGGCGCGTTAAGCTTAGCGCGCTATGCAAATTTCGCTGCGCTAAATTTATTACCCGCTGTATTTGCCGCTAAATTTGCGCGATTGGACAATCCGCGCCGCGACCTGCGCTGGGTAAAATTTTAAATTTAGCCCGCGGGCGTTTTGCTGTGCCGCCGCTTTGTAAAATTTCATCGCCGCTCTCTGTGCCCGCCCCGCACGATTTATAAAATTTAATTTTATAAAACTCGGCGCACCGCTAAATTTTAACCACTCGCTCGCCGCTAAATTTCGCGCCATGTCTTTGACGTCGCATACGAGCCGGCACAGACCGCGACGTCTGCGGTAAACAGCGTGTCTAGCACTGCCGTATCTTTGCAAAATACGCCGCCTTCATCGCCTCCTCAAATGCGTCGTTGCTTTCGTACTCGTGCCCCAAAACCTCGCGCCACAGGCTCGCGTCCTCCATGCAGAGGTAGAAAAACACCCGCTCGCGCCACGGCGAAAGCGCGCCTGCGGCAAATTTAAAAAGCTCGCGTTTGATCTGCAGCGGATAGGACAGCTTGCCGTTCGCGTCCGCAAGGGGCATCTGCAGAATTTTACTCCTAAGCCCGCGCGAGCGCAGCTTTTTTACGACGGGTTTGATGAAGGTAAGCGTGCCGAGCGAGACCATCGCGACGCTGCTTGGATCGAAGCAGCGTAGCAGCCGTTCAAAAAGCGCGCCGTAATCACTCCGCCACCCCTCGTACCAAACCATCGGGTGGAGGTGAAAACCCACCAAAATGCCGCGCGCCGCGAGCGCCTCCGCTGCCGCCAGCCGCGCATCCAGGCTCGCGCTTAGATGCTCCTCGTTCGCTATGATCGCGGGCGTATTTAGCGAAAAGGTGACGATTAGGTTGCGCGGGATCTCGTGCTGCAGGAAAAACTTAATATTGTTCGACTTGCTTTTAAGCTCCAAAATCACGTTTTGATGCCGCGCCGCAAAATCGCATAGCGCGCTTAAAATGCCGAAGCGATCGCCCCACATGAGCGAGTCGGAGCTCTGACCCGTGCCGATGTGGTAGCTGCGCGCGGGATCGAGCCGCAGCCGCGCCAAATTTGCCGCAAAATTCTCGTCAAAGCCGATTTTCCCCTGCTTGTAAAAGGAGCCGATCGCGCAATAGGAGCAGTCAAAGCCGCACGAATTAACGGCATCAAGCGTCAGCAGATTGCAGCAGCGGGTGTTTTCACTCGCCACCGGACAGCGGCCCAAAGCGATGCGCTCTGCGCGAAAGGAGGAAATTTCAAATTTTTTCGGCGCGTAATCGCTTTTGAAGCTCGCGTATGAGTGTGGGCGCGACTTAAGCTCAAGCCAGGCTTCGCGCACGAAATTAAAAATTTGCTCGCCGTTTGGGACTTTTCCTACTTTATTAAATTTGGCTTTATTAAAATTTAACCCGCACTGCCCGTCCGCAAGCAGCTCATAAACGGGGGTCTCATCCCACGCCTCAAAATCGCTCGCAAACTCCGCAAGCTGCTTTCGTTGCTGAAATGAAAAGTGAAATTTATCAAATAGCGCGCCCAAAAACGCGCTTGATCGCTCGCCTAGATTCACGCCAAACTGCGCATCTGGCTCTTTTTTCGCCTCCGTCATCTTGCTCCGCTTCGTTTAAATTTTGCAAATTATACTTAAATTTCGCGCGCCGTCACTGAAAATCGTTGAAATTTCAGATCGCGCCGCAGAATAGTCGTTCGAAATAGAAGGCGTAAGCTAGCGTAATAGCGACGTTTAGGATCAAAATTCCGCCGAGTATGAGCTTTTGCGGAATTTTTTTGACGCCCGTTCGGTAGTAATACGGCAGGGCGCAGAAAAACGCGGGTAGCACGAGCAGAGCGATACCTAGCGGCACGCCGCCGACGCCTATCTCGGCACTGCGCACAAACTGCGCCATGGCGGGGAATTTATGAGCGGCGAATATGGCTGCTGCAAAAAGTAGCTGCACGCAGACGCAATAAATTAGGTAGCGCACGCCTATTAGGGCATCTTTTAACCATAGCCCGATACAGAAAAATACTAGCAAAAGAGCTAAAAAGACCAACAAAGGCGGATCCGCGAACATATCCGCCACGGCATACGCGCAGGCCGCGACGCACGCGCACGCCAAGAGAGCGAAACATAGATAAGAGCCTTTTATTTTCATCGTTTCTCCTGTGACTATGCAATACTTTCTAATTCCACGACGTATTCGGCATATGAAGCTAAAATTTCATCTCTCGGCTCGGTTTTTTGCATACGCTCTAGTAGTTAAATTTTACTCTTTACCGCGGCGCGGATTTGCGACAGGCGCGCCTTTACGAGCTCATAGACGAAGCTTTTGCAAAGCCGCTCGCCGCCCAAATGATCGCTTACGATCTTCATCATCGCCCACGGCACGCCCGCACGCTCGCAAGCGTTCACAAAAAGCGCGCTCTCCATATCGTAAAGCCTGATGCCGCGATTTGCGCGCCCGCAGGTAGCGTCTTTTACCGTGCACAGCGTATTTTGTATTGCTCGTGCTGCGGTATTCGTCGCGACGCTGTGCCCGCCTACCGCGATTTGTGAGGGTTTTGCGCTCGCTAAATTTTGCGCCTCGACCTGCGTCGCGCTTTGTGTTGCGGCTTGCACTGCGTCGCGCGTGAAATTTTTTGTATCTGCCGCGCCGTTAGTCCCTTGCGTTAGGGCTTGTGAGCTTGTCTTGCCGCACGCTTCAATCGCTGCGACATTTGCCCCACGGGTCCGCTCCGCTACGTTTAAAATTTTAGGCTCGCTTACGCAGATTAAATTTGCCCGCAGCCCGCCGTCTAAACTCGCACCGCAAAATTCACGCTCGCAAACGTTTTGAAATTTCGGAGCCCGCGCGCCGCGCCCCATCGCCTGCGAGTTATAAAATTCCAATCCGTCCTCGCCGCAAAATTCCTGCGTCGCCGTGCCGTCAAAGTAAAACGCCTCGCCGATTTGCACGCCTTTATCCGCGCAGCCGCAGACGCCTATGTTTAGCGCAAAGTCCACGCGCCGCGAAAGTAAAATTTCACCAAAACGCTCTGAATTTCGCGCGGAGCCAAAATCTGAAATTTCAAAATTTTTGGTCGCATTTTGCGCGAAGTCGGTCTCTACATCGCCGCTGCAGAGCGCGTCCGCATCCGAACGGTGCTTAAATTTCGCGTCCGCACCGCGCCGATCCTTACGAAGCTCGCACCCGAATTCCGCGTCTGTATCGGCACGGCGAATAAATTCTGCGCCGGGCTCGCTCTGAAATTCTATTTCTGCGCCGCTCGCAAACTCTGTGTTTGCGCTAAGCCCGCGCTCAAATTCTATACCGCCTGCAGCGCCCACTTCAAATTTAGCCCCAAACCTCATGCCACAGATGTATAGAAGCATCTGCTCGCCTGCGAACAGATCGCCGTAGCGAGTAAGTTTAAAACTCTCGATTATCGCTTGGGCTTCGCAGCGCAAAGCCGTACAGATTAGTATCATCGCCGCCCCTTTCAAAAGCACAATTTTAACAATTTGAGCTATAATGTAAGATTAATTTGGCACAAAAGGGCGAAAATGAACGATCTCATCACCATCACGGGCGCGCGCGAGCACAATCTGAAAAATATAAATTTGCAAATTCCAAAGGATAAACTCGTCGTTTTTACCGGTCTTAGCGGCAGCGGCAAGAGCACGCTGGCGTTTGATACGCTATATGCTGAGGGGCAGCGCAGATACGTCGAGAGCCTAAGCAGCTACGCGAGGCAGTTTTTAGACCGCATAGGCAAGCCCGACGTCGATAAGATCGACGGTCTGACGCCTGCGATCGCGATCGATCAAAAAACGACGTCGAAAAACCCGCGCTCGACAGTGGGCACGATCACCGAAATTTACGACTATCTGAGGCTGCTTTATGCGCGCGTGGGGGTGCAGCACTGCCATAAATGCGGCAAACCGATCTCAAAGATGAGCTCCAGCGACATCATCGCCGAAATTATGAAGCTGCCGCGCGGTGCAAAGGTGATCTTGGGAGCGCCATTGGTGCGCGAGAAAAAGGGTAGCTTCGCCGATATGTTGCAAAGCTTGCGCGAGCAGGGCTACGTACGCGCTCAGATCGACGGCGTACTGGTGCGGCTGGATGAGGAGATCGAGCTAAGCAAGACGAAAAAGCACTCGATCAAGGTTATCATCGACCGCACGATCATCGACGAGGAAAATTCCATCCGTATCGCAAGCGACGTCGAAAAGGCGCTCAAGCTTAGCTTCGGCGAGCTTGAGGTGGAGATCGCAAACGCCGCCGAGCTGGGGCTTGCGCAGAGCCTGATCCACTACAGCGAGCATATGGCGTGCTTTGATTGTAAAATTTCATTCAAGCCGCTCGAGCCGCTCGCGTTTAGTTTCAACTCCCCAAAGGGCGCGTGCGAGAGCTGCGACGGGCTTGGGATAAAATTTAGCCTCGATCTGGGCAAGATCATCAACGAAAACGCCTCGATCGAGGGCGGTGCGATCAAGGTGATGTCGGGCTTTAATAAGAGCTATTATTATAAATTTCTACTCGGATTTTGCGAAGCAAACGGCATAAACGTCAAAATCCCGTACGCAAACTTAAGCGAGGAGCAAAAAAAGCTGATCCTCTACGGTAGCGTCAAAGAGATCGATTTTTACTGGAAAAAGCATAAGCTCGTGCGTAAATTTGAGGGTGCGATCAAATACGCCTACGATCTGCTCAAAAACGAAAGCGATCTGGACGATTATATGAGCGAAAAAATTTGCCCCGACTGCGGCGGGCTGCGCCTGCGCCCAGAAAGCCTAGCCGTAAAGGTCGCAAATAAGGGCATCGGAGACGTGATAAATATGAGTATCGCAGACTGCGTGGAATTTTTCAGCGATGAAAAGCGGTTTTCAAATTTAAGCGAAAAGGACGCACAGATCGCGGCGCCGATCCTAAAAGAGATCAACGAGAGGCTGTTTTTCTTAAAGGACGTGGGGCTTGGATACCTCACGCTGGGGCGAGATGCGCGCACCATCAGCGGCGGCGAAGCGCAGCGTATCCGTATCGCAAGCCAGATCGGCTCTGGTCTTAGCGGCGTGATGTACGTGCTTGATGAGCCTAGCATTGGGCTTCACGAGCGCGATACGCAAAAGCTTATCAAGACGCTGCGAAGCTTGCAAGAAAAAGGAAATTCCGTAATCGTCGTCGAGCACGATAAAAAGACGATCGAGGCGGCGGACTTCGTCGTAGATATCGGTCCGGGGGCGGGCAATCTAGGCGGCGAGGTCGTATTCGCAGGAGACGTCGCGCACTTGCTTAAAAGCAATACGCAAACCGCGCTGTATCTGAACAACCAAAAGGAGATAAATTACCAAAAGCACCGCAAGCAGGAGCTTTGGCTAAGTATCAAAAACGTAAATATCAATAACATCCACGGCCTTTGCGCAAAATTTCCGCTACGAAATCTAGTCGGCATCACGGGCGTTAGCGGCAGCGGCAAGAGCTCGCTGGTGTTGCAAACCATCCTGCCGACGGCGCTTGAGGAGCTAAATCGCGCTAGGAAAGTGCATGCGGTAAAGGGCGCTAAAATTTCCGGGCTTGAGAGCCTGGATAAAGTGATCTATCTGGATCAAACCCCGATCGGACGCACCCCGCGCAGCAATCCCGCGACCTACACGGGGGTGATGGACGAGATCCGCGCGCTTTTTGCCGCGACGAAGGAAGCGCAGCTGCGCGGATACAAGATCGGCCGCTTCAGCTTCAACGTCAAGGGCGGGCGCTGCGAAAAATGCGCGGGCGAGGGCGAGATCACGATCGAGATGCACTTCCTGCCCGATATCAGCGTCGTTTGCGACGTGTGTCACGGCACGAGATACAACGCGCAGACGCTTGAAATTTTATACAAAAACAAAAGCATAGCCGACGTTTTGGCGATGAGCATCGACGAGGCGCTCGAGTTTTTCAAAGCCGTGCCTAAAATTTATCAAAAGCTAAAGACGCTCGCGGATGTCGGCCTTGGCTACGTTTCGCTAGGCCAGCCCGCCACGACGCTTAGCGGCGGCGAGGCACAGCGCGTCAAGCTCGCCAAGGAGCTAAGCCGCACCGATACGGGCAACACGCTATATATCCTGGACGAGCCCACGACGGGGCTACATTTTGCAGACGTAGATCGCTTGGTGGCGGTGTTACATCATTTGGTCGATCTGGGAAATTCCGTCTTTGTGATCGAGCACAATCTGGACGTCATTAAAAACTGCGATTACATCATCGACATGGGGCCCGAAGGCGGCGAAGGCGGCGGACAGATCGTCGCTTGCGGCACCCCAGAAAAGCTCGCGAAAGATTTTAAAAAGACGAGTAGCTATACGGGGGAATTTTTGGCGCAGGAGCTAACGGCGATGAAAAGTGCGAGCAAAAATAAGCGAGGTTAAAGCGCCTTATAGGTGGCAAGAATGGATCAAAGCAGGCTTGAGGAATTAAAAAAGCTACTACAAAAGCGGCATCAAGAGCCGAAGCGGGGCTTGAAACAAAATTTTAACGGCGAAAATTTTAAAGCCCCGAATTCTGAAACCAAAAATTCCGATCCTGACGCTTTAAATTTAGAAACCGAATCAGAAACCGAAGCGGCTCAGAATCCCGCCTGTGTAAACAACGCAGAGCCGCAAAATTTTATTTCGGATGGTAGCGGCGCCTTGCAGGAAAATTCCAAAACTAGAGACTACGACAAAGAGCCGATAATCATCAAAGATCATACTTATTACGAATTTATGATTTATCAATTTCCGGCGCTACTGATAGGCTTCATTATATTTTTGACTTTTGCCACCATAGTAAATCCAGTTAGTCTTAAGACTTTTCGAATGCTTCCATCTATATTGGTTTCATTGTTGACCGTAATTAGAGATAAGGACGGCATGTATTTTGAGTTTAAAAATGATAAAATTCTGTATTATTATAAAAACAAAATCCATAAAATTTTCGAATTAAATAGTATAGGTGCGATGATAATTAGCTTTGATTGCAGACACAGTATGCGGCAAAGGATAAATTGGTTTATAAAAATAGCACTACTTCTTTGGATTTTATTAATTTTTGCCGCCGATGCATACGATATGACAATCGGCGAAAGCATAACTGATATATTGTGTATTTTTGTTTTAGCCGCATCAGGAATTTTCGGAGCAAAGGCTATTATGCATCTACGCAACGGTAGCCTCGGCTTTTTCGGTCTCCATGATCAGCTCGTGCTTTATAAGGAAAACGCTGAGGTCGAGATACTAAATATCTTGATGGCAAATAAAGAGGAATATCTGCAGCTGAGAGATTATTTTATGCAGACGATGCAAAAAGATATAAGCAATCTAGCTCGCACGATGTCAATCTTTAATGAAAAGATAGAATTTAGAAAGTTTAAATTTTAAAATTTGATTAGATTATGTATTTTAAAATTCAGTACTAGTTTGCTTTTTTTTGAGATTAAAATCCCTCTGCTACAATGTCGTAAAGATATCCTACTGTTTCGTCGTTTAAATTTAGCGTCTTTTTGCTTCGTAAAAATTCTAAAATTTCATCCTGCGCAAAGCCCGCTCTTTGCGCGCAATGCTCGTGCGCAGGCAAAAAGCCGCGGCATAGCGCGATATTTTCCGAAATTTCTTCGTCGCATAAAAAACAATACGGCTCGTCGTGCAACCGCCCCTCAAATTTTAAAATTTCGGCGTAGCTTTCTACGATTATGCGACGCGGATTTTGTTTGCCGAAGCGCATAGCAGCTCGGTTTAGCAGCTCGTAATAGAATTCATCCAGATGCTCGGCATCTTTTAGATGTGCGTGCAAAAGCCGCATAAACTGCTGCCAAAATAGCAGCTTCTCGCGGTTTCCGAGCCACGCGTATCCCAAATGCATCACGCCGCTAAGGCGCGGCAGGAAGCTTTGATTTTGCGAGAGCTCGAAGTCGATTTTATAGCCCTGGATGATGTTTGAGTGGCGCGCGCCGTAAAAGCGGTACGCACGCACGAGCGCACTTTCGCTTAGCACGTCTACGATGCAGTCCTCATCCCTAACCTTGGTCGTTTTTAATATAAATCCTTGCATTTTCCTATTTTAGCGAAATTCACATATAAATTTAAATAAAGAATTTTAGGTTATAATCAGAAGTTTCATTTCATAGAATTTAAAGGAAATCATATGAATTTTGGAGATCTATTTTCAAAAATACGTAGGACGCAACCTGCGCCGAGCGAAGCTCCTACGCACTGGATAAAGTGCCCAGGATGCGGCGCGCTGATGTATAGCAAAGAGGTCGAGCAAAATCATAGCGTTTGCCCCAAGTGTAACTATCACCTTCGTTTTGACGCGCAGGCTCGCATCGATCTGATCTGCGACGAGGGCTCTTTCGTGGAGTACGATCAAAATTTGCAGCCCGTCGATCCTCTAAAATTCGTCGATAAAAAATCCTATAAAAAGCGTATTGCCGAGAGCAAGGAAAAAACGGGCAGGTTTAGCGCGGTGATCGCGGGCGAGGGTGCGATAAGTCGCCAAAAAATTCAGCTCGTGGTGTTTGATTTTAACTTCATGGGCGGAAGCCTGGGTTCTGTAGAGGGCGAGAAGATCGTGCGCGCCGTAAAACGCAGTCTGGATAAAAACGAGCCGCTAATCATCGTAAGCGCAAGCGGTGGTGCTAGGATGCAAGAAAGCACCTTTTCGCTGATGCAGATGAGCAAAACCTCCGCCGCGCTTAAAATTTTATCCGAGCATAAAATTCCTTTCATCTCTGTTCTTACCGATCCTACGATGGGCGGCGTGAGTGCGTCCTTTGCGTGGCTGGGAGATATCATCATTGCAGAGCCCGGCGCTCTTATCGGCTTTGCCGGGCAGCGCGTCATCAAGCAAACCATCGGAGCTGATCTGCCGGAAGGCTTTCAAAGATCGGAATTTCTGCTCGAGCACGGACTAATTGATGCGATCGTGCCTAGAGCCGAGATGAGGCAGTATTTAAGCGATATAATCAACGTGCTTAGCAAAAATGCCGTGCAGATTGACGACACGAGTGACAAATCGCTGCACGAAGAGGGAAGCGAAGAGTAGTGCAGATAACGGTAAATTCCATCCAAAAGGGCGCGGACGAGTTCGCAGGCGCAATAAGCGATTATAAAAAAATGGCGGCTAAATTTGCCGAAGTGCGAGAGCAGACCTTTTTTAACGCTAGCATTGCTCGTGCCCAAGCAGCGTCTCGCGAGCTCGCACTTATGGCGTACGATGAAGCTTATCTACCGCGCCTTAGCGGATACGTCGTAGCTTTGGATGAGCGCGGACAGGAGCTAGATAGTATGGAATTTGCGAGTATGCTAAAAGATAAAAGCGCCGTGTCGTTTTTCATCGGCGGCGCTTACGGGCTTAGTGAAAATTTTAAGGCAAAAGCCGATAAAATAATCAGTCTTAGCAGGCTTACGTTAGCGCATAAAATCGCTAAACTTTTGCTCTTTGAGCAAATTTTTCGCGCACTGTGCATTAACGCAAACCATCCATATCACAAATAAAGGGAAGTAATGAAGAAAAACGAGTTGAAATTTTACAAGAAAATTTTAGAAGAAAAAAGAGAGCAACTCATCGCCAATATTAATAGCTCTGTAAATGAAATTTCGGAATTGCGCGAAAATAAAGCTGCGGATGATTTTGACGTAGCGAGTATGAATACTGATTTAAGCATCGAATACTCGCTCAATGTTAATCAACAAAAGGCGTTTTTAGAGATCGAAAGCGCGCTTAAGCGCATCGAAAACGGCACTTATGGGCTTTGCGAGAGCTGCGGCGAGCAGATAAGCTTAGAGCGCCTTAAAGTAAATCCGGAGGCGAGATTGTGCATTTCGTGCAAGGAACAGGCGGAAAAGCAAAATAGGAGTTAGCTATGAAAACCAAGCAATTCTTTTTATATTCGATCGTCTATATCGCAATCGTCGCGATTTTGGTCTTTACGCAGCAAAGCAGTAGCTATACGCTGGAGCTTTTCGGTTTTACTCTTACGCTTCCTGTGGCAGTGTGGATCGTGCTGCCGTTAATTTTATATATGATTTTAGCGATTTTTCATATCGTTTTTCACAGCTTCGCGTTTTACCGCACAAAAAGGGCGATCGCAAAGGATCTAAGTGCATACGATGCGATGAGCAAAGAGGTTTTACTGGGCCTTGATACCAATAAAGACTTTAAAACCGAGTATTTTAAAGACCCGAGCGAGCTTACTAAAATTTTATCTCCGTGGTATGATAGCACCGGAATAGATGTCAAAAATGAGGATCTAAAAGAGGTCATAGGTGTTATCGAGAAGGTTAAAAATGGCGAAGTGGCGGATCTGCGAAAATATAAACTCCCTAAAGATAACGGGCTATTTTTGCAAAACGAGCTCAACCGCCTAGACGCTGAGCCTGCGTATGCGTATGAAATTTTAAAAACCAAAGGCGTTTATAGCGAAAATATTACTAAAAAAGCCTATGCCGTAGCGCTTGCCAAAGGAAGCTACGATAAGATCAAGGCCTATAAAATTCCTCAAGATATAGCCGAGGTAAATATTTTAGTGGATCGCGCGGTAAATGACACGAGCTTTGAGATCAGCAGCGAGGAGCTTTTCGATCTCGTAAATAATGAAAAATTTAGCGAGAAGGATTTTATCGGCTTTGCCAAAAAGCTAAAAAATCATCTCGCTCCAGAGCAATACAAAGCCTTTTTCGAGCGGCTCAAAAACGAGAATCAAGAAGCGACCGAGGCATATCTGTACGCGCTATATGAGCTTGGCATGATCGACGAGTTTAGAGAGCAGCTAAGCCTTGCTGACGGCGACGAGTTTGAGAAGTTTAAAATTCTGCTATTTTTGCGAGACAACGGCAAAAACGTCCCCGCGTCGCTGTTATTTTAGCTCGGTAATTTTACGAGTTCGTTTTATGCGGGTAAGAGAGGCTGCTTTTACGCTCTGTGCGACTATCAAATACAGCCTGCGCGATAAAATTTAAAGTGCGGATAAAATTTTAACTCGCGCAAATTTAAAATTTTAGAATTTATCGAAAAAATTAATGCGCACAAGCGGTAAAATTTAAAAGATTTGTTTGTGTAGTGTGCGCGTAAACGGATTTTGCATTTATGCGATGAGATTTAAAATTTAAACGTAAAGCGCAAGACTTGCTAGCCGAATAAAGTGCTGAAATTTTAAAATTCGTGCGGCGTTTTGCAAGCTGCTTGCCGGGTTTGCCGCGCAAATAAAATTTAGCGGCGATCATTCTTTCTGCCGTTTTGCCGCCATGCAAATTAGCCAAGCTTAAAAATAAAATTCGCGCCTAAATGCGAATACCGTAGCCTATGAAATTTAAAATTTTAAAGCTCGCGGCAAAGCCCGCTGCAAGCGCTGCGGTATTAAATTTAAAGGTTTAAATTCAAACGAAATTAAAATGAGAAATTTAAAATGACGAAAGATTTTTTTAAAAGGGACCCTCTATTTTTGGCGCCTTTAGCGGGCTTTTCGGATCCGCCGCTGCGGGGCGTAGTAAAAAAATTCGGCTGCGACGCGACTGTAAGCGAGATGATAAGCGCAAACGCCCTTGTTTTCGAGGGCGAAAAGACGCTAAAGATGCTCGAAAAAAACGCCGTCGAAACCCCTTTTTTCGTGCAGATCGCAGGCAGCGAAGCGGAAATTATCAAAAAGGCGGTTTTGCTCATCAATAAATTTGACGGCATCGACGGCATCGATCTAAACTGCGGCTGCCCTGTTCCCAAGGTCGTAAAGCAGGGAGCTGGCTCGGCGCTGCTGCTTGATCTGCCCCGTCTATCGCGCCTTGTTGAGACTATCAAAAAGTATTCGAACAAAAAATTTACGAGCGCGAAGGTGCGGCTGGGCTTCGGCGTCGTGGATATCGAAAATATCGCGCGCGCCGTACAAAGCGCAGGAGCCGATTTTATCGCGATTCACGGGCGCACCAGAGCGGGCGGATACAGCGCGGCGGTGGATTACGGCGCGATCGCAAGAGCTAAACGTGCGCTGCAAATCCCCGTGATCGCAAACGGCGACATAAACTCCGCCAATGCACCCGCAGTGCGAGACCTTAGCGGCGCAGACGCGCTGATGATCGGTCGCGCGGTCGTCGGCAGGCCGTGGATCTTTCGCGAGATCAAAACGGGCGAGCAGGCAAGCGACGCGCTAAAAAGAGAGGTCGTGCTCTATCATTTCTCCCAAATGCTAAGCCATTACGGTAGCCACGGCGTGGCGATATTTCGCAAGCATCTGCACGAATACTCCAAGGGGCGCGAAAACGCCGCAAGCTTTCGCGAGCAGATCAACCATGTCGCCGCCGAGAGCGAGATGGCGCGGCTGATCGAGGAATTTTTTAGCTAAATTTAGAATTTTAGGAGCCCAGATGATTATTTTAAAAATTATAGCCTGCGCGTTTTCGATGGGTTTTTGCTTGATGTGCATTTCAAGTTTAATGGGTTTTTTTATAGGGCAGATTTTTGACACATCTAGCGTCCGGTTTGACGATCCCTTAGAATGGCTACAGCAGAAGTGCGTATATTTCCTATTTTTGTGGATATTTTTCTGCGGGGTTTGTGCGGTGCTTGCCGCAAAGCTAAAGGATTTTGGTAAGCTCACGGATTTTTTCGTAAATTTATTTTTGCCTACAGCAGCGGTTTGGATACTATCGCCATTTTTAGGGATGGTGATTGTAGCGCTGATTGTTTCAGATTTGCATCTTGCCACGTTTTATTCCTCATTACTTAGCGCATTAATATTTATCGTTCTTTTTATGATCGTCGTAGCCGAGGTCCTAAAGCAGATTTATCCGTCCAAGTCCTAGCGCGCGAAATTTTAAAATTTAGCGCAGAGCTCTGCCGCGAAATTCTCGCCTGCCGCCTATAATCACAGCCCGCGCGTTAAAAGGCGAGGGCGTTAAAATTTAAGGAGAAATTATGCAAAATATCTACATCATAGGCGATGTGCATGGCTGCTACAAGTCGCTTTTAGCTTTGATAGAGCAGCTTCCGCGTAAATTTGATAGTAAAATTTGCTTCGTGGGCGATCTGATCGACCGAGGTCCTGCGATCTCGGATGTAGTTGAATTTGTGCGCGTCCGCGGATATGACGCGGTGATGGGCAATCACGAAAAGCGCTTTGTGGGCAATGCAAAAACCGCTCTGAGGTGTGCAAAGACGGGCAAATTTACGAGTTCAAACGACCCTTACGCATTTTTTAGCCTGGACGAAAGCTGGCTGTTTAATAATGGCGGTGAGGCGACGCTAGCGTCGTATTATCGTCACGGAGGCGTGAAGCAATGCAAGGAGCATCTGCGGTTTGTCTCGCGGCTGCCGATTTACCTGGAGTATGATTTGCGTGATGAAAGCGGTCGCGCGCTCGTCGTATCGCACTCCGCAGTGGGTCGCGCGTGGGGGATCAGACACGATGCCGAGCGCGCAAAAAGCTTCGCAGCTCACGTGCTAAGCGGGCGTGGCGACGATAGCGCGAATGACGGGATTTTTAACGTCTACGGGCACACGCCGGTGAAAAAGCCCGTCATTACGGAATTTAGCGCAAATATCGATCTGGGCTGTGTTTATAAAAAGCACTGGGGCGAGAAGGCGAGGCTTTGCGCGTTGGAGTTTCCCTCAAAGAAAATTTTCACGCAAGAATGCATAGATTTTTAAGTTTGTATCCGGGCTCGCACGTATTAAAATTTAAATTTACGCGGGCTGTTTGAAGGCGAAATTTTTAGAATTTAAAGGCGTACTCTTGCAGCGTCCGTCGCGTAGTCTAGCCGCGCTGAAATTTTAAATAATATCCCTTAGCTTGCGCGCTTCATACATCCACGCCTCAAGCTCATCCCAGCGCTCGTCACGAATCATCTGCACGCAAAGATCCAGCTCGTTTTTAAAAGCATCGATAGCGCCCAGCAGGTTCGTGCGGTTTTGTTTGAAAATATCGACCCACATCTGCGGCGAGCTTTTGGCGATACGGCTCATGCCCGAAAAGCTACCGCCGGCTAAATTTATGATATTGCGACGATTTTCCTCTTTTAGCACGCTATTTACGAGCGAGTAGCTGATCGCATGCGGCAGGTGCGAGATGAGCGCCACGTGGTGATCGTGGCTTTTTGCGTCCATAAATACGATCTTCATCCCCGCGAACGAAAAAATTTCGACCGCTCGTTTGATATGCACTTCATCCGCACCGTGATCGTCGCAGATGACGACTACTGCGCCGTTTAAAAGCTCTTTAAATGCCGCTTGCGGGCCGGAATTTTCGGTACCAGCCATTGGGTGAGCTGCGATGAAATTTCGTCTGATCTGTGGAGGGCAGTTTTGCAAAATTTTAAATTTTGTGCTTCCCAGATCGATGATCGTCGTTTCACTTCTGCAGTCGCTTAGTTTTTGCAACGTCTCAATAATTGCCTCCACGGGGATTGCGAGAAAGATCGCATCGCAGCTTTGCTTCATCTGCTCCAGGCTTAAAATTTCATGCACGAGTCCGAGTCGCAGAGCTTCTTTTTCGTTTTCGCGGCTGATGTCGTAGCCGTAGACGGCGCTAATGATTTTGGTGCTTTTTAGACATAGCCCCAGCGAGCCGCCGATGAGACCCAGACCGATAATTCCTATCTTCATAAAATTCCCTTTTGATATATGTAAGTTTTAATTTTAATGTGGTATTATACGCAAATTATTTTCGTTTTTAGGTAAAATTTTATGAAAAAAAGCGTTTTTTTACTCTTAGTAGGCGGGATTTCCGTGGCGTGCGCCGCACAGATCAAATCCATTAAATTTGAAGGGCTAAGGCATCTTTCTCCACAGGTCGCACAGCAAATTTCGGGGCTTAAGGTAGGCGATGAGCTTAACGGCGAAAACACCAATGCTGCGATTTCAAAACTATTTGAGCAGGGCTATTTCAGCGACGTTTATATCAGCGAACAAGGCGGTGCGGTCACTATCAACGTAACCGAAAAGCCGACTATCGCTAAGGTCGAGATCAAAAACGTAGTTACCAACGACCGCGATAAGATAAATGAGCTCATCGGTTTGCGTCCGGGTCAGGTTTACGACGAGGTGGCTGCTAAAAAAGCAGAGACCCGCATCAAGCAATACTACGAAGTCAAGGGCTTTTTCGACACCGTGGTGGAATTTTATCCAAAGCCGATAAACGACGATAAATCGGTCATATTATTAACGATCGAGGTAAATCGCGGCGAAAATATCATCATAGATAAGGTAAATTTAGTAGGCGCAGACAAACTCGACTATGACGATATAGAGCCATCCGTCGCCAATAAAGAACGCGAGATGCTGGGCTGGATGTGGGGCTTTAACGACGGCAAGGTAAAAACCGCCGAGCTTCCTAACGACGCAAATAGAATTCAAGAAGAATATTATAAAAAAGGCTACTTAGACGCGCAGGTTTCGGCGCCGCTACTTAATGCCGATATGGATAATTACACTGCTGATTTGACTTATTATATAAAAGAGGGCGAGCAATACACTGTAAGCTCCATAGATATCGAGTATCCTGCAGATATAATCAAGCTTGATAAAGAAAAGGTTTTGGACGATTTTAAGCTTCAAAAGGGCGATACAATGAATTCCGAGCGTTTGCGCCGCGATATGAATACGCTAGAGACTTTAGTCGCGGATCAGGGATACGCCTATGTGCGCATCGTGCCTAAGACTAAGCAGGACAAAGAAGCCCGCACGGTCGCTATCACGTATCAAGTCATCCCTGAGGATAAAGTCTATATTAGAAACGTAACGATCTCAGGCAACGATAAGACCGAGGATAAGGTCATCCGCCGCGAGATGTATCTGACCGAGGGAAATTTATATAGCAAAACCGACTACAACGATTCGTTAAATTCTTTAAAACGCACGGGGTATTTTGATGAGGTGGAGATTAAAGAAAACCGCGTTTCTAACGATCAGATCGATCTTGAAGTCGCAGTCAAAGAAGCTCCTACAGGCTCTATCACGGGTGGTATCGGATATGGCAGTGAGGATGGAATTTTACTTAGCGGCGGTATTAGCGATCGTAACGTATTTGGCACCGGTCTTCACGGCGCGTTCTCGGTCGAAAAGAGCGACGATCAGTTAAGCGGACGCTTGAGCTTAACCAATCCTAGAGTGTTTGATTCTGAGTATAGCTTGGGCGGATCGATCTTTGCCAACGATTACGACTGGGACGATTACGATGAGAAATCTTACGGATTTTCAATCACGGGCGGTCGCAAAATCGGGCGCAATACCGATGTAAGCCTTACATATTATCTCGAAAAAAGCGAGATTAAGGGCTTAAACGAATATTACGCTAAAGCAGGCTATCTAGATGGCAAGAATTTAAAAAGCTCGATCATCCCGTCTATTACATACAACAGCACCGATGATTATTACTTGCCAAGAAGCGGTATGATCGCAAGTGCTAGCTTAGAATACGCGGGTCTTGGTGGCGATATGGACTACACCAAGGCGCGAGGATCGTTTAACTACTACTTTGGCTTGCGAGATTATATCGATCACGACATTATCTTTAGATACAAAGCTGCAACGGGCTATATGTGGGAAGGCAATAAAAAAATCCCAATCAACGAAAAGCTATTCCTAGGCGGAATGAAAAGCATTAGAGGCTACGAAGGTCGCAGTATCCCGAAAAAAGAGATCTGCTTAAATGCAAATAATTGCCGCTATATCGAAACGGGCGGTATGCAGAGTTTTAATAACTCTTTTGAGCTAAGCTTTCCGGTAGTTGATAGGCTTAAAATGCGCTTTGTAACGTTTTTTGACTACGGAATGATCGGCGATCATGACTGGAATGAGGAGGAGCGCTATAGCACGGGTGCTGGTATCGAGTGGATGACGCCGATGGGGCCTTTGCAGTTATACTTCGTTAAGCCGCTTAATAAAAAACCGCACGACGACACAAACAGCTTCGAATTTAGCATCGGTGCTAGATTTAATTAAACGCGGCGACTTGCGAGCACTGTGGCGTGCGTAGAATTTCTACCGCACGCCTTAAATTTAATAATGCTCGCAATTTTAGCTTTTTGTGTCGCGCTAATTTGCAGCCGAATTATTGTAGGCGGGTTGAGCTAAAAATTCTGCCCGGCTTAGGATAAAATTTAAGCACATAACTTGCTTTAGATTTTTTAAAATTTCTTTTATCAAAATAGTTTAAAATTTCATTCGTCTAGCAAAATTTTAGGTTAAGTGTTCTAAAAAATCAATACAAGTCATTAGTATAATTTAAAGAAATTCTATATTGAAATTTTAAAGATTACGATATAGACGATAAACGCCGCTTTATTGCGCGCGGAACTTCACTGTATAGGATTTAGCGCGCCACCGAATTTTAAAGCTCATAAATTTTTATATTCTAAAATTGCTAGAATTTAAAATCTGAAATCGCCTCGTAAATCGCTAAACATTTGCGTTAAATTTTGCCTCGCTTTACCGATAATTTAAGTTAAGCTTGTAAAATCGCGCTCTAAAATCATATCAAAGGCTCTTTTATGCGTAGAAATGGCAATGGAACGAAGCTTAAAATTTTAATATTTCTTATTATAATATGCGCTTTGGTTTATGGAATTTTTAGAATTTTCACCTCGCCGAAATTTGAAAAAAATCCTCCGCAAATTGCGCTGGAAAATGAAATTTATTGGAATTTAACCTCGCCTTTGAAGATTAAAATTTCAGACGATACCGGCATTAAGCTCGTTCGCGTTAATTTAAACGACGGAGCCAGCACGATACCTCTACTAAATGAGGAGCTGAACGTTCCGCAAACTACGCTAGAGCTTGCCGTGCAATTTCCTAAAAATTTGATGCTTAATAAAGATAAAAACTACAAGCTTGAGGTTTTTGCAAACGACATTAGTTCGTGGAATTTTGCGCAAGGAAATAAGAGCGCAAAAACGGCAAATATAATAATAGACGACAAAAAGCCCATCATAAATATCATCAATCAATCCTATAAAATTACCAAAGGCGGTAGCGCCGTGGTTGTATTTTCGGCTAAAGACGAGCGCCTAAATGAAGTCTATGTCAAAACCAACTATGGCAAAATTTTTAAAGCGATTCCTTTCGTAAAAGAGGGCTATTATGCATCTCTCGTAGCGTGGCCTGCAAATTTAGAGGAATTTCGCGCAGAAGCGGTCGCCACCGATCGTGCAGGCAACGAAAGCATTTCGCAGATCAAGTATTTTTATCAGGACAAAAAATATAAAGTCTCTACTATCAAGCTAAATCCAGGTTTTATTAACGGCAAGGTAAGTGATCTGGCTAGCCAATATGCGCAGAATTTTAACTCGATGAGCGATCTGGAAAAATTTAAATTCGTAAACGAGACTCTGCGTAAGAAAAACGGAGATGACCTGCACGCCGCTACTAGCGCGGTGCACGAGGATAAAATAAATGGATTTGAGCTAAAGCCTTTTTATCCGCTTGCTAAAGGCGCAGCGGTGGCGAGCTTTGCCGATCATCGGATATTTTTTATGAATGACGAACAGGTAAGTGAGTCATGGCATATGGGGCTTGATCTAGCAAGCGTCGCAAATGCCGATATCAAAGAGAGCAACTACGGCAAAGTGGTTTTCGCGCAGGAAAATGGAATTTTCGGATTAAATTTAGGAATTTACTATGGCTTTGGATTATACGGCATCTACGGACACTGCTCGACGACGCAGTTAAGTGTGGGCAGCGATGTAAAGCCGGGCGACATTCTAGCACAGACGGGCTCAAGCGGCTTTGCTTTCGGAGATCATCTGCATTTTGGCATCGTAGTTCAGGGCGTGGACGTAAGACCCGAGGAGTGGATGGATCCTAAGTGGATGAAAGATAACATTACCGACGTCTTAGAATCGTCCAAAAAAGTAATAGAAAAAGGTAAGTAAATTTTAAAATTTTCGCTATAATGCGCGGGTTAATGAAAACGAGGATAGAAATGAGACAGACAACGATAGCTAAGAAAGTCCATAACGTCGGCATCGGGCTGCACAAAGGTGAGCCTATCAGACTTACGTTAGAGCCTTTAGAGGCAGGCAGTGGAATCGTATTTTATAGAAGTGATCTTGGCTTTAGTTTTAAAGCCGAGCCAAAAAACGTCATAAATACGCAGATGGCGACCGTCGTAGGAAGCGAGAAGGGCTATATATCAACAATAGAGCACCTAATGAGCGCCATTAATGCCTATGGCATCGATAATATCCGTATCATCGTCGATGCTAACGAAATTCCTGTAATGGACGGAAGCTCCGCGAGCTTTTGTATGCTTTTGGATGAAGCGGGAGTAAGAGAGCTCGACGCTAATAAAAAAGCTCTCATTATCAAGCGTGCCGTGGAGATTCGTGAGGGCGATAAGCTCGTACGGCTAAGTCCTAGCAAGAGTCCGAAATTTGATTATACTATTAAATTTAGCCATCCACTCATCGGTACTCAGCACCATGTTTTTGAATTTAGTAAAAAAGCCTATCTTAAAGAAATTTCTCGGGCGCGCACATTTGGATTTTTAAAAGATGTGCAAGCACTACGCTCCATGGGGCTGGCTCTAGGCGGCAGCTTGGAAAACGCCGTCGTAATCGATGAGAATAAAATTTTAAACCCGGAGGGTTTGCGCTTTGAAAACGAGTTCGTCCGTCATAAAATTTTAGACGCGATTGGCGATCTTGCGCTCGTGGGCGCTCCGATTTTGGGCGATTATACGGCGTTTGCGGGAAGCCACGATCTAAATCATAAGCTCACTTTGGCAGTCCTTGCCGATGCGAAAAATTTCGAGCTAGTAGATCTTACCGCCGAGGTTGTGCGCGAATATCAAAAAGTCTTTGCTTAAGGCTGCAAAATCAAAGAAGTTCAAATTTTAATTGCCGCTCTTAGCGCTCCGTGCCTGATCGGCGTGTATGAAAACAGCGCTAAGATAGCGGAATTTTCAAGTGCCGAGGGCGAAAAAGCCGATAAATTTCTGGTCGCTAAATTTAGCGAAATTCTAAAAACTTATAAAATCAAAGAGCTCATCTACGCAAATACTCCCGGCAGCTTTATGGGCATGAAGGTAAGCTACGTGATATTGCGCACGCTTAACATCGCTCTTGATGTGCCGCTATACGCAATCAGCGGCTTTGAGCTAAGCGGCTTCGGGCCGATCAGGGCGAATAAAAACTTCAGCTACGTTTACGATCGCGGCGAAGTGAGGATGAAAAAATGCGCCCCCGCCGTGCTATCTTTGCCGCAGGATTTATCGGTTTTAAATAAAAGCGATGATATACTTCCAAATTACATCATAGAAGCGGTTTAGGAGAAAATTTGATTATAAGAATTCCTGCGACGAGCGCAAATTTAGGCCCCGGTTTCGACGCGCTCGGCCTTAGCCTAGGGCTATTTAACGAAGTAGAGATTACCGAGCAGAAGTTTTTTTGCGTATCGCTTAGCGGCGAGGGTAGCGACAGAGCGTGGCTTAAGAAGGGCAACGCTTTTTTGAATATTTTCAATGAAATTTACAGAAAACTAGGCGGCGGGCAAGAGTTAAATTTTAAATTCGCCTTTCACAACAACATACCGTTTTCGCGCGGGCTGGGCAGCAGCTCTGCCGTGATCGTAGGCGCTATTGCAAGCGCTTATAAAATTTGCGGCTTTGAGATTGATCGCGCTAAAATTTTAAACACGGCGCTGGAATATGAAAATCACCCCGATAATATCGCACCCGCGACGCTTGGCGGCTTTGTCAGCAGCGTCGTGGACGGCAAGACGGTTCGCACGCAAAAATGCGAAATTTCGCAAGATCTGCAAGCCGTCGTCGTTATTCCCGATACGCCGATGCCTACGAACGAATCGCGCGGCAAGCTGCCTAAGAGCTTTTCGATCAAAGATTGCGTTAGCAACCTCTCGCACGCGGCGTTTCTAACCGCTTGCTTTATGCGGCGCGACTACGACAGCTTGCGCTACGCCTGTATCGATAAGATGCACGAGCAGATGCGCATGGGCGTGCTTCCGCAGCTTTTTGGGGTGCGCGAGATCGCCTATGATAACGGCGCGCTTATGAGCTCGCTCTCGGGAAGCGGCTCAAGCTTTTTAAATTTAGTCTACAGATCCGACGCCGCAAAGCTTAAAGCCTGCCTTAGCGAAAATTTTAAAAACTTCCGCGTCGAAATTTTAGAGATCGACAATGGCGGCTTTAATATTGACTAAGAAAAATAAAGATATAATCGCATGAGCGAACCGATTAGGATGTGCGTTATTTGCAGGGGGCGCTTCGCCAAGCGCGAGCTCCACGCCTTTTTGCAAAATTTTAAAAATATAAGCTCAAACAGACAATTTTATATTTGCGACGGTTGCATAAATCAAAAAGAGAAAATTTCAAAATATCTATCTAAATTTGCGTCTAGCGCAGATTTGGGACATATCAAGGAGAGGGTTTTAAATGGGTGTTCTGATTAAAGATATCGCGGACGAGCTTGGATACGCAAGCAAAGAGATAATCGAAAAAGCGCAGGAGATGGGCTTTAAGAGGGTAAAAACCGCGTCGAATAAAGTAAGCGAGGAAGAAGCTGCCGCTATTTATGATTATATTCAGACGGGAATTTTGCCGGGGAAAAAGTCAAAGCCTGCGAAAAAAAGCTCCGAAAAAGCGCAAGAAGACGAGAATAAGCCCGCTAAAAAACAGAGCGAAACTAAAAAAACCGCTAAAAAAGAGAGCCCTAAAAAGGCGGAAAGCTTAAAAGCTTCTGAATTCAAAGAGTCTGCGCAGAGCGCCAAAGAGCCTAGCAAAGAAAAAGCGCGTACGCAAGAGCCCGAGGCAAAAACCGAAAAATCTCAAAATCAAAAAGAAGAAATTTCCTCCGCCCCGCAGGAGAAAGAGGAGAAGCAAAACGCCGCCTCAAAGCCTGCGCCAGTGCAGATAAACAGCGGCGATAGTATCGCTAGCGAGAGCTTGCAAAAGCGCCGCGGCTTAGTCATCGTCAAAAAGAAAAAGGAAGTTCAAGCTCCGGCAGCACAAGATAGAACCGAGCCTAGGCGCGAAAAGATAAGTGCAAGCCTAGAGGCGATCTTTTCAAACGCTGAACTAAATTTGAAAAAGAAAAAGATCGAAAAGAAAAAAGCTCCCGCCGCTAAAAAAGAGGACGCCCTTAAAATCGACATCATTCCTGATCACGAGATGGCGGATATCGTCATCGAGGACGAAGACGTCGTGGTAATGCCCGATTTCACCGTCAAACCGATCCAAACCGAAAACCGCACCAAAAGTAAAAACCAACCTAATATTTACCGCGCCTCGCAGAATCAAATTTTTAGCAGTGAGGGCGGCATAAGTCGCGGCGGTCGCAAAAAGCATAAAAAAGCCTCTCGCGAGCAGGGTAGCGAAATCGTAAGCTCTGTAAATATCCCAAAAGAGATTCGCGTCTATGAGTTCGCCGATAAGATCAAAAAGCAGCCTAGCGAGATCATCGGCAAGCTATTTGCGCTTGGAATGATGACGACGAAAAACGACTTTTTAGACGAGGACGCGATAGAAATTTTAGCAAGCGAATTTGGCATTGAAGTAAACATCATCGATGAGGCGCAGGAGTTTGATTATATCAAGGCTTACGAGGACAGCGAAGGCGAAGAAAATTTAATCGCTAGAGCGCCTGTCATTACCATCATGGGGCACGTCGATCACGGCAAAACGAGCCTGCTCGATTATATCCGAAACTCTCGCGTCGCAAGCAGCGAAGCGGGCGGTATCACGCAGCACGTAGGTGCGTATATGGTCGAGAAAAACGGCAGGAAGATCACCTTTATCGACACTCCGGGCCACGAGGCCTTTACTTCGATGAGAGCGCGCGGAGCCGAGGTTACCGATATCGTAATCATCGTAGTGGCCGCAGACGACGGCGTCAAGCCTCAGACTAAGGAGGCTATAGCGCACGCTAAGGCGGCAAACGTGCCGATCATCATCGCGATAAATAAAATGGACAAGCCTAATGCTAATCCCGATCTCGTAAAAACTGGGCTTGCAGAGCTTGACATCATGCCTACCGAGTGGGGCGGCAGCTATGAGTTCGTGCCGATCTCCGCAAAAACGGGCGACGGGATCGAAAATTTATTAGAGATCGTGCTTTTGCAAGCCGATCTTTTGGAGCTCAAAGCAGATCCTAGCAAGCAAGCTAAGGCAACCATCATCGAAAGCTCCCTTCAAAAAGGGCGCGGTGCCGTTGCCACTGTCATCGTGCAAAACGGCACTCTACGCGTTGGAGACACCGTCGTAGCGGGTATCGCGTACGGCAAGGTGCGCGCACTTAGCGACGATAAAGGCAGGGCGCTAAAGCAAATTTTACCGGGCGAATGCGGCGTCATCATAGGCCTTAGCGAGGTTCCGGGCGCCGGCGAGACGTTGATCGGCGTTTCAAGCGATAAGGAAGCGCGCGAGTACGCGAGTAAAATTTACGAGCATCAGCGCCAAAAAGAGCTTAGCAAATCGACCAAGGTCACTATCGACGAGTTAAGCGCCAAGATCGCCGAAGGCTCGCTAAAAAGCCTACCCGTGATCGTAAAGGCCGACGTTGCGGGCTCGCTGGAGGCTATCAAAGCGAGCCTTGAAAAGCTCCGCAACGACGAAGTCAAGGTCGATATCATCCACAGTGGCATCGGCGGTATCACGCAAAACGACATCGCCTTAGCAAGCGCCAGCGAAAACTGCGTGATCTTGGGCTTCAACGTCCGTCCTACGGGTGAGATCAAAGAGCTTGCCAAGGAGCGCGGCGCGCAGATTAAGACCTACAACGTCATCTACAATCTAATCGACGATATCAAGGCGCTTTTGGGCGGTCTTATGAGCCCGATCATCAGCGAGGAGGCCTTGGGTCAAGCCGAGATCAGGCAGGTTATCAACGTGCCTAAGATCGGGCAGATCGCTGGCTGCATGGTTACCGACGGGCTTATCGCTCGCGGCGCGAAGATCCGCGTCATCAGAGAGGGCGTCATCGTTTTCGAGGGCAACGTCAGCTCGCTCAAACGCTTCAAAGACGACGCCAAGGAAGTCGCCAAAGGCTTCGAGTGCGGCGTAGGCATCGAGGGTTACGACGATATGCGCGTGGGCGATTTTATCGAAAGCTACAAGCGAAAAGAGGAGCAGGCTACGATCGACTAATGCCCGCGGAATTCCGCGTGAGCATTCGCTTCGTTTGCACGGCTTGCGGCTAAATTTTAAGCCTCGATCGCGCTTTGAAATTTTATGCTCGCAGAATTTGGGCGTGAAATTTCTCCTTTTAAATTTAATGGTAGAGCGCGCGAGCAAGGCTTTAAATTTTGTCGGTTTCTGCGCGAGGCTTTGTCGCGTAGCGTCAGTTTTGAAATTTTAATGTTTAGATTTTTCCTGCGGCGCGACTTTGCGATCAAATTTTAAATTTACGCCGTTTGCTGATAGCCGATTTTCCGTGCGATTTAAATTTTAAATTTAATCGCAAAGTTGAAATTTTAAAGCGGCAAAATTTAGATTTCGCGTAGCATCGAAGCGCTTTTAAAATTTAAGATAAATTCCACAGCGGCGCAGTGCGTGACAAAACGGCGACGCAGCGGGCAGTGCGATTTAAAAATGATGTTGCAACGGCGTGCGGTGTCATTGCGGCGCTGCCAAAAGACAGCAGCGGATATCGTAAATAGCGACGCAGTAAGCGAGCATAGCGCAAAGAGAGTGCTGCCGCGCGCTGTATTATTGCGCCGCCAAAATGGCAGCGCGGTAGCGGTATAGCGCCCGTGGCGAGCAGAGCACGGCGCAGAATAGCACCGCGTCTTGGCGCGGAAATATTGCTGCGTAGCGGCGCAATTACGCGACGAGCTTTTGTATGCGAGCTATGAAATTTTCGTGCGATCTGCGTTTAAAATTTAAGCGCAAAAGCGCGCGGACTAGAATTTAAAAACAAAATTTCAAAGCTGAGCTCGCTTTTTAAAATTTAAAAGCGAAATTTCAAGAGCACGGCGTCGCTTGCAATATCTGCGCGCAGTAAACCGCTCAGAATTTAAACGGACGTTCCGGCGCATCGCATGCCGCTCAGAATTTAAACGGACGCTCCGGCGCATCGCAAGCCGCGTCAAATTTAAGCAGACCGTGCCGCCGCAGGACGGATATTCCGCCGCGCCGATGCGAAATAGAATTCCGCGTCGCCATAAGATGGACGCGAGATAAAATTCTATGTCGCCGCAAGACGGACGCTCCGCTGCGACAAAGCAATAAAATTCCGTCATCGCAAGACGCGAAATAAAATTCCATCGCCGCGCAATCTGCGGCGATTTAAGATAGCGAGGTAAAGATGAATCCGACCGAACTCAGAAGACTGCGCACGCAAAGCGTGCTAAAGCAGCTCATCCCCGAAGCGCTCGCAAGCCTTGAGGACGAGCTTTTGCGCGGGCTGTGCGTCACCGACGTGGAGTGCAAGCGCGGGCGCTACGACGCGTTCGTGTATCTGGATAAAAACGCCTCCAGCGAGCGTGAGCGGGAATTCGTGCTCGAAAAGCTCGGCCGCGTGGCAAGATATTTGCAAAACTTCTGCGCCGAGGCGGAGGGCTGGTACCGCTGCCCCGCATTTCACTTCAAATTTGACGATCGCTTGGAGTATCAAAACAAAATGGACGATCTTTTTGACAAAATAGAGGAGGAGCTGCGCAAAAATGGTTGATTTAGAGGCTTTGGCGCGCGAGTGCGGCGTGCAGCTTTACGACGTGGAGACGGTGAGCGAAAACGGCAAAACGATCTATCGCATCAGCATCACGAAAGCGGGCGGCGTGGGGCTGGACGACTGCGAGCGGCTATCGCGGCTACTTTCGCCGATTTTCGACGTGGAGCCGCCGCTTGAGGGCGAGTGGACGCTGGAGGTCGGCTCGCCCGGGCTTGAGCGCAAGCTAAGCAAGCCACAGCATTTCGCAAACTCCGTGGGCGAGCTGGTGCGCCTAAGCTGCACGGACGGGCAGAAGCTAAGCGGCGAGGTGCTCGGCTGCGAAGGCGGCGTGCTTAGACTGCGCACGGACGGCGGCGAGGTAAGCGTGCGACTTGACGAGATCAAAAAGGCGCGAACCTACGTGCAGTGGTAGCGGTAGAGATTTTTAAAATTTTGCATGTAGGGCTTTAGGGTATGGTGTTTGAGAAGCATAGACTTAAATTTCAAGCTAAAGCGACGAAGTTAATTTGCATTTGCCTTGCTCGCGCGCTTTTAAGTGACGCTTCTATCGCGAGCGATGCGCGGCTCGCGGCGCTCGGCGCAAAATTTTAAAATTCCAGTGCCGCTCGCCTGTTTTGAAATTTCAGATCGCGCCGCTAAAAAGTAATTTTTTACGCCACCGAGCGGCGCTTTGAAATTTCACGCTGCGTCGCTAAAAGATAAGTTTTGCGTGACGATTGCGCGTTGCTTTAGAATTTCACGTCGCGCCCGAAAGCGGCTAAATTTTAAAATTTACGCGCTGTTTTAGATGCGGTAAAATTCCACGCTGAAATTCCGCCCGTAAATTTTTGATACAAAATTCCTGCGCTAAATTTCGCCTTAAAATTTTATCTGTAGAATTTTAAGACAAAATTCCGCCCATAAATTTACGCTTTAAAACTCTGCGGGCGGAGGTTTGCGCGCCGTTCATCGGATAATTAAAATTCCGCCAAGCGGCGCGGATATTTGCGGCTACGAAGCAGAGATGCCGATTGTGGCTAGCAGCACGGGCGAGGTCATGAGTCCCACGATCGTAAGAATCCACGCTAATATCGCTATTACGAGCGAGGCTTGCTTTTTGACGGCTTGATAGGTCGCAGCGATCGCGCACAAAAACGCAAGCGGAACGAAAACGATCCCTAGGAAAAAGATCCCTAAAATCGCGAAGACTATGGAGAGTATCCCAAGCACGTTTGATTGGGGTTGAACGGTCGGTTGTTCAGACATTTTGATCCTTTGAAGAAAATTCGTGTAATTCTACCCCCCCCCTGAATTTGAGCTGAAATCAAGCCACGCCTTTTGAAATTTCATATTCGCGCTCGATTGCGGTTTTGCCCCAGCGCTCCATTAAAATTTACTTCGCAAAATCCGTGTTTGCGCGCTATCGGTAGACGCTCGTTTGCGCGATAGGCGAAAATTTTGGCGCGCGAAAAGGACGCCGCAAAATTTACGATTTAGGATAAAATTCTAAAACCTGTGGTAAGATTTCTCAGTTTTGTTCCCGCGCGGAATTTTGCTCCTATGCATACGGCGCGCGGCTTGCAAGTTCCGATAAATTTATTTGGCGCTTAAAAGCGAGGCTTGTAGCAGCAAATGTATTTGGAACGTGAGTCGGCGAACCGGTACGGCACGGGCGAGCGTAGGCGGGCTTTATTGCATCCTAGGCGTAATCCGTTGCGGGCAGACTAGGTTGCTGACTATCCGCAAAATCGGCTAAGAGATCGCGGCGGAGCGGGACAATTTAAATTTTTGGATTTTGTATGAACGACGAATTTTACATGGATTTGGCGCTGCGGGCTGCGTGGCGCTATCAAGCTCTGACGCTACCCAACCCCGCCGTGGGCTGCGTGCTTCTGGATAAGAGCGGCAGGGTTCTTGGCATAGGCGCACACAAAAAGGCGGGCTTTTTGCACTCCGAGGCAAACGCCGTTTTCGCCGCGCTGTGCGATCTGGACGCACATTTCGCGCAGGATTTCGCTCGCGAATACGCCCGCAAATTCGGCGTAAAATTTCAAAACTTAGAGGCTCTAAAAAGCGCACTCTTGCAGCCGAGCTTTACTTATGATTTCATCTTAAACCGCCACGGCGGGCTTTTGCGCGGCGCTTGCGCCTACGTCACGCTCGAGCCCTGCGCGCACCGCGGCAGGACGCCGTCTTGCGCCGAGCTTTTGGCGGAGCTCGGGCTATCGCGCGTGGTAATCGGCGCGCGCGATACGAACGCGCAGGCCGCGGGAGGCGCGGAAATTTTACGCCGCGGGGGCATAGAGGTGAAATTTGACGTTTGCCATGCCGCGGCGGCGGAGCTTGCGGAGCCGTTTTATCTGGCGCGCGCGAGCGGTTTTTGTTTCATCAAAATCAACGCCACGCTAAACGGCGCGGTGCATGGGCGGATCGGCAGTGAGAAGCAGCGCGCGTTCGTGCACGAGCTGCGTGGCGTATGCGATTACGTAGGCGTGGGCGGGCAGACCGTGCGCGCCGACAGACCGACGCTGGACGTGCGTGCGGCTAAATTTGACGAAATTAGCGCTTTGGTGGGCAGCGTCGATAAGCCATTGCTAGATACTCGCGTCGCTAAACTCGGCGAAATTGGTACTTTAACAAACAGTACCGACAAGCTGATAAACACGTCGTGTACCGCGCCGCGAAATCTAAAGCTGCGCGCGCCCGATGTGTGGATCCGCTCGCGCCGCGCACTTTCGGATTTTGATGAGAGCATTCCGCTTTTTGGCGTCGCAGGGCGCAAGGTAGAAATCTCGCCTTCGCTGCCTGCGGACGCAAAAATCACGATGATAGAGGCGGGGGCGAGTTCGTTTGACGAGTTTGCGCAGTTTGCGAGCCATGCGCTTATTTTTTACAGCGCGCAGATGAGGAACGCGGGAAATTTTAGAGCAAATGCCGCGCTACAGCCGCTTTTCATCTCCAGCGCAGGCGATCCGCACTTAGAAGCGAACGAATTCTACGGCTGGTTTAAAATTTTAAAGTCATGAATGATCGTTTTAAACATTATTTAAATGAGCTATATGAATTTTTTCTTCATTTTAATTATCTCATCTTTATTTTTGTTTATAGTTGATATTTCGCCTCTAGTATCGCCGTCTTTATCTCGTTCTCCTCCGAAGCTTAGCCAGTTAAAGCTTCCAACTATCATAAACGCATCATCACAAATTAGAATTTTGCTATGATCGTTACCCTGTTTTAGCTTAAATAATTTTTTATCTAGCCCATTAAAATATTCTTGAGACTTATCGTCGATCCCTGCTTTATCAAATCGATTTTTAGGTTTCAAGCCGTATTTTATAATTATTTTTACGCCACGTTTTAAAGCCTCATCTATCTTATCTTTATAGATGTTTAAAATTTCGTATCGTATCCAAGGTGATTGTATATAAATTTCTTTTTGTGCATTCTTTAAAATATATTTTAAATATTTTTTATGCTCCGCAGTTTCTATCGTTTTGCCTTCTTCAAGATTTACTGCGAGTTTTTCTTCGATCCTTTCCGATGTTAAGTCTTGAAATTTCTCTGCATTTTCTTCACATTCTTTTGCTTTTTGATTGATACTATCGCTAAATCTTTGTTCGTTTAAGAGTCTATCAAAAAGCTTCGTAGAATTTATATCCTCATTATAGTTCTTATCTATGACTAAAATTTTTTCCTCTTCGTCTTTATTTTTATAAAAAAGACAAAAATATTTTTTGAAAAATTTTTTAGGTTCGACAGATAAAATATCATCTATCTCATAGCTTAAATTTTTATCGTTTTGCTCTTCTTGTTTGTCAAAATCTTTTAATGATTCTATTAAGGTTTGCCGCAAAGTTTTATTGCACATAAATATATCGTCCAAATTTTCAGTTCTAGGTCTTGTCTTGAAATTTGGCTTGAATTCGAAGGCATCCTTATCGGATTTATAATCTAATGTTATTTGTCTTTGATCCTTTGCTATTTCCAAAGTCGTTCCTAAAACTCCGTCGATAGCAACATAAGATATCGTGCGTTCTTTAATCTTTTCATTCTCTTTCTTTAGAGCTTCTAATCCTTTATGACTAAGTTCTATAGAATCTACTTTCAAGTAGCCTTTTGTATTAAATTCAGCTAGTATGCTAGCAAGTATTTCGTTGTCCATTTGGGTTATATCTTTTAAAATTTTATACTTATCGTCTGTTTCTATTTTTTGCAGATAGTCTATGATTTTTAAGATTCCTGTAACTATCGGGTGAAGTTCTTGCTCCTTTGATATTATATATTCAACCTTGGTCTTATATACGGGATATACTATCTCTCTTGCATCGTAATTAACAAAATCTTCATAATAATCGCTATATTTATGCACAAGCATATCTATATCTGGTTTAAATTGTTTTTCTTTTGCAGCTTTTTGTTTCATTGCTTCTTACTTCCTAATTTTATTATTTGATATTTGTCTTTATTGATATTGATATACTTAATAATATCCATAAACGGGTTATTATTTTCTTTCGTTCCGGCCCTGAATAAAAATTCCATATCGCCTATTATTATCAAGAGTTTCTTTGCTCTTGATAGAGATACGTTTAGTCGTTTTTCATCAGCTATAAAATCTATCTTCGCACCTCTTTTGCCTTTTGATGAACGGACGCAATCATAGACAATGATATCCCTGTCGCTTCCTTGAAAGCTGTCTACTGTGCCTATATCTATTTTAAAACCGTCAAAATCTTTTGGCTTTATTTCTTGCTCCAATAACTCTTTTTGCGCTTTGTATGGAGTGATAACGCCGATGCTATAAACTAAATTTTGCTCTTTTATTTGTTCGCATAATTTGCAAAGCGTCCTTCTAATATATTCTGCACTACAACGATTTATTTTACCAGTTCCTTTTTGTTCGTCTTCTCTATTTTCTAAATTTCCGGTATCTAGCCAAACTACGCTTGAGTTGAAAAATTTAAATTCATGCTGTTTCTGCTTGTTTATCTCTTCATCAACAATAAGCTCTCCGTTATAGAACGCGTTACTGTAAAGTTCGCAAATTTTTCTTTCCGAACGGTAGTTATGCGTTAGTGTGTGTTTGAAATTTTCTCTATCCGTTTGTTCGAGCCTTTCAAAAAGTCTTTGAAAAAATGAAGTTTTAGCTTCATCTTTATCATCTATTTTTTCAATAATATCATCGTCTATAACTGGCGCTAGCTGCTTGTGATCACCTACTAAAATTATTTTTTTAGCCTTTATGCACGGCACTAAAAGCTCGCTCAATGTTGCACGACCCGCTTCATCCACTATGGCTATATCAAATTTAATCTCTCTAAAACTATTCCAAGATGAGATGCCGATCAATGTACCGAAAATCAAGCGGATATCTCTGGTAAACAAAGCCGCCAATTCTTTTTCTTTCCCTTCTTTTTTATTTGCAATTTTTGAGCTTATACTTTGAAGTCTTTTTGCGAAGTCATTTTGCAGGTCTTTTAGTTCGTCTTGTATTTTTAGGTTGTTATGAGTTATGGGATTTTTTTTGATTCTTTGCAAATTTTCTTTTATAAGCTTATTTAAAATTACTTCTGGACGATATTTTTTAGCTGTTTCTCCCATTTTGCCAGAGTTGTTACCTATGCGTAAAATTTTGTCTTCGCCTGTGCATATTTTTTCTAATACATTATCGACGGCTTGATTGCTTTGGGAGGAGACTAAAATTTTATCGTGTTTTTTAGTTGATAAAACTTGATTTACTATTTCGGTTATGGTAGTAGTTTTGCCCGTGCCCGGAGGTCCTTGTATTAGTAATATTTCACAATTCTCACCTAAACTCATACTTTTTTGAACGGCTAGTTTTTGATTTTCGTCAAGCAAGCTATTGTGAAAATTTATAATATCTACTAAATTATTTTTTATAAATTCTTTTGGATTGTTTACTTTTCTTAGTAGGTCGGGTATTACAACGTTTGCACTTTGTAAATCGCGCAAAGCTTTATCTTTTTTATTCCAGATAATTTCTTCTACTTGATAATCGTAGCTTATTTTGTATTCTTCATTATCATTGAAGTTTATATTCGAGCCATACTTGTCTAACTTTACTGTTAGACTTTTTATGTCTGGTTTGTATCCTGAAACAACACCATTAAAAGAAATATTGTTTTGTTCTATGATTATATTTTGGCCTTGCTTGAAATCCTTTTCCGATTTTGGCTTATTGTCTTTTGGGTTTGCATGCGTTTCAATAACTTTTTCAAATTCGCTTATTTCGCTATCTTTGTTATTTTCTTTCGATAAAATTTCAAATACAAGTTCATCTTGGCTCTTATTTTTGCTTTTTAATATAGCAAACTTCACGTTTTTCTTTTCCTGGATAGTTTTGTATTCGGCTTGCAAAAGCTCTTCTTCTGATCTTATCGATTTTTTATCTATCTCTATGTTTTTATTTAATTGCTGTCGTTTTCTAAAGTTCCGTTCTAGTTCGTTCTTAAAATCTCTTATATCGTCGCAACCCTGATTTGCTTTTCCGTATTTAAAATTTATAAGAAATTTATCATAGGTTTCTATACCGTCTGCATAAATCTCATCGATAAGTTTTTGATTATTTTCTATAATGTTAAAACAAAACAAATTCGTATTTTTATTTTCCTCATCAGCCGAGCAACAAAATACTAGATCACCGATAGCTATTTTTATCTCTTTTTTGCCGTTGCGTTCATCAAGTTTCCAAAAAGGATTTTTATTATTGATTCTTGCCTCTATATGAGAATCTAGATTATAAATATCATCTAGATCGTTATTTTGCATGTATACATCCAAAATTTTATCCAAAAGTTTGATTTCAAAAGTCCTTATTTTTTTATATTGAGACAATAATTCTTTAAATTTAGCTTGTATATCTATTAAACTTATTCTATCTTTTGGATTTATTGCTAGCATTTTTCTTGATAGTAAAAATAGCTCATTTTCAATATCGTCAAGATTATATTCATTGCTGATTTTATAAAATAAATTTTCTAGGTCATTAGGGCTTTTATAGGTTTCACAAAAATCAAAATCTTCAAAGTTATCTACAATAAGCTTTATCATGCAAAGCCCAAACGAATAAATATCGCTTTCTTGGCAAATTTCATTTTCACTTATCCGTTCTGGGGCATAAAATATTTCATTGCGCTCATTTTTAAGTATAGAGTAAAGATAGCCTCTGCCAAAATCAAGCAAATAGACATTATTTTCATAGTCTACTAAGATATTTTCTGGGTTGATATTGCCGTGATATAAATCTTTTTGATGTATGTAGCTTATGGCCGAAATGATTTGTATATAACATTTTATAAGATCTGTATAAGCAAGACCGCTATTTTCAAGTATTTCTACGCCCTCATATACTTTCTGTATAAAATAGAAATTCTTATCATCCTCATCTATTATTAGATTGCTTATGTTTCGATGGGAAATGCTGCTTAAATTTTTTGCCGTATATGAAAGTGTATTGTTTTGCTCGCCTTTTGGTGCTACTTCGATAATATATTTATCGCGATTATATTCGGCAATTATCTTACCTTTTTCATTAGTATTTATTATTCTATATTTATTTAAGATTTTGTTATTCACGTCAAATCCATTTAAAAATCTTTATTAGAGCATTTTACCGAGTATAGCTTTAAAATACTTTAGAAATTCTACCAAATTGATTGCTAATACAAATTCTTGCAAGCACGAGAATTAATTGTACATTAATTTATATTTTCAATTTAGTTTATATGATTTTTTAATATGGGCTTGCTCAAATTTAATGACTATGCCCCAGATGCCCGTCACCGCCATTTGATCTTACTTCGCAGATTAGCTCGTCAGCGCATTCGTTGTCGCTGCTCTCGCACTGCAGCGTCGTGTGCGTGATGCCTAGATGCTCCATTTCGTGCGATATTTCAGCCATGATCCGCTCCGCTTCGCGCACGCTCAGCTCGCCGCTGACCACGATGTGCGCCGTGAGCGCGTTTGCGCCGCTTGTTATGCTCCAGACGTGCAGGTCGTGCACCGAAAGCACGCCATCCACGCCACTGATCTCCGCGACGAGCGCGTCCAGGCTCACGCCCTTTGGCGAGCCCTCCATCAGGATGTTTAGGCTGTCTTTTAGCACGCCCCAGCCGCTTTTTACGATGAGCGCGGCCACGAGCAGGCTAGCCGCCGCGTCCGCCCAGCCCCAGCCAAAGCACATCATAAGCAGTGCCGCTGCGATCGCGCCCACCGAGCCCGTAGCGTCGCCCAGCACGTGTAGGTAGGCGCCGCGCATATTGACGTTTTCTCTCACGTCGCCGCCGCGCAGCATGTATAGCGCCACGACGATGTTTACGGCAAGCCCTAGCGCGCTGATGGCGAGCATGCCCGCAGTGGCTACTTTGGGTGGGTTTTGCAGACGCCGCGCCGCTTCGATGACGATCAAAACGGCGATGACGATGAGCGTGACGGCGTTTATCGTCGCGGCTAGAATTTCGATCCGCCTGTATCCGAAGGTCTTTTGCAGATTGCCTTTGCGTTCACCGAATTTAAACGCAAACAGCGAAAGCCCGAGCGCTGCGGCGTCTGAGAGCATGTGCCCGGCGTCGGAGAGCAGGGCGAGCGAGTTCGTCGCGAAGCCGCCCGCGACCTCGATCAGCATAAAAGCGGATATTATAAGGAAGGAATTTCTCAAAACGGTTTTATTTGACGTGTGCGAATGCGCGCAATGGGCGTGATTTTCGTGCATTTTGACCTCGTTTTTCAGCAAATTTTAGATATATTATACCTCAAAAAAGCGATTAAATTTTAGCCAAATCTCCCTCTAACTCGACGTTTACGCGCTTGCCTATGTTTTTGTTTGCTAAACTCCTTCACTAACCTCGGTGCGTCGTTGGGGGCTGATCGCAAAGGTCTTAAAATGCGCTATTTTGCATAAAAATCCTTCGGTTAAAATCGCGCGGATTTTAGCTGATTTTAAAATTTGCGTCAAATTTTTTGAAAATTTTTGCTGTAACTCTTGACATTACAATAGAATTTTATTATACTTCGCTCATCAGTTGTAAGTTATAACATTACAACAAAAAAATCTAAGGAGAAAAAGATGTCAAACTACAAGATCGTTTCAACGAAAAACGAACCAAGAGTCGAGCTAAAAGAAGCTCTAGGCTTAAGCGGCTGTGAGCTTTCTATCAACGAACTTCCGGCAAACGTGAGCGTGCCTTTCGTGCATTCGCATAAGCAAAATGAGGAGCTTTATTTGGTGCTAAAAGGCGGCGGCACGCTCTTTATAGATGGCGAGGAGAAGACGGTCAAAGAGGGCGACGCGATCCGCATCGACCCGGCGGGCAAGAGATGCTTCAAGGCGGGTGCGCAGGGGATGAAGTTTATTTGTATCCAAACTAAACGCGGCAGCCTGGAGCAGTACACTAACGGCGACGGTGTGATAAACGACGATGTAAAGCCGAGCTGGCTGTAAAATTTCGCAAGACAAGCGCGCGGCAAAGCGCGGGCGTAAATTTTAAACTGTGCAGCGCGGCAAACGACGCCCTGCGTGGCGGGCGCATCGGTTGCAACGACGGCGATAGATGGTCGCATGAGAGAGTGTATCGGCCGCGGCGGCAACTAAATTGGCTTGCAGCAGTGATAGGCGGCTGTGTGAGCAAACAAAAATCTAAATTTAAAGGATAGAAAATGAAAAAAGTAGCAATCATCGGAGCAAACGGAAAATCAGGTAGCGCGCTAGTCGCGGAGGCGCTAAGGCAGGGCTACGACGTAACGGGCTTCGCACGAAACAAAGAGTATAAAAATGGCGCCATCAGGCTCGTGCACAAGGACGTTTTCGAGCTTAGCAAGGCCGATTTGGCGGGCTTTGACGTCGTCATCAGCGCGATCGCTGCATGGACGCCGCAGACCTTCCCGCTTCACGCGAAAATGACGCAGCGCATCGCGGAGCTGCTAAGCGGCACGCAGACTAGACTTTTCGTCATCGGCGGCGCGGGCGTATTATACACAGACGCTTCGCGTAAGACGCGCCTGATGGATACTCCGAGCTTCCCGGCTGAGTATATGGGCGTAGCCGAGGCGACTGCGGCGAGCTATGAGGTGCTAAAAGCGAGCAAAAATTTGATCTGGACCTACGTGATCCCCGCCGCGGAATACGACGCAAACGCCGCTCGCACAGGCTCATACGTCCTAGGCGGCGACGAGCTGATCCTAAACGACAAAGGCAAAAGCTATATCGGCTACGCAGACCTCGCGCTCGCCGTAATAGATGAGATCGAGGCGCAAAAATTTATCGGCAAGCCGTTTACGGCGGTCGGCGAATAATGCGGCTTTGCCGCGCGTAAATTTTAACTGCGCGGCACGGCAAAATTCTAACGTAAATTTTAAATCGTTTAGCGCGGTAAAATTCTAACGCAAATTTAAAATTTAGCGACAAAGTAAGCTAGAGCTTTAAATCAAAATTTAGCGCTAGGACAGAGCCTATGTTTGAATTAAAATTTAGAGCTAGAGCGAGCTACGGCTTGAAATTAAATTTAGCGGCTGGGCTAACTCAAGTTAAAATTTAATGGCGACGGTAGCGGTAACAGCGGGGCTAATGACGGCTGCGATTGCATTGCAGAACATCGGTAGCGATTGTATTCGAATAATAGTGGCGGTAGGCGACAGCGGCACGGGCGGCATTAGCGGCAGCCGTATCGCAGCGGGCGGTAGCGAGAATATAATGAACGGCGCCGTGGCGATTGCAAACAATAGCCGTAAAGATAATGAGCGATGGTAGCGTAGTGGCAAGCGGCAATAGCGATCTGCTGTAAATATAATGAATGGTAGCGGTGAGAGTCCTAACTGGGCGGCGATGATAGAGGTTCAGGGCGGGTAAATATAATGAATGGTAGCAGCGAGAGTAGTAGTAACGGCGACAATGGCGGCAAAGATAATGCAATGGGTAGTAGCGACTACGGACAGCGGCGGCGGCGATAGATGGGGATAGTCGCACTATCGGTATAGGCGACGCGCGGCTTACTATGTCGCGGATGAAATTTAGGCGCGATTAAAATTAATATCTAAATTTTAAAAAAACGCCTAGCAGATGAAATTTCGGAACGATTAAAATTTAATATCCGAATTTTAGAAAGATCGTTTGGCTGATAAAATTTAGAAACGGTTAAATTTAAGATCAGAATTTGCAGAAATCGCCTAGCGGATGAAATTTTAGCGCGATCTGAAATTTAGCGGCCTAATTTAAGGAAAAATTCGCTTAAATTCTAAAACTCAGATCCAAATCAAGGAGCGAAATGCAGGTAGGTATCAAATTTTCACTCGCCGTTCACATCATGCTTTGCGTCGCGTATTTTCGCGAGGAGAAGGTCACGGGCGATTTCGTCGCCGCAAGCTCGGGGATAAACCCCGCCATCGCGCGCAAGCTGATCTCGCAGCTAAAAAACGCAGCCTTGGTGCTCACGACCGCGGGCGTGGGCGGCATCACGCTGGCTCGCGACGCACGGCTCATCACGCTTTTAGACATTTACGAGGCGGTGAGCGAGGAGGACGCGATGTTTCGCCTACACAAAGGCTCGCCTAGCGCCTGCCCCGTGGGCGGCAAGATCGAGGCGGTACTCGCGCCGCGATTTGCTCGCATTCAGAATGATTTTAAAAAATCCCTATCCAGCGTGAGCTTGGCGGATCTTTTGAGCGATCTGGGATAGAGCTATTAAAATTCTAAATACGCATTTATCTTCTAAATTTGCTCGAATTTCAAGGCTTGCGGGCTAAATTTATATAAAATTTTACCCGCCCGCTATGTAAAATTCGGTTTAATTTAATCTGGGCTATAATGCGCTCGAAAATAGCAAAATGACGTTTTGTTAAAGGGGAGGGAAATTTTGAAAGACTTCAAACTTCGGTTTATTTATGCCGTCTGCGTGGTGGTCGTATGCGCGCTGTATCTATTGGCCGAAAGATCGGGTCTTACGGAGCGTAAACAAGCCCATTTTGCCGTTACTTCAGATACTAATGTTTCCAAAGTGCCAGGCCTTAGCAAATACGTAACCCAAGAAGAGGTCGATAGCTTTGCGTTTCGCTATTGGGATATTGACGATGAGGCAGAATATACGAATTCTCATTGGGAAGAAAACGCTACTTTAAAAAAGCTTCGCTTAATGCTCAAAGCTAAAGACACCAGAGGCGTTTTAAGCTTTTTAAAAGACAATAATCTAAGCGTAAATTTACAGATGCATGCAGGTACTAGCCCGCTTATTTATAGTGCATTTTACGACGATGAAAATACTGCGCGAGAACTTATAAAGCTAGGGGCGGATATAGAACACCAAGATAAATATGAACTTAATCCATTAGCGTATGCAATAGCAAATAATTCATTAAAAACATTTAAAACTTTAATAGATAATGGTGCTGATGTGAAAAAATTAGCGATAATTCAAGATTATTTAAATACCAATCCTAATATAATTGCTTCAAGCTACATTAAATCTATTGTTATTATGAAAACGGTGATGAAAATATCACATATAAGACGAAAGAAGAAATTATAAATGATAGAAATATGGGTCACGGTTATCGGGTTATGGGCGGAAATATATTTACTATCTTAATGATAAATAACCAAATTGAGATGTTACAAATTCTATTTGATAAAGGATTTAGACTACTCAAGTATATGGCTAGGATTGAAGATAGCCGCAACGGACATATAACGACTGATGATATAGGCAATTTTTTAATATCAAATTACGATAAAGAAAGATATGTTAAAGACCCCGAGGAATTCAAGAAAAATCGATCCTTATATGTAAATTTTAATATTATGAAAGATTATGACAAAATGTTAGATTTATTTTTAAGATATGATATCCCTGGTCAGCCAAGCGAAGTTATTAGAAAAAGAGCCTTTGAAGATTGTCAGAGAAATTATTTAAAAATATTATCTATTTTGGGTGATGATAGATTTCCAACGGATTTGAATACTACATATTTTATAAATAGCGATCTTAAATTCTATGAAAAATTTTGCGGGGATAGGAGCGAAGATGCTAAAGAATTAGTAGAGGCGCGATTTTATGATCAAAATAAATGGGAATAATTATATAAAACTAAAATGAAAAATAGGAATTTTACTATCAAAGAGTATATAGACTACATAAACACAAAAGAGAAGCATTGGGAAATTTATAAATTTGCTCGTGACAATCCAGACGATATTTTTTTAGTAGATAAAAATATAACATATAAAAGATATATGCTCAGGAATAAGAAATGAAATTTATCAAGAAGAATAAAATGACAGAACAGGAGTTAAATCAACACGCTCAAAGTTAGCTTTTTGATATAAAGTCAACCTGCAAGCTCGGGCTTAAATTTAAACTAGCCCGAGCCAAAACTACAACCTTATCTTCCTAACTTCCAGCTCGCCGCTAAAAAAGTTAGCGTAGTAAAGTAGGTCTTTTTCGACCTCAAGCCCCGCTAGGTAGCGCAGAGCGAGGTTTGCCTCAAAGCTTGCCGCAAACATCACGATCGCAGCCGTTATGCCCGCAGGCGTCGCGTTTAGGCTCGGGAAAAATTTAAAATCCGCATTCTGCACGAAGCAGACTTGGCACTGCCAGCTGTCCACCGACGCAAACACCCATGGCACGCCTATTTTCTTAGCAAACGCATCGATCTGCGCGCGCGTAGCGAGATTGTCGGTTGCATCCAAAATCAGATCAAATTTCTCGCCCGAGGCGGTCGCGCTAGCGAAAAATTCCTCCGCGCGGCTTTTGTGCACCTCCACGCTCACGCCGTCGTAGCGGCTTTCCGTACGGCTTTTAAAAACGTCCGCTTTAAATTTACCCTCGTCTGCGAGCGTGAATAAAATTTGCCTGTGGATGTTGTGAAGCGCCACCGTATCGAAATCCACGACGCTTATCCGCCCGATGCCGCTTGCTCCCAGAGCGTAAGAAAGGCTGCTTCCAAGCCCGCCCGCGCCGATGATTAGGATGCGCTTATCCGCAAGCGCGCGCTGCGTCTGCTCGCCCCAAAGCTGGATCTGCCTGTGAAAGTAGTTCATAAAAGCCCCCTGCCGACTAGATTTTTTCGGAATTTCCACAGCCCGCGTGCCGCAGCGATCTCGTCCGCGTCCACTTCGCACATCAGCACGCCCTCTTCGTTTTTCAGCTCGTTTGCGATCTCGCCGCCGGGGGTTACGACGAAGCTCTCGCCGTAAAATTTAAACTCGCTTTCGCCGAATTTCGCCTCGCCGATGCGGTTGGCGCGGATGACGTAGAGCGAGTTCGTAAACGCGCGCATCTTCAAAAGCTCGCGCCAGCGCCCGCCGCTTTCGAAGGTCGAGGCGCACGGCACGAGCACGCAGCCGACGTTTTTCTGCATAAAATAGCGCCAAAATACGTCAAAATGCGCCTCATAGCCGAAGCAGACGCCGAATTTCACGCCGCCCTCGCTAAAGATCATCGGCGAAATTTTACCGATTTTGCGGCTTTTGCGGTTGGCGAAAAAACTCTCCTCGTTCCAGTGCGGATAGTCCATCAGGATATTTTGATCGTAAAATTTCACCTCCGAGGGCGAAAATTTCGCGCAGGATTTCACCCAGATAGGCTCGTTTTCGCTCGCGCAAAAGATCTCCTCTTCGCTCGAATCTTTTCGGCTTTCGGCTTTTAAATTTGAAGCGTTCGAGTTACTCGGGATCGAAGCGCTTAAATTTAAACCGTCTGCGGAATTTGCGGCTTTGAAATTTAAAGCGTGCGCGCCGCAGGAGTTTAAAGCGCCTTCAGAATTTAAGCCGCCTTTGGAACTCTGCTCGCTTTTGGAATTTAAAGCGCCTTTAGAGTTTGAACCATCGTTGGAGCTTAAATCGCTCTTGGAATTTAGCTCGCCCTTGCAACCGGGCTCGCTTTTAAGGCTTGCGGAATTTTCGCCGCAGCGCGCGCTTTTTTGAGCTGCGCCGCCAAAAATGCCCGCCTGCCTCAAAATCGCGCCGCTAGCGGCTCTGATTATCGGCGCTACGATATGTAGGTCGTATTTGGCGGCCAGCCGCGCCATCAGCTCCTGCTTGTGCTCGCTCTGTTCGCACGCGATAGAACGGGGCATCTTTTTAAGCTCGCTAAAGAAGGAATTTAGTTCATATTCGCCCATCAGCACGATCCGCGCGCCGTTGTCTTTGGCGACCTTCATATAGTAATCGATCCGATTTTCGCTCATCGAAAGCGTCGGTAGCTGTAAAACGCATACGTTTATCATCGCCACCTCCTAAGCCTGCTCGGGTGCGTTTATTTCGGCAACCTCGAGTTTGGCGTTTTCTAAAATTTCCTTCGCCTCCTTTAGTAGCGCGACGCCCTGCTTATACAGCTTCACGCTCTCCTCTAGGCTTAGATCCTTGTCGTTTAGGCTTTTTAAAAGCGCGCTAATCTTTTCCATTTTTTCCTCAAAACTCATCCAAAATCCTTTTTATGATGTAATCAAATTTTTCTATCTCGACCAAAAACGCGTCGTGTCCGTAGTCGCTGTCGATCTGCGCGTAGCTAGTGCGATCCTTTTTGCCCAGATCGCTCATCGCATCGTAAATTTCTTTCATCAGCTCAGGCGGAAAGAGCACGTCGCCTTTGAAAGAGATGAGGTGCAGGCGCGATCTGATCTGTGCGCAGGCGTTTTTGAGATTGCCGTAGTGACGCGTGCAATCAAATATATTCATCATTTTAGCGATGTAGAGATAGCACAGCGGATCGAACCTGCGCGCGAAATTTTCGCCGTTGTATTCAAGGTAGCGATCGACCTGAAAGCGCCCGTTGATCTCGTAAAGACCGTCGGTTTCGACGTAGTTGCGCCCAAATTTTTCCTGCATCGAGCTTGGGCTTAAAAAACTTATATGCCCCGCCATGCGCCCCACCGCCATGCCGTCAAGTCCGCGCTCGGCGATCAGATTTTTATCGTAGTTGCCGTTTTTAAAGCTCGGATCGCGCAAGATGGCCTCGGTCGCGATCTTATTAAATGCGATCGCCCAAGGCTGCGTAGCGTATGTGCTTGCGAGCACGAAAATTTCATCCGCAAATTCCGGATATTCGATCGCGTAGCACAGCGCCTGCATGCCGCCCAGGCTGCCGCCGATAACGGCGCGAACGCGGGCGATGCCTAGGCGCTTTAAAAGCATCATCTGCGCGCGCACGACGTCTGAGACGACCACTACCGGAAAGCGCAAGCGGTACTCGCGGCCGCTGCTTTCATCGACATCGAGCGGGCATGTCGAGCCGAACGGCGAAGCTAAAATGTTTATGCAGATGACGAAAAATTTTGTCGTATCGACCGCTTTATGATCGCCGATGAGCCCGTCCCACCAGCCGGGCTTAACGTCGCCTTCGTAAAGTCCCGCGGCGTGCGCGGAGCCGGTTAGGGCGTGGCAGATGACGATGACGTTTGATTTGTCCTGGTTTAGCTCGCCGTAGGTTTCATAGGCGAGCTTGAAGTTAGAAAAGACGCGGCCGCTCTCCAGATAGAGCGGCTCGTCGAAATTTTGAATTTTGCTTTTAAGGATCACTGATTTACTCGGTAATTCGGCGCTTCCTGCGTGATGATGACGTCGTGGACGTGGCTTTCTTTAAGACCTGCGCTCGTGATCTCGACAAATTCCGCCTTTTGCTGAAAGGTCGCGATATCCTTGCTGCCGCAGTATCCCATCGAGCTTCGTAAGCCGCCTAGCAGCTGAAAGATCACGTCTTTTAGCATGCCCGCGTAAGGCACGCGTCCCTCGACGCCCTCGGGTACGAGCTTTTCTTTTGCGGTGCCGTCTTGAAAGTAGCGATCCGAGCTTCCCTTATGCATCGCCGCTAAGGAACCCATGCCGCGGTAGGTTTTGTACTGGCGACCCTGAAACGTAATGAGCTCGCCCGGGGTCTCGTAGCAGCCTGCGAGCAGGCTTCCCATCATCACCGAGCTTGCGCCCGCGGCTAAAGCTTTGGCGATGTCGCCCGAGTATTTAATGCCGCCGTCTGCGATGATCGGAATTCCAAATTTAGCCGCCTCGATCGCGCAATCGTTGATCGCGGTAAACTGCGGCACGCCCACGCCTGCTACGATGCGCGTAGTGCAGATCGAGCCCGGGCCGATACCTACTTTAATCGCGTCCGCTCCTGCATTTGCGATATCTTTTATGCTAGCGGGGTTTGCGACGTTTCCTACTACTACGTCGACGTCAAAATTTCGCTTTAGCTCCTTAAGCGTGTCGATAATGCCTTTGGAGTGTCCGTGCGCAGAGTCCATCACAAGCGCGTCTACGCCCGCTTTGACGAGAGCTTCGGCTCTTTGCAGATGGCCTACGCCAATCGCCGCGGCGACGCGAAGGCGGCCGAATTTGTCTTTATTAGCGCTTGGATATTCGATACGCTTTTTAAGGTCTTTAATTGTAATAAGCCCCTCTAAGTGGCCGTTTGCGTCGATTATCGGAAGCTTTTCCACCTTATTGTTTCTAAAAATTTTCTCCGCATCATCAAGCGTGCAGCCCTTTGGAGCGGTAATTAGCGGAGCCTTGGTCATCTTTTCACCTACGAGCGCGGCGGTATCGGTTTCAAAGCGCAGGTCGCGATTGGTCAAAATTCCAATCAGCACGCCGTTGTCGTCGATGACGGGAATGCCGCTGATGTGGTACTCGCTCATTAGATCGAGAGCGTCTTTGATCGTGGCGTCCGCCTTGATCGAGATAGGGTCTATAATGACGCCGCTTTCGCTCTTTTTTACGCGGCGAACCATCTTGGCTTGGGAGTCCTCGTCCATATTTTTATGAATCACGCCGATACCGCCGAGGCGCGCCATCATTATCGCGGTGCGGTACTCGGTGACCGTATCCATCGCAGCGCTCACAAGAGGGGTATTTAGCGTGATATTTTTCGTAAAACTCGTGCTGATATCGACCTCTTTGGGTAAAATTTCAGAGTATTGCGGTACCAACAAAACATCCTCGAAGGTCAGAGCCTTTTTGACGATCTTCATACTTATCCTTTCACGATTTTTTCTAAACTCAAGCCGCCGTCCAGCACCGTTTGTTCGTCGTAAGCGCGCCCGATAAGCTGCGCGCTGATATTAAGAGCCTCTTTGTTTTTCGCTACCGGCACGGAGATCGCGGGAAGCCCCGCTAAATTTACGCCGATCGTGTAGATGTCGCTAAGATACGCGCGAAGCGGATCGCTAAGCTCGCCGAATTTATACGCCACGCCCGGCGCGATCGGCATAAAGATCAAATCGGCGTCTTTTAAAATTTCCTCATATTCGCTTTTGATGAAAGCCCTTGCCTTCTGCGCTTTGATGTAATACGCGTCGTAGTAGCCGCTGCTTAGCACGAAGGTGCCTAGAAGCATGCGGCGCTTGACCTCGTCGCCAAATCCTTCGCCGCGGGTGTTGGCGTAGAGCTCTTTTAAATTTAGAGCTTTCGCGCGGTTTCCGTAGCGCACGCCGTCGTAGCGGCTTAAATTTGCGCTAGCCTCGGCGGTTGCGATGATGTAGTAGGTCGCGATGTCGTATTTGGAGCTGCAAAGATCGCGGTAAACGATCTCATGCCCGAATGATTTTAGCTTTTCTATAGCCGAATTTAGAGCCTCTTTGACCTGCTGCGAGGCTTCGTCGATATAATTTTTTATAACGGCGATCTTAAGCTTGCGATCCGCGTTTAGCTTATCCGCGGTGCTTTCGTAAGCGCCTGCGTAGCTCGTGCTGTCCATCTCGTCGCGGCCTGCGATGATGTCATATAAAAGCGCCGCGTCCTCGACGCTGCGCGTGATCGGTCCTATCTGATCGAGGCTGCTCGAATACGCCGCGAGCCCGTAGCGGCTGACCCTGCCGTAGCTCGGCTTAAAGCCTACGCAGCCGCAAAATGCTGCCGGCTGGCGGATCGAGCCGCCCGTATCGCTTCCGAGTGCGGCTACGGCGATATTTGCCGCTACGGCAGCCGCGCTTCCGCCGCTACTACCGCCTGGTACGCGCGAGTGATCGGTCGGATTGAGCGTTTTGCCGTAGAATGAGCTTTCGGTCGTGCTTCCCATCGCAAACTCATCCATATTCGTTCGTCCAAACGGAGCCAAACCGCGCTCGCGTAGCTTTTTAATCACCGTCGCGTCGTATGGCGCAACGTAGCCTTGCAAAATTTTACTCGCCGAAGTGACGCTCCAATCTTTTACCTGAATGTTATCTTTGATCGCGATCGGCACGCCCTCGCCGCTGACGTTTAGAGCTTCGCCCGTAAGCTGCTCGACGTAGGCGCCGAGCTCTCTGGTTTTTAAAATTTTATCCTTTAGCTCCGCTCTAAGCGCCGAAATTTCATCCGCGCTCAGCTTTAGAGCCTCTTTCAAACTTATCATCTGCCATCCTTAAATTTATTCACGAAATAGATCCCCACGCCCGTCGCTACGCAGATCAGCGCGATCGTAAAAAATACGAAGCCGAGACTTATGGGGCTAGCGAGCATGCATGACCTTCGCGCAGCGCGGGCAGAGCTCATCGGGCTCTTTTGCGTTAAATTTCCAGCATCTAGGGCATTTGTGCTTCGATGATTTTACGAGGCGGAAAATTTCGTCGTTTATCTTAAATTCCGCCAGAGCCTCCTCGCTTTGCAGAGTGTCCACGTCGCTTACCATGAACCAATCCGCCACGCCTAGGATATCGTTTGATAAAATTTCGTTCGAGCTCGTCTGCAAAACCAGCTCAAGCGTCGATTTGATGATCTTGTCCTTTTTTAGCGCATCGATAAGCTCGAAAAATTTCTCCCTCGATTTGATTAAAATTTCGTCGAATTCTAGAAAATCGTCAAATTCTAGCTGTTTGTAGATCAGATCGAAAGCGTCCTGCTTGCCCTCTTTAATGATTTGCGGCGCAAATTCCATTACTTCATCGATCGTGTAGGTTAGCGTAGGCGCGATCAGAGGCAGCAGCGCTCGCGTAATCAGAGCGATCGCGCTTTGCGCGCTTCTGCGGCGCGGCTCGTCGGGTGCGTCGCAGTAGAGCCTGTCTTTGCAGATATCAAGATAAATTCCGCTCAGATCGGCGCTTAAGAAATTTAGTAAGGCGTTGAAGCCCTTTGAAAAATCGTAGTTTCTAAACGCGGCTTCCGCGCTCGCAAAGGCGTTTGCCGCGCGCGTTAGGATCCAGCGGTCAAGCCGCGTAAAATTGCTCGTCTCGATCTCGCCCAGATCGCTGGTGCTTGCGAGCAGAAATCTTATAGTATTTCGGATCTTGCGGTACTGCTCGCTTACCTGTTTAAGGATATTGTCGCTGATCTTTAGATCGGTCGAATAATCACTCATCGCGACCCAAAGGCGTAAAATTTCCACGCCGTGGCTCTTGGCAACCTCTTGCGGATAGACGACGTTTCCGACTGATTTACTCATCTTCTGACCCTTCTCATCGACGGTAAATCCGTGCGTGAGGATGCTCTTGTACGGCGCGCATTCGTTGATCGCGCAGCTTAGAAGCAGTGAGCTTTGAAACCAGCCGCGGTGTTGGTCGCTGCCCTCAAGATACATATCCGCAGGGAATTCGCCCGCATCATAGGCGCCGCTTTGTAGCACCGCTTTCCACGTAGAGCCGCTATCGAACCAAACGTCTAAAATATCCATCACCTTTTCTAAATTTTCAGGCTTATAGCCGCTGTCCTGCGGTAAAAGCTCCGAAATTTCCATCTGCCACCAAGCATCCGCGCCCTTAGCCTTAAAAATTTCGTAGATATTATTCAAAATTTTTTCATCAAAAATCGGCTCTTTGGTGCTTTTGTCGCGGAAAAACGCGATCGGAACGCCCCAATCTCTTTGGCGCGAGATACACCAATCGGGGCGGTTTTCTATCATCGAGGTAAGGCGGTTTACGCCACTTTGCGGATAAAATTTAACCTTGCCGATCTGCTCTAGCGCCACCTGACGCAGCGTCTTGCCGCTAGGCATTGGCTCATCCATCGCGATAAACCACTGCTTCGTCGCGCGGTAGATCACCGGCTTGTGCGTGCGCCAGCAGTGCGGATAGGAGTGGACGAATTTGCCGGACTTGATAAGCGCGGGACCTAGAAGCTCTAAAATTTTCTCGTTTGCTTTGAAAATATGCATCCCCACGAGCTCATCTACGACGTCTGCGCGGAAGAGTTTTTTGGTTTTAAGTGTCTCGTCGAAACAGCCGCCCTCATCCACGGGCATAATCACCTCGATGCCGTATTTAAGCCCTACGAAATAATCGTCCTCGCCGTGTCCCGGAGCCGTATGCACGAGCCCGGTGCCGCCATCCATTAAAACATGCTCGCCGAGGATAAGCTTTGAAATTCTATCGTTTAGCGGATTGATCGCGTTTAAGCCCTCAAGCTCGGTAGCCTTAAATTCTTTTACGATCTTGCCCTCGGTGATGCCTAGGCTTACGAGGCTTTCGACCAAAGGTTTTGCAAGGATCAAATTTTCGCTCGTCAGCGCGTAAATTTCATTCGGGTTCAAAGATATTGCGCCGTTTGCGGGCAGCGTCCAAGGCGTGGTCGTCCAGATGACCGCTTTGGCGCCTTTTGCGCCGATTTTGGCGTTCGCTTCGTCACTCAGATCGAACGCCACGAAGATCGAGTAGTCCTCTTTGTCTTTGTATTCGACCTCGGCTTCTGCGAGCGCGCTCTTTGCCGCCCAGCTCCAAAACACGGGCTTTGAGCGCTCGATCAGAATTCCTTTTTTTGCGATTTGGCAGAGCGCCTTGTAAATTTCAGCCTCAAACTCAAATTTTAGCGTCAGATACGGATCGTCCCAGTCGCCTAAAATCCCCATATCTTTAAATTCATTGCGCTGCACGTCGATGAACTCTTTGGCGTGCTGTCTGCAAAGCTCGCGGATCTGCACTTTTGAAAGCGATTTTTTCCGCTCGCCCAGCTTGATCTCTACTTGCTGCTCGATCGGCAGACCGTGGCAGTCCCAGCCCGGCACGTAGCGGATATCCTCGCCGAAGAAATAATGGGTTTTGGTGATGATGTCTTTTAAAATTTTATTCAGCGCGTGGCCGATGTGGAGGTGCCCGTTAGCATACGGCGGGCCGTCGTGGATATTGAAGCTAATGCTTGCGCCCTTGCGCCTAGCTTTCATCTTTTCGTAAATTTTACGCTCGTCGTACCATGCCTTAAACCGCGCAGGTTCGTTTTGCGGCAGCGCGCCTCGCATCGCAAAGTCTGTCGTAGGAAGAAAGAGAGTATCTTTGTAGTCCATATTTGTACCTTTTCGTGTCTTAAAAAATTTGTGAAGTTTATCCAAAACGCCATTAAAAAGCTCTGAAAGAGCAGCCCGCGTTTATGCTATAATGTGCGAAAATTTAATGAGGGGCTTTATGAAAAATATCATCCTTGTAATCGGCGAGGAGATCCGCTACGACGCGGCTTTGATGAGCTATATTTCTCGCAGCTACGAACGAGTTTTTGGGCGGATGGACGATCTGAAATTCTTAAGCGAAAACGATAAAGTTTTGCCCTTCGCGCTTGAAAAGATGATCGATTCGTACGATTTTATCACGATCTTTGCGGCAAACTCCGCCTACGCGGTCGTCGGTAAAATTTTATCGACGCTCTCTTTTGATTCGCTCGAGCTAAAAAACGGAGAGACCCTAGCGCCCTCGATGGCGCGCACGGTCGCGAAAAACAGCTTCCTGCTAAACGTCAGAGGCTGCTCGGTAAACGTGATCAAGGCGCTTTGCTTGCAGAGCTTACCGCCGATCCTCCAAGACGCGCCGAGCGCGGGCGAGAGCTTTTATCTATTCGATTGTGAATACGAAAGCGTAAAGCAGCGCCTAGAAAGCCTTGCGATCAGTTATAAAATTTCGCTTACGATCAGTAGGCCCTGCTCCTTTTTGCTGCTCGTGCGCGCCAGTGCGATGAAATTCGGAGCGCTGGATGCGTTTTTGCAAAGCGTCGGGAAGTATTATGAGAGCTGCTACATTGAAGGCGGCGATTTTATGGGCTTTGTGGTGGATAGACTGCGCGAGATAGGCGCTAAGATCACCTTTGCCGAAAGCTGCACCGCAGGGCTAATCGCCGCAAAATTCGGCGCAGTTGCGGGCGTGAGCGACGTTTTTGACGGCTCGCTCGTAAGCTACGCCAACGAGATAAAAAATCTCTGGCTCAACGTAAGCGAAGATACGCTCGCTCGCTACGGCGCGGTAAGCGCGCAGACCGTGGGCGAGATGCTTGAAGGCGCGCTGCAAAGCAGCGGGGCGAGCTTCGCTCTTGCAGTAAGCGGTATCGCAGGTCCCGGCGGCGGAAGCGCGCAAAAGCCCGTAGGGACGGTCTTTATCGGCGCGAAGGAGCAGGGCGGTAAACAGATCGTCGGGGAATTTCATCTAAAAGGCGATCGAAACTACATCCGCGAACAAAGCGCCGATATCGCTATCTGCTTGCTTTTGAAGCTTAGAAGCGATCTGTTTTTCGGGCTGCTTCCAAGCGCGCCTGCGAGGGATGAAATTTAAAGGAGCGGATTTTGAAAAGACGAATTTCGAAAGGGTGCGGACGCGATTTGGCGCAGAATTTTATCCGAGCAAGCGGCGAGCCGGGCTTTGGACGGCTGCGAAATTCCGTTTCAGCTGGCGGTGCGCGAAATTTTACTTCGGCATACGTTGGGCAGAATTTTATCAAGATCGGCAGCGGGCAAAATTTTATCTCGGTGCAAGGCGGGTTAAATTTTATCTCAGAAGGTCGCACTAGAAATTTTAATTTTATAAACGATTTTAGCTTTATAAGCGCGGTGCGAAATTTTACTTTGGCGCTAGTCGCGGCGTGCGTTTTAAGCGGCTGCGACGGCGGATCGGACGCGCAAGATCGCGAGCAAAGCGCGGGCTCGGAGCAGAATTTTAGCGCAGGTAATAAAGGGCGAAATTTTAATAAAAGCACGGATAGCTCGGGGCAAAATTCTATACAAAGCTCCGTGCAAAATTCCTTGCCGCAGGGCTTTGGGGGCAAGCAAAAATCCGATCTAAACTCCACGATAGACGAGCTTGCAAACGATGCTAAAGTTTTGGGCGAGGCCTTGCAAAATTTGCAGAAAAAGGCGCCCGAAGCGTTGAACGATTTCACCGCTCGCAACGCAGACAGGATTGAGGATCTGTTAAAGCAGGGCGAGGCGGCGGCGCGAGAGGCGGGTAAAAACCTTGATCAGATGGGGCAGAGCCTGCAAGGAATTATAAAAGATGCGAACGAAAGCCTAGGCAAGGTCTTGGAGAGCTTTGGAGTGCAGCCCAGACAGGAGCCGCGCGGCGGGCACTCGCAGGAGCGCGATGATAATTCAGATCCTGAAGAGGCGGCTGGTAGGCAAAGCTTTAGAATTTAAATTACGCTAAATTCTACTCAAAATTTTTTGTTGCAACTACCACCCGCAGGAAAGCGGCAAGTCTTCGCAGAAGCGTAACGAGCCTGCACGAAAGCGTGACGGACACTCATAAGAGCGCGATGAGCACCCGCAGCCCGATTACGGGAGCGGCGGACAAAGTTTTAGAATTTAAGTGCGGCTAAATTTCGCTTAAATTTGTTTGTTGCGGCAAATGCTCGCAGAGAAACGGCGCTAAATTTTATTAAAATTTCCCATGCGCAGCTGTTTCGTTAAAATTTTACTCGCGCGAGCCTCCGCAATGGAATATGAATATTTGTAAAGAAGTGGTAAACCTCTGTAAAACGCGACGAGTGCCCCAAGGGCGAGCATTTCTAAAATAAAGCGCGAGTAGTGAATGAAGTTTGGAATTCAAAGCTCTCGCTCTTTGAAATCGCTGCAAAGATAAGCAGGTGGCGGTCGGTATAGCTTTAGAATTTAAGGTCGCTTGCGATAAAATAGGAAAAATTTTACGAAGTAGGGCTATAATGCGCCCCGCAATTTCAAATTTAAAGGATAGAAATGAAAACTCTCATTATTTTGGCTCATCCAAATATCGCAAACTCGCTTCTAAACCGCCACTGGAGGGATGCTGTGCTAGCCCATCCCGATAAGTTCGAGCTTCACGATCTTTACGCGCTTTATGCGGATTTTAAAATCGATGTGGAAAAGGAGCAAAAACTGCTCGAAAGCCACGATAAAATCGTGCTTCAGTTTCCGTTTCGTTTTTCAAACTGCACGCCGCTTCTTAAGCAGTGGTTTGAGGATGTTTTTACACGCGGCTGGGCTTATGGCGGAGAGAGCGGCGGCAAGCTTAAAGGCAAAAAATTCGCGCTTGCGATCTCGCTTGGCGCGACCGAGGCAAACTACTCTAAAAACGGCATCGTGGGCTTTAGCGTGGATGAGGTGCTAGCGCCATTTAAAGCTACGTTTAATTTCGTCGGCGCGATTGCGCTACCAAATTTCGTCTCGTACGGCTTTACTTATGATAAAAGCGAGCAAGCTGTAGAAAATAGCGCGAAAAATTATATAGAGTATTTAAATAAGCTTTAAATTCTTTGTTTTTCCAGCCGCCAGCTGCGCGTAAAGCTTTAAAATTTTACGTAAGCGGCGCGGCTGATTTTTTAAAATTTTCGCTCAAGAAGCTCAAATTTAATCTCGAAATTTTTAAATTTTACCCCAAAATTCCGCTCGCGCTTCGTATGCGAACTCAAATGAAATTTCAAGCAAAATTCTGCGTCTAAATTTGAGCCCCGCTCTTAAATTTTAAAATTTTATCAGAGATTTTTTTATACAATTACGACTGAAATTCGGCCCAAAAAAGGAGAGGGAATGTATAAGCTAAAGCATCTTCTTAGCGCGCAGGATCTGAGCCGCGAGGACATCTACGACTTTATAGATCTGGCGCGCGAGTTTAAAGCGCTCAACCGCAGCGATATCAAAAAATCCGACTCGCTTCGCGGCAAGACGGTCATCAACGCGTTTTTCGAAAACTCCACCCGCACCCGCACGAGCTTTGAGATCGCAGCCAAGCGCCTGGGCGCGGACAGCGTAAATTTCACCGCCGCAGACAGCAGCACGAAAAAGGGCGAGACGCTGATCGACACCATCAGAAATATGCAGGCGATGCGCACGGATATCTTCGTGCTGCGTCACAGCTGCTCGGGCGCGGCGAAATTCGTCGCGGCCAACTGCGACGCATCGATCGTAAATGCGGGCGACGGGCTGAACGAGCACCCGAGCCAGGCGCTGCTGGATCTTTTTACGATCAGCGAGCACAAAGGCAGGATCGAGAATTTAAACGTCGCGATCATCGGCGATATATTTCGCTCGCGCGTAGCTAGAAGCGACATCTGGGCGATGAAAAAGCTCGGCATAAACGTGCGGCTCTTCGGCCCTCCGATGATGCTGCGCGACTGCGACGCGTTCGGCTGCCCGATATGCAAAAGCGTAGAGGAGGCGATCGAGGGCGCCGACATCATCATCATGCTTAGAATTCAGCTTGAGCGGCAGGACGGCGAGCCGAGCTTCCCGAGCGTGCGCGAATACTCGAAATTTTTCGGACTTACCGCGAGGCGCATGCAAGCGGCGAAAGAGGGCGTTATGATAATGCATCCTGGCCCGATCAATCGCGGCGTGGAGATCAACTCCGACGTAGCCGACGATCCGCGCTATAGCTGCGTCTTAGATCAGGTAGAAAACGGCGAGGCGATGCGAATGGCGATACTTCATACGATAAATTTAAACAGGAGCGCACGATGAAAATTTTAATAAAAAACGGCACGATCGTTAATTGGGGTGGCAGCGAGGAGGCGAACATCCTGATCGAGGGCGATAAAATTTTAAAGATCACGCGCGAGTGTCCCGCCGCAGACCGCGTCATAGACGCTGCGGGCAAGCTCGTGATGCCGGGTCTTATCGATATGCACGTGCATTTTAGAGACCCCGGACTCGAATACAAAGACGATGTCATCAGCGGCAGCGAAACCGCGGTCGCAGGCGGCGTGACGACCTGCCTCCCGATGGCGAACACCAAGCCAGTAAATGATAACTCAAGTATCACGCGCGCGATGATTGCTAAGGCTAAGGGGCGCGGGCTTATCGATCTGCTGCCCATAGGCGCGATCTCGCAGGACTGCAAGGGCGCAAAGATCGTCGAGATGGGCGATATGCTTGAGGCGGGCTGCGTGGCTTTCAGCGACGACGGGCTGCCCGTGACCGACAGCTCCGTGATGCGACAGGCGCTTGAATACTCCGCGCACTTCGGCTCATTCGTGATAAATCACAGCGAGGATTGCTCGCTATGCCACGGCGGCGTGATGAACGAGGGCAAAGTTAGCGCGATCCTCGGTCTAAAGGGGATGGCGAGCGAAAAAGAGGAGATCATGATCGCGCGCGATCTGCTGCTTGCCAAAAAGACGGGCGGGCACATCCACATCGCGCACGTAAGCTCGGCGTGGTCGCTAAAGCTCATAAAGCAGGCTAAGCGCGAGGGCATCCGCGTCACCTGCGAGGCTACGCCGCATCATTTTACCTTCGACGAGCGCGAGCTGATGGGATACGATACGAATTTTAAAATGTCGCCTCCGCTTCGCACCCAAAGCGACGTGCAGGCGATCAGAGAAGCGCTTAAAAGCGGTCTGATCGATGCCATCGTGACCGATCACGCGCCGCACAACACCGACGATAAATTCGTCGAATTCGACCACGCGCCGTTTGGAATTTTGGGGCTTCAAACTCTCGTGCCACTTACACTGCGGCTCGTAAACGAGGGCGTCATTAGCCTTGAAGACATGGTGCGGCTCTGCTCGTTTAACCCGGCTAAAATTCTAAATTTAAAAGACAAGGGCGAAATAAAAGAGGGTTTTTTGGCCGACGTCGCGATCATCGATCCGCAGATTTCCTACGTTTACGACGAGGCGCTAAATAAGTCCAAATCGCGCAACTCGCCGCTTTTCGGCAAGCAGCTTACGGGCGCTGCGGTATGCACGATCAAAAGCGGTCGCGTGGTCTATGAGTTTCCAAACGTCGTAGCATAGGGTGCTTTCGGCGTAGGACTTGCGATCGGCGGCTTGCGGGCAGAGCTTGCGAGTGGTAGCTTGCCGACGAGCGGCATTCGTAGCGTAAACGGAGCGATTGCTTCATTTTAAATTTAGCTAGTTTGGACGCAATGGCTCGCTTTTAAAATTTTGCGGTGCGATCGGTTTATTTTAAATTTGGCGGCAGCGTAGGCGCGGCGACTTGTCTTTAAAATTTCATATTGCGTTTTGCTCGGTATCGGCGCGATTTTTTTGGTCTAATTATGCGGAGTCCTGCGACTAATTCGCTTTAAATTTTGCGGTAGCTCGGCGCGGCATCACTTTTAAAATTTCATAGCGCTATTACGATTGGAATTTTTTAAAGCGGTTTGTTATTTTTGGAGTGCAAAAATCTGCGTCCACAACCGCACATAATAGGTATTTGCGTGCGATCGCAAGGGTCAAATTTTGAAACCGAAATTTTAAGAAAAGGCTGCACGAAGCATGGATAAGTTTCGCCAGTGCGGCCTTTAAGAGTGCTAAATTTAAAGCCTTTAAAACCGAAATTTCATCTCATTTAAAGAAAGCGCGCTAAGCCTCTATCGTCACGGGCCTATCAAACGCCGTTATACTCGGCAGTTCGCCTTTAAATTTCTCGATCTGCA
>CAURZM010000006.1:0-98275 GCA_963529625.1 uncultured Campylobacter sp. | reverse complement strand
CTTGAAGCGACGCTGGATAAAAAGACCGCCGAGTTTGCGGGGATCGTAAAGATCGGCCGCACTCACCTGCAAGACGCCACGCCGCTCACGCTCGGGCAAGAATTTAGTGGCTACGCGCATATGCTAAAGGCGAGCAAGGCGCAGATCCTAGCTACTATGCCGTTTTTAGAGGAGCTTGCCATCGGCGGCACCGCGGTGGGCACGGGGCTAAACTCGCACCCGAAATTTAGCGAGATGGTAAGCGACGAGCTAAACGCGCTAACGGGCACGGCGTTTAAATTTAAATCCCATCCGAATAAATTTCACGGCCTAACCAGCCATGATGCCGAGGTGTTTTTAAGCGGCGCGCTAAACGGCCTGGCGGCAAATTTGATGAAGATCGCAAACGACGTGCGCTGGTTAGCAAGCGGGCCAAGATGCGGCATCGGCGAGATAAACATCCCCGAAAACGAGCCGGGAAGCTCGATAATGCCGGGCAAGGTAAATCCGACACAGTGCGAAGCCGTCACGATGGTCGCCGCGCAGGTGATGGGCAACCACGTCGCGATCTCCGTCGCTGCAAGCCAGGGAAACTTCGAGCTAAACGTCTTTAAGCCGGTGCTCACGTACAACCTCATCCAAAGCATCCGCCTGCTAAGCGACGCTATGAACAGCTTTGAGAAACACTGCGCATGCGGTATCACGGCAAACGCCGCGAAAATCGACAAGCTACTGCACGAAAGTCTAATGCTAGTAACCGCGCTAAATCCGCACATCGGCTACGCAAATGCCGCCAAGATCGCCAAAACCGCGCACCATAACGGTACAACGCTACGCGAAGAAGCGATAAGATCGGGTATACTAACCGCCGAGGAATTTGACGCGTGGGTGGTGCCTGAAGATATGATCGCGCCGAAAGAATAAATTTTAGTTGCTTGACTTTTGGGCTCGGCAGGGTTCGCTCGGCGGAATTCGGCGAGATTAGGGCGTTTTAGTAAAATTTAATCGTTTCGATAAATTTTGATTATTTCGATGAAATTTAATCGTTTTGCGTGGCGTGCTCGCCTTGAGCGATTTCGTGGGGTTTGCTTTAAAGCAATTTCGCCGGGCCTTCTTCAAAATCCGTAAATTTGAAAGCGAAATTTGCGGATTAAATTTACTTTGGTAACGCGGCTCTTGCTGTTCGCAAAATGGCGAGATTACTGAGGCTAAAGCCGCCTTTTGCCTTTAAATTTCTATCCGTCATTTCGCGCCCCGCCAAACGCGTATAAAAATCGCCGCTAAGATAAAATTTTAAATGCTTCGCAAGCGCCCAGAGGATAAAATGCGCCAAAATTTACAAAACGGGGATTTTATGAGAGATTACGATAAAGAGCCATTGATCATAAACGATTACACCGTCTATCATGTATTTTCCTGGAGCATATTTACTTGCATATTGGGTTTTTCGCTTTTGGGTTATGATCTGATTACGACTGGCACTACGGGGAAATTTAGCGCTTTCGGTATCATTTCTTTAATTTTTGTGACATATTCTTTCATACGGCTAAGAATTTCGGCGGAACAAAATTTTTCTAAAAATCCGAGCTATTTTTATTTTTCAAGCAGCCTGATCCGCTACGTCGAAAATATAGATATGAAAGATAGCATAATTTCCGAAACCAAAATAGCCCCCGATCCGTCCGCAAATATATCTAGCGTTCATTTCTGCGTAGTATGCGAACTAGAAAACTCTTACGGCAGGTTCCATTATTTAAGCTCGTATGAGTTATATAGATATTCAAGCATAGGCGTTCATATAGGCAAACTTGCTCTTTATATAAAGCATCTAATGCTATATTTAATATTTGCTCTGCCGTATAAAATTTACAAGCTCAAAAAGAGCTCGGAGCCCCTTTGGCTGTTAAAAAGAAATTTTGTCGTTAAATTTAACAACAGAAATTACTTTTTAATAAATGCTGTATCTGCAAAAGAGTATCATGAGCTGCTGCAATATTTCAAGGCGCTAAACGTAAAAATAGAAGATCGGACCGACTTTATACCGCAGGCTCAAAATAGCGGCTATTTCACCGATAAAAACGAAATTTGGAGCGACGATTTTAGTGATACACAAATTCCGAAGAAAAATTTTAAATGGAAGCTTAGGCGGTTTTTTAGTTTGGATTGAAATTCTAGTTCAAACGGCAAGTTCTTAAATTTAGCGAGAATTTCACGAGCAAATAGAGAGTAGGGCAGCGAGACAAATACCGCTCGCCGCTCCTCTGGCTTGCCGCATTCACAAAGCTATGGCGGGTAGAATTCACTCAGCTCGTCGCCAAGCATAGAAAAGCTTTGGGCAATTCAGAATTTAACCCCAGCCTGTCACAGCCGCAAAGCTGCGGCAGGCCAAATCAATCCGACTCGTCGCCGCAGCAAATCCTCAGCGATCCGAGGATAGAGCCTCACCCTAAAAACCCCAGACCGCTTCTAATCCTTACTTCGCCCCTTTAGGCGGCATAAACGCGGTTAGTTTGATATCCTCGCCCGCCTTGTGTTTATAAAGCTCAATATCTACCAGCGCCGTGTGCGCGATGTTGCCGTTGGCAAGCTCACTCGTAGGAAGATCGATCGTAAGCACGTTCGGATTTCCGTTTTTGCAAAGCCCCTCGGCGTTAGGATCGTACCACGCGCCTTCGAATATCTGCACCACGCCGCGCATTATGTCGTCGCTTACGTTGGCACCTGCTAAAATTTCGCCGCGAGCGTTATACACACGCACCAGATCGCCCTGCTTGATGCCGAGCTCCTTAGCGTCCTCGGTATTTATTAGCACCGGCTCGCGATCTGCAACGGCATATCTCTTGCGATTTGAGGTGTTGCTCTGCTGCGAATGCAAGCGATCGAGCGGATGCAGGCTGAGCAGGTGAAATTTCGCAGGCTTATCCTTCATACCCAGCCACTCGACGGGCTCGAACCACATCGGATGCGCGCCGCAGTCTTTGTAGTTCATCACAGCAATCGTATCGGAGTAAATTTCAATCAGCCCGCTAGGCGTTCCCAAAGCTTCCAAAACCGGATCGTTTCTAAAATCCTCAAAGCTCACGTACGCAGCACTCTCAGGCGTCTCGTAAAATTCCGTCGGCTCGTTTTTCTCCCACCACTGCTCAAAGCTCGGCATCTGTATGCCCAAAGCGGTGTTTGCGTTAACGGCGCTCGCCGCTCCTTCGTAAAATTCTTTGATCCAGTCCATCTCCGTTTTGCCGCCGTCCGTATAAGCCTCGGCAAGCCCGTCTGCGTAAGCCTTGCAAAGATCGGTAAAAATTTGATAATCGTCCTTCGCGCCGTGCTGTTTAGCGACGACCTGCTTCATAGGAATTATATGCATATTGGAGTAGTCCCCGCTCATCGTAATGTCGTTGCGCTCGTACTGCGTAGTGGTCGGGAACACGATGTCCGCCATCTTCGCAGTCGGCGTCCAGTAAATTTCATTCACTACGATGGTGCGCGGCTTGCGCCAAGCCTTTATGTTGGTGTTGGTGTCTTGATGGTGCACGATAGGATTTCCGCCGACCCAGTAGATGAAATCGATCTTCGGATAGGTGATCTTTGCGCCATTCGCGTCGATCGTCTTGCCCGGATTTAGTAGCGCGTCCGCGATGCGAGCTAGAGGAAAGGCAACCTTCGCCGTATTTACCAGCCACGCTTGAGTAGCTTCGCCGCCTTGCTTCTGATCCTGCGCAAGCCCTAAAAATTTGCCGTCCTTAACGACGCCGACGCTTGCCGCGTTCATTCCGCCAATCACGCCGCCCGCGCAGGTAGGCGCGCCGCCGTTAGCGTAATGGTAGCTAAAGCCGAAGCCTCCTCCTGCAAGTCCGATCTGTCCTAGCATCGCGCACAAAGTTACGATCATCCAGTGCGCCTGCTCGCCGTGATGAGCGCGCTGGATACCCCAGCCCGCCATTATCATCGTGCGGTTTTCGTAAAATTTTATCGCAAGCTCTTTAATCACGTCCGCGCCAATGCCGCAAATTTCACTGGCCCACTCGGGCGTCTTAGCCACGCCGTCGCTCTGCCCCGTGAGGTACGGCACGAATTTTTCAAAGCCCACGGTGTAGTTTTGTAAAAATTCCTTATCGTACTTGCCCTGCGAATAGAGGTGCTGCGCCATGCCTAGCATCATCGCCACGTCGGTGTTCGGGCGAGGGGTAATCCATTTCGCCTTGCCCTCAAAATACTTACCGCTTACGGTTTTGATCGGATCGATGATAATGATCTCTTTGTCGCTGTTTTTTAGCTGTTCGAAATACTTAAATCCCTGCTCGTCCGAGCTCGTCCACGCAACGCGAAGCGTAGAGATCGGATTGAGCCCCCAAAAGACCACTACTTTGGAGTTTTCAAGCACCACGGGCCACGAGGTTTGCTGCTCATAGACCTGATTTGAGCCCGTTACGTGCGGCATTATGACCTGCGCCGCTCCCGTAGAATAATCTCCCGTGACGCCCGTAAAGCCGCCGCTTAAGTTCATAAATCTATGAAGCAGCGTCCTTGAGACATGCACGTTGCCCGTACTCTGCCAGCCGTAGCTGCCCGCAAATACCGAGTCTGCGCCCTTTTGCTCGCGCGTCTTTTTAAGCTCGCGCGCGACGAGTTTGATCGCGTCTTCATATTTTACCTCGACCCATTCGTCAAGCCCTCGGAGCTCGGGCTTTGGATTATCGGGATCGGCGAGGTAGGATTTTCGCACCATCGGCGCTTTGATGCGCGTGTTATAAACGAGATCCGCCATCGTATTTTGAAGAGTATTTGGAATTTTAGAGGTGATCTTCCACGGCGCAGATTTTACGATCTTGCCATTTTTGACGCTCGCTTTTAAAATTCCCCACCGCGCCGCGGTTAAAATTTCGCCGTTTTTCTTAAGTGCGGTGAGTTTATCCGCCGCGAGCATCGAGCTTGGAATGAGCGGAAGCGCCGAGACCGCCGCGCCGAGCTTTAAAAAATTTCGTCTTTTCATTTCATATCCTTTAAATTTACGTCCTTGGAGTGCTTTTGCAGATACTGCACCACCACCCAGCTCTCGTCCTCGCTAATAAGGCGTACGCGAGAGCATCGATTTAATGTAGCCGGGCCATTTGTTTGCCTCGTAGCTTGCGGGCTGATGCAAGGCATGGCAGACGCTACACGAGGTTTCGAATTTTTCTTTGGCTTCGGCGAAAATTTTATCCACGTCGCCGCTTAGCGCGCCCTCGTCGGTGTAGGCGGTTATTTTAACTTTATTAAAGCCGTCCTCTTCGCCCAAACTCTCGCTTTGAAATTTAGCCTGCTTCGAAAACGCCACCGCGATTATGCGCGCTTTAGGCGTGAAATAAATAACGTTGGGCGCCTTTGGATTTTGATAGCCGGTAAGCGAAAATTTCACTACTCCGTCCTTAACCTCCAAAACCTCTATGGCATTCGTAGGCAGTAGCCTACCGTCCTTGTGCGACAAATCGCCGCTTACGCTTACCTGCTTTAGCACCGTGCCGTAAAGCGTCTCGCCCGCCTTGACCTCGGCGCCAGCGTAGCTTGCGATCACAGCCGCAAGAGCCGCCGCAGCCGCAATAGAATTTAAAAACTTCATGCCTATCCTTTCTTAAAATTTTAAAAACTTCTCGTAAATCTGCCGTATAAAAAGCCCGCAAACATCACGGCTAAAATCGCCGCGAATGCCGCAAACGCTACCTGCGCGCACTGCGCCGCGTCCGCAAATTTAATGCTCGGCACCAGATAAAATCCCTCGCCGTAAAATCCGCCAAAAAAGCTCTGCACTTCGCTAAGCGCGGTGCCTGCGGGGAAGGACGGGGTGCCCGTGCAGCTTGCGGGGCGAAATAGCTCCGGTAGCAGGCTATCAAGCGGCGCCGCAAAAGGAAATGCGGGCGCTGCGAGGCAATTTGCGGTATCTGCGGCGGAGTGCGACGCAGAGCTTTGTAAATAGCCGTATATCGCGCCCGCAAAGCCAAGCGCGTAGGCAACGAGCCTTGCTATGAAGCCAAACGGCAGCAGCAAGCCGATGAGCGCGCCCACGCCCGCTACGGCAAAGCCCAGACGCACGAGGGCGCTCGTCTGCGTAGGCGACATAAAAAGGTAGCGCTGAAAGAAAAAATACGATACCGCAAGATAGCCTGCGCTTATCACAAAGAGCCAAAACCACGGCGTAGCGGTATTTTGCCACGCATAAATCTTCAAAATCAATCTATTCAAGATCTCCTCCATCTTATAAAATTCTTAAGAATACTTTTTAATCTTAAGATTTAAATTTATGAGAGAATTATAGCAGTAAAAGATAAAAATTTAGGTCTGCATTGCCCTAAATATCGGAGTTTTGTAGGCTTTAAGTTTAACGTATAAAATTTCAATTTTAAAATTTGACGCTCCTTGCGTAACGGCGAAACGTTTTTGAGATATGAAATTAAAATGGTAGATTTTATAAAATTTTATCTTTGTCGGGATCTGTTTTGAGGAAAAATAAAATTTTGATCCGAAGTAGGGCGGTTTTATCTCGGTCGCACACCTTCCTTGAAAAAAGAGTGGGCGCGGAGCAGAAAGGAGAGCGGGACAAGACGAGATGCGGCAGAAGATAGGCGCGGTAGAACGGAATCCGGCGCGATAAGATAGAATAAAGCTAGCCGCGCGGCGCAAATTTTAAAACAATGCACGCTTAAAATCGTGATCGCCCGAAGTTGCGCTCAATCAAAATAGCCCGTGATCGAAATTTACGCCTTACGGCGGCGTGGCGCAGCAAATTTAAAATTTAAAATTTGAGGCCGTTAAAAACGCCGCTGCACAAATCCTCCGACTAAATTTTATCCGTTTAATTCGCCCTGCCGCGAGCCCGTTTAAATTCAAACTCTCTGCGCCCGAGATACTGCGCGCGCTTGAGGCTAAAATGAAAAAAGAGGACGATCCTGCGTCAAATTCGAAAAACTATTCCCGCGCGCTAAAGTCGGTTTGGTACATTAAACCGACAAGATCGATTTTAAATGAAGGCGGCGAGAAAAGGAGGCGATTTGTGCCACAGATCAAAACCATAAATACGCATAGGCGGGAGATAAAGAGAGCGCAGCGCGGATCGATTTTGCGCGCAAACGCGCAGGGGTGCATGTAGTGTTATTTCGCAGTAAACTTTTACAGATTTGATCTCGCGCGTAAAGGGCGAGATCAAGCCTAAATGCCCGCGTAAGGGCAAATTTTACGCAAGCCGCGCAAAACGGGCCTTGTGTGAGCACTAAATCGCGGCTTTTAGCGCTTCAAATTTCGCGTCTTGCTCGGCTAGAAGCTGTCCTTTCTCGTCGCGCGAGACGTAAATTTTAAAGATATTCTCGCCCGCTTTGTCGTAAAAGCCCACGAATTTCGAGAGCATCCCCATGAAAGTCTGCGTCACGAGGATGATCTTATCGATCTCATCCGTCTTTAGATGACCCGCTAAAATGCCCAGCCCGTACGCCTCATCGCCGTTTGCGCCCATGCCGAAATTATAATATCCGCGCGCGCTCTTGCCGCTTGGGATCTTGGTTTTAAACTCGATGATGAAGCTCGGCGTATTTTTTACGAAAAGCACCTCACCCCAGCCCTCAAGTTCCCTAATGACCTCGCAGAATTTATCGCCGCCCGCGCTCTTTCCGAAGCGCTCGGGTAGGTTTAGCAGCACGTCGATCTCCTTCGCACCCAGCTCCTTGCATATCTGCGCGATCGAAATTTTAGGATTTTGCGCAAACAGCGCCTCTATTCTCTCTTTCATTTTCATCCTTTCCGAAATAAAATTTTGAGCGCCATTATAATATAAAAATTCTAAGTTACAGATAACGGCAATCAATTAAAGAGGATTTGAAAAGCTTATTTGAAGAAAAATTTACCGCTACAAAGTGCTTATGCGTAGAATTTTGCGTGGTGATACAAAGAATTTTATCTGCACGGAATTTTAGAATTCTAAAATTCCGCAAAGCTTTAGAGCTTCATTATAGCGGATCGTATCCGAAGCGATTGGACCCGCTATCGCCGCGCTGCACGAAAAATACAAGCAGCACTATCCAGCCCACAAATGATACCAAAAGCCCGATATCGCCGAAAAAAGCACCCACGATCGGCGTTAAAATAAGCAGAAAAAACCAGCCGCTTCTATCGGTGTCATGTAATCGCCTGACTGATACAGCGATGGCTGGCACGAGCATAGCTAGTTGAAAAAGCGCATCTATAATGCCGATTTCTTGATGGACGATCCTGCCGGCTATTATTTGATTGTACCCTATCGTAGTGCCTAAAACGCCATCTATCAAGCTCAAAACAATCCCGCCAAGCACGGTAAATAGAAAAAACCACCAGTACTCCGACCTCGATGCTCGCCCGCTAAATGCGGCGTATTTTTGCTTTACGCAAGTTTGTACGGACTCCATAAAAGTCATTTTAAACTCCTTTTTTAAAATAATATAGGATTATACTAATCGCCCCTTAAATTTAAATACCTAAAACTCCCGCCTATTCATCTGCCTTACGTGATACGCCAGGTTCGCTAGATTGTAGCCACCTTTTGAGGCGGTAACCTCCATAGTGCCATAAACCGCCGAAACATTTAGAATTACCGAAGCTAACCACCCTATGGCAAATACTAAGGCGAAAAGCTGTGAGTCAAGCGCTATCAAGACTAGAGTTACTATCTCCGTAGCTGCAATAACATAAAACGCTCTTAGATAGTTTTTCTCTCCGCTGCAATCGTAAAGCTCTTTACTAACTAGCAGCTGATAGATCAGATATACCGCTGTGCATACGCAATAAATGCTTATCATAAAAACTGATGGTTTAAACAATTCAAATCCTACAAATATAGTGCTTACTGCGCTTATAGCCGAGGAAACCCCGACTAACACGGCGTTTGATAGTAGATCCGTGCTGCGTATAGCGCGCGCTAAAAAATATAGCCCCACAGCTAGGCATATCATCGATATAAGTCCGACGCCTTCCAACGCACCCACTTTATCTACATTCTTGATATATCTGCCTACCGCATTTAACGCCTCAAGCCCAAACGCTATATAAAGGGTAGTTTTGGCAGTAGATAGATTCTCGCTCTGCTCTTTAGCATCATCCGTATAAACATACAGAATTGCTCCCGCGCCTACGGAGGCATTTAGCTTTCGCACCATTTCAGGCAACCTAAAAAAGTCGCTAACAAGCCAAATTAAAAACAAAACATTAGGCACCGAGAAAATAACCATAAAATGAAAAAAGCCCTGTTCTATATCTTTTAGGTCTGATGCTTGCACACCCAAATCCGGACGAGACGAGTTTATAAGCGCCAACAGATCGTTACTTTCTATACTCGTCCACATGACAGTAACCACTACTAAAAAAAGCCAGATGAGAAATGGCAGCCCGCCTAAAAGCTGAAAAATCGCGGAGATTATACGCCCAAGATAAAATCTATGCGCGCCGAAAGGCCCGAGGAACATATAAAATACGTAGGCTTTATTTAGATCGTAAGCCTTAGCTGAGCTTTGCGTAGAGCTAATTCTATCGGAATTTGAGGAAGCTGAATTTTGCCAAGTGGAATTCTGCTCTGCAAAATTCTGCGAGTTCGCAGCATTTTCGGTAGAATTCAAGCCTTTGGCGTTAGAATCTTGCTCGCTAGAGCCTATCGCGGCAGAATCTCGTAAAATAGAATTTTCTTCATCCAGGCCTTGAGCTGCAAAAGCTAAATTTTGCTCCGCAGAATTCTGTGGCGTAAAATTCTGCCTTGTGGAAGCGGAATTTTGCTCTATAAAATTCTGAGCCGCAGAATTTTGCTCGCTAGTATCATCCGCCGCAAGTTCTTCTTGCGCTAAATCCAAATTCTCAGATTGCTCCTGTGGTTTCTCATCCAGGGGCTTTTTCTCTTCGCCACTTTTACGTCTTATACTGGCTAGCGACGCAGGATTACTGCTGCCGCCCCAAATATCTTCGCCCATCTACTCTCCTTGATTTTTAAAGCAATTTTACCTGAAATTTAAGGAATTTCTGTATATTCGCCGCTACAAATTCAAAACAAAGGACAAAAATGCCAACAGTAACATTCCAAGGAAAGCCCGTAGAGCTAAGCGGGCAAGAGATAAATCTAGGTGATCGCGCGCCGCAAGTGCGCTTAGTGGCTCAGGATTTAAGCGAAATCGAGATCGCTAGCGGCAAGCATGTGCAAATCATAGTCGCCGTGCCGTCGCTAGATACGCCCGTCTGCGCGACGGAGGCACGCAAGTTCAACGAGCGCGCCGCATCGCTTCCTAACACCGAAGTAATCGTCGTTTCGATGGATTTGCCGTTTGCGATGGGGAGGTTTTGTACGACTGAGGGGATAAAAAATCTACGCGTTGCAAGCGATTTCCGCGATAAGGAATTTTGCCGCCGCTACGGCACCCTCATCGCCAGCGGCGCATTAGCAGGTCTTAGCGCCAGAGCGATCTTCGTCATAGATACCGCAGGCGTTGTGGTTTATAAAGAGCTCGTAAGCGACATAGCCTCTGAGCCCGACTACGACGCAGCGCTAGATTTTGCAGAGCTCGTCGCTCGCAACAGCTGCTCTAACTGAGCAAGATAATAGATCCAAGGTTTGGATAATTTTCGCCTCGCTTTAGTTCACTACTTTAAGCAAATTCGCCCTACTGCAAGTAAAAAACGAAGTAGGGCGCTTAAAATTATACTTCAATTTTACATTTTGATTTTACGCTTTAATTTGCGCTGCAGCGTACGCAAAGCTGTTAGCGCACTGCGATAGCAAGCGAACGAGCACGAAATTTATAGGATCGCCTGCTGCTAAATTTTAAATTTAGCAGCAGCGAGAGTTAAAATTTTAAAATTTGCCCACTTAGCCACTACGCGCGATAAATTCGCTAAAAGATATCTCCTGCGCGTAAAATTTAACTCTGAGCAAGGCGAGTTTGTCTTGCAGCGACAGCGCCAGCTCCTCTATGCCGCTAAAATATGCAAAGCGGCAGATTTAGCGTCCTCTCTTTAGTCGCCGCAAAGCTTCCGTCGTCAAAAAATTTCTTTAAAAATACGAGCGTTTTTACCTTGTCCGTGCCCAGATCCTCGATGAAAACGCTGAAATATCTATATCCTAGCTCCTCCCGCGCTTCATCTTCCTGCGCGTAGTCGTCCGCCAGCTCGCGGTAAAATTCATTGTTTAAATCAGCAAACGGCGCGATCGCTTCAAGCGAGCAAGGCGCCTCAAGCGCGGCGAAGGCGGTTAAAATTTCTTCAAATTTAACGATGTCGTCCGCTACCTTTATCGGCTTCCACGAGCCCGCGCCGTGATAGGCAAAATACACTGGCGAGGCATCCCCGAGGGCAAAATCTACAAAAAACGGATCGTCCATTCCGTTACGCGCGATGACCCGCCAGCTCTTGCGCCACTGTCCGGGTGCGTCGTCTGCTAGCTCCTCGCCCGTTTTGCGGCTAGCGAGCCTATATCCCTCCTGAAAACTCTCAAACTCGCTCTCCTCGGGGTAGAAAAACGGCAGTAAAATGCACTCTAAAACGATGCGTTTGCGGATAAAATTTCGGATTAAATTCGGGATTTGCACGGTGCGGCCTTTGGGTTAAATTTGAGCGAATTTTAGCAGAGTTTTTAATTCGTGCAAAATTTACGATCAAATTTTGGTGAATTAAATTTGAGTGCAAAAACACAAGCGGAAGTATCGCGAGATGATTTTGAGAGTTGTGCAGAAATTTTAAGTCAAGGCTAGACAAAGTAGTCTGCCGCAGACTTAAAATTTCAAATCTCTCTCAAAAGCACTCGCGAGACGACGCGTTAAATTCTACAAAGATTGTAGGATTTTAGGTTTACTAAACGCTTGTATAGGTTTAATCTCTCCCTTAAATTCCTCAATCTGCGCTAGCACGGTGTGAGCCGAGTTGCTTTGCGCGAGACTTGACGTGCCTTTGTCAAACGTAAGCACATTTACGCAGCCGTGCTGGCAGAGGCTCTTTTCGCCCCAAGCCTCGGGATCGTACCACGCACCTTCGCAGATCGCTGCGACGCGCTCGGGCACGATGTCGGTGACGAGCACGCCCTCTAAAATTTCTCCGCGATCGTTGAAAACGCGCACGATGTCGCCGTTCGCAAGCCCGCGCGCTTCGGCGTCTTTTGGATTGATAAGCACCGGCTCTCTGCCGCTAACCTCGGCGAAATTTCTGATGATCGAATTATTTAGCTGGCTGTGCAAGCGGTAGCGAGAGTGCGGGCTTACGATGTGAATCGGGTATTTCGCCGTCTTTTTCGCATCCCCTAGCCACTCTTTCGGTTCAATCCAAGTAGGCATCGGCGGGCAGTCGGCATAGCCCATCTTAGCGATCGTTGGTGAGTAAAGCTCGATCTTGCCAGATGGGGTGCCTAGGCGGTTTTTTGCGGGATTTTCACGGAATGCCGCGAGGCGCGTGTATAGCGCGCTGCTCTCGTCGTCCTTTTCAAAGCGCACAAAGCCCTTGTCGTAAAATTCCTCAAAGCTAGGCATCGTTATATTTAGGCCTTTGGCTTGCTCTACGGCATCGGCGTAGAATTCCTTCATCCATCCTAGCTCATCCTTACCCTCGCTAAAGACCTCGCCGTATCCCCAGCGCTTGCAGATCTGCTCGCAGATCCAAAAGTCGCTCTTGCTCTCGCCCATCGGCTCGATTGCGGGCCTGTAGGCGACTATATATTCGCCCGTAGCGCCGGTTTGGTTGATGTCGTTTCTCTCGACCTCGACGGCCACCGGAAGCACGATGTCGCTAAGCTTTGCCGTACTCGTCCAGTAAGGCTCGGCGGTGATAACGGTGTCGAGCTTACGCCACTGCTTGACGATATTATTCACGTCTTGATGGCGCGTAAACATCGATCCGCACGCCATATACGCGACTCTCATATGCGGCAGCTTTATTTTAGTGCCGTCGTAGTCGATCTGCTTGCCCGGATGCTCCAGCGCCTCTATGCTGCGAGAGGACGGGATAGTAATGTTTTTCGCACTTTTCCAAGGTGCAGAGCCCGTATTTTCGTATTTTTCATCTATGCGCGTGCTAAGCCCCTTTAAAATCGGAGCCACTTTATTAGTAGCGCCCGCAGAGCCGTAGCCTAGGCTAAATTCAAAGCCGAGACCCTCCTTGCCGATATGCCCTAGCATCGCATTAAGCGCCACGAGCGCCCAGAAAGGCTGCTCGCCGTGATCGGCACGTTGCAAACCGCGACCGATTAAAATCGTGCTCGGCTCCTTTGCAAGCGCCGTAGCAAATTTCGCAATAGCGTCCTCGCTAAGCCCGCAAATTTTGCTCGCCCAAGCGGCGTCCTTTACGATTTTATCGCTCTCGCCTAAAAAATACGCTTTAAATTTATTAAATCCGACGGTGTATTTTTTGATAAATTCCTCGTCGTAGAGGTTGTTTGTGAACAGATAATGGCACATACCGATGATGAGCGCGGTGTCGGTGTTCGGGCGCACAATGATATCTTCGCTGCCAAAGTAGCGCGCGGTGTCGTTTCTCATCACGTTTACGCTGTAGGTTTTGATACCCGATTTTTTAAGCTCTTGCATGCCGATATAACCGTCGTGCGTAGGCGGAATGGATGAAATTTGATTGGTTACCACAGGATCAGTCGCCCAAAATACGACGTTTTTGGCGTTTTTGACGATCGCTTTCCACGTGGTAGGCGCGTCATAAACGGCGCTTGAGCCCAGCACGTGAGGCATTATAACAAGCCCCGCGCCGGTGGAGTAATCGCCGCTTTCCTCTACGTAGCCGCCTAAAATTTTAAGCATTCGGTGCGCTACGGTGCGTCCCCAGCCAATCTTGCCGCTACCGCCCCACCAGTAGCACTCGCCGTAGATCGCTTCGGCGCCATATTTGTCGAAATTTTCTTTTAGCGCTTTCGCCGCTAGATCAAGGGCCGTGTCCCAGCTAACGCGCACGAACTCCTCTTTGCCGCGCAGTTCGCTCTTTGCCGCGCCTTTTGCCTTTAGATAGCTTTTGCGCACCATCGGATAGAGTACGCGGTTTTCGTTTTGGATATTATCCGGCAAGCTGTAATTCATCGTATTTGGAAATTTATCGCCCTCAAATTCGCTAACAGAAACGATCTGCGACGAGTTTAAATTTAGCCAAAAGGGACCGAATCTGTTCGCGCCGAATACCTTTTTGTTATCAAAAATCGTCTGTGTTACCCCCTCGATCCTGCTAGCGCTTGCCGCGCTTGCGCCTAAAATCCCCGCCTTTAAAAAGTCTCGCCTTTTCATCTGATCTCCTTTATCATTCAGGTTTTTTTGCGTTGTGTTGTAGGTATTTTATGATCAAATTTAGCTCGTCGCCCTCGAGCGCTACGTAGTTTGCATTGATCATCTCTTGTAAATTTGCAGGCCACTGATTTGCCGTGAAGCTCTTTGGCTCATGCAGGCGGTGACACGCCGAGCAGATCTGCTCGTAGTTCGTCTTTGCCTCCGCATAAAGAGCCTTAGCGTCCTTGGCTACGGCATCCGAACTGATCTCGTAGATCCCCTCGGCTTCGTACCATATCTCGCCGTAATCGTCCTCGAGCTTTTTGCCCTTTTTAAAATTTGCTTCGGCTTCATTCGTAAAAATCGCGTAAATTTCAGCTTCTTTCATATTTTTTTGGATTTGAAGCTGATAGTTTTCGCTCACGACGCCTTTAATTTTAATCTTGGTAACGCCGCCTTCGCTGGATATCACCTCGATCGGCGTTAAAATTTCAGCCTCACCGATTGCTTTGCCGTCTTGCGAGATCGTAGCGGTTTTAGAGATTACCTCGCCGCCGAAAAGCGAACACGCGCAGATAAATGAGATAAAAATTTTCCTCATAAAGTATCCTTTCTAGGTTGTCTTTGACGCGAATTATAAATCAAAGATAAATTTAAATTTGTCGCGATTGCGACGAATTTATCCTTTTTATGTAAAATTTACGTGAAATTTTATGCAAAGAGCTGCTATGATAGATAGACTAAATAACGATTACAGTGAGAAATTCGACTTTTTAAGCAGGGAGCGGATTGCTAAATTTAGGCGCGAAAGCTACGCTCGCGGCGACGTGATCTACGCGCAGAAATTTAAATTTATCATTCTGCTGCGCGGCAGGGCGAAGCTAAACTGCTACGAAAACGGCAAGGAATTTATCTTTAGCTTCGTAAAAAGCGGCGCCTACGTCTGCTTAGATAAAAACACGAGCCTTGAAATTTTAAGCGACTGCGAGACGCTGCAGATCAATATCTCGGAGCTTTTTGAGCTGCTTGGAGACGAGTTTGCAAGCTCGATCATAAACGCGCTTATTAAAAACATCTACTCGCAACGGATTTTAATTAAAGAGATCGTCTTTGCGAAAATCCAGACGCGGATTTTAAATTTCTTAAATCGCATCGCAAACGCAGATAAGATCGTGGAGCTTCCCTTTAATATAATGACGCTGGCAAGCCTGCTCGGCGCGCCTCGCCAAAACGTCTCTCAGGCGATTACGAAGCTCGTAAACGACAAAAAGATCGTGAAATTAAAAGGCAATAGAATTAAAATTTTATAGTTTGAATTCGCGTGGCAGATGTAAATTTAATGCAAGACTATTTGAAAAGCTCGCGTCTTACAAGCTATTTGATTGTGTCTGAACACAATATATAGTGCGCTTTTGCGGCACGCTAAAGCTAAAAGCGACCTTGAAATTTTAGCAGCGAGCGGCTAAATTTTAAAATTTACCTTCGCCGCCGCGCTGTCTGGCAAATACATTAAAATTTATCTCGAATGAACTTAATAGCGAGCTGTTTGATAAGCGGAGGAGGGTAGGTTAGGCGGAACAAATCTTGCTTTTTCGCTCGCACTAAATAACAAAGTAGGGCGGCTGCGACTAGCACAATTATAATAGTGATTTTATCTGCTTTGCCATGCCATAGCCGTATAAATTTTAAAATTTAGCCCTTTTGACGGCTTAAAATTTTAGAAATTTTTGCGGAGCCGTAAGTTTTCGCCTGCGCTTTTAGAAACTCGCAAAGCTCCTTCTGCTCGCACAGACCTCGCGAGAGCAGAAATTTCGCCGTCATCTCGTCATCCAGCACCACAGCTACTTTGATAAGCGTTTCGATCTCCTTTTTATCAATGCTCGCAAAGCTTTGGAATTTTAAAATTTCGTCCAAATAGCGTAATCTCTCGTCGCGGAATTCTTTAAATTTGGCTCCCGCAGCAAACTCCCTCGCAGCAAGCGGCAGCGCCTCTTTATATCCGAGAATAGAAACGTTGTTGTCACTTAAAAATATTAATTCGCTGCCCGCAACCGAGCCGACCACGTCTTTCGTATCTCGCGCGCCGTTTGCAATCAAAAACTTGAATGCCTCGAAATTATCGTTTGCCACGGCATCTCGTAGCAGCCCGCTAGTCTTGGCGTTCGCGCCGTTTTGTACCAAAAGCTCTAAAAGCCGCATCGCATCAGCGCTATCAAAGCGATAAAGCTTCGCCATCTCGCCGCTAAATTTCGAGCCGAAAAAGATCGCGAGCTTTAGCGGCGAGAAATAACCGCCGTCTCCGCCGTAATTGAGATTTGGTTTAAATTTAAGGATTTTTTCTATCCGCTCGAAGTCAAATTTTGAATTTCGCAGCACCTTCGGATTAAAAATGAAAGCAGTGAAAATTCTATCTTTAAACTCCCCGAAATCATCGTCGATCCTGCCCCTGTTTTGCGCCGCGAAGGCTAAAAGTGCGTCCAAGCCCGCATCTATCTGCGCATCGCTAGCATTTTCATCGTAAAAAATTTCAAAATTTGGCTGCGGCAAATTTGATGCCACCTGCTGCGTAGTAGAAGCCGCCGCATCCTCTTTAGCGGCGCCGAAAGCGTAGCCCGCAAGTAAAAGCCACAAAAAGATAAAATTTTTCATATCGCCCTCGCTTAAATTTTGCGCGATTATATCAAATCTAAGGCTAAATTTAACGGCGTCTTGAAATTTCATAAAAAGCAAACGGCAAATAAATTTAGCCTAAAAAAGCGCCTTTTGATTTTAATTTCGCTAGAATTAGCCATAAATAACCTAAACAAAGGAGCAGCAAATGAAACTACTTTTTACTTTGATCTTGCTTTGTGCGGGGCTTTTTGCAAACACGCTGCAAGAGATCAGAAATAGCGGCGTCATTAGAGTAGGCGTCAGGGACGGCAGACCGCCTTTTAGCGAGATTAGCGGTGGTAAATTTGAAGGTTTTGAGATCGAGCTTGCCAATGCGATCGCAAAGGCGATTTTCGGCGCTAAACAAGGTGAAGTGCAGTTTGTCTCTCTAAACGCCGCCGATCGCGTCTCGTATCTAGTCAATAATAAAGTCGATATAGTCGCAGCTACCTTCGTCATCGATTCGGCGCGTAAAAATCACGTGGACTTCTCGATGCCGTATTTTTCGACCAATCTCGGCGTGTTAACTCGTAAAGCGGACGCCATCAAAGATATATCGCGTTTGCGTGATATGAGGCTCATCACTGAAGAGGGCACGACCGTAGATAATTACCTCAAAAAAGAGAAATTTAGCAACGTAAGCTACTGCAAAAGCACAAGCGAATGCTACGCGATGATCCGAGACGGTAAGGCTGATGGATACATCAATTTAAATATCACGGTGCTAGCCTACGCCGTCGTGGACGATACGCTCGAAGTGCCGTTTCAAAACTTCGGTAAGCCCGATTTTATCGGTATCGGAGTGCAAAAAGGAAATAAGGAGCTGCTTGATTTCATCAACGCAGAGCTTGTCAAACTAAGCAAAGAGGGCTTTTTCAAAAAGGCTTATCAAGACACCTTCGAGCCTTTTTACCGCGGCACGGCGGATAAAAAATACTTCCTGCTAGATGGAATTTATGATTTGCTATAAAAGCGTAGAGCTAGAAATTAAAATATAAAATTTATCGAAGGCAGTTTGCATAACGAATAAATCTTGGGATTTAAAATTTTTCAAATTCATTAAATTTCAAATCCCCACTTCGCCTCTAAATTTCAAACCTACATACGCGCGGTGATTAAATTTTAAACCGCTTGTATTTATTTTCTCTAAAATATATAGTGCTATAATTATTTCAAAACTAAAAAGTAGGGGGCTTTTTATGAGATTACTTTTTATTTTAGCCTTATTTTGCGCTAGCATTTTTGCAAATACACTAGATGAAATCAGGCAGGCAGGGGTTATCAGAGTGGGCGTGCGCGAAGGTCGTCCGCCGCTAAGCGAGTCTAATAACGGCAAGTTTAAAGGCTTTGAAATCGAGCTTGCTAGCTCGATCGCCAAAGACATTTTCGGCGATAAAAAAGGCGAAGTGCAGTTCGTAGCCGTAACCGCAGGCGATAGAATCCCGTTTTTGAAAAATAACAAGGTCGATATGGTCATCGGCACCTTTATGATTACGCAAGAGCGTAAGAAGCAGGTGGATTTCTCGCTGCCATATCTATCGGTAAATTTTGGCATCGTAACGCGTAAAGAGGATCAAGTGAAGGACTTCGCGCAAGTTCGCGATATGAGAATTTCGATCGAAAAGAACCCAAACGGCTCGATGACCGAGCGCTATCTGCGCAAAGAGAAATTTAGCAATTTAGTTTACTGCAAAAATACCTCCGAGTGCTACGCGATGATGAAGGACGGCAGAGCCGACGGCTACGCCAATGACAACATCATCGTCCTAGCCTATGCCGTCGTGGATGATACGCTTGAAGTGCCGTTTAAAAACCTAGGCGCAGCGGAATTCTTAGGCGTCGGCGTGCAAAAAGGCAATCAAAGCTTGCTTGATTTCATCAATGCCGATCTAATCAAACTAAGCAAAGAGGGCTTTTTCAAAAAGGCTTATGAGGACACTTTCGAGCCTTTTTACCGCGGCACGGCGGATAAAAAATACTTCCTTTTAGACGGAATTTATAATATGCTTTAGACCTTAGAATTATAAGGCGCGGAATTTTGAAATCTTAAAATTCCGCTTCGCACGCGGCGAGTAGATATTCTGAAACCTGCAAATTTTAAAATTTTAGTAACCAAAAAATTCCATAAAATTCTAAAATTTCAAATTTTATTTTACGCTCGGTCGGTTTCAAAATGTCTATTCCATTCGGAGCAAAATTCCACGCTACGATAAAATTTTAAAATTTTATGCACGACGGAATTTCAGAATTTTATCTGCACCAAGAATTTTAAAATCCCATTCTGCAACAAAATTTCGTAATTCAGGGCTTTTGCGCTGCGATAAAATATAAAATTTATCGTGCGGTGTAGAATCCCGCAGATAAGCGCGATAAATTTAAAAGGACAAAATTCCGCGTGAGGCGAAATCTAGCTTTCAGCAAAAGCGCAGTTGCCGCAGATGCTATTTATTATTAAGCTTTCAGCGTTAAATTTTACTCAAACGCCTTATAGTGCGCCTCGTCGGCAAACTCGAGCATCTCGCGATCACCCCTGCTGTCGCCGTAAGCGATAACGCGATCGAAAGCCTGCACGTCGTATGCCGCGCGCACGCGAGCGACCTTTTGCGCGCCGTAGCAGTTCTGCCCCTCGATCTCGCCCGTGATGATGCCGCCTTTGCGCCGTATTTTAGTGCCTAAAAGCTCCAAGCCCTGCGCCTCGCACCACGGACGCAGCCAGTCTTCGAGCGAGGCGGTGACGATGACGATCTTATCGCCTGCGGCTTTGTAGCTTGCGATCTTGTCCATCGCGCTTTGTTTTAGGATATCTTCGATGTGGGTGGTGGAGTATTTTTTGCAAATTTTATCGAATTTATCGGCGCTCATGCCCGCAAAAAAGTAGCCCAAGAGCTTTCTGCGCGTAAAATTATTGCTCGCAAGACCTAATTTATACGCCGCTAAAATGGGAGATAGCACCAAAATCCCGCGAAAAAATTTCTTAAATCCGACTACGTAGGCGATGAACTCGAGCAGCGAATCATCGCGCGTGATCGTGCCGTCAAAGTCGAATAAAACAAGATTCATTGCCTCTCCTAGCAAAATTTTAGCAGCGCAAATTTTAAAATTTGCCTATAAAAAAGGCGTGAAATTTAAAAGTTAAATTTCACGCCGAATTTTAAAATTTCATCCAAAAATTCTATTTTTTCGCCATTCGTCTGCGCGTCGTAGGATCCAGGTATCGCTTGCGCACGCGGATATTTACGGGCGTAACCTCCACAAGCTCGTCCTCCTCGATCCACTCCAGCGCGCGCTCTAAATTTAATGCTCGCGGCGGTACGAGTTTGATCGCATCATCGCTACCGCTGGCGCGGACGTTGGTTAAATTTTTACCCTTGATCGGATTGACGTCCAGATCGTTCGGACGGCTGTGCTCGCCGATGATCATGCCCAGATAGACCTTCGCCTGCGGAGCGATAAAAAGCACGCCGCGATCTTGTAGGTTCCACAGGCTGTATCCTAGCGCTACTCCGTTTTCCATGCTCACGAGCGCGCCGTTTTGTCGCTTCTCGACCGCGCCGATGAAGGGGCGGAATTCCAAAAAGCTATGATTCATCACCCCTTCGCCGCGAGTATCGGTCAAAAACTGCGAGCGAAAGCCGATAAGACCGCGCGCAGGGATCTCAAACTCCATGCGCGTCTGCCCGTCGCCAGTAGGATTCATCACCTTCATCTCGGCCTTTTTGCGACCGAGCTTTTCGATGACGGTGCCGGTGCAATCATCGGGCGCGTCGATGACTAAATGCTCGAAAGGCTCGCATTTGATGCCGTCGATCTCTTTGATGATGACTTCCGGGCGCCCGAGGCAAAACTCAAAGCCCTCGCGGCGCATATTTTCAGCCAAAATCGTAATCTGCAACTCACCGCGGCCGCTTACTTTAAATTTACCCTCGCCCGCATTTTCATAGCGCATCGCGATATTGGTTTTCATCTCTGCTTCCAAGCGCTCATCAATCTTGTTCGAGGTTACGAATTTACCCTCCGTGCCGGCTAGCGGTCCATCATTTACGCTGAAAATTACGCTAAGGGTCGGCTCTTCGATATGCAGCGCATCAAGCGGGATAGGATTATTGGGATCGACGATGCTATCGCCTACGTCAAGCGCGTCAAAGCCAGCGATCGCTACAATGTCGCCCGTGCCAGCCGCATCAATGTCGGTGCGCTCAAGCCCGCTAAAGCCTATGAGCTTTGAAATTCTACCGTTGATATGCGTGCCATCGGCTTTAGCTAACATAACGCTTTGATTTTTGTTTATCGTGCCATTAAAAATTCTAGCGATGCCGATCTTTCCGACGTAGTTATCATAATCGAGCGTGAAAACCTGCAGTTGAAGCGGATTATCGTCGCTGCCGCTCGGAGTTGGAACGTGAGAGATGATCGTCTCAAAAAGCGGCTTCATGTCGGTGCTTTCGTCGCTCAGATCGTATTTTGCATAGCCGTTTTTGGCCGCGGCGTAGATGACGGGGAACTCGAGTTGCTCGTCGTTTGCGTCAAGCGCTACGAAAAGATCGAAAATTTCATTTACCACGCGGTCCGGATCGGCTGCGGGCTTGTCGATTTTATTTACGACTACGATAGGTCTGAGTCCTAAAGATAGCGCCTTTTTTACGACAAATTTAGTCTGCGGCATGACGCCTTCTTGCGCATCGACGAGTAAAAGCACGCCGTCTACCATTTTTAACACGCGCTCGACCTCGCCGCCAAAATCGGCGTGGCCCGGAGTGTCGATGATATTGATTTTAACGCCGCCGTAGTGGATGGCGGTATTTTTGGATAGTATCGTAATGCCGCGCTCTCGCTCTATGTCGTTACTGTCCATCACGCGCTCGCCGACTTCTTGGTGATTACCAAAGGTGCCGGACTGTTTTAAAAGCTCATCTACGATAGTGGTCTTGCCGTGATCAACGTGCGCGATAACCGCGATATTTCTGATATTTTCCAAATTTTTCTCCGTTTATAATTTCAAAAGCTGACGATTATACTAAAAAAATTCTTAAGATAAAAATTTACGAATACTCTTTGACTTCGCAGACAAAAAACTCATACACGCGCTGTTGGATTAGCGCATCCTCGTCATCATCTCCGATTAAACGGCGTAGATGCGAAAAATCAATCTTTTTGATATATTTTTTGTTATTTTTGATATCTCTGTCGATCTCTTTTAAAAGCGAATCTAAATTTAAGCTTTTATAGGTTTTCGCCTTTAAGATATATTCTTTTACGATGGAGACCAGCACGCCGATGCGCTGCTCGTCGCCCGGATAAATTTCGCCCGCTATATCTTTGATCGCGTCGTAATCCTCGTTGGTCTGCTTCTTTTTGGCAAGCAGCATAGCGGCAAAAATTTTAGCTCTGAACTCAATAGAGCGATGATGGGGAATAAAGACTTCGCGAAATACGGATAAAAGATGATTTTTGAAATTCATTTATAACCTTACTTTAAGAAACATTTCCATATAATCCCGATTGCCCTTTCTTAGACCTGTGCAATGCTTTTTTTAGGCACCGCTTCAGGGTAGGAATACAGCAGAGCACTTAGATCTCGCATGTGCCGCAGCCATCTGGGAAGGGGTTTTATAAATCGATCCTATTAAGCCCGAAATGCTCTTTAAAATCCTCGCAAACACTCTGAAAATCGACGCCTTCAATTTTCGGCTTTAATTTGAAAAATTCAAGCATCGAATTATACCCGCTAAGCAACTCCTTACTTTTCACGCCGTAACTAATCGAAATCCCCGCCTCGAAAAACGCCGCTAGCTTATCGCAATACTTAAGCGCTTTGCCGTCGATTGCGCGAAATTTATCTTCGTTAAACATCTTTAGGCTGCCCTCTGCAAATTTAGGCTCTTTGCCTAGCTCAAAAGTGCGGTTTTCAAACTCGTCTTTTATAAATTTACCGCTCTCTTTGCGGATGCCTAAAACATAACTGAAATCGTCTCTGATGTGCTCGGGCACGAAAGGTAAAATTTTATCGTCTATTAGCCGCATCTCATATTCGCCGATGATGTCGCTAAGGCCTTTAACGCCGTATTTTACGGGACTAATAATGTCGCGAGTTAGACTTTCTGGTAGATCGTGAAATAACGCGCAGAAAAAATTATATGCCGTGCGCGAGTGGCACGCACCCACTTCAAGCGAGAAAAAGTAGCTTAAAATCGCGACTACCAGCATATGTCCTAGCACCGATGTCTCAGGGATGCGCGGCGTCTGCGCCCAGCGTTTTTGAAAACGAAGTCTGCCGCTAAGATCAACTATGCGGGCAAGTTTTTTGTTCATCACGATCTTTCGCACGCCGATGAGCTCGTAATAATCCTCGAGCTCCTCCTCGACCTTGGCTTTTAGCTCCTCAATGTCGTTTAGAAACTGACTCGTTTGATAGACGATATTAAATTCCCAGCGCGTAGAAAGGTAACTCGCCGCCTTTAAGATCACGGCTTCTTTCTTGTGATCCTTGGAATTTAGATATTTTTTAAATCGCTCGAGAAAGGCGCCGTTTTGAATAGGCAAAAGATCGCTTTCCAAGACACTTAAAACCCATTCGTTGATCTTTTTTTTCTTGGTTTTTTGTATCTGATGAAAGACATCCGGACGGATGTCGGTCACGACGATGCGCGCTAAAAACTCGAAAATCCCCGCTTCTATCACGTAGTTGATATCCACGTCGCGCTCAAAACTAGCGATAAAATAAGCGATTATAAATTTATGCGCCTGCTTATCAAGCTCGACTAAACTCACCATCTTTGGGTAATCGTTCCAGCGACTAATGCTTGCGGATTTAAAAATTTGTTCGACTAAATTTGAGCTTATCATCGGTAAATTTGATCCGAGTTTATTTCGATTACCGTGTGGACGTTGCCGCGCGGATTAAAATCGCCCCTGATTTTCATAAATTTAGGCTTTAACTTACTTTGCAACGCGCCGTAAATTTCATTTATACTATCCTCGTGGCTGATGTAGCGGTTCATGAATGAATTAATGTAAATTTTAATCGCTTTAAGTTCGACTACGAGCTTATCCGGGATATACTCCAAATAAATCGTCGCAAAGTCCGGATAGCCCGAGCGCGGGCAGCGGCAGCAAAACTCGGGCAGGGTGATTTTTATCAAATAATCACGCTCCTGTTTATTGGGCCAAACTTCCATATTTTCTATGTCAAATTTTTCAATTTCCTCTTCGCCATATCTCACTATGATCTCCTTAAATTCGATATATCATTCGGCTTTTCGATGCAAAATCCCTGAATATAATCGATACCCATTTTATAAAGCTGCATTTGAAATTCCTGTTTATCTACAAAGCGCATTATGGTTTTGATGCCCGATTTAGCGCAGGCTTCATTAATGCCAATAAATATATTTTTAATCTTTTCATCGTCTAAATTTTTGTTAAATTCTATATCATAAACAATAAAATCGACATTTAAAAATTTTAAATACTCAAAGCTCGCGTTTGAGCCGCCGAACTGCGACAGCGCGAAGCTAAATCCAAGTTCGCGGAATTTAATCAAAATTTCGTCAAAGCGCTTGATCTCCGAATAGATAAGCTTTTCGTTAAACTCAAACACGATCTTTTTTGGATCGATCAGATTATTATCTATTAGCTTTAAAATTTCATTGCGAAACTCGTTATTTCGCAGGGTCTGAGGCATAATCTCGATAAAAATTTTAGCGTCGATATCTTTAAAATAGATGATCCTAGAAATCTGCCTCATCATCGAAATATCGTATTTAATATCATAATGATTTAGAAGCAAAATATCTAAAATTCTACTTTTTGTGATCTTTTCACCGCTTCTTAGATCAAGCTTCGGAATTAAATTTATATGTGATTTTACGCCGTTTTTATCTGCAACGCGCTGATATTTGAAGCTGAAATTTTCACTATCGATCGCTTCCATAACGTCGGCGGAAAACACGTCTATTAACACCTTTTCGACGTCGATCGCTTTCTCGCCGTGTTCTTCGTCGTCCAGGTGATTTATCTTATAAAATAGCGCATTTACGATATTATTTAGATTGTGATCATAGGAGCTTGGAAGCATCGTAAATTCGCTTTTTATCTCTACATTTTTGATCGTTTGACTTGAAATTTTATGCTCAAACATTCGCAAAATATGGCTTAAATTCGTAGCTTTTGATTCTACGCCGAATACAAAATAGCCATTTATAAAGCGCCCGATCGGAAGGTCCTTAAAACCCTGTTCCGCCATAAAATTTGAAAGTTCTTTACAATACTCATATAAAATTTCATCGCCATTTTTATAGCCGTATCGATCGTTTATGTCGATGATATTTTTAATTCGCAAAAGAACGATATTTATTTGGCGATTTTTGGCTAGATCATTACTTAAAATTTTCTCTATCTCCTCGCGCACGAATACGTGAGTAACGGGATCAATCAGGGTCTTTTGAAAGCCGAAATAAATTTGATAGATGACATAATAAACATAGCAGATCAAAAGTATCAAAAACAAAATTACGTCGTCAAATTTAAACTCGCCGTTTCGAAATAGAATAATTCCAAAAACAATTAAAACGCAGGTAAATGGCACCGAAATTTTAAGCGCCGTTATGAAGCGGTTTTCGCGCTCTTTAGTCTCACTAAATAGAACAGACATTATATATCCAAGTGTTTAACGTCTTTGGCATGATCTTGGATGTAATTCCTACGAGGTTCAACCTCGTCGCCCATGAAAAGATTAAAGGTATCGCTAGCACTCTGTGCGTCTGCAATGCTAATTTTTAAAAGCCTTCTATTTTCAGGGCTCATAGTTGTTTCCCAAAGCTGCTCCGGATTCATCTCTCCAAGACCTTTATAGCGCTGAATATAAGCGCCTTTTTTCGAGCTTTTTTCGATTTCATCTAAAATTTCAATAAAATCCTTACCAAAGCTTACATCCCGCTCTTTGATTTTTGAATAAACTCTAATCGCCTCTTCAAAGATATAATTGCCGAATAAATTCTCATCTATCACGAGCTGTTCTAAGCCGCTTGGAGTTTGGACATAAATTCTAATGCCTTCATCATTTACGTAGGAATTTAAGATATTAAATCCTTCGCTTTCCAAACGCGGTTTTAAAATTTTAAATAGCTCCTCATAGCCGAGGCTTCGCGCTTCGTCGTTTTCTATTAAAAATCTAATCGCGCTAAGTACGCTAAAACGCTTTTTAAGTTCGTTCAAAAGCGAGCGGTAGTTTGAGACGATTTTTAGATAATCAATTAGATCTTCGTTACCGATGCCTTCAAACTCACCCATATCGATGCCAGTTTCGATCAAAAACTCGCTAAGCGCCTTTTCGTCTTTCAGATAAATCTCTTTTTTGCCCTTTTTATATCTAAAAAGCGGCGGCTGTGCTAGATAAACATAGCCGTTTTCTACGATAGGACGCAAAAATCTAAAGAAAAATGTTAAAAGCAGCGTCTGGATGTGGCTGCCATCGACGTCCGCATCAGTCATAATGATGATTTTGTGATAACGAAGCTTTTCTTCGTTAAATTCCTCGCCGATGCCGCAGCCAAAGGCCGTAATCATATTTTTAATCTCTTCGGATTGTAAAATTCTATCCAGGCGCGCCTTTTCTACGTTTAAAATTTTACCTCTAAGCGGTAATATCGCTTGAAACACACGGTCTCTTCCCTGCTTCGCCGAACCGCCCGCACTATCGCCCTCGACTAGATAAATTTCGCTAATGCTTGCATCTTTGCTCTGACAATCGGCTAGCTTTCCGGGAAGGGTTCCGACGGAATTTATATTGTCTTTTTTGCGCGTTAGATCGCGAGCTTTCTTCGCCGCTTCGCGACCGCGCGCAGCTAAAAGAGCCTTATTCATAATGGCGCGCGCTTCGATCGGATTTTCTTCAAAATACTTGCTAAGCACCTCAAATGCCATCTTTTGCACGATCGGCTTAACGTAGCTGGAGCCCAGCTTACCTTTAGTCTGCCCTTCAAACTGCGGCTCGGGAACCTTTACGCTAATTACCGCTATAAGTCCCTCGCGAACGTCGTCGCCGGTGATCTTCGTATCCTTTTCACGCGCAGCCGCATTTGCCGCGACGTAATTTGTTATCGCGCGCGTAAGACCCGCTCTAAAACCAGCCTCGTGAGTACCGCCGTCCGGAGTTTTGATATTATTTACGAAGCTTAATAAATTTTCGCTATATGTTTCGTTATACATAAGCGCAAAATCTACCATAACATCATCCGCGCTATCACTAAACGATACGGCTTTGGATATAGGAGCGGCTTTATTCATATCGTTTACGAAGCTTTCTAAGCCGCCTTCGAAGTGAAAGTGCTCATCCCTGCCCGTGCGGTTATCTTTAAAATTTATCGTAATTTTTGGATTCAGATACGCTAGCTCGCGAAATCTTTTTGATAAAATTTCATCGTCAAATTCTAAAATTTCAAAAATTTCGCCGTCGGGCCAAAACTCGATCGTAGTACCCGTGCGATTAGTAGTTTTTATCTTTTCAAGCTCGGTAGTAGGAATTCCTTTGGCGAATTCTTGTCTATAAATATTTCCATCACGTTTAATCGTAGCAACTAGCTTTTTTGAGAGCGCATTTACGACGCTAACGCCCACGCCGTGCAGACCGCCGGAGACTTTATAAGTGTCTTTGTCAAATTTACCGCCTGCATGAAGCACCGTAAGAACCACCGTCGCGGCAGGAATTTTTTCAGTCGGATGTATATCGACGGGGATTCCACGACCGTTATCACTAACAATACAACTTCCCTCGCTAGTGATTTCAACATCGATTGTGTCGCAGTAACCTGCCATCGCCTCGTCGATCGAGTTATCCACTACCTCGTAGATCATATGGTGAAGTCCGCCGATATTGGTGTCTCCTATATACATACCTGGGCGCTTTCTAACAGCCTCAAGACCTTTTAAAACTTTAATATTACTAGCGCCGTAATTTTGCTTCATAATTTTCCTTTAAATGTTATTTATCGGCATGACAACCGTTTTTAAGCCGTCCGCGCTAAGTACGAACGCCGTATCGGAGCTGTTAAAATCAAGCTCAAAAATTTCGCTCTCTATGTTACTTAAAAAATCAAGCAGAAAGCGATTTTTCACGCCAAAAACTATCTCGCCGTTTATATCGATCGCCGCTTCAATTTCGGTCTTTGCCTCAGAATTATCTTCGTTGATGCTCTCAAAAACCATTCCGTCCTTCTTAATGGTAACCTTCATCTCCTCGCACATAGCGTTTATCGCTCGCACGCCGCTTACCATCTTATCGCGCGGGATTGAAATTCTATACGCCGTATCGTTTGGAATAACGCGCTCGTAGTTTGGAAATTTGCCGTTAATAAGCTTTGTAAAAAACTCAAAATTCTCGCTCACCGCTAGTAACACGTTTTCGTCGTAGTAAATTTTAATCTTGTCCGAAAATAGTTTTTGAATTTCGCCTATTGCCTTTTTAGGGATTAAAATTTTAGTATCTAGCTCGCCCGCTTTTGATTGAGTGATTAGCTTATAAACGCTAAGTCGCTTCGTGTCGGTTCCGACTAAATTTATAAAATCCTCTTTTACGTCGATTAAAGCGCCGTTTAGCTCATATTTTGGATTGTTCGTATCGATCGACGGATATATTTTTTTAAGGCTTCTGCCTAAAATTCCTGCGTTTACGTCAAAGCTGTTTTTACCATCTATTGTAGGGAAGCTTGGAAAATCCCTCGTCTCAAACATCGGAAGCTTGTACTTGGATTTTTTTTGCTTTACGAATAGCGCTCCGTTGACAGTTTCTAAAGTAACGCTATCGTCGCTTAAGCCTTTAATAACGCTAAGAAGTTTGCCTCCGTTTGCTGTGGCTTCTCCCTCTGTTTCTATCGAGACATTTTGTAGATTGTAGCTCAAACCAATTTCATGATCGGTAGCTTTTATACTAAAAATTCCATCTTTAGCGCTCATCAAAAGATGCGAAGTTATCGAGCTTAGATCTTTCTTATCGAGATAGGAGCTGGTATTGGAAACTATCTCTTCTAGAAGTTTTTTAGTGATTAACACTTTCATATTTTTATCCTTTTAAATTTTTATCGTTGTAGTAGTTGGTAAGTGGTTTTTGTGAAAAACTCATTTTTAGATCCATTTTTAGGAGGTTTATATCGTGAGTAAGAGATCTCATTTTATTCACTTTTATTCACGTTTTTTGATCTATTTTTATAAAATACGTTAAATTTCATTCTTTTCCTTCTTGGTTATTTTGTTTTTTAGCTCTTCTATTTTTATCTTTAACATCTCGTCGGTTTGAATGAGTTCGTTGATTTTTTTGATATTTTTGCTGATGGCGCTGTGATCTTTTAGATTAAAAAATGCGGCGATTTTGGGCATTGAGTTTTGAGTGAGTTGTTTGGTTAGATAAATACAAATTTGGCGCGCTTCGACGACGTTTTTAGCTCGCGTTTTGCTTTTTAGCTCGCTAGGTTTTACGTTTAGTTCTTTTGAGATCACCTCTATGACGTGTTCGAGGCTCACGCTTGAATATTTTTGGTGAATTTGATCTTGCAGCGTACTTTTGGTAAATTCTAACGTGATCTTTGTGCGAAGTATTGAGGAATAGGCATTTAGTTTATTAATCGCGCCTTCGATCTCTCGGATATTATCGCCCATATTTGCAGCGATATATTCTACGACGTCGTGTGGAATTCTAACGCGATTTTCTTCGCTCTTTTTATTTATAATAGCGATTTTAGTTTCAAGATCCGGCGGAGTAATATTTGCTATTATGCCGCTTTCAAATCGTGTCGTAAGGCGACTTTCAAAACCTTTTAGGAATTTTGGTGGTAGGTCGTTGGTTAGCACGATTTGGCAGTTTTTGTCTTTTAACTCGTTAAACGTATAAAAAAGCTCCTCTTGAGCTTTATCGCGTCCGATTAAAAATTGAATGTCGTCGATGAGCAAAACGTCGCAATTGCGGTATTTTTGTTTAAATTTATCGATCGAGTTGTTTTTGAGATTAAAGACGAAATCATTAGCGAACTGCTCGCTGGTGACGCAAATTACGGTCTTTCCCTTTTTGATACAGTAATTTCCGATCGATTGAAGTAGGTGGGTTTTGCCAAGTCCGCTAGGTCCGTAGATAAAGAGCGGATTAAAGCGAATTCCTGGCTCTTTCGCGACTGTAATCGAGCACTCAAAAGCAAATTTATTTGAATCGCCGATGATAAAATTTTCGAAGTTATAATTTTCGCTTAGAATCGTACTCTTAGGCTTTTCAGAGATTATTTTTACCTTTTCTTTCGGCGAAATTTTAGTTTTTGATGTGATTTTAACGATCACGTCGTTTAGTCCAAACTGTTTTTTGATAAGCTCTTTTATCTTAGTGCCGTATTTTGTCTGAGCGTATTTAGCGATAAACTCGTTAGTTGCGTTGTAAATGAAAAATTCTGGTGTCGAGTTTCTATCGTTAAATTTCAAATTTTTAATGTATCTAGAGTATTCGGTAGGTAAAATTTCCTTCTCTAAATTCAATAAAATTTCTTGTGCTTGCGACGTCGCCATAAAATTCCCTTACAAATTAGATTAAGATTTTAGCTAAATTTCGCTAAATTTGCGGTAAATTTAAGTTTATTCACCAGTGATTAAACTGTGAATAAGTGTGAAAGGTGGATATGAAAATTTTAGGAATAGATCCGGGAACTAGAAATTTAGGCTATGCTATTTTGGAAAAAGACGTGAATAAGATCGCTCTTATCGAGGCGGGACTTGTGAAAATGAAGGCCGAAAACGTGCAATTTCAAATGACGCAGATGAGCGAGGCGATCGATCAAATTTTTAGCGCTCATAAGATCGATGAGGTCGCGATAGAATCGATGTTTTACGCCTACAATCCGCAGTCTGTTTTAAAGCTCGCTCAGTTTCGCGGCGCGCTGGCTCTTAAAATTTTACAAATTTTTGGAAATTTTGCCGAATATACGCCACTTCAGGTAAAAAAATCGGTTACGGGCAAAGCAAAGGCGGCGAAGGAGCAGGTTGCTTTCATGGTAAAGCGGATTTTGGGGATTAATAAGGAGATTAAGCCGCTTGATATTACAGATGCTATAGCTATTGCGCTTACGCATGCAAATGTTATGCGCTTAGCGCCTAAATAGGAGGGTTTATATGAAAATCGCTATTTTGCAAATGGACGTGAAAATGGCTCAAAATTTTGCGGATTGCGAGAAAAATTTTATTCGCGCGCGCGGGCTGATTGATCGCGCGTTAAAACGCGGCGCGGACGTAGCGGTGCTACCAGAGGCCTTTAATACGGGCTTTTGCGTGCAAAATTTCAAGCGCTTAGCCGACGCGGAAGCTGCGCGAACGAAGAGATTTTTAAGCGAAATTTCGCAAAACTGTGGCGCTGTTTTAATAGGCGGATCGATAAACTCTGAGCGAGATAAAATTTATAATTCCGCTTTCGTCTATCAAAACGGAGCCGAAATTTTACGCTACGACAAGATCCACGCCTTCTCGCTCGCTCGCGAAAATGAGATCGTAAGCGGCGGCGATAAGCTAGGCATTTGCGAGATAAAATTTCAAAATCGCGCGGTCAAAATCGGCGTCGCGGTCTGCTACGATCTGCGCTTTTGCGAAATTTTTCGCGCCTTAGCGCTTCGCGGCGCGCAGATTGTTTTTGTGATCGCGCAGTTCGCGCAAAGCCGCATAGAGCATTTTATCACGCTTGCGAGGGCCCGCGCGATCGAAAACCAAATTTTTATCTGTGCGGTAAACGGCTGCGGCGATACTGGGCAGGGCGAGAGTTTCGGCGGAAATTCCATGCTGATCGGTCCCGGCGGCGAGATCGTCGCGCGCCTAGGCAAAAGAGAGGTCGTGAAGATTGCTCGGGCGGATTTAGATGAAATTTTAAAATTTCGCGCTAAAATGAATCTTTTAAAAGATATGAAACCTGAAATTTATAAGGAGTTTTGATGAAAACTTTGGTATTTGTGATCGATATGCTAAACGGCTTCGTAAAATTCGGCGCGATGGCCGATCCTAGCATAGCAAAGATCGCTCCTGCGGTGCTTAAACAGATTGAGGCGGCGAAAAACGTGCATTTCATATGCGACGCTCACGCCGAGCGGGATTTGGAGATGAAGCGCTACCCGATCCACTGTCTAGTTGGCTCGCCAGAAGCGGAGGTGATCGAGGAGCTCGCGCCCTACGTAAGCGAGCAAAACGTCACTTTTAAGCGCAGCACGAACGGCTTTCATAATTTGGATAAGAAAATTCTGGACGGCTTCGATCGCTTTGTGATTACGGGCTGTTGCACCGATATCTGCGTGATGCAGTTTGCGCTTAGCTTGCGCACTTATCTCAACGAAACTGGCGAGGATAAGGACGTTATCGTTCCGCGAGGTGCGGTAGCTACGTACGACGCGCCGAATCATTCGCGCAGCTATTACGACGAATGCGCGCTAAACTTAATGCAAAATGCGGGAATTTTGGTGATTTAAGCTGCGCTTGGATCAAACAGAATTTTAAGCTAAATTTTGTAGCGTATAAATTCCAAAATTTTAGAGCCGTTCGTAAAATTTTGAAATTTTGTGTTACTCGTAGAATTTTAAGACTCTAACCCTTTGCGGAATTTAGCTTTGTTTTACCGCGACTGCTTTTGCGACGAAAAATCCCACTACCCCGGAAATTATCGAGCCTAAAAATACTGCGAGCTTGTCCGTGTAATGATACATATTGCTGCCGCCGTATGCGAGGCCATCAACGAAAAGCGCCATCGTAAAGCCGATACCGCAGATAATTGCCACGGCATAAAGCTGCGGCCAGCCTGCGTTTTCGGGCATGTAGGCGATTTTAGCTTTGATTAAGATCCAGCTAAAGGTAAAAATTCCGATCTGTTTACCGAAAAATAGCCCTAGCATGATACCCATCGGCACCGGACCGAAAAGAAAACTAGGACTGATGCCCGCTAGTGAGACGCCTGCGTTTGTAAAGGCAAAGATCGGCAAGATAAAGAAATTTACTGGGTAGGCTAGTCCGTGCTCCATATCCTTTAGCATAGAGCCCGAGCGGGTCTTAAGCGGGATGCAAAAGCCCGCAAGCACTCCCGCGATAGTCGCGTGGATGCCAGAGTTTAGTACCATCACCCACAGTACGACGGCTACGATGATAAATGGAAGCTTTTTATCAACGCCAAGTCTGCTCATCGCTAGCATTATTGCGACACAGGCAGCTGCGCCGCCTAGATAGATTGCGTTTATGGTAGAGGAATAAAACAAAGCGATGATTAGAATTGCACACAGATCGTCCATTATCGCAAGTGTCAAAACGAAAATTTTAAGGCTAGCCGGGATTTTTTTACCTAAAAGTGCCATCACGCCCACAGCAAAGGCTATATCTGTTGCCGTAGGGATCGCCCAGCCCTTCATCGCGACGGCATCGCCCCAGTTGATGGTCGAAAATATGATCGCAGGCATCATTACTCCGCCCAGAGCTGCGAAGCTAGGAAGTAAAATTTGAGAGAAATGGCGCAGCTGTCCTTCGATCTTTTCGCGCTTGAGTTCGAGTCCGATGGCAAAGAAGAATATCGCCATAAGCACATCGTTTACCAAAAAATGCATCGATTCGTCGAGCTTCGCAGAACCCACACCTATGGTGAAGCTTAGATGTAAAAACGCTTCGTAATATTTGGATAAAAAGCCTACGTTTTGAGCTACGATCGCAAAAACCGCGGATAGAAGTAATATAACGCCGGCGCTACTTTCGCTTGATAAAATTTTCTTAATGATATGTTGCACATGCTTCCTTTAAAATTTTGCTCTAATTTTATGCAAATTTTAATTAAATTTTTATCAAAACGGGCTAGTTGCTCGGTAAATTCGGCATTATTAGCATTGCATAAAGTATTATAAACATTATGATCGTAGGGCCTTCGTTGATCGCACGGAAGTATTTTCCGCTCCTGTGACACTCGTTTTTTTCAAATTTATACATATAATAATACAGCCACAAATGATAACAGATTAGCAAAACTCCGGCTAGTAATTTTATATGAAAATATCCCATTTTCATAAGCCCCGGATTTAAAACAATAAGCATCACGCCGCTAAAAACCGTCACTGCCATCGCTATCCAGCCGATCGCGTGATAGAGCATCCGCTCCATTTTTTTAACGACCTTTACGAAATCCGGCTTGTCTAAATTTTCAGCGTGATAAACATACAGACGCGGCATATAAAACAGCATCGCCATCCATGAAATAAAGCCCGCAAAATGGACAAATTTAAACCAATAGTAACTCATTTTTTCTCCTTAATCTCTCATTAAAATTTCTTTTCTAGCTTCAAATTCTTCTTTAGAAATCGCGCCTTTTTGATACAGTTCAAAGAGCGCATCGACTTTTTTTAGACGTCCTTCGTAGTCGTCCTCCTCGGTCTCGCTTGTAAAAGCATTTAAATCTTCCACCCAAATTCCTACGAAAAATATATCTAGCAAAATCCAAATTCCCCAAATTGCCCAAAACAAAAAGCCCACCAAAAACCATAGTGTAAAGCTCCCTAGCCAAAATAGCGCGATTTGAGCAAATCCGCTGATAAATTTGCCGCAATAAATTCTATGCAGTCCGCCGCCGATAGGCATAGCTGCGATCCATGAAAACGCACCTAAAAACCAAAGCGCGTAAGCGATGTAATTATTTCTCTTCATTTTTCTCCTTTTTTTCGGTGCGTAAGCCCTGAAAAATAAAAATCACCACGGCTAGATCGATCATCACGTCGGCAAAATTAAATACCGCAAACTCAAACCACTTATGCCATGCGACATAATCGACCACGCCGCCGCGAATGAAGCGATCGAGCAGGTTCGAGCAGCCTCCTGCGAGCATCAGTGCAAACGGCATCCAGTGCTCGCAAAAGAGCTTTTTGTGACAAAATACATACGCCGCAAGCGCTGAGATCAGCGCAATCTGGATAAATTTTAAATTTTCGCCCAAAAACGCAAACATCGAAAACGCAACGCCGCGGTTAAGCGTAAGCTCTAGCGAAAAAAACTCCCCCTGCCACGAAAAGCCGTTTAAAAACGCGAGCTTGATCGTTTGATCGATCGCAAAGATCACCGCAAAAAGCAGGATAAATTTAATACAGGTCTTAGCCATCTTGCAATCCAAATTTAAATATGTAAAGCTTGCGTTTTTTGCCCGCGTTTTTTGTGTGGAGCGGAAAACTTACCGCGCCGTAAAATTTTATAAAATCGCTATTCATTTAGGGCTTTGGTAAAAAATTTCTCGACCTCGTCCATTCGCTTTTGCAGCAGTTTTTCGTTTTTACCCTCGATTAAGAGGCGGATAACGTTTTCGGTACCGGAGTAGCGAAAGAGCGAGCGGATTTTGTCCGCTTTAAGGCTTGTTTCAAGCTCCTTTAGCCCTTTTAATTTTTCAAGCGGTTTTTTATCCGAAATTTTTAAATTCTTTAAAATTTGTGGATAGGGCTTAATCATCCCCGAAAATTCGCTTGCCTTCTTTTTCATATCCAGCATGCAGGCGGCGAATTGCAGCGCGCTTGCGATGCCGTCGCCCGTTTTGGCGTAATCGCCAAAGATCACGTGCCCGCTCTGCTCGCCGCCGAAATTTGCGCCTAGTTCGTGCATCGTCTCAAGTACAAATTTATCGCCTACATTGCAGCGATGAAGCGCGATGTCGTGTTTAGCTAAAAAATCCTCCAGCGCGGAGTTACTCATCACTGTGGCTACCATTTTATTGCCTGCTAAGCGATTTTTTCCTTTCAAATAGACTGCTAAAATTCCAAGTAGCGCGTCGCCGTGGATGATCTCGCCGTTTTCATCAACGACTACGAGCCTATCGGCATCCCCGTCGAAGGCAAAGCCGACATCGGCGCGTAGGCGTCTTACTTCCCCGGCTAGACCTTGCGGGCTTAGCGCGCCGCAAGCATCATTAATATTTTTGCCGTTAGGCTCGTCGCCGATGACGATAGTTTCGGCCCCCAGTTCATTAAATACGGTAGGTGCGACCCTGTAGCTTGCTCCGTTTGCGCAATCAAGCACGACGCGAAGCCCGTGCAGTGTCTTTTGCTTCGGAAATGAATTTTTAATATGCACGATATATCTGCCGATGACGTCGTCTACGCGCTTTGCAGCGCCGATTTGCATCATTTTTGTGCGCGCCTCAGAGATGAGTTCTTCGCTGAAGTAAATTTTTTCGATCTGCGCTTCCTCTTTTTCGTCGAGTTTAAAGCCCTCGCTGTTGAAAAATTTAATGCCGTTGTCGTAGTATGGATTGTGGCTCGCGCTTATCATGATGCCCGCGTCGCAGCGCATATCCTCCGTAAGAAAGGCAATCGCAGGAGTAGGCATCGGGCCGATCTGGCGGACGTTATAGCCTACCGAGGTAAGGCCCGCTACGATCGCTGTTTCTATCATATAGCCGCTTCTGCGGGTATCTTTGCCGACTAAAATCATATTCGTAACGGAATTTTTTCTAAAATAAATTCCCGCTGCCATCGCTACGCGCATCGCAAGCTCGGCGGTTAAAAATTCTCCCGCTTTGCCTCGTACGCCGTCCGTTCCGAAAAGTTTCATTATCAAATCCTTGTATAAAAATCGGGAAATTCTACCAGAAAAAGTTTAATCTTAATAAATTTAAACTATATTTAAATTTTACTTAAATTAAGCGTCGATTAAATATTTTTTACGTATAATCGCAGGTTCAAATTTAACCGAAAAGGAACGTTATGGCAAATCACAAATCCGCCGAAAAACGCGCGAGACAAACCATAAAAAGAACGGAGCGAAATAGATTTTATCGCACCAGAGTAAAAAATATCACAAAGGCCGTAAGAGAGGCGGTCGAGAGCAAGGATCTAGACGCAGCGACTCAGGCTCTGAAAACGGCTAATGAAAGCTTCCACAGCTTCGTAAGCAGGGGCTTTTTGAAAAAACAGACCGCGAGCAGAAAAGTAAGCCGCCTAGCCAAACTCGTAAATTCTTTAAAAACCGCCGCGTAAGCGCTACTTACGCATAAAATTTAAATGCTAGCCGATAAACTAAAGCCTTTTTTGGATCGCTATGACGAGCTTTCGCGCATGCTTAGCGATCCCGCAGTTACCGCAGATATCGCTAATATGACGGCGCTATCTAAGGAGCAGCGCAGTATCGAGCCGATCAAAGAGGCGGCTAGCGAGTATCTTAAAATTTTAAATCAGATCGAAGAAAACAAAGCTCTGCTAAGCGATGCCGATCTCGGCGAGCTAGCCAAAGAGGAGCTTAAAAACCTAGAGACGCAAAAACCGCAGCTTGAAGAAAAAATCAAAATTTTACTGCTTCCGAAAGACCCCAACGACGATAAAAATATCTTTTTAGAGATCCGCGCCGGTACAGGCGGCGACGAAGCGGCGCTGTTTGCGGGCGATCTGCTCGGCGCGTATCTGCGCTACGCCGATCTTCGCGGCTATAAATGCGAGATCGTAAGCACTAGCGAAGGCGGCGTCGGCGGCTACAAAGAAGCGATCTTGCTCGTAAAGGGCGCGGGAGCGTATTCGCGGCTAAAATTTGAAGGCGGCACCCACCGCGTGCAGCGCGTCCCTGAAACGGAGAGCCAGGGCAGGGTGCATACCTCTGCAATCACCGTCGCCGTCATGCCCGAGATCGAGGATAGCGAGATACAGATCAATCCAAACGACCTTCGCATAGACGTTATGCGCAGCTCCGGCCACGGCGGGCAGTCCGTAAATACCACCGATAGCGCCGTTCGCATCACTCACATCCCAACCGGTTTAGTCGTCACCAACCAAGACGGCAAGGATCAGCACAAAAACAAAGAAGCGGCGATGAAGGTGCTAAAGGCGCGTCTTTACGATATGCAGGAGCAGGAGCGCTTAGAAAAAGAGCGCAAAGATCGCAAGGATCAGGTGGGCACCGGCGACCGCTCGGGGCGGATTCGTACCTACAACTATCCGCAAAATCGCATCAGTGACCACCGCATAAATTTAACTCTCTACCGCCTGGACGCGATCATGGCGGGCGGCTTGTTCGACGAGATCATCGATCCTCTCATCGCGCACTCTCAAGCCGAAGCGATCGCAAACGCGGGCTATTAAGCCTTTTAAATTTAGACTCTACATCCGTCCGCTTTGCCGAATTTTGCCTCGATCAAAAGAACCAAGATGAAGAAAATTTTTTCATCGTTAAACTTTGCAATCTCACGCAGGTCTTGATCTGCGCTTATGAGCTTGATGCCGTTTGATTTCAAAATCTCAGCGAGCTCGTCCACACTAAAGCCCATTTTACCAGCAATCTCTCTAATATTATAGGACTCGATCGCGCCGATGATGCGATCCATATTACAAAAGCCGGGATTTTTGCGCCTTAAGATCACGTCCAAAAACTCGCCCCAGAGCTTTGCGAGCTTTCTTTGCCTAGCAATCACGTGCAAAATCGCGACGCAAAGTAGGCCGAATCCAGCGATCTTATGCAGGCTCATCCACGTCTCGTCGTACTCGCCGCGCGCAAAGCAAGCGCCCGAAAAGCCCAAAATGAGGAGCGCGCAAGCTAGCAGCACGATGAGCGCAAATTTATAAACAATCCCCGCCTTAAGCATCAAATCTCCTTGCTTTTTTTAAAATTTAGCGGCTCAGGCATAGCGCTCGCGGACGCTATGCTGCTGCACCGGTACGCCTCGCCGATCACCGCTATCGTATCGCCTCGGCGTTGTTGCGCCGCCCGCACCGCTGCTTCACTTATACGCTCCGCGGGTCGCCATCGTTGTATCGCGGCGGTATTATTGCGTTGCTCGCACTGCGCTTACGCATCTCGTCGATCGCGGTTGCCATATTGCGGCATTTTATGCTGTCGTCACCGTAATCACGCCGCGTCGCTTTGCGCTGCCTATCCACGGTCACGGCCGTACTGCTCGCTTCGATCGTAGCGCCGTTACGATGATGATTTGCCCGAGCGAAGGTTATGTCATACGACGCCGAGTAGGTACATATTGCCGCTCTGCTTCTCGACTACGGCGTGCCGCCCGTGCTGCCGATGTGTTACGTGCCATCCGACGCACTACCGATTTATCGCGACGCCTGCGCATCGCGCTTCTCGCGCAGCCCCTCATTTAGCATGCCGTTATGCTACCGATCGCGGCTCGGTTTAAAATTTTATCTAGGCGACATCTCCTCGGCGGATCATTTTGCGTTTAAATTTTACCGACTTAATTTCGCGCAAAATCGCGATCGCGCGCCGTCTACCGACCTCCAAGCCGATCGCCGCCGCGTAGTCGTATGGCCCATGACGCCGCCGTGCTGACGACTGCATGTATGGGTCCGAGCATACACGGATGCGAGCCTCTGCACCTATGTACGCGAGCACTAATTACTCATGCGCACAGGCACCTAGCGCCTCGGCTAAGTTTTATCGCCGCTTAATATAAACGAGTAATTTTAATAAATCTGGATTTAAAAAGATATGAATTTAAAGGCGAAATCCCTGCGGCGTGAAATTTCAACGGCCGAATTTAAAGCTCTATCGTCCGCTCAAATATCTCCTCAAGCCCCGTTTGATGCACGATCGCTAGCATGCCGAGGCTAGGCAGATCCGCGCGCAGACCCAGTAGCAGCTCGCGCGCCGAGGCGGGATCGAGCGCGGACGTGATCTCGTCTGCGAAAACAAAGCTCGGCTTGTGGTAATGAATGCGTGCGAAACTAAGCCGCTGCGCCTCCCCGCCGCTTAAAATTTTAACGTAATCGGCGCGTGAGTTTAGCATGCGAGCAAATTTCTTAAGTCCTACGCGGCGTAAAATTTCTAAAAATTCCGCGTCGTCTGCGCGCGGCGGCTGCGGATATGAAATGAGTTCTTTTAGACTAAGCGGCGCTAGATAGGGCTTTTGCGGGATAAACATCACGCCCGTGCGCGGCAGACTGATCTCTCCGCGACCGTATCGCCAAAGCCCCGCCGCGTAGCGCAGAGCCGTGCTTTTGCCCGCGCCGCTCTTGCCCCGCAGCATCACAAACTGCGCGGGCGCAAGCTCGAAGCGTAGATCCTCGATCAGCGGCTCGCCCGCAGGCGTGAAGACCGACAAGCCCTCGCAGCGAGCGGAATTTTCGTCGCTTTGTTTGACGCAAGCACGTAGATTTGCGCTCTCGCCGTCCATGCGCGAGATGAACTCATAGATCCTCTGCACGCTCGCCGCCCACTCCATGATCTGCTTGTAATAGTCCATAAACCACGCAAATCCGTCCTGCACGCTGTAAAACGCCGAGCGCGCCTGCATCATGTCGCCAAAGCTCATCGCGCGCGCCAGATAGAGCGGCAAGCAGGCAAAGATCGGGATTAAATTCGTGATTTTTAGGTAGCTTGCCGAAAAGCATTCGAGGCGAAATTCCGTATTCATGATGCTGCGCCAGTTTCTCATGATCTCGCCGAAGCTCGCGCGAAAGCGGCCGCGCTCGGCATCCTCTCCGCGCATAAAGGCTACGGCTTCTGCGTTTTCGCGCACTAGCAGCAGGTCTGAGCGGTAATTGGCTTCGGCGCGCTGTTTAGCAAAATTTAGCCCCCTAAGCCTGCGCCCGATGAGATGCGTAATCAGCGAGCAAAGGAGAGTATAAATAAGCGCGACATATAGCAAAAAGCCCTCGATCTCAAAGTGCATGCCGAAAATTTCAAATCTCAGCACCTTCGAGACCTGCCACAAGATCGCAACGAAGGCGATGAGCTTGGCGAGATTATAGACGAGCGATTTTACGAGATCGACGCTTTTTTGCACGAGCAGCAAGCTGTCCTCGGCGATACGCTGATCGGGGTTGTCTAGCTTTGCGATCGTTTTTGAAATTTCACGATCTGCGCGAGTTTTGGATGAAATTTTATTCTCGCCTGCGCCGCTTTGCCCTGCTACATTTTGCTCCGCCGTGCTCGGTAAAATTTCAAACCCCTTTGCGTCTCTATGCAAAGCTGCGCTGTCCGCTTCGACTGCGGAACACTCTGCACACTCGTTTAAATTTTCATCTACATTTGCGTCGCCAGATTTTTCTAAATTTGATCCGCCCCTGGCGCTAAAATTTCCATCAAGGCTCGTGCGGTAGAAGTTTGCGTTATGTAGCCATTTGCGCTCCATCATCGCGCTTAGCCGCTCGCGCCAGACGATTACGAGCAGTTTGCGAAGCCAGCTGCCGCAGACGATGAAAAGCACAATGAGCGCCGTGTAGAGCAAAAACTCGCCCACGAGCGCGGGAATGAGCTCGCCCTTAAGCTCGCTTAGCGCGTCGTAAAAGCGCTTATCCCACGCGTTCATCAGCACGCTGATTTTTATGATAGCGAGGCTAAAACCAAGCGCGAGCAGCAGCAGCGCCCACAGCTTCGCCGCGCCCTTGCCGAACCAGTGCGGACGTAGAATTTCAAAAAATTGCTTTAGCGTTTTCAAATTTTCTCTTTAAATTTTAAAATTTAGCGCCGATTACAGCGAAATCGCGGGATTAAATTTGATCCCGCAGACTCGCGAGCGAATTTTATGCTCGCAAGTCTGCGCGTTTAATTCGCTTGGAATTTCGCGAGATTAAATTGCGAAATTAAATTTATCGCCCTTGCCCGCATCGCCTGCAATCGCCCGCACTAATTAATCGCTAATCAACCAAATCGCAAGTTAAATTTTAATCCCGCGGCTTCGTTCAAATTTTACTCGCCTCGCTACGTGCTACTTGCGACAAAGCCTAGTCTCGCGCCTCTGCGCTCGCCTCATCCGCGCCCTTATGAAGCGCGGAATTGTCTATAATCGCGGCAAGTTCGGTCGGCCCGAGTTCGCATAAGCGCAAATTTTATCCGCGCTCAATACGTATAATTAAGCGTTAGCATAAAATTCCGCGGCTCGCCGTAGTAATTATTCATCCCCGCGACGCGATTTTGCGTATTTTGAAAATACTTCTTATCCGTGATGTTTTTGACCGCAAAATTTACGCTAAAGTGTTTGTCGAAATGATAGCCGACGTTTGCGTCCCACAGCGCGTAAGCCTTTTGCGGCGCGGCATAATACGCAACGTTTTCGCGATATATCGAAGCAGTTTTGCTCTGATAGCGCACGCCCGTACCCAGGGCGATCTTACGATTTTCGCCGAGTGGAATTTCATAGTTCGTGTAGAGCTTAAACAGATGCTTCGGAATGTAGCGTTTGGCGTTTGCGCCCTTGCTATAATCGACCGCTGCGGAGGTTCTTTCCGTCTTTAAATAGACGCTGCGGTTGAAAGTATATCCTGCGAACAATTTCCAATCATCCGTGAGCGAGCCTTGCAGCTCGGCATCCACGCCGCGGCTTCGCACCTTGCCCTCGGCGATGGAGTAGTTCGTATTAAGAGGATCGCTCATCGCCCTATTTTTCTGAATGATCTGAAATAGCGCGACATTCGTATTAAGCGCGCCGTCAAAAAATTCTCCCTTCACGCCGGTTTCTAAATTATAGCCGACGACGGGATCTAAAATTTTACCGTCTTTATCGCGCGCAGCTTGCGGCTTAAAAATTTCGGCATAGCTTGCGTACCACGAAAAATTATCTGCAAAATCCCAGACCACTCCCGCATACGGCGTAAAATCCGATTTACTCGGGCTTGCGCTATGCGAAGCCGTACCGCGCAAAATATTATAATAATATCTGCTGTAAGTTACCTTCGAAAAGCGCCCGCCGAGTAAAAAGTGAAAATCGTCGGTTAAGTTTAATCTAGTCCCGAGCGAGATCGCGCGCTGCTTTATAGTAGTGGAGCTTCGGTCTTTAAACGTAGCGGCACTTCTCCAATCGGGCTGAGCGATCCTTGAGCGGTCCCAGTTATAAATGTTCATCCCCAGTGACGCCATAGATGAATCTATTGTCCTAGTCTCGCGCCAATTAAGCTTTTCGTTGCTAAGCGAGCCGTTTAAGAAAAAGTCGTGCTTCTGCCCAAATGCTTCGAATTTACCGTCTAGTCCCGTTTGAAACCCGATCTCTTTGGAGTCGTTATCGTAAATCCTATATCGCACCGTATGCGACGTAGTGCCGTTGTAAGGATTTGCCCCGCCGAGCGCTCCGAATTTTAACATGCTGTCGCTATCGGTATAATTGAGCCTCGCATAGGCTTTCAGATCATCGCTAAATTCGTGCGAGAGTTCGCTGTAGGCGTTAAATTTTTTATATTCGCTTCTGTCCCAATCCGAGCCGAAGTAACTTCTGCGCGGTAAATTTAATAAATTTTTTTGATTATCCAAGACGGGCACGCCGTAAATATCATATACGCCGACGGTTTTTTGCCACAAAAATCCCGCGCTAAGAAGCGTCCTATCGGCTACGTCAAATTCCGTCGAAACGCCGACGCCTTCGCGATAGCCGTTGTGTGGATAGTCCTTAAACGAACCCGTTTTACTTAAAATTCCGATCAACCGCGCGCGTGCCGTACCGCTTTGATTTACCGTATCCGTTACGTCGATCATACCGCGATAATTATCCCAGCTACCGCCGCTTAGACTTGCGTTAAAGCCGAACTGATCGCTCGGACGCTTTCGGATTAAATTTATCGTACCGCCGGGCTCGCCGTTACTTTGCGTAAGGCCCGCTACGCCGCGCAGAACCTCAACGCGATCGTAGAATTCCAAATCGGTAAATTCCTTCGATGAGCCCAGCGGCCCGAACACGGAGCTGGAAACCGAGCTTGCGATGCCGTCTTCTTGGATATTATCGACATAAAAGCCGCGCGAGACGATGCGATTGCCGCCCGCGTCGTTATTTAGCGAAATGCCGGTTGCGTATTTTGAAAGAGCCTCTTCGGCGTTGTGCAGGCTCAGATCTTTTAAAAGCTGATTGGAGATGACGCTTATGGATTGCGGCGTTTCTCTTATGCTTAAATTTAGCCCCGTCGCAGTGCTCATATTGCCCGTCGTATAAGAGCCCGTGCCCTCGGTAGTGGACAGATCGGCCTTGCCCGTGACGTTTATGGTGCCGAGATTATCGTCGTCCGAGCTCTGCAGCGTAGAATTTGCCGCGCTACCGCTTTGTGGCATGGAATTTTGTGTAATGCCTTTAGTAGCGGGGCTTACGACGGCGTTGCCCTGCGGCGCGGAATTTGCAGCGGTAGGGCCTCCAGGCTTTTGCGCAGAGCTTTGCGGAGCCGCACTATTAGAGGCTAAATTTGAAGCCCGCGGCGTGGAACTCCGCGATGCGGCGGCTGCGCGCGAGCTTTGCGATGACGAAATTTTAGAGGCAGAGCTTGCGGCGGACGAGTTTTGAGAAGCGCCGCTATTTTGCGCCGCAGTAAGCCAAAACGGCGAGCAAAGTAGCGCAAAAGAAAGTAAAATTTTACCCTTTTTCATAAAAAATCCTTTTTAGATTTTATAATCTATATCAATTTACTGGCGGTATTATCTTACAATTCTTCTTAAATAATAATAAAATTTTTAATAAACTAAATCATAAAAATTTATATGCAATTACTAATTTAACGGAATTTAATAAGATCTATTGACGAATTTTTAAGCAAAATTTCTATGAATTTGAAAAACAAAGGATTTAAAAATTTAAAATTCTAAAATTCCGCCACTTTAAAATAACGTAAGCGACGGAATTTAGCGTTTATCGGCGTTTGATCTTGCGATTACGATAGCACTAGTACCGGTACAAGTGCATTGTGCAAGATGTCCTCGGAGACGCTGCCTAAAAAGAGCTTTTTGAAAAATCCCTTTGTAAAGGCGCCGGTAGCGATTAGATCGAGGTTATTGGCGCGGCGATATTTAATGATCTCATCGGCGGGCACTTCCGCTTGGATGTATTTGAAAGTGGCGTTTTGAGTGCCTAAAATTTCGCGCGCTAGATCCAGCATCCGCTCGCCCTCTGCGGCATCGAGATTGATGTGCAAGACATGCTTATGTGCGCTCGCAAGAAGCTTTGAGCTTTTTATAAACTCAAGTGTTCGCTTTGCTGCATCGGTGCCGTCAAATGCGATGAGCACGGAGTTAATCGGTGAAAATTCCTTATTCACGAGCAGCGACGGCACATGAAGCTCCTTTATCAACACGCTTGCGTTAAAGCCCACGTCCTCGCTATTTGAGCCCTTGATACCGAGCACGAATATCTCCGCCTCGTCCTTATACTCGGCGATAACGTCGATAAAATCGCCATCTTTAATGATCTTACTCGCCTTTACGCCCGCAGCAGTCGCAGCGCAGATATATTCATCCAGCATCGCTTCGGCTTCTTCGTGGTCCTTTTCTGCATCCACGCCGCCTAGTGTGGGACTTCCGTAGCTATTTGCAAGGATATCATTCTCTCCTAGGACGATCCCGCCTGCGGCTAGCCCATAAAAATTCTCGCCAAGCTCCGGAATTTCAACCACGTGAATAAACACGAGCTCGGCACCCAAGGTTTTAGCGACATAAATTCCGTAATCTCTAACCGCCGGGGCAAGCGCATTTTGATCGACGCAAGTGATGACCTTTTTCATTTTTCGTCCTTTTAAAGATAAAATTTTGACCGAAATAAGCTTATCAAATTTTGTATAAAAGTTATTTAAATTCGGCAGATTTGAATGCAGCGCGGGCAATTTTGCAAAATTTCAAAGCCGCGTCGTAATGGGTTTTTGAGGTGCGGGCGCGCTTGCGACAAGCTAGCTAAGGCTTGGCGTGACAGCGAGCGAGCAGTTGCAGCACGTAGCAGGCAGCTAAAAAGCGTTGCGGACGCGGCTTACAGGGTGCGGCGCGGGCGATTTTGAAATTTATCAAGCCGCTAAAGGCGGTTTAAAGCGCCGTTATTGCAGTTAGCAGCCCAAAAATAATCCCCGGGAAATTCGCCGCGGCGAGCGGATAGTCCTTTTTGGGCTTTAAAAGACCGTAGCTGACCCATATCGTACAGTTTATCGCGGCTGCGAGCGGCTGGAGAAACGGGACTTTGTTGCCGTCTAAATTTGCCATTATGTTCGGCACGTAGGATACGTACATGATAACCGACAGGCATGTGCCCGCCCAACCTAAAATTTGTAAATTTCTTTCGCTCCTTGATTTTCCTTTTTAGAAATACGTTTCAAATTTGCAAATGAAACGGAGCGGGATTTTAATACATCAAAGATAAGAAACAAATTAAAAGATGGCTAGAAATAAAATTTGACTTTAGATTTATAACAGCGCCCTCTTGCCTGCTCGCGTCTGTGTAAATTTTAAAGCGGCGTTTTAGACGCGCATTTAAAAAATGGCAAAATTTAAAACGCCAGATAACGGTTGAAATTTAAATTTCAAAGAGATAAAATTTTAAACGACTGAAGCCAAATTTAATTAAAATTTTACAGGAGAATTACGGTAAAATTTCAAAAATATGAGTAAATTTCTTAGGCATTAAAGATAGGAGTGTTTGCCCTAAATGCGGAGGCGAGCTGCAAGATTATGCCGAGATAGAAAAGTGGAATCAAGCGGAAAAGAATAAAAAGCTTGAAAGATATTATAAATTTGAAAAAGAGTGGCTAAAGATGATAAAAAAACAAGGGGGCGAGAAATAAAATGCTAAATTACAAAAATATTGGTTCTATTTATGAGTTTAACTCTTTGTCTAAAAGCAGCTCAGATATATATTTGCTTATCGGATCGCACTTTATGGACAAAATAGATATCTTTAGTAATATCACAACGGATTTTCTTATAGGCGTAAAGTGGATATTTTTCTATGCAGAGAAGGCGTCGCAATTAGAAGATATCTTTGATAGTTTTATAGAGAGGCACGATTTATTGGATATCGTTACATTATCATACGAAATCGATGAAAAAACAGAGCTTGTAAATCTATTTTTATCTAAGATTACTCCAACAACTATGGGCGTATCAATATTAGATGAGAAAAATGCCGCCGAAAACGAGCTATTGCATGAAATTCTAAAAGCCATAAATAATAAAAATGGCGATAAATTTTAAAATGAGGTGAAATATGCAGCAAAATAAAGAGTTGTATTATTTAATAGCTGGATTTCTATACGATTGGTGCGATATAGAGCTGTTTTGCGACGAATTTTATAAGATGTATGATTTGGAATCGCAATATTGTGCAACCAATAAAGCGGAAGAGCAGGCATTAAAAGAATTGGATATGATGACGGGTAGATTTTCTGAGTTTGATGAAGATTTTAAAAAGGCTCCTAACGTATTTTTTAAAGAAGGCGAGATAAGGCAAAAGGCAGAAGAAATTTTTCGATTATTTTCTAATATCAAAATTTCTAAAGAGGAATTTTTTAGATTTTTGAAAGAGCAGAGAGGGTTAAATTTTCCGATTGGCGTTGATTTGGGCGAAGGCTATGTAATGTGCCCGAATTGCTCCAACGCAATGAAAGTAGATAAGCGCCAAAGCGTGATTACATGTGATAATAAATATTGTATCGCTAAGCTTATCAATCCTTTGGCAAAATTAACGCTTGCGGAGATCGAGAGTGCGAAATACAATAGCCAAGAAGCCGATTAAAAGGCTCAAGCGGATAAATCTTTGCTAAACTGCAAAAAGGAGTGCGATGGTAAGCGGAAGAGAAATTTACGAGAATTTTTTGTTAAGATTTTCGGACAACGAACGCGATATTATAAAAAATTTGGCGAGAAATATATATGAACTAAACAAAAGAGAGTTTATCATTGAGTTTGATGAAAACAATATATAAATTCAAATTTTATGACGATTTTGAAGGATGCTGCGATCCGGGTCTTGAAGAAGGAGAAGAGGGATGGGATGAGCTATTTTTTGGATTTGAATTTGTAGTTTTAGAGGTTTTATCGACGCGAGCTACAAAATTTAAAAAAGGCGACTATATCGAAATAAACTATAAAAACTATCCCAAAATATTTGATATGGATAGAAATTTGATTTAGATACGATAAGCTTAATAGAAAAATTTATGGAGAAAAATAGATGCTTAATTTAGAAGGGCAGGAATTCCGCGTAAAGAGTATTTATGATAATATCGAGGAGGCTTCCAGCATAAAGCAGCAAAAAATGTATTGGCTGAATGAGAACAACGTAGAGGGCTATATTTCATCGTATATAGAGCTAATGTGCACGCTTTTTGATGATTTTGATTTCGACGATTTTGTAAAAAATACGGCTTGTCGTTTAGGATTCCCGCCAAAACTTATAGAATTATTGCAAGAATTTAGAGATGCTATAAAAAATTATCAAGCTAAAGACGAAACCGATGATCGCGCCATTATAGAGGATCCAAATTGGCATATCGTAGTAGAAAAAGCGCGGGAGACCATAAAAGAATGGGATAAATACGATTTAGGCTCGAACGATAGAGCATTCAAATTAAATTAGGCAGTAAAAAACAAAAAATAGGATTTTAATATGATAAAAAATGAATTTGAATTTTTAATTGCCTCCGTGCCGGATAGAGAAAAAGTAGTAGCCGAGATTTGGCATATGGACAGAGAGCCTTTAATACAGATCAACCATGAAACAAATAAGCTTTTAGTCGCTGCTACCGAAACTCGGCATAATATCAATTTTTACGAGCTTATATGGGCGCTATATGCCGGGGGATTATGGCTAAAAGATGGGAATCAAACACCGAATTTTACGGAGCAGTTTGAGAAATTTTCAAAAAGAAATGGAAGATGCTCGAAAAATATCTTTAAATTTACAAGATATGAAAATAAAGTGAGTATAGAACATAAAGGCAATCTAATAGCGCATGTCATAAAAGATGGCGACGCCCTATTGGTAGGTTTATTAAATTTTGGATTTGAATTAAAAGACTGCGTAGAGCTCGAAAATTTCGTATGGGCTTTGCAAAATTCTAGGAAACTGCTAGATAGCGCGGACGGCTAAGTATCGCGGCGAAAACATATATAAAGGATAATAAAATGACCGATTATTTCGTAAGAAAAGAAAGCGCGATAAAATTAAATAAGCTTTTGGGGTTATATTCAACGGGAAATGAGCAAGATTGGGAGCTAGAATTAGCAGATATCGGCAAAATTACGTCAATGCTAAATTTACTAGAAGACAAGACATTAAATTTCCACGACAAGATTGCTCTGTCGCATTTAATTGTCGCTTCGTTTGAGAAAGAGGATGAAGAGCTAGGCGCGGTAGACAAAGATAGGATTAAAATATTTGCCGACTTTCTGGACGATAACTTACAAATTAAAAATATCATAAGAGAATACTGGATAGTTGCGTATGGGAATTTAAGTAAAAATTTAGCTTATTTAATCTTTGGGGATTAATAAAATTTCAGATCTATCCATAAAGTATAAATTTTTTGAAATTCTAAGCAACAAACGATTAGTGCATACCAGCAGGTGCTAACGCAAAGTTTCAGACGCGGCTAGTTTATAAATAATTCCAAGACAACCTAGAAATTATTTTTTACAAGTGGCGGATAAAGCGATACGCGCCAAGCTCTAGCAATCAAGAAAGACGCGGACGACAAGGACTCAAATTATTTAACCCAGTCTAAATTTAACCCGCTCCGGCGCATTAAATTTTACGATTGATTTTAGCTAAGGCGCTCGGATATTGCCAAGCCCGAGCGCCGTTAAATTTTAAATTTAAAACTGTCCGAAAAGATCGTTCAGTGCCTCGCTGATGCTAGGATGCGTAAAAATTTGATTTTTGAAAAAGTCTGCCTTCGCGCCCAGCGCCATGGCGATCGCCAGCTCATTAACGATCTCGTGTGCGTTTACGCAGTGAAGCGCCGCGCCCAAAATTTCGCCGCTGGTCGCGTCCACGACCACTTTCATCATTCCCTCGTCGTGCGCTACAACTTTGGCGCCCGGCACCGCCGCCATCGAAAGCTTCAGTACCTTGATCTCGCGTCCGCTCTCTCTTGCTTTGCGCTCACTAAGGCCGATGCGAGCTAGCGGCGTGCGGGTAAACAGCACGCTTGCATGCGGCGTGCGGTTTTTCGTAGTGCGCGCGCCGTCTCCGAAAAGCGCGCTAAAAATGATCCTAAAATCGTCTAAGCTCGTGTAGGTAAACATCTCGCCGCCGCGCACGTCGCCTGCCGCGTAGATGCTCGCAGCCGAGCTTTGCAAATGCTCATTCGTGATGATATTGCCGCTCGCGTCCGTCTGCACCCCCGCAGCGGCTAAATTTAAATCATTCGTATTTGCGCGACGGCCAAGGGCGTATAAAAACGCATCCGCCGCGATCGTTTCGCTCTCGCCCTCAAGGTTAAATTTCAGCTCGCCGTCATTTAAGCTCAAAAACTCGCAGCCCTCGATAATCTCCACGCCTTGGGCCTGCAGAGCGGATTTGACGCTGGCAGCCACATCCTCATCTTCGTTTTTCATAAATTTCGATCGCATAAGCACGCTTACTTTCGAGCCGAATCCTGCAAACATCGAAGCAAACTCAAGCCCGATAAATCCGCCGCCGATGATTACTAGATGCTTCGGCAGGGTCTTTAAATTTAAAATTTCTTCGCTACTATAAGCGATCTGCGAGCTTACCTCAAAGCTTGGCTCGACCTCCCTTGAGCCCGTATTTACGACGATCGTTTCTGCCGAAATTTCACGCGTCTGCCCGTCAGGACTTAGCACGCGCACGGAATTCGCGCTCGTAAATGAGCCCTCGCCGTCGATTACGTCTATATTCGGATTACCCTTTAGCATGGCTAAATTTTTCGCCCTCAGCGCCTCTACGAGCTCGTCCTTTTTCTGCATGCTTAGCACGAAATACTCTCCTAACACGCCGAAATTTACGAAGCCCGCTTCCTTGCTCGCCGTAACTAGCCGCTTGGTCGGGATGCAGCCTACGTTGATGCAGGTGCCGCCGTACATCTGCGGCGAGCGCTCGATGAGAGCGACCTTTTTACCTAGCGCGGCGGATTTTGCGGCAAGGGTTTTGCCCGCCTTGCCGAAGCCTATTACGATGATATCATAATCCATTTTTAATCCTTTTGATCTGAAATTTCGCGGGATTATAAGAGGTTTTATTAAATTTAAAATCTGAGTGGCGCAAATTTAAAGGCGCAGGCAAGCGGCGCGAAATTTAACGGCAAACTTCTAACTGCGGCGCAGAATTTAATACGGAAAATAAAAATTTCAGCCCCAATCGTTTTAAAAATTCTGCGCCGATAGAATCGCAATTCTAAGCGCGGGATATGCGGCGTTTTATAGCGCTTGGTAACAGATAGAATCAAATTCTAAGCCCCAAACCGCTCATAAAATTTAAAGGCGCGAAGCGCGCGGAATTTACGCTGTAAAATTCCGCCACTAGCGCTTTTTTACGCCTAGCAAAAACATATCGATGCGGTCCTTGATTAGCTCGCTCGCTTTGAAATTTAGCTTTTCGTCGAAAAACAGCAGCCTGCTAAAATGCGGCTCTCTAAGCAAAAAGCAAAAATATAGCGCCAGGCTTTTTGCCGTGCGTCCGGGCGCAAACTCGTCCGCATGCGCCGCCAAATACTCATCCAGCGCATTCGGCGAACCTAGCACGCCGCTTTTTAAAAAGATTTTTGGGCTCTCGCTAAGCGCGCCGTTAAAGCCGCTGAAAAGTATCAGTCGGTAGAATTTTATCGCCTCCGGAGCGAAAAGAAACTCCAGATAAATCCCTGCAAACTCTCGCAGATACTCACGCAATTTTAGGTCTTTGTTGATTCGCATGCGCTCATTCATTCGCTCGTCGAGCTTTTTGCTTTGCAGTTCGATGATGCGCAAAAATAGGCTTTCTTTGTTATCAAAATACTTATAAACCGACGATAACGAGCCGCCGCTAAGCTCGATGATATCGCTTAAGCTCGTAGCTTCGTAGCCTTTGGCTAAAAACAGCTCCAGCGCCGCGTCTAAAATGAGCTTGTAGCGAATTTCGGATTTTTTATATTTAGGCGATTCGGGCATTTCGCCTCCTTTGAAATACTAAAATTTTTTGTAAGTGTATAAAAAATATACTTAATTAAGCAACATTATTAGGCTAAAATTCTAAAAGCTTAGCAAAAAATAATTTGCGCGGCTTTGCAAGCGAAGCGAAATTTTATATCGTGCAAGCGCAAGCGAGCGGAATTTATCGCGCGCCGGCTGCTATAAAGCGGAATCCATCTTTGTAAACGAAGCGTTTAATGCCTATTTTAGGCAAATTTAGCAATAATTACCTAAAACGCTAAAAGGCATCTTTGTATGAAAAAAGTCTCGATCGGCGAAGCAGCCGAAATTTTAGGAATTTCAAAAGAAGCCGTCTACAACCGCATCCGCAGAAATTCCTTGCGCGCCGAGGAAAGCGGCGGCGTACGCTACGTGCTTTTAGATGATGAAATGCAAAGCGAGCCCGCTTCGCAAAGCTCTGCAAAAAGCACGCGCACTGGCGGCGCAGCTGGCACTCAAAGCTTCATCGACTATCTCATCAAAGAAATCTCCGAGCTAAAAGGTAAAATCGAAGCACTACAAAGCGATAAGGACAGGCTTCACAAAGAAAAAGAGGAAATTTTAATCGCCTCAAAAGATGAAATCAAGCTGATGTATAAAGAGCGCGATGAGAAGCTCAGGTATTTTTTGTCTTTTTTCGACAAACCGCTGCTTTCGAGCAAAAGCCGCGAGACCAAACCTTACGATGTCGAAGTTAAAGAAAAAACCTTCGATCGTAGCGAATGGACGAGCCTTGCAAAATTCGTAAAATCGCTCAAACGCAAAAAGCGCCTTAAAGCGCAAAGCCTAATCATCGAAAACATCGGCAAGAGCGAGTTTATCCGCGTCGAGGGAAACGAGCTTTTGATAAATCAAAGCTTAGATATAAAATCACTGAAAGGATCTAAATGAAACTACGCAAAATCGCTAGCTATGCGCTGGTAAGCGGCTTTGGGCTCGTTATGGCGGGCTCGTTAGCGGGCTGCGACGATAGGGGGCAGGAGCAAAACGTCCGTCTGCAAGAAGGCGCGCTCGTGCGGCTCGAAGAGGTCGCGCCGGGAAAATATAAAATTTTAGAGGAATTTCCGAGCGAAAAAACCCAGATCATCTTAAGATCGCTCGACGGCACGGAGAGAATTTTAAGCGATGAGGAAACCAAAGCCCTTCTAGCCGAAGAAAACGCTAAAATCGACGCCGGCACTTCAAATTTAACCAATCAAAACGCGCAGTTTAGCGGCGGCGGCATGAGCCTGGGCGAAGCGATCTTGGCAAGCGCTGCAGGCGCCATCATCGGCTCGTGGATCGGCGGCAAGCTGTTTAACAACCCAGCCTACCAAAGCCAGCGCCAAACCGCCTACAAAAGCCCAAGCGCCTACTCCAGAAGCGTCGATAGCTTCAATCAAGCAAAGCAGCAAAACGACAAGGCGCGAAGCGGCAGAAGCGGATTTTTCGGCGGAAGTAAAAGCGGCAAAAGCGGCGGATTTTTCGGCGGCTAAGCACGCTTTGAAACATACGGCGGCTTTGCGCGCGAGTTTAAATTTAGAGCGTAGAATTTTAAATTTTACGCGAATTTAGCATTGATTTGACGCAGGTTTTTCAAAAACGCGTTGTGAAATTCAGCTAAATTTTATCGCTCTTACGACGTCCGGTACACACCGCAAGCGCGCCGTTTAAATTTAGCCGCACATCTCGCGCAGCTTAAATTTACGCACGATCGCCGCGCATGATCTACGCTAATTAAATTTTGCCGTGCGCGCTTTAAATTTAGCGAAGCGGTATGCGCATTAAAACTAGCAAAGGCCGCAAAGATCGCGGCGCAAATGAGTTAAAATTTTAAAAAAAGGATAAAAATGCAACTAAAAAAGATAACGCCGTTAAGCAACGAATATCTCGAAAAGCTCGGCTTTTACTGGCATACGGACGCCGACGAGGCCCCTTACGTCAGCGACGAGATCGTGCGCGTGAGCGCCGCGGAGGCGGATGCGTATTACGAAGCGGCGAACGAGCTATACGAGATGTTTGTCGCAGCCGCGCAGCACGTCATCGACAACAACCTCTTCCACGAGCTCGGCATCCCCTTCAACCTCGTCGATCTAATCAAGCAAAGCTGGGAAAACGAGGTGCACTGGCACCTATACGGGCGCTTCGATTTCGCGGGCGGGCTGGACGGTAAGCCGATCAAACTGATAGAATTTAACGCCGACACGCCCACGGCGGTGTTTGAGACGGCGATCATCCAGTGGGCGATGCTGAAAGAAAACGGCATGGACGAGGCGAGCCAGTTCAACGACCTCTACGACGCACTGCGCGATAATTTCAAGCGGCTCGTGGTGCTTGACGGCGAGCTAAGCGATTTTTCTAAATTTTACGAGGGGTGGAAAATTTTATTTAGCAGCGTCGCGGGCAACGTCGAGGACGAAAAGACGACGAAGCTTTTGCAGCAAACCGCGGAGGACGCGGGCTTTAAGACGCGCTTTGCCTACGTGGACGAGGTGGAATTTAACGACGAAGAGGGGGTGTTTTTTGAGGGCGAAAACTACGAGTATTGGTTCAAGCTCATCCCTTGGGAGGCGATCGCGATCGAGGAGGGCGAGCTTGCGCTCATCTTAAAAAACATCGTGCAAAACCAAAAGGCGATCATCCTAAACCCCGCATACACGCTGCTTTTTCAAAGCAAGGGGATTATGAAAATCCTGTGGGATCTGTATCCAAACCACCCGCTGCTGCTACAAAGCTCCTTTTCGCCGATCATCGGCAAAAAGATGATCAAAAAGCCGTTTTTGGCGCGCGAGGGGGCGAATGTGGCGATTTTCGACGCCGACGGCAGAAAGATAGAGGAAAACGGCGGCGACTACGAAAATCAGAAATTTTTATATCAGGAATTTTACGAGCTAAACAAAGACGAGCGCGCCCAGAGCTACCAAGCGGGGGTATTTTTCGCATACGAAGGCTGCGCGCTGGGCTTTCGCAAGGGCGGCGAGATACTTAATAATCTCTCAAAATTTGTGGGGCACTACATCGAGGATGCAAAGTAGCGGCGCGGCAAATTTTAAAAATTTGAGAAATTTTAAGGCGGAGTATTTTGGCGATAACTTTAGCAGCAAGGCTCTGCCGGCGGTAAATTTTATCGCTGGGCGGCAGCGGAATTTAACGCTAGGAGACTACGGTAAAATTTAACGTAGCGGCGCGACCGGAGTTCTGCACGGATAAAATTTTGAGCAGATCAAATTCACGTGAACTAAAATTCCGCGTAGAGCAAGTTTTGCGCGAGCTAAATTTTAAAATTTAGGCGCGAGCGGCAGCAGCGATTAAATTTATCTCTCGTTTCGGCGCAAATTGAAATTTTAAATTTAGACGTAGGTTTCAGCGGCGGTAAAGCTTACCGCTTGCTTCGGCATGAATTGGAATTTTAAAATTTAACGCCCCGCGCGCTGCGAGCGTTAAATTTCGCGAGGGCAGAATTCGCAATAGTAAAATTTCGCGAGAGCAAATTTCCGCAATAGCTAAATTCGCGGAGTTGAAATTTACCGTTTAGACGCCGTGTTCCAAAACTGTGCGACGGAATTTAAAGGCTAAATTTAGCCGCGTTGCTGCGGCTTAAAATTTTAAAACGCAAAGGGGGAAATATGAAGATCGTATGTTTGGATGCCGCGACGCTGGGAAGCGATGCCGATCTTAGCGAGATCGCTAGCTTGGGCGAGTTTGAAAGCTACGAGATGACCGAGCTCGCGCAAACCGCGCAGCGCTTAGCCGGCGCCGATGTCGTCATAACCAACAAAGTCCTAATCACGGACGAGATCATGGCGCAAACCGCGCTTAAGCTGATCTGCGTCAGCGCCACGGGCACGAATAACATCGACATGCAGGCCGCGCAGGCTCGCGGCATCGCGGTGAAAAACGTAGCGGGCTATTCGACGAACAGCGTCGTGCAGCAGACATTCACGTCGCTGTTTGCGCTAACCAACGCGCTCGGATACTACGCGGATTACGGCAGCAGCGGCAAATGGTGCGAGAGCGAAATTTTTACTCACATTGACGCGCCCATCAGCGAAATTTACGGCAAAGAATTCGGCGTCATCGGGCTTGGACAGATCGGCGCAAAGGTCGCCCGCATCGCCGCCGCGTTTGGCGCAAACGTGAGATACTACTCCACTAGCGGCGCGAACGATAGCGGCGAGTTTGCCAGAGTGAGCCTGGACGCGCTTTTGAGGGCATGCGACATCATTTCTATCCACGCCCCGCTAAATCAAAAAACGGCGGGATTGATCGGCGAGGCGGAGCTTGCGAAGATGAAAGAGGGGGCGATCTTGATGAATTTCGGCCGCGGCGGCATCGTGGATGAGGACGCGCTAGCTCGCGCCGTGGACGAACGAGGCCTGCGCACGGCGCTTGACGTGCTGCAAACAGAGCCGATGAGGGCTGATCATCCGCTACTGCGCGTGAAAAATCGCCGCAACGTCATCATCACGCCCCACATCGCATGGGCGAGCATAGAGGCCCGCAAACGGCTGATAAAGATGATCGCGCAAAATATTAGGGATTTTATGAGCGGCAAATGAATGCAGTTAAAACGCCAAAGCAAATTTAACAAGATCAAGATGCGACGCAAGGCTCACAAAGACTCTGCACATAGTATTTCAAAGCGCTACACATAAAATTTTATTAACTGAAAAGAAGCGATACTGCTTCGGACAAAATTTAAATTTACGCCGCGAATAAGCTATTTCTCCGCTTTTAATTCATAGATTTATCTTTTCTTGCAAATTCTTTTTATGCTCATCCAAAATCCCGTAACTATAAAAAATAACACAGAAATCGCCGCTACGCAGAACAAGAACTTACCCGCCTCGCCGAAGATATAGCCCGAATGCACGCTCAAAACGGCTTTATGTATAGCAAAAGGGCGCGGCATGGTGCTTTTCGCATCATCATAGCGCGCATGCCGCAAGATGCCCTTTTTAACGTTTACGCTCATCGTATTCATATGCTCTTCGCCCTCTTCGCCTTTATCGAAATAAAAGATCATAAAATTTTCTCCATCTTTTTGAGCGATGATGTTAAAGAATTCGTAGTTTTCACCGCGTTCACGCTTAAAAATATCAAGTGCCGTCTGCAAATTTAAAATTTTATCTTCATCCTCGAGCGAAAATCCTCGCACTTCGGTAAAGCTCGTTTTTCTAAAAATTTCCTTTTCGCCTAGCGCTCTGTTGGTGATTTTGGCTATCCAATCATACGACCAATAAAGCCCGCTAGCGCTTATCGTAAGCAAAACAGGTAGCAGCAAAACTCCGACCACGCCATGCAAGCTATATAAAAAAGCATAACCTCTAGCTTTAAAATTTATCCTAAATGCGCGTAAAATCTTTCCTCTAAAGCTAGGATAATAGATCACCACGCCTGAAATTAAGACTAAAATAAACATAATTGTGCTAAACGCCACGATATTTTTGCCTATTAGCCGCAGAGTTTCGTTTTTGCTTAGCCCAAATCCTAGATTAGTATGTAGATTTAGCGCTACGCCGATAAACGTATCGCCTATATTTTCCGAAGTAATTTCGCCGCTATAAGGATCTATAAAATATGATTTAAACTCGCCGCTAGAATCTGTGCCGGAAAGCCTAATCGCTTCGTTTTTGTTTTGAGGAATCCTATAATAACTAAGCGTAAAACCGGGCTTGGCTTTTCTGAAAATATTTAAAATTTTGGCGGGTTCGAGGGCATCTTTTCCGCTCGGGCTCATGAAAGATTTGCTTTGATTTAACGCATCTATAATCTCATCATGATACGATATAATAGCGCCGCTAAGGGCTACGATTAAGATCGGCACGCAGCATATAAGCGTCAAAACAAGATGGACGTTGAACCAAAATTTTTTCCTTTTTAAAATCGCCATTAATTTCCTTAAATTTTAAATCCGCGGACGAAATTTATGCGTCGCGAATTTAAAAGTTCACGTTAAATCCAACCTGCGCCTTCATCCCGTCTACGACCATCATTTGATAATTTCCCGAGCGCGTTAGCACGAATTCGTTGAATATGTTATAAAGCGTAAAATTTAAACTTGCGTCTTTTGTGAGCTTATAGCTCGCGCCCAGATCAAAAAGCGTGTATGAGCGGATATCCTCATCGTAGCTTAGGCTATCGCGCGTCCTACTATAATAATTTATTTGCGACCATAAGTTTAGCTTGGAGCTTACGTCGTAATCAAATCCTAGCTTTACCGAATGGATTGGAAAATTATTTAAGGTTTTGCCCTTCTCGCTACCCGTTTTTTGCTCGGATTTCGTATAGGCGTAGTTTGCATGCAGCTTCAAATTATCTAAAATTTGATAATCGCTACTTAGCTCTAGACCCCTAACTTCGGCTTCTCCAACATTTATAGTGTCCCAAATACCGCGCCTGTAAGTTTTGCCGTTATGCACGCAAGGATTTCCCGGTCTTGGACGGCAAATTAATTTGGTAGAAATTCCATCTTTGATTTCGGTATAAAACGCGGTAGCGCTAAAGTTAAATTTATCGTTATCGTCGTAAGAAAACCCGCCTTCGTAGCTTATGCTGCTTTCAGGCTTTAGAGAGCTTCTGCCGATCTGCGCCCCCTGACCTCCTGCAAATGGCAGGGCAAGGCCCTCGCTACGCTGCTTAATATCCGGAGTTGAATATCCCGTCGAAACGCCGCCTTTAATAGAAAAGCTTTCGTTTAAACGATAAACGGCATAAGCGCGCGGCGATATATGGCCGCCGTAGTCTTTATCGCGGTTATATCTGATTCCGCCGGTTAGCGTTAAATCGTCAGTTAGATAAAAATCATCCTCGCCATAGATCGAATAATCCCATCTTTTGACATTTGCCTCATCTGCGGTAGTAGCGGCTTCGTTTAATCTCTCGCTTCGGTATTGCACGCCCAAACTCAAAGCATTTGAATCGAAAAAATATGAGCCTTTAGAATTTAGCGTAGTCGTTCTAAGACGCAGATCCTGGGCGCCGCTTTCTTTCATGCTATCGTAATTTGCGTAGCTATCTATCATAAACTTATCGTATTTTCCCTGATGAGACAGGCTTGCGGTGTAGCCTTTCATATCCTCTTTCGCAATATCGTTATTGCCTCCCGAGGTTGTTCGCGTACGCCCGTATGTACGCCTAAATTTATTGTTTACTTTACGATAATCAAGCGCCACCTCATCGTTTTGCGTTACGTTATACATCAGTTTTGCGCCCATATTCGTCTCTTCATTATTTCTATTCGCATAAGGCTCTTTATCCTCTATCTTTTCAAAAAATCTGCCGTAAAGTGCGATACCTAGCACGTCCGGGACGATAGCTCCGTTTAGATAAAAACCTGTTTGATAATCACCTTTTATTTGCGATTTTTTAGCGAAAGTATAGTATCCGTTTACATTGCCGCTAAGCTCATTTGAAAAGCCCTTGGTGATGATATTTATTACTCCGCCCATAGCGTCGCTGCCGTAAAGCGAGCTCATAGGACCGCGGATGACCTCTATGCGCTCTATCGCATTTGCGGGAGGCAAGAAATTCTGGCTGCTGCCAATACTTCTTAATCCTTTATAAGCGCTATCGCTGGTCGCAGGCTTGCCGTCGATTAAAATTTTCGTATATTTTTGAGATAGGCCTCTTAGGCTTATGCCTTTTCTCGATGCAGCGCCTAGCGTTGCGGTAAAGGCACTCGGCAAATCCTCCACCATTGCGGAGATATCTTGGTAGTTGCGCTTTCGTATCTCTTTTTGCGTAAGAACGGAGATGGAAGCGGGTGCGTCTTGGATATTTTGCCGATAGCCCGTAGCACTGACTACGGTAATTTCACCCAAATTTACGCTTTTGTCCTGTTTTTCTATCTCGCCCGATATCCCGGCCGTCGCTATAGCAGCGATCAGCAATAATTTATATATTGCGCGCACAAACGCCCCTTTTCTTATTAAAATTTAAACTCATTTTACTATAATAAGATATGCATTATCAAGAAATACTAAACGGCAGAGGGATTATTTTAAACGCTAAAGGGATAAGATGAGTAAAGAGATAAGTTTAGACGATTTTTTGCAAAAAATATCTAACGACATTGAGCCGTCCAAGCAATGCGGGTATAACAAAACCGAGCTTGAAAGCGAAAGTATAAAATTTGGCTTTAGCTCTTTTTATACGGGCGGAGAGATAGGATATTATAGCAGCGATATAATTTGCAGAGATTTCCTTTTGCATCGCCACAAACGGGGCAGCCGCTATTCATTTTTATTTTTCAATACGGGCGAAAATCCTATCTGCTTCAGATCGGATAAAGATCAATTCGTCTTGAATAAAGGTGAGTTTTGGCTAGGAACTATGCAAAGCAAATTGCGTGGCGTTCACGAGCTTGAAAATAAACACTATAAAAGCTCCTGCATAGCGCTTAGCACCGCTTTTGCAAATGAGCTGGGAATTTTAAAAAATTTGAATTTAGATCAAGCCGTTTGCATGAAGAAATTTAAAACAAGCGCCGTGCAAAATATTATTCTCAAAGAGCTCGAAAATGCCGCGATATATGACGGCAAAATACGCGAAATTTTTATGGAAAGTAAAATTTTAGAGATGCTTTATAGAAGTTTTCATAAATTTAATGAGCCCGAAAATGCGCTTAATCTCGATGAAAATCGCATAAAAACAGTTCAAAAAGCAAAGAAAATATTACTCGAAAATATGCAAAATCCACCTAGCATTAAAGAGCTCGCTCATCTTTGCGCCACGAACGAATTTGCACTAAAAAGGGATTTTAAAGCATATTTCGGCACGAGCGTTTATGCTATGCTAGCAAATGAACGGCTTGAGATTGCAAAAGAGCTATTAAGTCTAGATCAAATCAGCGTAAACGAAGCTGCCAAAATGGTCGGATACAATAATTTATCGCATTTTTCTAAAATTTTTAGGGCTAAATTTAATATATTGCCGATGCAACTGAAAAAGGATATAAAATTTTACTACTCAGATTAGAATTTCGCATAACCGTCTATCTTTTAGAAACCACAATCTTTCGTAACCGCATATCAAGATCTCATAAAATTTTATATCGCAACCGGACCCATAAAATACGGAATTTAAATTATAAATGCCGCCGAAATCTTGGCGGCGAAAGCGAGCTGCGATCAAATATCGCAGCTGCGCGTATGTTTGGACGCCAAAGGGCGCCTTAAAATTTTAAATACGTCTAAATTTAAAACAGGCTATAAACCTCATCGAGCGTGAAGTGTTTTTTATCGATCTTACCGCCGTAGTATGGCTTGATATCCTCGTCAAAAGCCTTATGGAAAAATTTCGCTTTATACATTTTTACCAGGCTGCTATTGACCGCATCAAGCAGCTCAGTATTACCTTTAGATAGGGCAACGGCAATATAATCTACCTTGCCAAGGTTGATGATTTTTGCATCAAGCGCGGCATCGTTTCTAGCGTATCCTAGCACTACGGTATTATCGTCAGCAAAGCCTATGCCCTCGCCAGCCTTTAGTCTGGCGACACACTCATTCGCATCGGCACATGTCGCAATCTCATAGCCCGCATTTTTGAAGTGCTCCTCGGCAGTTGTACCTTTAACGCTTAGAATTTTTTTATGCGCGATCTGATCGATTCTTGAAATATTATCATCCTTACGGCTTAGCACGCCAATTTGCACTGAATAATACGGGTAAGAAAAATCGACTTTCTGAACGCGATCTTTTGTGACGGTAAGCTTGGATATGATGAGGTCTACTTTGTTTTGCTCCAGCGAGGGAACGCGATCTTTAGACGCTACGGCGATAAAGTCGATTTTGATCTTTTTATTGCCAAATAGATTTTTGACTAGCTCGTTTGCCAAGTCAACCTCGAAGCCCTTCAGCGTGCCGTTATCATCGAAGCTAAACGGAGGCTGGGAATCTTGCAAGCCTATGCGAATTTCGCCTGCTTGCTTGATATCTGCTAATGAGTTAGCGCAAAGCGCGCCAGCACCTAGCAAAATACTTAGTAGAATTTTTTTCATATTTCGTCCTTTGAATTAAAACATTTTATAAAGATCATCTAACAAGAAATATTTTTTCTCAGCCTTGCCCTTGTAAAAAGGATCAATGCTGTCGTTGAAAATTTTTTTGAAAAAGCCGTTTTTGCTGAGCTTGACAAGCCCGTCGTTTAAGGCGTTTAGCAAGTCATCGTTGCCTTTTTGCACCGCGATAGCTAAAAAGTCCGTCGTGCCTAAATTCTTGATATTTACCTCTACCTTGCGATCTACGACCGAATAGCCCAAAACTACCATATTATCGTCTGCATAGCCGCTGCCGCGACCGGATTTTAGTGCACGGAAGCATTCGCTCGAACTAGCGCATGAGATAACTTTAAAGCCTTCCTTATTAAAATAATCAAATGCCGTAGTGCCGGGTTCAGCTAAAATTTCTTTATCTTGTAAATCGTCTACGGTTTTTATATTATCATCGGTGCGGGTTAGCACGCCGATATTTACGCTAAAGTAGGGATTTGAAAAATCCACTAGCTTCTCGCGCTCTTTTGTAACCGTGATGGCTGCGATATCCAAATCGACCTTGTTATCTTGCACGGCTGTGATACGGTCGTTGCCTAGAGTTACAACATATTCGATTTTGCCACCCTTATCGCCGAAAATTTCCTTTGAAAGCTCTTCAATAAGCGAAATTTCAAAACCGCTGTATTTGCCGTCCTCGGAGACGCTAAGCGGCGGTAGTGAGCCGTCTATTCCGATACGAATGAGCCCTTTTTCTTTGATCTGCGCTAAAGAGTTAGCAAATAACGAACACGAGGCGATTAACAACGCAAATATAATCTTTTTCATAAAATTCCTTTAAATTTTACTAAAATTTGCCGGCGAATAGAATTCCATCCATCGCCACTTTAAATTAAAACAAGCTGTAAAGATCGTCCAGCAAGAAATACTTTTTATCAATGGTGCCTTTATAAAAAGGCTCGATGCTCTCATCAAAAATTTTTGTAAAAAAGCCCTTTTTACTTAGCTCAATTAGTCCCGCATTTACCGCGTTAAGCAGCTCAGTATTGCCCTTTTGCACTGCGATGGCCAGGAAGTCCGTCGAGCCTAAATTCTTGATATTTACCTCAACCTTGTAATCAACTACGGCATAAGCAAATACAAGTAGATTATCATCGCCGTATCCGTCGCCCTTACCCGATTTTAGGTCATTAAAGCATTCATTCGCGCTCGCACACGGTACTACGTTATAGCCCTGTTTCGTAAAGTAATCAAACACAGTAGTGCCGGGCTGCGCTAGTATAGTCTTTCCGTTTAGATCGGAGACTTTTCTGATATTATCGTCGCTACGAGTTAGCACGCCGATATTTACGCTAAAGTATGGATCGGAGAAATCTACCAGCTTCTCACGCTCTTTCGTAACCGAGATAAGCGCGATATCTAAATCGACTCTGTTGTCCTGCACCGCTTTTATGCGGTCATCGCCTACCGTTACGACATATTCTATCTTGCCGCCTTTATCGCCGAAAATTTCTTTAACAAGCCCTTCGATTAAGAGTATCTCAAACCCGCTATATTCGCCAGCTTTAGCGACGCTAAACGGCGGAGACGAGCCATCTATACCGATTCGAATAACCCCTTTTTCTTTGATTTGAGTCAAAGTGTTGCTAAGAAGCGAGCACACAGCCAGCATTAACGCCAAGATTATCTTTTTCATAGCGTCCCCCTTTTTTTTTAAAAATTACAGTAAGCTATAAAGATCGTCCAGTAAGAAATACTTTTTCTCTGCAGTTCCTTTGTAGTAAGGCTCGATGAAATTATCGAACGAATTTTTGAAAAAGCCCTCTTTGCTTAGCTTGATTAGCTCGCCGTTTAGAAAATCCAAAAGCTCCGAATTGCCCTTTTTCACACCGATGGCTAAGAAATCCGAAGTGCCTAAATTTTTGATATTTACTTCAACCTTTTTATCTAATACCGGATAAGCCAGCACGACTAAGTTATCATCGGCATACCCATCGCCCTGTCCAGCTTTTAGCGCCTTATAGCAGGCGTTTGCGTTATCGCATCTAGCGATATTATAGCCTTGCTTTTCAAAGTATGTTTCTGCGGTACCGCCGCTAAGAACTAAAATAGTTTTATCTTGCAATTCATTTAAAGATTTAATCTTATCTTCAACGCGGGTTAGAATGCCTATATTGACGCTAAAATACGGGGTCGTAAAATCTACCTGCTTCTCGCGCTCTGGAGTTACAGTAAGAGTTGCGATAACCGCGTCCACCTTATCTTCTTGTAGGAATTTTATACGCTGATTTGCAAGCACGGAGGTAAACTCCACCTTCCCGCCTGATGGAAGCATATCTTTAGCGATGGCATTTGCCATATCGACCTCAAAGCCCTGATGCACGCCGTCTTCTATCTTGCTAAACGGCGGCTGCGCGTCATAAACGCCTATTCTTAGCACCCCGCTACTTTTGATCTCGGAGAGCGATCTGGCGCAAAGCGCACTACTGGCCAAAGCTGCGACAAGCAGACTTAAGAGAAATTTCTTCATCCTTTTTCCTTTCTCATAAATAATTTCAAAACCATTGCCACGGCTACGGAAAACCTCAAAATCCCGCGCGAATGGCAAGCAGACATTAAATTCGCCCGCAGGCGAAAAGCAATTTTAGCTTTTTATATCTTTAATGATTATTAAATAGTAAGTAAAGTCACCAAATAAATTCGCTTTTTCATTGTTTGCTTCGATTCCACGCGAGCTTTTTTAGAATTTTCATCCGCGTCCTAGCGGTAAAATTTAAAATTTTTAAAATTTTAAATTTTACAAAATTTTAAAGCTGCAAAATTGGGTGAGAAATTTTATGAGCGCTTTAAAACTCGCGATGAAATTTTAAAATTTTATAAGATCAAATCTTGCAGGTTGTATTTGGCAAAACAGTACAAGAAAGGAGTGGAATTTTAAAATTTCGCGCTTTAGCGCAGACATAGTGGAATTTAAAATTCTTAAATTTATATGCTCCGCCCAGCAAAACGGAATTTTAAAATTTTTAGCAAACTACAAAATTCAAAAGCAAGCAAAATTAAATCTTTGCCGCGCTACAGAATTCCGCGATAAAAGTCGCGCCTTCAGCGCTAAATTTTGCGCCATAAATCATACTACAAACATCAACTTGGCGCAAAGCACGATGATGAATCCGAATACAAAAGCGATCTTATGGATGTTTACTCGTAAAAACTCAGGCGCAGGCCTTCCCATCGCGCGGCAACTTAAATTTATCGCTACGCACACGGCGATGATGAGCGCGAGCGTGACTTTTAGCATAAAGATTTTTTGAAGCGGCGTGCCGAAATACCCGCCGTTAGTGCTCCCGACCCAGCGGCTCATCATCATTCCGCCGGTGATAATCAGCGTAAAAAGGCAAACCGGCATGATTTTAATCGCGCGCGAGCCGATCGCTTTTTTAACGCGCTCAAAATCCGCACCCAGCGTGCTTTTAAGCCGCATAAAAATCACGACGTCAAAAAATATGTATCCCAAAAAGATAATGGCGCAGATGAGATGGATGATCTGCACGTAAGGATAAATTTGCTCCACTACCGCTCCTTGCTTTGAAATTTCGCCCATTTTATGCGAAATTTTAAATTTTAGCAATGATTTTCATCAACGCACCGCGAGCGGCTAAATTTAAAGCGGCTAAATTTAAGCAAACCGCGTGCGAGCAGCACAAATAAATTTTGGCAAAATCGAGCAGGCAAATTTAAAAGCAAAGCCGCACGGCTAAATTTAAAAATATTTGCGTCCGTAAATTTATAAATTTACGGGTACCGCCGCACGGCTGAAATTTTATAAAATTTCAAAGCATCATCGAAAAGATTATGCCGAATATGATTAGCGGGATATTAAAGAAAATAAAGGTCGGCACGCAAGTATCCCAGATGTGGCTATGCCTGCCGTCGATATTCAGCCCCACGGTAGGCCCAAGCGTGCTATCGCTCGCAGGCGAGCCCGCATCGCCGATACCCGCGGCCACGCCGATGATAAAGATCGTCGCTGCAGTGCTAAAGCCCAACTGCGCGGCTAGCGGGCAGTATATCGTAGCGATGATAGGGATTGTGCCGAAGCTCGAGCCTATGCCCATCGTCACGAGCAGTCCGATGCCGATCATCAGCAGCGCGCCGCCGAGCTTGCCGCCGCTTAGAGTGCTCGCTACGTGTACCAGCTCATTCACGCCGCCGGTTTCTTTTAAGATCGTGCCGTATCCTGCGGCGATCAGCATCAAAAACGCGATGTAGCCCATCATATGCACGCCTTCGTCAAATACGCTATCGAGCTTCTTCCACTCGATGCCTTTGCTAGCAAGCATTACTAAAATTCCGCTAAGCGCGGCAAACGGAAGCGATTTGATCCAAATTTGTACCGCGAAGCACACCGCGATACCCGCTAGCGCGCCCCACTCTCGCATACCCATCTTAAGCTCGCTAAAATGCGCATCCAGGCTCTCTTTGGTTTCGGCATACTCCCTCGGCTTGCGGTAGTAGATCACGGCTAGGATGAGACCCACTAGCATCGGCACGGCGCTTAGCCACATCACGCTCGATATGTCGCTTAGGCTTACTGCGATGCCGTTTGCGTTCATATTTTTTTCGATTAGTCCCATAAAGATAAGTCCAAATCCCAGCGGCAGCGCCATATACGGCGTCTGTAAGCCGAACGTCAGCGCGCACGCTACGGCGCGGCGGTCGATCTTTAGCGAGTTCATGATCTTAACTAACGGCGGGATCAAAATCGGGATGAAGGCGATATGCACGGGGATTAAATTTTGTGAAAAGCACGCAAAAAAGGCGATCGAAAAGATAAAGACGTATTTTTTATCGCTGATTAAATTTGCCACCGCGCGCACCAAGATCGCCGTTAAATTGGTCTTTGAGATCGCGCTTGCGATGACGCCTAGCAATAGATACGAAAGCGCGGTTTCTAAATTTCCGCCCATGCCGAGGCTGCCGGCGTTTTCGGGGTTGCCGTTTATGAATAAATTTATGGCATCTCCTAGCGGGATCTTGCTTGAGAGCACGGCGCATATCGTGCCGATTAGGATCGCGAGCATTACGTTGCACCTCAGTAAGCACAGCGCGCACATCACACAGATACTGATAAATACGGGATTGGTAAGCATTTTTTGCCTTTTTTGGAATTTTTGCAATTATATAGAATTTAGGGCTAAATTTTGCTAAAATCGCGCAAAAAATCGGCTAGGATAAAATTTATATGAAGTATTTCTACTCATCTTTTGCGGTTAGCTTCATCGCCGTAATTATCGCGTTTTATATCGGTGGCGCGGGTGCTGCTTATATCTGCGCGCTTTTGTGCGCGCTAGAAATCAGCCTTAGCTTCGACAACGCCGTAGTCAATGCCAAAGTGCTAAAAGATATGGCGCCGGTGTGGCAGAGCAGATTTATCCTCTGGGGCATTCCGATCGCGGTTTTTGGCATGAGGTTTTTATTCCCCGTGCTAATCGTCGCGGCTAGCGCGCATATGGGTATTTGGGAAACCCTCGTGCTGGCGCTTAAGCAGCCGCAGCGCTACCATGAAATTTTAAGCGAGAACGAAGCGCAAATTTACGTTTTTGGCGGTGCGTTTTTGCTGATGGTCTTTTGCGATTTTTTCTTCGATGCGCAGCGCGAGCTACACTGGCTAGGCATAATCGAAAATAACGGGCTCGTGCGATTTTTAAAGCGCATTCCAAACGCCCCCACACTGATCGCTCTAGCCGCAGGGCTCGTGCTGCTTGCTAAAACGGGCTCGGCTACGCTCGGCGCAGCGTATTTCGGCGCGATCTTACTCTATCTGCTAATCTCCTGCTTCGACCGCCTTTTCGGCACGGACGGCGTAAAAAACGGCCTTGCGGGCTTTTTATACTTAGAGACCCTGGACGCGAGCTTTAGCTTCGACGGCGTGATCGGCGCGTTTGCGCTAAGCGATAATATCTTCATCATCATGCTAGGTCTCGGCGCGGGCGCGATGTTCGTGCGCTCCATCACGCTATATCTCATCGCCCGCGGCACGCTGTCGCATTTCGCGTATCTGGAGCACGGCGCGCACTACGCCATCGCGTGTTTGGCTTTTATAATGTTTGCCAAGCTGAAATTTGAAGTAAGCGAGATCATAACCGGCACCGTGGGGATCTTATTCATCGCGCTATCGCTCCTTTCGTCGGTGCTTTACAACCGCCGCAACAAACGCAAACTAATCGAAACGATCGCGGGAAACAACGAGTAAAATTTCATCGCATATCTTGCCGTGCGCGAGATCAAATTTAAAAATTTCAAGCTACTGCCGCAAGCGGTAAAATTTGCTCGCTTGTGCCGCGTTAAATTCTAAGAGACGCCGAATTTCAAAAAGCGCTAAATTTAAAGCCGCGAGCGATGAGATTGAAATTTTACTAAAAGCGTTAAATTTTAAACCGCGAGATGGCGTTTTAAAATTCAAATCAGCGATCGCGCGAGCTCAAGCCTTTATCGCGTAATCTCTGCAGTTCTTTGCCGCCTGGTGGCGGGCTATTTGCAGGCTCGCCGCTCTCGCTTGCGCCACCAAAAAGCTCCTCATTCAAGCGCAGCTCGTCAATGATACCAAGAAGCTGCAAAACCTCGGCCTTTATCCGTTCGGCGTCTTTTGGCGTAGTGCGCGGCGAAAACAGCGCGGCTTCGAAGCGGTTTTTCGCGCCGTTTAAAAATAGATAAAATTTGCCGTCCATAAACGCCGCGCTAAGAGCGATCTTGGGCGCAAGCTTAAGCTTCAAAGCCCCGAGACGCTCCATAAAGCTAGGCGTCAAAAGATACCGCGCCTCGATCTTATCGCTTGCGAACACGCGAAATTCCTCGCCGAAAATCACATCGTCCATCAGCTCCTGATCGCCTAAAAATTTTGTGCCTGGCGAGCGGTCCGCGATGATGGTCCGCCCCTTAAATTTCTTATAAAACTCACACACCAAAACCGAGCCGCTAAAGGCCTGCACATATTCGCCGAGCCTCCAAGCGTTCCAAAGCGCGATCGCCGACAGCAAAAAAGCTGCGGAAAGATCGCTTTTGGATCTTTGGGATAACTCTACAAGCCTCATAGATTCTCGCGTTTCATAGATTTTTATCGCCTCGCTTAGGCTAAATTTCACCCCTTTATAAACGCCGTCTATCTGATCCTCGGCTACGAATTCATTGTTCGGATAGATGCCCGTTTTGCGGAGCTCTTCTTCGTCTATGCCGCTTTGCGGCTCGTATCTAAAGGCGGGATCGATATCTGAAATGATAGCGCGGATGAAGGCGTCTTTGTAAAAGGCGTTGTACTCCCACTTGGCGATGGAATCATCAAAAATCCCCCATACGCAGCTTACCGCAATTATCGGGATCATCGCAGACATCAGCACGGCGGAGGAGTATTCGTTTTGGATCAAGCCGTGGATAAACCAGCCGACGGAAAAAACCGCGATGCATAGCAATAAAATCAGCGGTTTTAGAAATTTTATCTTGCACTGCTGCTGCTTTTTTGCCAGCTCCTCTATCACTCTGTCAATATCCAAAATTTAACTCCAAATTTGATTTTGCCGAAATTTTACCCCTTATTTTACGCTAAATTTTATTAAAATTTCATCCGTTAAGCGGGTTTAAGATTTTTTATGCTATTTTTGCGACCTATTTCGATCAAAAGGCGAGAGATGATAAATTTACCGAAAAATTGCGTGGTTTTTACCTACCCGAAAATGGGCGACAGCGGCAAATTTTTGCCCGCAGAGTTGCACGGCGCGGCGGGGCTTACTGGCTGCACGCTTCAGTGCAAGGCTTACGAGAGCGCGTTTGCGCAGATAAAAGCCCTCGGCTTCGAGCTTATCGCCGTAGGCAGCATGGGCGAGGCGGGCACGAGCGAGTTTAAGCGCGCTACGGGCGCCTCGTTTGAGTTCATAAACGACGAAAAATTCGAGCTTGAAGCGTCGCTTGGGCTCGAAACCTTCACCACCGGCGACGGGAAGAAATTTTACCACCGCCAAACCCTGATTTTCCGAGGCGGTAAGGAAGTAAAGCGCTTTAGCCGAATCGCGGGGCCCGAGCAGGACGCGCAAAACGTACTTGCGGCGCTAAATAGCCTGTGATCGATCGCTTCGGCGGCGCGCTTTAAATTTCGCACTCCAAACACATTGCGACACAGGGCTGAAATTTAGGGCAGAGGCGCATTTTCCTTAAATTCAGCATTTTTAATTAAAATGGCGCTAAATTTAACGGAGGCGGGTATGAAAAAATTTCTATTTTTGGCACTATTTTGCGCACTTGCGGCAAACTGCGACGAGAGCGCGCGAGCGGATAAAATTTCTGCGGCGGGCAAAACAACGAGTATCGGCGAGACTGCCACGCAAAACGCGCACTTTATAAAGAGCGGCGAAGCAAGCGCCGGCTCGCAAAGCAGCGCGGATGCGATCATTCAAACGGACGGAATTTCGCGGGCGGATCTGCAAAGCTGCATCGTAAAAAGCGACGAAGGCTCCTGCGATCGCGTCGCGCGCGGTCTGAAAAGCGGCTGCGAGCGAAAAGATCAGCTGTCGTGCTTTTTCTACGCAGATGCGCTTGGGCGCGGCTTGGGCGTAGAGAAGGACGTCGTGGCGTCGTTTGAGCTTTTTCGCGAGCAGTGCGATGCTGGCAGCAGCGAAGCTTGCTATGAGCTGTCGGTCAAATATCTCCAAGGAATCGGCACCCCTCAGAGCTTTGAGCGCTCGGGCGAGGCGCTAGACAGGGCGTGCAAAATGCACAACAAACGCGCCTGTGCGGTACTCGATCTGCTGCCGAAAAATTAGCGCGGCAGAAGCGGTAAAATTTCTGGCTTCGATCGCAAATAAGGCGCGTGAGCCTTTGAAATTTTAGCAGGCGACGGGTGCGGCGCGCGATGAAACGGCAAATCGGGGCAGGCGGATAAACGAAACAAAAGGAGCAAAGATGAAAGCTTTAAAGCTTGCGCTAGCGACGGCGCTGGCGCTTAGTTTGGCAAGCGCGGGCAGCGAAGCCAAAGAGTTTAAATTTAGCGGCGCAAAAACCGGCACGCTTTTAGCAAAATGCAGCAAAAAGGACGCCGCCGCATGCTACGAAGCAGCGATGAGATACGAGCTGGGCGGGCGCGGCGTCGTGCGAAACCGCTTCAAAGCGCAGAGCTTTTTCGCAGACGCATGCGAGCTCGCAACCCTCGCCGAGCAGAAGCGGGAAGATAAAATGGGCAGCGCAGGCGGACGCGCGATGAGCGATCTGCGCGAGCGAGCCTGCCTGGGCAATGCCGCGGCGCTGGAGAGCCTTGCGAGCGGGCAGTGCCGCAGCCTCGTGATATACGACGAGCTTTGCGAGGGCGGCTCGCAGGAGGCGTGCGACAATTTGGCGCGGATGAAGCGCGAAGGCTGGGCACCTAAGGAGAGCTGCAGCGAGGAGATAGTCGCAAAATTCGGCGACGGCAAGCCACAGAGATGAAACTCCGCTCTATGTTGCGGCGATAGAGTTTAAAATTTTGCAAGTATAAAATTTGCCGAAATTTTATAAAGCTCGACCGAAAATGGTAACAAGACGGACTAAATTTTAAATTCTAAAACGCGTTTAAATTTGTATCTTAAGTGGCGTCGATTTTTTGGCTCAGTAGAGATTAGAATTTACGCGGCAAGGCTCTTTGAATCAAAAATCTCGCGTAACGGCTAGGACTACAATTTTAAGAACTAGAATTTAAACGAAATCTGCAATCTAGCCGTGATGATATAATTTTTAGAATTTTGCAAGCGTAAAATATCAAAATTTTGCGTATCTACGTCGAGCCGCTCCAAAAAAAGCGCGAAATTGGAATTTTAAACTGCCGTCTTGTGCGAAGAGGCAAGAATTCCAGACAGAGGGAATTTCAATTAATGCGAATTAAAATACAGGTGCGGCGAGCAAATGCGTGCACCGCAAGCGATGGAATTTCAAATATGAGTTCAAGGCTCGCTAGACGCAGAATTTAAACGCCACGAGCGATAAATTTCAAAACACCTATTTTAAAATTGCGAGGCGGATATTTAAATTTAAGTGCGGCGAGCGATTAAATTGCAAAAGGAAGCTTAAATTTAAATATCGCGGCCCACGAATTATGCGTAAATTTTGTGCCTAAATTCCACAAGATTGGGTGCGCGATGAACGTTTGATGGTGTCGTGGCGAGACCATCAAACCAAGCTCCAACCACGCTTAAAACCCTATTTACCGAGTGCTCGCGCAAGCGCGTATTTCAAACTGCCGAAGCAAAAAGCCTAATCAGGAGCGTTTGCGGCGTGTCCAAACCGATCGCGCCTCATATTTTGCTCTATAGCCTAACTCGCGCACGAAATTTAGATTTTGAAATTTAGCGCAAAAATATTATAATTTCGCCCAAATCACGGCTAGGACGGAAAATGAACTCACGCGTGCAAAACAAATATCTAAAATCAAAAATTATGAGCGCCGAGGAGGCCTGCGAGCTGATCCCAAATGGCGCATCGGTGGGCTTTAGTGGCTTTGTCGGGGCGGGCTGCGCACTAGCGCTGCCGCAAGCTCTGGCGCAACGAGCGATGGCGCTGCACGAAAAAGGCGAGCCCTATCAAATCGAAATTTTTACAGGCGCATCGACCGATCCGCTTTTAGACGGAGTTTTGGCAAAAGCAGGTGCCGTGAGCTTTCGCGCGCCGTTTTTTACGGATGCCGATATGCGCCGTGCGATAAATAGCGGCGCCGTGCGATACGCAGACGTGCATCTATCAAGCCTTGCCACGCAGCTTAAGGCGGGCTTTTTTCCGCATCTAAACTTTGCTGTGATCGAAGTGGTAGCGATTAAAGAAAGCGGCGAGCTCGTGCCGTCCACATCGCTAGGCAACAACCAAGCCTGGCTCTATATCGCCGATCGCGTGATTTTAGAAGTGAATTACTATCAGCCGCTTGAGCTGGAGGGTATTCACGACGTTACGGATCTGCGCTTGCCGCCGCACGCTGAGGATCTGCCGATCAAGCACGTAGGCGATCGCGTAGGCAGCCCTTACATGCATGTAGATCCCGCCAAAGTAGTCGCTGTAATAGAGGCTAGAACGCATGATCGCGTCAATAATTTTACTGCCGTAGATGAAATTTCAAGTGCGATTGGGCGCAACGTCGTAAAATTCTTAAAAAACGAGGAAGCTTGCGGCAGACTTCCCGCAAAGAAGCTACTGCCGCTACAATCGGGCATCGGCAACGTCGCTAACGCCGTGCTTAGCTCGTTACAAGATGCTGGCTACCAAGGGCTGCAGTGCTACTCCGAGGTGATTCAAGACGGCATGCTAGATCTCATCAAAAGAGGCGTCGTAGGCACTGCAAGTGCCACGGCGCTATCGCTTAGCCCCGCAGGCGTCGAGGAATTTCAAAAAAACATCGATTTCTACCGCAAGCACATCATACTGCGCTCACAAGACGTCTCCAACTCGCCAGCGCTCATCAGAAAGCTCGGCGTCGTGTCGATGAATGGCATGCTAGAGGCAGACATCTACGGCAACGTAAACTCCACTAACGTCATGGGTTCGCAGATGAAAAATGGCATCGGCGGTAGCGGCGACTTCGCTCGCAACGGATATTTGTCGCTATTTTTGAGCCCATCGCTCGCTAAAGGCGGCGCGATTAGCGCTATCGTGCCGTTCGTGAGCCACGTCGATCATACCGAGCACGATACTCAGGTTATCATCACCGAATACGGCATCGCCGATCTGCGCGGTAAATGCCCTCGCGAACGGGCTCGCGCGATGATAAGCATCGCACATCCCACTTACCAAGACGCGCTGAGAGATTATTTCGAGCGGGCATGTGCGCAGCCCTGTGCGGGGCATACTCCACACATTCTAAGCGAGGCGCTGTCGTGGCATCAAAGATTTAAGGATACGGGGAGCATGAAGGCTTAGAGCGAATTTGCTTGAGCTAATGCGCTAAAGCCTAAAGCTTAAACCCATTCTCGCTGAAAGCAAGAAAATTTGCACTTAAAAAATCCGCCTGCGTTTGAAAGCTCTATCGCTAATTAGAGCAAAGCTTGTGCATTTTAAATTTTAAAATTTTGAACTTCGTAAAATTTTATCCATAAATCCGCCATTAAATTTTAAATTTAGCTCCACTTCATTTGCCATGCGCAAGCTTTTATGGCAATCCTAGCTATAAGGCGCGCCATAAGTTTGCGATAAAACCGCGTAGTATTTGCCAGGATAAATTCCGTATAAATTAAAGCGGCGGCTTGCTAAATCAGAATTTCTCGCCTTACGGAGGCAATCTTTGGCTCATAAATTTAAAGAGGCGGGCTATAAAGTCGCGGCGAGATGAGATTAGAATTTTATCCTCGAGGGCTCCATCGGTTTGCTGTAGAAGTAGCCTTGCATATATTTAATCCCCATCTCTTCTAAGATGATTGAAATTTCATGGTTTTCTACGTATTCGGCGATGAGCTCGTAGCCCTGCTTGTGCGCGAAGTTAGCGATGGTTTCGACGATAGCGCGCGAGTTTTTATCGTTTGCGATGTTTTTGATGAGCGCTCCGTCGATTTTTATGTAATCCACGTCAAGCGTTAAAATTCTATAGTAGTTGGAATATCCGCTGCCAAAATCGTCTATCGCGACCTTGCAGCCATAGTTTTTGGCTACGGCGATGAAGCTGCGTAGGCTCTCGTAATCGTCGAATTCCTCGCTTTCTAAAATTTCAATAAATAAATTTGAAGCATTCGGGCTGGATGCGAGCTTGCGCTCTAAAAGCTCCTTGATACCTTCGTTTGCGATGTCAAAATATGAAAGATTTATGCTAAAGCAAGTCCCTGCAAAGCGGTCTAGCAAGCGAAAGGCTTCGTTTATTACGACCTGAGTTAGCGGGATGTAAAGCGAGGTTTGTTTTGCGATATCGATAAACTCACCCGGGCAGCGCGTCTTGCCCGAGCGATCGATTAGGCGGATTAGAATTTCATATACTAAGGGAACATAATCACCGCCCTCGGTGCCGTAGGTGTTACCACTAGGATCGCGGTGGGTGATATCAAATATAGGCTGAACAAGCACAAAGACTTGATTTTTCTTGATCGCGTTTTGAATGGTGTTGATCATAATCTGATTTTGCAGATATTTTTCCTCAATCGCATTTGGGCGCGAGTAAAAGCCCACGTGCTCGTTTTTGCTCTGCGCCTCATACATCGCCATAACCGCCTGAAAGACCCTATTTGCGCCGCCCGCTACGTCTGCACGCTCGCTTACACCCATCGTGATATTTAAAGGCGCGGAGGCAAAGCCCTCGGTGGTATGAAGATTAAAAACTTTATCGGTGAAATATTTATTTATGATCTCCACATCGCGCGCGACATTTAGCCCCTCGTAAAATAGGCAAAACTCATCCGATTGGATGCGAAAGATACTAGCTCTGATCTCGTGCGATTCGATACACATCGCAAGCGTGCGCGCAAAGGAGCGCAGAATTTCATTTGTCGTCTCCGCCTTGTAAAAAAGCCGTAAATTCGCAAAATTTACGATAGTGATGTAGATCGCTACGCCCGTTTTTTCGGCGTTTATTAGCTCATATAGCGCCGCTTCGTTGCCCTGGCCCGTAAGATGATCGATATAGACTTGATTGTTTAAGCTCTCTTTTGCGCTCGCAAGAGCTAGCTTCATAATCTCGCGCTCGCCGATATCGTGAGCGTAAAGCGCATATAGCGGCGGCTTGGATGCGGCGGCAATATTTGCTAGCCTTAGGCTCACGTCGGCTAGTTCGCCGTTTTTACGAAGCAGGCGCGTATCTTTGGCACTTTTATTTACCATCGCAGGAAGTTCGATCCCTTTATCTTTGGGCATCAAAACTCCAAGATCGCTCCCTTCCAGCTCACTTTGTTCGTAGCCGCTTAAGCTAAGCGCGCTTTTATTGGCGTATAAAATTTTAAAGCTCTGATCTGCCAAAACTATCGCTTCGCCTGCCTCCTTACATAGCGCGCGATATGGCGCGAGGGCGCGTTTACTACGCAAGGCATCGGAATTTATGATGTAAGTAAGCAGTAAAAACGACAAAAACACCGCCGTATAAAGCATCGTCATTTGCATAAACGAGCCGTAAAATTCCTCACTAGCGTAAGAAAATCGCTCGCGCAGACTTGCGAAGCGCTCATTTAGCAACGAGAGATTATCGCTTACGATGATATTTTGCCGCTCGAAATTCCTTAAAATTTGCCGCGCGATTCCTATAAACGCAGCTTCGTCTGGACTTGACGCATCTGCGCTTTCTAACGCGCTTTTTAAAGCAGAGATCTCGGAGCGGTTTTTATAGTTAAGCCCTAAAATTTGAGAGTAGAGATTTGCTCTTTGCGCATTTGCACCACTGGATAAAAATTTTTGCTGCAGACTTTGAAAAAGGATTAAATTCTGCGAATTTAAAGCCCCAAGCTCGTCCAAAAGTGAAATTTTATCGCTAAAAGCGCTTCCGATTGCGCGCACATCGCTGCTAAGTCCGATTTTATCGATGATTTTATCTTTTTGCAGAGCTTGCAGTACCTGATAGATACCGCGCATATCGGCATTTGCGATCGAAAAGTCCCTTCTTGCGATCTTTGCATCAAATAATATATTTAGGCGGTTGTCGGCGTTATCGATCAAAGCTAGCTCGCGCGAAATCGTGCTAAATCTCGCTACATCTCTTAGCGACGAGAAATAATTCCCGGCGATGATTATGCCTAATATCATAATCCCTGCCATCAAAGCCCACATTATCTTATCTTTCATCCTGCGCCTCCGTCATCTCGCCCTTAAGCGTAGCTAAAAAGCTCATCAAAGCATCAAGCTCCCCATCGCTAAGATCGTATTTTAGCAGATCCTTTGCGATCTGCCGCACCGCAAGACGCAAATCCGTCTGCCCGTTTACGTAAGGAGCGGTTTGCGTGATATTGCGCAAGCTAGGCACGCGGCGCAACTCAAATCCATCCGAAGTGAACCTATGCCTAGGCGCATCCTCCTCTTCTACGCTTGGGCGAATTTTAGTAAAGCTGCCGGTGCCTAGGCTAACGCCGTTGTGACATGCCGAGCATAGCCGCACAAAAAGCACATATCCGTTATATTCGGCATCATTTAGCTTAACCTCGCCGCGCAAAAATCGGTCAAATTTGGAATTTACCGCCGTTTTAGACTTTAAAAATTCCTTTAGCGCATCAATGAAGTTCGCCGTATTCGCCTCGCCGTAAGCACTTTCAAAAGCCTGCTTGTAGGCTAAATTCTTCCTGATAAGCTCTAAAATTCTATCTTCGCTCGCGTCCAGTTCATTCTCACTAAAAACCGACGCCGCGATCCGAGCTTCAAAGCCCGCGAAATTATAATCGCCCAAGTAGCGATCAAAGTAATAAGAATTTATTAGCGTAGGCACGCGTCCATCGCGCACCGAAGCGCCCGAATCGTTTAAATAAAAATTGTGGCAGCTCTCGCAGGAGCGGCCTTTGCTGCTAAATCTTACATCGGTAAAAATTTTTGCACCCAGCCGCGCCTTTTGTGGATCATATTTAGGCATCTCAAGCGGCGTAAAAAGATTGCCGCAAAGCCCCAAAAGCGGCGCCAGGCTAAATATAAAACAGCTTAAAGCTCGCTTCAATCTCATCGCTTATCATCCCGCCTTTAGCCCGCTTTTTCAAAATCTCCTCAATCTCGCGCTCGCTAGCCTCCGCGCCGTCCATATGCAGGTGCCACGCGGCGTTTTGCACCGCTTCTTGCAGACTGCGTTTTTGCTCGCGCCTCTCGGTTAAAATTTCGCTTTTAAATTTGATGTCGCGCGCCCCGAGCAGCGCCTCAAACTTTTCGGCGGCGGTAGCAAGTCTTTTAGCTCCTGTGCCGAAGCGCTCAAACAGCGGCGCAAGCATCGATGAATTGCGCTCGCTCGCCCAGTTTAGATAAATTTTTCGCTCGCCCAAAGCCAAAAATGCCTCAAAATCCTCCGTGCTTTTTAGCGCAGGGCTCATCGTAAGAAACGCGATGTTAAAAACTGCGGGAATTTTAAAATTTTCGCTCTCGCGGCTTTTGCTCACAGCGTCTTTTAAATTTAAAGCCTGCGCTTCTTGGGCTTGCAGATTTGAAATTTTACTTTGCGAGCGCGGATAAATTTTAAAATTTTCGCCCGCCGCGTCTGCAAAACCATCGCGGCTCAGCCGCTCGCAAAACTCCGCGAAGCTTAAATTTAATACGTTTTGCAAGCTGATGCCAAACTCCTGCGCGCTGCGCCTTAGCTCGCGCAGCATCCCCTCCGAGCTATCGATCGCCGTGACCTTTGCGCCCAGCGACGCGAGATACAGCGAGTAAACCCCCGTGCCGGCGCCCACGTCGAGCACGCTTTTGCCCGCAAAGCTCACGCCCCAACCGCGCAGTATCTCAAACACCCGCTTGCCAAAATCCCCTAGCTCGCCGCTAAATTTAGCGTAACTTTCGGACTTTTTATCCCAGCTATTTTCATCTGATTTTTCGCCGATTTTCTCCACCGCTCGCCTTTAAATTTTTTGTAATAATAGCAAAATTTGGCAATTTTTCCGAATTTGGGCTATAATAAATGCTTTCAAAATCTAGGCGAAAGGGCGTTCATGGCGGACGTGACGATAAGAAATTTAAACTTTGCTTACGAAAAACGCGAAATTTTAAAAGATATAAACTTAAACTACGAGCTGCGCGATTTTTTAGCGATTTTCGGGCCCAACGGTGGCGGCAAAAGCACCCTTTTAAAGCTACTTTTGGGGCTGCTGCGACCAAGCTCGGGCACGATCGAAATTTTAGGCAGATCGCCCGCGCTTGCCAGGGCACAAATGGGCTACGTGCCGCAGTTCATCGCGATAAACAAAAGCTTTCCCATCAGCGTGCTCGAAGTCGTTTTAATGGGGCTGATAGATAAGAAAATTTTCGGCTTTTACAGCAAATCCGAGCGCGAGCAAGCCATGCAAGCCCTGGAGCGCGTAGGCATGCAGAGCTTAGCCGACTGCCGTATCAGCGAGCTTAGCGGCGGACAAAGACAGCGCGTTTACATCGCGCGGGCGCTGTGCGCGAAGACTAAAATTTTACTTCTTGACGAGCCGCTAGCGAGCATCGACACTATGGGGCAGGTTCAAATTTACGAGCTTTTAAAATCCCTAAACGAGAGCGGCTGCGGCATAATTTTAATCAGCCACGATGTGCAGCTTGCGCTAAACTACGCAAACCGCGCGCTTTACGTCGCAAACGGCTCGGCGCACACTCATGAGATCGATCCGGGAGGCAGAGCGGAATTTTTAGATCACCTGCGACGCGAGCACGGGCACTTCTGTGCCGTCGATCTCGCGCTTAACGAATGCTGCTGCAAGGAGGGCGAAAATGGCTGAAATTTTATCTTACGATTTCATGCGAAACGCCCTACTTGGCGGGCTTTTGGTCAGTATAGTCTGCGGCGTCGTGGGCTCTTTAGTCGTGATAAATCGCATGAGCTTCATAGCAGGCGGCATCGCACACGGCGCATACGGCGGCATCGGCATCGCGCTATTTTTAGGCATCTCGCCCGTGCTGGGAGCTAGCGTATTTGCGCTGTTTTTGGGGCTGCTCATCGCCTACGTCACGCTGCGAAACACCGAGCGCTTCGACGCCGTAATCGGCGCGATATGGGCGTTTGGAATGGCGCTAGGGATAATTTTCGCTGATCTCACGCCCGGGTACAAATCCGATCTGATGAGCTTTTTATTCGGCTCGATCTTAGCGATAAATCACGAAAATTTAATCTTCATCGGCATTTGCGGCGCGGCATTTGCGGCGCTTACGGCGTGCTTTTACAGGCAGTTTTTAGCGATCAGCTTCGATAAGGAATTTGCCCTGCTGCGCGGAGTGAATACGAGCGTCTTTTACTACGTCCTCGTAGTGATGGCCAGCCTCGCGGTGGTCGCGTCGATTCAGATCGTGGGGCTAATCTTGGTAATCTCGCTGATGACGATTCCGCCCTTCATCGCCGAAAAAATCTCAAAAAGCCTAGGCTCGATGATGGCGATAAGCTGCGCGCTATCGGCGCTTTTCTGCGCGGCGGGGCTTGTTTTGAGCTTTAAGCTCAATCTAACCAGCGGCGCTTCGATAATCCTAGTCGCCTCGGTCTGCTTTTTCGCAAGCTCGATCTTTAGCAAACTTCGCGCCTAAAAGCCCGCCCAGCTCGCTAAGCAGAATACCTGCGAGTATCAGCGCCGCGCCTAAAATTTGAAGTGTGCTTAGCTTCTCGCCGAAAGCATACCCCATTATGCCCGCGCTTACGGGCTCTAGCGCGAAAATCAACACCGTTTTTATCTCGCTTACGCCGCGGTTTTGCGCCATTGTTTGGATCACAAACGCCGCGACGGTAGCAAAGATCGAGGTCAAAACCAGCGCGAAAACAAAATCGAAGTTCGGTGAAAAGATCAAATTTCCAAGTACCTTTATCTCGCCTTCAAATTCGGCGTGCGGGACGAAAACTGCCGCGATTAGCGCACAGACGCAGACGCATATAAACTGCACGATCACAAAGCCGTAGAGATTGCTTTTGCGCGCGCAGATGCCGGTAAAGACGATGTGAAGCGCGTATGCAAACGCCGAAATCAGCGTCAGCCGCTCGCCTATGCCAAATCCCACCGCGCCGCTTGCTCCGCTTAAAAAATATAGCCCCAAAAGCGCCACGACCGCGCCGCCAAAGGCGCTTGCGCCGACTTTTTTACCGAAAAACACAAGCATTAAAAAGGGCACGATGACAACGTTTAGCCCCAAAATAAACGCCACCGTCGATGATAGCGCATAATCAAGCGCTATGGTCTGGCACGAAAAATCGCAAAATAGCATCAGCCCACAAAACACGCCCCGTCCTATCGTGCCGCGGTCAAATTTAACGCCGAAGCGCAGGCAGGCGAGGTAGGTAAAAATGCTCGCCGCCAAAAAGCGCCAAAACAAAAAGCTAAAAACGTCGCCGCTATGCAACGCGCGCTGAACCGGCACGAAGGTACAGCCCCAAACGATCGCTACGAAAAGTAGCCCCAGATCCCACAGCCTGCTAGGCGGAGCGGGGTTTTGCGCATGGCTTTGCACGGAATTAGAATTTTGCCCGAAACTCTGCGCAGAATTTGAGCTTTGCGTGCAGTTTTGCGTAGAGGCAGAATTTTGCGCGGCAGCAGGGCTCTGCGTAGAATTAGAGCTTTGCGCGAAATCGAAATTCTTCGCGGGATTTAAGCTTTGCGTAAAATCTAGGTTTTGTGCAGAATTTAAGCTTCGAGCGGAGCTAGAATTCTGTATCAAATTGGATTTCTTCGCAAAATTCCGTGCCTTAAAATTTTTCAATCCAAAGCTCTGCGGCGCACTAGCGGAGCCTGAATCGTTTGCAAGAACCCCAGTAAAATTTTTCTTTGAGCGTCGCGTATGAGCGGCAGCGAGACTTTTTGCGAGGCTTAAATTTGGCTCGTCTACGACGCTAGCACGGCTTAGTGAACTCGCGCTATTTGCGCCGCTGCAAGTAAAATTTTCCGCACAATTTAATATAAAATTTCGTTTGAAATTCTTTGCGGAATTTTCGCAAGGATTTATTGTGGTGGCTTTTGCGAAATTTAAAGCTTTATTTTCGGCGCAGTTCGGAATTTGCGCGGACTTTAAATTTAGCGCAAGAGCCGCTAAATTTAAAGCAGCTTTTCTTTCTATATTTTTGACGCGCGGAGCGGAATAGGGCGCGACGAAACTGTGTGCGGCGAAACCAGCCGAAGCGGGATAAAATTTTAAATTTCTTTTGCAGATGAAATTTAACTCGGCGGCCGCGTCTTGAAATTTGAAATTTCCTTTGAAGCAGAGAGCGGGAGCAGAATTTATCGCACTGCCGCGCGCTGTGTTTTTCGCGCGCTCGCATGCCTGATTTGAGATAAAATTTAAAACGGATTTTGAATTAAAATTTTCCGCGAGCTCAGGGATAGAATTTTTCATAAATTTAAAGTAAAATTTCGCCGAGATTTTAGTGCGGTCGCGCCTATCTGATCGTCTTTATGGCGTTTAAAATCGCGCCCGAGTTTTTGCGAAATTCCCTTTCGTTTTTGCTTAAAAAATCGAAGCTTTCGTTAATAAAGGCGCTACTGAATTCGCTACTAAAATCGTCTCCAGGCTCGCGTCCGACGGCACTTTTAAAGCTTTTAGCAAAGCTCGTGTCAGTTCCTAGTTCACGTGCCAAAGGGCGAATGATTTCGTAAATTTCATCAAAGGCATTGGTGCGCAAATAGTGGCTGAATAGCACCTCGCCGCTCATTACCGCCTTAGTATCGGCTTCGGACATATCTTTTATTTTAGCCAGTACGAGCTTTTTAATCGGCTCTACGGCAAGACTTAGCTTCTTGCTCGCCAGCTTTTGCATATTCTGCACGGCGATGCTTTTTTTGCCTGCGCGCTCGGTAATGTAGCTAGGCAGATCGAGCTCGTAATCCTGCACGCCAGTGCGTTCGTATTCATTTGCAGCGCGCTCTATCAGGGTGCTTAGTGAGTTTTTAAAATTTTCACTATCGCCCGCGCCCGCACTAAGCATCACGTCCAGCCCCTTTACGGCGACCTCTTCCCAGCTAGCAGTCGCAAATAGCGGCAATAAACAAAGGATTAATTTTTTAAGCAAAGTTTTTCCCTAATTAAAGATTGATTATTTTATTTCGAAAATTTTAATGTATAATCAACGCTTTTATAATACCAAAAGGGCTAAATATGGAGCTTTTACTCATCGCTTTCGCGCTTGCTATGGACAGCGTTGCGCTTAGCATCTCAAACGGCGCGAAATATCCGAATTTCAAATTTGCGCAGATCGCGCGCGTCGCGTTTTTCTACGCGGCGGCTCAGTTTATAATGCCGCTTGCAGGCTACGCTTTGGGGATAAATTTCGTAAAATTTATCGCGCAGATCGATCACTTCGTCGCGTTTGGAATTTTATCGTTTTTAGGCGTTAAGATGATCGCGGAATCCCGCCGCGAGCAGGACGAGCCAGATCTAAGCCTAAGCACGAAGGAGCTGGTGCTGGGCGCGATTGCTACCAGCATCGACGCGATGGCCGTAGGCGTGACCTTTGCCTTTGGCGAGATAAACATACTCTACGCCTGTTGCGTAATCGGGCTCGTCTGCTTCGCGCTGTGCGTCGCGGCGTGCTACGCAGGCAAGCTAACGGGCGAATATCTGCACTCAAAGGCGCTCGTTTTAGGCGGTGCGATTTTAATTCTGATCGGGGTTAAAATTTTACTCTCGCACCTCGGCGTTATCGATATTTAGCGACTTTTAAGCGCCGCTTTGCGATAATTTTTAAAACTAATCCGCAGGAGCGAAAATGAAAAATTTAATAAACTTAAGCGGCGGCGACCGCCTAAATTTGCGCGTGCAGGGTCAAATTTTAATCAGCGAGAGCGTCAAAAACGGCAAAACGAGGCAGACGCAAAAGGAGTTTGCGAACGCGGACGAGGCGCAAAAAGCCTGCGCGAAAAAGGAGTGGGAGAGCCTGAAAAAAGGTTACGTCCTGCAAAACAGCGGCGCCAAAGCGGGCGAGGCGAGTTTGCACGTCTATATCGGCGGCGGATACACGGGCGCGCTAGCCTTTGCGGGCGCGGGCGGTGAGCTTTTCGTCTATAAATGCGGCGGCTACAAAAAAACGGCTCGGTCGATTTTTTGACTAGGCTGGGCGCGGACGGCGCGATAAAAGGGGATATTATTTTGCCAAAGCCGCTTGCATGGCAGGCGGAGCGCGCGGGCGAGATTTTGCTTTTGGATCTGGATCATTTTATCTTTAAATTTGATCCTGCAAGCGGCGAATTTAGCGATCTTTCTAAAGATATGAGCTTTAAAAATAGCAAAGAATTTACGAGTTTCGTTTGCGCGGCGAAAGATACGGCGGCGTTTGCGATGTTGGGTCAAATTTTTACTTTGCGCGGCGGCGAGATTTCGCCTCTTAGCGAGTACAGATCCGAAATGAAAAGCTATACGCCGATCTTGTGCGCCGCGCTTAGTGCGGACGGCTCGCGACTGGCGCTTTGTTGCAAGCAAAACGAGATTCAAATTTTAAGCGCGCTTGACGGCTCTTGCGGCAAAATTTTAAGCGAGATAAAAGGGGGCTCCGGCATTTTGGATAAAATTTGCTTTCTACCCGACGGCTCGCTGCTCGGCAAAGAGCGCCACTGGGATAAGCTAATCTGCCTTGACGCGGACGGCTCGCGGCTGGGGCCTGCGTGGCTACAAGGCGAGTGCGCGCAGGCGAGCGATTTTTGTCTGAGCGAGGACGGCTCGCGCCTTGCGATAATCAGCTATGGTAAGGCTCACATCGTCGATCTAAAAAGCGGAAATTTGTGGCTTAGCTTTGAGCTCTCGCATGTCGTGAAGCGCTGCGAGGCGAAATTTGAGAATTCAAACGGTAGCAAAAATTTGGCCGTGCGCACCGACTACGGCTGCTTTAGTTTGTATCGCGTTTAAATTCCGTGAAATTTAAGCCGCAGGTGTAGGCTTCTACAGATTGCGCTTTTAAGGCGAGCGATCTCCTCTCGATCTTTTAATAGCGCGCCCGGTTTTGGGCCATTCGACACCCAAAGCGTAACGGCCTATATAAAATTGAATATCAGCGTTTCGATTGCGGCGGCGGCTTTGATAGAATTTTCGCTTGAATCAACAAAATAAGGCGCTTTTAATGCTAAATAGCGCCTGAAAAAGCTTAGCCGCTACGGCTTTAATATCATATCTTGCCAGTTAAGCTTAAATCGGCTATCATTGCACGAAATCTGAAGGGGGCAAATTTGAAAAAATTCTTTGTTAATTCTCTGCGCCTTATAAAACGCCACTATATAATCTCTGCGATTTTTATCATCTGCATTTTGACATTTATCCCTTATATGCCTATAAATATGGGCTTAAACTACGCCGGAGTTTGCACCAATCCTCTGCATTTTGGCATCTTATCGGATAACGAATTAAAAGAGATAGCGTTTAAGCAGTATTTGCAACAACATCATAAAGAGTATAATTACAAGCATAATATCCCGTTTTTCAGAATCCAACCTTGCAACGGCGACAAGCACCCCGATGATAATTGCGAATTTTGGAAAATACCTAAAGAGTTAAATTTAGAAAATTTATTGTCTATCGGCAGACAAATTTGCAAAGACGGAAAACAAATTGCGCCGATAGATAAATCCATACTAAAAGCTATAGATGATGAAAGCGTGGTGTATCCATGGGAGGATAGCAAGCTTTTTAATGATAAAGGGGAACTTAATTATTCTATCTACTTTAATAATGAGGACAACCATTATAGCGAGTATTATCGATATGATTCTTTGTTTATAGCCGAGGATCCTACTATTAAGATTAAATTGCTTGATTTACTTACCGGAAAAAGCAAGAAGATCATATACAAAAACGATAATAGGCTAGCGCTAAGAATGCTATTAGCCCTTAAACGTATTGATAAAAGTGATGATTTTTGCACCTTAAATGATTGGATGGATAAAAATAAACTTGACGTTACTAAAGAAAGCGTTGAAATTATTGGAGATAAAGGAAATAAGATTATATTAGAAAATTATTCTATGTATAGAATAGGTATAGATAATTGCGGAAATTACAAGGGCTTATATATGGGCATATTATGGGAACCATATAAAGCATATATGAATTATGCAGATTTTAAAAACAAATTTAAACAAAATAAGGAGTAATCTATGTCAAAAATAGTAGATATGAGCGGTAAAATCGCACAGGGCGGCTATGTCTATGCCGAGGGCAATCCTTGCTAAATTTGAGGCGCGGATTTTTTGCATAAAATCACAAAATTAAAATTCGGCAGCAGGTTCTACCCGCATGCACTTAGCTCACAGAACAAATACGATAAATTTAAGCGGTCTTGATCTCTCGCAGCCTATACCACTATAGGATAAATGCTGCTAGAAGCACAAAATATCCGATGGCGACCGTTAGCGCGCCCACAGCAAGGATAACGCCCTCGGCCGAAATAATTCCTTTCGCGGTTTCTTTTTTGAGATAAATAGCCAATTATATATTAGTCTAGCCTAAAGATCTGGATTCGGCTAAAAGCGGGTGGGATTAAAATTTAATCCGTCTTCAAATTTGCCTAAATCTAAATTTACAAAAAATCTATTTCTTACCCACCAGCAATTTTGAGCTACCGAGCATCAGCCATTTGGCTTCGCGCGGCCCCATAAAAAGCCCCTGCGTCGTGTCTATGAGCTCGACCCGCTCGTAGCCCTGCTCCTTAAGTCGCGCGATGAAAGCATCCATGTCGCCGTAGTTTCCGCGCGAGAAAAGATCGTGGATCGCGAAGCTGCCGCCCTTTTTAAGCACGCGGAGCGTCTCTAAAAGCAGCGCCTGGCGGTCCTTGCGCATGATGTTGTGATAGACGTAGTTGCTTGTAACCGCATCAAAGCTGCCGTCCTCAAAGGGCAGCTGCGTGGCGTCGGCCTGCTCGAAGCTAGTGTTTTGCACCCCTTCGGCGCGCGCGTTGGATTCGCACAGCTGCTTGTTAAAAGACGCGTACTCAAAGCCCCAGCGATCGACGCCTAGCACCGATGCGTGCGGATTGCGCTTAGCAACGGCGATCGTTAGCGCGCCGCTGCCGCAGCCTACGTCTAGCCCGCGCCCGCCCTCAGGCAGATCTACGTATTTCGCCGTGCCCTCTACGATCGCACGAGAGAGCTGACGCTTGCCGCCGTAATCAAACGCGCGGTACCACACGACGCAGTAGATCGTAAAGCCGATCAAAACCAGCGTCGCTGCGCCGAAAAGCCCAGCAAGAAACCACCTTAGCACGCCACCGACTAGTGCGCCGCAAACGCCAAAAATCAAAAACAAAACTAACGCCACGCCCGCAGCCGCGGCAAATGACGCGATCATGCCCTTAGGCACCCAGTTTTTATAGTCCGGCTTCATCTCCGCTCCTTTTATTAAATTTAATCTCGCGGCGGCAAAGCACATCGCGGCAAAATTTTAAATTTCGCCCGTAAATTTTAAAGCTCACAGCTCAAAACCCCGCCTAAATTTAAACGCACGCTAATAGGTGTATTTAAACTCCACGTAGTAGTTGCGCCCGGGAGCCGGGGTATAGTCGTCTGCGCGTAAATTTTGGTTGTAATTGTACTCCTCGTCAAAGACGTTTTTGACCCCCGCGCTTATCAAAAATCCGCTTGCGAAGCGGTACGCAGCGCCCAGATCCACGATCGTGCGCGAGTCGATCCTATCGTGGTTGGCGTCGTGCGATGATGAGAAATATTTAAAATCGCTCATCAGCGTTAAATTTCTAATCGGCTCATAATCGACGCCCAAAACGAACTTCGAGCGCTCCACTAGCGGAACCTGCTTGCCCTTATTCGCGCCGGATTGGATCTTGGCGTCCACATATGAAAAGGTTTCGCTGAGCTTTAAATTTGAAAGCAGACTTTGCTCCGCATACAGCTCCACGCCCTTGCGGCGCGTCTCGTCGATATTGATAAAATGCCAACCGTCGGTGATCAAGCTGCCTAAGGTTTCGTTTACGATCTCGTTTTTCGTATCGGTCCAAAACAGCGTCGCGCTTACGTATTGCCCGTAGATCAGGTCTTTAAGGCCGATCTCGTAGGTTTTAAAAGTTTCGGATTTGAGGTTATTAAGCACATAAGGGCCGTTACGACCGAGCTTGTCGATGAGTTGATTAGGACCCGGCGAGATATAGCCGCGCTCAAATTTAAAATATAGATTGCCGTCTTTGGAATAATTAAAATTCGGCGTGATCTCAAAAGCGTAGTTGTTTTTATAATCGGTTACTCGGGTGCTATTTTGCGTCTGCGAGATTATGTTCCCCATCCTTTTTATGGTCGTTGAAACCCTACGATTTACTTTGTATTCGGCGCGCTCAAACCGACCGCCCGCGCTAAGCGAAAACAGATCGGTAAAATTGTGCTTTTCTAAAGCATAGACCGAGTGGGTAAGTTTCTGCATATCAAAGATCGTAAGCTGCGAAAGGCTCATCATAGGATTCATCGGAGTGGTAAAGTCAATCTTGCGAAAGCCCTTGTTTTTGAGATAATCGTATCCCGCTATGAACTCGCCGCTGTCGTAGTCGAGCTTGCCCTTTAAATTTGCCCCCTCTTTGCGGTCTTTCATCACAAATCCCTGCTGTATGCTCCTGATATCTTGATAATAAGGATGCAGATTCACCTCTATCCGATCGCCGAATTTTACCGCATAGCTTAGATCAAAATTTGATCGCGTGCTTTTGGTAAAGGTTCTCTCGCCTCCCTGTTGGCGGCGATCCGCTTTAAGCTCGGCAAGGCCAAGAGTAGGCACGGAATAGGTTCTGGCGCGATAAAAACTCGGATCGAAAGAGATGCTTTGATCGTCCGAAATTTTATAATGCATCCCGAGCGAGCCGTAGTAGCCGGTATTTTTCTCACCCTTGCGGTATCCGCGCTGCTTAAAGCCCTTGACGGCGGTTTTTAGAAACAGATTATCGCTCACGCCTCCGCCTAGCCCTAAATTTAGATCATTGTAATTATACGATGCGATCTTGGTGGAGATATTGGCGTATGGGTATCTGGCACCCTTTTTTGTGATAATATTTATCACGCCGCCGCTGGTGCCGCTGCCGTAAAGCACGCTACCGCCGCCGGGGATAATCTCCACGCGCTCGATATCTTCGATCGGAACGAGATCGATCGGGATGCTCGTCGGCGTCGTGTCGATCATATTGAGCGCGACTCCGTTAAGAAGGACCTTGACGGAGGTATTTGCCTTCTGGCCCTGCCCGCGCAGATCGACCGTATCGCCGTGGAAGCTAACCCCCGGCGCCTTTTCTAAAATTTCGCGCAGATCGCGGTAACCGCGGTTTTCCATATCCTCCGCGGTGATAACGGAAACGTTGCGAACCTCGTTTTTAAGCATATCTTCAAAGCCCGTCGCGGTAACTACGATGGTGCCCAGCTTCGTGGAGTTCGCGCCGGAAGCGTTTTTAGGAGCTGCGGAATTTACCGCTTGCGCGCTAGATGCGCTGATATTTGCGGACGTAGAGTTGTTTTCAGCCCCGTTTAGTTGTAATGCGGCGCACAAACTTAGCGCGATCGCGGCATTTGAAAGATAAAATTTCTTAACCATCACTCTCCCCTATTTAAAATTAAGATTTTGCGAATGATTTGCAAATGCTATATTATAATTTCTCTTGATTAAATAATAATAAATTTCAAAGATTAAAGATAGATTTTTTAAAATTTAGGAGTAGATTGGATGAAATTTTAATTTCGAGCGTTTTACGTAGCGCGGTAAAATTTCGGTTTTAAATTTAGACTCTTTAGCGGTTTTTATTTCTTAAAGCGGCAAATTTGCGAAGCAAATCTAGCCGGAATTTTTAAAATTTAATCAATTCCTAAAATCATACCCGTCTAAAATGCGCCAAAAGTATTAAACCTATCCTAGCGCTCATTTTTTATTCCTAAGACTTTTTGATTTTGCTTGCGCATCAATTATTTTTTATCATGGCTCACCTTCTTTAGCCACTCTTTTTCAAATTTATAATATTTCTCAAGCTTTTTATTCTTTTCCGCTTGATTCCACTTTTCTATCTCGGCATAATCTTGCAGCTCGCCTCCGCATTTAGGGCAAACATTCCTATCTTTAACGTCCGAGAAATTATAAAATTTAAAACACCCTTTGCAGCGCATAAATTTAGGATAATATTTTATGCTTTTTTCAGGGCGAAATGCGAGATACGCAAAGAAAGCGCACGCCGCAAAGCATAAAATTCCTATGATGATACGCAGATACGCGCTTTCAAGCTTTACCGATGCCATAAAGCCGGGTTTTATATCGACTTTTCCCAATAGAGCGGCCGTCAGCCCCCATGCGAAAAAAGCAAAAAATCCGATTAATGCGAAAATTCTATTTAGCATTTTTATATATTCCCCTATAACAAATCAAAATTTCATCTCTTTTTAAATTTACGCTTTTTAGGCTTCGGAGTTTTAGCGCCTTGATCGGAGGCATTTCTTTTCCAGTAGTCGCCGTCATTATACTCCGTAAGCTTTTTGCCGCAGTCCGGGCAAATTTGATCCGTATCTTTGACATCCTCGTACATGTAAAATTTACAGCAGTCCTTACACCACATATACTTCGGATATCTTTTTATGTTCTTTTCAGAGCGGAAGGCGAGGTAAAAGAAGCAAATACCCGCTATTAAAAATACAGTTGCGGGCAATACCCATAAAATACCCGCATCATCAAATTTAATATATTTCTCGCCTATCTTTATATTTTTATTTACTGCAAAAATTATAAGGTATAAAAAGAATACTACGCCAAGAAAAAAATAGCCAATTCTATCTGACATTTTGCTGCTTCTTTTCGTTATGCTTTGCTTTATTCATAGCGTTGCCCTACACCGCCCGATCCTTAAATTTGGGCTTTACGGGAGATAAATTTTATTTTTGATCGCTCTAAATTTCTCATATAACAAACCTGGAGTATTGTAAAATCAACGTATAATCTTCGCTATAAAATTTTACCCTATTTTTTCTATTGTAGATACTCATGCTTAGCAGATATTTGGCGAAATTTATGTAGTCCTCCGTACTAGGGAAATAAAATGTAACGCTTTGGTAGAATGTTTTAAAATCCAGCTCAAATTTATACTTATCCATATCGTCCGCTATATAGCACTCCGCTTCGTCCATTTTGATAAATTCCTCTATATCTATGCATAGTTGAGCGCTATTTTTTGCAAATCGCGCTCCTCCCACCCAATATTCATAAGGAAAAAGCTCTAGGTATGAGACCCTTTCATTATACGACGATGTTAAAATGTTTTTTGCGAAATAATACATAGCCAAATTCGTAGTAAAACCCAATACCACAAGCTTTTTGTTTTCTAGAATTTTAATATCTAATTTATGATACTCATGCCCCATAAGTTCGTCATCGATAGTTAGAGGATCGTCTTTTATATAAATTTTATTCGGTAGCACTGATTTATTCTCCTTTTTGCGCACTACGCCGTCATTCATAAAGCGCCGTTAAATATAATCCCAACGCTTCGATCGCGGGGTATAATAACTTTTTCCATCTACATTGATGCTATTCGTATTCATATTTTCTCCAATATAAGTTCCGCCGAGCCCTCCTCAAGCGAATTATACTCATCCAGATGTATATGCGAATGTTTCGGCGCGGAATCTTGCGCTAAAGTAAGCAGATGCCTGGCAAGAGATATAAGCCCGCTTTTATTTGCCCTTATAGTAACTTCGTTTCCTGGAGCATTGACGGAGATCGCGAAGTCCTTTTCCCATTGTAGCTGTAGCCCCTTTTCTGCGCAATAGTCTAATGTTTTTATAACATACTGTCCCATATATCGCCGATACTCCTTTCTAAATTTAATCGGTTGCCGATAGAATTTACCTCATCGATCGGCTAATCGATCTCGTAGTATTTTGGAAAAATTATATCTAAAATAAAAATGAAAGGGGTCGGAATAACTAAATTTAAGACAGGTGCTGTGCGCGAAAATGAAGTGATTAAAATTTGAAAATAGCTTAGGTGGTGGTCCCGATTGGACTCGAACCAACGACTTCCACCATGTCAAGGTGACACTCTACCAACTGAGTTACGGGGCCAAAAAAGAAACGGCAGTATATCAAAAAAATCTCTCAATAGCAAGCAAATTTTAATTTTTCGTAAAATTCCGCCGAAATTCTATACCAAGATTTCGCCGCGACGTAAAACGCCGTCGAATTCTACGCGAAATTTCATCATCATGCCGGAACCACCGCGTGGAATTTTATCTCGCTACTAAAATTCGCAATCCGGCGCGGAATTTCACCCCATTACTAAAATTTCAAATCCCGCGTGAAATTTATTCCGCTTGCACGACGCTCGCGTGTTTTGCCCCAGCAGCCTATTCTGCTCCGCTTTGTTTTATCTAGTCGCTTTGCCTCGCCCTGTCTTATTTCGTCTACTTGCCTTGCTCTGCCTTGCGCCTGGCTAAGACGTTCAAATTTTTTCATTCAGCCTTAGAATTTTTACTATTTGCAGCATCGCGTCTAGATCCGCCTTGATATCCTTTGCGATGCGAGCATTGAGTATCGGCTGATCCAAGCTCGGCTCGAAACTATCGGCGCCGCGAGCTATCGCGATGTAAATTTTATTTTGCTTGAAGCTCAGCGAGATATCGGATTTCACGAGCTGTTTAAGAGATAAAATTTTCTCCATCAGCCCGGGCGTCAGGACATACATAGCCGCCACCGTATCGCTTGCGTAAACCGAAAAGTTTGCATTGAAATCCGCGTTATCTATCGGGATTTTGCGGCTGCTCCATAGCTTGCGCGGTAGTGCAGACGGCGGCAAATCTATGCCTGTGGGTGCCGCCGCGCCCGAAAAAACAAAAACATCGGAGCCAATTTTTTTATTAAAATTTGCCACAAAAAAAGGCCCCTCGAAAAATGTAGTGTAACTCTTTTTAAAAAACGATGAAGTTCCACTGCCGGTCTCCTTTTCCAGCCTTATGTCGCAAAACATAAAATCCACTCCGTCCGCGCTTGCGTAAACCAGATCGTCCGCGCGAAATCTATCAAATCCGTCAAATATCTCGCTCTGCCTCACCTCTTTTTCCTGAAAAAGTGCGCCCATTTTATACGAAAAGCCCAGGCTTTCGATATAGGGCTTGAGATAAAGCTCTTTGTAGCGCATCAAAAACCGCTCGGTTTTACGCTCAAAAATCCACTCGTAAAATTTGTCCCGCATGCCGATTATTGCTAAAATAGACGCGACTAAAAGAAATAAACTTTCTACGCCAAGATCGAGTTTTGGAAAATTAAGAAAGATGATTATCAATGCGAGTGCAAGCATCGGACCGAAAACCGCAAACGCTACCAGATAACTTAAAATTTTCCAAAGCTTGCGACTTTTTTTAAGCCGCTTGCGCTGCTTTTCTAAATCTATGACGGTTTTAATATCCACGCTAAACCTCTATTTATTAAATTTAACGGCACACCTTGCGGCACGGTGTAAATCTGCGCCCGATACGGCACGCACCGTGCGCAGTGAAATTTGCTGCCAAGCTTAACTTGCAGTATAAATCCCGTGATTAAAAAACTTATTTCAGCAGTTCGTTTGCATACGCTCGCACGCTCGCGTCCACCGCCGCAAGCGCGTCTGCATCCGTTACGCTAGGCGAGTTAAATTTCTCCGCGCACTTTAGCACGACGCGCGCAATGTCGGTGAAGCGGCACCGCTGCTGCAAAAACGCATTTACGCCCGCTTCGTTTGCGGCGTTGATGACGACGCCGAGATCGGGGTTTGCTAACAGCGCGTCTTTGAGGGTAAAAATTTGAAATTTCATCTCGTCGATCGGCTTAAATTCTATCGGTCGCAGCGCGCACAGATCTACGGGCGCGGTGATCTGCTCCCGTACGTCGCCGTTAAACATCGCGTGCGCGATGGCTAGTCGCATATCGGCCTTGCTAATATGCGCCGTCGTGGAGCCGTCTGCGAATTCGACTAGCGCGTGGATCTGCGAGGTGCGCTCGATAAGCGCATCGATCTCGCGCATGCCGTAGAGCCAAAACGCCTCGATCACCTCAAAGAGCTTATTTGCCATCGTGGCGCTGTCGATCGTGATCTTCGCGCCCATCTTCCAGTTGGGGTGCTTGAGGGCGTTTTGCGGCGTGAGCGAACCCAGCTGCGTTAGCGGCACATCGTAAAACGCGCCGCCGCTAGCCGTGATGATTAGGCGCGAAACGGGGATTTTGGCATTGCTAAGTAAAAATTTCAGTCCGAAATGCTCGCTGTCGATCGGGTAAATTTTATCCGTTTGCAGAAATTTCCCGCCGACGACGAGGCTTTCTTTGTTGGCGAGACACAGCCTCTTTCCGAGCTCCTGGGTCTTTAAGCTCGGCATCATGCCCGCAAAGCCTACGAGAGCGTTTACCACGGTCGTGCTTTTGCACTCTGCAAGCATCTGTAAAATTCCATCCGCACCGCAAAATACGCGCTCGTGATCTACCTCGCTTTTTTGCTGCGCGTCCGCGATACAAACGAGCTTTGGGTGAAATTTCGCGATCTGTTCGTTTAAAAGCTTGATATTGCGCCCGCAGCTAAGCGCTTCGATCATACTACCGCTGCGCGCGGCTACGTCTAGGGTGTTTGTGCCGATAGAGCCCGTGGAGCCTAAAACTACCATGAATAGACTATCGCCATCGCAATCGCGCCGAACATATAGCCGTCGATGCGGTCTAAGATCCCGCCGTGTCCTGGAAAGAGCGCGCCGCTGTCTTTAAGACCCGCCGCGCGCTTTAGGTAGCTCTCAAACAGATCGCCCAGCACGCCAAAAATTGCTATGATGATGGTTTTTCCTAAAATTTCAAGCGGCGGCATATTGGTAAAGATGCGCGCATAAATGAGGCTAACTATAAGCGCGAGTGCAAGACCACCTAGCACGCCCTCTACGGTTTTATTCGGCGAGCTAGCGCTTAGCGGAGTTTTGCCAAAGGCTCTTCCGATAAAATATGCGCCACTATCGCTAGCTACGATAATAAAGATCAGCCAAACGAAGTGAAAAACTTCCCCGAAATCATCATAAGCCGCCCACATAAAAAATATTGGCGCAACGGGATAGATGAAAGGAAGCGTGATCTTTAGGCTGGGGCCCTTGGTAAAGGCTACGACAGAGGCGACGCATAGGATCATTAGGATGCTAACTTTTAGCGCTGAGACGAAGGGCTCATCGGTCTGCGTAAATGGTAGCAGCGCAAAAAACGCGATCGCCAGCGCGAGCCACTTTTTGCTAGTTTCCTCTAGACCCCATAATTTGAGGCTTTCAAAAAACGCAAGCACGAGTATCAGCGCAAATACGGCGAAATTTAGCCACCTGGCGTTTATGAGAATTAGAGCTAAAAATACGGCGAGTAAAATGCTTGCCGTGATTATTCTTTGCTTCATAGAATTTCCTTGGAATTTATTTTGAATAATTATACTGCAAGCTCGCTTATTACGGCTTTAAAACGCTGATTGTTTTAAAATTTACGTAGTTTACGAAGGCGCCTTCGTTGATTTTGACATTTTGACGTTTGGTGTAATCGACTAGATATTTTCCGCTGCCGCTTGCACTGAAGCTCACGCAAATTTTAGCGGCGAATTCGATCACCTCTTCGCTTAGACTTTGCTTATTTGTCTTTACGATGACATGTGCGCTTGGAATGTCCTTAAGATGAAACCAATAGTCGGATTTGGAGCTATTTTTTAGTAAGAACTCATTGCCTTTTTCGTTTTTACCGACGCTGATTTTAAAATCCCCGAGATAAAAGCTCGCCACGTATTCGCCATTTTTTTCCTTGCTTTTTTGCCTAATTTGCGTGCGCTTAGGCATTAGAATTTCGATCTCGTGTGCGTCCTGTGCGGCAAGGACGAGCGATTTTAAATTCTCATAAAACGCGAGTTTCTCCTTTAAATTTTGCTCTTCGATATGGATATTAGCAGCCTTTTGGCGCAGACGCTTCGCCTCGGAGTAAAGCTCGCCCAAAGTAGCGTTCGCAGGCTTTTGTAGCTTAAATTCTACCGCTTCGGCGTCTCCTTTTTGCAGCGTAAATTCTCGCGCGCTAGTTGGAATTTTATAGATATTTTCCTTTAGCAAGGCAGCTTTCGCACCTAAAAGCTCGGCGCTTCGCAGTAGCTCGGCGCTGCTTTGCAAAGAGCCTAAAGCCTCGCGCACCGAGTCTAGCTTTTTATTTAGCGCCGTGATTTTTGCGGATTTGAGCGAGTTTAAACGATCCGCATTTAGCGCGTTAAATTCCGCGCGAAAAAATGCTCTAAAGTCCGAAATTTTTGGCACGGGGGCTTCTTTAATATTTGCAGGCGGCAGATGACGGAGTTTTCTTCCTACCTTGATCTGTCTAAATTCCGTCTCGAAGTGCCGCAGGGCCTCTAAAATCACATCGTTTTCATCGGTGATTATTACGTTTGTAAAACGCCCGGTAAATTCGAAGTAGATATTTGAGCTTTGGGTTTTGTAGCTTGCGTTTTGGCTTACGCTAAGGCATAGAATTCTATTATTTTCTGGCACGCTAACGGAAGTGATGCGCGATTTTACGAAGCGCTTGGCAAGTAGCACGTCAAAGGGCGCCGCGTAAACCCTACCTTCAGTAAAAGCGTCATTTTCGTGGATATTGCAGCCCGATTTATTCATATCAAAAAACAGCGTCTCATTGCCGTCAAAGCAGACTTTAAAGAGGTTATCTCCTACGCGCTTAATGTGCGAAAGGAAGCGTTTGGCGCGTAGATACTCGCAAATTTGAATTAAGTTTTGATACTTCATGCGCGTTAAAATTTCTCTTTGTGGATTTTGGCTAAATTTAGCTTCTGCAGATCGTGCGGGCTCGGGCGCTGTTGCGGCACGCCGAGGGCTAGTATCGCTTCTGCTTTAAAATTTAGCGGAAAGCCCAGCGCCTTGCGCAAAAACTCCTCGCAGCTGCGTCCGTCCGCGGCGGCGCGCAATCTTACCTGCACCCAGCAGCTGCCGAGATTTAGCGCGCTTGCGGCAAGGTGCATGTAGCCTAGCGCTACCGAGCAGTCCTCAATCCAGATGTCCTGCTTCTGCTCATCTGCGATCACGACGATCGCGGCCGCGGCCTGTTTTAGCATATTCGCTCCGCTACTGCGACATCCGCTTAGTCGCTCAAGCATCCGTTTGTCGCGCACGAGGATGAACTCCCACGGGCGGCGTGCATGCCCCGACGGCGCAAGCAGGCCCGCTTTTAAAATTTTATCCAGCACCTCGTCCTCAAGCGACCCCTGCGCGTATTTTCTTACGCTTCTACGGTTTGCAAAAATATCTAAAATTTCCATCGTCTCGCTCCTTGCGCCCAATTATACATAAAATTGCAAAAATTTATGATTTTTTAGCTAAAATCGCGCAAATTTAACCGATACGAAGGAGATTTTATGAAGCAGACGATCACGGAGAAAATTTTTAGCGAGCATGTGGGCGAGGCGGTTTTTGCGGGGCAGATCATCGAAAGCGCCATTGATATGGTAATCGGCAACGACATCACGACGCCGATTTCGATCAAGCAGTTTGAGCTTAGCGGCGCAAAAAAGCTAGCCAACCCGGACGGCTTTGCGATCGTGATGGATCACTACATCCCTACGAAAGATATTTTAAGCGCAAACCAAGCTAAAATTTCACGCGAGTTTGCTTACAAGCACGATTTAAAAAACTATTTCGACGAAAAGGATATGGGTATCGAGCACGCGCTGATGCCTGAAAAAGGGCTCGTAGTGCCCGGCGACGTCATCATCGGCGCGGATAGCCACACCTGTACCCACGGCGCGCTGGGGGCATTTGCGACGGGTATGGGCAGCACGGATCTTGCTTTTGCGATGATAACGGGCAAGAATTGGTTCAAAGTACCTCCTACGATCAAAGTGATCTTTCGCGGCAAACCCGCGCCGCACATCTACGGCAAGGATCTGATCCTAGAAGTGATCCGCCTCATCGGCGTGGATGGCGCGCGCTATAAAGCTTTGGAGTTCTGCGGCGACGCGCTGGAGCATCTGGATATGGATAGCAGATTTTCGCTTTGCAATATGGCGATCGAAGCGGGCGGCAAGAGCGGTATCGTCGCGGTCGATGAGATCACGAAGGAATTTTTGGCGGATAAAAATTTGCGCGCCGAGCCGAAATTTCACTACTCCGACGAGGGCGCGAACTATGAGCAAATTTTGCAGATCGATGTTAGCAAGCTTGATCCGGTGATTGCATATCCGTTTCTGCCTAGCAACGGCAAGAGCGTGCGCGAGGCGGTGCGCGACGACATCGCCGTCGATCAGGTCTTTATCGGCAGCTGCACCAACGGCAGGCTCTCCGATCTGCGAATCGCTGCGCAAATTTTAAAAGGTCGCAAGGTTGCGCGCAAAACCCGCCTCATCATCACGCCTGCGACGCAAAAGATCGCTCTGGCCGCGCAAAAAGAGGGGCTGTGGGATATTTTCGTAGAAGCGGGCGCGGTCGTGAGCAACCCGACCTGCGGCGCGTGCCTGGGCGGATATATGGGGATTTTGGGCGTGGGCGAGCGCTGCGTAAGCACGACTAATCGAAATTTCGTCGGCCGCATGGGCGATAGAACGAGCGAAGTGTATCTAGCAAACTCTGCCGTCGCCGCAGCTAGTGCCGTCGCAGGAAAGATCGCCGATCCGAGGGATTTGTAAGTTTAGAAAGCCGCCTTTTATTTTTAATTCGCTTGCGTCATAAATTTTGAGGGATAAAATACAAAATTCGATAGCGTCGCAAAGCTTGGCGAGTATAAAAAATGGTGAGGATGGCCGGCTTTGTTGTTGAAATTTTGCGGCGAAATTTCACCTCATCATCTACAAAATTTCTCCATTATAAATTCCGCTTTCACCCACCGCGAGGCTTTGTTATTAAAACCTCGCGGATTTTAAATGCCACTATCGGTGCAATCACGTAAATTTTGAAATTCTACTTGGCAGAGTTTTACTTTAACAAGTGCGTTAGAGTAAAATTTATGCTTAAAAAATGCCGACGTGCAGAGTTTAAATTTAAGTTTCCGCTTCGCTCGGCTTGTTTGCGTAATAAATAAGGCTCAAGATAAGCCAAGCGGATTCTCTCTTATCATCTTTAGTAAAATATGAT